>JBKYML010000001.1:0-903068 GCA_046940335.1 Enterobacterales bacterium AN_CKDN230030167-1A_HGKHYDSX7
TACGACCTTGTTTGGGGGGCCCCTGGGGCGCGGCGCCCGCAACAACCCGTGTCTCACAACAAGCAACAAGAGACAGACATGAAAGAAGTCAATCGTTTCCCTGCGCCAGCGGGTGAATTGGGCTGGTTCCTCACTGCCAACAATCGCCACCATGTATTCGCCAAGCCTGAGGAAATCGAGAACGAGTACGACTACGTAATAGTGGGGGCCGGTTTCGCTGGCATCATGGCCGCCTCCCGACTGGCCGAGAACAAGCCCGGTGCATCGATCGCGGTATTCGACGCCGTTCAAGTCGGCATGGGCGACAGCGGTCGCAACGCCGGCTTCATGATCGACGTACCGCACGTCACGGTGGGCGATCCCAAGGTCGATGCTGATCATCATAAATGGCGGCTGCGCCTGAACAAGGTCGTCATCGACCGCATGCGGTCCATCAAGCAAACCCATGCCTTGCAGGTCGACTGGGATGAGACTGGCAAATACCTGGGTGCCAGGGAAAAGAAATGCTTCCCGGCGCTGGACAATCTCGCCCGTTTCCTTGAGGGCATCGGTAGTCCGAGTACCCTGCTTGACCGGGCACAAAGCGCAGCAGCGCTGGGCACGGATTACTACCTCAAGACACTGTTCACTCCCGGCACCATTCTGATCAATCCGGCCGAAGTGGTACGTGGCATCGCCACGACCCTGCCTGCGAATGTGCGGATCCACGAACGTACTGCGGTCATTGAAGTCAAGGAAGGCACCTCGCCCAGCGTGCGACTGGCCAACGGCCGCACCGTGAAATCGAAAAAAGTCATCCTGACCGTCAGTGCCTTCGTCAACCATTTTGGCATCAAGGAGTCGGGCCGGCTGTTTGGCATCAACAGTTTCGGCGCCCTGACCCGTGAGCTTACGCCCCAGGAACTGGAGCAGTTCCGCGGTGTAGCGCCCTGGGGATGTACCGCTGCACACCCGGCAGGCAGTACCGTGCGCTTTACCTCGACGAACCGGATCTTCATCCGCAACGGTTTCACCTTTTCCACGCATCAATGCACGTCGCCGCAACGCGTGCACTACGCCCGCAAGCAACTGCGCAAGGCGTTCGAGGCGCGCTTCCCACGCCTGGCACACGTCAACTTCGAATATGTCCACGGCGGCATGATCCCACTCACCCGCAATACCCAGTCGCTGTTCGGCAATGTAGGCCAGAACATCTATGCCGGCACCGTCGGGGACGGGCTGGGCATCACCCGCAGCAGCATGCTTGGCTTGTACCTGGCTGACCTGGTATGTGGCCTGGACAGCGAAGAACTTCGCTATCTGCAAAAAACCAACAAGCCCAGCTGGTGTCCTCCGGAACCCTTCCTAACTACCGGCGCCACGGCCAAGCTGATGTACGAGGAAATGACCGCCGGGGAGGAAATCTGATCCCTTGATCTTTTACTGCGGCGTTGCCTGTTGCCAGCGCCGCGGTACACACAAGAACAACAAACCGACACGCTGGCGACGAGCCAGCGAAACGCACAGAGCATTCGGACTGCCTGGTCATTCGCGATTTCGATAACAAAAGGTGTACCCATGTCCAGAACAATTTCAATTGAAGAAGTACCCCTGAACCGTTTTCATCGTTTGTTGACGCTGCGCTCCAGTGGTGGCTCCTTCGTCGATGGTTACGTGTTGAGCATCATCGGCGTTACCATGCCGGCACTCTCACCAGCCCTGGGCCTGAACAGCCTGTGGGAAAGCCTGATCGCGATATCTGCACTGATCGGTATCTTTTTCGGTGGCTTCCTTGGCGGCTACCTCACCGATCGTCTCGGCCGGCGATTCATCTATTTCATCGGCCCTACCCTGTTCGCCGTCTGCTCTATCGCCCAGCTCTGGGTTGAGTCAGCTGTTACGCTGTTCCTGCTTCGCCTGCTCATCGGCATAGGCGTCGGAATCGAGTACCCGGTGGCGACCGCGTTTCTCGTGGAGTTCCTGCCCAAGCGCTATCGTGGCCCGCGCCTGGCGGCGCTCACCATCTGCTGGTTCGCCGGTGCGGCGGTAGCCTACATAGCCGGCGAAGCCATTCTGCAAAGCCAACACCCGCAAGCCTGGCGTATGGCCCTGGCCAGCAGCACCGTGATCGCTTTGTTGCTTTTCGCGGTGCGCCTGGGCACCCCCGAATCGGCCCGCTGGCTGTTGAAAAAAGGCCGCACGCAGGAAGCCGAAAGCGTCATCAAACGGATCTTCGGACCCCAGTTCAGTCTGCAGAACCTTCCGCAGGAAAAGTCCGAACTCAAGCTTTCGTTCATCGATCTGGTGCGCTCCAGCTATGGCAAGCGGATGTTCTTCGTCGCCACCTTCTGGACGTGTTCGGTCATTCCGGTATTCGCCGTCTACGCCTTCGCCCCCAAGGTCCTGGATGCCATGCACCTGAGCGGCGACTGGGCTGCATACGGCTCGATCGCGATTACCACCCTGTTCGTCGTGGGCTGCATCATCGCCACCTGGCTGGTCAACCGCATGGGGCGCCGCAGCCTGTTGCTCAACAGCCTGCTGTGGTCGGCGCTGGCACTGCTGCTGCTGGGCTGGTTCCCAGAAGCACCTTCCGGGCTGGTGCTGTTGATGTTCGGCAGCTACGCCGTTCTCGTCGGAGGCGCGCAAGTGCTGCAGCTGGTGTATCCCAACGAGATCTTCCCTACCGAGATCCGTGCCGGCGCCGTAGGCTTCGGTACCTCGATGTCGCGCATTGGCGCGATGGTGGGCACCTACCTCGTACCGATGTCACTGGCCAGCATCGGCATTGGCCACACGATGTTCGTAGCGGCCGGCATCACTTTCTTCGCGCTAGTGGTGTCCTGGTGGCTGGCGCCTGAAACCACTGGCTTGAATCTCGATGACGCCGCTTCGCTGGCCAACCGACCGCAGACAGCGCCCCACGTCAACAGCGTGACCAACGCTCAGCCCCGCCCGTATTGATACAACACGGCCCCCGCCAGGCGGGGGCCATCTCTTTTTTGAGTCCAGAGGTGAACATTACCACTCATGAGCGATGACCAAAGGTTGCGGCTCAACGATGGACAAGTCATCCCTCGCTTAGGCCTTGGTGTGTGGAAATTGTCGAAGTCTGGCGCGCGCATGGCGGTGCACCACGCATTGCGCAATGGTTACCGGCATATCGATACCGCTTCGATCTACGCCAATGAGGAAGGTGTTGGACAAGGCATACGAGACGCAGGATTGCCGCGGGATTCGCTGTTCGTCTCGACCAAGATCTGGAACGCCGACCAAGGCTACGATGCGACCCTGCGCGCGCTGGAGCAAAGCCTGGCGCGCCTGCAACTGAGTGCAGTCGATCTGCTTCTGGTGCATTGGCCGGCGGCAGGCCTTGGTCGCTACATCGACACCTGGCGCGCCCTGATCGAAGCCAGGGTGCAGGGCAAGGCGCGCTCGATCGGTGTGTCCAATTTCAACTCCGACCATCTTCGCGCAATCGTCGAAGCAACCGGTGTGAAGCCCGCTCTCAATCAGATCGAACTGCACCCACTGCACCAGCAGGCCGCGCTATGTGAAGTTCACACAAGACTTGGCATCGCCACACAGGCCTGGAGCCCGCTGAGTCAAGGGCGAGCCTTCAACCATCCAGTGGTGCTCGGCCTTGCCGAAAAGCATTGGCGCACACCCGCCCAGATCATTCTGCGCTGGCACATCCAGAGTGGCGTCCTGGCGATACCGAAATCCATCACACCGGCACGGATCGAAGAAAACCTCCAGGTATTCGACTTCGTGCTGGACGCCCAGGACATGGCTGCGATTGCCAGCATGAACACCAATCAGCGGCTCGGCCCTGACCCGGCGCTATTCACATTGCCCCGGGGTTGGTCCCCAGGCTGTGAACTTGCCCGGCGTCGTGCCGGCAAAGCCGGCTGAGCTTCAACTGGCTGCCTGACGGCTGCCCAGAAACCGTTCGCGGTGCTCTCTCGGGCTGATTCCCAAGTACTTGCGAAACCCCATGCGCATTTGATCGGTAGTGGCGAAGCCGCAGCGGAACGCCACACTTTTCAATGGCAGTTCGCTCTCGCTGAGCAGGCGTCTGGCCTTGTCTATCCTGGCACGCTCCACGAACTCCATCGGACTCATACCCACCTCCCGGGTAAAAATCCGTCGAAAATGCCGCAAGCTGACCGCCGCCTGTTCGGCCATGCTAGCAACGCTGATCTTATGCTCGAGGTTCTCCAGGACCCACTGCTGCACGGCGCGCATATCCGATGACTGCGTCATCTGCGAGGTGAGGTTTGCACTGAACTGAGATTGCCCCCCAGGCCGCTTGAGGAAAATCACCAGGTCGCGCGCCACCTGCAGGGCGAGTTCGTGTCCATGATCCGCCTCGACGAATGCCAGGGCCAGATCGACCGAGGCGCTGACGCCTGCGGAGGTCCATAACTTCCCTTGCTGAATGAAAATCGAATCGCTGTCCACCTGCGTAGTGGGGTACTTGCGGGCCAATGTATCGGCCATGCGCCAGTGGGTCGTGGAGCGGCGATTGTGCAGCAAACCGGCAGCGGCGAGGAAGAAGGCCCCGGAACACAGGGCCGCGAAACGATCAACTTCGAGCGCAACCTGACGCACCCATTTCACCAATTCCTGCTGCTCCTGCACGATGCGCTCGATTTCGTGCGCCCCCACCAGCAGAACCGAATGGGGCAGATCATCCGTGCTCAATCCGTGTGTGGCCTCGAGGCTCATCAGAGTGTCGGAAACCACCGGGCCAGGCTGGCTGGCTACAACACGAAGCGTGTAGCCCGCCGGCTTGCCCATCGTCTGCAGATGTTTGTTGGCGTAGGTAAACACCGTCATCGGACCGATGGCTTCGAATGATTTGAATTCTGGATACACCACGATATCCACCCGCTTGACCGCCATCTGTTCTGCACTCGTCACCGTGTATCACCTCTGGCCCGATTTGGCCCGATCTTGGGCGTGTATGGCCGGAATCCTTGCCACATCCCTGAACAATCCTTCACTGCATTTCCTATCTTGGGTGCCTCGTACAATCACATAGCAGGTAGGTACCCATTTTTATGATCAAGTCTCGTGCGGCCGTCGCATTCGCCCCCAACCAGCCCCTGGAAATCGTGGAAGTCGATGTGCAGCCCCCGCGCAAGGGCGAAGTGCTGGTGCGCATCAAGGCCACCGGCGTGTGCCACACCGATGCCTACACCTTGTCGGGCCAGGATTCCGAAGGGGTATTCCCTTGCATCCTCGGTCACGAGGGCGGCGGTATCGTCGAAGCGGTGGGCGAAGGTGTCACCTCGCTGGCAGTCGGCGATCATGTGATTCCGCTTTACACAGCCGAGTGCGGGCAGTGCAAATTCTGCACTTCTGGCAAGACCAATCTTTGCCAGGCCGTGCGCGCCACGCAGGGCAAGGGGCTGATGCCCGACGGCACCAGCCGATTCAGTTATCAAGGCAAGCCTGTCTATCACTACATGGGCTGTTCGACGTTCTCCGAATACACCGTCCTGCCCGAAATATCGTTGGCCAAGATTCCCAAGGAAGCACCGCTGGAGCAGGTGTGTCTGCTGGGCTGTGGTGTCACTACCGGGATCGGCGCGGTAACCAACACCGCCAAAGTGCAACCCGGCGCTACGGTGGCGATCTTCGGCCTGGGCGGTATCGGCCTTGCGGCCATCATCGGCGCACGCATGGCCAATGCGTCGCGCATCATTGCCATCGACATCAACCCGGCGAAGTTCGACATCGCCCGCGAGCTGGGGGCTACCGATTTTGTCAATCCGAAGGAACATGGCCGTCCCATCCAGGACGTGATCGTCGAAATGACCGACGGTGGTGTGGACCACTCCTTTGAATGCATCGGCAATGTGCAACTGATGCGTGCAGCCCTGGAGTGCTGCCACAAGGGTTGGGGTGAGTCGACCATCATCGGCGTGGCGCCCGCAGGCGCAGAAATCAGCACCCGCCCCTTCCAACTGGTGACCGGCCGCGTCTGGCGTGGATCGGCCTTCGGTGGCGTCAAAGGACGCAGCGAACTGCCCTCCTATGTGGCGAAGGCCGAGACCGGCGAGATCCCGCTGGAGAAATTCATCACCCACACCATGCGCCTGGAGCAGATCAATGACGCCTTCGAACTGATGCATGAAGGCAAGAGCATCCGCTCGGTCGTGCAGTTCTGAGATTCCCGGTGCCGGCAGCGCCGGCACTCTATTCCAAGGCCCCCGGGCCGCCCACAATGCAAGGAGACACACATGTCCATTTATACCCACGTGACTGTCGGTACCAACGACTTGGCCAAGGCGCGCAAGTTCTACGATGAAGTGCTGGGCAAGCTGGGCTTCAAGCGCATCACCGATCTGGGCGACAATGGCTCCATCTGGGGTATCGACAAACCGTCGTTCTTCGTCCTCAAGCCCGCCAACGGCCAGCCGGCAACTGTCGGCAATGGCGTGACTGTCAGTTTCGAGGCGCCGAACCGCGCTGCGATCGACGCTTTCCACGAAGCAGCGATCAAGGCCGGCGGTAAGGACGAAGGTGCTGCTGGCCCGCGCAACTGGGCCGACAACGCTTACGCGGCCTATGCCCGTGATCTGGACGGGAACAAGCTTGCAGCCTATAGCTTCAACGCCGAGTAAGACCCCGCTGCGGCATCGACCGATGCCGCACACTCTCCGCCCACATCGCCTCGCAGCTCGTCTACCGACCACTACCGACACCACGTCTCTCCCCTGCCGCTAATGGAAAAAAACCGGATAGCCACGGCGTTCGCCATGGATATCCGGCAAGGTTACGCAGACACAACAAGAAACTTTCAGGAAACCGCTTGTGCACCGGAAGCCGACGACCCTGCCTTGCTGTGCACTGGCTGGTTCTGGAACGACACCATTGCTTCGACGACGCGCCGCAAGTTGATCACGCCCAGGCGATCGCCATTGGCACCGGTAACCGCAACTTCACCGTCTGGCCATTGGCACAGCAGTTGTGCGGCCTCTTCCAGCGAGGTACCCGAGGCAATCGTAGGACCGTTGACCTTGTGACCAAGCTGAAACGGTGTCATCACTGCATCCACTTGCACTACTCGGCCCCTGTTGACCTCCCGGACGAAGTTGGCGATGTATTCATCCTGCGGCCTGAGGACGATGTCCTGACTGGTACCTTGCTGGATGATTTCACCGTCGCGCAGGATGGCGATCTGGTCACCTAGCCGTAGCGCTTCGTCGAGGTCATGGGTAATAAAAACGATGGTTTTCTTGATTTCCTTCTGAATGTCCAGCAAGACCGTCTGCATATCTACGCGAATCAAAGGGTCGAGTGCCGAGTAGGCTTCGTCCATCAAAAGTACCGGTGCGTCGTTGGCCAGGGCGCGGGCCAGGCCCACCCGTTGCTGCATCCCGCCCGACAGCTGATTCGGGTAACGTTGCTCGAAACCTTTCAATCCGACGCGCTCTAGCCAGCGCATCGCAATGTCATTGCTCTTGCTGCGGGGCATGCCTTGGATTTCCAGGCCATAGACCGTGTTTTCCAATACGGTGCGATGCGGCAGCAAGGCGAACTTCTGGAAGACCATGGCCGTCTGCTGGCGGCGAAACTCGCGCAAAGCGTGTTCGTTCATCTTGACGATGTCGACACCATCGACCAGCACTTCGCCAGCGGTAGGGTCGATCAGCCGGTTGATGTGACGAATCAGTGTGGACTTGCCTGAGCCCGACAAGCCCATGATGACCTGGATACAGCCGGAGGGAATATCCAGGTTGATGTCGCGCAGCCCCAGGACATGCGCGTGTTTGTTCAAAAGGTCGGTTTTCGACAGCCCGTTCTTCACCGCGTCGATATAGTCCTCGGGGTGGGAACCGAAGATCTTGTATAGGCCATTGATCCTGATCCCGGAAAAGCGTTGCTCAGCCATGCTGGTTCTCCATGTGCTTCTGGATTCGCTTGCCGTAGGCCTGGGTGGCACGGTCGAAGACGATGGCCAGACCGACGATGGCCAGCCCGTTGAAGATACCAAGGGTGAAATACTGGTTCGAGATTGCCTTGAGTACAGGTTGGCCCAGGCCCTGTACCCCGATCATTGCAGCCACCACTACCATCGCCAGAGCCATCATGATGGTCTGGTTGACGCCCGTCATGATGGTCGGTAATGCCAGCGGCAGCTGGACGTTGCGCAGCTTTTGGAAGCTTGAGGAACCAAAGGCGTCCGCTGCTTCCAGCACATCCTTGTCGACCAGGCGAATGCCCAGGTTGGTGAGCCGGATCATCGGCGGGATCGAGTAGATCACCACTGCGATCAAGCCAGGCACCTTGCCGATCCCCAGCAACATGACTACCGGGATCAGGTACACGAAGCTCGGCATTGTCTGCATGATATCGAGGACCGGATTCACGATCCGCTGCACCCGATCCGATCGGGCCATCCAGATGCCAATGGGTATGCCCAGCGCGACTGACAAGATAGTACAGACGAAGATCATCGATGCGGTACGCATGGTGTCTTCCCACATGTCGAAGTAGCCGATGGCCAACAACGCCAGCAAGGCACCGATCACCACCTTGTGGCTGCGGCTGGCCAGCCAGACCAATAGAAGAATAACGGCGATGACGATGGGCCATGGCGTCTGGATCATCAGGCGCTCGGTGAAACTCAGAAAAACCTTCAATGGGGTAAACAGATCCTCGATCCCGTCACCATAGGTGCGGGTGAAGGATCGAAAACCCTCATCGATGGTTTTCTTCAGGGTACGCAAGGACTCATCGTCCATGTGGGGAAACTTATCGAACCAGTTCATTATTCCTCCCGGCACTCAGCCGTCGGTTCTTTTTATTACTGGCAGCTGCGAGAAGTAGATGCGTCTTTATTATTTTGTCAAAGCGATTGTTTGATATTGGCGGCAGCCTCAGGGCTTACCCATTGCGTCCACAGCACTTCGTTGTTTTTCAGGAAATACCGCGCACCCTCTTCGCCGGAAGCCTGGTTTTCATCCATCCAGGCCATCAGTGCACTGATGGTGTCTGTGGACCAGGAGCGTTTGTCGAGATAGCCCTTGACGTCCGCCTCGGCCTTTTTCGCGAAGCGATCAGATACCAAGGTGTAGACGCGGTCGCTCGACCAGGCGGTCGGCTTCGGGTTGGGACAGGTGCTGACGGTTATGCAGTTGTCCCAGTTGTTCTTGTCGAACGGCGCACCGTGATCGAGCTTGACCATGGCGTACTTGCCGAGCAGTGCTGACGGCGCCCAGTAGAAGCCTACCCACCCTGCCTTGCGCTCGTAAGCGTTGATCAATGAACCATCCAGCCCCGCCGCCGAACCGGTATCGACCAGCTTGAAGCCCGCCTCCTCGGCTTTGTAGGCTTTGAACAGCTGCGCCGTGGCAACGGTGCCTGCCCAGCCTTGCGCTCCATTGAATACAGCCCCCTGCTTGGGATTTTCCGGATTGGGGAAAAGCTCGGGGTGCTTGAGCACGTCCTGGATGGTCTTGATTTCAGGATGGGCATCGGCGAAGTACTTGGGAATCCACCAGCCGTTCACACCGCCGTTGGAAAGAATCGGCGCCGCTTTGACCAACTTGCCCTTGTCGATTTCCGTCTTGACAACCTCAGGCAGCATGTCGATCCAAGCTTCCGGGGCAATATCCGGCTGCCCTTTTTCCGCCATCGACACGATGGTCGGTACGGTGTCGCCTACCACGATATTGGCATCGCAGCCGTAGCCCTCGCTGAGAATGAGTTTATCGAGCTCGGCGGACACTTCCGCGCTCTTCCAGTTCATGCTGGCAATCGTGACCTCTCCACAATCGGCGTAAGCGTTAACCGCGCCGGTGGCGATCAGCGATACCATTACTGCAGCCATCTTTTTATTCATTGTCGTTCCTCATTTTCTTTGGCCAGTACTGCAAGCGTTTCATGCACTTGAAAGTTTCACCCTCCATGGTCAACGGCTTATTACAGCAAACACCCGAATATCCAGGCTCAGCTTTTCTCAGGCGTGCAAGCTCCCGACGCAGCGCTGCACGCGAACTTGAAAATGGGGCGCTCCACGCTGGCAGCGAGCACAAACGGGAGCGTTCACGAACGTGGCGTCCGTATAGTCGTGTCAGACTGTGGTCAATGCAACCTGGGAAAAATCATGTCGCGAAAAAAAACGCTCAAGTTCACGCTCAGAAGGCACCAGATGGGTGAACAACCGAACGTATTCAGCGATGCGCGCCATGCGTACCGCCATGTCTTCACGGGTTTGCATGGTGATATAGCCAATTTGCACCAGATACAGTGCACGAGCACTGACGTCAGCGTTCAGCGGCTCCCGCCCGAAACGCGCGAACATCTGGCGCAGAGCCTCCAGACGCCGGTCGTCGGCAGCCTGGATTTCTGCCTGGATCGCCGGTGAATGCAATGCCCAACTGCGCATGGCGAACTCGAAGCGTGAATCGAACACCTGGTCGCTGAACCAGCAATCCGAGACGTTGAGCATGGCTTCGACCAGCGTGTCAGCGTAGGCATTGGCCTGCTTGATCACGCTGCCTGTGTTTTTGTCGCGCCAGCGTGCGACCAAAGCATCCAGCAGCGCTTCACGGTCAGAGAAAAACCAATAGAAGCTCGTACGCGAGAGATTGAGCCTCTTCGCCAACGGCATGATTTTCACGCCCTCGACACCTGATTCTAGAAACGCGTCGTAGGCAGCCCCAATCCAGACATCTGGGGAGCCGCGCCAACCGGTATCGTTCACTGCATTCTCCAAAGTTGTGTGATACGAGGCCTGATCGTCGCTGGCGGTCACAGGCACAGTGCTTACCAGCAACGCCACATGGCCTCGCCTGCTCGAGAGTATGCCTGATTGCTCCGACATCAACCGCGCCGGCCGAGGCGGATGCATCACCTGGCGGCATCGAATGAGCGCTGTCGCCACCCGCGATTGCGCGCGGGTCCATCGTTTAGCTGGCACGGCTGACTCCCGACTATGGCACAACTCTGGTGCCCTCCTAGGGGTACCTGCCTACCCGACACAAGGCCGGGTGAGCGGCAACCTTTCCCCATTTTCTAACAAAGCCCCCGCCGCTACGCAAGAAAAATATACACAGCCGAACATTTAGAAAACATCTATGAACACCTTATTGACACCTGTGTACATTCCTTCTTAATCTGGCTGCACCGTGACACCACTGGAACAAGAAAAATGTCGAACGATCCCTTGCTGCAGCCCTTCCAGCTCAAGCACCTCACCTTGCGCAACCGCATCATCGTCACATCCCACGAGCCGGCGTATCCGGAAGACGGCATGCCCAAGGAGCGCTATCGTGCCTATCACGTCGAACGCGCACGCGGCGGCGTCGCCATGACCATGACTGCTGGCTCGGCCTCGGTTTCCAAGGACAGCCCGCCGGTCTTCAACAACTTGCTGGTCTGGAAAGATGAAGTGGTGCCATGGGTCAAGGACCTGACCGATGCAGTGCATGATGAAGGTGCGGCTGTCATGATCCAGCTCACCCACCTGGGGCGCCGCACCCGTTGGGACAAGGGTTTCTGGCTGCCGGTGGTATCGCCTTCGCATAAGCGCGAGGCCGCGCACCGAGCTTTCCCGAAGAAGATCGAGGAGTGGGACATCGAGCGCATCATCAGGGACTATGGTGATGCGGCGGAGCGCATGAAGGCGGGAGGTATGGACGGCATCGAACTGTTCGCGGCCGGGCACCTGATGGATCAGTTCTGGTCACCGATGACCAACGATCTGGACGGCCCGTACGGCGGCAGCCTGGAAAACCGGCTGCGCTTCACCTTCGACGTGGTCAAGGAGGTGCGCAAACGCGTCGGCAACGAGTTCATCGTCGGCATGCGCTACAACGCCGACGAAGTCATCGATGGCGGCTTGAGCAAAGAGGAAGGCCTGGCGATCTCGCACATGCTCAAGGATAGCGGCATGTTCGACTACCTTAACGTCAACCGCGGGCACATCGACACCGATGCCGGCCTGACCGACACCATCCCGATTCAGGGCATGGCCAACTCGCCGCACCTGGATTTTGCCGGTGAGATTCGTGCCTCCACCCGCTTCCCGGTGTTTCATGCCTCGAAAATCCCGGATGTGGCCACTGCGCGCCATGCAGTGGCCACAGGCAAGGTTGACCTGGTGGGCATGACCAGGGCGCACCTGGCCGACCCGCACCTGGTGCGCAAGATTCGCGAAAAACGCGAAGACGACATTCGCCCGTGCGTCGGCGCCAACTACTGCCTGGACCGGATCTATCAGGGCGGTGCTGCCTTTTGTATCCACAACGCAGCGTCCGGTCGCGAGCTGGAAATGCCGCACGTCATTCCCAAGGCCGTACGCCGCCGCAAGGTGGTCATCATCGGCGCCGGCCCCGCAGGCCTGGAAGCGGCACGGGTAAGCGCCGAGCGTGGTCATGAGGTAATCGTGTACGAAGCTGCCAACAACCCTGGCGGGCAGATCCGTCTGACAGCGCAAAGCGCTCGCCGCCACGAGATGATCAGCATCATTGACTGGCGCATGGCGCAGTGCGAGCAGCTCGGGGTGGTATTCCACTTCAACCAGTGGGCGGAAGCCGACACTGTTCTGGCACAGAATCCGGATGTGGTAATCGTGGCCACCGGAGGCCTGCCGCACACCGAAATCCTCACTACCGGCAACGAGTTGGTGGCATCGGCGTGGGAAATCATTTCCGGCGATATCAAGCCTGGCAAGCAGGTGCTGATCTTCGACGATGCAGGCGACCATCCGGGCCTGCAAGCGGCCGAATTCATTGCCAGCACCGGCGCGAACCTGGAAATCATGACTCCGGACCGCTCGTTCTCGCCAGAGATCATGGCGATGAACCTCGTGCCGTATATGCGCTCCCTGCAAAAGCCTAACGTCACCTTCACCGTCACCTACCGCCTCAATGCGGTGGAGCGCCGCGGTGACAAACTGGTCGCCCACATCGGTAGCGATTACGGCGGCGTGGAGCAGGAACGCATCGTCGATCAGGTCATCGTCAACCACGGCACCGTTCCGCTGGATGACATCTACTTCGACCTCAAACCTCACTCCAGCAACCTCGGGGAAGTGTCACACGATCAACTGATCGATGGGGTCGAGCAATCGGTCATTCGCAACCCAGGTGGCAGCTTCCAACTGTTCCGAATCGGCGACGCGGTTTCTGCACGCAATACCCATGCAGCGATCTTCGACGCACTTCGCCTCGCCAAGGACCTGTGAGTGAACCGAGCCGGGCCTGCGGGCCCGGCTCCTGCACTGGCAGTTGGCGGATCAGTTTCCTGGCACCCGCTATGGATGCCGCGCCACCGGAGCCCCTGCATGCATGCCCAACGTTTTTCCACCCGCACCACCCCGCTTGTGCTCGATTACAACGCCACGAGCCAAGCGCTACCTTTCGGCAGGCTGTGCGAGGAAATCCGCAGAGCGGTGCTCGAACTGCGCGACCACAGAATTACCTGTCCCGAACGGCAGATTCTTCCCTATGGGGTAAATGGGCAGATGTCGTCATTGCCTTGCACCAGCCATGACCTGGGCGTGCATAAGCTGGTGACCTATTTGCCGGATAACCCGGCAGCCGGTTTGCCCAGCATTCACGGGCTGGTGACCGCCTGGGATGTGACCAGTGGACGCCCCGTGGCGCAACTCGACGGCATCGCCGTCACTGCGCGCCGAACTGCAGCACTGTCGATGGTAGCGATGCAGTTGCTGTCGCCAAGCCAATCCCCCCGCGTGGCGATCATCGGCACAGGCGCTCAGGCATCCGGCCATCTGGAAGCGCTGCAGGCCCTGTACCCGAACGCGACAGTAAAGATCAAAGGCTTGACCGATGATATGAGCGAGGCGTTCTGCCAGCAGCACCTGAGCAGCGCGCTGTCGGTCGAACCGCTAGGCTCGTCGTGCTTCGATGGGATAGACGTGGTCATCACCACCACCACCTCACGCACACCGGTTTACCACCAGCCGCCCGTAAGCAACCGGCTGTTGATCGGCGTCGGCGCTTTCCTGCCGGAGATGGCCGAATACGCCCCCAGCGTGGTGAATGGCAGCCGTTTGTTCATCGATGAACCGAATGGTGGCCGGCGTGAAGCGGGCGATTATATCCAGGCGGGCGTCGACTGGTCTCAGGTGGCTACGCTCGCGGATGCACTGGAAGGCAGGGTCGATTTCCAACAGCCTCGCATGTTCAAGTGCGTCGGCGGCTCGGCTTTCGATCTGGCGGCCGTGCGTTGCGCTTTACGCGATCGATAGTCTGGTCGAACTTGCTTATGCAGTTATCACCCACCACCTGATGAATAACGCACAGCTTCCACAACAGCATCGACCCAGGCAGGCACTTGTATAAAGGCAATTCACGCACAATAATCGAGCATGCATTAATTCAACCACAAACGCTGCACCAGCCTGATGCAGAACGATATCAACTTCCGTGTTTCCGTTCGTAATGAACATGGAGAAAATAAGTGCGAAGAAACAGATTATTGCACAAGTTATTTTTCGCGCTGTCGCGACTCGCCTTTCGGTTTGCGGTATTTCAAAAAAAACTTGTACGATTGCAGCTCTCGCACTTTCGTACACCCCGCACGAACACTGCGCTGTCGGCTATCGCTGGTGCCGATAATCACTTCGGATTGCACCTCGCGGTAGCACCCCTGTTTCATCTTGGCACGCTCTCTGCTGTGTCATGGCGCAACGTGAAAGTTGCTCCTCCTTCACACACAGGGCTAGCCACACATGAAAAACCCTCGCCAACTTCTCGCACCGGCCATCGTCGCTGCCGTCATCAGCGCCCCCGCCATGGCCGACAAGTTAGACGACATCATCGACAATGGCGAACTGCGCTGCGCAGTGACCCTGGACAACGGCCAGGCCGGTTTCCGTGATGCCGGCAACCAGCCAGCAGGCTTCGACGTGGACTACTGCAATGACTTGGCGGCCGCCATGGGGGTCAAGCCGGTGATCATCGAGACCCCCTTCCCCGACCGCATTCCGGCGATCATCTCGGGGCGTGCCGATGTGGCGGTAGCCTCCACCTCGCCCACGCTGGAACGCGCCAAATCGATTGGCTTCAGCAAACCCTATTTCGCCTACAACTACGTGGTGCTGACCCGTGAAGACACGGGTATCAAGTCGTATGCCGATCTCAAAGGTCATGTGATCAGCACGCCCCAGGGTAACTACGGCAACGACTTCATTACCGCCGACATCCAGAAGTGGAACGACCCGGCGGGCTCGCTGAAATCCTACCAGTCGATGAACGACAACATTCTTTCCGTCAGCCAAGGGCACAGCGCGGCGACCGTGGTCGTTAATACCGTTGCCCAGGACGCGGTCAAATCGGGCAAGTTCAAGGGTTTGAAAATCGCGGCAGCAGCTCCGTGGGATGTCGATTACGTATCGCTTGCAGTGGAGCGCGAGGAGTTCGGTTTCATCAACTACCTGAATATGTTTATCGACCAGCAGAACCGCTCGGGGCGATACAAGCAACTTTGGAACAAATGGATCGGCGGGGAGGTACTGGACCCGTCACGCTCCACTGCCCTGCAGTGATTCAGCGGTCTTTCCATGATTCTCGACAGGTGTTGACATGTTCGATTATTCGTTTCACTGGAGCACGATACGCAGAGCGCTTCCGCATTTACTGGAAGGGGCATGGGTGACGCTGCAGATCGCTTCTCTCTCCATGCTCTTCGGGGTTTGCATCGCGCTGATGCTTACCGCCATGGGGCGCTCGGAATCGAAGCTCCTGAAGGGCGTCGCCGCCACGTGGGTCTCCATCGCCCGTAACACACCGTCGCTGTTCCAGATCTACATGTTGTACTTCGGGCTCGGCGCTTTCGGCCTCTACGTACCGTCCATGGTCGCACTGTTGGCGGGCATCACCTTCAACAATGCCGGTTATCTCGCAGAAAGCTTCCGCGGTGGCCTGAAGGCGGTGCCGGACACGCAGATCCGGGCCGCGCGCTCCTTAGGCATGTCGGCCTTCCAGGCACACTTGCACATCGTCGTGCCGCAGCTTTTGCGCATCGTCTTCCATCCCATCACCAATCAGATGGTGTGGGCCATCCTGATGACCTCATTGGGCGTCATCGTTGGCCTCAACAGCGATCTCACCGGCGTCACCCAAGAGTTCAACATCAAGACCTTCCGCACCTTCGAGCTCTTCATTGCCGCCGCCGTGATCTATTACCTGCTGTGCAAACTCGTGATCGCTGCCGCCCACCTGCTGGGCTGGCGGTTGTTCCGCTACTGATACTGCGAGGCATGGTCCTATGTTCGATACCAGTTTCACTCGCGCCGATCTGCTGATCCTTCTCGAAGGCGCATGGATGACCTTGCAGCTGACATTCTGGGCGGTGCTCATTGGCACGTTGGGTGGCGTAATGCTCGGCTGGATACGCAGTGCCTGGCCAAGGGCGAGTGTGCCACTCGGCTGGCTGCTCGATGTGTTCCGCACTGTTCCCCTACTGATCCAGTTCGTGCTGGCCAACTCGCTCAACAGCATCATGGGCCTGAACTGGCCGATCATGACGATCGGCTGCGTCACCCTGGGCCTTTACTGCGCCGCCTACTGCACCGACATCGTCCGCAGCGGTCTGGATGCCGTAGCGCCCAACCTGCGTCGCGCGGGTCGTTCGCTGGGCATGACGTACTGGCAGGAGATGCGCCTGGTCAGCGCGCCATTAGCGTTGAGGGTGGCGTTTCCGTCCTGGCTGAACATGACCCTGGCGGCGATGAAAGACACTGCCCTGGTCATGTGGCTGGGCCTCGCGGAGTTGCTGCGCGCTTCGCAGCACATCATCAATCGCATTCAAGAACCGCTGCTGGTGCTGTGCATCGTCGGCCTCATCTACTACGTCATGAGTTGGGCCATCGCCTGGTGCGGCGCCCGCGTTGAAAAACGGTGGAACACCCAATGATCAAGATTCGGCAAGTGCGGAAATCATTCGGCGAACTGGAAGTCGTCAAAGGCGTCACCATGGACGTGCAGAAAGGTGAGGTGTTGTCGATTATCGGCGGCTCGGGGTCGGGCAAATCCACCCTGCTAATGTGCATCAACGGTCTTGAAGGCATCCAGGCCGGAAACATTGAAGTCGACGGTATCGACGTCCACGCACCGAAGACCAACCTGAACCTGCTACGACAGAAGATCGGCATCGTTTTCCAGCAATGGAATGCGTTCCCCCACCTGACCGTACTGGAAAACGTGATGCTTGCCCCGCGCAAGGTGCTGGGCAGGTCGCGCCAGGAGGCCGAGGAAGAAGCGGTGCGCCAGCTCGAGCACGTAGGCCTTGGAGACAAGCTCAAGGTTTTCCCTTCAAAGCTCTCCGGCGGGCAACAACAACGCATGGCGATTGCCCGTGCGCTGGCCATGTCGCCTGACTACATGCTGTTCGACGAGGCGACCTCAGCGCTGGACCCACAGTTGGTAGGCGAGGTACTCGACACTATGCGCATGCTCGCTAAAGACGGCATGACTATGGTGCTAGTGACCCACGAAATCGCTTTTGCCCGAGAGGTGTCCGACCGCGTCGCCTTCTTCAGGCAAGGGCTGATCCATGAGATTGGCACGCCCGACCAGGTGATCCGCAACCCTAGCAGGCCAGAAACTGCGGCATTCCTGAAATCCATCAACTGACCGCGCGCATGCGGCCGAATCCACCGCATGTGCAGGTGTAGACAACAATAAAGAGGCTTACGTGGAATACGACTACATTGTCATCGGGGCGGGTTCGGCGGGCTGCATCATTGCCTCCCGCCTGACCGAAGACCCACAGACCAAGGTTCTGCTGGTCGAGGCCGGCGGGCGTGATCGATCTCTGATCATCGATATGCCTGCCGCACTTCCTTTTGCATACTCCAGCAAAAAATTGGGGTGGCAGTATGAGTCGGGCCCCGAACCTCACTTGAACCAACGCGTCATCGACGAAAAGCGCGGCAAGGTCCTCGGCGGTAGTTCATCAATCAACGCGATGATCTTCAACCGCGGCAATCCACTCGATTTCGATGCCTGGGCGGCCCACGGGTTGACGGAGTGGAGCTACGCCCACTGCCTTCCGTACTTCAAACGCATGGAAACCTTCGCCGACGGACCCAACGACTGGCGCGGCGGTGATGGCCCGATGCGCATCAGCCGTTGCAAGGCCGAGCACAAGCTGTACGACACCTTCCTGCGCGGCGGCGAGCAAGCCGGCTTGAGCGTCACCGAAGATCACAATGGCTATCGCCAGGAAGGGCTGCACATCGCTCAGGCCCTGGTGCATGACGGCGTGCGCTGGTCGTCGGCGCGAGGTTACCTGCACCCGGCTGAGAAGCGCGCGAACCTGGAAATCATGACCCATGCGATGGTGCATGAGCTGTTGTTCGATGGCGACGCCGCCATCGGCATCAAGGTCGAGCATGCCGGCGCGACCCACCACATGCAGTGCCGGCGCGAAGTCATCCTGTGCGCCGGCGCCTTCAACACCCCCAAGTTGCTGATGCTTTCAGGGATAGGCGACAGCGATGAGTTGCGCCGACACGGCATCCAGCTGCGTTTGCACTTGCCCGAGGTCGGCAAGAATTTGGAAAACCACCCCGGTATCAACGTCCAGTACACGGCCAAACGTGAGGACTCGCTGGTATCGCAACTGGGGCCGGTCGGCCAGGCCAAGCTCGGCGCGCAATGGCTGCTGTTCAAGTCAGGCTTGGGCGCAACCAACTTCTTCGAAGCCGGTGCGTTTCTGCGCACACGGCCGGAAGTGGAGTATCCCAACGTGCAGTTCGAGTTCCTACCGTTGACCCGGCAATTGAAGAACGGCCGTCTTATCGCGATACCTGGCTTCCAGTTCTGGCTGGACCTGTCGCGGCCTGAAAGCCGTGGGCAAGTCTCCTTGCGCTCCGCCGACCCTGCCGCAGCGCCACACATCGTGTTCAACCATATGAGCACGCACCAGGATCGCCAGGACATGATCGATGGCATCCGCCTGGCCCGCGAACTCATCGCCCAGCCGGCCTGGGACGGCATCCGTGGCCGGGAACTGTCTCCGGGCGCCGACGCGCGTACCGATGCCGAACTCGAACGCTTCGTGCGCGCCAATACCGGCACCTCGTTCCATCCCGCTGGCACCTGCCGCATGGGCGCAGACGCTAATTCGGTCGTGGATGCCGAAGGCCTGGTGCGTAACACGCGCCGTCTGAGGATCGTCGATGCGTCAATTCTGCCCCACTCGGTCACCGCCAACCTCAGCGCCTCGATCATGATGATGGCGGAGAAAATCGCCGACCGGATTCGCGGCAAGACGCCACTCACGCCGTCCACTGCTCCGTTCTACAAAGCCTGATATTGAAGCCTTACAAAAGGAACCTGCCTCTATGTACGAAGAAAATTTGCAACTTCTTATCAATGGCCAGTGGCACCAGGGTAGCGAAGGCAAGACGCTGCCGCTACAAAACCCGGCTACCGGAAAAGTCATTGCCGAGGTCCCCTGTGCCAGTCCTATCGATCTGGAACAAGCACTGCAGGCCGCCCAGCATGGTTTCGAGGCCTGGAAAGTACTGAGCGCCCATGACCGTGCCGGTCTTCTCAACAAGGCTGCCGACTTGCTCGAGCAACGCAAGGACACCCTGGCCCGTGTGCTGACCCAGGAAAACGGCAAATCACTGCGCGAGGCGTCTGGCGAGCTTCAGTTCTGTGCCGATGCCATCCGCTGGTATGCCGAGGAGGGTAAACGTGCCTATGGCCGGGTCATCCCGTCGCGCAACCCGAGCGTGCGCCACACCGTATTACGCGAGCCAGTCGGCCCCGCGCTGGGCTTCGCGGCCTGGAATTTCCCGGGCGGCAATGTGGCCCTCAAGGTAGCTGGGGCATTGGCTGCAGGTTGCTCGATCATCGTCAAACCCAGCAACGAAACCCCCGGCACAGCGGTGGGCATCGTACGATGCATGCAGGACGCAGGCGTGCCAGCCGGTGTCATCGGGCTGGTATTCGGCGACCCGGCTCTCATTTCGTCTCAGCTGATCGCTTCGCCGATTCCCAAGAAATTATCGCTGACAGGCTCGACGCCGGTGGGCAAACAGCTGCAGAAGATGGCTTCCGACTCGCTGAAGCGTTGCACCATGGAATTGGGCGGCCACGCTCCGGTATTGGTGTTCGCCGACGTAGAGCTCGACCGCTCGCTGGATCGGTTGGTCGCCGCGAAATTCCGCAATGCCGGCCAGGTTTGCACCTCACCTACCCGCTTCTACGTCCACCGTAGCGTGTACGACGCATTTGTCGCAGGCTTCGTTGCACGGACCGAGCAGTTGGTGGTAGGCAACGGGCTCGAAGACGGCGTAACGATGGGCCCGCTGATCACCGAGCGACGCCTCGGTAACATGGCGGAGATGGTTGCAGACGCAATCGGCCGCGGCGCCAAGTTGTTGACCGGTGGCCAGCGTGTTGATCGGCCAGGCTTCTTCTTTGCGCCGACGGTGTTGCGTGATGTTACCGATGACGCATTGATCATGAACGATGAGCCTTTCGGCCCTGTCGTGGCGATCACCCCGTTCGACACCTATGAGGAAGTGATCCAGCGAGCGAACAGCCTGCCCTATGCACTCGCAGCGTACGTCTTCACCCAAGATGCGGCCACCGCGCGGCGGGCCAGCGATGACCTCGAAGCAGGCGTGATTGGCGTCAACCAGACTTCGGTACACGAAGCCGAAACGCCATTCGGTGGTTTCAATGAGTCCGGCTATGGCCTGGAAAGTGGCCAGGAGGGGCTGGACGCCTATCTGCGTACCAAGGTCGTGACCGACACGTTCTATTGATGGCGGCCTGCCCTACACCTGGGGTGCAGGGCAGCGCCTCAGCGACGCACCCCCGCCACAGCGTTACGATACTGCTGGGGCGTGTAATGGGTGCTGGCCTTGAACTGGCGCGAAAACGCACTGTGATCGATGTAACCACAGGCGCTGACGATTGCCGCAACACTGAGGTCAGTGGTTTCCAGCAGCGTGCAAGCTTTTTCCATGCGCAACTGGGTGAGGATCTGTTTGGGGGTGATGCCGAACAATTCACGGGTCAGGCGTTCCAGCAAATCCATGGAAAAGCTGAATTGCCTGGCCACCTCCATGATCATGATCGGCTCACCGCAATTCTCCTTCAGGTAGCGCATGAATTCGCTGAGCACGTTATAACTGTTATGGCGGTCGGCCGTGGCGGGCAGCACGCGAGAAATCCCCACTAATGCGGCCTCTCCTGCTCGAGGTCCGCGCACCGTGAACTTGCAACTCAGGCACCATTTGCGCTGGCGGCTCGAGGACAGGCACATCTCCAGCACGTTGACCACATCCGTGCCCCGCTCGATCAACTGCAGGTCCTGTTTGGAGATAGTCACCCCCGGGTTGACGAAGATCTCTTCGCAGGTACGGCCTATCATGTCGCGCTTGTCGATCACCCCGGCATGGTCGGCAATGGTCTGATTGACGATGAGGTAGCGAGCCTGGGCATCCTTGACGAAGAACTGCACATCGGGCATGAGATCGAAAAGCTGCTCGGCCAAAGTCATGTTGGAACCCGAGCAGGAAAGGTCGGTAAGAAACTTGAGGTCTATCATGGAGGCCTTGAAAGTGTGGGCTTACAGACCTGGAAACCCGGGCGAAATAGCCCCATCGAGCAACGCACGCTGGGTATGTGCGATGTGCGCCTCGAGCAGGCTGATCGCAGCATGGGCGTCGCCGGCCTGGCAGGCACGCAGGATGTCAGCATGGTCAGCCATGGAGGACTTTCTCCCAACCGAGTAGGACTGCAGCACACGTAGGTGAATATCGATGCCTTTAACGGTGTCGGCAATCATCCTCAACAAGGTAGGGCGATTGCAAGCACGATACAGAATGTTGTGGAATTCAAGATTGAGCTCAGCCCAGTCCCTGGGCACATCACTGGCCTCATAACGCTCCAGCACCGCCTCGGCGGCGTGGTAATCAGCCTCGGTAAGGCCTGGCAGCGACAGCCGCAGCGCCCGGGTCTCCAGCGCGATGCGGATGTCCAGGATCTCGACCAGCTCCTCTATGGATTTGGACGCCACCACCGAACCTTGTCTGGCCACGTGGCGCACCAGGCCCTGGGCTTCGAGTTTGCTCAATGCCTCGCGGATCGGAATGCGGCTGACGCCAAACTGCTTGGCGAGCGCTTCCTGCTTCAGCTGGACGCCGATGCCGATATGGCCTTGCAGGATCGCGTCACGCAGCGTCTGGGCTATGCCCTCCGCCGTCAGCGGTGCAGGCGGCGCAACATTAGTAGTTTTTGCCATAGGCTTCATCATGAGGGCGGCGCCCACCTGCCCGAATTCCCCGTCAGAACGCTGGGCAGGCGGGCGCCTAAAAAGAAAGGGAAGCGCCGCTTACAGAATACCCTCCTCACGGTAAGGCTCATTGCGTTCGACGCGCTCATAACCCAGGCGGGTCATGTCGATGGTCTGATAACGACCCTTGAGCATCAGTTCGGCAACCCCGCGCCCCGCTGCGGGTGCGTGCATCATCCCGTGCCCGGAGAAGCCAGCACAGGTATACAGGTTGGTCAGGCCGTTGTTCCAGCGGCCGATAACCGCATTGCCATCGAGCTCGTTCACTTCATACAACCCCGACCAGGTGCGGTGGCACTTGGCGGTTTCGAGCGTCGGGAAGCGGTGAGCCACTGCAGGCCACACCACATTCTCCCAATAGTCGTGGTCTACATCGAAATTGAAGCCGCGGGGTTCGTTGCCGTTGACCAACCCGCCGGAAAACCCTTCCCCTTCGGAGCGGAAGGCAAGGCGCGACAGGTCCTTCACATAGGGCAGGCGCTCCATCGGCGTGCCTGGGGTGAAGTAGTGCTCGAAACGACGCATCGGCACGATTGGCAAGGCCATGTCGAAACGCTCCGCGACAAGGCCGGACCAGGCGCCAGCGGCGTTGACGAACGAATCGGCTTCGATCCGGGCTCCGGATTCAAGAGTAATAGCGCGAGCTACGCCGCCGCTCGCCTCGGCATCGACGAAGCGGTCCTTGATGTACTGGGCACCGAGTTCGATCGCCTTGCGGCGATAGCCTTGCAGTAGCCCGTTCGGATCACACCAACCGTCATGGGGAGTCAGTACACCCATGCCCAGATCATCACTATTGATCGACGGGAAATGGTCTTTGAGCCCAGCGGGATCGAGCAGCTTGACCACGCAACCCTGCGCCTCCTGGATACGCGCATTGCGCTCGAGCGCCTTGACATGCTCGGGCTCGACCACGAACAAGTAACCGCCTTCGACCCAGTCCACCGGTGCAGGTCGACCTTTCGACTCCATCTCATGCTCGAAATTGCGGATGCGCTCGAGGCTGTACAGTGACATCTGAATGTTTTCAGTGCCGGTGAACTGCACGCGACACCCGCCTGAAGACTTCAGGGCGCTGGCGAATTCATAGGTCGGATCGGGCTCGATCACAGCGACCGACATGCCTGGGGAAGCCTGCAGCAAATGATAGGCGATGCTCGAGCCGATGATTCCGCCACCAATGATCGACACATCGTATTTCTGCACAATTTTTTCTGACATTATGTGTTCCTCTCAGGTAGATATTGACTTTGTATCCTTTTATGGATCCACTGTAAATCCCCGTATATGCTGGGTTTAAAGTGTTTTGATTGAGAGTTTTTATCGACTTTCACAGGACGCAGAAATTGTGCGAAAAGCCATTATCGATATCGGTTTATTGCATATAAAGTTTTGCCGCACCTAGCGTGCATAAGGTCATGAACGCCGTTTTTCGTTCATGCAGGAACACTCACGAAGGCAAACAACACCTAAACAGAGCCCAGCAGCCTTGCTGGAACTCGGAGGAAAGCAAATGCAGCGTGCCACCTCGCCTCAAGCCGTTGTCGATACACAAGAACGGCTGCGTCTTGCAGCATTGGAGCTATTCACCTCACAGGGCTACCAGTCGACCAGCCTTCGCGACCTGGCCGCACACCTGGGTATGCAGGCTGGCTCGCTTTACAACCACATCGAGAACAAGCAATCGCTGTTGTTCGATCTGATCGAAGAGGCCCTGGAAGCATTGCTGGCGGAAACCCGCAGCAGTATCAAGCGCGGAAAAAATCGCGAAGAGCGGCTGCGGTTGTTCGTTCAGGTGTCGTTGGGGTTCCAGAAGCGCGAGCGCAAACGGGTGGCTCTGATCCAGCGCGAAGTCGTCAACCTGACGCCAGAACAGCAGGAACGCGTGCAGCATCTGATCGGCGAATATGCGCAGTGCCTGGAGTGGGTGATCGCCGACCGCCGCAGCGCACCCACAGCGTCGGATAGCCGGTTCAAGCTACTGATCGGCGGGATTATCGGGATGATTCAAGGCCTGCAAACGTGGAGCAGCAATGACGCTTCGCCCCCTCTGCGTGAGGAAGTCGATCAATTGACCCGGATGATCAACGGTGCCATTGGCGCGGCAAGCGCGTAGCTTGCCGGCCATGCATCTCAGGGCCAGGGCCGGCCCTGATGGTCAAGCCTGCTTGAAGAACAGGCAAGCCCCGCAGGCATCTGCAGGGTCGACCCGCAGGACATCGCCTGCCACGTGTTCGTAGCGTATGCCGTTGCGTCCGAACAGCTCAGCCGTAGCCTTCACCTGCTTTACCAGCAGCGTCGCCGACGCCAGATAGGTCGGGCCTCGCACCGTCTGGGCAATATTGCGTCGAACCGCTTCCTGCTGCCCAATCAATTCTACGTCGGCGCCCTCCGGGAAACTCAACACGATACGTTCCCGGTCTGCCTGGACCCGCGCCGGGCCTAACAACCTGGTGTAGGCGAAACGCGCCTCCTCGAAATCCTCCACCACGCCCGTCAGCCTGCCAAAGCCGATGACCCCATTCGGGTGATCCACCCAGCCTGGTTGGCGCAGCGTACTGGCCGTCAGGTGTTCGCAAAGGTTGGCATGGGTAAGCCCGGGGTACAGATCATGGTGAAGCATCACCGTCTTGAAATGAAGGTCCAATACCTGGTCATCGAGGACCAACTTGCGGTTCAAGTGGCGTGGCGGCTCTATGCCCAGCCCGGCAGCGAGCCCGCTCTGGTAGCTGATGTCGGCTGAACGGGCATTGAACGCGACGCTGTAAAGCCCTTCACCTCGCTCAAGAAAGCTGTCGACACCTGCCAGGAACTTGCCACGGTCGGCGATACCACGGATTTCCAGATAGTCGTCAGGGAACATGATGCAGAGATTCTCTGTGCCCCATTCCTGATGCTTACCGCTGGGCGGGACGACGAAGCCAAGCCGCTGATATTGATCGCGGGTACCTTGCAAGTCGCGAACCGCTACTACTGGGTGATCAACCCGTCCTACTTGTGCTGTCATGATGATGCCTTGTCTGTCGGCCGTATATGGCCAGAACCTGGATGCATGTAGGAGCGCCGGAGCGCTCCATTGAAGCGCTTTGCTCAACGACCTTGGGACAATTCGAGCGAGCGCTGCCGTGCCGCGTCGGCCGCCGACCGAACCAGTGTGCGCAAGCCCTCGCCGCCCTCGAACACCTCGAGCGCCGCCGCAGTCGTGCCGTTCGGGGACGTAACGTTGCTGCGCAGTTGTGCAAAATCCGCTCCTGGTTCGCACTGCAACGTCGCTGCGCCCAGCGCGGTATTTGCAGCCAGCAGCGCACTCAACTCCGCTGGCAGCCCCAGCCGCACTCCGGCAGCCGCCAGCGCCTCGCTGAACAAATGGTAGTAAGCCGGGCCGCTACCGCTAAGGGCAGTGATCGCATGCATCTGGGCCTCCTCCTCCACCCAGACCGCCACGCCCACTGCCCCGAACAGGTTGCGCACGCGCTCGCGCGCTGCGGGGTCGCTCAGGCTGGCGCTGAACAGGCCTGTGCAGCCCCGATTGACCATGACAGGCGTGTTGGGCATGGCGCGCACCACCGGTGCCCTCCCACCACTGGCGCGCTCCAGTTCTTCGCAGCCGACCCCAGCCATGACCGATACCAGGATGGCGCGATCCCAGACTGCCGACGGCAGCGCTTCGATGACTTGCGCAGCCATGGCGGGCTTCACCGCCGCCACTACCAGGTCGAATCGCAAGTGGGGCAACTCGGTCGCCTTCGCGCAGATCGTCGCTTTGCCCACGCTCGTGGCACCCGGGTCGATAGCCACCACCTCCTTCACCCAGCCGCTGGCAAGCCAGGCATCCCCTAGCGCACTCCCCATCTTGCCGTAACCCAGAAACAGTACATTCATTTGACTATCCTCTGCGCTCTTCAACGCACTTAACCAATCGACATGAGGCTGGCGTTGCCGCCTGCCGCTGCAGTGTTGATGCTGATTGCTCGCTCGATCACCAATCGTTCCAGGCAAATCCCGGCGTCCCCACTGGCGAGGCCTTGAATGCCCACGATAGGCCCGGGACGCTCCGCGACTGCCTGGCAGACCGCAGTGAGCCGGTCGCAATCTCCGTGATGGATGACGGCATCGAAGTCAGCGTCGACCCAGTCATTGCACAGCTCGATGTGCACTTGCAGCGAACGCGGCAGACGGTGGAACAGGGCGCGGGCTTCGCCATTGCTTTCCACCCAGAGCGCGCGCGAGCCGACGGCGAGTGTCGCAGCCAACTGCAACAACAGGTCTTCGCCACGACCAGCCAGGCCCAATACCCGCTGACGCGGCAAGATCGCATAGCTGTTGCGTTCGCCGGTCGGGCCTGGCAATTGGCGCGAAGTACCACTCTGGGAGTACTCGGCGTATCCCTTCATGGCAGGCAGTAGATCTGCCGCCTTGTCCTGAGCCCAGCTCATCAGTTCAAGCAGTGGCTGCTGGAATTTCGCTCGCAGGCTGGCATCGGCTTGGGTAAGCAGGTCGGCCTGCGCCAGGATTTGGCTAGCCGAATCAGCGGGACAAGTCGACAACAGACGCAGCAGATAAAGTGGGCCGCCGGCCTTGGGCCCGGTACCCGAGAGTCCTTCCCCTCCGAACGGTTGCACGCCCACCACCGCGCCGACCATGTTGCGATTGATATAAATATTGCCGGCGTGGGCTGCATCGATCACCGTGCTGATCGTTTCATCGATACGCGTATGCAGGCCCAGCGTTAGCCCGTACCCGGTAGCACGGATTTGCTCCATCAGCGCAGGCAAGTCTTTGCGGGCGTAGCGAATCACGTGGAGCACCGGACCGAAAACTTCACGCTCGAGAGCATCGAGGCTACTGAGCTCGACCACCGTGGGTTGCACGTAAGTGCCATGCCGGCAGTCCCGATCGAGCCGCGAACCCTGATAGACCGGGCAGCCCTGGCTGCGCAGGCGACTGATGTGGTCTTCGATCATCTGCCGCGCCTCCCCGTCGATTACCGGGCCGATATCAATATTCAGCCGCTCGGGATTGCCGACCTGGTACTCGGCCATGGCGCCCTTGAGCATTTGCAGAACGCGGTCCGCCACGTCGTCCTGTACGCACAGCACACGCAAGGCGGAGCAGCGCTGGCCGGCGCTGTCGAAAGCCGAAGCAATGACATCGAGCACCACCTGCTCGGTGAGCGCCGAGGAATCCACGATCATCGCGTTCTGCCCGCCCGTTTCGGCGATCAGTGGCAGGGGGCGCCCTTGCGGGTCGAGACGACCTGCCAGCGAACGCTGAATGATTCGCGCGACGTCTGTGGAGCCGGTGAACATGACGGCTCGCACGCGCGGGTCATCGACCAGGCGTGCCCCAACGCGCACACCGTCACCCGGCAACAATTGCAACACGCCAGCAGGAATGCCGGCTTCGAGCAGAATGCGCACGGCCTGAGCCGCAATCAGAGGCGTCTGCTCGGCCGGCTTGGCCAGGACCGGATTGCCAGCCGCCAGAGCGGCGGCCACCTGCCCCGTGAAGATGGCCAGAGGGAAGTTCCATGGGCTGATGCAGACCACCGGGCCTAAAGGACGGTGGGTATCGTTGTGCAATTCTCGCGCGGTCAATACTGCGTAATAACGCAGGAAGTCCACCGCCTCACGCACCTCAGCGATGCCATTGGCGTAGGTTTTGCCAGCCTCCCGGGTCAACAATCCCATGAGCGGTTGAATTTGCGCTTCCATCATGTCGGCAGCACGCTGCAGTATCACGGCTCGCTCTGACGCCGGAGTCGATTGCCAGATCGGTGCGGCTTCCACAGCGCACTGCAATGCATTTTCCACATCCAGATCCACGGCTTCCTGCACATGGCCCACCACATCGCGCAGGTCGGCAGGGTTGAGTACGGGCTGACGAATACCAGAATCGACCTCGCAACCCAGCAGAGGCGCCGCCTCCCACGGCTGCTGCGCGGTGGTGAGCAGCGCGCTCGACAGCGACGCCAGGCGGTGTTCGTTGGAAAGATCGATGCCGGCCGAGTTCTTGCGAACATCACCATACAGATCGATTGGCGCTGAAATGCGCGGGTGCGGCAGGCCCACCTGCCCCTCCTGCAGGGCCAGTTGTTCCACGGCCGCCACCGGGTCGGCCACCAGCTCCTGGATCGACAGGGACTTGTCGGCGACGCGATTCACAAAAGAGGTATTGGCGCCGTTTTCGAGTAGCCGCCGGACTAGATAGGCGAGCAGTGTTTCATGCGTACCCACAGGGGCGTAGATGCGGCAGGGCCGCCCCAGCTTGCCTTCGGCAAGAGGACCCACCACTTGTTCGTACAGAGGCTCGCCCATGCCATGCAGGCACTGAAACTCGTATTGCCCCGGGTAATAGTTCTGACCGGCAATCTGATAGATGGCCGATAAGGTATGTGCATTGTGCGTGGCGAATTGCGGGTATACCGCTTCCGGTGCTGCCAACAGTTTACGTGCGCAGGCGATATAGGAGACGTCGGTATAGACCTTGCGCGTATAGACTGGATACCCCTCCAGCCCCTCCACTTGAGCCCGCTTGATTTCGCTGTCCCAGTAGGCACCCTTGACCAGGCGGATCATCAGGCGGTGCTGGCTGCGACGGGCCAGGTCGACCACTGCGTCGATGACATAGGGGCAGCGCTTCTGGTAGGCCTGAATGACAAAGCCGATACCGTTCCAGCCCGCCAGCTGCGGCTCGAAGCACAGCCGTTCGAGCAGGTCCAGTGACAACTCCAGACGATCGGCCTCCTCGGCGTCGACATTCAGGCCAATGTCATAACGCTTGGCCAGAAGCGTCAGCGATAGCAAGCGTGGATACAGTTCGTCCATCACCCGTTCGTACTGAGCCCGGCTATAGCGCGAGTGCAATGCCGAAAGCTTGATGGAAATTCCGGGGCCTTCGTAGATACCGCGACCATGGGAGGCTTTGCCAATCGAATGGATCGCTTGCTCGTACGACGCCAGGTAACGCTTGGCATCCTGTTCGGTGAGCGCCGCTTCGCCCAACATGTCGTATGAGTAACGGAAGCCTCTTGCTTCAAGCCGAGTAGCGTTGGCCAACGCTTCAGCGATGGTTTCGCCCGTGACGAACTGCTCCCCCATCAGACGCATGGCCATGTCCACCGCCTTGCGGATCAACGGCTCGCCGCTCTTGGCGATGACCCGGTTCAACGTCCGGGTAAGGCCCCCTTCGTTGTGGGTGGATACCAACTTGCCTGTGATAAGCAGCCCCCACGATGCAGCATTGACGAACACCGAGGGGCTCTGCCCCAGGTGCTGGCTCCAGTTACCGGAACTTATCTTGTCGCGGATCAACGCATCCCGGGTACCTCTGTCGGGAATACGCAGAAGCGCTTCGGCCAAACACATGAGCGCAACGCCTTCTTGCGAAGAGAGGGAAAACTCCTGCAACAGGCCTTGGACCAGACCTGCCCTTCCTCCAGTAGTTTTCAGGTTACGCAAGCGCTCGGCCAGGCCGGCGGCCATGGCATTGGCCCTGGCGGCCATGTCGTCGCTCAAGCGCGCCTGTTCGAGCAGCATGGGAACCGCCTCGATTTCAGGTCGGCGGTAGGCTGCCGTGATCGCGGCGCGCAGGGTGCTTTGTGGATGGATCGCCTGGGCGAACTCCAGAAAGGGTTGGCCTGGCCGTTCGTTATACCCGTCCAGCAGCTCGGCGACGCCGTCGTTGTCCCGCGCCATGCCCACATTTAGCAAGTCCTCCACCGACTCCTCGCGTTCGAATCGCTCGATGAAGGTGTGGATCAGCTGCCGGATGATCCAATGCGGTGTGCGATCGGCCCCTTGGGCCGCGCGGCGCAGCCGCTCGCGCATTTCCGCCGACAGCTTGACACCTACTGTGGTGGTCGAAGTATTCATGACTGCTCCTGGATAACGCCCAGCGGGCTACCAATGTATAAGGTTCTTGTGTTTGGTATACTTTCCAACATTTTTTCGGGGCAGCGCTGACGCCGCCCTCATAGCCTGATCAGGACGATTCGAACAAATGTCATCCGCTCCCAAGACCGCCACTGCCGCGCAACGGGCCTATGAAGAAATCAAACGGCGCATAACCGATGGGCAACTGAGCGAAGGCGCGCCAATTCGCCAGGACGAAATAGCCCTGGCCATCGGCGTGTCCAAGATTCCCGTGCGCGAGGCGTTGTCGCGCCTGGAATCGGAAGGCTTGGTGGTACTTACGCCCAACGCCGGAGCCACCGTAGCCACGCTGAGCGTGGCCGATTACATCGAGATGCTCGACATGCGCATCGCTCTGGAGTGCCGCGCCCTCGAGCTGGCGGTACCGAACATGGCGTCTTCCGACATCGCCATGGCCAGAGACCTGCTTGCGGCGTATAACCAGGCAATGACCCAGGCGCAGTGGAGCGACCTGAATCTGCGTTTTCACCAATGCCTCTACGCACCGGCCAATCGGCCCCGACTGACGGGTATGATCCGCTCGGTCCAGGACCACATGGGCCGCCTGCTGCGCCTGCGTGTGTCGAGCGTGGCGGGCCATGAGCGTTCGCATCAGGAGCACGTGTCGATCCTCGAAGCCTGCGAGCGAGGCGATACCGAAGCGGCAGTCAAACGCCTGCGCAAACACATCGAACACACACAGCGCGAGGTGCAGGGCTGGTTTCGCCACGCCATCCGAAGCAACTGAAACCCGCTCATTGCATGCGGTCCTGCCAGCGCTTGCAGGTGGTGGCAAGCTTCACCCCCAAACGGTGGAAAGGGTGCAAGGGCACGGCGTGGATGGAGGTTACCGGCACCGCCAAGTCATGCGCCGGCGCGCCGAGCACCCGCTCGGCCAGGCACATTCCCAGCGCGGTGGAAACCGCAATGCCGCGACCGTTGCAACCCACAGCAATGTGTAGGCCGGGTTGCGGCTCGTGCACATGAGGCAGGTGATCAGTGGTCACGGCGAAACACCCGCTCCATTGGTATGCCCAGCGTAACGGCCCCAGATGCGCGAAAAGTTCGGTTCCGGCGCGCTGCAGGTAAGGCACGATGGCGCGGTGGCTCGGGCCCGCGGTCGCACCCGCGCCGCCCATGACCAACCGCCCGTCCGGCGACAGGCGAAATGAGGTGAGCAGTTGCCGAGTGTCGGAACAGACCTGCCCACCGGGCAGAATATGGGCACGCTGCTCTTCGCTGAGCGGCTCGCTTGCAATCTGCGCCGTGCGCACCGGCACGAAGGATTTGTTCAGCCCGGGGACAAGGTCGTCCGCGTAAGCCCCGGTTGCCACGATCACCCGCTGCGCCCTGACCAGATGCTCACCGACGCCCGCTTGCCAGCGGCCATCACGGCGCTGCAAGGCCCGGGCATGGGCCTGCGCGTGAATCCGCACACCCAGCCCAAGCGCCACGCGGGCCAGGCCCCTGACGTAGTCCAGCGGCTGCAGCGAACCGCCGCGCGGGTCATACCAGCCGACGGTGTATTTGCTGGTGCCAAGGCTGGCCTGCAGATCCGCAGCATCCAGCAAGCGCGCCTCGACACCGCGCTCGCGCCACGCCGCGTGGCGTCGCTGCACCGCAGCCAGGCCGCTGCGCGTGCAGGCCGGTTGGATCCAGCCACTGCGCTTGGCTGAACAGGCAATCCGGTAGCGTTCGACAAGCGCCCAGACTTTTGCCGGAGCGTCGCCGCCAAACGCCACCAGGCGCCGCCCGACAGCACCGGCAAATGCCTGTTCAATGACCTCCGGATCCTGCTTCAGGCCAGCGATCACCTGGCCATTGTTGCGGCCCGATGCACCCCATCCGGGCTCTGCCGCATCGACCACGATGCATGACCACCCCGCCTCGGCGAGCTGGATAGCCGCACACAACCCGGTAAAGCCCGCGCCAATGATCAGCACATCCGCGACGGTATCTGCAGCCAAGGGAGGGGTGGCAGGCGCTGCACTGGCTGACGCTGCCCAGAGTGAATCAGGCAATGCATAGCCTTCCTTTTCAGCTGATCGCTGGCCGGTCCACAGGGCGCCCATCGATCATTGTCCGGGGGCTGGCGCCAGGAATTCTCCTCCCCGCGCCCAGTCATACGGCGGGATTTCAACGAAAACCACTTCAACACTGCTTGCTGGGCACCGCAGCACCTCGCTCGCCATCTGGGTGACTTGTTGTACAAATTGCGTTTTCTGCTCGCGTGTTCTGCCAGGGCTCAACTCGACGCGTACGGATGGCATACAACCTCCAGGATATTATTTTGAATTTTCGTATACCAAACTGGGCGCACCTACGGTGCTCCAATTTGCGGGGCCATCCAAAGGGAAGGCGCAACCATCGTAGCAACCGTATCGGATAAATTGCAATCGTATACGATTGCAGCAAACCCGGTCGCCGAGACTCATGCAGTGTGTGCAGTATTCATCTGCACTGAACAGTATTGCTGACCGCTACGCTAGAGATCACCATGTGCCTACCGCCTACCACCACGGAGACTCGGCCCATGGGATCTGTCATTCGCCTCGAAGCAACCGGCGCACCGAATGTCATGCAGGTTCAACCGGTACAACAAGCGCAACCTGGGCCTGGCGAGGTCTGGATTGAGCAGAAGGCCATCGGCGTCAATTACCTGGACGTGACCCAGCGAAATGGGGCGGTTCCCGTAGCGCTGCCTTCCGGGCTCGGCCTGGAAGGTGCCGGCCAGGTAACCGCGGTAGGCCCGGATGTTACCAACGTGGCTATAGGTGACCGGGTCGCTTATGCCACCGGCCCTTTAGGGGGCTATGCCAGCGGACGACTGATCCCGGCCAATCGTCTGATCAAACTGCCCGAGGCAGTGCCATACGAAAGCGCCGCGGCGGTATTGTTCAAGGGCATCACGGCCCACTACCTGCTCACCAGCACCTATGCGGTGGGCCCGGGTACGACTCTGTTGTTGTATGGTGTGGCCGGCGGCGTGGGGGACATCATGGCGCGCTGGGCCAAACATCTGGGGGCACACGTCATCGGTGTGGTCTCGCGGCCTGCAAGCATCGACAAGGCAACGGCCGCAGGTTGCGACCAGGTGCTGGTCTTCGATCCACTACGCCTGCCCCAGCAGGTCAGCGAGATTACCGATGGGCGAAAGGTCGATGTCGTCTACGATCCAATCGGCCGCGTCAGTTTCGCAACCTCCTTGGAGTGCTTGCGCCCTCGCGGCTTGATGGTTTCCTTCGGTGCCTCCTCGGGTGCGCCGGCACCGGTGGAGCTCGGCCAGCTCAATGCCAAGGGGTCGCTGTTCCTGACTCGACCGTCCCTGGCCGCGCACACCGCCACGCCAGAGGAGTATCAGATGCGCGCCCAGGCGGTTATCGCGGCTCTGGTCGAAGGGGTGATCGCCCCGAAAATCTGGCGTACCTATCCATTGAACGAGGCTGTCCAGGCCCATGCCGACCTTGAATCCGGTCGTTCACAGGGTACGATCCTGCTGATTCCCTGACGGACACTTTGGACCTGAAATGACCTTCGACAGCCGCCATGCCGATGAGCTCTCTACCCTTCTCGCGCTGGAGTCGGAAGGTTCGTTCGTAGCAGCCGCGCGACTACTCGAGCGCCACCCGACCATTCTGTCCAAACGCCTCTCGGCGCTCGAAGCTCGCCTCGGCGTGCGGTTGATCGAACGTAGCACCCGACAGCTGAGCCTGACCGATGCTGGCCGGACGTTGGTCAAACGCCTTCGCCAGGCCGCTGACCTGATCGGCGAGGCCGAACAGGAAGCAGCCATGGGTGCGGCGCAAGTCAGGGGCATCCTCCGTCTGGCCGTGCCTGGTGCCATGGGCCGGCTTTGGCTGACGCCGCGCCTGCCAGCGTTCCTCGCGCAGCATCCAGGCTTGCGCTTGGAAGTCGAGTACGCAGAACGCTTCGTCGATGTGATTGGCGAGGGCTTCGACGCCGCCATCCGCATCGGCGAACTATCCGACAGCCGCCTCGTTGCCCAACGGCTCGGGACCTGCAAGCGCATCCTCTGTGCCTCACCGGCCTACTTGGAGCGGCACGGCTGGCCCGATCAACCTCAAGCGCTAGGTGCGCACAACTGCCTTGGTTTCACTGGCCTGGCGTCGCACCCGTACTGGCATCTGACCGACAGCACGCGTCAAGTGCCGATCCGAACCCAAGGTAGCCTGGCATCCAACGACAGCGAGTCCTTGCTCTGCGCGGCCGTTGCGGGAGTCGGCATCCTGGGCGCCGGCGACTGGCTGTTCGAAAGCGCCCTGCGCCGAGGCGAGCTTCTGCAAGTTCTGCCGCAATGGACTTTGGGCGATCCGGTCGGGGTGCACTTCATACGCCCTTCAGCGAAATTCGCCTCTGCGGCCACGGTCGCACTGCGCGACTGGCTCATTGCCGAATTTCGGGTCTGATCTTCAATTTTTTTTACGGGCCGCCAAGGCCGGGCTGGTATTTCTCATGCGATTCGGTGTTTTGCTTTGCGTATTGGCATGCGCCCTGTTCGGCGCCCTGTATTACTTCACGACGTTGCTCGCCCCCCTGCAAGGTCAGCAGATCTTCGGCTGGCGAATGCTGCTGACGGTCCCCTGCGTCACCGCGTTCCTCATGTTCAGCGGTGAATGGTCGCAAGTGCGGGCGATCTTGAGCCAGGTCCGGCGCGCTCCTTGGCTGATCGTCGTTATGCTCGCTACCAGCGCACTGCTCGGTGCCCAGTTGTTTCTGTTCCTCTGGGCGCCACTCAATGGCGCCGCCATGAGTGTATCGCTGGGGTATTTCCTGATGCCGTTGACCATGCTGGTTGCCAGCCATTTCATCTGGCGCGAGCGGTTATCGTCCTGGCAACGGCTGGCAGCGCTGATTGCAGCTGTGGGCGCCGGGCACGAAGCCATCGCCAGCGCCAGCTTCTCGTGGGAAACCGCCCTCGTGGCATTGGGTTATCCGCTGTATTTCGTGATTCGCAGGCTGTTTGGCACCGACCATATTGGCGGTATGTGGTTCGACATGACACTACTGCTGCCGGTGGCGGGCTACTTCGCCGTGCTGGACCAGGATAGCCTCCGGGCGGTAATACATACGCCGGACCTGTGGTATCTGCTACCTGCTCTGGCAGTGCTGAGTGCAGCGGCTTTCATCTGCTACCTGAGCGCAGCCAGGCGTCTGCCCCTCGGCCTGTTCGGCCTGCTGGGCTATGTCGAGCCGGTGCTGATGGTTGGCGTGGCCTTGCTGCTGGGCGAGTCGCTGGCCGCAGACCAGTACTGGACTTACGGGCCAATTTGGCTGGCGGTTAGCGTGCTGGTAGCAGAGGGGGCGATGACACTGCTGCGTGAACGCCGTAGCCGTCAATCATCCTTGCCAACCTCCCTGGCCACGGAGTGACCCCGAGGTCCCGACTGTATGCCACGCCGCGCGGGGAAATTGGCGATGACCAGGCCAGTCAACGCCAGCAAGGTACCGCCCAGGAAGCGACCATCGACAGGCTCATGCCAGAAGATCGCCCCCAGCGCGACCGCAAAGAGTGGCGTCATGAACGACAGCGTGCCGAGCCGGGACGCCAGATATCGTTTGAGCATCCAGTACCAGATGAGATGGCTGGCACACGCCACGACCACCACCTGAAACACCACGCTGCCGAGGGCAAACTGGCTCAATGACAACCGGGTCTGACCGGTCAGCCAGGCTGCCGGTAGCAGCAGCGCCGTGCCCCAGGCCAATTGGTAGAACAGGGTTTGCGTCGCTGGGGCCTGACTCAAGCGGCTACTGCGCACCACCACCAGAGTAAAGCCCCAAGACGCGCCGGCACACACACCAAGCAGGTCACCGTACAGGCGCATCCCGGGCTGGCCAGCACCCATGCCGTCCGGCGACAGGAAGGTCACGACGATCCCGGCGAAGGCCAGCAGCATTCCCAATGCCTGGCTCTGCCCGATGCGTTCCTCGGCAAACCGCACATGAAGACCCAGGGCGGCGAAGAACGGTGCGGTATAGAGAAACACGGTCATATGCGAGGCACTGGTCCACAGCAAACCCTGAGACAGCAGCATCAACTGCAGGGAATAAAGCAGGCCGACCGTCAGGCCAGCACCGCGCCACAGCCCTGGTGTCCAACGGTCGCGCAGGAGATAGCGGGCCACTAGCCATACCAACACCGCCGCCCCGGCAGAGCGCAGCATCATCTGCAGCATCGGAGATATATCTGCGGCGGTACTTTTGACCAGCAGCTGCTGCACGCCCCACAACAGGCACAGGCTGGTCATGATCGCAAGACCGGCTACGTCGATCGGCTTTCGCATTAGCCCCCCTGAAGCCCGACCAGCCGATGAGTGCGCCGCAGCGTCAGGCATGGCCGCAGGCGCTCGTGGTATTTACCGTAATCCAGCGGCATCACGCTAACAGAAGCCGACGCGACAGGTATCGTTTTTTTGCACACCTGGAATTTTATCGACAAGGACAATAAGCTTTATTGTATGGATGCTGTTTTATCATTAAACGCAAAAAACCTTGATTAGATTCTGATTTCCGCACAATCACTAGATCTGGAATGATGAGGAATATCGCATGCCCGGCAAAACCATCGGCACGCTGTCACGGCTCTGGCGATATCCCGTCAGTTCCATGGGAGGCGAAGCGCTATCCGCAGTTGACTGCTTGTCGACAGGCCTCGAGCGGGATCGATTGTTCGCCGTGTTCGAGCGCTCAAGTCTGGAAACCGCAAACCCTGCGCGCAAACGCTGGCAAGGCGTGACGCTCGCCCACGCCCGAGGCTGGCACGACAGCGTGCAGATCAGCCTGGACGGGGAACGGTGGCACGCCCCCCAGGCAACCGCTGTCGTGGAGGGGCTCACATCCCTGTGCGAGACACTGGTCGATGTGCTTCCCTACGGCACTGAGGTCGATGGTCGGACTGCTGATCACCGTTATCAGCTCGCGCCGTTGCACCTGGTCAGTGAACAATCCCTGTCCATGCTCGAGCAGCTACTGCCCGGCAGCAATGTCGATGTGCGCAGATTCAGGCCAAACCTCGTAGTCGATCTCGCCGGGCCAAGCAGCGACTCGCCCCCCGAATATCAGCTGATCGGCAGAACATTCCGCATTGGCGGCGTCTTGCTGCGCGGCACGCGCAAGACCGCTCGATGCAGCTTCACCACATTGGCGCAGGCAGGATTGCCTGAGGATCGCGAGGTATTGCGCAAACTGATCAGCCATTTCGGCAAGGACTTTGGCATCTACTGCGAAGTGGTCGAGCCCGGCAAGCTTGAGCAAGGTATGCCAATTCATGTACCCGTTACGCCTGCTCAGGACACAACGGTAGTGGTAATCGGCGCCGGCCAGGCTGGTGCCAGCGCGGCACGGGCGCTGCGCGAGCTTGGCCACCGAGGGGCAATCACGCTGTTCGGCGACGAAGCTCATGCGCCTTATGAACGCCCGCCCCTTTCCAAGGCAGTCACGCCAGGCTCAAGCGAAGCCATCAAGCCCACTAGCGCCCTCGATCCCGTCAGCGCCGAGCAACTGGATATCGGCATGCGCCTGCAATCGTCGGTGGTTCGCATCGACCGCAGCGCGCGAGTGATCGAAACTGCCGACGGCCGCAGGCATGGCTATGACCACCTCATCATCGCCACAGGCGGCTCAGCCCGGCGTCTGGACAATGTCAGCAAGGGCTACCGACGCGTCCATTGCATACGCACCCTGGATGATGCTCTCGCCTTGCAGCACGCGCTGGGCACGGCTCGCCGGGTGTTCATCGCCGGTGGCGGTTGGTTAGGCCTGGAGGTCGCCAGCGCCCTTCGTGCAAAGCACGTCCAGGTGACCTTATACGCACGCCAAGCTCGACTGTGTGCACGGGTCCTGCCCGCCGAAGTCAGCGACTACCTGCTCGCAGGCCACCGTGAGGAAGGGACTGATGTTCGGCTGGGACAAATGCCGGTTTTCACTGAGCATCCCGACCACGTTATGGCACAGAGTGCCGAGGGGGCAGAGACTGCGGACCTGCTCATCGTGGCCATCGGCATGACCCCCAACGACTGGCTCGCGCGTCATGCAGGCCTGGAATGCCGAGAGGGTGTCGTGGTCGACGCCGACGGAGCGACCAGCGATCCGGTCATCTACGCCATCGGCGATGTTGCCGTACAAGTGACCCAGAACGGTCCGAGAGGCACACGCCATGAGAGCTGGCATAACGCAGTGGAACAGGCCAAGCGGGCAGCGCGTTCGATTATGGAATTGCCACCATCAGCGATGGCCGTTCCACGCTTCTGGTCAGAACAATGCGGTTGGAACCTTCAGGTCGCCGGTACACCTTCGCCCGAGGCGTCGTTGATCGACTGGGACGAAGAACCTACTCCGCTCTGGCACTACCCGGGATTCATCGTCGCCATCGACCGCCCCAGTGATGTACATCGATTTGCCCAGGGCCAGCAGCTAATGAGCGCGGCTGACGAAGCCCTGGACCCAGCGAAACCGGACGAGCCGAGTGAGCCCGCTGAGGTCGGATGCTTGCTTGAGGGTGCAACCCCTCCAGACCCAGGCCAAATGACCGTGGTGGATGTCGAGCAAGTTGGTAAAGTGCTGATCGTTAATGTCGATGGCAGCTTCCATGCGATACGTGAGCAGTGTCCGCACGCCGACGCGCCACTGTCGGAAGGTTTCCTGGAGGGTAGGAGGTTGGTGTGTCCGCTTCATTTCGCTGCATTCGATCTGCTGGATGGGACTGCGCACGGCGCCCCGGCCGGGTGCCCGAGGGCGCGTACATACAAGGTCGACCTTAGCGGAGGAAAACTCGTGTTGTGGCGGCCTGCATCAGGCCCCGCTAGAGGCTGAGCGCTGGCACAGGTCCGGCATATCTTGCCGAAGCCGAGGCGTTGAGCCTCGGCCTTACCGATGACCGCCTTTTGTACCAAACAGTACATTTCTCAGCTAAACTCAGCCCCCAGGATTGTTCTACAACCTGACGATCCGTTATTGGAGTACAAGTGCATGCAAACGGACCCAAGTCGCTTGATCGGCGCCCTCGAGCATAAACTGCTGGGCGAGATATCGACTTGCTCTGCTACCCGGATCGAAGCGCAGCTCAATTGCATCGTTTGCGGCCGCACCACTTTGCAAGAACTGGAACGTCTGTTTGGCCCTTCCGAAAAGGTATCCAGCCACAGAATGGCCCGATGGCAATTCTCCTATACCGAGCAGGGCCTGCATTCAAGCGACCCCAAGTGCTTACCGTCGCGCTCGACGGCAATGACTGCATTACCAATTTTGTACTGGTGTAAGCAACTCTCAGTACGCTCGGATTCATTCTCGTTTACAGGTTGTAGGCCCGCTCGTTATGTTCGGCTAGGTCCAGCCCCTGTTCCTCATCCTCCCGGGAAGCACGCAAGCCGATCGCCAACTTGATCGCGCCGAGGATCGCCCAGCTCACCACGAAGCAGTAGACGAAGGTAAACGCCACGCCCTTCAACTGCACCAGCGTCTGTCCCAAGGGCGTCACGCCCTCCACATACCCGCCCAGCGACGGCGCGGCGAATACTCCGGTCAGCAGCGCCCCGACGATACCGCCCACCCCATGCAGGCCGAACACATCGAGGCTGTCGTCGTAACCCAGCGCCTGCTTGAGCTTGGTCACCGCAAAGAAGCAGATGCCGCCGGTCAACAGGCCGATCACCACCGCTCCCAGCGGCCCGACGAACGCGCACGCCGGAGTAATGCCCACCAGCCCCGCCAATGCTCCAGATGCCGCGCCCAGCGCGGTAGGCCGGCCATGGGTAGCGGTTTCGGTGAGCAACCAGCCGACGATGCCGGCACAGGCGGCGACCATGGTCGCCAGCATCACCACCCCGGCGCCCTGGTTGGCGGCAAGCCCAGAGCCGACGTTGAAGCCGAACCAGCCCACCCACAACAGCCCCGCCCCCACCAAGGTGAAGCCGAGGTTGTGCGGCGGCATGGCCATCTGCGGGTAGCCCTTGCGCTTGCCAAGCATCAGAGCCGCGGCCAGGGCCGCGACGCCGGAATTGATATGCACGGCGGTACCGCCGGCAAAGTCGAGCACGCCCCAGTTGACCATCAAAGCCCCCGGGCCGCCCCAGACCATGTGCGCGATGGGCGCGTACACCAGCACGAACCAGGCGCCCATGAACAGCAGCGAGGCGCTGAACTTCATGCGCTCGGCAAAGCCGCCGGCGATCAGCGCCGGAGTGATGATGGCAAAGGTCAGCTGGAACACGGCGAAGACGCCTTCAGGGATGGTCCCCACCAGGCTATCGTGGCCGATGTTGAGCATCAGCGCTTTGTCCAGGCCGCCGATAAAGCTGTTGAGGGTCAGCTCGCCCACGACCATGCCTTGGGTGCTGACCACCAGGCTGTAGCCGAACAGCACCCAGAGGATACCGATGACACCGGCCACGGCGAACAGCTGGGTGAACACCGACAGCAGGTTCTTGGCTCGCACCATGCCGCCGTAGAACAGCGCCAGGCCCGGGATGCACATCATCAGCACGAACATCGCCGCGCAGATCATCCAGGCGGTGTTGCCGGTATCGAGGCCAGGTTCGGCGGCACTGGCCTGGCCAGCGAGCAGGGAAAACACAACAGCGAGGGACAGCTTCATGCAGGGCACTCCTGTGTGATCGGGACAAGACCTGTGGGAGCCGGCTTGCCGGCGATGCGGCCGGGCCCGCAATTCACAGCCCTGGAGCTGTGGCGCGGCCGATGGCCCTATCGCCGGCAAGCCGGCTCCTACAGGGTCGGGGTGGGCTTTCAGTACTGCGCCTGTCCTGGCACCCACGCGGTACCGGCCAACGGCACCCGTGCCATGGCTGCTGCCTCCACGGTCAAGGCCACCAGGTCCTCGGGGTCGAGGTTATGCAGGTGTGACTTGCCGCAGGCGCGGGCCATGGTCTGCGCCTCCAGCACGAGCACCCGCAGGTAGTTGGCCAGGCGCCGGCCGGCCTCTTCCGGGTTCAGGCGCTTGGCCAGTTCTGGGTCCTGGGTGGTGATGCCGGCCGGGTCGCGGCCGTTCTGCCAATCGTCGTAGAAGCCCGCCGCCGACCCGATCTGCTTGAGCTGTGCATCCAGCCGCGGGTGGTTGTCGCCCAGGGCGATCAGCGCCGCAGTACCGATGGCCACCGCGTCGGCGCCCAGGGCCATGGCCTTGGCCACGTCGGCACCGTTGCGGATACCGCCCGAGACGATCAGCTGCACCTTGCGGTGCATGCCCATTTCCTGCAGCGCCTGCACCGCTTGGGGGATGGCCGGCAGGATCGGGATGCCGACGTGCTCGATGAACACTTCCTGGGTGGCCGCGGTACCGCCCTGCATGCCGTCGAGCACGATCACATCGGCACCCGCCTTCACCGCCAGCTTGACATCGTAATATGGGCGGCTGGCGCCGATCTTGACGTAGATGGGTTTTTCCCAGTCGGTGATCTCGCGCAGCTCGGCGATCTTGATCGCCAGGTCGTCCGGCCCGGTCCAGTCCGGGTGGCGGCAAGCACTGCGCTGATCCACGCCGATCGGCAGGGTACGCATGCCGGCAACGCGCTCGGTTACCTTCATGCCCAACAGCATGCCGCCACCGCCCGGCTTGGCGCCCTGACCAAGGACGATTTCGATGGCATCGGCCTTGCGCAGGTCGTCGGGGTTCATGCCATAGCGCGACGGCAGGTATTGGTACACCAGATGCTGCGACTGGCCGCGCTCTTCCGGGGTCATGCCGCCATCGCCGGTGGTGGTGCTGGTGCCGGCAATGGTCGCGCCACGGCCCAGCGCTTCCTTGGCATTGGCCGACAGCGCACCGAAGCTCATGCCTGCGATGGTCACCGGGATTTTCAGGTGGATTGGCTTCTTTGCAAACCGGTTGCCCAGCACCACATCGGTGCCGCACTTCTCGCGGTAGCCTTCCAGCGGGTAGCGCGACACGCTGGCGCCCAGCAGCAGTAGGTCGTCGAAGTGCGGCACGCGGCGCTTGGTGCCGCCGCCGCGGATGTCGTAGATGCCGGTTTCGGCGGCGCGCTGGATCTCTTGGATGGTCAGGCGGTCGAAGGTGGCCGACTCACGCAGTACCGGGGGGAATTGCTCGCTCATGGGGAATGCTCCTGGATCAGTACGCGCTGGCGTTGTCGACTTTGAAGTTGTACAGCTGGCGAGCCGAGCCGTAGCGTTTGAAATCGGCAGCTTTGTGGTCTAGGCCGGCCTTGTTCAGCAGTGCCTGCAGCTCTTGTAGGTGCTCGGCGCGCATCTCTTTCTCGATGCAGTCCGAACCCAGCGACTGCACCGAGCCTTTGACGTAGATGCGCACCTCGTACAGCGAATCGCCCAAGGCGTCGCCAGCATCGCCGCACACCACCAAGCGCCCGGCCTGGCCCATGAAGCAGCTCATGTGGCCGATGCTGCCGCCGACCACGATATCCACGCCCTTCATCGAGATGCCGCAACGGGCCCCGGCATCGCCTTCGATCACCAACAGCCCGCCATGGGCAGTTGCGCCGGCGGCCTGCGAGGCGCTGCCCTTGATGCGCACCGAGCCGGACATCATGTTCTCGGCCACGCCCACGCCGACGTTGCCGTGCACGGTGATGTTGGCCTGCTGGTTCATGCCGGCGCAGTAGTAGCCGGCGTGGCCGTCGATATCCACTGTCACGGCCTGGTTGATGCCCACCGCCAGGTTGTGCTTGCCGTCCGGGTGGCTGACCCGCCACTCGCTGCCCTGCACCTCGCCGTGCAAGGCCTGGTTGAGTTCGCGCACCGAAGTGCTGGAAAGGTCGATCGTGTTCATGCAAGTCTCCGCAAATTCAGTGAGGGGTCAGGCGCTCTCGCGCTCCCAGACGTACAGGGTGGCCGGCGCCGGCTCCCAGACCTTGGCCTTGTCGATGCCCGGCAGGCTAGCCAGGGCCTGGTATTCCGAGGCCATGGCCACGTAGTCATCGGTCTCGGCCAGCACCGCCGGTTTGCAGGCGATCGGGTCGCGGATCACGGCAAAGCCGTTGCGGGTGCCGATGGCGAAGGTGAAGAAGCCGTCGAGGTCTTCCAGTGCGCCATTCAGGGCCTGGGCCAGAGTATCGCCCTGCTGCAGGCGCCAGGTCAGGTAGCCGGCGGCCACTTCCGTGTCGTTATCGGTTTCGAAACTGATGCCTTCGCGCTTCAGTTCCTGGCGCAGGCGGAAGTGGTTGGACAGCGAGCCGTTGTGCACCAGGCACAGGTCGGCACCGGTGGAAAACGGGTGGCTGCCTTCCATGGTCACGGCGCTTTCGGTGGCCATGCGGGTATGGCCGATGATGTGGCTGCCCTTCATGCCGGCCAGGCCGAAACGGCTGGAGATTTCCGCCGGCAGGCCCATACCCTTGAGGATTTCGATGCTCTGCCCGGCGCTCATGATGCGCACGCCCGGGGCCAGTTCGCTCAGTGCCTGGCGGGCAGCAGCTTCGCTGGTATGCACTTTGAGTACCGCCGCGCTGGCATTCTGAAACCAGTCAAGCGAGCAGCCCAGGCGCCCCTCCAGCTGGCCCATCAGGGTGGTCCACGGGTAGTTGATATCCGTGGCTTGCAGGGTCAGCTTGACCCAGCCATCCGCCACTTCGTCGCCGTAGATGGCAAAGCCTGCGCTGTCCGGGCCACGGTCGGTCATGGCTTCGAGCATGGGTTCGAAGAGTTTGCCAAGCTGGGCCTCCAGCTCGGGCTTTTTCAGGTACAGACCTACGATTCCACACATGGTGATGCTCCTTACTAGGCAGTGGGCGGTCGCTTTCGTATTGGCCGCCCAGGGGATTGGGGCGGTCAGAAGAACTCGGTGTAACGCTGGATCTCCCAGTCGGAGACATGGCGGGAGTACTCCACCCACTCCATGCGCTTGAGCTTGATGAACTCGTCGACAATCTCGGCACCCAACACCTCGCGGAACAATGGGTCGGCTTCAAGCGCGTCGGCGGCTTCCTTCAGCGATTGCGGCAGGGTCTTGATGCCGCGTGCGGCAATTTCTTCAAGGCTGAGGTTGTAAAGGTTCTCGTTGCACATCTCGCCCGGCTCCAACTGGCGGTCGATGCCATCGAGGCCGGCGGCGATGATCGCGGCGGTAACCAGATACGGGTTGCAGCCGGCGTCCGGCAGGCGGAACTCCAGGCGGCCATAGGGGATACGCACCATCGCCGAACGGTTGTTGGCGCCGTAGGCGACGAAGGCCGGCGCCCAGGTGGCGCCGGACAGCGAACGCCCAACCACCAGGCGCTTGTACGAGTTGACCGTGGGCGCGGCGAAGGCGCACAGCGCCGGGCCGTGGGCCAACAGGCCTGCGGCGAAGTGGTAGGCGAGTTTGGACAGGCCCATGCCGCTGCTGTCGGACGGGTCATGGAACAGGTTCTTGTTGGTCGAACTTGCCAGCGACAGGTGAAAGTGCATGCCGTTGCCGGCGCGTTTGGGGTCGGGCTTGGGCATGAACGAGCAGATCATGCCCAAGTCGTTGGCGATTTCGCCGGCGGCCATGCGGAAGAAGGTGAAGCGGTCGGCCGACTCCATGGCGTCGCTGTAGGTGTAGTTGATCTCGAACTGGCCGTTGGCGTCTTCGTGGTCGATCTGGTAGATATCGAAGCCTACCGGCTGCAACGCCTCGGTTAGGCGCTCGAGGAACAAACGCGAGCGCGACAGGCCCTTGTAGTCGTAGCAGGGCTTGTCGAGGTTGTCGGAGGCATCCACCAGCTGCAGCTTGCCGGCCTCGTCGCGGCGGAACAGGCTGAACTCGGGCTCAAGGCCGGTGTTCAGGGTCCAGCCCTTGTCGGCCAGGCGCTGTACCTGCTGCTGCAGTACGTAACGGCTGTCGTAGGGCCAGGGCTGGCCGTTGACATGCCCGACGCACACCACCCGTCCGTAGCCCGGCTGCCAGGGCACCGGGATCAGCGTGCTGAGGTCGCCGCAGGCCATGAAATCCGGGCCGTGGGGCTCCATGCCCATGCCGCAGATGGCGAACCCGGCAAAGCCGGCGCCCTCCTCGGCCACCATCTTCAGGCCCGAGACCGGCACCGACTTGGTTTTCGCCGAACCGTGAATGTCGACGAACTGCGCCAGCACGTACTTGATGCCGAACTGGTCGAGGATGCGCTGGGTTTCTGCTGGCAACATGGGTTGATCACTCCTGGGTAAGGGCACAGCAAGGGTGGCCTGGTTAAATTTCCAATAAGGAAACTTACTTTCACCACAGGAATGCAACAGCCTTGCCAACTTTGCCGCAGAGCCGCCCCATCGTCGGCACGCCGGCTCTTGCAGGCCATACAACCCCTTGTAGGAGCCGGCGTACCGGCGATAAGGCCACCAACCCAACCCAGGAATTCCCCGTTGAAATATGGGAAACTCCTTTTCACCCAGGGAAACTCACGCGCTTTCCCGGTGCGAAAACAATATTCTTGAACTGAAACCGTGCAGGACACCAAATGTCGACCGTTACCGAACCGCGCCTACGCCTGGAGCAATACCTGGGCATGCAGATTAAGCGCCAGCGCCAGGCGCAATCCCTGAAGCTGGCCGACGTGGCCCGCATCGCCGGCATCAGTCAGGGCATGCTCAGCAAGATCGAGAACGCCCAGGTGTCCACCAGTCTCGATACCCTGAGCCGCCTATGCGACGTACTGGGCATGCCCATGGCCAAGCTATTCAGCCAGTACGACCAGCCCGACGGCAACGCCCTGCTGGTAAAGGCCGGTGATGGGCTGGAGGTGGTGCGCCGCGGCACCGAGAAGGGCCATACCTATCACCTGTTGAACCACACCCGTGGACCAAAAAAAAATTTCGAGGCGTACATGGTGAGCATGGATGACGCCAGCGAGGAGTTCCCCACCTTCGCCCACCCCGGCACCGAGTTCCTACATTTGCTCGAAGGCGAATTGGTCTACCGGCATGGCAACCAGCTCTATCAGATGCAGGCCGGCGACAGCCTGACCTTCGACGGCGAAACGCCCCACGGACCGGAGAAGCTGGTGCAGGTGCCGATACGGTTGTTGTCGATCATGAATTACGGCAGTGAGTGATACGCAGGCCCGACAGGCAACCGCTAGCCCCTGTAGGAGCTGGCTTCCCAGCGATAGCGCCAGGCCTGCAAATCACAATGCCGGATCTTGCGTTGTGGCAGATGGCTTCATCGCCGGCAAGCCGGCTCCTACAGGAATATGGATTTCACAGCCAGATCGCATCCCAATGAGGGTAATCGCGAACCCGGGCCACCAAGCCCGCTCGCACCGGTTCATCAAGATATACCGTGCCACTTCACGCACACTGTCTTCACGCCGCAACGCCCGGTCATGGAAGCCGTGTTGCCATAGCCGCCCGCTACAGTGCTGGTAGCCATTGATCGAGCGGTTCTGCGGAATTTGATCCGGCTCATCAGTATCTTCAAGTCACGGTCACCCAGCTCGACCAGCCAGTGGAAATGATCAGGCATCACCACCCAGGCCAGCGAGCGGGCAATGCGCTCTGCTTGCGCAACCTGAAATTGATTGATCAGCAGCCGGGCTGAGCGCAGGTCAGTGAAGTGAGGCGTCCTGTCCAGCGTGACACTGGTGAGCAGGTAGAGCCTGCCTGGCTCCGAATACCTGCCGCGCCTCAGGTCGTTGCCGTGAGGCCTGTCCATGTGCCTGCTCCTCGGTTTACGACGGTTCCAAGCAAAGGTAGTAACGCAGCCACACCCGCGCAGCATTGCATTGCCACAACACATGTAGGAGCCGGCTTGCCGGCGATGGCGTCAGGCCTGCGAACAACAATGCCGGGGGCTGAGGGCCCTATCGCCGGCAAACCGGCTCCTACAGGACTGCGCCAGAGCCGACTTTCCTGCCACGCAAAAAAAATTCACAAACCTCTGGACCCCACCCCGTCACTTCGCCTATAAATCCGCCAAAGGAAATTTATATTCCTGCGAAGAAATTACCGCTTCATCCCCTTTCGCCCTTGTGCCAGCCCTGCCCCACTCTCCCCGCCACGAGGACACTTTCATGCACCCCGCTCCCGACCATTTAATCCTGCGCGTCAGCTGCCCGGCCGTGTCCGGCATCGTCGCCGCGGTAACCACCTACCTCGCCGAGCATGGCTGCTACATCAGCGAAATGGCGCAGTTCGACGACGAGGACAATGGCCGCTTCTTCATGCGCGCAGTGTTCCGCTACAACAACGGCGTGAGCGGTGACACCCCGCAGCTGGAAGCAGGCTTTGCCGACGTGGCCGGGCGCTTCGACATGGACTGGAGCCTGCACAGCAGCGCCAGGCCCATGCGCGTGCTGCTGATGGTGAGCAAGTTCGACCACTGCCTGTCCGACCTGCTGTACCGCCACGCCAAGGGCGAACTGGACATGACCATCACAGCCGTGGTGTCCAACCACCTCGACCTGCGTGCCATGGCCGAGCGCCAGGGCATCCGCTTCGTCTACCTGCCGGTCACCAAGGACACCAAGGCCGACCAGGAAGCAGCGATGATGCGCATCGTCGAGGAAACCGGCACCGAACTGGTGGTGCTGGCGCGCTACATGCAGATTCTCTCCGACGACCTGTGCCGCCAGCTGTCGGGCCGGGCGATCAACATCCACCACTCGTTCCTGCCCGGCTTCAAGGGCGCCAAGCCCTACCACCAGGCCTACCAGCGCGGCGTGAAGCTGATCGGCGCCACCGCCCACTACGTTACCAGCGACCTGGACGAAGGCCCGATCATCGAGCAGGAAGTGCAGCGCGTGGACCACGCCTACGCCCCGGACGACCTGGTGGCCATCGGCCGTGATACCGAAACCATCGCCCTGTCCCGCGCGGTCAAGTACCACCTCGAACACCGCGTCTTCCTCAACCACGACCGCACGGTGATCTTCAAATGAACGCCATCCCCAGCGTCAAGCTGATCGACGGCAAGGCCACCGCCGCGCGCGTGCTGGCCGAGGTGCGCGAGCAGGTCGCCAGCCTGCGCGAGGGCGGGTTGCAACCTGCCCTCGCGGTGGTGCTAGTCGGCCAGGACGCCGCCAGCCAGGTGTACGTGCGCAATAAAGTGCTGCGCGCCGAAGAAGTGGGCATCCGCTCGCTGGAGCACCGCCTGCCCGGCGACACCAGCCAGGCGCAAGTGCTGAGCCTGATCGAGCGCCTGAACCGCGACCCGGCAGTCAACGGCATCCTCGTGCAATTGCCGCTGCCGGCGCACATCGATGAACACCGCGTGCTGCAGGCCATCAATCCGCTCAAGGATGTCGACGGTTTCCACAGCGAGAACGTCGGCGGCCTGGCCCAGGGCCGCGACGCGCTCACCCCCTGCACCCCCAGCGGCTGCATGCGCCTGCTGCGTGATGCCTGTGGCGAGCTGCGCGGCAAGCATGCGGTGGTGGTGGGCCGCTCCAACATCGTCGGCAAGCCCATGGCCGCCTTGTTGCTGCAAGCCGACTGCACAGTGACCGTGGTCCACTCGCGCAGCCGCGACCTGCCAGCGCTGTGCCGCCAGGCCGATATCCTCGTGGCCGCGGTGGGCAAACCGCGGCTGATCGGCGCCGACTGGCTCAAGCCCGGCGCGGTGGTGATCGATGTGGGCATCAACCGCATCGACAGCGCAGACGGCCGCAGCCGCCTGGTCGGCGATGTCGATTTCGATGCAGCCCTGCCCCAGGTCGCCGCCATCACCCCGGTGCCCGGCGGTGTCGGTCCGATGACCATCGCCTACCTGATGAAGAACACCCTGATCGCCCTCGACCTGCAACAGCAGGCCGCCCACCAGGAGCGCACCCCATGCCCTTCGCCCTGCTGAAATACGGCCTGAGCGCCGACTACCCGGTGGAAGTCGACCTGCCGCCGCCTTGCGAACTCAAGCCGCGCTACGACGTGGTGATCATCGGCGGCGGCGGCCACGGTGTGGCCATCGCCTACTACCTGGCCAAGTACCACGGCATCACCAACGTTGCGGTGCTGGAAAAGGCCTACCTGGGCGGCGGCAACACCGCACGCAATACGGCGGTGATCCGCTCCAACTACCTGACCAGCGAAGGCGTGCGCTTCTACGCCGAATCGGTGCGGCTGTTCCAGAACCTGTCCAACGAATTCGACTTCAACATCATGTACTCCGAGCGCGGCCAGCTGACCCTGGCGCACACCGACGCCACCGTGCGCGCCTTCCGCCAGCGCGCCGAGGTCAACAAGCACTTCGGCGGGCGCACCGAGATGATCGACCGCCAGCAGATCCGCGAGTTGGTGCCCAGCCTGAACCTCGACCCCGGCCACCTGCCGGTACTCGCCGGGCTTTGGCACATCGACGGTGCCACTGCCCGCCATGATGCCGTGGCCTGGGGTTACGCCAAGCAAGCGGCCAAGCGCGGGGTGGAAATCCACCAGCTCACCGAAGTGCAGGACCTGCTGATCCGCAACGGCCGCATCGAGGCGGTCAAAACCAACCGCGGCACCGTGCAGTGCGGCTGCGTGGTGCAGGCGGTGGCTGGCGCCAGTTCGCTGCTGATGGCCAAGGCCGGCATCCGCGCGCCGATCCATACCTACCCGTTGCAGGCCATGGTCACCCAGCCGTTCAAACCGTTCCTCGACCCGCTGGTGAGCTCCTCGGCGCTGCACTGCTACGTGCAGCAGACCAGCCGTGGCGAGATCGTCTTCGGCGGCGGCTCCGACCCCTACCCGCTGTACAACACCCGCTCCACCCTCGACCTCAAGGAAAGCCTGCTGGCCCACGCCATCGAGATGTTCCCGTTCATGGCCAACGCCAAGCTGATGCGCCAATGGGCCGGCAGCACCGACATGACCCCCGACTACAGCCCGATCATGGGCCTGTCGCCGGTGGACAACTACTACCTCGACGCCGGCTGGGGCACCTGGGGCTTCAAGGCCACGCCGATCTGCGGCAAGACCATGGCCGAGCTGGTGGCCAGCGGCGGTAAGGTGCCCGAGATGATCGCGCCGTTCGCCCTGGAGCGCTTCAGCCGCTTCCAGCAAGTCAACGAGATGGGCGCCACCGCGGCCAGCCACTAGGAGCAAAACGATGAAGATCCTCACCTGCCCCTTGAACGGCCCGCGCAACATCAGTGAATTCACCTACGGCGGCGAGTTCAAGCACATGCCCGACCCGGCCACCTGCAGCGACGTCGAATGGGCCGACTACGTGTTCAACAGCGAAAACCTCGCCGGCGTGGTCCTCGAATGGTGGCTCCACAACGCCTCCAGCTACTGGTTCCTGGCCGAGCGCCACACCGTGAGCGACCAGGTGCTGCGCACCTTCGACCCCAAAGAACTGTTCGACCGCCGCGTCGACTTCACCCCCGTCGTCACCCCGGAGATCGCCGGATGAACAGCCACACTCGCCTCCCCGCGCCCATGGGCCTGCTGATCGACCGCGAGCGGCCGGTGCATTTGAGTTTCGACGGTCAGCAGTATCAGGGCTTTGCGGGCGACAGCATCGCCAGCGCCCTGCTCGGCAACGGCCGCTGGCTGCTGTCGCGCTCGTTCAAGTACCACCGCCCGCGCGGCCCGCTGAGCCTGGCCGGGCAAGACGCCAACAGCCTGGTGCAACTGCCCGACGAGCCCAACGTGCTGGCCGACCTGCACGCCGTCAGCGACGGGCTGGTGGTCGAAGGCCAGAACTTCAATGGCAGCCTGGACAACGACCGCGACGCCTACCTGGGCAAGTTCTCGCGCTTCATGCCGGTGGGCTTCTACTACCGCTCGTTCTACAAACCCAAGGGCATGTGGAAGGTCTGGGAGCCGCTGATCCGCAAGAAGGCTGGCCTGGGCGTGCTGGACCTGAACTTCACGCCGCAGTACTACGACAAGGCCTACCTGTTCGTTGACCTGGCGATCGTCGGCGCCGGCCCCGCCGGCCTGCGCGCCGCGCTCGACGCCGCCAATGCCGGGGCCAAGGTGCTGCTGATCGAGCAGCAGCCGGTGCTCGGCGGCTCGCTCAACTACGCCCGTTTCGACATCCAGGGCGCACGCGCCGCCAGCCTGCGCCAGGAGCTACTGGCCGCTGTCGACGGCCACCCGAACATCCAGGTGCTGCTGCAGGCTACCTGCAACGGCTGGTTCACCGACAACTACCTGCCGGTGATTCAGCACAAGCGCATGTACAAGGTGCGTGCCACCCGCTGCCTGGTGGCGGCGGGTTCGTTCGACCAGCCGGTGGTGTTCCGCAACAACGACCTGCCCGGCGTGATGCTGACCAGCGCCGCGCAGCGCCTGATGAAGCTCTACGCAGTCAAGCCCGGCCAGCGCACGGTGGTGCTCACCGGCCATGACGACGGCTACCTGGCCGCCCTTGATCTGCAGGAGCAAGGCGTCACCGTCGCCGCCTTGGTGGATATGCGCGCCGCCCCCGCCGACGCAGCGCTCGCCGCCGAACTCAAGCGCCGCGACATCCCCGTGCACCTGGGCAGCACGGTGTACGAAGCCCTGCACGAAAGCGGCATGCGCCATGTGAGTGGCGCCGAGATCCGCCCGATCACCGGCCAAGGCAAGGTCGGCGAGCACGGCCTGCGCGTGGCCTGCGACCTGCTGTGCATGTCGGCCGGCTACATGCCGGTGTACCAGCTGCTGTGCCAGGCCGGCGGCAAGCTGGCCTACGACGTCAACCGCGACGAGTTCGCCATCAGCGGCCTGCCCGCCGGGCTGGATATCGCAGGTTCGGTCAATGGCCGCCATGCGCTGGGCAACGTACTCACCGACGCCACCCGCGCCGCCGCCGAAGCCCTGGCCGCGCTCGGCCTGGCCACCCCAGCGCTGGGCGCCTTCGGCCCTGAGGCGAAGGTGAACTTCCCGTGGCCGATCTTCCCGCACCCCAAGGGCAAGGATTTCGTCGATTTCGACGAAGACCTGCAAGTGCGCGATATCGTCAACGCCACCCGCAGCGGCTACCGCGACGTGCAACTGGTCAAACGCTTTTCCACCGTCGGCATGGGCCCTTCACAAGGCCGTCACTCGGCGCTGCCCACTGCGCGCCTGGTGGCCCAGGCCACTGGCCGCAGCATCTCGGAAACCGGCGTAACCACCGCCCGCCCGCCGTTCCAGGCGGAAAAACTGGCCCACGTGGCCGGCCGCGCCTTCGACCCCTACCGGCAAACCCCGATGCACCGCCGCCACCTGGAGGCCGGCGCCAAAATGATGCCCGCCGGCATCTGGCAGCGCCCGGCCTATTACGGCAAGCCCGGCGAGCGTGACGCCTGCATGCAGGCTGAGGCGCACCAGGTGCGCGAGAAGGTCGGGCTGATCGACGTCTCGACACTCGGCGGCCTGGACGTACGCGGCCCGGACGCCGCCGAGCTGCTGGAGCGCCTGTACACCTTCGGTTTCGCCAAGCTGGCCATCGGCCGCACCCGCTACGCGCTGATGACCAACGAGCACGGCGTGGTGATCGACGACGGCGTGTGCGCACGCCTCGGCGCCCAGCACTTTTACGTCACCGCCACCACCAGCGGCGTCGACCGCATCTACCAGCAGATGCTCAAGTGGAACGCCCAGTGGCGCCTGGACGTGGACATCACCAACGTCACCGCCGCCCTGGCCGCGGTTAACCTCGCCGGCCCGCTGTCGCGCCAGGTGCTGGCCAAGGTGTCCGACGACGTTGATTTGTCTGCCGAGGCCTTCCCCTACCTGGGCGTGCGCCTGGGCACGGTGGCCGGGATCCCGGCGCGGATCATGCGCGTGGGCTTCGTCGGCGAGCTGGGCTATGAAGTGCACGTGCCCGCGCGCCACGCCGAGCGCCTGTGGGATGCGCTGATGCAGGCCGGCCAGAGCGAAGGCATCCGCCCCTTCGGCGTGGAGACCCAGCGCCTGCTGCGCCTGGAAAAAGGCCACGTGATCATCAGCCAGGACACCGACGGCATGACACACCCCGGCGAGATCGACATGCAGTGGGCGATCGGCCGCAAGAAGCCGTTCTTCGTCGGCAAGCGCTCCATCGAAATCCTCGACGCTCAGCCCCTCAAGCGCAAGCTGGTCGGCTTCACCCTGCCCAAGGGCGCCAGCCAGCCGCTGGAAGGCCATCTGGTCCTGGACGGGGCGGACATCAGCGGCAACGTCACCTCCTGCGAATACTCGCAGACCCTCGGCCGCAGCATCGGCCTGGCCTACGCCGGCGCAGGCCAGGCCACCCCCGGCATGCACATCCCGATTCGCGTGGAGGGCGGCGAGATCGTCCAGGCGCAGGTGGTGCAACTGCCGTTCTACGATCCCGAAAATACTCGTCAGGAGGTGTGAGTGATGAGCAGTCTGTTGAAAGCCCGAGGCTTCGATGAACGCAGCCCGCGTACCGTGCTGGTGCAGCCCTGCGCGCTCACCGACCTCACCGCCGTGGCTCGTGTGGGGTTTCGCGGCGCCGACAGCGCCGCTTACCTCCAGGCCCGCGGCTACCGGCTGCCGGCGCAGCCCAACCGGGCCGAGCGCCAGGATGATGGTGCCTGGGTGGCGCGCCTGTCGCAGACCGAATACCTGCTGCTGGGCGCCCCCGCCGACCGGGGCGCACGGGTCGCGGCGCTGGAAGCGGAGTGGGTACTGGACGACAACGCGCGCAACTACCTGCTGCCACGCCAGGACAGCCATGCCTGGCTGCAACTGGCTGGCGAGCAGGCCAGTGCGGTGATGGCCAAGCTGTGCGGGGTGGACTTGCGTGAAGGCGCGTTCGCCGTGGGCACCGTAGCGCAAACCTCGGCTGCGCGGATCAATGTGATTGTGGTAAATACCGGTGGAGCGTTGCAGTTGCTGTTCGATCGCCCCTCGCTGGACTACTTCATGGGGGCAGTCGAGGATGCCATGACCGAATTTTGCTGAGTGGATTAGACTCTCGATATCGTAAAGAGAGCCTTGTAGCTAGCAAGCCGTCTGCGGAATTGACGCCGTGGTCGGCTTGAGCCGTCAAGCCCGCTCACAAGTGACCCTCTCTTGCTCGTCGAGCTCGCGTTCGCTTAACAGTTTTCCTAAAAGCCTTCCTTAACAGGCGACTGTTTGTAGGCTGGAGGACGACTGTCACCTCCTGAGCTTCAAGTACCGAAGAAGAAAACCACCACTTTGTTGTGGTCGTCAGCGAAATTAGCCGTCTGTGCCCGATATTAACCTGCACCGTCAAAACCTGTCGCGATTGGTTGCTCGCAGGTGAACCAAACGAGCATAGGATAGTCACCCTGATTGGATCCGAAAGGATATCTTGGAAGCCTGCTCGCTTGACAGGGGCCATAACACCAGACCCGGCAAGCGATTCTTGGATGAACGCAGCAGGAGGCTGTGTGCCATGATCTCAACAAGAAGCTCCTACCACCCCATCGACGCCGCCATATTGTGGTGTGGCCTCTCAGAGCACGAAGGCGAGATTCTCGAAGTAGAGCTCTCTCAGTCCGGTAGCCTGCGAAAGCGTTTCCCGCAATGGCCAAGCTTGCCCGACAAAGTCGAGTGTCTTTACGACGCCATTCTCAGCGGCGAGTTGCCAGCAACCTACCTCGGCCAGCCGATTACTGCAGAGACTCACGTTCATCGAGTTTATTATTCCATTCGGCGCGCCGAGCTCCTGCTCTGGTTCATGCGGAGCCTTCCCGATCAGAAGCCCGCCTTTCTGTTTTCCCAGAATGCTGATCACTCGGGATGCGTCAGCCTGAATGCGCACCTAGCCAAGCAAGCCGAGCTCGACTATGCCCTGAGTACGCTTGAGCAGTTGCAGAAAAGCTACGCTGTCACCGCCGGTGAAATGGCCTCCCTTTCCACACTCAACGAGAAGCTGAAATCGCGACTCGAGTCGCTTGGTATTCCGTCCGAGACCTCCGAAGCCATGCAAAACAGGCTGATCGGCGCGATGCTGGAGACGACACTCGGGAAAAACCAAAACGGCAAGCAGCAGTCGATCTATTCCAGCCAGGCAGCGTTGGTCCAGGCTATTCTGCTGCGCTTTCCCGGTGCGGATGGCCTGAGTAAAAGTACCATTGATCGGCGGTTTGCCGACGCGCGCCGAGTTATAGCCCAGGCGAAACGGGGCTAACGCCGCATTGTCAGGCAATGCCCGGGATTGCCTGACAATGTTTTTCGCCCTGTCCCGACCTTCACTGACTGTCACTTCCCACCACGCGCCACTCGGCGCTACGGAGTGACATCATACAACCGATCAGCCCTGCCCCTCTGACAGCCGACCGCCACATCATGCGCCGCGATGAAGTCGAGCAGAAAACCGGCTTCAAACGCTCGCACATCTACAACCTGATGAAGGCGGGCCAGTTCCCTCAATGCCGGCGCATCGGCACTCGTGCCATCGGCTGGGACTCACTGGAAATCGAACAGTGGGTCCAGGACCGACTGTCGATGAGGGACTGAACATGGACGTCCTCTCGCTGATCTCTACCAAGGGCGGCGCGGGCAAGACCACTGTCGCTGCCAACCTGGGCGGTCTGCTCGCCGATGCCGGCCTTCGCGTCCTGCTGCTGGACTTGGACAGCCAACCGACACTGTCCAGCTACTACGCTCTGGAAGAGTCCCGGGAGGCTGGCAGCTATGAACTCATTGCCCACCGGATGACGGCGCCCGACCTTGTGGTCTCTAGCACTGTCATCCAGCACCTCGATCTAATCGTCTCGAATGATCGCGCCGGACACATCAGCACGCTGATGCTCCACGCGGCCGATGGCCGTCTGCGCCTGCGCAACCTGCTGCACGCCTTCGAAGATCACTACGATGTGCTGATCATTGATACCCAAGGCGCGCGCAGCGTGGTTGTGGAGATGGTCATTCTCGCCTCCGACTGTGCATTGTGTCCGGTGCCACCGGAAATGCTTGCCGCGCGCGAGCTGCGCCGGGGCACGCTGGGCCTGTTTGAGGAGCTGGAGCCTTACCGCTACTTGGGCGTTGCCCTGCCGTCGGTAAAGTTGCTACTCAACCAAGTCAACGCCAATCGCCGCGATACGCAGACTCCAGCGACATGATCAGCCCGCTCGTGGACGGCCTGGGCTTCACGCTTTCACCGGGGCATGGCGAGCGACTCAGCCCGCGGCACACCGGTATCCAGCTGATGCTCTCGGCCCTGCTGCGCCTGCAGGACGAACCGGCGGGCATCCGTTCGGCTCCGCAGCCTATGCCTTCGAGGAGTTGGTCGCGGAAATGGGTGCAGCGTTTCTCTGCGCGCTGACCGCCACACAGGGCGAATTGCGCCACGAGGAGTACCTAGCCTCCTGGCTGAAGATCCTCAAAGAAGACAAGCGTGCGATTTTCCGCGCCAGTGGCCAGGCCCGTGAGGCCTCGGAGTTCCTGCTGGCACTGCAGTCCGATCGCACCACAGAAGCGCCGGAGCGACTCACGGCGTAAAATTCCCCTCAACCAGCAAAAAGGCCCCGATTTGGGGCCTTTGTTTTGCCTGCAGCTCCGGTATCGACTGCGAATGCGGAGTCGATTACTCCAGCCAGCTCTCGACGGTATCCGAGCCGTGTTCCTGCTTCCACTGCTTGAGGATCTTGTGATTGCCACCCTTGGTTTCCACGACCTCGCCGCTGTGCGGGTTCTTGTAGCGCTTAACTTCACGCGGCTTGCGCTGAGCGCCGCCCGACGCGCTAGCGGCACTCACGCTCACGCCTTTGGACGGATCCAGAATGGTGATCACCTGACGCAGGCTCATGCCGTACTCTTCCAGCAAGGCTTTCAGCTTCTGTTCAAACTCGATTTCCTGCTTCAGGCCAGAATCGTTTTTCATCGCATCCAGCTGTTGAAGTTGTGCGGCCAGCTGCGCTTCCAGCGCTTTGAATTCGGCAAGTTTGGACATGAGAAATCTTTCCTAGGTATGAGACATGTGAAGGCATAGTAACTGAGACACACTTAATATCCGAGTATTAATTCCCAGTCTAAGAGTCATTTCATGTTCATTAATTGCAAAACTCTGTGACAGATCAATCAGCCAAGTTCTGGCAGAGATGAGCCACCACTTCGCGAGGCGCCGCGCTCTTGCCAATCTTGAACATGATGTCTCGCTGGATGCGTGGCATCTTTTTCGCACAGCGCTTGGCGGCAGACCGAATGGCAGCATCTGTGCCATGAATTCGGTCCGCCAGCAGCACGATCAATACAGCATCACTCAGCGTCATCAGCGCCCCAGCTCAGAAATATGATGCCGGGCAGTCTACCCCACTCCAAAGGGTCGGCTATGCCGATCGGCCGGCTAATTCGACGCTCCAGACTTCGGATTATCGCAATCGCGAAAAAGGCCAAGGCGGTAAAGGGTAATGGTGTCAATGGAAGGGGGCGCAAGGGTAAGAGGCTTACCCGAAAAGGCAAAAGGACCTTTTGAACGCAAGGCAGGTACTGCAATGAAACGCTGGTGGTTTAAATCTCAAAAAGGCCTTCCCGAAGAGATCACCCCCGCCGCCGTGGGCTTTCATCAACCACTGTCGGCGGAGTTACTGCTCGCCGCCAGCCACCGGAAAAGGCTGCTCGAGCGCATCTGGCAATACACGGCCCTCTCCCAGCCACAGTTCGAACAACTCTATCTCGAACCGATTCGTCGCTACGCCACCTATGTACAGCAACTACCGGCCAGTGAGAGCCATCACCATGCCTATCCAGGTGGCATGCTCGACCACGGCTTGGAGCTGGTAGCGTGCAGCCTGAAGTTGCGCCAGTCCTACCTGCTCCCCAGTGGTGCCGCACCGGAAGACCAAGCAGTGCAGGCTGATGCCTGGAGCGCCGCCATTGCCTACGGCGCCCTGCTCCATGACGTTAGTAAAATCGCCGTCGATCTCCAGGTGGAGTACCAAAATGGTGAACGCTGGCACCCCTGGCACGGCCCGCTGAATCAGCCCTACCGCTTCCGCTACCTCCCCGACCGGGATTACCAACTACACGGTGCCGCCGCTGGGCTGCTGTATACACAGATCTTGACGCCCGCCCTACTCGACTGGCTCAGCGGCTACCCGATCTTGTGGCGACACTTGCTGTTATTGCTGGCTGACCACTACGAACACGCCGGCACCCTCGGAGAGTTGGTGCTGCAAGCAGACCGGGTTTCCACGGCGCAAAACATCGGCGCCAACCCGACAAAAGCACTGAAAGCCCCCAAGCACTCTCTGCAGCATCACCTGCTTGCGGGCCTCAGTCACCTGGTCAAAAGCGAGTTCAAGCTCAACCAGCCTGGCGCTGCCGGCTGGCTCACTGTCGACCACCTGTGGTTGGTCAGCAAAACCGCGACCGACAGGCTGCGTGCCTACCTATTGGCTCAATCAGTGGACGGTATTCCCTCCTCCAACATCGCCATGTTCGATGAACTGCAATCACACGGATTAGTGGACGCGACACCTGGGGGCAAAGCGGTATGGAGTGCCAACGTAACAGACGATGACTGGCAACATCGCTTTACCTTTCTCCGAATGCAACCGAGCCTGATTTGGGCCGATGAACCTCGGCCAGACTGCTTCAAAGGAACGGTTGAACCGATGATGGAGCACTCCCTGCCGACCGGTGAAACCTGCGAGTCGGCGTTGGATCTACCGGAACCAACGCCGGAAGGAAAGCAGCCCGTACCCGAGCACCCGAACCAGGATTTTGACTATCTCGACGATTTGATGGACATGTTGCAAGAACAGAACGAGGTCGACACTGGACCAAGCGCGGGAAGCCTGCAATCCACCACTGCGCCATCCAAGGATACCGAGGGGGTGGCCTTCCTCGAGTGGTTGCGCGACGGTGTCCGCAGTCATCGCTTGGTGGTCAACGACAGCAAGGCTAAGGTCCACACCGTAGACGGCACTTTCTTCCTGGTCACCCCGGGCATTTTCCAACGCTACGCCGCCGAACACCCAGAGCAGACTGAGGGAGGCAACCAGAACGAGCATTGGCGGCGCATTCAGCGTCAATTTGAGAAATTGGATGTTCATGTGAGAAAGCCTAATGGCCAGAACATTTGGACTTGCCGTGTTAGAGGACCGCGTAAAACCACGTCCCTCAACGGCTACATCTTGCGTGACACCAATCTCCTAGGCCTGCCGCCTCCTCCAGACAACCCATTCCTTTCACTCCGACCGTCCACGCCCTGAGTTTCTTACCTTCCACTTCTTTGTTAGCGGCATTTTTTGGCACCACCGTTCCACAAACGCTCCCAAGGGGAATAGCACCGTATGATTAGACACTCGTATACGCGCTGAACGGCCTTAAACCGTGTTGTATTGAGATGGCAGTTTAGCAACCCCCTACGTGTGGATTGTTCGGAATGAAGATCACTTCGCTGCAACGGTTGCTACATCATGTCGACCATTGGGCACGGCAGGCAACGTAGCACGCCAGCAGAAGCCCTAGACGGCCGTCCCAGGGGGCAATCCCCATGTTCGAGATGAAACCAGCTATTCCAAGCCAGGAATGTGGGATTTCTCGATACCGAGCAATGGCTTTAGGCAGAGCCTCGGCTTTACGGCCGAGGTGCGATACGTGATGATAGCGTTTTGACTACACCTCACTGGATCGATCATGGAAGGATTCTGGACTGCTGTCATAAAGGCTTGCGGCATCGCTTGCGTAGCGGGCTTTCTCTGCTTCATCATCTACCCGCAAGTCATCACCTCCCCCTACCTGAAAAACCTCACGCACACCGAGCTTTTCGCCCTTTTGGGCTTGATCGTGATCGTTGTATTCGGCGTTTGCCTGGCCCTTATCAATGCCAGTAGAAAACCTACCGCAGGCAGCAACACCATCAACATCGAAGGCTCTACCGTTCATGGCAATGTCCAGGCTGGTAACAACACTACCCACGAAAAACAATGAATAAAGCGAACGTATGAGGCTCTCAGATTCACGGGAGCCTTAGGGTGGGTGACGACACCAATTACATCATCCAGCTTCCAGCGCCTGATCCGACAGCCATCACGCGTGCCTTGGCCAAATTCCAAGAGCTCAGCGAAAACGATGAAGACTTTCAGTGGTTCGTTGAACGACTGGATTTTTTCACCAACCAGAAAACCCAAACGCCAGTGATCGGCCTGGAGCAGAAACTCAGGAATGGCGGCAGAGAGGATCTTCTTGAAGTAGCAATCGAGCGAAAGGATTTCTTTGCCAAACGTCTTATGAAGTCGCAGCTCAACCGTCGTCGGCAAGGCGTCTTCCTGTACATCCTCCAAAAAATCAGCTTCGCGTTTGAGGAAAACGTTCGCCCCCTGATCAAGCAAGGAGCGCCGAACGAAGTCATCGATAGCGTGATTCTGAATGGAATCGTGGACGCCATTTACCGCGAGGTCATGGCCGAAGACATAACCGTGGATCAGTACATGATTTCCGGAATGCTGTACTTCCTCACAGGCAAGTGTCATTTGATCTGGGAGCGGCCAACATGCTGATGTATCACCCGGCCTTTGACGCCAACCACTGCCTCTATAGAATCGTGTCCATTCTTCATGCCACCGCAGATCAGCAGATCAGCTGGCCGCTGCTGCGTCTGCTCGACTTCTATTACCTGTTCCCTAGTCAGCTCAAAAATATTAAGCCTTGGCCCAGCGAGATCCGGAAGCTGAAGGCCCTGGTGACGAAAATTCCAGAGCAGTTCGAAGACCTGACGAACCCTGCTCGTACGTTTTTCGAGCTGGAGACTTTCCAGAAAACCGCAACGCTCGAACTGATCGCTAAAGGCGTCATTTCTAAATCCTCATTCGACAAAGGCATCATGGAACTAGAGCCTGACTCCCTGCCCTCGGCCTACACAGCCCTTCTGGACACCGACGTCTTCCTCAAGAGCGACGTATTTGAAGTCATAACCAAAGGCTTGCCGAAAACAAAATTCAAAGGATCGAATGGTCTTAAATCCCGCTCCGGTCTGATGGAGTATATTTATGACCTCTAAGCCCTCTACTTTTTTCATAAACCGATTCATCATCACCAAGGGTGGAAAAAGCGTCTACGACGAGCGCTTTCACCGTGGCGTCAACATCATCCGAGGCGCTAATAGCGTAGGCAAATCCACCATCATGGATTTCCTGTTCTACGCTCTAGGCGGGGACATTGCCGAAGATCGGTGGAACGAAGAGGCGCAAACCTGCGATGGAGTATTTGCCGAGATCGAATTGAACGGTCACGTTCTGACGATCCATCGCCAGGTGCAACCCGGCAAGAAGCCTCCCATGAGCTTCTTCAGCGGCGCTATTGAACAGCTCAATGCCGCTCACTCAGCGGCAGTTTGGCAAAGCTATGGGATCAACCGCAGCGACGAAAAACTCAGTTTCTCACAGCAAATTTTTGAGCTGCTGGGATGGCCGCACAGCCAGACCGATGATTTTGCAAACCTGACCATCCACCAGATCTTGCGGCTGATTTTCGTCGACCAGAGCACCCAGGTTAACAAGATACTGCGTGCCGAACACTCCACATTCGACAAGCCCAGCATGCGTCAAGCGATCGGGGACTTCTTGCTCGGCCTGGACGACCTCGGCATTTACGCGCTCAAGCAGCAGCTTTCGAAAGCCGAATCAGAGTTCGCAAAAATCGAAGGCCAGCTGGACTCCATCTACAAGTTTATTTCCCCTTCCGAAGCGGTGCTGCGCGAGGCCTCACTCAATAGTGCGGTCGAAGACTCGTACAAGGAGCTCCGAACACTGCTTGGGCTGCGAGATGCATTACTTGCCCAACCCGACGAGTCGACCTCTGATGCAGCCCTTAAGGCCGAAGCCGCAGAAGCCAGCCAGCAGATTGCTGAGCTCACCAAGGAAATTGACATCCGCACGACCAAGCAGGCCGAGATGGTCAACGAAGTCGTCGAATCCGAGTTGTTCATCACCGCAGTCAAGTCCAGGATCAAAGCTCTGCAAGAGTCGCGCACGGCCTACGACTTTTTCGGTGAAGTCCGCTTCAAATTCTGTCCCAGCTGCCTCACCGCCCTTTCCGAATCAGGTAAGGAGCAGTACCACTTGTGCAAGACAGAACTGGATAAGAACTCCAGAGAGGCGTCCTACCTCGCCGCGTTGAATGAATTGGCGTTCCAGAAGAAAGAAAGCACGAAAGTGCTCTTGGAGCTGCGTACCAAGCTGAGTGAGCATGCTCACTACCTCGGTTCAAAACAGCGCGAGCTTCAGACCGTAAAGTCAAACCACGTCACAGCTCTTCGCCTGAGCTCCGACCGCGTGTTCAAGCTAAATGAGCTTTCGACCAAGATAGGCACCGTTGAAGAACGGATCAAAAACTATGACGCGAAAGCCAAGCTGGTGACAGCTGTCGAAGGTCTCATTCAGAAGAAGCAGGCGCTCAACAACACCATGCTGGATCTGACTGAGCAGATCACGACCAACAAAGCGCAGACCAGCACGCGTCGGGAGGCCATCGAAGAAAATCTCTCTGAGAAGACCATTGAGCTTCTGAAGAAGGACGGAGGTTTCGAGCCAGCCTTCAACGAGGCGCAAACCGTCATGTTCGACTTTGGTAAGGATTTCATGCTCGTCGACGGACGCTCGAAGTTTTCTGCGAGCTCCGAGACCATCCTCAAAAACAGCTTCCATCTGGCAATCCTGCTTGAGTCGCTTGAGGATGACAGCATGCGCTATCCAAGGCTGTTCTTGCTCGACAACACCGAAGACAAGGGAATGGGCCCGGACCGCAGCCAGAACTTCCAAAGGGTACTGGTAGAGGCACTCGCGGAATACATTGAGAAACCTCATCAAGTGATCATGACGACATCCATGGTCGACCCAGTTCTAGACAAAACAGACCTCTGCGTCGGGCCGCACTATGCGAAGGGTATGCATACACTGAACCTTTGACGTTTTATTGCATGCTCCGCCTAGAGCCACCTACCTGCACTCTAGGCGGACCCTATCTGCTAGCAGAACAAGGCTAGCCGACAAGCACCGTCCACTTACCGTTAACTTCCTTTAACTGAGATAGTTATTAATTGCTTTGAACAGTGCGGCGAAGCGAGACTTCGTCGCCGCGTCCACTTTTGTGGCGGAAGTGCTAGTAAACATCGCAGCAACGGTGTAGTGATTGAAGCCGCCGCTAGGTCGGAGCTCGATTTTTCGATCCTTCAGGAACTGTTCTATGCGCTGCACAATCCTGCCGCCTGCGGGCAGATCATTCTCTTCGATGACCACACCCGCCAACTGCTTCGCGAAGGCCTTATTGAAGCAGGCTAGGTAAGTCTTGACCGTGAAGAGATCTTCGATGTCGCTGGGGATCGTATCCTGACCCAAAGCCTTCAGATCACGAAATTGCGAAGCATTGAATACGGCTTTTTTTTGCACCAGCTTCTGATGGATAAGGCTTTCAAGTTTTTGATCCTGTCGCCCGCTGTAGTCTAATAGCAGTGCTACGGACAACCCATTCGCCCCCAGCAGCGAGGTGAAAGTCGCTACGTTATTGAGGCCTCCAACCGGCACAATTGTGGTGTGTTGATCCAGTCCTGACTCACCTGCTGCATCGAGCATCGCAGACATGGTCTGTAGGTAGGCGAGTTCAGAAACGCCTTCGACCAGCAAGTTGCTTTTGCTGATGAACAGATTCTGCGCAACGTTCCAACCCAGCGCTGCTTGGAGGGGGAAAATAGTTCGAGGGTCAGAGCCTGAGAGGTTCTCGGACACTGTGGTTCCTATGTCCTGCTTATCTTCGACGATTCGAACCTGGTTGAGTCGGGATGATCTCACCATGAAAGGCGAGTGGGTCGTATAAATCACCTGGTGGCTTGCTGAGAGGTTGTCGATGTAATTCAGGAAGTCCTCTTGAGCTAGGGCATGTAGCGCTAAACCAGGCTCATCCAGAAGCAGAATCAGATCCCCCGAGGCCTTGACGCCCGATGAGGTCAGTTGAGCCTGCACACTGTCAAACCAGACTAGGAAGCTGAAGAACCAGATGAAGCCTCTGCTACGCTGGTCGAATGGCGTGGTCACGCCACGGTGGCGCCGATTTTTGATCCTGAGGTAAAGGTTCGGGCCATTGTCGAAAGGGGTAACATCAGTGCTATCAGGCCTAATATCTACCTCAACCTCCAAGTCCTCGTTTTGCTTCCAAAATTCAAGCACCTTGTCGGTAAGGTTGATGGATACGCCCTCGACCTTTGCCCTCATCTCCTCATAGGTCGTCTTCCCGTCAAAGTCATCCAGCTCGACGCCTGCGATCCTGAGTAACGCAAGGATCGACAGATGCTTGGGTTCAATCAGTGCTTTTTTCGTCGGATCGGCTTTAACTGTTGCAATACGGTTTTTTAAATCAGCCAGGTTGATTTTTCCTGGTAGCAGGTCGTAGTCGCTGAAGTACAAGAATTTGGGTACGAGTGGCGACAGCCGTCGCCATACATCGTAAGAACTGACCGGGGAGCTTTTCCAGGGAGAATCATCGATTCGCTTCTTCAGTCCTTCAGCGAACTGAGTATCTACCTCCGTCAGATTGATCTGACTGAGACTGGTAGAGGCTGCACGGATAGAGGCAGAGCCGGAAATTGCTTTGACTGCATCGGATGACAGCCCAGCGGTTTTGGCCAAAGCCGCCATTACCGGTGCCTCATCTACGGTCAAGCCTATGGTGCGGTTATTAGCATAGTTATGGGTAACGGTGAAGGTGAAGTCTTCTCCAAGTGAGGTGTGGAGAGCCCTATTGATGGCTTCAAGCTCGGATTTAGTCGGCTTGAACGTGAGCTCTACTGCTTTTTCAGGTTCATCCTCGTGCTTGCGCAGATAGGCGGTTAGGTGCCTGCGAGGGTAGTCATCAGTGGGATTAAACCCTTCCTCGTCCAGTGCATCATTGGATTTATGTAACGCCTTCAAGAAGACTGTTTTTCCTGCCTCGTTCATGCCGACGAGGACAGTGACGTCAGGGTCGATGGCGACGCTTTGCGATGTGTTGATTGAGCGGTAGGGCCCTACTGCGGCTTTGGTTAGGATCACGGACGTTTCCTGGGCTGTAGAAAACCTCAAAGCTTAGTTCACATAATCAGAGGAGCCAGAATGGTTGAGATTATTCTGCCAGTACGCTAAGGCCAACCGGAAGCTGCAAGAGTGCCCTAGGCGTAGGCCACAGTGTCCTTCTGCGTCCAACAGAGGTGCCTCCTTAGCGGAAGCTATACGGGTGATGGTGACTACAGACCGGCCACTTTTTCTAAGGTGAGACAGTGGGCCAAGAAGAAGACATGTCCACCAGAACCCGCAGAAGGCCAGAGGAAGCCGAAGTAAAAATGGGGGACTACATGGGGGACCAAAAACACCCAGACACAAAAAGCCCCGAAAAATCAGGGCTTTAATGAAAAGAATTGGCGGAAGCGTAGAGATTCGAACTCTAACGCTGCCCCACGCAGACCACCAGCCGATCACTTCACGTCCCTCCTGCGCATGTCCGGCCACCGATACGCCGGCGTTTAACTGTCCTCCCACTGCACTGCACTGCACTGCACTGCACTGCACTGCACTGACAACGATTGCCCTCTGGCGAAGCGGGCTAAGCGATATCAAAGCGTCGGACCGTAGTAGAACGGACGTTATTGGGCGGATCGAGTCGAAGGTGCCGCGTAAGCAGACTGCTGATTATCGGTGGGGTAAAAAGTGGGGTAAAAAGACAGACGAAGAAAAACGATGGCCCATAAAAAAATCCAGCCACTGCTAAGTGACTGGATTTTCTGGAGTTTTTGGTCGGGACGGAGTGATTCGAACACTCGACCCCTTGCACCCCATGCAAGTGCGCTACCGGGCTGCGCTACGCCCCGACAAGTACAGCTGCTTCCAAAACCGCTGAAAGCGTTGAGAAATGTACCCTAACCATCTGATAAGTGAAAGCTTTTTTTCAAAAAACTTTCACGCTTCGGTGGATCACTTCTTCAAGACCCCCAGCACATCCTCCAATTCGACAATCATCTGCCGAATCATCTGCTTGTACTGGGAAGAATCTTCTTTGGCCTCATCACTGGACATGCGCAACCGCGCACCGCCGATGGTGAAACCCTGCTCGTACAACAGGGCGCGGATCTGGCGGATCATCAGCACGTCCTGGCGCTGGTAATACCGCCGGTTGCCACGCCGCTTGACCGGGTTGAGCTGCGGGAACTCCTGCTCCCAGTACCGCAGCACGTGGGGCTTGACCGCGCAAAGTTCACTGACTTCACCAATGGTGAAGTAGCGTTTGCCGGGTATGGGCGGCAGCTCGTCGTTATGGCTTGGTTCCAGCATAGGCCTCAACCCGGGCCTTCAGCTTCTGCCCTGGACGAAAGGTGACGACTCGGCGAGCGGTGATCGGGATCTCTTCCCCAGTCTTGGGGTTGCGGCCCGGCCGCTGGCGTTTGTCACGAAGGTCGAAGTTGCCGAACCCGGACAGCTTGACCTGCTCGTTGTCTTCCAGCGCGTGTCGAATCTCTTCGAAGAAGAGCTCAACCAGCTCCTTGGCTTCGCGCTTGTTCAGACCCAGCTCTTCGTACAGCCTTTCAGCCATCTCAGCTTTCGTCAGAGCACCCATACGCTATTTCCTTAACGTGGTGTTCAACCCTTGTTCGAGCGAGGTGAGGATCGTCTGCAAGGTGGCATTCACCTCATCGTCATTAAGAGTGCGCGATGGATGCTGCCAGGTCAAGCCGACTGCCAGGCTTTTTCGATCCGGATCAATGCCTTTGCCCTGATACACATCGAACAACCGCAAGTCGGTCAACCACTCGCCCGCGTGCGCGCGGATCGTCTCGAGCACGGCGCTGGCCGAAACGTCGCGACCAGCGATCAAAGCCAGGTCGCGGCGTGTTTCGGGGAAGCGCGACAGCTCACTGAACGCTGGCAGACGGCCTTCGGTCACCTCACCCAGGATCAGCTCGAAGGCGAACACCGGACGCTCCAGGCCCAGGGTCTTGGCCAGCTCCGGGTGCAGGGCCCCCAGGTAACCGACTTCCTTGCCGTCACGCTCGATACGGGCGGTCTGACCGGGGTGCAGCGCCGGGTGTTTGCCTGGCACGAAGGTGAAGGCGTCCAGGGCACCGGCATGGCCGAGCACGGCCTCGACATCGGCCTTGACGTCGAAGAAGTCGACCGCGTCGCGCCCGTTGGCCCAGCTTTCGGGTAGACGGCTGCCAGTGACCACGCCTGCCAGCATGGGTTGCTGCTTGAGCTCGCCCAGCTGGCCGACGAAACGCAGCCCGCTCTCGAACAGGCGTACGCGGTCCTGCTGACGGTTGAGGTTGTGCTGCACGGCCTTGACCAGACCGGGCCACAGCGAGGCGCGCATGGCGGCCATGTCGCTGGAGATGGGGTTGGCCAGCAGCAGGGGTTCGACACCTGGCGTGAACAACTCGAACAGCTTCGGATCGATGAAGCTGTAGGTGATCGCTTCCTGGTAGCCGCGGGCGACCAGCAGACGACGCAGGGTCGGCAGCTCGCTGCGCGCTTCACCGCGCGCCTGTGGCGCCAGGCGTGCCTGTGGGTAGCGGACAGGCAGGCGGTTGTAGCCGTACAGACGCGCCAGCTCTTCGATCAGGTCCACTTCCAGACTGATGTCGAAGCGGTGGCTTGGCACCTCGACGGTCCACTGCCCTTCCCCGCTCGCACGGGTGGTCAGACCCAGGGCGTTGAGCAGTTGCTCGACCTGGTCGGATGGCATCTGCATGCCGAGCATCTGGTCGATGCGCTCGGCGCGCAGGGTAATCGGAGCGACCGAAGGCAGGTGCTGCTGGCTGACGTTTTCGATGATGGGGCCCGGCTCGCCGCCGACGATTTCCAGCACCAGGGCCGTCGCGCGCTCCATGGCCTCGCGTGCCAGTTGCGAGTCGACGCCGCGCTCGAAGCGGTGCGATGCATCGGTGTGCAGGCCGTAGGAGCGAGCCTTGCCGGCGATGGCGATTTGATCGAAGAAGGCGCTTTCCAGGAACAGGTCGCGGGTGCTCGCGCTGACGCCGCTGTGCTCCCCGCCCATGACGCCGGCAATGGCCAGTGCGCGGGTATGGTCGGCGATGACCAGCGTATCGGGACGCAGGCTGACTTCCTGGCCGTCGAGCAGGACCAGCTTCTCGCCGGCTTCGGCCATGCGCACACGGATGCCACCGTTGATCTCGGCCAGGTCGAAGGCGTGCAGGGGCTGGCCGAGTTCGAGCATCACGTAGTTGGTGATGTCCACGGCTGCATCGATGCTGCGTACGTCACTGCGGCGCAGGCGCTCGACCATCCACAGAGGCGTCGGGCGGGACAGGTCGACATTGCGGATCACTCGACCCAGGTAACGCGGGCAGGCGTGGGGGGCGAACACCTCGACCGGCCGGACCTCATCATGGGCGACGGCGACCGTCGGCACGTCGATGCGGCTGACCGGCACGTCGTACAGCGCGCCGACTTCACGGGCCAGCCCGGCCAGCGACTGGCAGTCGCCACGGTTGGGGGTCAGGTCCACTTCGATGCTGGCGTCGTCGAGGTTCAGATAGACACGGATGTCCTCCCCCACCGGCGCGTCGGCCGCCAGCTCGAGCAGGCCATCGTTCTCTTCGCTGATCTGCAGTTCGGCCGCCGAGCACAGCATGCCGAAGGATTCGACACCGCGCAGCTTGGCCTTCTTGATCTTGAAGTCGCCGGGCAGTTCGGCACCGATCATGGCGAACGGGATCTTCAGGCCCGGGCGTACGTTGGGTGCACCGCAGACGACCTGGAAGGTCTCGCTGCCGTTGCTGACCTGGCAGACGCGCAGCTTGTCGGCGTCCGGGTGTTGCTCGGTGGCCAGCACTTCGCCGACCACGATACCGCTGAACTGGCCCGCCGCCGGGGTCACGCTGTCGACCTCCAGACCGGCCATCGACAGACGAGCGACCAGCTCGTCACGGGAGACCTGCGGGTTGACCCAACCGCGCAGCCACTGTTCACTGAATTTCATGCTGTTCTCCTGGAATATGCGTCGGGTACGGGCCTAGCGGAATTGCGCGAGGAACCGCAGGTCGTTGTCGAAGAACAGACGCAGATCGTTGACGCCGTAACGCAGCATGGCCAGGCGCTCGGCCCCCATGCCAAAGGCGAAGCCCTGGTACTCTTCCGGATCGATGCCGGACATGCGCAGCACGTTCGGGTGCACCATGCCGCAGCCCATGACTTCCAGCCAGCCGGTCTGCTTGCACACACGGCAGCCTTTGCCGGCACACATCACGCACTGGATGTCGACTTCGGCGGATGGCTCGGTGAAGGGGAAGAACGAAGGCCGGAAACGCACGGCCAGCTCCTTCTCGAAGAACACGCGCAGGAATTCTTCGATGGTGCCTTTGAGGTCGGCGAAGTTGATGTCGCGATCGACCAGCAGGCCTTCGACCTGGTGGAACATCGGCGAGTGGGTGATATCCGAGTCGCAACGGTAGACGCGGCCAGGGCAGACGATCCGGATCGGCGGCTGGCTGGACTCCATGGTCCGCACCTGCACCGGCGAGGTATGCGTGCGCAGCAGCATGTTCGCGTTGAAATAGAAGGTGTCGTGCATCGCCCGCGCCGGGTGGTGGCCAGGGATGTTGAGCGCTTCGAAGTTGTGGTAGTCGTCTTCGACCTCAGGGCCTTCGGCGATGCCGTAGCCGATGTGGGTGAAGAACTGCTCGATGCGCTCGAGGGTACGCGTGACCGGGTGCAGGCCACCGGTGGTCTGGCCACGGCCTGGCAGGGTTACATCAATGCACTCGGCGGCCAGGCGCGCGCTCAGGGCGGCCTCTTCGAACGCGGCCTTGCGGGCGTTGAGCACGACGGTGACGCGTTCCTTGGCGTCGTTGATCAGCGCCCCGACCTTCGGTCGTTCGTCGGCCGGCAGGTTGCCCAGGGCCTTCATCACCTGGGTCAGTTCGCCTTTCTTGCCGAGGTAGTGAACCCGGATCTGCTCCAGGGCATTGATGTCTTCAGCGCGCTCCACGGCCTCCAGGGCTTGGGAGACCAGCGCATCCAGGTTTTCCATGTACAGACTCCAGATACGAAATAGGGGAAGAGCTTTACAGGCTCTTCCCCTATCGATGACGTTCAATACCCGACGCCGCAAGCGCCGCCGGGTGATTGTCGTGGGTACTTAAGCCAGGACGGCTTTAGCTTTCTCGACAATCGCAGCAAACGCCGCTTTTTCGTTCACTGCCAGATCGGCCAGAACCTTGCGGTCGATTTCGATCGACGCCTTTTTCAGGCCAGCAATCAGACGGCTGTAGGACAGACCGTTGGTGCGGGCACCGGCGTTGATACGAGCGATCCACAGTGCGCGGAACTGACGCTTCTTCTGGCGACGGTCACGGTAGGCGTATTGACCCGCCTTGATGACAGCCTGCTTGGCAACGCGGAACACGCGCGAGCGTGCACCGTAGTAACCTTTAGCCAGTTTCAGGATTTTCTTGTGACGCTTACGAGCGATGACGCCACGCTTTACACGAGCCATGAGTAACTTCCTCTATCGTTGACCAGAATTAACGAACGCGCAGCATGCGCGCGACTTTCGCGACGTCGGACGGGTGCAGCAAGCTGCTACCACGCAATTGACGCTTACGCTTGGTCGACATTTTGGTCAGGATGTGGCTCTTGAAAGCGTGCTTGTGCTTGAAGCCGGAAGCGGTTTTCAGGAAACGCTTCGCTGCACCGCTCTTGGTTTTCATCTTTGGCATGTTCGGAACTCCGCATTGAGTGGATAAACATAACCGCAAGGCCTGCCGTGCCCTGGTGGTTATTTCTTCTTCTTGGGGGCGATGACCATCATAAGCTGGCGTCCTTCCATCTTAGGATGCTGCTCGACGGTGCCGTACTCCACGAGGTCGCCTTCGACCCGCTTCAACAGCTCCATGCCCAGCTCCTGGTGGGCCATCTCACGACCACGGAATCTCAGAGAGATCTTGGCCTTGTCCCCTTCACTAAGGAAACGTACCAGGTTGCGTAGTTTTACCTGGTAATCCCCTTCCTCCGTCCCTGGACGAAACTTGATTTCTTTGATCTGGATCTGCTTCTGATTTTTCTTGGCCTCGTTGGCCTGCTTCTTCTTCTCGAAGAGGTGCTTGCCGTAGTCCATGACCTTGCAGACAGGTGGTACGGCATCCGCAGAAATTTCTACCAGATCCAGCTTCGCTTCTTCAGCGATACGAAGCGCTTCATCGATCGAGACGATGCCAACCTGCTCGCCATCAGCGCCAATTAACCGAACCTCGCGTGCCGAGATATTCTCGTTGATCGGGGCCTTCGGGGCAGCTCGTTTATCGTTTCTCATATCACGCTTAATAGTCATTACTCCGATTCTTGGCGACCACGCCGGGAAACCGCATGCGCCAGGAGCTCGGTGAACTGGGCGACGGGCATGGAGCCCAGGTCTGCACCTTCACGAGTCCGCACAGCGACGGTTTGCGTTTCGACCTCGCGGTCCCCTATAACCAAAAGATACGGGACCCTGAGCAAGGTATGCTCACGGATTTTAAAGCCGATCTTCTCATTTCTCAAGTCGCACTTGGCACGGAATCCGCTGGAATTCAGAGTTTTTTCCACGTCAAGGGCAAAATCGGCCTGTTTGTCGGTGATATTCATGATCACCGCCTGGGTCGGCGCCAGCCAGGCCGGGAACACACCGGCATAGTGTTCGATCAGCATGCCGATGAAGCGCTCGAACGAACCGAGGATGGCGCGGTGCAGCATCACCGGACGACGACGGTTGTTGTCCTCGGCGATGTAGCTGGCGTCCAGACGCTCGGGCAGGTTCGGATCGTACTGCAACGTGCCGCACTGCCAGTTACGGCCCAGGCAGTCGCGCAGGGTGAACTCGATCTTCGGACCATAGAAAGCGCCCTCGCCCGGCTGGTATTCCCACTCCAGACCCGATTCGTTCAACGCATCGGCCAAGGCGCCCTCGGCGCGGTCCCACAACTCTTCGGAACCGACACGCTTGGCGGGACGGGTCGACAGCTTCATGGCGACATCGGTGAAACCGAAGTCCTTGTAGACGTCGAGCGTCAGACGGATGAAGTCGGCGGCTTCCTTCTTCACCTGATCTTCGGTGCAGAAGATGTGCGCGTCATCCTGGGTGAAGCCACGCACGCGCATGATGCCGTGCAGCGCACCCGACGGCTCGTTGCGGTGGCAGGCACCGAACTCGGCCAGACGCAGCGGCAGGTCACGGTAGGACTTCAGACCCTGGTTGAACACCTGCACGTGGCACGGGCAGTTCATCGGTTTGACGGCGAAGTCGCGGCTTTCCGACGAGGTGGTGAACATGTTCTCGGCATAGTTGGACCAGTGACCGGAGCGCTCCCACAGCACGCGATCGACCACCTGCGGCGTCTTGATCTCGAGGTAGCCGTTGTCGCGCTGGACCTGACGCATGTACTGCTCGAGCACCTGATACACCGTCCAACCGGCCGGGTGCCAGAACACCATGCCTGGCGCTTCTTCCTGCAGGTGGAACAGGTCGAGCTGCTTGCCGATCTTGCGGTGGTCGCGCTTCTCGGCCTCTTCGATGCGCTGGATGTAGGCCGCCAGCTGCTTCTTGTCGGCCCAGGCAGTGCCATAGACACGCTGCAGCTGCTCGTTCTTGGCATCACCGCGCCAGTAAGCGCCGGACAGCTTGGTCAGCTTGAACGCTTTCAAGAAACGGGTGTTCGGCACGTGCGGGCCCCGGCACATGTCGACGTATTCTTCGTGGTAGTACAGGCCCATGGCCTGCTCGTCCGGCATGTCTTCGACCAGACGCAGCTTGTAGTCTTCGCCACGACTGGCGAACACGTCGATGACGTCGGCACGCGGGGTCATCTTCTTGACCACGTCGTAGTCGGTGTCGATCAGTTGCCGCATGCGCGCTTCGATGGCTGCCAGGTCTTCAGGGGTGAAGGGGCGCTCGTAGGCGATATCGTAGTAGAAGCCTTCATCGATCACCGGGCCGATGACCATCTTGGCAGTCGGGTACAGCTGCTTGACCGCATGACCGATCAGGTGGGCGCAGGAGTGGCGGATGATCTCCAGCCCCTCCTGATCCTTCGCCGTGATGATCTGCAGCGTGGCGTCATGGTCGATCAGGTCGCACGCATCGACCAGCTTGCCGTCGACCTTGCCGGCCAGGGTGGCCTTGGCCAGGCCTGCGCCGATGGATGCGGCGACGTCGGCAACGCTGACGGCCTGTTCGAAGGACCGCTGACTGCCATCGGGAAGAGTGATTACGGGCATGGCGCCTCCTCTCCTAGTGGTGACCCCTACCAAAGGTCACGTGGGTTGGGATGAGCCAGTACAAGATCCGCCCTGCCTTTCCCTCGGGAAAGCCTGCCTCACAGTGGCAGAAGCCTTTGAGCTTGCCAGGGTCGAACCAGAGTGACTGGAAGAGTGGCGACAAGGCCAGGCAGGCCTGTCGCGAGCCGGTCATGCTAGCACGACCGGCCGGAGCACCCTATGAATATTTGGGAATCGATTCCTGACGGTGAACTTGTGGCCGCGATTGCCCGTCACAATCCCGGAACCACCCCACTCTTGATGAGACCTTACCGAAGGAGTTAACGGTTATGCGATTTCAGTCTCTTCTGGCCCTGACCGCGGCAGGTGCCCTGATGCTGCCCCTGGCAGCCCACGCCGAAGCGTGGCCAGCCGGCAAGAAAGACGCCTACATGGCTCAATGCACCCAGGTGGCGAGCAGCAAAGGCCTGGACGCCGCCGCTGCCAAGCAGCACTGCGAATGCGGCGCTGGGGCGATCGAAAAGAACTTCAGCACCCAGGAAATCGAACAGCTCGACAGCAAGCAGGGGGTCGATGCCAAGTTGATGGAAAAAGCCCAGGCTGTCGTGGCCAAGGCATGCGCTGCACGCTGACGTTTCGCACAGGATCTTCCGTTCTTTTGCGCTGGATCACGATTGTGCAAAGGTAATTGACGCGACACGCGCAGAATTAGACTATGATGTGACTCGTGCAGTCTGTAGCCTCGGCCACATCGCACTACTGAAAAATTTCAAGATTCCGGAGATTCACCCATGTCCAATCGCCAACAAGGCACCGTCAAATGGTTCAATGATGAAAAAGGCTACGGCTTCATCACCCCAGCAGGCGGCGGCGACGACCTGTTCGTTCACTTCAAGGCCATCGAATCCGACGGCTTCAAGAGCCTGAAAGAAGGCCAGACCGTTTCGTTCGTTGCTGAACGTGGTCAGAAGGGCATGCAGGCTGCACAGGTTCGTCCGGAGTAATTCGGGCTTACTGCTGTAAAAAACCCGCCTTCTGGCGGGTTTTTTCATGGGCAACGCTTGCACCCTGCGTGCAGGGTCGAGCACCTGGCCCGACCGCCCCCCCCCCAAAGAGCACTCAGCCGCAGTTGACGCGAGTGACCCTACCCTGCCGGTCCACGTTAAGGTTCAAACGCTCCGAGCGGTACTCCAAAGTCACCAGGTCATCGGGCTTGAGGATACGTGCGTACTGGGCCCCACTGGCCTTGCGCGCCTGCTCGAGCAAGACGGCGCTGGCAGCCTTGCCCATGGCGAAGTCGGCACCCGCGGCCGAACAGCGCCCATCATTCTCGGCGGTCGTCGGAGCGGGCGTCGCCCCATGATCGTCCGAGGCCCCTCCACCTCCAGTACTGCAACCGGTCAGAGCAGCAGCGACCAGCAAGGTCGCGAGGGAAGCGCGAGTATGAAACATGGATCCTCCTATCGATCACATTGGCTGCCTAATGCGACAGTGCCATCAAGCGTTTGTTGCAAAACCTGTCGAGTGTGCCTTAAATCCGCACAGGCTGGCCTAGTGCAATCGTGACCGGATCTTACGCTTCCAGGATCGCATACGCGCCAGCCCAGACCTCACGACCTTGCCACAGAGTTGCTCATGCACACCCAAGACATCCTCGTCAGCCCAAGACTCAGGCCTTGCCTATTCATCCTCGCGGTGAGCGCCTTTACTTCACGCACCGTGCCACTTGACGAGAAGACCCATGAGCCGTCCTAGCATCGATGCCGACATCAAGGTCAAATGGTCCGATGGCCAGCGCGCCTACAGCCCTGGCACGCCTGAAGAACTGCTATTGATCGCGATCGACCTACTGGTGCGCGATCTAGGTGGGCAGGCAGCACGCGCCTTCGCCGAGCAGGTGCTCGAGCGCCATGCACCACGTACCAGCACCCAACAAGCGCCTGCCTTGTAAGTGTGCCCTCATGACGCCTGGCTTCACGCGCCTTCAGGCAGCCGGCCACTGAATCTGTTCGTACGAAAAACCGAACGAAGCCCTGTCGCACGTTCGGCATGCCGAACACCCATACGCTGCTTTCCGCCTCAGGCTCACCTTCCGCTCTATACCCGTGGCCATCAAGCGTGCCATCAGACAAATTACTCTAGTTGGTATGAAAACTGCCTAAATTTGTCGGGCACTACAGCCCTCACTAGGAAGAGCGAGAACAATAATGATCCATGTCGCCATGAAGACCTTTATCCCCAGTGCCCTTGCACTGATGCTGGCCTTGCCAGCCCACGTCAGCGCCGAAGAGGCCAAGCAGCAGCAGGCCTTGGCCAACGTCGTGATCCTGGCTACCGGCGGCACCATCGCCGGTGCCGGTGCCAGCACCGCCAACAGCGCCACTTACCAGGCGGCCAAGGTGGGCGTCGACAAGCTGATCGCGGGCGTACCGGAATTGGGCAACCTGGCCAAGGTGCGTGGCGAGCAGGTGATGCAGATCGCCTCGGAGAGCATCAGCAACGAAAACCTGCTGCAACTGGGCAAGCGTGTCGCCGAACTGGCCGACAGCCCGGACGTCGACGGCATCGTCATCACCCACGGCACCGATACGCTGGAAGAAACCGCCTACTTCCTGAACCTGGTGGAGAAGACCGAGAAACCGATCGTGGTGGTCGGCTCCATGCGCCCAGGCACGGCCATGTCCGCCGATGGCATGCTCAACCTGTACAACGCCGTGGCCGTCGCCAGCGACAAGCAGTCGCGTGGCAAGGGCGTCCTGGTGACCATGAACGATGAAATCCAGTCGGGCCGCGATGTGAGCAAGTCGGTCAACATCAAGACCGAAGCGTTCAAGAGCGCCTGGGGCCCGATGGGCATGGTCGTGGAAGGCAAGTCGTACTGGTTCCGCCTGCCGGCCAAACGCCACACCGTCAACTCGGAATTCGACATCAAGCAGATCAGCAGCCTGCCGCAGGTGGACATCGCCTACGGCTATGGCAACGTGACCGACACCGCGTACAAGGCCCTGGCCCAGAACGGCGCCAAGGCGCTGATCCACGCGGGCACCGGCAACGGCTCGGTGTCCTCTCGCGTGGTGCCGGCCCTGCAGGAGCTGCGCAAGAACGGCGTGCAGATCATTCGCTCCTCGCACGTCAACCAGGGCGGCTTCGTCCTGCGTAACGCCGAGCAGCCGGACGACAAGAACGACTGGGTCGTCGCCCATGACCTGAACCCGCAGAAGGCCCGTATCCTGGCCATGGTCGCCATGACCAAGACCCAGGACAGCAAAGAGCTGCAGCGGATCTTCTGGGAATACTAAACGCCGTGCCCGGCGAGAGGACCGCTGCGGTCCTCTCGCTCGCATGCCCGATCAGAACGTGTAGGAAACACCCGCCTGCACGGTGCGCGGTGCGCCTGGATACACATACGTATTGAAGGCACCCTCGTCATAGCGCGTATTGAACACGTTCTTCAGGTCCAGGTTCAGCCGCACGTGCTCGTTGACCGTGTAGAAGCTCAACAGGTCCACCACGCTGTAGTGGTCCATGGTGTAGGTCGACGCGGCAGTCTGCCCGGCACGGTCGTCCACATGCTTGAACCCCACGCCCAATCCCAGCCCTTTCGCCACACCGTCCTGGAACTCGTAGGTGTTCAGCAGGCTGAAGCTGTTGCGCGGAATGTTTGCCAGGCGTGTACCGCGCGCCAGGGTGGTGTCGCGCGTCACCTCGGCATCGACATAGGCATAGCCGCCGATCACGCGCCATTCGGGCGTGAGGTTGCCGGCGATGTTCAGGTCGAAGCCGCGACTGCGAACTTCGCCTGCGGCCACACTGTAGGTGCCGGTCGGATCGTTCGGATCGCGGGTCAGCACGTTCTCCTTGACCGTATGGTACACGGCGGCATCGACGCTCAATTGACGATCAAGGCTCTCCCACTTCACCCCGACCTCGTAGGACTTGCCTTTTTCCGGATCGAACCCGCCGCCTTGCAAGCTGGTGCCACTGTTGGGCTTGAACGAGCGCGACGCCGTGGTGTAGAGCGCCAGAGTCTCGGTCAGGTCGTACATCAGCCCCACGCGCGGGGTCACGCCGTTCTGGCCATTGGAGAAGTCGCGAGCATCGCTGAGCTTGTCGTCATAGTCGTGCTCGAAGCGTTCGAAGCGCACACCGGCCATTGCCTTGAGCCGCTCGGTCAGAGTGACCTGGTCCTGGACGAAGGCGGCCCAGGTCTTGAGGTTCTCTTGATCGTGAGTCGTCGTACGTGTCAGCGCAGGTCGCGGCTGCCCCAGCACGGGGCTGAACAGATCGACCGGATAGGCGCCCGCGCCGCCCGCCGAGCGCAGGATGATCGAGCTGTAGTCGTAGTCTTCGTGCTCGAGCCCGGTCAGCAAGGTGTGCGACAGGCCGGCAGTATCGAAATGCCCGGTCAGGTTGAGCTGATAGTCGCGGCTGGTCCATTCCAGTTCGCGGTAGTTGAAGTTGCGCCCCAGGGTGCGCCCATCGGCCTGCAGCCCGTTGGCTTCCACGGCATTGCCCTTGAGCGAGCCGTCCAACCACTGCATGCCACCGGCCAGGGTCCAGTCATCATTGAGCAGGTGCTCGAAACGCAACTGGGCCATGTCGTTGTCGTTGTGCAGCAAGTTATCGCTGCCCTTCTCCCAGACGTTAGTGTCACGCGAGGCCGTGCCGGTCTGCCGAGGCAAGCGGGTCAACCCCCGGTCCAGGGGATGGTTATTGCGCATGAAGTCACCCTCGAAGACGATCCGGGTGGCCTCATCGACCTGCCAGCTGAGCACGGGTGCCACATCGTAGCGCTCGCTGTCCACGTCATCACGGAAGCTCTCGCCGCCCTCGCCCAGGACATTGAGCCGATAGGCCAGGGCGCCGTCCTGTGTGAGCGCGCCAGTAGCGTCGAGGGTGGCACGGCGCAGCCCTTGGTCATCGACCTGACTGCCCAGGGTAACCTTGTTGTCGGGCTGCGGCTGCTTGCTGACGATGTTGAAGGTACCACCCGGATCGCCTCGCCCGTACAAGGTGCTGGCCGGCCCACGGATCACCTCGAGGCGCTCCACGGTATTGGCGTCCGGCGCATTGGGGTAGCCACGGTTGATGGGGAAGCCGTTGCGGTAGAACTCGCCCGTGGTGAAGCCGCGCACGGTCAAGGTGGTCAGCCCCTGCCCCCCGAAGTTGTTGGCGCGCCCTACGCCGCCGGCATAGTCCAGCCCATCCTGCAAGCGGGTAGCGGAGGTATCGCCCAGCACGTCACGCGGCACCACGCTGATGGACTGAGGCGTCTCGTGCAGCGCAGTGTCGGTACGTGTGGCGCTGGCAGAGCGCTCGGCCTTGTAGCCTTGCACGGGGCCCGTGGCGGTCTGCCAATCTGCTGCGTCGGCCTCGATGTTCACCGCACCCAACTCGATGCTGGCAGGCGGCGTGACAGGGGCTTGGGCGGCCAGGGCCAAGGCAGGTAGAGCATGCAGCAGGCACAGCGAGACGATCGAGCGGCGCATCGATAGACGAATCCTGAAAGTGAAAAACGGTAAGGGCCTGAGAAGCGTGCGAATGCTATGTGGAAATAATTCGCATTGGCAATCACTATTTTTACAATTTGAAAGATAAGCCTTTGCCATAACCGTAATAGATCACAGGCCGACATCCTCTTGTCAGCCCAAGGCATAGGGCTCAGTCAATAGCCGAAGATTGCCTTGCTACTTATAACGGTAAAGAGCCTTATGCTTGGTTGCGAAATGTCCTACGGTGAAATACTGTACGCGCATACAGCCCACCAAGGATCCGCCATGGCCAGCCCTGCACCTGCCACCCCCTCGAGCTTCGCGCTACTGGGAACCCGCATCCAGAAGATCATCAACAGCCCCGCCGCCCAGCGCAGCCGCGCAGCCCTGATCTACCGGCTCGAGGGCGAATCGCCCGAAGACTGGCTGACGTTGCTCGACGAGATCGCCGAGAACGACAACGTGACCATCGCCCATCGCGATGACGGCGGTGTGCAGCTGTTCTGGACCGTGCCGCAGGATGACTGACCGACCATGAACGTGTTGACGCTCACCCTGGCGGGCCTACTGCTCGCACTGCCCCTCGCCCATGCCGATGCACCGCGCACGTTCCAGGAGGCGAAGAAAGTCGCCTGGACCCTATATGCGCCGCAATCCACCGAGTTCTACTGCGGCTGCAAGTACAGCGGCAACAAGGTCGATCCGCGCACCTGCGGGTACACACCGCGCAAGAATCCAAGGCGCGCCTCGCGCATCGAATGGGAGCACATCGTCTCGGCCTGGCAGATCGGTCATCAGCGCCAATGCTGGCAGCACGGCGGGCGCAAAAACTGCGCACGCAATGATGAGGTGTTCCGCCGCGCCGAAGCCGATCTGCACAACCTGGTGCCCAGTATCGGCGAGGTTAACGGGGATCGCAGCAATTACAGTTTCGGCTGGCTGCCCGAGAAACATGGGCAGTATGGTCAATGCCTGACCCAGGTCGATTTCAAGGCCCGGCGCGTGATGCCACGGCCGTCGATCCGCGGCATGATCGCCCGCACGCATTTCTACATGAGTCAACGGTACGACCTGCGCCTGTCGAAGCAGGATCGGCAGCTGCTCGAAGCCTGGGACAAGACCTACCCGGTGCAGCCCTGGGAGCGTCAGCGCAACCAGCGCGTGGCCTGCCTGATGGGCCATGGCAACCCCTTCGTCGGCCCCGTGGATCTTGGCAACTGTGGGTAAAGGTCAGGCCAGCGTGCTGAGGTAGGCACTGGCCTGGCTGTACTTGGCCATGCGCGCGATGTCGTCCGGACCTGGATAGGGGATGCGCGACATGTCGCTGTTGTCGGCCAGATCGGCCAGCTTGACGACACGCGCCAGGGGGTCATGGCCAACGCGTACCACGAAGTCCAGGTACGACTCGCCCTGCCGACGGCTCAAGGCGTGCACGGCGGCCAGGATCTTCAGGGAAAACCCCTGACGTGCCAGATCGGCCAGTGTCGTGGGCGTGTCTTCCAGCACATCGTGCAGCACGGCGACGATGCGCTGCTCCGGCGTCGACACGCGCAGCATGACCCGCAATGGGTGAAGAATGTAGGCATTGCCGCCTTTGTCGTATTGCCCCTCATGGGCCTGGGCCGCCAAGGCGATCGCCCGCTCCAAGGTAGACATGTGGCCCTCCCGCGCAGCCTGTGCAATTTGAGCATAGCTGTGACAGCGAGGGGGGCGCCAATACTCCCGTCACATCAGCGCGCGGCACCGTGCTGGATGACCACCGAATCGGTGCCCAGCTTGGCCATGACCTCGGTCTTGCGCGCTTCGGCCTCGGCCTTGCTCGGGAAGGGTCCCATCAGCACCACCGGCTTGCCGTTGCGGTATTCGACGGACGAGGGAATGCCCTTTTCCAGCAGGCGCGCGGTCATGTCGGTCATGGCGCCCATGTTGGCGCCCTGGACGACCTCGACGTCCCAACCTTCGGGCGCCGGCTGGTCGGCCAACGCGTCGGCGCGGCGCTGCAGGTCGGCGCCGCCGCACACCTCACGAATGCGCAGATCGTTGCCCGACTCGTCGACGATGATCTGGTAGTCGCTGCCCTGCTTGATGGCGACGTAACTGCGATAGGCCTCGTACTGACCGGCCTGGTCCTTGCCACGGAACTGACCGCAGATGGTGCCTTCCGGGGAGATCCGCACGTTGGCGAACTTTGCCGTGTCGGGGCGCGCCAGGCTTTCAGCGACCCGCTTGTGCACGCCTTCGACTTCGTTGTCACAGCCAGCCAGAGCCAGCACCGCCATTACCACTGCCAGTTTGCGCACGCCATCATCTCCCGTTCAGAAGCGGATGATTCTAACACGGCCGACCCTCTCATCAGGGGTGTGCCCGGAACGGCGTAACGCTCACCCCAGTGATCACCGGCGATCGAGGCAGACCTTGCGACACAAGGCCGCAGCCCTCTGACGGGTTTTCGCGGGCAATAAAAAAGGGCGATCTGTATAGATCGCCCTTTTCGATTTGGTAGGCACAATTGGACTCGAACCAACGACCCCCACCATGTCAAGGTGGTGCTCTAACCAACTGAGCTATGTGCCTGTCGTGTGGCGCGCATATTACGAGTGCGCCTTGACCTTGTAAAGCGTTTTCTTCAAAAAAATCAGAAACTTTGCGCGCCTGCTGACATCCGTGGGCGTGGCGGCCTTTTCCCGGAAAACGCACGCAAAAAAGGGCGACCCTTTCGGATCGCCCCTCTTTTCGATTTGGTAGGCACAATTGGACTCGAACCAACGACCCCCACCATGTCAAGGTGGTGCTCTAACCAACTGAGCTATGTGCCTGTCGATGAGGGCGCATTCTACGCACTTGCTCAGGGGTGTCAACCAGTATTTTGCCTAAGCCACTGAATCTCCACTCTTTTATGAATACCGCATCGTCCAGCACCGTCCTGCCACTGCCGTCAGGAATTTTTAACAGGTAGCTGGTGCGCGTTTATTATTATTGATAGCATCAGCGCATCCGTTAAAAATATAAAACACGAGGTGCAGCAGCATGGCCACGACTTCCTACCCCCAATCCTACTATGCCGCCTCGGCCAATCCAGCACCGGTGCGCCCGGCGTTGCAGGGTGAAGTAGAGACTGACGTGTGCATCATCGGTGCAGGCTATACAGGTCTGTCCAGCGCCCTGTTCCTGCTGGAAAACGGGTTCAAGGTCACTGTGCTGGAAGCCGCCCGCGTCGGGTTCGGCGCATCGGGTCGCAACGGCGGCCAGATCGTCAACAGCTACAGCCGTGACATCGATGTCATCGAACGCAGTGTCGGCCCCCAGCAGGCCAAGCTGCTGGGCGATATGGCGTTCGAGGGCGCGCGCATCATCCGCGATCGCGTGGCACGCTATGGCATCCAGTGCGACCTGAAGGACGGTGGCGTGTTCGCTGCGCTCACGTCCAAGCAGATGGGCCACCTGGAATCGCAGAAACGCCTGTGGGAACGCTACGGCCACACGCAACTGGAGCTGCTCGACCAGCGCCGGATCCGCGAGGTCGTCGCCTGCGAGAACTACATCGGCGGCATGCTGGACATGAGCGGGGGCCATCTCCACCCGCTCAACCTGGCCCTGGGCGAGGCAGCCGCGGTGGAATCGCTCGGCGGCACGATCTACGAGCAGAGCCCAGCGGTGCGTATCGACCGTGGGGCCAGCCCTGTCGTGCACACGCCCCAAGGCAAGGTGCGCGCCAAGTTCATCATCGTCGCCGGCAACGCCTACCTAGGCAACCTGGTGCCTGAGCTGGCCGCCAAGTCCATGCCCTGCGGCACCCAGGTGATCACCACCGAGCCCCTGGGCGAGGAACTGGCCCGCAGCCTGCTGCCCCAGGACTACTGCGTCGAGGACTGCAACTACCTGCTCGACTACTACCGCCTGACCCAGGACAAGCGCCTGGTCTTCGGCGGTGGCGTGGTCTACGGTGCGCGTGACCCGGCGAACATCGAAGCGATCATTCGACCGAAGCTGCTCAAGGCCTTCCCCCAGCTCAAGCAGGTGAAGATCGACTACGCCTGGACCGGCAACTTCCTGTTGACGCTGTCGCGCCTGCCGCAGGTCGGTCGACTGGGTGACAACATCTACTATTCGCAAGGGTGCAGCGGTCACGGCGTGACCTACACGCACCTGGCTGGCAAGGTGCTGGCCGAAGCGCTGCGCGGCCAGGCCGAGCGCTTCGATGCCTTCGCCGGCCTGCCGCACTATCCGTTCCCGGGCGGCCAGGCCCTGCGGGTGCCGTTCAGTGCGCTGGGCGCCTGGTACTACAGCCTGCGCGATCGCCTGGGCTTCTGACAGGCGCCGTACCTGCCGGTCAGTGGCCCAGGCTGCTGACCGCCTGACGCGCAGCCCGCTCCTCACCGGCGCGCGCCAGTTCATCGGCGGCCTGCAGCCAGCGCTGTCGGTCGACCTGTGCGGCCGGTCGCGTTGGCGGCTGCACCAGCACGGCCCAGCTCCCCTCTTTCGCCCACGCCTGGGTGAACGCATCGAAGTCCATCAACTGTCGACGGTTCATGCCCGAGCGCAGCAGTACATGGCGCTTGTAGGCGTCATAGCCGATCAACAGCGCATACCGTGGCTCACCCCACCACGCCGTACCCTCGCGATAGCTGAGCAACACCGGGTTGCCTGCCGACACCTGGACCAGCAACGCGTCCAGAGTGGGGTCGAGCGGATAGACGACCAGACCATGGTCACGGGCCACGGGCGGGATGCGCGTCTGCAGCCGATCCGCCGCCTCAGGCAGGCCCAGCGGTGCGTCGAGCATGCCCGGGGTGATCGGTACACCCTGCTGGGTGAGCAGCGCCGCCAGCGCCATGGCGCCACTGTGATTGGCATACCCGCGATAGAACGGCACGCTGCCGATCTCCACGCGCTGCGCCAATCCTGCGGGCAATGCAGGTGGCTGGCCGACGCACCCGGTCAACACGGCCGTGGCCGCACACACGGCCAACAGGCGACGGGCAACGGTGGACAATCGAGGGAAGATCAACGACATGGACGCTCGCTTGCAGGTGTCAGGACGAATGAAAGACGAAGCGCACCGATCATAGGCCCAGGCGCGCCGTGCGTACAGACGCGCGGACGACGCCACCCCAGAAACGCCTGAAGCCCCCGCAGGGGCTCCAGCACGTTGCGACCGGTCAGGCGAAGATCACCCCTGTCCGACCTCTTTCTTCATCTTGGCTCGACGCGCCATGATGTTGAGCACTTCGATTGCGGTGGAGAAGGCCATCGCTGCATAGACGTAGCCTTTGGGCACATGGGCGCCGAACCCTTCGGCGATCAGGGTCATGCCGATCATGATCAGGAAGCCCAGGGCCAGCATGACCACGGTCGGGTTGTCGTTGATGAACTTGGCCAGCGGGTCGGCCGCCAGCAGCATCACGATCACGGCACTGATCACGGCGATGATCATGATCGGCAGATGCTCGGTCATGCCCACGGCGGTGATGATGCTGTCGATGGAGAACACGATGTCGAGGATCAGAATCTGGCCGATCGCCGAGGCGAAGCCAATGGTCACGGTGTTGCCGACCTTGGCTTCTTCCTTGGCCCCATGGGGATCGACGCTTTCATGGATCTCCTTGGTCGCCTTCCACAACAGGAACAGACCACCGGCGATCAGGATCATGTCCTTCCAGGAAAACGCATGGCCGAACACCTCGAACACCGGCTCGGTCAGCTGGACGATCCAGGCCACCGTGCTGAGCAGGGCCAGGCGCATGACCAACGCCATGCTGATCCCGATGCGACGCGCCTTGGACCGGTACGCCTCCGGCAGCTTGTTGGTCAGAATGGAGATGAAGATCAGGTTGTCGATGCCCAGCACGACTTCCATCGCCACCAAGGTGGCGAGCGCGACCCAGGCGGTGGGGCTCGAGGCGAGTTCCAGCAAGTATTCCATGAATCATTCCTGTGTCAGTTGAGGGTCAGATGTCCTGGGTACCACGGGTGTCTTCGGCGGGCTGTCGAGGTGTCTCGGCAGGCCCTATCGCATCGTCCAACGCCTGCTGCGCCACGTCATGAGTCTTGTCGATGAACGACTTGGCCGACTCGGCGGCCTGATCGAGCGCCTGACGTGTCGATTGCCGGGCGTCGTCGCAACCGCTCATGGCCAGCAAGGCAATGGACAGCACCAGTGGCGTGCCGATCGATTTGAAGTCAAGCATAGAAGCCTCGTCGATTCCTGTTCGAACCGCCCTCGATGGGCGCGATGGAGCGATTCTAGAGGCACATACGCTTCAGTAAAATTCGTATTTAAACGGGTTATACTTCGGATTTTCCGAACCCACACAGCCGTATGCTCAATTATCGCCAACTGCATTATTTCTGGGTTGTGGCCCGCACCGGCAGCGTCACCCGCGCCAGCGAGCAACTGAACCTCACACCGCAGACCATCAGCGGCCAGCTCACCCTGCTCGAGCAGACCTACGGCATCGAACTGTTCCAGCGCGTCGGACGCCAGCTCGAATTGACCGAACAAGGACGTCGGACCCTGGAATATGCCGAGCAGATGTTTCAGATCGGCAGCGAGCTGGAGGCCATGTTGCGGGCACGCCCGGACGAGCAACAGATCCTGTTCCGGGTCGGGGTGGCCGACGTGGTGCCCAAGTCCATCGTCTACCGTCTGCTCGCGCCGACCATGGAGCTGGACAGCCCGCTGCGCATCAGTTGCCGTGAAGACAAGCTCGAACGCCTGCTGGCCGACCTGGCCATCCAGCGCCTGGACCTGGTGATCTCCGACAGCCCGATGCCGAGCCATCTGGACATCAAGGGCTACAGCCAGAAGCTCGGTGAGTGCGGCTTGAGTTTCTTCGCCACTTCGGCTCTCGCCACCCGTCTGACGGCGCCCTTCCCCGCCTGCCTGCAGGACGCGCCCCTGCTGATCCCCGGACAGGAAACCATGGTCCGCAACCGGCTGTTACGCTGGCTCGGTGAACAGCATGTACAACCTCGGATCATCGGCGAGTTCGACGACAGCGCCTTGATGCAGGCCTTCGGCCAGTCCGGCAGCGGCCTGTTCATCGCGCCCAGTGTCATCGCCGACGAGGTCTGCCGCCACGGCGACGTTCAACTGATCGGCCAGACCGAAGCGGTACGCGAGTCGTTCTATGCCATTTCGGTGGAGCGTAAAGTGAAGCACCCTGGGATCCTGGCCATCACCGAAGGCGCACGGCGGGAACTGTTCAATTGGTAGCCAGGTGCCGCGTCCGCGTTTCGGCTTGTCTTCAGGCAGGGACGCCCCTAGGCTTGGTCACTTCCTTCCGCACGAGATCGGGCCATGTCAGCACCTGAACCTGCCAGCACTGCACGCTTCAACGCCGTCGAGCTCCGCGTCCTTGGGGCTTTGATCGAAAAGCAGGCGAGCAATCCCGAGACCTACCCGCTCACCCTCAATGCCCTGGTGCTGGCCTGCAACCAGAAGACCAGCCGCGAGCCGGTGATGAACCTTACCGCAGGCCAGGTCGGGCAAGCCCTGCGCGCGCTGGAAAGCCAGGGGCTGACCCGGTTGCAGATGGGCAATCGCGCCGATCGCTGGGAGCAGCGCGTCGACAAGGCGCTGGAGCTGGTGCCGGCGCAGCTGGCGTTACTGGGCCTGATGTTCCTGCGCGGCCCCCAGACGCTCAGCGAACTGCTGACCCGCAGCAGCCGCCTGCACGCGTTCGAAGACCTGGCGCAAGTGCACCATCAGGTCGAGCGCCTGGTGTCACGTGAACTGGCGGTACACCTGCCACGGCAGGCAGGCCAGCGAGAAGATCGCTACACCCACGCACTGGGCGACCCCGCCGAGACCGAGGCGATCCTGAGCGCTCGCCAGGCCGCCACTGCAGAGCGTGGCGCAAGCAGCACGGACGCGGCCACGGAACAGCGTTTCGAGGCCCTGGAAGCCCGCATCGCTGCACTCGAGGCACGGCTGGCCGAATGGGAAGGCTGATCTTGCGCTGCCCTAAACGGGATCCGGCTCGGGGAAATGCCGACAGCTCTTGCGCTCGGCCAGCTCACGGTCGCTGGGCCGCTGGTCGATGAACACGGCGCGTCCATCGGCATAGATTTCCAGGTAGCCCCAGTGCAGTTCGTGCTCGTGCTGACCTGGTCGTGGCGGCACGAGCCACCACGGTTCACGACTGATCAAACGCATGCAGGGCCCCTCCGGCCAGTGTCAGTTTGACTATAGACACTGGTCGAAGGGGCCCTGCATGGACATGTCAGCGGATTTTACCGTCGAGGGCCGCATCGCCTGACAGGCGACACGGCGCGACGGCTCAGGCAGGCGCCGAGGTACGAATCAGGTGGTCGAACGCGGCCAGCGAGGCCTTGGCGCCCTCGCCCACGGCGATGACGATCTGCTTGTACGGCACCGTGGTCACGTCACCGGCAGCGAACACCCCAGGCACGCTGGTCTGGCCACGGGCATCGACGATGATCTCGCCGCGCGGCGACAGCTCGACCGTGCCCTTGAGCCAGTCGGTGTTGGGCAGCAGGCCGATCTGCACGAAGATGCCTTCGAGCGCGAGCGCATGCACGGCCTCGGTGGTGCGGTCCTTGTAGCTCAGGCCGGTGACCTTCTCACCGTTGCCCTGCACCTCGGTGGTCAGCGCGCTGGTGATCACCGTGACGTTCGGCAGGCTGTGCAGCTTGCGCTGCAACACGGCGTCGGCGCGCAGCTGGCCGTCGAACTCGATCAGCGTCACCTGGGCGACGATCCCCGCCAGGTCGATGGCCGCTTCCACGCCGGAGTTGCCGCCCCCGATCACCGCCACGCGCTTGCCCTTGAACAGCGGCCCATCGCAGTGCGGGCAGTAGGCCACGCCACGCCCCCGGTATTCCTGTTCGCCGGGCACGTTCATCTCACGCCAGCGCGCACCGGTCGCCAGGATCACGGTCTTGGCCTTGAGCGAAGCACCGCTGTTCAGGCGCACTTCGTGCAGCCCGCCTTCGGCGGCAGGGATCAGCGCTTCGCCGCGCTGCAGGTTCATGATGTCGACGTCGTACTGCTTGACGTGCTCTTCGAGGGCGACGGCCAGCTTCGGCCCTTCAGTCTCGTGCACCGACACGAAGTTCTCGATCGCCAGGGTATCGAGCACCTGACCACCGAAACGCTCAGCGGCGACACCAGTACGAATGCCTTTGCGTGCGGCATAGATCGCGGCCGAAGCACCGGCTGGACCACCGCCGACGACCAGCACGTCGAAGGCCTCCTTGGCGTTGATCTTCTCGGCCTGGCGGGTGCCGGCACTGGTGTCGATCTTGCCGAGGATTTCTTCCAGCCCCATGCGGCCTTGACCGAACGGCTCGCCGTTGAGGTAGAGACTCGGCACGGCCATGATCTTGCGCGACTCGACCTCGGCCTGGAACAGTGCACCGTCGATCGCCACATGGCGGACGTTGGGGTTGAGCACGGCCATCAGGTTCAGGGCCTGGACCACGTCCGGGCAGTTCTGGCACGACAGCGAGAAGTAGGTTTCGAAGACGAATTCACCCTGCAGCCCGCGGATCTGCTCGATCACCTCGGCGCTGGCCTTGGAAGGGTGGCCGCCGACTTGCAGCAGCGCCAGGACCAAGGAGGTGAATTCATGCCCCATGGGAATACCGGCAAAACGCAGGCCGATGTCCGCCCCAGGGCGGTTGAGCGAGAACGACGGGCGACGGGCATCGTCACCGTCCACGCTCAGGGTAATGAGGCTCGACAGGCCGGCGATTTCCACCAGCAGGTCATGCAGTTCACGGGACTTCGCGCCGTCATCGAGGGAAGCGACGATCTCGATCGGCTGGGTAACCCGCTCCAGGTAGGTCTTGAGTTGCGATTTAAGCGTGGCGTCCAACATGCGGGCGATTTCCTTCTTTCAGATGCTGTAAATGAAAACGCCCAGGCACGAGCGCCCGGGCGTTTTGCAGGGCGGTGAAGCATTACCGGTGACGGTCGTTCACCGTCCGCAGCAGGCACATGGCCTTAGATCTTGCCGATCAGGTCGAGCGATGGGGCCAGGGTGGCCTCGCCTTCCTGCCACTTGGCCGGGCAGACTTCGCCTGGGTGAGCGGCGACGTACTGGGCTGCCTTGACCTTGCGCAGCAGTTCGCTGGCGTCACGGCCGACACCGCCGTCGTTGATCTCGACGATCTTGATCTGGCCTTGCGGGTTGATCACGAAGGTACCGCGATCGGCCAGGCCGGCCTCTTCGATCAGCACGTCGAAGTTGCGAGCGATCTGGTGGGTCGGGTCACCGATCAGCGGGTACTGGATCTTGCCGATGGTATCGGAGGTGTCGTGCCAGGCTTTGTGGGTGAAGTGGGTGTCGGTCGACACGCCATAGATTTCCACGCCCAGCTTCTGGAATTCAGCGTAGTTGTCAGCCAGGTCGCCCAGCTCGGTCGGGCAGACGAAGGTGAAGTCAGCCGGGTAGAAGAACACGACGGACCACTTGCCCTGAAGATCGGCTTCGCTCAATTGAACGAAATCGCCATTGTGGTAGGCGGTAGCGTTGAACGGTTTTACCTGGCTGTTGATGAGTGGCATCAGAAAGCGCTCCTTCATGGGTTTGAATGCGTTGACGGGGATCATCCTAGCCAATCGATCGCCCGAAGGCTCATTGGCAAAGCTGATATGACCGATTGCTTTTGCCTATGGCAAATCTTATAAAGAGAAGCCAAAAGCTATGGATGTCGCTTCAAGGATTGCACACGCGACGTTCGCACGACTACCCCGGCGTGTCATGCGAAATAGTTGAGCGCGTCATTCAACCTTGACCGTTTGCGGCCGATACGCGGGAAACGGGTCCTTCTCGCTCTGGTGTCGAGTCGTGGCTCCTTCCTCAATGGGTGCAAGGTCAACGCGCATGAACCTGAAATTTCGCCACAAGATCCTCCTGAGTGCCAGCGGCATCGTCATCCTGGCGTTTGCCCTGTTCACGCTCTACAACGACTACTTGCAGCGCCATACCATCGCCCAGAACCTCGACTCGTCCATGCGCCAGTCCGGCGCCCTGGCGGCCAGCAGCGTGCAGAACTGGATGAGCGGCCGGATCCTGATCATGGAGAACCTGGCCGAGGACGTGACCGAGCAGGCGGCGGCGGGCAACAACAACGTGGCCAGTCTGGTCGACCAGCCGTCCTACCTGCGCAATTTCCAGTTCACCTACCTGGGGCAGAACAACGGCGTGTTCACCCAGCGTCCGGACGTGCAGATGCCGGCCGACTACGACCCGCGCAAGCGGCCGTGGTACGGCGAGGCCGCAACCGCTGGCAAGACCGTGCTGACCGCGCCTTACCAGGCCTCCGTCGGCGGCCTGGTGGTGACCATCACCGTCCCGGTCAAACCCAAGAATGGCGGTCCGTTGCTGGGCGTGGTCGGCGGCGACCTGTCGCTCGACAGCCTGGTGCAGATCATCGAGAAGGTCGACTTCGGTGGCATCGGCCATGCCTACCTGGTGGACAAGGACGGTCAAGTCATCGTCAGCCAGAACAAGGACCACCTGACCAAGTTCCTCAAGGATCTCTATCCCAACAGCGGCCTGCGGGTCGAGCCTGGCATGCAGGACGTGATGCTCGACGGGCATGAGCGGATCGTCTCGTTCGCCCCGATCGAAGGCTTGCCGTCAGCGCAGTGGTACGTCGGCCTGGTGGTGGACAAGGACCAGGCCTACGCGGCGCTCGATCAGTTCCGCGTCTCGGCGATCATCGCCATGATCGTCGCCGTGGTCGCCATCGCCGGCCTGTTGGGCCTGTTGATCCCGGTCTTGATGCGTCCTCTGACTACCATGGGCCGTGCCATGCACGACATCGCCGAGGGTGAAGGTGACCTGACCCGCCGTCTGGCCGTACAGAACAAGGACGAGTTCGGCGAACTGGCCGGCTCGTTCAACCGCTTCGTCGAGCGCATCCATGCCTCGATCACCGAAGTCTCGTCGGCCACGCGCCTGGTGCATGATCTGTCGGAAAAGGTCATGAGCGCCTCGAACGCCTCGATCATCGGTTCGGAAGAGCAGAGCCTGCGCACCAACAGTGTGGCGGCGGCGATCAACCAGCTGGGCGCCGCCACTCAGGAAATCGCGCGCAACGCCGCCGATGCCTCGCAGCATGCCAGCGGTGCCAGCGAACAGGCCCACGATGGACGCCGCGTGGTCGAGGAAAGCATCCAGGCGATGACCGCGCTGTCGCAGAAGATCAGCGAATCGTGCGAACAGATCGAAGTGCTCAACGCCAGCACCGATGACATCGGCAAGATCCTCGACGTGATCAAGGGCATCTCCCAGCAGACCAACCTGCTGGCCCTGAACGCGGCCATCGAAGCCGCCCGTGCCGGGGAAGCCGGCCGTGGCTTCGCCGTGGTCGCCGACGAGGTCCGCAACCTGGCCCACCGGACCCAGGAATCGGCCGAAGAGATCCACCGCATGATCACGACGCTGCAAGTGGGGTCGCGTGAGGCGGTGCATACCATGAACGCCAGCCAGGTCTCCAGTGAGCAGAGCGTGCAGGTGGCCAACCAGGCCGGCGAACGCCTGAACAGCGTGACCCGGCAGATCGGCGAGATCGACGGCATGAACCAGTCCGTGGCCACCGCCACCGAAGAGCAGACTGCCGTGGTCGAAAGCCTCAACCTGGACATCACCCAGATCAACACCCTCAACCAGCAGGGCGTGGAAAACCTCAACCAGACCCTGCGTCACTGCGATGCGCTGGCCCAGCAGGCCGGCCGCCTCAAGCAGCTGGTCGGGAGTTTCCGGATCTAAGCGAGCGCTTCGCGCTGCAGGTCTGAAGCGACTCTCCGTCGCCTGGCCTGCAGCGCACGCTGTCGCCACTCACTGCGTTGCACACCAGCCTCCTTGTCCGCTTGCCACCTTTCTCCGGTTATAACCTAATAACCAACAAGTCTATTTCGCTATAAAAAAATCTATATGCTGGCTTGCATCCGATCACGGGCACAGTTGGGCAGTCGAGAGCGTTATGGATGTAGGTTCGTTCGGTTTCACCATTGCAGGGCTTGTCGTAGGGTTCATCGTGGGCATGACGGGCGTCGGCGGCGGTTCGCTGATGACGCCGATCCTGCTCTGGTTCGGCATCAACCCGGCCACGGCCGTCGGCACCGACCTGCTGTACGCGGCTATCACCAAGGCCAGCGGTGTCTGGGTCCACAGCCGCAACAAGAACATCGACTGGAAGATCACCGGGCTGCTGAGCCTGGGCAGCGTGCCCGCCGCGGCGTTGACCTTGTGGTTCCTGAGCACGCTGCACGCCGACACCTCGGCGCTCAATGCCATCATCAAGCAGGGCCTGGCCGTGGTGCTGATCATCACGGCCCTGGCCATCCTGTTCCGCTCCAAGCTGCAGGCCTTCGCCAGCCGTCATGCTGGCGATCACTACCACCTCAGCGACCGTACGCTAAACGTGCTGACCGTGTTCACGGGCGTGGTGCTCGGCGTGATGGTCACACTGACGTCGATCGGTGCCGGAGCACTGGGCACGGTGGCGCTGTTCCTGCTGTACCCGTTCCTGGTCACGCGGCGCCTGGTCGGCACGGAGATCGCCCACGCCGTCCCCCTGACCCTGGTGGCAGGCCTGGGCCATGCCAGCATGGGCAACATGGACTGGTCGCTGCTGGGTTACCTGCTGCTGGGCTCGCTGCCTGGCATCTACCTGGGCAGCCACCTGGCCGGTCGGGTGTCCGATCGCATCCTGCGCCCCTGCCTGGCGGCCATGCTGTTGCTGATCGGTTACAAGCTGGCATTCTGAATCAGGCGCAGGCGCCACTGGTCGGTATGGACCAGGTGGACGCTGGCGCACGGCAACACGTCCATGCGCTGCAGGCTGGTTGGTGGACTTCCCAGCACCTGTGCCAGGGCGGCGCGAATGACGAACGGGTGGGTCACCACCAGATAATCACGGGGCACCGCGCTGCGCGCCTGTAGCCAGCAGGCCACCCGTTGGCAGAGTTGGACGATGGATTCCCCGCCATGCACCACGCTGCCAGGATCGCTCAGCCACCGAGCCAGCGCCTGTGGCTCATCGCGTTGCACCTGCTTGAGCGACAAGCCCTGCCAGCGCCCCAGGTCCACGTCTCGCAGCAACGGGTCGATCTCGACCGCATCGCTTATCCAGGCGGCGGTTTGCCGGGCCCGCCACTCGGGTGCGCAGAGTACCGGCTGACACGTGCCAGGCAGCCGTGCCAGCCCGGGCAGGAGGTCATCGTCGTCACGGCTGAAATGGCCGGTTCGCTGCGCGTTCGTCCGGGCGTGGCACAACAGGGTCAGATGCACGGTCTGCACGGGGATGCTCGACAGGGTAGGAAGGACGTACAGTGTGCCATGGGCAGAAATGGCCTGTGACCGTCCTTCAGAAAAAGCATCTGATCAGGCGCGACATTGCTGTACGATGCCTGGGTCAGCCAGGACGGCCTCCGACGCTTTTGCCCTTTCACGCGAGACCGTTCATGTCGCCACACCTGCCGCTGACTGATACCCTTGAGAGAAGGCGCTCACGTGCATTCCGCCTTCGACCATTACCCCCTACTTTTCCCACGACCCTGTACAGGGCCGAAAGAACAGCACGGTGAGCCTTCTGGACAACATTTCCTTCGAGCAAGCCCTGGCCAACTGCGCCAACGAACCCATCCAGTATCCAGGCGCCATCCAGCCCCACGGCGTGTTGATGACGCTCAGCGAACCTGCCCTGGACATCGTGCAGATCAGCGCAAACGTCGAGACGCTGCTGGGTGTTCCCGTAGACCAGGCGCTGGGTCGGCCACTGGCCCAGGTGCTTGGCGCAGCGCTGGCCGACGAGGTTCATGAGCTGGTCGCACTGGACCTGGCCGAACACGTGCAGCCGTTGCGCATGGACGTGAACGGCACACGCTTCGAAGGCTTCGCCCACCGCCATGAGGGCTTGCTGATCTTTGAGCTGGAAGTGCTGGCACGAGGCAAGCGTGATCCGCACAGTCACTTCAACCGCATGCTGCAGCGTCTGCAGGCAGCCGACAGCCTGGAGGCGCTGTACGAGCTGGCGGTGCACGAGGTGCAGGCCCTGACCGGTTACGACCGGGTGCTGATCTACCGCTTCGAAGAGGAAGGCCACGGACAGGTGGTGGCCGAGGCGTCCTCGCCCGGCATGGAGTTGTTCAACGGCCTGTTCTTCCCCGCCTCGGACATACCGGTCCAGGCCCGTCGGTTGTACCTGAGCAACTGGCTTCGCATCATTCCGGACGCCAATTACACGCCCGTGCCCATTCTGCCGGCCCTGCGACCGGATACCGATACACCCCTGGACTTGAGTTTCGCGACGCTGCGCAGCGTGTCGCCCATCCATTGCCAGTACATGCGCAACATGGGCGTGCTGTCGTCGATGAGCATCTCGCTGATCTGCGAAGGGCGCCTGTGGGGCCTGATCACCTGTGGCAACCGCGCGCCCTTGCACGTGCCCAGCGACTTGCGCAGCGCCTGCAAGACCATCGGCCAGGTCCTGTCGTTGCAGATCAGCGCCATGCAGGCGCTGCAACTGTCCGCCGAGCGCGAGTCCAAACTCGACAACCTGGCTGGGCTGACCCAGGCCATGCGCAGCAGCACGGGGACCGTGTTCGAAGGTCTGGTGGAACAGGCCGGGTGCCTGATGGCGCTGGTCAATGCCGGCGGCGTGGCGATCCTCGAGGACCAGCAGCTGTACCTGGCCGGACTCTGCCCCGAGCCTGCCCTGGTCCGCGAACTGCACCAGTGGATCGAACAGCAGGCGATGCCCGTGTTCGATACCCATGAGCTGGGCAGGTATTTCGCACCGGCCACGGCCTGCCGCCTTCAGGCCAGCGGTGTGCTGGCCCTGACCCTGCCCAAACCGGTGACCAATGGCATCCTCTGGTTCCGTCCAGAGGTCAAGGAAACCCTTTCCTGGAGCGGCGATCCGAGCAAGCCGATGCACCTGGACCCTTCCAGTGGCACGCCCCGCCTACGCCCTCGCACCTCGTTCGAGCTGTGGAAAGTGGAGATGGAGGGCATCTCGCGCAAATGGTCGCACGGTGACCGGTTCGCCGCCAACGAGCTGCGCCGCTGGGCACTGGAGATCGACCTGTCGCACCAGGTGCTGCGCGAGCAGGCTGCGGTACGCGCGCGCGATGACCTGGTGGCGGTGGTGTCGCACGACCTGCGCAACCCGATGACCGTGATCGGCATGCTGTGCGGCATGATGCAGAAGGCCTTCAGCGGCGATGGCTCCAATGCCTCGCGGCGCATCACGTCGGCGATCGGCACCATGCAACAGGCCACCAGCCGCATGAACGCCCTGCTCGACGACTTGCTGGACACCTCGAAGATCGAAGCGGGGCGCTACGTGATCACGCCGACCGCCCTGGACGTCACGCAGATCCTGGAAGAAGCGCAGACGTTGCTGTCGCCCCTGGCCGTGCTCAAGTCGGTTCTGGTCACCTTCGAGTCCGAGCCGGGGCTCTGGGTCAATGCCGATCCCGAGCGCCTGTTCCAGGTGCTGTCGAACCTGGTGGGCAACGCGATCAAGTTCACCGATGCCGAAGGTGTGGTGCAGGTCAGCGCAGCCGCCTTCGGCGACGTCATCGCGTTCACCGTGCGCGATACGGGGCGCGGCATACCGGTCGATCAGCTGCCGTACGTGTTCGACCGCTATTGGACGGGCCGTGAGGGCAACCCGAACGGTACGGGGCTGGGGCTCTACATCACCCAGGGGATCATCAAGGCCCATGGTGGCAGCATCGAGGCCAGCAGCGAGCCTGGCCTGGGCAGTACGTTCCGCTTCACCTTGCCACGCCTACGGCCCGACAGGCCGCCCTTGCCGGGCACCGTCACTGGCGAAGCCTGATCGAGACACGTCGTCACCGGCCCACGACGCGCACGATCCCACCACGCGGGCATCTGAAGCGCGCTTAAATTGGAGCCGTCCTGTCTCGTTTCCTGGGTAAGCCCATGAACACAAGGACGCGCCCCATGGTCATGCTGTCTCGCCGCTCGTTGATGGGGCTGGGTCTGGCGCTGCCGGCCCTGCCACGCCTGGCCTGGTCAGCACCGCCGGGCGATGGCGTCTGCCCTGGGCCTACTCTGCTCGACTACAACGAAAGCCCCTGGGGCCCGAGTGCGGCGGCCCGGCGTGCCATGCGAGAGAGCATTGCCCAGGCCGGGCGTTATCCCTATGGCGCCCAGTATCGATTGATCGACACCTATGCCGCGCAGCACGGCATCGAAGCCAGCCAGGTGCAGCTCTTCGGGGGCTCCAGGCTGGCCTTGCAGCATGCCGTCATGGCCTTCACCGGCCCGCGCAGCCTGGTGATGGCCGACCCCTCCTACGAGGAGCCCGCCCAGGCTGCCGAACGCCACGGCGCCACGGTGCATGCCGTCGCCCTCGACGAACGGCACGCCCATGACGTCGACGCGATGCTGGCAGCGGACGCTCAGGCCGGGCTGATCTATGTCTGCAATCCCAACAACCCGACGGGTACGTTGACACCCCGCGCCGCCATCGAACGTCTGCTGCACGGCAAGCCTCACGGGTGTGTGGTGGTGGTCGACGAGGCGTACATTCATTTCAGCGAGGCCACCAGCTGCCTCGACCTGATCGCAGACCATCCGCAGTTGCTGGTCCTGCAGACGTTTTCCAAGTTGTATGGCCTGGCCGGTGCGCGACTGGGGCTGGCCGTCGGGCAGGCGCCTTTGCTCGAACGGCTGGAAGTCCATGACGGTTACAACGTGGCCAACGTTTCGGCCCTGCTGGCAGGACAAGCGTCCTTGGACGACCGGACACTGATCCCGTCGCGCAAGGCGCACAACACGCGCCTGCGCGAAGCGACCATCGCCTGGCTGGGCAAGCAAGGGTGGCGCTGCACGGCTTCACAGGCCAACTGCTTCATGATCGACCTGCGCCAGCCGGCTCAACCGGTGGTCGAGCGGCTAGCAGCGGCAGGCGTCAGGGTGGGTCGTGTCTGGCCCAGCTGGCCGAACTGGATGCGCGTCAGCGTCGGCGACGATACCGACATGCAGCGTTTCAGGGAGGCTTTCGCGTGGGCCGTTGTTTCGTAGAGCAACCCTGTCTCGTGTCGAAGGCCATGATGTGCAGCCTTCGTGGGCCCTGCTGGCCCAATCGCGGCACAGGGGCCGCTCCTACACGGACTACGATTGCCTGGGCCACTGTGGCAGGTGAGGCGGCTCCTGCCGGTCGCCGGGTCGGCCGCACAGCGGCCTGAAGCCGATCCGCCGCAAAAAACGGCCCTGCCAGCTCACCCGCCTTTGCAGACTTGAGGCAGCCCGTCCCATGACGGCATGGTCATGGGCGAGCACCCCCTTCACTGCCGGCAACCAGCGTAGGGCTCAGGCTGGCTTGGAAGCGCCGACTTCACGGGAGGCGGTCCGCAGGGTCACGAACTCCTCCGCTGCGGTCGGGTGCACGCCGATGGTCTCGTCGAACTGCTGCTTGGTGGCGCCTGCCTTGAGCGCCACGCCCAGGCCCTGGATGATCTCGCCGGCATCCGGGCCGACCATGTGGCACCCCAGCACTCGATCGGTCTTGGCGTCGACCACCAGTTTCATCAGGGTCTTTTCCTGCACATCGGTCAGGGTCAGCTTCATCGGTCGGAACCGGCTTTCGTAGATCTTCAGGGCATGTCCGGCGTCCAGTGCCTCTTCTTCGGTCAGGCCGACGGTACCGATCGGTGGCTGACTGAACACGGCCGTGGGGATACCCCGGTAGTCGACCGGACGGTACTGCTCGGGCTTGAACAGGCGACGTGCCACCGCCATGCCTTCGGCCAGCGCCACGGGCGTGAGCTGCACGCGCCCGATCACATCGCCAATCGCCAGGATCGACGGCTCGGTGGTCTGGTACTGCTCATCGACCTTGACGTAGCCACGCTCGTCCAGCTCGACCGCGGTGTGTTCCAGACCCAGGTTGTCGAGCATCGGCCGGCGCCCGGTGGCGTAGAAGATGCAGTCGGCCTCCAGCGTCCGGCCATCTTTCAGGGTCGCCTTGAGGCTGCCATCGGGCTGGCGGTCGATGCGCTGGATGTCGCTGTTGAACTGCAGGTCCATGCCGCGCTTTTCCAGCTCTTCTTTCAAATGCTGGCGCACCGAGCCATCGAAGCCGCGCAGGAACAGATCGCCCCGGTAGAGCAAGCTGGTTCGGGCACCGAGGCCATGGAAGATGCCAGCGAACTCCACGGCGATGTAGCCACCGCCTACCACCAGCACGCGTTTGGGCAACGTGTCGAGGTAGAACGCCTCGTTGGAGCTGATCGCCAGTTCCTTTCCTGGAATATCAGGGATCTGCGGCCAGCCACCGGTGGCGATGAGAATGCGCTCGGCCGTGTGGCGCTGCCCTTCGACCTCCACTTCGTGCGGACCGGTCAGACGGGCATGGCCTTCGAGCAGGGTCACGCCGCTGTCGACCAGCAGCTTGCGGTAAATGCCGTTGAGCCGCTCGATCTCACGGTTCTTGTTGCCGATCAAGGTGCCCCAATCAAACTGTCCTTGCTCGAGGGTCCAGCCATAACCGGCGGCCTGCTCGAGCTCGTCGGCCACATGGGCGCCATAGACCAGCAGTTTTTTCGGCACACACCCCACATTGACGCAGGTGCCCCCCAGGTAACGGCTTTCCGCTACCGCCACTTTGGCGCCGAACCCGGCAGCGAAACGCGCCGCACGCACGCCACCGGACCCTGCGCCAATCACGAACAGATCAAAATCGTAGGCCACTTGTCACCTCTCACGAAAACGCCACCTTGGGTCATCGAATGGACGGTTGCAAGACCCAAGGTACGCGCTGGCCTTGGCCAACCCGCTCCTCTTGCCTGAACCGCCCCGCTTCGACCCGAAGGTGGCGCTGGTCATCACTGGGCGCAGCAGGCGATTTCCACCTGCTGCCCGACCCGACTCAGTGAGCCTTGCCGGTCTTGTAGTAGTTCTCGAAGCAGAAGTTGGTCGCATCGATGTAGCCTTCGGCGCCACCGCAGTCGAACCGCTTGCCCTTGAACTTGTAAGCGATCACGCAGCCGTTCTGGGCCTGCTTCATCAGCGCATCGGTGATCTGGATTTCACCACCCTTGCCCGGTTCGACTTCGCCGATGATGTCGAAGATGTCGGGGGTCAGGATGTAGCGGCCAATGATCGCCAGGTTCGATGGCGCATCTTCAGGCTTGGGCTTCTCGACCATGTTGGTGACGCGGAAGATGTCGTCACGGATCATGTCGCCGGCGATGACGCCATACTTGTGGGTTTCCTGCGGATCGACTTCCTGGATGGCGACGATCGAGCAGCGGAACTGGTTGTAGAGCTTGACCATCTGGGTCAGCACGCCATCGCCTTCGGGGTTGACACACAGGTCATCGGCCAGGACCACGGCGAATGGCTCGTCACCGATCAGCGGACGGCCGGTCAGGATCGCATGACCCAGGCCTTTCATCTCAGTCTGACGGGTGTAGGAGAACGAGCACTCGTCAAGCAGACGACGAATGCCGACCAGGTACTTCTCCTTGTCGGTGCCCTTGATCTGGTTTTCCAATTCGTAGCTGATGTCGAAATGGTCTTCCAGGGCGCGCTTGCCGCGGCCAGTGACGATGGAGATTTCGTTCAACCCTGCATCCAGTGCTTCTTCGACGCCGTACTGGATCAGCGGCTTGTTGACCACCGGCAGCATTTCCTTGGGCATGGCTTTGGTCGCGGGCAGGAAGCGTGTGCCGTAGCCGGCAGCCGGGAACAAGCATTTCTTGATCATATACGTCCTTAATGGGGCTCGGCGGTGTGAAATCGGCGCAGTCTCATGAGGCATCGGTCGCCCTACGATGCCTGGCTGCGCTCGTTCGATCTCGTGATAGAGGCGTTGGTAGTGTAGATAGTTCCCTATGCCCCTGAACATCGGGGCCGGCAAATATTTTTCGCATGTCTCGACCAGCCGGGTACATGCATGGCCTCGTCGGTCATGTGCCCGAGATGCACTCGGTGGCGGCCTGCCGTACATCCCCCGGACGCAGCGGGAAATTGCTCAGCCGTTCGTGCACCTTGATGCTGCTGCCCTCACCCTTCTTGTCGATGTCCAGCAAGGCGGCCGGTCCTGCGCCAGCGGCGAGCTTCTGTGGCACGATCAGTCGTAGCCCTTCACCTCTGACCTCTTCTTGCAACGGGCCCCGTTCATTGGCCAGGTGCGCCTTGACGCACTCGGCGTACTGCCGCGGCGTCTTGCCCGACATGACATCCATCGTTTCATGGGACTGTTCGAGTTCCGAGACGCTGGCGCATCCGCCCAGCGCGAGTGCCAAACCGGCGACGATCCACTTCATGGGGTTCGAGTTCTCCGCAAAAACCTGTATGACCGTGACCGGGCGGTTTTGCTCCCGGCGCTGCCACAGATACTTGCCCGCCTGCCACGACGCAGGGCAACCGCCCGGCACATCGTGGTATCGTGCGCGCTTGCAGAACCTTTACCATGCGGAGCCCTTCATGAAATTCATCCACCAGCGCGAGCACCTCAACGAAGATGACATCGTCGTCATCGAGTGCTCCCAGCGCTGCAACATTCGCCTGATGAACGACGCCAACTTCCGCAGCTTCAAGAATGGCGGCCGTCATACCTACCACGGTGGCGCGTTCGATCGCTTCCCGGCGAAGATCACCGTGCCGAGCACGGGGTTCTGGAACATCACCCTGGACACCGTCACCACCCGGCCGATCTCGGTGACCCGCAAGCCGGCGTTCACCCATAAGATCAAGATCGTCCGTCGCTCCTCGTCGCAATTGAGATAACGCCACCATGACCCAGACCACCAAATACGTGATCAAGTACACGCTCGACGGCATGCGCCGCTGGGACTTCGCCCTGATGACCGACGCCTCGCTCGAGCAGGCCCGTGAAGCGCTGCGCAAGCTGCACGGCGACGACGCCGAGCAGATCAGCGACATCGCCGTCAGCAAGGCCCTGTAACCGTACGAGGAGCCCGCCATGCGCACTTGGCCAGATCGCCGTCTTCTCGACCTGCTGGGCATCGAGGTGCCCATTCTCCAGGCGCCCATGGCTGGAGCGAGCGGTGCGGCGCTGGCCATCGCGGTGGGGAGCGCTGGCGGACTGGGCGCCCTCCCCTGCGCGATGCTGAGCCAGGGCCTGATCGAGCAGGAGATCGACGCGTTCAGGGCAGCCTGCCAGGGCCCGTTGAACCTGAACTTCTTCTGCCACCGCTCCCCCGTGCCGGATGCGGCGCGCGAGGCGCGCTGGAAGCAGGCGCTCAAGCCCTACTACGAGGAGCTTGGCCTGGACCTCTCGGCGGCGACGCCCGTGTCCAGTCGTGCGCCTTTCGATGAGGCCGGTTGCGCCTTGATCGAAGCGAAGCGTCCCGAAATCGTCAGTTTCCATTTTGGCCTGCCCGCGCCCGACCTGCTGCAGCGCGTCAAGGCCACGGGTGCCAAAGTGCTCTCCAGCGCCACCACGGTCGAAGAGGCACGATGGCTTGAAGCCCATGGGTGCGATGCCATCATCGCCATGGGCGTCGAGGCCGGCGGGCACCGCGGAATGTTCCTGAGCGAGGATGTCAACAGCCAGATCGGCACCTTCGCACTGGTCCCCCAGGTGGTCGATGCCGTAAGCGTGCCAGTCATTGCGGCAGGCGGCATTGCCGACCACCGTGGATTGGTCGCCGCCTTGGCACTGGGAGCCTCGGCCGTGCAGGTCGGGACGGCCTACCTGTTCACTCCACAGGCGAAGGTGTCGGCGGCCCACCGCCAGGCGCTGGACACCGCTTCGGCCAGTGAAACGGCGCTGACCAACCTGTTCACCGGTCGCCCTGCACGCGGCATCGTCAATCGCGTGATGCGGGAAATGGGCCCTCTGAGTCCGCTGGCACCGGCCTTCCCCCTGGCGGGCGGCGCCCTGGTGCCGCTGCGTGCGGTGGACGATGCCCGGGGCATCAGCGACTTCGGCAACCTATGGGCAGGCCAGGCCCTGCGACTCGGTCGCCACCTGCCCGCCGCCGAGCTGACACACGACATCGCGACCAAGGCCCTGGCCATGATCGGAACGTCGTAAGCGTAGAAACATGAAGGGCCGCGACGCGGCCCTTGGAATGAAGATTACTTCTCTTCCAGCACATCCTTGCCCTTGACCGCACGCGGACCACGAATCGCCCAGGCGATCAGGCCGATGAAGGGCAGCCAGACCACGAACACCACCCAGAGCATCTTGCGCTCCGCGCGACGGTCACTGCCGATGATGTGCCAGATTGCCCAGATCTGAAGCAGGATGAGAACCGCAGCGAGGATGATCCAGATCGTTCCGATTTCCATGAATGAGTCTCCGGTGTGCGTGTACCTCTTTGGTTCTCCACACGCGCCGAGGGTTCATTAAAATCTTGTCCAATCAATGCCTGTGCCGTCAGGTACGCTTCCACCATCCGGAACATGGGCTAGCCCGAGGCAAGCAGGCCTTCGCCTGACAGATCAAGCGGAAGGCCACGGTAAGGGCTTGATAATAGGCCCTTTTGCTTCTACTGGGCGTCCGGAAGGAACAGGTACTGCGCGAACAGGCATCGGCAAGGAGGCGGCAGCACGTGCCGCCCTCGTCGTCTGCTGCGACGCTGTGCCGCGTCCGCGGACTCAGTAGTACGCGTTCTCTTTCATCGTGTGGTCAGTCACGTCGCGCACGCCCTTGAGCTCCGGTACGCGCTCGAGCAAGGTGCGCTCGATTCCGTCACGCAAGGTGACGTCTGCCTGACCACAGCCTTGACAGCCACCGCCGAACTGCAGGACCGCGATGCCGTCCTCGACCACGTCGACCAGGCTCACCAGGCCGCCATGGCTGGCCAGACCCGGATTGATCTCGGTTTGCAGGTAGTAGTTGATACGCTCGTTGAGTGGGCTGTCTTCGTTGACCATCGGCACCTTGGCATTCGGCGCCTTGATGGTCAGCTGCCCGCCCATGCGGTCGGTGGCGTAGTCGACCAGCGCGTCCTCCAGGAACGGCTCGCTGATCGAATCGATGTAGGCCGTGAAGCTTTTCAGGCCCACGGCGACATCGTCGGGCTTTTCCTCACCAGGCTTGCAGTAGGCGATGCACGTCTCGGCGTACTGGGTGCCTGGCTGGGTGATGAAGACGCGGATGCCGATGCCGGGCGTGTTCTGCTTGGACAGCAGATCGGCCAGGTAGTCATGGGCGGCGTCGGTAATGGTTATTGCGCTCATGTAGGTTCCTCACAGACTTGCGCTCCAGTGTACGCCAACCTGGCGACGCAACAAAGTCCTAGTATTTGACTCGGGAAAGCGCCAGCTCGGCGTCAGGCTGCAAGCGCGCCTCGCACCACGCCTTGCTCCGTCGATAGACGCCGCACTCCAGCCACCGGTAGCTCAGCCAGGACGCCGCACCGATCAGCGGCACGCAGGCAGCGAACGTCAGGTAGGGGTCGATGCCGAACCGCTGACTGACGAACCAGCCTGACCACAGCACCAGCACATGGATCAGGTACACCGAATAGGAGCAGTCCCCCATGGCCTTGAGCAGTTGGCTACCCTTGAAGTAGCGCTCCAACCCGATGAAGGCCAGCACCACCAAGGCGCTCGGCAGGCCCCAATGAACCAGCCGCTGGGAGGCATCGAACTGGTAGATGGCCCAGCACGCAGCGCCCAGGACCACCAGTGGCCACCCCAGGCCCTGCCGGATCAACCCCCGCTGATAGAGCACGCCGATACCGATGCCAAGCAGGAACTCGTAGATGATGTCGTTGTTGTAGAACCGGCTCAGCAGGCCGGCCCGGGCCAGCCCTTCGCTGACGATCAACAAGGCGACACCCACCAGCACCAGATGCAGACGCTGGCGTACCAGGAACACGAGGGAAAACAACAGGTAGAAGAACATTTCGAAATTCAGGGTCCAGCCAACGTTGAGGGTGGGATACAGACCGTAACCCCCAGGGTTTTCCGCAGGAATGAACAACAGCGACAGCGCCAGGTGCTGCCAGTCGAAGACCTGATGCGGCATCCAGCGGCTGGCGCTGAACAGCAGCAGGGCCATGAGCCCGGTGTAGAACCAGTAGGCCGGCACGATGCGCAGCACGCGCAACAGCATGAACCGTTGCGGCGCCATGGGCTTGTCGCGGGTCGAGAGGTAAATCACCAGCCCGCTGATGACGAAGAAGATGTCGACGCCCACTGCACCGCGCTCGGTGAAGAAACGTCCGATGGGGCCGCTGGGCTGGAAATCGAAGAAGATCTGCATGAAGTGATGACACACCACCACCCAGGCGGCGAATGCCCGGAGAGCCTGAAGCGAATACAGCATGAAATGTCCCGTTGAGGTCGGTGCATTCAGGCCGTCTCTGGCGCTGTTCCTACCGACGCCAGAGAGGCCGCCCGCCTCTAGGGACCCTGCCTTGCCTAAAAAGCTCCCCCGGACCGATCAAAGGTTTTCGTAGCGGTTCATGTCCAGCACCCCTGCCTCCAACGGCGCGACCTCCTTGATGTAGCGATCCATGTCGTGGAAATAGCGCCAGAACTCGGGGTGACTGCGGCGGATGCCCCAGCGCTCGACGATGCGCTCGAACCGGCCTGCATCGTCCCGTGCGGCTTCCATGGCCTCGACGAAGGCCGGCACCTGGTCGGCAGGCACGTTGAACATGAAATTGGGGTAACTGCTCATGACGCCAGGGTAGATCGTCAGGGTATCCAGCGCTGGCTGGTAGCGGTAGCTCTCGCCCAGCAGGAACGCCACGTTGGTGTGCGCGCGGTTGCGCAACAGGCTGTAGACCTCACGCTGGCCGCCCTGCCCTTCGACGCGCAACAAGGTGGCCTCTGGCAACCGCTCGATGACCTTGAGCCCACCGGCTGGTCGCGACGCCAGGCGGCTCAGCGCCTGCTCGGCGTACTGGAAATCCTTACCGATGCCAGGCCGGTAGCACGCCGCACCCAGGCACCGGTTGATCGGGTCGGGCGAGGCATCGAGGGCCGCATAGCGCTGCAGCAACTGCATGCCGAAGTCGCGACGCGGATCCTGGGCGCGCAGATGCAGTGCGCTCGGGGTCTGCGTGTCGATGCCCTCGTAGTCGAACAGCATCTTCAGCTTGCCGCCGTCCTGGTACCAGTCGCTGAGCATGTCCGCACGGCTCGCGGCAGGCATCAGGCGCAGGAAGTTGACCTCGGCGCCATTGCGAATCAGGTCGAAGTACAGACGGGTCTGCAACTGGTGCGACACGTTGCCGAACACGTCGAAGTTGACCGCCAGCTGATAGTAGGTGCGCTCGAGCAACGGATAGTCGAACAGCCAGAAGGTCTGCGGTACATCGCCGATCAGCCCCTTGGTCACCGAAGCGCTGTCGAAATGCCGGAAGATGCTCAGCAAGGCATCGTCGTTGCCCTTCCATAACGTGTTCCAGCCTGGCGCCGGCAAGGTGGCGTAGGTGTCGCGGCGCAGGGCCTCGTAGGCATTGCGCTTGTCGCGGTAGGCCAACCACAGCGACAGCACGCTGGTGACGTTGTCGATCTGCCCAGGCATGGCCAGCAGTGGCGTCGCCTGGGCACGATAGCGTGCGTCGGTGACGTAGTGATCCTGCCCTGGGTCTTGGAACAGTACCCAGAAGTTGTCGCGGATCACGTCGGTCGCGATCTGCCCACGACAGACCGGCCCACGGATGAACGTGCGCACGAAGTACTCGGCGTTGTCGAGCATGAACTGGTAGCGTGCCCGTGCCGGGATCGCGGCGAAGGTTTCGAACGGGTTGGCACGACGCTGTCGGCCATACCCCGGCACGCTGTCGACCTGCCAGTCTCCGGCGTAGAACAGCGCTTCGACCCGCGCCAGCTTGGCTGGGCTCATCGGGTAGGTGATGTGGGTCTTGTGCACGATCACGCCCTGGACCGGTCGCAGGCGGTAGTAGAACGTGGCGCCGGGGGCGTCGTTGGGCCGGCGCGTGGCGATCGGATCGACCGGCTGGCCGCTGGGCGTGCGCGAACGGACCCACTGGAAGAAGTGACCGGGTTCGCCGCCCTCGAAGTGCACGTGGGCCAGGAACAGGTGTTCGTAGAGCCAGCGGGCCGCCAGGGCTTCGCTGGCGCCGGGGCGATTGAACAGGGCCTCCCACTGCGCGATCTGACGCGCCTCGACGGCGCTGGGGGCGATCGCTTCGTGGTCGATCGGCGCCCCGGCGGCCAGCCAGCGCTGCAAAGTCTGGTACTCGGTGTCGCTCAGGCCGGTAACGGCCAGGGGCATGCCCTGGCGCGGGTGGGAAGCGACGTAACCGTCGAACTCCACCGGCATCGGGCACATGTTCTCCCGGCTCAGCCCCAATGTGATGTCATCGGGGATCTTGGCATTGGGGGTCAGGGGCGTCTGGTGCCCCAGTTCGAGCATCCGCGCCATCAGCGCGGCCTGGCTGCCTTGGGCATCGAGCACCGAATAGAAGCCCTTGCGCCGCCATGCCTCCTCGCCATGGGCATCTTCGAACAGCCGAGTGGTCGGCGCGGCCTGGCTGCGTTCGCCTTGGTAGACCGGCATCTTCGAGGCGCCACGCTCGACGCCTTCGGCGCTGCCCAGGTTCAGCTGGCAGGCCGCATCGTTACAGGCGTGGCAGGCCACGCACTTCTCGGTGAAGATCGGCTGAACGTCACGGGTGTAGGAAATCGTGGGACTCGATTGCGGGGCTTGTCCGAGCGCGGCGCCGCTGAGCAGGGTCGCCAGCGCCAGAACAAGTAAACGGTGCACCATGTGCCGGCATCCTGTTGATGAAAGACTGTCGCGATAAAGGGGTGAATGGGGTCGGCTGAACATGAGCGCAATTCATACAAAAGCGCGGAGCGACTAAAAACCGTGCACCTTTGTTATGATCCGCCTCTTCTGATATTTGCCCGACCAGGTAGTTCCCATGTCCGACCGCAGCGCTCGTTACCAAGCCCTCCAGCACGCGCTCAAGACGCGCATCCTGATCCTCGACGGCGGCATGGGGACCATGATCCAGAGCTATCGCCTGGAGGAAGCCGACTATCGTGGCACGCGATTCGCCGATTGGCCAAGCGATGTGAAAGGCAACAATGACTTGCTGCTGCTCACACAGCCCGACGTGATCGCGGCCATCGAGAAGGCCTACCTGGACGCCGGCGCCGATATCCTCGAGACCAACACGTTCAACGCCACCCAGATCTCCCAGGCCGACTATGGCATGGAATCGCTGGTGTACGAACTCAACGTCGAGGGCGCACGCATCGCGCGCCAGGTGGCCGACGCCAAGACACTGGAAACGCCGGACCGTCCGCGCTTCGTCGCTGGCGTGCTGGGCCCGACCAGCCGTACCTGCTCGATCTCCCCGGACGTCAACGACCCCGGCTATCGCAACGTCACCTTCGACGAGCTGGTGGTGAACTACATCGAGGCCACCCGTGGCCTGATCGAGGGCGGCGCGGACCTGATCCTGATCGAGACCATCTTCGACACCCTCAATGCCAAGGCTGCGATCTTCGCCGTGCAGCAGGTGTTCGAGGAGGACGGCATCGAGCTGCCGATCATGATTTCCGGCACCATCACCGATGCGTCCGGCCGTACCCTGTCGGGGCAGACCACCGAAGCGTTCTGGAACTCGGTGCGTCACGCCAACCCGATTTCCGTGGGCCTGAACTGCGCCCTGGGTGCCAAGGACCTGCGTCCTTACCTGGAAGAGCTGTCGACCAAGGCCGGCACCCATGTCTCGGCCCACCCCAACGCCGGCCTGCCGAACGCCTTCGGCGAATACGACGAGACGCCGGCGGAGATGGCCGCAGTGGTCGAGGAATTCGCCGCCAGTGGGTTCCTCAACATCATCGGCGGCTGCTGCGGCACCACGCCGGGACACATCCAGGCCATCGCCGAGGCCGTCGGCCGCCATGCACCGCGGGCCATTCCGGACATTCCCAAGGCCTGCCGCCTCTCGGGCCTGGAGCCGTTCACCATCGACCGCCAGTCGCTGTTCGTCAACGTCGGCGAGCGGACCAACATCACCGGCTCGGCCAAGTTCGCCCGGCTGATTCGTGAAGAGAACTACACCGAAGCACTCGAGGTGGCCCTGCAGCAGGTCGAGGCCGGCGCCCAGGTGATCGACATCAACATGGACGAAGGGATGCTCGACTCCCAGGCGGCCATGGTCCGTTTCCTCAACCTGATCGCTGGCGAGCCGGACATCTCGCGCGTGCCGATCATGATCGACTCCTCCAAGTGGGAGGTGATCGAGGCCGGTCTCAAGTGCATCCAGGGCAAGGGCATCGTCAACTCGATCTCCATGAAAGAAGGCATCGAGCAGTTCAAGCACCATGCCCGCCTGTGCAAGCGTTATGGCGCCGCTGTGGTGGTGATGGCCTTCGACGAGGTCGGCCAGGCCGACACCGCCGCGCGCAAGAAAGAGATCTGCCAGCGCAGCTACGACATTCTGGTCAATGAAGTCGGCTTCCCGCCGGAAGACATCATCTTCGACCCGAACATCTTCGCCGTGGCCACCGGCATCGAGGAGCACAACAACTACGCGGTCGACTTCATCGAAGCCTGCGCCTACATCCGTGACCACCTGCCCCACGCCCTGACCTCGGGCGGGGTGTCCAACGTGTCGTTCTCGTTCCGGGGCAACAACCCGGTGCGCGAGGCGATCCACTCGGTGTTCCTCTACCACGCGATCCAGAACGGCCTGACCATGGGCATCGTCAACGCCGGTCAGCTGGAAATCTACGACGAGATCCCGCCCGCGCTGCGCGAGCGCGTCGAGGACGTGGTGCTCAACCGCACGCCGGAAGGCACCGATGCGTTGCTGGCGATCGCCGACGACTACAAGGGTGGCGGCGCGGCCAAGGAAGTCGAGAACGAAGAGTGGCGTTCGCTGCCGGTCGGCAAGCGACTGGAACATGCGCTGGTCAAGGGCATCACCGCCTACATCGTCGAGGATACCGAGGAATGTCGCCAGCAGGCGGCCCGTCCAATCGAAGTCATCGAAGGCCCCTTGATGAGCGGCATGAACGTGGTCGGCGACCTGTTCGGCGCGGGTAAGATGTTCCTGCCCCAGGTGGTGAAATCGGCGCGAGTGATGAAACAGGCCGTGGCCCACCTGATCCCCTTCATCGAGGCCGAGAAAGGCGACAAGCCCGAAGCCAAGGGCAAGATCCTGATGGCCACGGTCAAGGGCGATGTGCATGACATCGGCAAGAACATCGTCGGCGTGGTGCTCGGCTGCAACGGCTACGACATCGTCGACCTGGGCGTGATGGTGCCGGCCGAGAAGATCCTGCAGACTGCGCGCGAGCAGAAGTGCGACATCATCGGCTTGTCCGGCCTGATCACCCCGTCGCTCGACGAAATGGTCCACGTGGCCCGCGAGATGCAGCGCCAGGACTTCCACCTGCCGCTGATGATCGGCGGTGCGACCACCTCCAAGGCGCATACGGCGGTGAAGATCGAGCCCAAGTACTCGAACGACGCGGTGGTCTATGTGACGGACGCCTCGCGCGCCGTCGGCGTGGCCACCCAGCTGCTGTCCAAGGAACTCAAGCCGGGCTTCATCGAAAAAACCCGCCTGGACTACCAGGACGTGCGCGAGCGCACCGCCAACCGCAGCGCGCGCACCGAGCGCCTGAGCTATGAGCAGGCGATCGCGCGCAAGCCGCAGTTCGACTGGGCCAGCCATGCGCCGGTGGCACCGACCTTCACCGGTGTGCGTGTACTGGACGACATCGACCTGCGGGTGCTGGCCGAGTACATCGACTGGACCCCGTTCTTCATCTCCTGGGACCTGGCCGGCAAGTTCCCCCGCATCCTGACCGATGAAATCGTCGGGGAAGCCGCCACGGCCCTCTACCAGGATGCCCGCCAGATGCTCGACAAGCTGATCGACGAGCGCCTGATCAGTGCCCGTGCGGTCTTCGGGTTCTGGCCGGCCAACCAGGTGGCCGACGACGACATCGAGGTCTACGCGACCGACGGCCAGACCCTGGCCACTCTGCACCACCTGCGCCAGCAGACCATCAAGCCCGATGACAAGCCGAACCTGTCGCTGGCCGACTTCGTCGCGCCCAAGGGCAGTGGCGTCATCGACTATGTGGGCGGCTTCATCACCACGGCGGGCATCGGTGCCGAGGAAGTCGCCAAGGCCTACCAGGACAAGGGCGACGACTACAACTCGATCATGGTCAAGGCTCTGGCCGACCGCCTGGCCGAGGCCTGCGCCGAGTGGTTGCACGAGCGAGTGCGCAAGGAGTATTGGGGCTATGCCCACGACGAGCAGCTGGACAATGAGGCGCTGATCAAGGAACAGTACAGCGGCATTCGTCCAGCCCCTGGCTACCCGGCCTGTCCGGACCACACCGAGAAGCAGACCCTGTTCCGCCTGCTCGATGGCACCGGCATCGGCGAAACCGGCCCGAGCGGCGTCTTCCTCACCGAGCACTTCGCGATGTTTCCGGCGGCGGCTGTCAGTGGCTGGTACTTCGCCCATCCGCAGGCGCAATACTTTGCCGTGGGCAAGGTCGAGAAAGACCAGATCGAACACTACAGCGCCCGCAAGGGCCAGGACGTGAGCGTGAGCGAGCGGTGGCTGGCGCCCAACCTGGGGTATGAAGGATAAGCAGGACGAAAGCGCAGGGGTAGAGCGGAGGTTTTACGGCCCCTGCGGGCCGTAGCCTTGGCTCTTCACCCATACAGAACCAAGGCCTCATTCAACTGGCCCAATACACCGCCGCGACCACCACCAGCACGGCCAGACACACGATCGCCCACGTATCGACACTGGTTCCAGGCTTGCGCATCTTGGTTGGATGTCCCATGGCATTGCCTCTTGTCATTGTATGAATACATGCTCCTGGGAGTTAAGCTCAACAATGCCCACTTCTCAAGCAGGGTCTTTGGGCACTGCAAGCGACAGTGGCCTCCTCGCTTGGCCCTTGCCCCCAGGCTTCGACGACCTGCGTACCGCGAGGCGCTCCAGCTCGCTCCCCGCCCCTTCCCTTAGTCCGGAAGGTTCTTTTCATATGCCAAAACATCCCTTTAGCGCATATCCGCAAAATGCTATCTTCCCGCCGCTCCGAATGGGAGTGCGCGGCCGTGCGCGCGATTAGCTGCCTGCAGCCTGAGACAGGACTTTTATGTACGTATATGACGAGTACGATCAGCGGATCATTGAGGACCGCGTCAAGCAGTTCCGTGATCAGACCCGCCGTTACCTGGCCGGTGAGCTGAGCGAAGAAGAATTCCGCCCCCTGCGCCTGCAGAACGGCCTCTACATCCAGCGCTTCGCCCCCATGCTGCGCGTGGCCGTGCCTTATGGCCAATTGAACGCCACCCAGGCGCGCATGCTCGCCAAGATCGCCCGCGACTACGACAAGGGCTACGCCCACATCAGCACCCGGCAGAACGTGCAGTTCAACTGGCCGGCGCTGGAAGACATTCCGGACATTCTCGCCGAGCTGGCCACCGTGCAGATGCACGCGATCCAGACCAGTGGCAACTGCCTGCGCAACACCACCACCGACCAGTTCGCCGGCGTCGCCCAGGACGAAGTGGTCGACCCGCGTCCCTGGTGCGAGATCGTTCGCCAGTGGACCACCTTCCACCCGGAGTTCGCCTTCCTGCCGCGCAAGTTCAAGATCGCCATCAACGGCTCGAAACAAGACCGTGCGGCCATCGAAGTCCACGACATCGGCCTGGAGCCGGTATACAACGCGGCCGGCGAACTGGGCTTCCGTGTTTTGGTCGGTGGCGGCCTGGGTCGCACGCCGGTGGTCGGTGCATTCATCAACGAGTTCCTGCCCTGGCAGGATCTGATCAGCTATCTCGACGCGATCCTGCGCGTGTACAACCGTTACGGTCGCCGTGACAACAAGTACAAGGCGCGGATCAAGATTCTGGTCAAGGCCCTGACGCCGGAAGTCTTCGCCGAGAAGGTCGAGGCCGAGATGGTCCACCTGCGTGGCGGTGCCACCACCTTGACCGAGGCCGAAGTGCAGCGTGTCTCGCGTCACTTCGTCGACCCGGCCTACCAGACCCTGAACGACGTCGACTACACCACGCTGGACCAGGAGCACCCTGGCTTCGCCCGCTGGCGCTCGCGCAATACGCGCGCCCACAAGCGTCCCGGCTACGTGGCGGTGACCCTGTCGCTCAAGCCCACCGGCGTCGCGCCGGGAGACCTGACCGACAAGCAGCTCGACGCCGTGGCCGACCTGGCCGAGCGCTACAGCTTCGGCTTCCTGCGCACTTCGCACGAGCAGAACATCATCCTCGCCGACGTCGAGCAGCGCCAGTTGCACGCACTCTGGCTGGAGCTGCGCGAGCAAGGCTTCGCCACGCCGAACATCGGCCTGCTGACTGACATCATCTGCTGCCCAGGCGGCGATTTCTGCTCGCTGGCCAACGCCAAGTCGATTCCGATCGCCGAATCGATCCAGCGCCGCTTCGACGACCTGGACTACCTGTTCGACATCGGCGAGCTGGACCTGAATATCTCGGGCTGCATGAACGCCTGCGGCCATCATCATGTCGGCCACATCGGCATTCTCGGCGTGGACAAGAAGGGCGAGGAGTTCTACCAGGTTTCGCTGGGCGGCAACGCGGCGCGTGACGCGAGCCTGGGCAAGATCCTCGGCCCGTCTTTCGCCCAGGACGAAATGGCCGACGTGATCGAGAAGCTGATCGACGTGTACGTCGAGAAACGCACCGAAGAGGAGCGCTTCATCGACACCTACCAGCGTATCGGCATCGACCCTTTCAAGGAGCGCGTCTATGCAGCGAATCATTAAGCACCAGCAGATCGTCGACGAGACCTGGCACTTGCTGCCCAAGGATGCCTCGTTCGACGAGCTGACCAATTGCGACGACTATATCGTGCCCTTGCAGCTGTGGCGTGATCACGGCCATGCCTTGAAAGCCCGCGATGGTGGTCTCGGCATCTGGCTCGACAGCGATGAGCAGGCCGAAGAGATCGGTGATGACGTGCAATATTTTCAGGTCATCGCCCTGAATTTCCCGGCTTTCACGGATGGGCGCAGCTATTCCAATGCCCGTCTGCTGCGCGATCGCTACCAGTACAAGGGCGAACTGCGAGCCATTGGCGACGTACTGCGTGATCAGCTGTTCTACATGGCACGCTGCGGATTCGACGCGTTCGCCGTGCGCGCCGACAAGGACCCGGAGGCCGCACTTGCGGGCCTGAAAGACTTTACAGTGACATACCAGGCCGCCGCCGACGAGCCGCTACCGCTGTTCCGTCGCCGCTGACAGGCTGCCTCGAGAAGAGGCAACCTCAGTGACCTGACGCTCTGGGTACAGACGTCAGGCCACCCTGCGGCGGGACGATCAATTCGGTTGAAGCTCGATAAGCGTCAGCCGCAACAGAAGCCCGCGCTCGGCTGCCTCCCGCTCGCGCGCCAGCGCTTCCACCTTCTCCAGATAAGCCTGCTCGCCGAATTGCTCGTTCCACGTGTCGAGCGCCTCCAGGCGAACATGGAAGGGCGCATTCATTTCCTCGATCAGGTGCCCGAAACGCTGGCGCAAGTGTTCGACCCAGAAGTCACGCCCTACCAGGTCGTCCGCCAACACCTGGGTCGTCTCCCCTGCCAGAATGTCCGCACGCGCCCTGACCAGGTCCTGCGCACTGACACGGCTGTGTGCCTCGAAGTACATGTATCCTGGCTGTTCTGGCAGGCCCAACGATTCAGCCAAGCCGACGCGATAAGCCATGATGACTTCGATGTCATCCACCGGCAGGATGGGTTCCTGACGCCGCAATCGCTCAATGTGCCAGGTGGCAATGCGGTTCACCTCATCGAGACGGCGCATCGAGCGCCCCAACCGCACCAGCGCACGCGTGGCCTGTGCGTCCGAGCGGCCGCGGGTGCTCTCGGCCACCCGCCTGCCCACCTCCAGCTGACTGAGTACGAGCAACGCCCGATCAGCGCAAGTCCGCGGGCCGGCGGCCTGCTGAAACAACACCTCTCTGACTTGAGCGTCACGCTCGCAGGCGCGCAGGATTCGCCAGACACGTTCGGCCAGTTGCCTAGGCTGGCTCAGGAAATCATCGGAGTTGGTCAGATCGCCGAAAAAGCGCAGCAGGTCAGCGCTACCGGGCTCGGCATGCAGCCCGTCCCAGAGTGTCCGAAGTGCGGCACGCTCATCGCTGGGCGCATGACGCAGCCAGAGATCACGGATGCGCGCATCGGGCTCCACGTGACTATGGACGATATCGGGAACACCACCGCTGGCACCTTCTGGCTGCGTGGCCCGAGTGATATCGGCAAGGCTGGCACTGCTGAGCGGATTATCCTGCAGGAACAAGCGCCTCAAGAAGAAGTGCGAGCGCGAAGGTTGTAGACGCTCGATTGCATTATCGCGAAGGTCGAGACCTTCCACGAACGGCCGCTGCTGTGGCCACAGGGGTACCTGCGTGAGCAACGTGTCGCGTAAGGTCACGTAGCGCAGGTTGCGCAAGGTACTCAGGTCGGGTGCGACACGAAGCGGATTGCCGGACAGTTCCAGTTGGTTCAAGTGCGTCAGTGCCGCAAGCTGCCGGTCGCTCTCGGTGTTCCAGACGATACGGTTATAGCTCAAGCGCAACTCGCGCACCTCGGTCAATGCCTCGAGCCCTTGGGGCAAGCGTGTGAGCTGATTGAATCGCAAGTCCAGTAGCTGGACACGCTCGAAGCTTCGTAGGAACGCTTCAGGCACCTCGGTCAGGGCCATGTCACGCAGCATCAGCCATCGAACGTGACCGAAGTCGACACTTTCTGGCAGTGCTGGCAGACGCCCCACGCGCTCACCTTCGATCAACAGGTGCGAGCCGTCTTGCCCGCCTTGCTTGCGCCGCCAACAACGCCGGATGCGCGTGGCGACCTCCCGCCGCCGCATGCGCTGCAACCACGTATCCGGTTCGGCCTGCCAGGCATCGAGCGTGGCGCGTAGGCTGGTCAATTGCAGGTTCAATTCATGAAGATGATTCCAAGGGTCGATCCCCTGCTCACGAAGCGCATTCAGATAACGCTCGATATCGATGTCGGAGAAGGTGGGATACAGTTGGCGCAACCCCCGTGCGAACGCTTGCCGACTGCTTTCACCGCGCCCGCTGAGCGGATAACCCAAACGCCCGTCGCCCAGCCTCACCGGCGGCCTGAAACCCAGATCGCGCGTGACCAGGCCGAGAACCCTGGCACTCCTGTCACGTGATCGGCTGGCACGGGCGGCCAAGCACTCGCCCAGCTCAGCAGCGCTCAGGTCGGCCTTGCCCAGCAACAGCTTCTGCAGAGGCTCAAGCCTCGACAACAACGCTTCGTTCAGGCTACCGTCGAGCCGACTGCCTGCCAGAAGCGTTCCATCCGTATCCACGCAGTAGTAGTGCCCCTGCCTGCTGACGATCACACGTGCTCGAGCGGCGGGCTTGGCGAGCGACTGGGCGATGAGTGTGCCCTGTGGCGTATCCTGACGGACCTCCACGCGAATATCCTCTGGCCATGGCGCTATCTCGTCGATCAAGCCCAACGCCAGCTTCACGGTATCGTCCACCACCGCTTGGTCCAAGAGCAGGCCTGCGCAGGCCCGGTCCAGGCGGGCATCGTGCAACATCCAACGGGCCTGCTGGGCCAATGCCAACGGAATGCGCTGCTCCTCGGTCAATCGTTGCAGCTGGGCCTGGGTCGCCCCCTCGACAAGCTCGTTGGCGCAGCGTGGCGTCAAGTTCGGAAAGTCACGTCGAAGCACCTGGGCGGCATCCTGCACGACGGGCTGGGCAGCCGCCATGTGCGCTTCGAAGGCTGCGCCTCTCAAGGTCGGAAATCGTTCATGCAGCTCGTGGCGTTGCAGTGCGTCTCGTAGCCGTGCAGGCGCTGGAGCGCTTTCCACGTGCAAACGTCGCACCTGATCGAGGTTCGTCGCCGTAGCCTCCAGGGCGAAGCGAACCGCTCGCTCACTGACGTGGGTGGTTTCTCCATCGAGTCGGCGCACCAGCTCACAGGCATCGTCCCAGTGCTGCGGTTGCTCCAAGGCGTGTCGCCACCCGCCGCGCACATGCCCTTCCACCGAGGGCGAATACGCGTTCCTGCGTGTTGGATGCACTACCGACCAGGCGCTGCGCTCGTTCGCTCGCTCGAGCCGCAGCCTGCCTGTCTTGCCATCGATGTACTGCACATTGGCGGACCGTTCAGCACCTTCGAGCGCTTGAACAGCATAGCCTGGCAGGCTTGGATCGAGCAGTCGCAGGCCACCGGCAGTCGCAACGGGCGCAAGCCCATCGACGAACGGGACACGCCGAGCCAGACGCAGTGCCGCTCCAGGCGCGGTCAGGGTCAAGGCGTTACCCACCACACTCTCAGCGACGTCGAACAGGTGCCTCAGTGCCGCTTCGCGGTCGCCCAGCTGCCAGTCCTCGTAACCTTCGTAGACCTCGCTGGCCAACTGCACGGCGGCCACGCCGAGCAGTGCGACTCCGATCCCAGGGACGAACAGGCTGGCCAAGCCCAGTAGATCGAACCCGGCACTGACATACCCTTCCAGCCTGGCCGCGCGTGCCTTGCGGTCCTCCTCGTCGGTCGGTACCGCCAAGACCTTGGCATCGGCCAGAATGCCTTCGATCTGGCGTCGACGCAGATGAACGAAGACGTCTCCCGTGATCGCCTCATGACGTCCATCGATCTCGATGGGCACCATGGGATCGGCCTCCTGCAGTTTACGCGTCAATAGGCGATCGAATGCCGCCTGATCTTCCGTGGCCAACAACTGCGCGAAGAAGGCACGGTATCCCGGGACCGCAAACCGCCCGGCCAGAGCGACCGACAACCCACGCCACGACGCATGCAAGGAAACAGCGGCAACCGGATCGCCTGGTATCCACGCCACGATGGCGTCCAGATTGGCCGCCGCGTCTCCCGACCAGACCTCGATCGCCACGGCACCTTTGACTCGCTTGCCAAGTACACGCAGCTCATACGGCTTCAACACATGCGTATCAGGGGGAACCACCGAGGCCGCCAACGCCTGCAAGCGGCGGTAATTGTCCTGATCCAGCCTTCCCATCGACCGAGCCAGACTGACATCAGCCCGCAGAGCCGTACGAAACGCATCTTCCAGGATGCGATCGACTGCCTTGCCGGCCTCGCCGCCTGGCGTCAGCATCGTTTTCAACTGACGTTGGTACTGACCGCCGATGTCCAATGCCCGGCAAAGTCGTGCAAAGTGCTCAGGTGCACAGTCGATACGCTGCCCTGCGGCATCGACGAGCTTGGTGTCGATCGAAAAGGCACCCGCCTCGGCCTCGCTGGCCTCGAAGTTGTGTAGCGCCGCTGCCAGCAGGCTCTGTTTGCTGGCATGGCGCTTGAAGGTTCGGGCCAGCCCCAGACCGGCGCTGGCTTCTGGTACGTAAAACACCAGGTCGAGCTGGCTGGCACGCACGTCCAGGCGACAGCCCAGCTCACGCTCCAGCGCGGGCGATAACAGTGTCTCGGCGAATGCAGGCAAGGCAGGAATGGCGTCGAGCAGACGCTGGGCCCGGGAATGGGCACGTTGCTGCGCCAGCAGATGATTGCGCAAGGCCGCGTGCTGGTCGGCCGAAGCCGATTGCAACCACACCGGAAGTCGACGGGCGATCAGCATGTCGATGCTGACGTCCGTGGCAAGAGGATCAGACATGGCAAGGTCTCGTGTAAGCAGGGAGCACCGACTGTGCAAGCCGTCTGGCGTTGACTGGCGGTAGCTATGTCTACCCTGACGATGCGGGTGATCACGCCGAACGTCCTGCCACGGCGCGTGCCGATGAAACCGACGAGCATGTGGACTTTCCGATGCACACGAGCCGGTAATCTCGGCCTTTTTCTGATACCTTGGACAGTCCCATGTCCTGTGCCTACATGTCCGATCGCTTACGACGGACCGGGAGCATTACCTTTGATCATCGCCGACCCTTCTCTCCAGCAAGCCATCGAACGCTGCGCCCAAGAGCCCATCCGCGTGCCTGGCAGCATCCAGCCGCAAGGCTTCCTGCTGGTGCTGGACGAAAGCGATTTCAGCATCCTGCAAGCCAGCGAGAACGCCGAGCGCTGGCTGGGCCTGCCGGCGGGCGCGCTGATCGGGCTGGATGCACGGCAGTTCCTGGACGCCACGTTCGACCTTGCACTGCATCTCAAGCAGATGCCGGAGCAGGAAAACTTCCCGTTCCACATCAGCAATGTGCAACTGTGCGCCGAGAAAGCGTCGGGCGATCTCTTGCAGCTGCTGGTCCATCGGCACGATCAGGTGTTGCTGGCTGAGTTCGAACCGTGCAAAAGCATGGTGTCGCAGAACGGCCACTATCCGCTGGTCCGCGCCTTCGTCGGCAGCCTTCATCAAGTGGGCGACATCCATGACCTGTTGACGCGCAGCGTCCAGGAAATCAAGCGCCTGACCGGTTTCGGCCGGGTCAAGGCCTACCGCTTCGACGCCGAAGGCAATGGCCTGGTGCTGGCCGAAGAAGCCGAACCAGGCTACCCGCGCTACCTGGGACTGTGCTTCCCCGGCTCGGACATCCCGCGTCAGGCCCGCGAGCTGTATCGGATCAACCGCATTCGGCTGATTGGCGATGCCAACTACGAACCGGCGCGTCTGGTACCCGCGCACAACCCGCGCACCGGCAAGCCGCTCGACCTTAGCTTCGCTTCGTTGCGCAGCGTCTCGCCCGTGCACCTGCAGTACATGCGCAATATGGGCACCCTGGCATCGATGTCGCTCTCGATCGTGGTGGACGGCAAGCTCTGGGGCCTGATTTCGTGCCACCACGACGAGCCGCGCACGGTGGACTTCCAGACGCGCACTGCCTGCGAGCTGCTGGCCAGCGTGCTCTCGCTGCAGATCGAATCTCGCGAGTCGCATACCAATACCCGCAAGCTGCTCGACCTGCGCCAGCACATCGTCAAGATGCTGTCGTCCATGGCCGATCACGACAGCGTGGCGCAGGGCCTGCTGGAGTTGCCCGAAGTGCTGTTGGCGTTCGCCGACGCCACGGGTGCCGCGATCATCAGCGCAGACCGCTGCGACACCATCGGGCAGACACCACCCACTGCGCAGATCACGGCGCTGGTCCACTGGCTGTCGCGTCGCGGTGACGAGAACGTCTTCCACACCGACAACGTGCGGCGTGACATCGAAGAACTGCCCGAGCTGGGCGAGCATGCCGCCGGCGTGCTGGCCCTGGCCATTTCACAGATCCACTCCCATTACCTGGTCTGGTTCAGGCCTGAGCAGGCGCGCACGGTCGAGTGGGCCGGGCGCCCGGAAAAGCAGGTCGGCCCACAAGGCAACCTGGACCCGCGCAACAGCTTTGAACGCTGGCAGGAAGAGGTTCGCGACTTTAGCAGACCTTGGGATCCGTTGATCCTCGAAAGCAGTCTGGAGCTGCGCAACGCCGTGCTCGGCATCGTGCTGCGCAAGGCTGAGGAACTGGCCCAGCTCGCCAGTGAGCTGAAGCGTTCGAACAAGGAACTCGAAGCCTTTTCGTACAGCGTCTCGCACGACCTTCGCGCACCTCTGCGACACATTGCCGGCTATACCGAACTGCTGAGCGAAATGGAAGCGAAGACGATGACCGAGCGCGGCCAGCGCTTCTTGCAGCATATCGAAGAGGCGGCGCGTTTCGCTGGCACCTTGGTCGACAATCTGCTCAATTTCTCGCAGATGGGACGCTCGGCGCTGCGCCTGTCCGACGTCGATCCCAATGCACTGATCGAAAACATCCGCTCCGAACTGTCGCCGGACATCGAAGGACGCGAGATCATCTGGGAGATCGCTTCGCTGCCCAAGGTCATCGCCGACCCGGCGTTCCTGAAAATGGCGCTACAGAACCTGATTGCCAATGCGATCAAGTACACCCGCAACCGTACGCCGGCGCGCATATGGATCGATTACCGACAGAGTGCGACACACACCGAGATCTTCATCCGCGACAACGGCGTGGGCTTCGACATGACCTATGCTAACAAGCTGTTCGGGGTCTTCCAGCGCCTGCACCGCATGGAAGACTTCGAGGGAACGGGTATCGGTCTGGCCAGCGTGCGCCGTATCATCGAACGCCATGACGGCGAAGTCTGGGCTGAAGGCCAGATAGACAAAGGGGCGACATTCCATTTTTCCCTGCCCCGACAACCGCTGCACGCTTGAGGACACTGCATCATCATGCTCAAACCGATCCTGTTGGTCGAAGACAACCCCAGAGACCTGGAGTTGACCTTGCTGGCGCTGGAGCGCAGTCAGTTGGCCAATGAAGTCATCGTCATCCGCGATGGCGCCGATGCCCTGGACTACCTGTTCCAACGCAACGCGTTCAAGGACCGCGACGCCGGCAACCCTGCCGTGATGTTGCTGGACTTGAAACTGCCCAAGGTCGACGGCCTGGAAGTCCTGAAGATCGTTCGTGAGACGCCGGAACTGCGTAGCATCCCGACCGTGATGCTGACCTCTTCGCGCGAGGAACCCGACCTCGAGCGCGCCTACGAGCTGGGCGTGAACGCCTATGTGGTCAAGCCTGTGGACTTCAAGGAGTTCGTGGCGGCCATCTCCGACCTGGGTATCTTCTGGGCGGTGCTCAACGAGCCACCACCCGGTTCGCTCCGCCTGCCACGTCGAGGCGGCAACTGAGCCCGGTCACCACGCAGTCCGGGCCGCTGAAGCTGTTGATGGTCGAAGACAGCTCCATGGATGCCGAACTGACGTTGATGCGCCTGGAGCGCAATGGCTTGCACATAGAGGCGCGACAGGCATTCGATCATGTCGGCGCCGAGCACGCATTGCGTGAAGAGCTTTTCGACCTGATTCTGTGCGACTGCGTGCTACCCAGCTCGTCGGGCACCGAGGTGCTGGCCATCGCCCAGCGCCTGGCGCCCGACGTGCCGTTCATCTTCTTGTCCGGTATCTACGGTGAAGAGCACGCGGTGGAAATGATCCGCCTCGGCGCGACCGATTACGTACTGAAGAAGAACCTGTCGCTGCTGCCCAAGGCCGTCAGGCGCGCGATGACCGAGGTGCAGGAGCGCCAGCGTCGCCGGCATGCCGAACAGGCGCTGGCGGATGTCGAAGCGCGCGCGCGGATCGCCATCGATGCAGCGGGCATGGGTACTTGGGACTATCGACCCGACAGCGACCAGCTGATCTGGGACGACCGTTGCCGGGCCCTGTTCGGCCTGTCACTGGACGTACCGGTGAACATGGACGTGTTCTTCGCCGGCCTGTTTCCGGACGACCTCCCCCATGTCCGCCAGGCGGTCGAGCATGCGCTGCAGCCGAGCGGTAGCGGTCGCTACCGCGTGGAGTTTCGGGTCATGGGCCATGGCGGACACGAGCCGCGCTGGCTGTTGAGCACCGGGCAATCGCGTTTCGTCGATGGCCGATGCGTGCGTTTTTCAGGCGTGCTGCAGGACGTGCACCAGCAGCACCTGGCCACCCAGGCCCTCAAGCAGCTCAACGAGATGCTGGGCGAGCGTGTCGAGCGGCGGACCCGCGAGCGTGACCGTGCCTGGGACCTGTCCCAGGACCTGTCGGCGGTGCTCAAGCAGGACCTCACGCCCGTGGCACTCAATCCCGCCTGGGAAACGGTGCTCGGCTTCACCCGCGCGCACTTGTCCGAAACCTCCTTGCTGACGGTACTCTCGGAGACCGCACGGGACATGTTCATTTCCGAGCTTGCCGCCCTCAGCCAGGGCACTGGCAGCGCGCGCTTCGTCGGCCCCGTGCAGCATGCCAGCGGCCAGCAGCGCTGGCTGTCGTGGGTGGTGGTGAAAGACGATGACCTGCTGTATGTCGTCGCGCGTGACATCACCAGCGAACGCGAAGCCACCTTGGAACTGGGCGAGGCCAACCGTCGACTGCGCGAGCAGATCGCCGAGCGCGAACGTATCGAGGCCACCTTGCAGCAGATGCAGCGCCTGGAGGCTGTAGGCCAGCTCACGGCAGGCGTCGCTCACGACTTCAACAACCTGCTGACGGTGATCCTGACCGGCGCCAGCTTTCTGGAGCGCGACCTGGCCAAGCCCGACCTGGCCAAGGCCACCTCCCGCCTGCAGCACATCCGGGAAGCGGGCGAGCGTGGCGCCAAGCTGACCGCTCAGTTGCTGGCCTTCTCCCGACGCCAGCGACTCGAACCGATACCGGTGAACCTGAACGATACCTTTGCCGGGCTAGAGGAACTGCTGCGTCGTACCCTCGGCGGCAGTATTTCGGTACGCCTGGACCTGGATCCGCTGCTGTGGCAGGCGCTGACCGACCCAACCCAGACCGAGATGATCATCCTCAACCTGGCGATCAACGCCCGCGATGCGATGCCGGAAGGGGGGCAACTGACCCTCAGCACCCGCAATACGCACATCGAAGCGCTGCCGCAGCGTCCCGAGGAGCCTGAGCCAGGCGAGTATGTCAGCCTTTCGATCCGTGACACGGGCTTCGGCATGAGCGAGGAGATCGTCGGCAAGGTCTTCGAGCCCTTCTTCACCACCAAGGACATTGGCAAAGGTTCGGGCCTGGGCCTGGCCCAGGTGTTCGGCTTCGCCAAGCAATCGGGCGGCGGCGTGCGCATCGACACCGCGCCTGGCCAGGGCACCGAAGTGACGGTCTACCTCCCGGCCGTCAAGCAGCCATTGGCCATCCATGTGAGCGGCCCAACGGTCTCCATGGCCTCGAGCACCATCGGCAGTGATCGCACGGTCCTGTTGGTGGACGACGATGACCGGGTGCGCGAACTGATCGGCGAAATGCTTCACCAGTATGGCTATCGGGTACGCCAGGCCACGGGCGGAGAGCATGCGCTGACACTGCTCGACGACGAAATCGATGTCCTGCTCACCGACTTTGCCATGCCCGAGTTCAACGGGGCTCAGTTGGCGCAAGCGGCACGTGAGCGCTATGCCCATCTACCGGTGGTCTTTCTGACGGGATACGCCGATCTCGAGGGACTGCAACTGCCGGGCAGCCTGGTGGTGCAAAAACCCGTGCAACCGAACACCCTGACCAAGGCGCTTGGCGAACTGCTTGGAGCGCACGGTAGCTGAAGGATGCGCCACCGCGGTGGCGCAGGAGGCTGTAAGCCCCGACAACCCTGGCGACAGGGCGCCTTTAGTGCACCAGCGCTAAATGACACGCACGAGAAAACGCTTCGATACGCCTTCGCATACGAAACGAGAAATTATGACTTGGATGAAAATGGCAGGGGCGGCTGGATTCGAACCAACGCATGGCAGGATCAAAACCTGCTGCCTTACCGCTTGGCGACGCCCCTGTATCCACCGACAACCGAGGTGTAACTGGCTGTGCGGGAATGAGCGACAATGTATCAAGCAAATCCGGCGATGGGAACCCCCCAGAAGAAAAAAATCTCTTAAAACAGCGGCTTAGTCCATGGCCAGCCCCACGAGCGTTGGAAACCGGTACGGTGCGCCCACCTACGCGCCTCTGCCTGGCTGTGCGCTGCCCAAACTGGACACTTGCCACCGTTCGTCGCCTCAGGTTGCAGATTTGCTCAACTCGTTCCATGCAGCTCGTTCAAACAGATCATCCAGTCACCCGCACAAGGAACATCGCCATGCCGGTTTCACATGATCTGTATCAGGACTTGCACTACCCACGCGAGATCGTGCAGCAGCGCCGCCAGGCGGACAAGGAGCTGGATCGTCTGCTCGACGACTACACCGATATCGATAATCAGGTGCTGGCAGCCGAGTCGATTTCCGCCGGCAACTATGAGGACGATGACCTGCTTCGTTTGAAGGAGCGCCGCTTGAGCGTCAAGTACATGATCGAGCGTCAGCTCGATCGCAAGGCCTGAATCCGCTCAACGTTCCAGCCGGCCCAGCGTCGCGGCATCCGGCGCACCATCGAAGAACTGCAGCAATGCCAGCTGCCACAATGCTTCGTCCGGGTCGGCCTGGTCGAATAGCGTCAGGCAGGAGTGCAGCTTCATGTCGTCAGGCGTGCCGAGCATCTGCGTAGCGCTTTTGTCGGTATGCTGCATCAATGCCATGATGCAGCGCTTGAGGCGAGGGCCGAGCACGTCGTGTGCCAAGTAGGCACGCGCCTCTCCCACACCGGAAATCGCATAGCGTGCCGCCATCTCGCTGCGACCCAAGCCTTGTAGCTGGGGGAAAACGAACCACATCCAGTGGCTGCGTTTGTGGCCTGCCTGCAATTCTTCGAATGCGCGCGCGTACACCGGCTGCTGCGCCTCGACAAAGCGATTCAGGTGGTAAGGATCGGACATGGGGTCGACTCCTCGTGGCTTTAGAGGCTCAGCCTACGCCACTTGCGGTAGGTAGGCGACCCTGACCGCCCCACCCTCTTCGCCATGGCCGCCCCTTTGGAAGCGAATGCCGCTATCATCGCCTGCCTCCTCACAACGAATGGCATGTGATTGGCGATGCACACCCTCGATGACCTGAAGGCTGGGCGCTTGCAAGGCCTGACCCGTCTGGACCTCAACCAGAACCTGGACGAATTCCCACCTGACATTTTCAGCCTGGCCGACAGCCTGGAGGTCTTGAACCTTTCAGGTAATCGGCTCAGCCACCTGCCGCACGACTTGTACCGCCTGCGCCACCTGAAAGTGCTGTTCTGCTCGGACAACCGGTTCATCGACATGCCCGTGGCCATCGGTCAGTGCCAGCGACTCGAAACCGTCGGGTTTCGCAACAACCAGATCCGACGCATCGAAAGCCATGCCCTACCGCCGGCCCTGCGCGCCCTGATCCTGACCGAAAACCATCTCGAAACGCTGCCCGACGGGCTGGGCAGCTGCACGCATCTACAAAAGCTCATGTTGTCGGGCAACCGGCTTGCGCGCCTGCCGGAGACCTTGTCACGCTGCGACCGCCTGGAGCTGCTGCGCCTGGCCAGCAACCGCCTGACCGCCCTGCCCTCCTGGTTGCTGGAATTGCCCAGGTTGGCCTGGCTGGCGTTCTCGGGCAATCCTTGCGAGGCCGAGCCGCGGGCGGACCTTCGCGCCTGCCGTTCGATCCGCTGGGATCGAATGACCTTGCAAGATGTGCTGGGTCAGGGGGCCTCGGGTGTCATCCATCGCGCCCGACTCGACGATGAACCGACCGACGTCGCCGTGAAGCTGTTCAAGGGCGCGCTGACCAGCGACGGGGCGCCCTTGGCCGAAGTGCGTGCTTGCCTGGCCGCCGGGCAGCATCCAGGCCTGACCGGTCTGCTCGGCCGTATCGACGATCACCCGACGGGCCTGCCTGCACTGGTCATGCCGTTGATCGATCCCACTTGGTTCAACCTGGCTGGGCCGCCCAGCCTCGACAGTTGTACCCGCGATCGCTATCCGGATCGCCTGCCCTGGCGCCTGCCAGCCCTGCGCCGGCTGTTGCGCACGCTGGCCCTGGCGGGAGCGCACCTGCATGCCTGCGGCCTGACCCATGGCGACCTCTACGCGCACAACGTGCTGTGCAATGACGAAGGCGAGGGGCTTTTGGGTGACTTTGGCGCCGCCGCCTTCTCGCCTCATGAGCTGGCCAGCGGACTGGAACGCATCGAGGTCCGTGCTTTCGGCTTGCTGCTCGACGAACTGCTCGAGCGTGCCGAGGATGACGCGTGCGACTTGCGCCAGCTGGCCCAGGACTGCCAACAGCCAGCAGTCAGCTCGCGCCCCACCTTCGAACAGGTGGCCGCACGCCTGTGATACAACGGGCAGGCCGCTGCGTGACCTTCAGTCGTTTCTCTTACCGCCGAGTCACAGCATGGACATCGATCAAGCCAGGACCTTCCTCGAAATCGCACGGTGCGGCAGCCTGGTGGCCGCTGCCGATCGCCTGTGCGTGTCGCAGACTGCCATCAGTGCACGGGTCCAGCGCCTGGAACAACAACTGGACTGCCAACTGTTCGTACGAGGCCGTAGCGGCGCTCGGTTGACGTCGAATGGTGAAGCCTTCCTGACTTATGCCAATCAACTGGTCCAGACCTGGGAGGCCGCCCGCCGGGACCTGCCGCGCACCCAAGACCGCCAACCGGTATTGCGCATCGGCGGCGAGGTCAGCCTGGGCACACCGCTGATGCTCGAATGGGTCTGCGCGGTACGTCGGGCCCTGCCTGGGCATGCGGTACGCAGTGAACTCAGCAACGGCGAATCGCTGCTGCGCAAGGTCGAGATGGGACTGCTCGACGCGGTGCTCGTGTACCAGCCCAGTTATGCACCTGGCCTGCAGGTGGAACCACTGATGGAAGAAAAACTGGTGCAGATCCAACGCACGGGGTGCGCCGAGCCCTATGTCTACGTGGACTGGGGCGAGGCCTTTCGGCGTCAGCATGACGCGGCGCTGCCCGACCGTGCACGGGCGAGCGTAGGCTTCAACCTGGGTCCGCTGGCCTTGCAGTTCATTCTCGATCAGGGCGGCAGCGGCTATTTTCGCACCCGTGTCGTGCAGGCCTACCTGGACAGCGGCGTATTCGAGCGCGTTCCACAAGCACCCGAGTTCACCTATCCGACCTTTCTCATCCATGCCCGCGAACGGGACAGCGAAGCCTTGCAGCACGCCTTGGACATCCTGCGGCGCCAAGTGGCCGAAGATGTCAGCGACTGGTCACAGCGCTGGGACCCGCTCGCCGGGAGCACGCACTGACGCGTTGAGCAGACCACGCTCGAGCCCGGCGATCAGGTCAGTCTGGGTCACCACGCCGACCAGCGTGTCGCCGTCCAGCACCGGTAGACAGTGCAGGCCCTGCTCGCACAGCAGGGGCAACAGGCGCGACAGCGGGTGATCCGCGCTGACGCTGACGACCCGACGACTCATGATGTGCTCCAGACGCACCGAGCGGCGACCCAGCAGATCTCGCCAGCTGAAGCGCCCCCGGGCCATGGCCGGCCCGACCAGATCGGCAAGGCTGACGATCCCGACCAGACGGCCCTGATCGAGTACCGGCAAGGTATGAAGGCGATGATTCGACAACAGCTGCCAGGCTTGCTCAAGGCTGGTCTGGGGCGTGGCGACCTGAAGGTCGCGGGACATCACCGAAGCCGCCGTGAGACCGCTGAGGCTGCGTTGCAGCGCATGCTGCTCAGTGGCCAAAATGATTCGCTCCAGCTCATCGCGGGTGACATCGACGAACTCGCCCAACGCGCTCAGCGCCTGATCCAAATCCTCGGCATTGACCCCGACACGCTCGGTCGGCAGTCGGTCATGGGTGTGGTGCAGGTCCTTGCGGGGCGCTGCGCCCTTGGGGTAACGCACGCCAGTCAAGCGATTGTAGAAAACGGCGACCGTGACCAGGATCACCGCGTTGAGCAGGACCGGTTCGAGCACCTGATCACCCATCGCCACCAGCCCAGGGTCGGCCAGTACCAGACTGGCCGCCACACCGCCGCCGGGTGGATGCAGACAGCGCAGCACACACATCCCCAGGATCGATACGCCGAGCGCCGCGGCCGCGACCCACACTGTATCACCCAGAACATGCCGCATTGCCAAGCCGACGATACCCGCCAGCGCATAGCTGCCGACCACGGGCCAGGGCTGCGCCAGGGGGCCGGAGTGAACGGCGAAGACCAGTACCGCCGAGGCTGCCAAGGGGCCGAGCAGGTGCAGCGCGATCGAGGGCCCGAAGGCCAGGCTGCATAACCAGCCGGCGACGAACAGTCCCAGCACGGCGCCGAGGCCTGCGCGCAGCCATTCGCGTGGCGATGTATTCAGAGACGGCGGCAGCAGCCGCTGCCAGCCGGTGTTAGAGGTTCTGGAGGACATGGGAGAGGAACTACCTGACGAACTGCCTGTTTGACCGAGACACCCTGGGGACTGCATCAGTGCGGCGGGCCATTGTGCCTAGCGCACCAGGACCCTGACCAGTTCAAAAAAATGCGCTTGAGCTGCAACTTTCTTGCAGCGAAGCGGTGAGAAGGCGCTGGGGCCGCCTTGCAGCCATCGCGGCCGATCCGGCGCCATGGCAGGCCCCCACAGAGGATCGTCTGACTGCCTCGCCGCCGTGTGGACGTGAGCAACTGTCCTTTTCTACGACAACGCATTGGCTGTTTTGTGGGTAGGATTTGCCAACGGTGGCGGCACTGGAGGCGGCACCGCTACCGCCCGGGCAGGTGCACACCTACCCGCAACCCGCCTTGCGGGCTTTCCTGCAAGGTCAACCGCCCACCCCAGGCCTCGACGATATCCCGTACGATGCCCAGCCCCAGCCCGTGACCATCGACCTGCTCGTCCAGGCGCGACCCACGCTCCAGGACACTCTGGCGTGCGCCTTCAGGAATGCCGGGACCATCGTCGTCGACCCACAACCGGTAGCCTTCGGCCGTCTGTGCAATGGCAAGCCGCACCTCGCTGTCCGCCCACTTGCAGGCATTGTCCAGCAGGTTGCCCAGCAGCTCGAGCAGATCCTCGCGGTCCCAGGGCAGCAGCAGGCCAGGCGATACGTCGCTGCGCAGGGCCAACCCTTCGCCGTGGATCATGCCCAGTGTCGCCAGCAGCCCTGGCAATTCTGCATCGCAGTCGAACTGCGCCCCTGGCAAGGCATCGCCAGCCAGGCGTGCGCGGTTGAGCTCACGGGCCAGACGTTGCTGGATCTGCTCGAGCTGCGCGTGCAGTTGCGCACGCACGTCGGGCTGATCCTTGAGCCGGTCACTGCTCGCCAGGCTGAGCAGCACCGCCAGTGGCGTCTTCAAGGCATGGCCTAGGTTGCCCAAGGCATTGCGCGAGCGTCGCAGACTGTCTTCGGTGTGGGCCAGCAAGTGGTTGATCTGCGCGACCAGAGGCTCCAGCTCGCTGGGCACCTGCTCGTCCAGCTGCGAACGTCGCCCTTGTTGCAGTTGCGCGATCTGTCGACGCGCCCGCTCCAACGGACGCAGCGAGCGGGTCACGGTCACGCGCTGCAGCACCAGAATCAACAGCAGCGCCACCAACCCCAGACCCAGCCCGATCTGCTCGAGACGTCTGAAGCCATCGCGTACCGGCGAATAATCCTGCGCCACACTGATCGAGATGTCCTGACCCAGGCGCCGGTAATCCGCGCGCAGCACCAGCAGTTGCTGACCTTCCGGCGCCAGTTGATGGCCGCTTTCCAGACCTGGCCGAGCCGGCTTGGGCATCTCCAGGTCCCAGAGCGAGCGCGAACGCCAACTGCCCTGCTCGAAGTCGATACGAAAGTAATAACCTGACAAAGGGCGCTGGTAGGCAGCCGACACGCGGCGCTCATCCAGCTGCGGACCGTTCGGACCACGCACCAGGGCCACCAGCAGGTTCTCGCTCTCCTTGCGCAGCCCCGCTTCCAAGTACCGCTGCAGACCGACCTCGAACAGCCACAGGCCCAACTGCGCGAACCCCAGCCCCACCACCACCAGCACCGCCACCAGCCCAAGGCTCAGGCGCCCCTGAATGGACTTCATCCGCCGTACCCGGCATAGCGGTAGCCTTGGCCCCGGTGGGTTTCGATCACGCTGCGGCCCAGCTTTCGTCGCAGGTGATTGACGTGCACTTCGAGCACGTTCGAGTCGCGCTCGGTCTCGCCGTCGTAGAGGTGCTCGGCCAGATGGCCCTTGGAAAGGATCTGCTGCGGGTGCAGCATGAAGTAGCGCAACAACCGAAACTCGGCAGCGGTCAGTTGGACGTCGAGCCCGTCGCGGGTTACGCACTGACGGGCCTCGTCCAGGTGCAGCCCGGCTGCTTCCAGTCGCGGCTGGTTGGCCAGACCCCGTGCACGCCGTACCAGGGCCTGGATGCGCAGTTGCAACTCCTCAGGGTGAAAGGGCTTGCTCAGGTAGTCGTCGGCACCGGCCTTGAGCCCCTCGATACGTTCGGCCCAGGAACCACGCGCCGTAAGAATCAACACGGGCGCCAGCAGACCACCGGCTCGCCATTGCGTCAGGACCTCGAGCCCAGGCAGGCCTGGCAGCCCCAGGTCCAGGATGATCAGGTCGTAGGGCTCGCTCTGACCCTGGTACACCGCGTCGCGGCCATCGGCCAGCCAGTCGACCGCGTAGCCTTGGCGTTGCAGGCTCGCGGTCAGTTCATCGGCAAGCGGAACGTTGTCCTCCACCAGCAACAAGCGCATTCAGTCGTCTTCCTCGTCTTTGAGCAACGCACCGGTACTGGCATCGAGCTTGATCTCGCGGACCACGCCCTCAGGGGTGAGCATCTCCACCTCGTACTCGTAGCGCCCGTGTTCTTGTTCCAGCTCGGCTTCGAGCAGACGCGAACCGGGGTGGCGCGCCAAAGCCGCTTCCAGCAGCTTCTCCAGCGGCAGGATGACGCCCTCGCGTCGCAGTTCCAAGGCTTCATCCTGGTCCAGGTCGCGGGCCACCGCCAGCGAGCAGCAGGCCGACAGCGCCAGCACCAGGCCGCGCGCCATCAGCGACAGATCGTTCATCAGTTGTCCCGTTCGTCCTTCAGGATTTCACCGGTACCGGCGTCCAGGTCGACGTCCCACTCCACGCCTTGGGCGTCGCGCAACTCGACCTTGTAGATGTAACGGCCGTATTCGTTTTCCAGCTCCGAATCGGTGGCCGTCGAGCCGGGATGCTTGGCGATCGCCGCCGCCTTGAGTTCGTCGAGCGATTTGATGGTCTTGCCATTGACCAGTTTGACCACTTCATCGGGCTGGACGTCCTTGGCCAGGGCCACGTTGGCCCCCAAGGCAAGCGTGGCGGCGGTCAGCAGGGCAGTCAATGTTTTCATGGGTCTCTCCATCGAGGTCTTCGTGTTGGGTACGGGCTCAAGCGTAGGGCTTGCGGCTTAACTCAACCTGAAGCGACCGGCGGCATGATAGCGCAGCCATCGACGCCCGGCTTCCCTATAATGGCCAATCCGTTTCACGCGAGGCCTGCCATGAGCGCCATCCATATCCCCTACCCTGCCCTGACGTTCAAGGCCGGCCAGCAGGCCCTTGCCCACATTCGCGAGCAGGGCCTGCGGGCGATCGACGTCGGAATCGTACCGGGCGCTGCCGGCGGACCCAAGCCGCTCGGCATCCAGGGCCTGGACCTGGCGCTGTTCGGCCAATGGCTGCCGTCGGCGCCACGCCCACGCGCCTTGATCGGCGCTTCGATCGGGGCCTGGCGTTTCGCCAGTGCCTGCCTCGCCGATCCGGTCGAAGGGCTGCGTCGGCTCGCCACGCTGTACACCGAGCTGGATTTCGCCAAGGGGGCGACCCTCGCCGACGTCAGCCGACGCTGCGAAGACATGCTCGAGGCGCTGTTGCAGGGGGGCGACGGACACATTCTGGACAACGCCCATTACCGCTTGAACGTGCTCGTGGTCAAAAGCCGGGGTCTGCTGGCCGATGACCACCGTGGCCGGCTCGGCCTGGGCCTGTCCTCGGTGGTGGCGGACAACGTGCTGGGTCGTACACGCCTGGCACGGCATTTCGAGCGCCTGGTGCTGCACGACTGCCGGGCCGCGCCACCGCTCGACAGCCTGGACGACTTTCCTTCTCGCTGCGTGCCGTTGAGTACGGCCAACCTGCGCCAAGCGCTGCTGGCCTCGGGGTCGATCCCGATGGTCATGCAGGGCGTGCGCGACCTTCCAGGGGCTGGCAGCGGAACCTACCGCGACGGCGGGCTGCTCGACTACCACTTGGACCTGCCGTATCAGGGCGACGACCTGGTGCTCTATCCACACTTCACCGACACGATCATCCCGGGTTGGTTCGACAAAGGGTTGCCGTGGCGCAAGGGTGATGCCCGACGGCTGCGCAACGTCCTGCTGATGACGCCTTCGCCGCAGTACCTGGCCCGTCTGCCCTTCGGCAAACTGCCGGACCGAGGTGACTTCAAGCGCTTCCTGGGTGACGCGGCGAGCCGCAAACGCTATTGGTACACCGCCATCGAGGAAAGCCGACGGCTGGGCGACGAGCTGCTGGAACTCATCGCCACCGGGCGGCTCAAGGACCGGCTGCGCCCCTTGTAGCCGTCATGCTGGTAGACTGCACGCCCGTATGGGTTCTACAGAGTCTACGAGTTTGGAAATCTTCAAGGAATTCACCTTCGAATCTGCCCACCGCCTGCCCAACGTGCCGGCGGGGCACAAATGCGGTCGTCTGCATGGTCATTCGTTCAAGGTCGCCCTGCACCTGACCGGCCCGGTCGATCCACACACCGGCTGGATCCGCGACTTCTCCGAGATCAAGGCGGTATTCAAACCGATCTATGAGCAGCTCGACCATAACTACCTCAACGACATTCCTGGCCTGGAAAACCCGACCAGCGAAGTCATCGCGCACTGGATCTGGCACCAGGTCAAGCCGCTGCTGCCGGAGCTGTCCAAGGTCAGGATCCACGAGACCTGCACCAGCGGCTGTGAATACACCGGTGACTGAACACGCGACCGTCAGATGGCACCGGCATCCGGCTTGGGATGCGGCGGTACCGTCATGTTCACCATCTGAATCGCCAGACGTCCCCGGTGGCCCCGGCGGTCATTGAGGTAGGCCCTGCCCTGTTCGATCAGGCGCCGCACGATCCGCCCCGTCGGCCCGTACAGCTCGAGCCCGGTACGCACCTCGCCGACCTGCAGGGTCTTCGGGTCGAGCCCCTCAAGGGTCCAGAGCGGCGTGACCTTGCCCTTGCGGTAGAGGAACAGCATCCCACGGCTTTCCACCGGCGGATCGGCGGGCAGCTCGATACCCACGTGCGGCAGCGGGTCCGGCATCACGACCTCGACCTGGGGTGGCAAACTCAATGGCGAGCGGCCTGCCGGGGTGTCGGTAGGGTACATCCCCAGGTAGCCGTTGCGGCTCACGTCCAGCACATAGTTCAGGTCAGGCCAGCGATTGACGTTGACGCCGGCGTAGGCAGGCCTTATCTCGTAGGCGTAGAACTCACCGATCCGGTAGGTCCCGAACCAGAAGAACTCGCAGTAGATGCGCTGACGCGGGCCTAGCAATGGCAACTGGTCATGGAGGAAGGACTGGATTTCTTCGGGCCGATAGTCGCGTCCGGACATCAGCCAACCGTCGTCGCCATTCCAGTCATTGAACTCCACCCAGAGGGGCTTGACCCGCTCGCCCCGCGACCTGAGCAGCTCGCGTTCGCTCAGCGCACCCTCGTCAAATTGCCAGTAACACTTGGCATTGAAAGACAAGTGAGGTTCGAAGACGTATTCGCTCATGGCGCTGCACCGTGTCGAGAAAGGAGCAGCGACTCTAAAGGCGGACCCCAGGGGCTACGCAGGAGGAAACCTTGCTAGCGTGCCTCAGGATGCAGGAACAGCGGCGCGATGTAGCGGTCGTAATGCGCCTCGGACAGCAGGAAGAACTCGCGGTCGATGGCATCGCGCAGCCGTGGCAACTCCCAATCGCGAAACTCCGGCAGCAACGCCATGCCATAGGCCTCCAGGTCACGAATCATCCGCGCCCCGCGGGCGATCAGCTGATAGGCCCAGCAATACTCGGACTGGTGAGCGACGAAGCGGATCGAGCGCTGTTCGAGCTGTTCGCGCAGACGCTCGCGGTCGAACACTTCCAGCTTGGCCATCATCACCTGCACCAGCAAGGCCTCCAGGCGCAACCATACCGCTCGCTTGGCGTCATCGTCATAGCTGTTCCAGTGGATCACTTCGTGATGGAAACGCTTGCAGCCACGGCACACGTGGTCACCGTAGACCGTGGAGCATAGCCCCACGCACGGGGTCTTGATGGACTGATTGGACATTGCAGGACAACGGCTTGAGAACGGGACACCGGCCCATGTTAGCCCTTTGTCTAACGGGGGTCACGGGGTAAAGTCGAACAGCGCGCCTTACCTTGTGGCGCTTTTTACCGTAGAATCCATTCGCCTTTTCCAGGCACCAATGTCCGTTGGAAGCTGTTTTCAAAGCGTCACGAGCACAGTCATCCGGTAGAACGGCGTTGGCCCGGTCACGCGCCTCAGGCGTGCCCAGGGCCAGCCCTCATCAGCTCCCCGTTCTGCAGGCGTAAAACTTTGAAAACAGCTTCCGCGAGGATGTCCTGCCGCCTTGGCTGCACGGCCCAGACGGCCGTCTTGCGCAAGGTCGCCGGACACCCCGGATGAGCGTCCCGGTCCCCTAGAGGGGACCACTGATGAGGGAAATAACTGTGCTTGAAGCCTACCGCAAACATACCGAAGAGCGTGCCGCCCTGGGTATCGTGCCCCAGCCGCTGAACGCCGAACAGACCGCAGGCCTGGTCGAACTGCTGAAGAACCCGCCTGCTGGCGAAGAAGCCTTCCTCGTCGACCTGATCACCCACCGCGTCCCGCCAGGGGTCGATGAAGCCGCCTATGTCAAGGCCGCCTACCTGTCCGCCGTGGTCAAGGGCGAGGCCGCCTCGCCGCTGATCGATCGCAAGCGCGCCACCGAGCTGCTGGGCACCATGCAGGGCGGCTACAACATCGCCACGCTGGTCGAGCTGCTGGACGACGCCGAACTGGGCGCCGTCGCGGCCGAACAGCTCAAGCACACCCTGCTGATGTTCGACGCCTTCCATGACGTTGCCGAGAAAGCCAAGGCGGGCAATGCCCACGCCAAGGCCGTGCTGGAATCCTGGGCCGCCGGCGAGTGGTTCACCAAGCGCCCGGCCATCGCCGACAAGTACACCCTGACCGTGTTCAAGGTGCCCGGCGAGACCAACACTGACGACCTGTCGCCGGCCCCGGACGCCTGGTCGCGCCCGGACATCCCGCTGCACGCGCTGGCCATGCTGAAAATGGCCCGCGACGGCATCGAGCCGGAGCAGCCGGGCTCGGTCGGTCCGCTCAAGCAGATCGAGGCGGTCCGCGCCAAGGGCTTCCCGGTCGCCTACGTCGGTGACGTGGTCGGTACCGGTTCCTCGCGCAAGTCCGCCACCAACTCGGTGCTGTGGTTCTTCGGCGACGACATCCCGTACGTGCCGAACAAGCGCGCCGGTGGCTTCTGCTTCGGCACCAAGATCGCACCGATCTTCTACAACACCATGGAAGACGCCGGCGCCCTGCCGATCGAGTTCGACTGCACGGAGCTGAACATGGGTGACGTGATCGACGTCTACCCGTACAAGGGCGAAGTCCGTCGTCACGACAGCGACGAACTGGTCACCACCTTCACCCTCAAGACCGAAGTACTGCTCGACGAAGTCCGCGCAGGCGGCCGCATCCCGCTGATCGTCGGTCGCGGTCTGACCGACAAGGCTCGCGCCGAGCTGGGCCTGGGCGCCACCGACCTGTTCAAGCTGCCGGAAGCGCCGGTCGACACCGGCAAGGGCTACACCCTGGCGCAGAAGATGGTCGGCCGTGCCTGCGGCCTGCCAGAAGGCAAGGGCGTACGTCCGGGGACCTATTGCGAACCGAAGATGACCACCGTCGGTTCCCAGGACACCACCGGGCCGATGACCCGCGACGAGCTGAAGGACCTGGCGTGCCTGGGCTTCTCCGCCGACCTGGTCATGCAGTCGTTCTGCCACACCGCCGCTTACCCCAAGCCGATCGACGTCACCACCCACCACACCCTGCCGGACTTCATCCGCACCCGTGGCGGCGTGTCGCTGCGTCCGGGCGACGGCATCATCCACAGCTGGCTGAACCGCATGCTGATGCCTGACACCGTCGGCACCGGCGGTGACTCGCACACCCGCTTCCCGATCGGCATCTCCTTCCCGGCCGGTTCCGGCCTGGTGGCCTTCGCCGCCGCCACCGGCGTCATGCCGCTGGACATGCCCGAGTCGATCCTGGTGCGCTTCAAGGGCAAGCTGCAGCCTGGCATCACCCTGCGCGACCTGGTCCATGCGATTCCCTACTACGCCATCCAGCAAGGCCTGCTGACCGTCGAGAAGAAGGGCAAGAAGAACGCCTTCTCCGGCCGTATCCTGGAAATCGAAGGTCTGGACGAGCTGACCGTCGAGCAGGCGTTCGAGCTGTCCGACGCCTCGGCCGAGCGCTCCGCCGCCGGTTGCACCATCAAGCTGCCGGAAAAGGCCATCGCCGAATACCTGCAATCCAACATCACCCTGCTGCGCTGGATGATCAGCGAAGGCTACGGCGATCCACGCACCCTGGAGCGTCGTGCCCAGGCCATGGAAGCCTGGCTGGCCAACCCGGAGCTGCTGTCGGCCGATGCCGATGCCGAGTACGCCGAGATCATCGAGATCGACCTGGCCGACGTCAAGGAGCCGGTGCTCTGCGCGCCGAACGACCCGGACGACGCGCGCCTGCTGTCCTCGGTACAAGGCGAGAAGATCGATGAAGTGTTCATCGGTTCGTGCATGACCAACATCGGTCACTTCCGCGCTGCCGGCAAGCTGCTGGAAAAGGTCAAGGGCGGCATTCCAACGCGCCTGTGGCTGGCTCCGCCGACCAAGATGGACGCCCACCAGCTGACCGAAGAAGGCTACTACGGCATCTACGGCAAGGCTGGCGCACGCATGGAAATGCCAGGCTGCTCGCTGTGCATGGGCAACCAGGCACGGGTCCAGACCGGCGCGACCGTGGTGTCCACCTCGACGCGCAACTTCCCCAACCGCCTGGGCGACGCCACCAACGTGTACCTGGCATCGGCCGAGTTGGCCGCGGTCGCCTCGATCACCGGCAAGCTGCCGACCGTCGAAGAGTACATGGCGTACGCCAAGGACATCGACAGCATGGCGGCCGATGTCTACCGCTACCTGAGCTTCGACCAGATCGCCGAATTCCGCGAGGCTGCGGCCAATGCCATGATTCCAGTGGTTCAGGCGTGATGAGCAGTAAGCGGTAAGCTGCAAGCGGTGAAAAAAAGCCCCGGCCAATGCCGGGGCTTTTTCGTTGTGCCACAGCGTGCCTCAGACGGGTTCCAGGCAATCGGCCGGGACGCGTATCCAGCCTTCCATCAGCGTGCGTGCGCTGCGGCTCATGGTGACCTGGGTCACCACCCATTCGCCTTGCTCCTGGCGTACTTCGGCGCCGACCCGCAAGGTGCCGGAGGGATGACCGAAGCGCACGGTCGCCTGCGCCTGCCCACCTGTCGCCCGGCTGACCACGGTACCAGGGATGGCCGCCGCCGTGCCGATGGCCACCGCGGCGGTGCCCATCATGGCATGGTGCAGCTTGCCCATGGACAAGGCGCGAACCAGCAGGTCGATGTCACTGGCCTGCACCGGTTTGCCACTGGAGGCAGTGTAGGCCGCTGGCGGTGCGACGAAGGCCAGCTTGGGCGTATGCTGACGACCGGCCGCCTCCTCGAGACGGGTGATCAAGCCCATGCGCAGGGCGCCGTGGGCACGGATCGTCTCCAGGCGTGCCAGCGCCCGGGCATCGTTGTTGATCGCGGACTGCAGCTCCGTACCGTCATAACCCAGCGCGGCGGCGTCGAGGAAGATCGTCGGGATCCCAGCGTTGATCAGGGTAGCCTCGAAGGTGCCGATTCCCGGCACCTCCAGAACATCGATCAACCGTCCGGTGGGAAACATGGCGCCCCCGCCCTCGCCGTCGTCGGCCGCCGGATCGACGAATGCCAATTGCACCTCGGCCGCCGGGAAGGTCACGCCATCGAGCTCGAAATCCCCCGTCTCCTGGACCTGCCCCGCCTGCATGGGCACCTGGGCGACGATGGTCTTGCCGATGTTGGCCTGCCAGATCCGCACGGTCGCCAGCCCATCGTGCGGCAGATGCCGTGCGTCGAGCAGGCCGGAGGCGATGGCGAAGGCACCGACCGCCGCCGACAGGTTGCCGCAGTTGCCGCTCCAGTCGACGAAGGCCGTGTTGATCGACACCTGACCGAAGAGGTAATCCACGTCGTGCCCGGGACGTTCGCTCGGCGCCAGGATCACTGCCTTGCTGGTGCTGGACGTCGCACCACCCATGCCGTCGGTCTGCTTGCCATAAGGATCGGGGCTGCCCAGCACGCGCAGCAGCAAGGCGTCGCGCAGCGGGCCTGGCTGCTGCGCGGCCTCGGGCAAGTCCTGCAGGCGGAAGAACACGCCTTTGCTGGTGCCGCCACGCAGGTAACTGGCGGGAATCTTGAGTTGCGGAGCGTGCATGGGATTCTCCTGTGTAAATCGTCGCGGCGCACGCCGCGACGACGATGAAGGTCAAGTGCGAGCGTCGAGAAAATCCTGGGCGAAACGCTGCAGCACGCCCCCGGCCTCGTAGATCGACACCTCTTCGGCCGTATCCAGGCGACAGGTCACCGGCACCTGCAACGACGTACCGTCGCGCCGCACGATCACCAGCGTCAGGCATGCCCCCGGGGTGCGCTCGCCGAGCACATCGAAGGTTTCGCTGCCGTCGATGCCCAGGGTCTTGCGGTCGGTACCCGGCTGGAACTCCAGCGGCAGGACGCCCATGCCCACCAGATTGGTCCGGTGGATACGCTCGAAGCCTTCGGCGACGATGGCCTCCACCCCGGCCAGGCGTACACCCTTGGCCGCCCAGTCACGGGACGAGCCCTGCCCATAGTCGGCACCGGCGATGATGATCAGCGGCTGACGTCGCTGCATGTAGGTCTCGATGGCCTCCCACATGCGCATCACCTGCCCTTCCGGCTCGAGCCGTGCGAGCGAGCCCTGGCGCACGCTGCCATCGGCATTGCGGACCATCTCGTTGAACAGCTTGGGATTGGCGAAGGTGGCGCGCTGGGCCGTGAGATGGTCGCCGCGGTGAGTGGCGTAGGAGTTGAAATCTTCTTCAGGGACGCCCATGCGCGTCAGGTACTCGCCCGCCGCGCTGTCGGCCATGATGGCGTTGGACGGCGACAGGTGGTCGGTGGTGATGTTGTCCGGCAACACCGCCAGCGCGCGCAGGCCGCGCAGCGTGCGCTCCCCGGCCAGGGCACCTTCCCAGTAGGGCGGCCGACGAATGTAGGTGCTCATCGGACGCCAGTCATAGAGCGGTGCCACGGCCGGCCCATTGAACGACTCGACGGCGAACATGGGAATGTAGACCTGGCGGAACTGCTCGGGCTTGACGGCCGCGCGCACCACCGCGTCGATCTCGGCATCGCTGGGCCAGAGGTCCTTGAGCCGGATCGGCCGACCGTCGACCACGCCCAGCACGTCCTTTTCGATGTCGAAACGGATGGTGCCGGCGATCGCATAGGCCACCACCAACGGCGGCGAGGCCAGGAACGCCTGGCGCGCGTAGGGATGGATGCGTCCATCGAAATTGCGGTTGCCCGACAGCACGGCGGTGGCGTACAGGTCGCGATCGATGATTTCCTGCTGGATCACCGGGTCGAGCGCCCCGGACATGCCGTTGCAGGTGGTGCACGCGAAGGCGACGATGCCGAAGCCCAGGCGTTCGAGTTCGTGCTCGAGTCCGGCTTCGCGCAAGTACAGCTGAACCGCCTTGGAGCCGGGCGCCAGCGAGGACTTGACCCAGGGCTTGCGGGTCAGCCCCAGACGGTTGGCATTGCGCGCCAGCAGCCCGGCAGCGATGACGTTGCGCGGGTTGCTGGTGTTGGTGCAACTGGTGATGGCAGCGATGATCACGGCGCCATCGGGCATCTGCCCTGGCTGGTCGCTCCAGGCACCGGCGATGCCCTTGGCGGCCAGGTCACGGGTGGCCACACGGGCATGAGGGTTGGACGGGCCGGCCAGGTTGCGCTCGACCCGGCTCAGGTCGAAGCGCAAGGTACGCTCGTACACGACGTCCTTCAGGGTGTCAGCCCACAGGCCGGCGACCTTGGCGTAGGTTTCGACCAGCGCCACCTGCACGTCCTCGCGCCCGGTCAGGCGCAGGTAGTCCAGGGTCTGCTGATCGATGGCGAACATCGCCGCCGTGGCGCCATATTCGGGGGCCATGTTGGAAATGGTCGCGCGGTCGCCCAGGGTCAGCGCCCGCGCACCCTCGCCATGGAACTCCAAGTAGGCGCCGACCACTTTCTGCTGACGCAGAAATTCGGTGAGCGCCAGCACCAGGTCGGTGGCGGTCATGCCTTCGGCCAGGCGCCCGCTCAGCTCGACCCCGACGATGTCTGGCAGGCGCATCCACGAGGCCCGCCCGAGCATGACGTTCTCGGCCTCCAGGCCGCCGACGCCGATGGCGATCACGCCCAAGGCATCCACGTGGGGCGTATGGCTGTCGGTGCCTACGCAGGTATCGGGATAGGCCACACCGTGCTCGGCGCGGATCACCGGCGACATCTTCTCCAGGTTGATCTGGTGCATGATGCCATTGCCAGGCTGGATCACCTCGACGTTGCGAAACGCCTGCTTGGTCCAGTCGATGAAGTGGAAGCGGTCCTCGTTACGGCGGTCCTCGATGGCGCGGTTCTTCTCGAACGCCTGCGGGTCGTAGCCGCCGCACTCGACCGCCAGGGAATGATCGACGATCAGTTGCACCGGCACCACCGGGTTGACCTGCGCGGGATCGCCACCCCTGTCGGCGATGGCATCACGTAGGCCGGCCAGATCCACCAGGGCGGTCTGCCCCAGGATGTCATGGCACACCACACGTGCCGGGTACCAGGGGAAGTCCAGGTCGCGACGGCGCTCGATCAGCTGGCGCAACGAGGCCTCGAGGGTCGCTGAGGAGCAGCGGCGCACCAGGTTCTCGGCCAGCACGCGCGAGGTATAGGGTAACCCTGCGTAGGCGCCGGGCTGGATCGCCTCGACGGCAGCACGGGCGTCGAAATAGTCGAGGTCGGTGCCGGGGAGGTGCTTGCGGTAGTCGGTATTCATGCGGGATCAGGCTCGCTCACGGTAATCGGAAGGCGTGCGCCGCACGTGTGGGCGCGGGCTTGCCCGCGAATGCGTCGATGCTGGACGCCCAGGTGCCCGCGCTTGCGCATTCGCGGGCAAGCCCGCTCCCACAGGTTCGGCGTCGGCGCCCCTCAGGCTCAACGCTGCTCGATTGGCACGAACGTGCGCTGTTCGACGCCGGTGTATTCGGCGCTCGGGCGGATGATGCGGTTGTTGGCACGCTGCTCGAACACATGCGCGGCCCAGCCGGTCAACCGCGAACAGACGAAGATGGGCGTGAACAGAGGTGTCGGGATGCCCATGAAGTGATAGGCCGAGGCGTGGTAGAAGTCGGCGTTGGGAAACAGCTTCTTCTGCTCCCACATGGTCGCATCAATGGCCTGGGACACTGGGAACAGCACGCGGTCGCCCACCGAGGTGGCGAGCCGTTCGGCCCAGCCCTTGATCACCTCGTTGCGCGGGTCGGACTCCTTGTAGATGGCATGCCCAAAGCCCATGATCTTGTCCTTGCGCTCGAGCATTTTCAGCAGCTCGGTGCGTGCCTCTTCGGCGGAGGCGAAGCGTTCGATCAGCGCCATGGCCGCCTCGTTGGCCCCACCATGCAGAGGTCCGCGCAATGTGCCGATGGCCGCCGTGATGCAGGAATACAGGTCCGACAGGGTCGAGGCGCAGACCCGTGCGGTGAAGGTCGAGGCATTGAACTCATGCTCGGCGTACAGGATCAGCGAGACATTCATCACCTTAACGTGCAACGCGTCGGGCGTCTTGCCGTGCAGCAGCGCCAAGAAGTGGCCAGCCAGGGTGTCCTGGTCGCTGGTGCAATCGATGCGCGTGCCGTGGTGCGTGAAGCGGTACCAGTAGCACATGATCGCCGGGAACGCCGCCAGCAGTCGATCGGTGCGGTCGTGCTGCAGGTCGAAGGTGCGTTCTGGCTCCAGCGTGCCGAGCACCGAGCAGCCTGTGCGCATGACGTCCATCGGGTGGGTGTCCTTGGGCAGGCGCTCGAGCACCTCCTTGAGCGCCTGGGGCAGATCGCGCCGCGCCTTGAGCGCGTGCTTGTAGTCGTCGAGCTCGGCCTGGGTGGGCAGCTCGCCATACAGCAGCAGATGGGCGACCTCTTCGAATTCAGCGTGCGCGGCCAGTTCACGGACATCGTAGCCGCGGTAGGTCAGGCCGGCGCCGGCCTGGCCGACGGTCGACAGTGCCGTCTGCCCTGCGACCTGGCCGCGCAGGCCAGCGCCACTCAATACTTTTGCTTCGGCCATGGACGTTCTCCTTGTTGGATTTGTTCTGGATGACAGGCGAATGGCGGTGTATCGGGTTCAACGGTCCTCGGGCGCTCGGTACAGCGCATCGAGCTGCCGCTCGAAGGCGTGGTAGCCGATGGCGTCGTACAGCTCCATGCGCGTCTGCATGGTATCGAGCACCTGTTTCTGCGTGCCGTCGCGACGCAGGGCGGCATAGACGTTCTCGGCGGCCTTGTTCATGGCCCGGAAGGCCGACAGCGGGTACAGCACCAGGCTCACGTCGACCGACGCCAGCTCATCGGTGGTGTACAGCGGCGTGGCGCCGAACTCGGTGATGTTGGCCAGGATCGGCGCGCGTACCCGATCGGCAAAGACCTTGTACAGTGGCAGTTCGGTGATCGCCTCGGGGAACACCATGTCGGCACCGGCTTCGACGCAGGCGGCGGCACGGTCCAGGGCCGACTCCAGCCCCTCGACGGCCAGGGCGTCGGTGCGTGCCATGATCACGAAACTGTCGTCGGTGCGCGCGTCGACCGCTGCCTTGATCCGGTCGACCATCTCCTGCAGGGGCACGATCGCCTTGTTGGGCCGGTGGCCGCAGCGCTTGGCGCCAACCTGGTCTTCGATGTGCAGGGCAGCGGCGCCGAACTTGATCATCGAGCGTACGGTACGCGCGACGTTGAACGCCGAGGCACCGAAGCCGGTGTCGACATCCACCAGCAGCGGCAGGTCGCAGACGTCGGTAATGCGGCGCACGTCGGTCAGTACGTCGTCCAGCCCGCTGATCCCCAGGTCCGGCAGGCCTAGCGAACCAGCCGCCACGCCACCGCCGGACAGGTAGATGGCCTTGAAACCGGCGCGCTTGGCCAGCAGTGCATGGTTGGCATTGATGGTGCCGACCACCTGCAGGGGGCGTTCGGCGGCGACGGCGTCGCGAAAGCGTTGGCCGGGCGTGTGCTTCGTGCTCATGACTCACCTCGTGACGGGGTATCGGCGCTCTGGAAGTGCCGTTCGATGTTGCGCCGGGAGCCGCCGATGTGGCGGCGCATCAGCAGTTCAGCCAGCTCGCCGTCGCGGTCAGCGATCGCGTCGAGGATACGGTGGTGCTCGGCGAAGGCCTGACGCGGGCGGTTGGGTGTGAACGAGAACTGAATGCGGTACATGCGCACCAGTTGGTACAGCTCGCCGCAGAGCAGCTTGACCAGCGTCTGGTTGCCGCTGCCCTGGATGATGCGGTAGTGGAAGTCGAAATCGCCCTCCTGCTGGTAGTAGCCCAGGCCGGCCTGGAAGGCGGCATCGCGCTCGTGGGTGTCGAGCACCTGGCGCAGCGCGTCGATCGCCTCCTGACTCATGCGCTCGGCCGCCAGACGGCAGGCCATGCCTTCGAGGGACTCGCGGATCTCGTAGAGTTCGATCAGCTCGGCCTGGTCGAGCGAGACCACCCGCGCCCCTACGTGTGGTACACGCACCAGCAGTCGCTGCCCTTCCAGGCGGTGGATGGCCTCACGCAAGGGGCCACGGCTGATGCCGTAGGTGCGCGCCAGCTCAGGCTCGGAGATCTTGCTGCCCGGTGCGATCTCGCCCTGCACGATCGCTGCCTGGATACGCCGGAAGACATGCTCGGACAGGGTCTCGGTCTGTTCTGTGTCGGCCAAGGAAGAGGACGTGCCTTGCAGCATAGTGTCGACACCTTAAGTTGCGGATGCCATGAAACTAGCGCAATGGAGGGTTTTCGTCAAAGTGGAACGACGCATTGTCGACAATAGTTCAATGCAGAACTTACGCCTGCCCGGAAGGTCTGAACGCCGCGCGGCTAGCGTCACAAGACCGGCGTGCTAGAATGCCGCGCCTCCTATTTCTAGGGATGAAGCGTTCGTCGAAGCCTCAGGCATTCACGGACCTGCGAAGGAGCGTGCGCAGTCATGCCATTCGCGTTGATTCGAACACTGCATTGCATTGCGCCAGGACTATGAGACTCACGCCTTATCTATTGCTGTTCTGCTTGATCGTGCCCAGTGCCCTGGTACAGGCTGCGCAGAAGACCGTCTACGGTCTGAACGAGTACGCCCGTCTGCTCGACCTTGACCTCGAAGTGGCCGCCAAGCTCGACACCGGCGCCAAGACCGCCTCGCTCAGCGCCCGTGACATCAAGCGCTTCAAGCGTAATGGCGAGAGCTGGGTGCGCTTCTACCTGGCCATCGACACGGCCCACTCGCACCCGATCGAACGCCCCTTGGCACGGGTCAGCAAGATCAAGCGCCGGGCCGGCGACTACGATGCCGAGCAGGGCAAGGCCTACACCGCCCGGCCGGTCATCGAACTGGACATGTGCATGGGGCGCAGCCGACGCACCATCGAGGTCAACCTCACCGACCGTAGCGCCTTCCAGTTCCCGCTGCTGATCGGTGCCGAGGCGCTCAAGCACTTCGATGCCCTGGTCGATCCCAGCCTCAAATACGCGGCCGGCAAACCTGCCTGTGCCATCGTCGCTCCTACCGCAGAGTAACCCCGATGCGCTCTCTTACCCTTCATTTGAAAATCCTGATCACCGTCCTGGTCCTGCTGGGCGTGGCGGTCACGGCTTATCAGATCTTCGTCCTCGGCATTCCGGTGACCGAAGACGAAACCGACGACCTGTGGAACATCGATGCCAAGGTCGAGTTCGTCGCCAGCAGCAAGGATCCGGTCAAGGTGCAGATGTTCGTGCCGCCTCTGAACCGTGACTATGTCAGCATCACCGAAAGCTTCATTTCCAACAATTACGGCTTCAGCGTCAATCGCGCCGACGGCAACCGCAAGGTGACCTGGTCGGCGCGCCGTGCCAGCGGCAACCAGACCCTGTATTACCGTCTGGTGCTGACCAAGCGCTACAGCACGGAAAAGGCCACCGTCAAAGGCCCGACCTTCCGTGACAGCCTGGCGGTGGAGGGTCCGGAAAAGATCGCTGCCGAAGCCTTGATGGCGCCGATTCGTCAGCATTCGGCCGATGTCGAGACCTTCGTCAGCGAAACCATCAAGCGGGTCAACAACCTCAACGACGACAACGTCAAGCTGCTGCTGGCCGGCGACACCTCACCGCTGAACAAGGCCAAGGTGATCGACCTGCTGCTGTCCATCGCCCACGTGCCGATGGAAAAGGTGCACACCGTGCGTCTGGTCGCCGATGTCCCGCAGACCCCGGAGCTGTGGTTGCGCAGCTTCAACGGTAACGACTGGCTGTACTTCAATCCCGACACGGGCGAACAGGGCCTGCCGAGCGACCGCCTGCTGTGGTGGACTGGCGATGACAACCTGGTTACCGTCGATGGCGGGCGCAAGGTCAATGTCACCTTCAGCCTCAGCAGCAGCGAGATGAACGCCATCCGCCTCGCCAAGGCGACCGACGAGAACACCGACGCCGACTTCCTCGAATATTCCCTCTACGGGCTGCCGCTGCAGACCCAGCAGACCTTCATGATCATGGTGATGATCCCGATCGGCGTGCTGGTGATCCTGGTGCTGCGCAACTTGATCGGCCTCCAGACCCTGGGAACCTTCACCCCGGTGCTGATCGCCCTGGCCTTCCGCGAGACCCAGCTTGGCTTCGGCATTGCGCTGTTCACCGTGATCACGGCCCTGGGCCTGTCGCTGCGTTCGTACCTCGAGCACCTCAAGTTGCAGATGCTGCCCAGGCTGTCGGTGGTGCTGACCTTCGTGGTGGTACTGATCGCCGCGATCAGCCTGTTCAGCCACAAGCTGGGGCTGGAGCGCGGGCTGTCGGTGGCGCTGTTCCCCATGGTGATCCTGACCATGACCATCGAGCGCCTGTCCATCACTTGGGAAGAGCGTGGTGGCGGTCATGCCATGAAAGTCGCCATCGGCACCCTGTTCGCCGCGTCGCTGGCACACCTGCTGATGATGGTGCCGGAGCTGGTCTACTTCGTCTTCACGTTCCCGGCGGTGCTGCTGATCCTGGTCGGCTTCATGCTGGCGATGGGCCGCTACCGCGGCTACCGCCTGACCGAGCTGGTACGCTTCAAGGCCTTCCTGAAAAAGGCTGACAGCTGATGTTCGGACTGATCAAGACCTGGAAAGCCCTGGAGGCCCGGGGCATCATGGGCATCAACCGGCGCAACGCGGACTATGTGCTCAAGTACAACAAGCGCCATCTGTACCCCATCGTCGATGACAAGATCATCACCAAGGAGCGGGCGCTCGCCGCGGGCATTCATGTGCCCGAGATGTATGGCGTCATCGAGACCGAAAAGGACATCGACAAGCTCGACCAGATCATCGGCGGGCGCACCGATTTCGTCATCAAGCCGGCCCAGGGCGCAGGCGGCGACGGCATCCTGGTGATCGCCGACCGCTTCGAAGGCCGCTACCGCACGGTGTCGGGCAAGATCATCAGCCACGAGGAGATCGAGCACCAGGTCTCGAGCATCCTGACGGGCCTGTACTCGCTGGGTGGGCACCGGGACCGCGCCTTGATCGAATACCGGGTCACCCCCGACCCGATCTTCAAGAGCATCAGCTACGAAGGCGTACCCGACATCCGCATCATCGTGCTGATGGGCTATCCGGTAATGGCCATGCTGCGTTTGCCGACCCGGCAATCCGGTGGCAAGGCCAACCTGCACCAGGGGGCGATCGGCGTCGGCGTGGACCTGGCCACGGGCGTGACCCTGCGCGGCACCTGGTTGAACAACATCATCAGCAAGCACCCGGACACCACCAACGCGGTCGACGGGGTGCAACTGCCCAACTGGGACGGCTTCATGAAGCTGGCGGCCGGTTGCTACGAGCTGTGCGGGCTGGGTTACATCGGGGTGGACATGGTGCTGGATCAGGACAAGGGGCCGTTGATCCTCGAGCTCAACGCGCGACCTGGCCTGAACATCCAGATCGCCAACGATTGCGGCCTGACCCAGCGCACCCATGCCATCGAAGCGCACATCGAGGCGTTGGCCAAGGAGGGTGTCCAGGAAGATGCGGCGCAACGGGTGAAGGTGGCGCAGAATCTGTTCGGCCATCTGCCGCACGCCTGAAGTGTCCAGGTCCGAAGGCTGTTTCGACCAGGGTTGGGATGACGGCAACGATGGCGGTGCCTGTACCGCCGCCATCGCCGGCAAGCCGGCTCCCATAGGGCATACCTGTGGCTGGGGAGACCCGCTGTGACGCATTCAGGCCTTGGACTGTTGCACGCCAACGAGTACCTGCCCCCTACCGGTCTGTAAGCGCGCAGCGCTAGGCGTCGATGGCGGGGCCGACTACAATCGCTGCCTCGACTTCAAGCGCCTTCGATCCGCATGCCGACCTGTACGCTTCACCCCCTGCCCTATCAGCCCGACCCTGCCGTGTATTTCGCCCGTGTGCGCGAGGCGCCGGGGGCGATCCTGCTGGACAGCGCGCGCCCTGGCGCAACGCGTGGGCGCTTCGACCTGGCCAGCGCCTGGCCCGTGGAGCAGTTCCAGCCTCAGGCCGATGAGCACGGCACGGCCTTTCTGGCGCGCTTGCGCGCTGCTGTGCAGACCCTGGGACCGGCGCAGTTGCCAGAGGGCTGCGAATCGCCTTTCGCGGGCGGTTTGATCGGCTACCTGAGCTACGATTTCGGGCGACGCCTCGAGCGGCTGCCGACGCGGGCCCGCGACGACCTGGGCCTGCCCGACGCTGACCTTGGTCTATACGCCTGGGCCTTGATCAGCGATCACCAGAAGCGCCTGACCCATCTGGTCTTTCACCCTGGCGTGACGTCCCAGGAGCGTCAACGGCTGGTCGCACTGTTCGAGACGCCCGCTGCCCGGCCACCCACCCTTTTCCGCCTGCTGGCTCCCATGCGCGGCGACCTCGAGGCCGACCAGTATCGCCAGGCCTTCGAGCGGGTGCAGGCCTACATCCAGGCGGGCGACTGCTACCAGATCAACTTGACCCAACGCTTTCGAGCACCCTGTGAAGGGGATCCCTGGCATGCCTACCAGGCCTTGCGCCAGGCCTGCCCCACGCCCTTTTCCGGTTATCGGCGACTGCCTGACGGCGGCGCGCTGCTGAGCTTTTCGCCAGAACGCTTCGTGCGCGTCAGTGCTGGCTCGGTGGAAACCCGCCCCATCAAGGGCACGCGTCCACGTGACGCCGACCCGACACAGGATGCGCGCAACGCCGCCGAACTGCAGGCCAGTCTCAAGGACCGTTCCGAGAACCTGATGATCGTCGACCTGCTGCGCAATGACCTGGGGCGCACTTGTGCGGTCGGCTCGGTCAAGGTTCCCGAACTGTTCAGCCTGGAAAGCTACCCGAACGTCCACCACCTGGTCAGCAGCATCACGGGTCAATTGGCCCCCGACCACGACGCACTGGACCTGATCGCCGGCAGCTTTCCTGGCGGGTCGATCACCGGGGCACCGAAAATCCGCGCCATGCAGATCATCGACGAGCTGGAGCCGACGCGCCGGGCGCTGTATTGCGGCTCGCTGATGTACCTTGATGTGCGCGGCGAGATGGACAGTTCCATCGCCATTCGCAGCCTGCTGGTCAAGGATGGCCAGGTCAGTTGCTGGGGTGGCGGCGCGGTGGTGGGCGACTCACGCTGGGAGGATGAGTACGAAGAGTCCATTGCCAAGGTGCGGGTGCTGATGGAAACGCTGCAAGGCTTGTAGGACAGCGATGAAGGCCAAGGTAGGGCCTGGCAGGGGTCCTCGTCGTGCGTAATTTTGTTACCATTTACGCACTACGAGCGCACAGCGCCATTACACGCATGGAAACCGCCTGATGAGCCAACCGTTCGACGTCGCCGCCCTGGCCGCGACCTATGCCGACAAGTCCCCCCAGGACATCCTCAAGCTCGCCTTCGAGCATTTCGGCGATGATCTGTGGATTTCCTTCAGCGGCGCCGAAGATGTGGTGCTGCTCGACATGGCCTGGAAGCTCAACAAGCAGGTCAAGGTGTTCAGCCTGGATACCGGCCGGCTGCACCCGGAAACCTACCGCTTCATCGACCAGGTTCGCGAGCAGTATGGGTTGTCCATCGACATCCTGAGCCCGGACCGCACCGTGCTCGACCCCTTCGTCAAGGAAAAGGGGCTGTTCAGCTTCTACCGCGATGGTCACGGGGAATGCTGCGGGATTCGCAAGATCGAGCCTCTGCGCCGCAAGCTGTCCACCGTCAGCGCCTGGGCGACTGGGCAGCGCCGCGACCAGAGCCCCGGCACCCGCAGCCATGTGCCGGTGATCGAGATCGACGCGGCCTTTTCCACGCCCGAGCGCACGTTGTACAAGTTCAACCCCCTGGCCCAGATGACCAGTGCCGAAGTCTGGGGTTACATCCGCATGCTCGAGTTGCCCTACAACAGCCTGCACGAGCGCGGCTTCATCAGCATCGGTTGCGAGCCCTGCACCCGCCCCGTGCTGCCCAACCAGCACGAGCGTGAAGGCCGTTGGTGGTGGGAGGAGTCAACGCAGAAAGAATGCGGGTTGCATGCAGGCAACCTGATTGCCAAGAGCTGAAGGCAAGCGGTATTGGGTGCGGAGAATCTGGAGGGTTCGGAGTGCCGTCCTGATGTTGCGATGTTCAGGGCCGCTTTGCGGCCCACGGCTGTTAGCCTGCCCCCTCAATGCACCGGCAACTCCACCCCCGCAAACAGCGCCTCCAGCTCCTGCTTGTTATGGCACTGGATCGCCTTGGCCATGACCTCACGGGTCAGGTGCGGCGCGAACGTCTCGATGAAATCGCACATGAAGCCGCGCAGGAAAGTGCCGCGACGGAAACCGATCTTGGTGACGCTCGGCTCGAACAGTTCGCTTGCATCCAAGGCCACCAGGTCGTTGTCGAGCGTGGCGTCGACCGCCATGCCGGCCACGATGCCCACGCCCAGCCCCAAGCGCACGTAGGTCTTGATCACGTCGGCGTCAGCCGCAGTGAAGACCACCTTGGGCGTCAGGCCGCGATGGCTGAAAGCCTCATCCAGCTTGGAACGCCCGGTGAAGCCGAACACGTAGGTCACGATTGGGTACTCGGCCACGGCCTCCAGGGTCAGCTTCGGCAGCTTGGCCAACGGATGCCCTTGCGGCACCACCACACAGCGGTTCCATGTGTAGCATGGCATCATGATCAGGTCGCCGAACAGCTCCAGCCCCTCGGTGGCGATGGCGAAATCCACGGTGCCGTCGGCCGCCATTTCAGCGATCTGCATGGGTGAGCCCTGGTGCATGTGCAGTGCCACGTCCGGGTATTGCTTGATGAAGCCGCTGATCACCTGCGGCAGTGCATAGCGCGCCTGTGTGTGGGTGGTGGCGATGGACAACGTGCCTTTTTTCTCGTTGGAGAATTCCTGGGCGATCTGCTTGATGCTTTCGACCTTGCGCAGGATTTCACCTGCCGTGGTGATGATCCGCTCACCGGCCGGCGTGACCCGTGTCAGGTGCTTGCCGCTGCGCGCGAACACCTCCACCCCCAACTCATCCTCCAGCAGACGGATTTGCTTGCTGATACCTGGCTGGGAGGTATAGAGGCTCTGCGCAGTCGCAGACACGTTGAGGTCATGGTGCGCCACTTCCCAGATATAGCGCAGTTGTTGAAGCTTCATAGAGATCCCTCGGATCGGCGGTGGCCCGCCGTGCTACCGGCAACGATTTATAACCATATTAGGGGATAACGACGCCAACATAGAACTATTTTCTTATCAATGGTGGTGCGGTGATCCACGCACGACTTCATGGGCGGTCGAGCTGACGCATCAGGGGCGCCATGTACACAGGAACAGGCGACAGCTGCACCAGACGAGCCGCTGTCCGGCCCACCGGAACATCGCCTTCGACACGCTGGGCGTGACTGCCGAAGACCAGCAGATCGACACCGAGCCGCTGGACCTGATCGAGAATGACCTGGGCCGGATCGCCCTGACGCACCCGCACTGCCCTGATCAACGCCAGGTCGGCCGTCTCGCCCAGCTCCAGGCGAAACGTCTTCAGCACCTGTTGCTCGATGTTCGCCATGACCGCCCCCACACCCTGACTGTGCAATCGGTCCAGGGTGCGCTCATCCAGATAGCTTTGCAGCAACGACTCGGCGAACCGCCCCATGGGTTCGACCACGTGGATCACATGCAGCTCGGCTTGAAACACACGCGCCAGGGCCAGCGCGTGTTGCAGCACCAAGGGCGCGTAGGCCCCCAGGTCGGTAGCGTACAGCAGGGAGCGGACCATGCGACCTCCTCGACTGCCGTGTGGGCAGCGCACGCTTGAGCGTAGACGCAGGGCCGGTATTTGGCCTGTCAGCCAGTGCTTGCACGCCGTTCCATGCGCTGCCTCATCGATCCAGCTCTTTTCCGGACAGGGGCTGGAGCGCCAGAACGTGCGACAACCTGCACGCTCAAAACGCCGCTGCAGCGATCCGAAGCATTGTTCCGCCCTGTATAACGCGCTAAGGTTCGGCTCCCCGCCTCGAACAATCCAGCGGCTGGGCCGCACGGGGTTTGCTGGCGGCCGACGCCCGTGACCTGACGAGTAACACGATGGCTGATTTACCGATCGATGACCTTAACGTCGCTTCCAACGAGACGCTGATCACCCCCGATCAGCTCAAGCGGGAGCTCCCTCTCAGCGCCAGCGCCCTACAGACCGTGACAGCCGGTCGTGACGTGGTGCGCAACATTCTGGACGGCAAGGATCATCGCCTGTTCGTCGTCGTGGGCCCCTGCTCCATCCACGACATCGATGCTGCGCACGAGTATGCCGAGCGCTTGAAAGTGCTGGCCGAGGAAGTGTCCGACACCTTGTACCTGGTCATGCGCGTGTATTTCGAGAAGCCACGCACCACCGTCGGCTGGAAGGGCCTGATCAACGATCCCTACCTGGACGACTCGTTCAAGATCCAGGACGGCCTGCACATCGGGCGCAAGCTGCTGCTCGACCTGGCCGAGAAAGGCCTGCCGACCGCCACCGAAGCGCTCGACCCGATCTCGCCGCAATACCTGCAGGACCTGATCAGCTGGTCGGCCATCGGCGCGCGCACCACCGAGTCGCAGACGCACCGCGAGATGGCCTCGGGCCTGTCCTCGGCGGTCGGTTTCAAGAACGGCACCGATGGTGGCCTGACCGTGGCGATCAACGCCTTGCAGTCCGTCTCCAAACCGCACCGTTTCCTTGGCATCAATCAGGAAGGTGGTGTCTCGATCGTCACGACCAAAGGCAACGCCTATGGGCACGTGGTACTGCGCGGCGGCAACGGCAAGCCCAACTACGATTCGGTCAGCGTCGCCCTGTGCGAGCAGGATCTGGCCAAGGCCAAGATCAAGGCCAATATCATGGTCGACTGCAGCCATGCCAACTCCAACAAGGATCCGGCCTTGCAGCCGCTGGTCATGGACAACGTGGCCAACCAGATCCTCGAAGGCAACCAGTCGATCATCGGCTTGATGGTAGAGAGCCACCTGAACTGGGGCTGCCAGTCGATTCCCAAGGACCTGTCCGAATTGCAGTATGGCGTGTCGGTGACCGATGCCTGCATCGACTGGTCGGCGACGGAAAAGGCCCTGCGCAGCATGCGCCACAAGCTCAAGGACGTGCTGCCACGTCGTCAGCGCGCCGAGTGATCGATAGCGGCCAAATGAAAACGCCCGGCCTTGCCGGGCGTCTTGAGGTGTTCAAGGGCCGTAGCAGCGGCCTGATCAGGTCTTGTGCACCTGCCGCTGATGACGCTCCATGTAACGCTCGACATACGAACATGACGGAATGACCGTGTAGCCCATCTGCTCGGCATAGGCCAGCGCCTGTTCGGTGAGTGCCGCCGCGATGCCGCGTCCACGTAGCGCGTTGGGCACGAACGTCCGGTAGATGTCCAAGGTCTGCTTGCCCAAGTCCATGTACGTCAGGTAGGCACGATGACCGTCCACGCTGGTTTCGAATTGATGACCGGCTTGGTCATGGTGAATGCTCAGCGCTTCGTTCATCGCAACTCCTAGTAGGCCCTTGCCCAGACCTTTTCTTCATCGATTGTTCATTCGACTCGCACGCGTCACGCCGGCACTGGCGCCTCACAGCGCACGATCCAGCGGGGTCCGGCAAGCCTTTCCGATAGTAAGCGCCCTAGGCCAGGTTGCTCAAGCGCCAGCCTGTCGAAATGACAGCATCGTGTCAGGCCTGTTCCAAGGTCAAGGCGCCCGCCAGAAGAACAGGGATGTAAGAACACCAACAATTGCAGACAGGACATGGCCAAGTTGGTTCAAGGAAAAGTTACCGTATCGGTCGACTTTTTCAATGATGCGCCGCGCGCTGCCTACGCAGTGTGCATGACACTCCCGCCGCACGATTTTTTTCACGTTTCTTGCGCAACCTCCGTTTACTTACTACAAGTAATGGGTACTATGTACGACGGTCAGTTTCTCTTTTGCGAGAGATGGCTACTTACTAGATGGATTAAAGTCCTTGAGGGGAACACGATGAACAATGCTCTGAAATTCTCTGCTCTGGCCCTGGCCGCTGTCCTGGCAACCGGTTGCAGCAGCAGCCACACCAAGGAAAGCGAAGCTCGTCTGACCGCCACCGAAGACGCCGCTGCTCGCGCTCAGGCACGTGCCGATGAAGCCTATCGCAAAGCCGACGACGCCATGGCCGCTGCTCAGAAAGCTCAGCAGACTGCTGACGAAGCCAACGAGCGCGCCCTGCGCATGCTGGACAAAGCCAGCCGCAAGTAAGCATCCTCAGGGATTGAAAAAAGGCCGACCCCCGCAGGGGCCGGCCTTTTTTCATGGCTGGACGGGCGCGTCCGCGTAGGCCGCACCGTCTGCCAGCCCGCTCACGGGCCGGCACGCGCAGGAACTGAACCCGTGTTCAACGCAGTTCGTCAGGAATATCCGAGGCCGCCGCCGTCGACTGCGAGGGATCGAGCGGCGTGGCGATTTCGACGGGCAGGCCGTCTTCGGCAGCCAGCACGTCCCTCACCTTGTCCCAGTCCATGCGCACGTCATGGGTCAAGTCGTCGCGCTTGAGCAAGGTATTGACCAATGCAGTATGTGTATCGACAACCGACGGATCACCGTGGTCATCCAGCGGCGTATGTGCCTCAAGATACACGGCACCTGCACTTTTGCCGAACTTGTAAGGCTCATTGATGATACGCACTGGCGTGCCGACCGGTACCCGCTCGGAAAGTTCCAGCACATTATTGTTGAACATGCGGAAACAGCCATGGCTGGTCCGCATGCCGATGCCGAACTTCTTGTTGGAACCATGGATCAAGTAACCGGGTAGCCCGAGGGTGAACTTGAACGGCCCGAGCGGGTTGTCAGGCCCTGCCGGCACGACGGCCGGCAGGATATCGCCATCGGCAGCATGCTCAGCGCGAATCGACGCCGGCGGTGTCCAGGTCGGGTTAGGCGTCTTGGCGATGATCTTGGTCGTCGCGATGGGTGACCCCCATCCTTCGCGCCCGATCCCCAGGGGGTAGGTGTGCACGACAGGCTCGTCCTTGGGGAAGTAGTACAGGCGATACTCGGCCAGGTTGATCACGATACCTTCACGCGGGCCTGGCGGCAGGATGAAGCGCGTCGGCAGCACGATTTCGGTGCCAGCCCCTGGCAACCAGGGATCCACGCCCGGATTGGCGGCGATCATCTCCAGATAGCCCAGGTCATTGGCCGTGCCGATATCGGCGAACGTGTCTTCGTATTTGGCCTTGATCACCTGGACCTGGCCGACGATGTCTTCGCCCGGCGGGGGCAATGGCAACTCCAAGGCCATGACCGGTCCTGTCGTCAGCAGGGCGGCCAGGGAAAGGCAACGAGCGACGGCGGGAAATCGCTGCAACATCCGGTACATCCTTCATCAGGGAGAGCAAGGGCGGCGATTGTATACCGACGCACAGGCTCTGGGCGTGGAACACAGTCAGGTTAGCCATTGAGATGATCAACGGCGATCAGAGTTCCGGCCAGACGGGCCGCGTCCCCCGCCGCTGAGCCTCGAGGATGGCCTTGCACAACGGACACAGTCGGCTATCGCGGTGCACGGTCTGGGGAACGGCCGACCAGCGTGGCTGTGCCGGCAGCAGCCCGCCGCACAGCGTACGATCGACCGGCGCACCCAGCTCCAGTTGCCGAGCGATGAGATGCACGCGCACTTCCTGGCAGGCGAACAGGTCGAGCTGATCGTCAGGCTCGATCAACTGATAGGCGTGAAGGGACCAGGCAGGGCGTGGCATCAAGGTGTTCCAGAACGGGGGGCGCCACATTAGCCGAAAGCCGCCCCCGATAAAAGCGTCAGAGCAGCGGTTTTATCACCGGCCAGGCGTTTTCCAGCAGCCGCTGCTGGGCACCTTGGGCTGGATGAATGCCGTCGGCCTGCATCAGGCTCGGCACCCCGCCGACGCCCTCCAGAAAGAACGGCACCAGCGGCACGGATTTCTGCTGAGCCAGGTCTTCGTAGACCTGCGCGAAGGCCGTGGTGTAGCGCACGCCATAGTTGGGCGGCAAACGCATGCCCAACAGCACCACCTTGGCGCCCGCAGCACGTGCCATGTCGATCATGCTGTTCAGGTTCTTCTCCAGTTGCTGGGGCGGCTGTCCACGTAGACCGTCGTTGCCGCCCAGCTCCACCACCACCACGCTTGGCGTATGCTTGGACAACAGGGCCGGCAGACGCGACTGCCCCCCAGCGCTGGTGTCACCACTGATCGAGGCATTGACCACCTGGTCCTTGAAACCCTCGGCCTGCACCCGCTGTCGCAACAAGGATACCCAACCGTGCTCAGGGTCCAGCCCGAAGCCCGCACTGATGCTGTCACCGACCACCAGGACGGTGCCGGCCATCGCGCTCTGGGCCAGGCAGCACGCTGCAAGACCGATACTCATCCACCACCTTCGCATTGGAATCTCCATGGTCCCCAGCATTCTCGTTGCCCAGCACCTTAGCAAAGTGGTACCCAGCGCGGAAGGCGACCTCACCATTCTGCACGCGCTGTCCCTGTCGCTCGATCAAGGCGACAGTCTGGCCATCGTCGGCGCTTCGGGCTCGGGCAAATCCACGCTCCTCGGGCTGCTGGCCGGGCTCGACCAGCCGACGAGCGGCACGGTGGTGCTGGCCGGCCATGACCTGGGCGCGCTCGACGAGGACCAGCGGGCCAAGGTGCGTGCCGAACACGTGGGCTTCGTGTTCCAGTCGTTCCAACTGCTCGACAGCCTCGATGCGCTGGAGAACGTCATGCTGCCCATGGAGCTCGAAGGTCGGCGCGATGCTCGCGATCAGGCCCGCGCCCTGCTCGAGCGGGTCGGCCTGGGCCAGCGCCTGACCCACTCGCCCCGTCAGCTGTCGGGAGGCGAGCAGCAGCGGGTGGCGATCGCGCGTGCCTTCGCGGCGCAGCCTTCGGTGCTGTTCGCCGATGAGCCGACCGGCAACCTGGACAGCCACACGGGCGAGCGCATCAGCGACCTGCTGTTCGAGCTCAACCAGGAGCGTGGCACGACCCTGGTGCTGGTCACCCACGACGTGCGGCTGGCGCAGCGCTGCCGACGCTCGATCCGCCTGGAAGCCGGTCAACTGGCCACTGCGCAGGCGCCCCGATGAGCCGCGTGCCGTTTGCTCGGCTGTGCCGCCTGGCCCTGCGCCAGATCTGGCGTGACGCGCGCACCCACGAGGTCCGCGTGCTGTTCTTCGCCCTGCTGGTGGCCGTCGCCGCCAGCACCGCCATCGGTTACTTCGGCGCACGCCTCAACGGCGCCATGCAACTGCGCGCCACGGAGTTCCTGGGCGCTGACCTGGTGCTGCAAGGGTCTTCGCCCGCCACCGATGTCCAGCGGGAGATCGGCCGCGCCTCGGGCCTGGCGCAAGCCCATGTGGTCGAGTTCGCCAGCGTGGTGGCGTCGGACCAAGGCATTCAGCTGTCCAGCATCAAGGCGGTCGACGGCGCCTATCCCCTGCGTGGCCAGCTGCGCAGTGCCGCGGCACCTTATGCACCGGAAACGCCGGGCGGCAGTCCGGCGCCAGGCGAGGCATGGGTGGAGGCTCGCCTGTTGGCAGCCTTGGACCTGGCGATCGGCGAGCGCATCGACGTCGGCCAGAAGACGTTGCGCATCGCGCGGGTGCTGACCTACGAGCCGGACCGCGCTGGCAACTTTTATAGCCTGACCCCCCGCGTCCTGATCAACCTGGAAGACCTTGAGGCCACCGGCGTGGTGCAGCCAGGCAGTCGTGTGACCTACCGCGACCTGTGGCGTGGCGAAGGCGCGGCGCTGAGCCAGTACCGCGCCCGGATCGAGCCGACCCTGGGTGCCAACCAACGTCTGCGCGATACCCGTGATGGCAACCAGCAGATCGGAGGCGCACTGGGCAAGGCCGAGCGCTACCTGAACATGGCCAGCCTGGTGGCGGTCCTGCTGGCAGGCGTCGCCGTCGCCCTGTCGGCCAGCCGCTATGCCGCAAGAAGGCTCGATGCCAGCGCGTTGCTGCGCTGTCTGGGGCTCTCACGTCGCGAGGCCTTGAGTGTGTTCTGCCTGCAACTGGCCATGCTGGGCCTGGTAGCGGCGTGTGCAGGCGCCCTTCTCGGCTGGTTGGCGCAACTGGGACTGTTCCGGGTGCTGCAAGGGCTGTTGCCGCCTGACGTACCGGCCGGCGGCCTGGCCCCTGCCTTGGCAGGCATGGGCACGGGCCTGGTGGCGTTGGCGGGGTTCGCCCTGCCGCCTCTGGCTGCCCTGGGCCGCGTCCCGCCCCTGCGCGTGTTGCGCCGTGACCTGCTGCCGGTGCCGGTCAGCAGCTGGCTGGTGTATGGCACGGCGCTGCTGGCCCTGGGCCTGATCATGTGGCGGCTGAGCCTCGACCTGCTGCTCACGTTCGCGCTGCTAGGGGGCGGCCTCGTCGCGGCCGGGCTGCTCGGTGGGCTGCTCCTGCTGGGCCTGCGCGGTGTACGTCGCCTGCTGAGCGATGCGCCGCTGGCCTGGCGACTGGGCCTGGGCCAACTGTTGCGCCACCCACTGTCGGCCGCCGGGCAAGCCCTGGCCTTTGGATTGATTCTGATGGCCATGGCCCTGGTCGCCTTGCTGCGTGGCGAGCTGCTCGACAACTGGCAGGCGCAGTTGCCTGAGGACGCACCGAACCATTTCGCACTGAACATCCTGCCGGAAGCGCGCGAACCCTTCGCGCGGCACCTGGCCTCCATCGGCGCCACGGCCGCCCCGCTCTACCCGGTCATGCCAGGACGCCTGGTGGCCATCAACGATCAGCCGGTGCGCGAACGCGTGGTCGAGGACTCCACAGGCGGGCGTGCCGTCCAGCGCGACCTGAGCCTGACCTGGTCCGCTGACCTGCCCGCCGGCAACGAGGTGACCGAAGGCCAGTGGTGGCAGGCCGCGCCGACGCCTGGCACGGTGCCTGGCGTGTCGGTGGAGGCCGAGCTGGCCCGCAGCCTGGCGCTGAAACTGGGCGACGTGCTGCGCTTCGACATCGGTGGCGAGCTGCGCCAGGCCCAGGTCAGCAGCGTACGCTCGGTGCATTGGGACAACTTCCAGCCCAATTTCTACATGATCTTCCAGCCCGGCACCTTGCAAGGGCTGCCTGCCACCTACCTCACCAGCTTCCACCTGGCACCTGGGCACGATCAGGCCGTGGTCACGCTGTCGCGCGCCTTCCCGGCAGTCACGCTGTTGCAAGTCGATGCCTTGCTCGAGCAGTTGCGCAGCATCCTCAAGCAGGTGACGCTGGCCGTGGAGTTCGTCCTGCTGTTCGTCCTGGCGGCGGGGCTGGCCGTGCTCTTCGCGGGGCTGCAAGCGACCTTGGACGAACGCATTCGCCAGGGCGCCCTGCTACGCGCCCTGGGCGCCAAGCGCACCTTGCTGGTGATCGCCCGGCGCATCGAGTTCGGGCTGCTGGGCGCGGTCAGTGGCCTGCTGGCGGCAATCGGCTGCGAATTGATCACCTTCGTGCTGTACCGCTTCGCCTTCGCCTTGCCCTGGGCACCGCACCCTGTGCTGCTGGCGCTGCCATTGCTCGGTGCGCTTTTGGTCGGTGCCGCAGGCACCCTGGGCACTCGGCGGGCGTTGACGGCCAGCCCCTTGACCGTCTTGCGCGAATCCTGAGGGGCCATCAGGTCTCTCGCGCGCTGGGCGCTCGACGCCCAGCGCACGTCACCGCCACATCAGGGCGCGTCGTACCAGATCCGGTTGACGTACCAGGTCGCCTCGCCCGTCGGGGTCTGCACCACCACCTCGTCATCCACGCCTTTCTTGAGCAGCGCACGGGCCATGGGCGAGTCGATGGAGATGTAGTCGTTGCGCCCGTGGATCTCGTCGTAACCGACGACCCGGAAAGTCAGGGTCTGCCCCTCGTCGTTCTCGATCTGCACCCAGGCACCGAAGTAGACCCTGCCTTCCTGCTCCGGCGCGTAGGCGACCACCTTGACGTCTTCCAGGCGCTTGCGCAGGTAGCGTACCCGGCGGTCGATCTCGCGCAGCAGCTTCTTGTTGTACTGGTAATCGGCGTTCTCGCTGCGATCGCCCAGCGAGGCGGCCCAAGCCACCTTCTGCGTGATCTCGGGACGGTACACGCGCCACAGGTGATCAAGCTCCTGCTTGAGCGCCAGATGGCCGGCAGTGGTGATGATGTTGGTGCTCACACAGGGCTCCTTGCAATCGCGGCCAGGCTCAGCCGCGGGTAATCAGCCCTTGTCGCGCGATGCGGGTCAGGTGACCGATGACCTCGGCGGCCTCGCGACCCACCGGCGCCTGCACCACCGCCAGGTCGAACTGATCGTCGGCATGGCTGGACAAGTCCTGACCGATCTCGGCGAACTGGATCAGGAACGCCCGCGCCTGGCCCTTGCGCCGGGATAGCCCGTCGAGGTGGCGCAACAAGGTCGGCTGATGCTGGCCACCCAGCAGGATGCGCGGCGTGCGCGCAGGGGAGGCCTTTGCCAGAGGGCTCAGGCAGACGCTGGTGCGTGGGCAACTGGATGAATGACTCATGATGCGTTCTCCGCCTCGCCAATCTCGCTGGGCAGCGGTGGGAGGCATCACCGAACCAGCGCTTTAGCGGTATTTCGGACTGGCACGTGGCGTGTCCCGCGCCCCGCAAGTAGCTGTTTAAATCGGCGCGATCGCTATGCTAGAGCGACCTGCGGCGCTTTACAAGCCTTGACTCAGCGGCGCACGGTGCGCTCGAGCGAGGAACGCTCGCGATTGAAGGCGAGGTAGTACTTGTTGACGCTGTTGACGAAGTTGACCGGCCCCATGCCGACCTGCTCCATGGCGATGCGCTCGGTCTGGAAGAACCACTGGTTGCCATTGAGCCCGCGCCGACGGGCTTCGGCGCGCATGGCCTGGACGCGCTCAGGGCCCAGGTTGTAGGCCGCCAGGGTGAAGGCCATGCGCTCGCGCTCGTTGAGCTGCTTGCTGGAGAAGAACGTGCGTTGCAGCAACGCGAGATAGCGCGCACTGGCCTTGACGTTGCCATCCACCGTCGCGGTGTCGCGCACCCCTACCCGACGCGCGGCGGACGGCGTGATCTGCATCAGCCCATGGGCGCCCCCAGACCCCTGCGCCCTGGGGTTGAGGGTCGATTCCTTGAAGGCCAGGGCGGCCAGGTTCAGCCAGTCCATATCCTGGGCGGCCGCATGTTTCTGCAATACCGAACGCACCGTCTCCAACCGGCGGCGCTGGGCCAGCGGGTCGTGCACACGGTACTGCCGCTTGTACAGGCGCTCGAACAGCGCGTCACGGTCCTTGGGCGGCTGGTAGTGCTTCAGAAAGCCATCGACGGCCGCCTGCAGAGCAGGTGCATCCTGGCGGACGTACCAGCGCATGGCGCGCGGCGGCGCCAGCTTCAGCCGATCGTTCAGGCGCAGGCGAGGCATCACCCGTGCCCATCGCTGCGCGATGGGCCGCTCGACGATGGTCAACGGGTAGATGCCCGCCTGAACCATTTCCAGCACATCCTCCACGGCCAGGCTCGGGTCGACCCATTCGACCTTGATGGGCGCGCGCTTGCGCCTGGCGAGGTCCTGGTTGATCCCGCGCAGGACAGGGCCTGCCGCACTCCCGGTGGTCAGGGCGATGGTCTTGCCCGACAGTTGGTCCAGACGTGTGAAGCTGCGCCCACCCTTGCGCCCGACCAGTTGCAAGGTCACCCCATCGGTCACCGGCACCGTCGCGGCCAGGCCTTGGCTCAGGGTAGGGTCAAGCAGCTCGCCCGGCGCGGCCAGGTCGCCTTCGCCGCGCTTCAGCGCAGCCAGCAGCTGCTCCTTGGCGCGTGGGATGACCTTCACATGGACGGGCCGACCTGCCGGCTGGCGTGCATTGAGGTAATGCTCAAGGGCGCGAAGCCGATGGTATTCGACACCTACAGGTTCGCCCTTGACCTTGCCTGAACTGTTGCGGCTCTGGTTGACCAGCACACGCAGGACCTTGCTCGCCTGGACCTGTTTCAGGTCGCGCGCCTTGGCCACGGCAGGATGTTGTACAGGACCGCTGACCTGCGCCAGCGCAGGGAGCGCTATCCCGGCCATGAGCACGGCAAACAGCCCGCCTCGCAAGGCAGCGGCAAGTGACGTGCACGTCCAGCGGTGCGAACTCCTGGGCATAGGCGACCATTGTCGTCGAATGAAGGCTAAGAGACCCCGACAATGCCAGCAAGTTCGGCGATCTGCACCTGCCGGCTCGCGTTACCCGACACACGGTCCGTCCTTCAAGGCCTCGCATGCCGAGGTCCGCAGGTTGTCGGCACCCCCTCGCACGGCTTAGCCTAGCGCTGCTTCACGCGCATTCTTTCTTCTTCAAAGGCCTGGATTCATGCACCTGATCGACATCGGCGTCAACCTCACCCATAGCAGCTTCGACGGTCGACACGCCGAGGTCCTGGAGCGGGCATTCGATGCAGGCGTGGTGCAGATGGTCGTGACGGGCACCAGCCTTGCGGTCAGCGAACAGTCGCTGGCGTTGTGCGAACGCTGGGACGAAACCGGCCAACGGCTGTTCGCCACGGCAGGGGTCCATCCCCATGAGGCCAGCGGGTGGACGCTCGACAGCGAACGGCAGCTGCGGGCGCTGCTGCAGCACGACAGGGTCAAGGCAGTCGGCGAATGCGGCCTGGACTTCAACCGTGATTTCTCCCCGCGCCCGCAGCAGGAAAAAGCCTTCGAAGCCCAACTGGCCCTGGCGGTGGAGCTGGGCTTGCCGGTCTTCCTTCACGAGCGCGACGCCAGCGAGCGGATGCTGGCGATCCTCAAAGCTTATCGCGACTACTTATCAGCCGCCGTGGTGCATTGTTTCACGGGAGAGCGCCAGGCGCTGTTCGCCTATCTAGACCTGGACTTGCATATCGGCCTTACTGGCTGGATCTGCGACGAACGCCGGGGCACGCACCTGCACCCGCTGGTCGGCAACATCCCGCAGCAGCGGCTGATGCTCGAGAGCGACGCGCCTTACCTGCTACCGCGCACTCTGCGGCCCAAGCCCAAGCATGGCCGTAACGAACCGGCCTTCTTGCCAGAGGTGCTCAACGAAGTGGCGCGTCACCGGGACGAATCGCCGACCGACCTGGCACACCAGAGCACCGCATGCGCCCGCGCTTTCTTTGGGTTGCCGACCATCGATTGATTCAGGTCAACGCTCGCAGTGCAAGGCTTGGGCAAGATGATGGCACCTTGCCAATACTCTTGCCGCCTTCTCAGAGACCCCTGCCATGCGTGCCCGGCTCGACAATCTTTCCTTGAAGTACAAATTCTGGGCCGTCAATGCGGTGGCGTTCTTCACCACGCTGCTGCTGGTGCTGTTCGCCCTGTACACTGAACAGCAAGGCCGCATCGACTCACTGCGTCAGGCACTGCGTGCCCAGGCCGAACTGGCGAGCCAGTGGCCTCAGGATCAGCCACTGCCTGGGCAGCGCGGTCGCCTCGCGTGGACGCCGGGCGAACCCCCGACGCTGGCCGGGCGCACGCTGGCACTGCCCACCACCGCACATGCCTGGGTCACCCTGCCCAGTGCCTGGATCATGGGCGATGACCCCCTCGTCGGCGCTTACGTGGCGTGTCAGGATGAACGCTGTCAGGCCTGGCTGGCCGACGTGCCGAGCCTGCGTCAGCTGCTCATGGCGCGCGCCGGTCAGTATGCGCTGTGCGTCGCGCTGCTGATGCTGATCATGCTCGCCGCCTCGCAATTGCTGATTCGCTTCCTGCTCGGGCGGCTCGATACGCTCAAGGCCGTCATGCTGCAGGCCCAGCACACCGGCGATCTGAGCGCACGCGTGCCGGTGGCGGGAGGTGACGAGATCGGGCAGATGGCCGCTGCCTTCAATGCCATGCAGGCAAGCTATCACCAGGTGGTCAGCACCGTCGCCCACACTGCTCGCGAGCTGGACGCCAATGCTCGGCGGCTCGCGGACAGCATGGTGGAGGTGCGCCGGGGCATGCTGGGGCAACAAGGCGAGACCGACCAGGCGGCCACCGCCATCAATCAGATGTCCGCAACCGTACACCATATCGCCGAACATGCCGGCGCCACCCGCGACCTGTCGCAATCCACCGACACCCTGGCGGTCAACGGCAAGGCGGTGGTGGACAGCGTGCAGGACGCGATCGCCGGCCTGTCCAGCGGCGTGCAGCAGACCGCCGAGACGATTCGGCAACTGGCCGATGACAGCCAGACGATCAACGGTGTGGTCAACGTCATCCACAGCATCGCCGAACAGACCAACCTGCTGGCACTCAATGCTGCCATCGAGGCCGCACGCGCAGGCGACCTGGGACGTGGCTTCGCCGTGGTGGCCGATGAAGTGCGCAACCTGGCCAAACGCGTGCAGGCCTCCACCGACCAGATCACCGGCATGGTGTCTACCCTGCAGGCAGGCACACGCGATGCGGTGGAATTCATGCAGGAAAGCTCGCTCAAGGCAAACGACTGCGTGCGTCAGGCGCAGGACGCCAGTTTGGCCCTTGCCCAGATCGCCGGGGCCGTGGCCCAGATGCGCGAGAACACCACGCAGATCGCGGTGGCCGCCGCGCAGCAGAGCCAGGCCGCAGAAGAGATGAACCGTGCAGTGGTCAGTATCCGTGACGTGACCGAAGACACGACGCGCCAGGCCACTACCTCGACCACCGACAGCGTGGCGCTGGCCGACCTGGCCGGCACGTTGCACCAGGCCATCGGCCGACTCACCCTATAGCGGCCATAGCCACGCTCGATTGGCCTGACTCAAGGCACCGCACTACGCTTGACAGGTGACCTTGAGGAAATAGCCATGACCAAACGACTGCTCGAACTTGCCGGCTGGCACGCACGCCTGGATTCGCACCCTGAGGCGGTCGGCCCCGCCCCTTACCAGATCGCCGTGCCCTTGTTCGTGATCGGTGCACTGCTGGCACTGAGCGGCTTGCTGAGCATGGATGCCTCCCAAGGCGCGCTGGGCGCGATCACACTGGGTGCTGGTTGGGCCCTGCAGCGTCGTTGAGCGTCCGGCGACGCCTGACCGACACGTTCATCGAGCGTGTCCGGTAGCCGCGCTCACCGCTTTTTCAGCGCCTTGCCCAAGCGCGTGAGCGTCTTGTCCGCACGCCGCTGCGCCGCGTCCCGCTCCTGCTGCCAGTCTGCCTTGAACATCGCCAGGTCGGCCTGCTGGTCCGCCTGGAGCAGCCACTGCACGCGATCGTGCCACTCCCCCAGATCCTGCTGCCCTTGCTTGAGCAGGCGGCGCAGCGTGCCGCCGGCATGGTCGAGCTGCGGGTAGGCCTCCTCGGCATAGCGTACCCGTTTGATCAACAGGCGCACACGGTGCTGATCGTGGGCAGGATCCTGCACGGCTTTTTCGAGTTTGCGCCATTGCTTGCGCAGGCGCGCATCCACCCGGCGATGCAGACCCTTGGCCACCCCTTCGCGGTCGGCGGCACGCAGGAAACCTGGAAAGGCATCCAGAATCGCCAGCGTGCGCGTCAGCGGCGCGCTGTCGGCCACGCTGGCGAATGTCTGCGCCCTGCCCTCCAGGCGGCGCTGCCCGGCCGACACCTGCCCCCGTTCGATGAGCGCTGCCCCCATCACTTCGCGGTCGCGCAGCGGTGTGGTCAATGTTCCCAGCGCCTTGGCAGCGTCTTCCAGCTCCTGCACGCCTGGCAGGCCGCGCAGGGGGCGTAGCAGGCTGCGCAGGCGACGCACGCTGGTGCGCAGGTCGTGCAGGGCTTCGCTGTCGGTATCGGCGCGCAGGCGTTGTCGGCAGGCGTGCAGGCGCACGTGCAAGGCAAGCACGCGGGCCACTACATGATCGAGCATCGCAGACATGGCACTCTCCTGGGCTCAACGCCCTGCACGGGACTCACGAATGTAGAAGCGCGCTTTCTCGGCCTTGCGCGAACAGCCCCGGAAGGCTTCGAACTGTTGCTGGGTCTTGGCCCCCGTCAACAGCGACAGTGCCTTGGAGTAGCTCACCGTACCGGCCAACCCCTCGGCCTTGGCGATGTCGAGCTCTTTCCAGGCCGCATCCAGTTGAGTGGCGCAGCTGTCGCGATAGGCCGTCTTGCCGGCACATCCGGTCAGTACCAAGGCCAGCAGTGGCAGGCAGATCCAGGCTTTCATAGGTGATCCTCAAGGTGTCTGGGGTGAATGGCTGTTCGACGGTCACAGACCGGGAAAGTGCCTTTTCACAGCCTGAATCACATCGGGATTGAAGCGCCTCGGCCTGCAGTGCATTGTGCATGAAAATACAACGATGGGGAGCAGGCATGGGCAAACGTGTTGCACTGGTATTGGGCTCTGGCGGTGCCCGGGGGTATGCCCATATCGGCGTCATCGAAGAACTCGAACGGCGCGGCTATGAGATCGCCTGCATCGCCGGGTGCTCGATGGGCGCCGTGGTCGGCGGCATCTATGCAGCGGGCAAGCTCGATGTCTACAAGCAGTGGATCGAAGGCCTGGACTACCTGGACGTGCTGCGCCTGGTAGACGTGAGCTTTCGTCTCGGTGCGATTCGCGGCGACAAAGTGTTCGGCCAGATTCGCAAGATCGTCGGCGAACTCGAGATCGAGCAACTGCGCATCCCCTACACGGCCGTGGCCACCGACCTGACCCACCAGCAGGAGGTCTGGTTTCAGGAAGGCTGCCTGCATCAGGCCATGCGCGCGTCAGCCGCGATCCCCAGCCTGTTCACACCCGTGGTGCAGGGCAACCGTGTGCTGGTCGACGGTGGCATCCTCAATCCTTTGCCGATCGTGCCGGTGGTGTCGAGCCACTGCGACCTGATCGTGGCCGTCAATCTGAACGCGACCCATCCCACCGCCTATCAACTGCCGGTCATCGAACGACCGGCGGCCTTCAGGCAACGCTTCGACAGCCTGGTCACGTCACTCGGCGCGCGCCTGCCCTTCCGCCGCAAACCGGCCGAGCAGTTGATCCAGATCGAGCGCGAGATCATCGCCGAGGGCCTGGCAGCGACCAACCCCTGGCTGGCCGAAGGCCGGGTGGCCACACTGACGTCGAGCGGCGAAGACCAAGGCGCGCCCAAGTCGGCCACCGGATCGTTCGTCGTCGATGCCGTGGGGCCGGCCTCCTTGCTGGACCTGATCAACCAGAGCTTCGAGGTCATGCAAACGTCGCTGGCGCACTACAAGATGGCCGGCTATCCGCCCGACGTGGTGATCGACGTACCCCGGCGCGTTTGTCGGTTCTTCGAATTCTACAAGGCGCCGGAGCTGATCGCCCTGGGTCGACAGATTGCCCGTGACCGCCTGGACGCCTACGAACGCCCCTTTCGCTGACAGCAGAAACGACGCAGGCCGCATAAGCGGCCTGGGTCGGTGACGACGCGGTATCAGTAACGCTTGATGTCCGCCTTGGCTTCCAGCTGCTTCAGGTAGGCCGCAAAGTCCTGCTCACCCGCGCGCGAGGCCAGGATACGACGCATCTGCGCCTTCTCGGCATCGCTCGGTGCAGCGCCTTCGTTGACACCCTTGAGCTGCAGCACGGCCAGACGCCCGTCGTTGAGCACGACGCTGTCGAAGACCGCCTTTGCCTTGTCCTGGGGTTTGGCCAGACGGAAGACCGCCTGCAGCTCGACCGGGTCGATGCCTTCCTGATTGCGCGTGACCGCTTCACGCACTGTCCAGGCCTGCCCTTCGAGCGGCGCATCGGCCTTGATCGTTCCCTCGCGCAACCCTTTGACCAGGGTATCGGCCTTGGTCTTGAGGTCGGCGATCGCTTGCTCCTTGGCCAGACGGTCGCGAATGTTGCCGGCCACCTGCTCCAGCGGCAACTGCTCAGGCTTGCGATGCTCCTTGACGCGCAGCACCAGGACCGTTTCCGGATCCAGCTCGATGGCATTGCTGTTGCTGCCTTCCTGCAGTACCTCTTCACTGAAGGCCGCTTGCACGACTTGACGGTTGGCGGTGATGCCGTCGCCACCCTCGCGACCGAACGGCGCCGACGTCTGGACCTTCAGGCCCAGGTCCTGGGCAGGCTGGCCCAGATCGGACGACTCGAACGCCGAGTCTTCCAACTGCTTGGTCGCCTCGACGAAGCGCTGCTCGACCTGCTGGGACTTCAGGTCGCGGGTCAGCTTGTCACGCAGGCTGGCGAGGGTCGGCACGTCCGGCGCCTCGACACCCAACAGCTTGATGAGGTGATAGCCGAAGCTGGTGCGCACAGGGGCGGAAACCTGGTTAGCGGACAGCTTGTACAACGTATCCTCGAAGGCAGGATCGTAGACGCCCGGGCCGGCAAGGCCCAGGTCGCCTCCGTTGCTGGCCGAGCCTGGATCCTGTGAGTACTCCTTGGCCAGCGCAGCGAAGTCCTCACCCTTGTTCAAACGCTCGGCGATCTCTTCGGCACGCGCCTTGGCCTGCTCGTCGCTGACCTTGTCATTGACTTCGATGAGAATGTGGGCGGCGTGGCGCTGTTCGGCCAGGTTGGCGACTTCTTTCTCGTACGCGGCCTTGAGCTGGTCTTCGTCGACCTTGACCTGGTCGAAGTAGGCCGACTTCTTCAACTCGATGTAGTCGATCACCACCTGGTCGGGCGTCATGAACTCCTTGGCGTGCTGATCGTAGTGGGCCTTGATCTGCTCGTCCGATACCTGCACGGCAGCAGGATCGGCCTTGAAGGTCACGGAGGCGAAGTCGCGCGTCTGGTTCTCCAGGCGTGCGAACGCGTCCACCTGCGGTGCAGTCGCGAAACTGGTGGCGACGAACCCACCGCGCAGCTGCCCGATCAGCAGCTCTTCGGCCAGCATCTGGCGGAACTGCATGCGCGTGTAGCCCAGACGGCGGACGAACTGGTCGAACAGCTCCGCACTGAAGACACCGTTGGCCTGGAATTCGGGCATTTGCAGGATGACCTGGTCGAGCGCTGCGTCGGTGAAGGAGAACCCGGCGTCGCGTGCGCCTTGCAGCAACAGCGTGCGTTCGATCAGCCCCTTGAGGGAGGCTTCACGGAGCAGCTTTTCGTCCAGCAGAGCCGGATCGAAGTCCTTGCCCATGCGTTGCATCAGTTGCCGACGCTGGATGTCGGTGGCCTGGCTGAGCGCGTTCTGGCTGATGGTGTCGCCATTTACCTTGGCAGCATCCTGGCTATGGTTGGTGGCCTGGAAAATGGCATCGAACCCGGTCAGTGCCATCAGCACCACGATGAGACCGATGATGGCCTTGGCAATCCAACCTTGTGAATTGTCCCTGATATTCTGCAGCATGCGTCCCCCAAAACGGCCGTTCCACTGCGTTGACGACCGTGGAGTGAAGGTAAAGTCCTGATAGAAGAAAGGCGCATCCGAAGATGCGCCTTCTCGAAGCGTGCGCGCTGCCTGGAGTCATGCTCCGGCTGGCATCGCGACAGGGTCTGACCGGGTCAGCCCCCCCCTTGAGCGGCGTGGCTCAGTTGACGGCGTCTTTCAGACCCTTGCCCGCCTTGAAGCCTGGCACCTTGGCCGCGGAGATCTTGATCGCCTTGCCAGTTTGCGGGTTGCGGCCGGTACGCTCTGCACGCTCCTTGACGGAGAAGGTGCCAAAGCCTACGAGCACTACGTCGTCGCCTTGTTTCAGGGCACCGGTGACCGAATCGATCACCGCGTCCAGTGCGCGGCCAGCGACGGCTTTCGGAATATCAGCGGAGGCGGCGATAGCGTCAATCAGTTCCGACTTATTCACTCTAAATCCCCTTTATCTCTCTAATGAGTATGTTTCTAAGTATGTAAAGAAAGCATGGAATACGCGGACGCCGGATGACCCTGGAACACTGAAGTGTCACTTCTTCGACCTGAGCGTTTCGCCACAGGGAAGGTCACCCGGCTCAAAGCTTTATCAATGCGTGCTGACGCGTTCCTTGGCATCGCTGTCGCGTTTTTCGTCTTTCGCGACAATCTCGGGAGCCACGTCCGGCAACGGCTCGGGCGCGTATTGCAGCGCAATTTGCAGGACTTCGTCAATCCATTTGACCGGTTTGATCTGCAGATCGGCCTTGATGTTTTCCGGAATTTCCTTGAGATCGCGCACGTTCTCCTCCGGAATGATCACCGTCTTGATGCCACCGCGGTGCGCTGCCAGCAGCTTTTCCTTCAAACCGCCAATGGCCAGCACCTGACCGCGCAGGGTGATTTCCCCGGTCATGGCCACATCGGCGCGTACGGGAATCTGGGTCAGCGCCGACACCAGCGCCGTGCACATGCCGATACCGGCACTGGGGCCGTCCTTCGGCGTTGCCCCTTCGGGCATGTGGATGTGCACGTCATGCTTTTCGTGGAAGTCGCTGGGAATACCGAGGCTGCGCGCCCGGCTGCGGACCACGGTCTGCGCAGCCGTGATCGATTCGACCATGACATCGCCCAGCGAGCCGGTCTTGATCAGCTGACCTTTGCCCGGGATGACCACCGACTCGATGGTCAGCAATTCACCGCCCACCTGAGTCCAGGCCAGGCCCGTGACCTGACCGATCTGATCTTGCTGCTCGGCCAGCCCGTAACGGAACTTGCGCACGCCCAACAGGTGCTCGAGCTGCTCGCCCGTGACGGTGACGTTGACCTGCTTCTGTCCGGCATGTTCCTTGACGACCTTGCGGCAGACCTTGGCGATCTGACGCTCCAGCCCACGCACCCCGGCCTCACGGGTGTAGTAACGGATGATGTCGCGGATCGCCGTCGTGTCGATGCTCAGCTCGGCCGGTTTCAGGCCGTTGGCCTTGACCTGCTTGGGCACCAGGTACTTGACCGCGATGTTGATCTTCTCATCCTCGGTATAGCCCGGCAGGCGAATGATCTCCATCCGGTCGAGCAGCGCCGGCGGAATGTTCATCGAGTTGGAGGTGCACAGGAACATCACGTCCGACAGGTCGTAGTCGACCTCCAGGTAGTGATCGTTGAAGTTGTGGTTCTGCTCGGGGTCGAGCACCTCGAGCAAGGCCGACGCCGGGTCGCCGCGCATGTCATTGCCCATCTTGTCGATTTCATCGAGCAAGAACAGCGGGTTGCGCACACCGACCTTGGTCATCTTCTGGATCAGGCGGCCTGGCATCGAACCGATGTAGGTACGGCGATGACCACGAATCTCGGCCTCGTCCCGCACGCCGCCCAAGGCCATGCGCACGAACTTGCGGTTGGTGGCGGTGGCGATGGACTCGGCCAGCGAGGTCTTGCCCACGCCGGGCGGCCCTACCAGGCACAATACCGGGCCACGGATCTTCTTCACGCGCTTTTGCACGGCAAGGTATTCGAGGATACGGTCCTTGACCTCTTCGAGCCCATAATGGTCGGCATCGAGAATCTCTTCGGCACGGGTCAGGTCCAGACGCACCTTGCTCTGGGCCTTCCACGGCACCTGCACCAGCCAGTCGAGATACGAGCGCACCACGGTCGCCTCGGCGGACATCGGCGACATCTGCTTGAGCTTGTTCAGCTCGGCCTGGGCCTTGGCCAAGGCGTCCTTGGGCAGGCCGGCCGCTTCGATACGCTTCTTGAGCTCATCGATCTCGTTGTGGCCTTCTTCGCCATCGCCCAGTTCCTTCTGAATGGCCTTCATCTGCTCATTCAGGTAGTACTCGCGCTGGCTGCGCTCCATCTGCTTCTTGACGCGGCCACGGATGCGCTTCTCGACCTGCAGCAGGTCGATTTCGGCATCCAGCAGCGCGAGCACATGCTCGACCCGGGTGGACAGGTCGACGATCTCGAGAATCTCTTGCTTCTGCTCGATCTTCAGCGCCATGTGCGCGGCCATGGTGTCGACCAAGCGGCCTGGCTCGTCGATGCTGTTGAGCGAAGACAGCACCTCGGCAGGCACCTTCTTGCCCAGCTGGACATACTGTTCGAACTGCGACAGCAGGGTGCGCACGAAGACTTCCGACTCACGCTCGGCCGCTTCGCTCTCGTCGATCAGGCTGACCTGGGCACGGATGTGGTCGTCCACTTCGGTGAAACGCTCCACGGCGCCTCGCTGCTCGCCTTCGACCAACACCTTGACGGTGCCATCGGGCAGCTTGAGCAATTGCAGGACCGTGGCGACGGTACCCACACGGTACAAGGCGTCTTCGCCCGGATCATCGTCGGCAGGGTTCTTCTGAGCGAGCAGCAGGATCTGCTTCTCGCCCGTCATCGCTGCCTCGAGGGCTTCGATGGACTTCTCGCGCCCCACGAACAGCGGGATGACCATGTGCGGATAAACGACGACATCGCGCAATGGCAAGAGAGGCAAGTCGAGGGTTGTCTTCATGAGTGCGCCTCTACAGCGGCCTGGCGGCCGGAATCCGGTGGAAATGATGCTTGGAGCTAATGTGGGGGTAGGCCTGCAAAATTACAAGCGTTCTGGCCAGGAAATGCAGAAAGGGGCCCAAGGGCCCCTTTTTTGTTACTGCGTGCAACGAACTCAGGCGTCCGGTGCCGCCTTGGCAGGCGCTTCGCTGTTCTCGTAGATCAGCAGCGGCTGCGAGGTACCCTCGATGACGCTCTCGTCGATGACCACCTTGCTGACGTCCTTCTGCGAAGGGATCTCGTACATGGTATCGAGCAAAATGCCTTCGAGAATCGAACGCAGGCCACGGGCGCCGGTCTTGCGCTCCAGAGCCTTGCGTGCGACGGCCTTGAGGGCATCGCTGCGGAACTCCAGGTCGACGCTTTCCATTTCGAACAGCTTGGCATACTGCTTGGTCAGCGCGTTCTTCGGCTCGGTGAGGATCTGCATCAGTGCGGCCTCGTCGAGCTCGTCGAGTGTCGCCAGGACCGGCAGACGCCCCACGAACTCGGGAATCAGACCGAACTTCACCAGATCGTCCGGCTCGACTTCGCGCAGCGATTCACCGACCTTCTTGCCGTCTTCCTTGCTGCGTACTTCGGCGCCGAAACCGATCCCACCCTTGGCGGAACGGTTCTGGACGACTTTCTCCAGGCCCGAAAACGCGCCGCCGCAGATGAACAGGATGTTGCGCGTATCGACCTGCAGGAATTCTTGCTGCGGGTGCTTTCGCCCGCCTTGCGGCGGCACGGATGCCACGGTGCCTTCGATCAGCTTCAACAGCGCCTGCTGCACGCCCTCGCCCGACACGTCACGGGTGATGGACGGGTTGTCCGACTTGCGCGAGATCTTGTCGATCTCGTCGATGTAGACGATACCCATCTGGGCCTTCTCCACATCGTAATCGCACTTCTGCAGCAGCTTCTGGATGATGTTCTCGACGTCTTCGCCAACGTAGCCCGCTTCGGTCAGGGTCGTGGCGTCGGCGATGGTGAACGGCACGTTCAGCAGGCGCGCGAGGGTTTCGGCCAGCAACGTCTTGCCCGAGCCGGTAGGCCCCACGAGCAGGATGTTGCTCTTGCCGAGTTCGACCTCGTCGCCCTTCTTGTCACGCTGATTCAGGCGCTTGTAGTGGTTGTACACCGCTACGGCAAGCACCTTCTTCGCTCGCTCCTGACCAATGACGTACTGGTCCAGGATGGAGCTGATTTCTTTCGGCGAAGGCAATTTATGTGCGCTGCTCTCGGCCTGGGCTTCCTGCACCTCCTCGCGGATGATGTCATTGCACAGGTCGACGCACTCGTCGCAGATAAATACCGAGGGCCCGGCAATCAGTTTGCGCACTTCGTGCTGGCTTTTGCCGCAGAAGGAGCAGTAGAGCAATTTGCCGTTGTCCTCGCCGTTACGGGTGTCAGTCATTCGATCGATCCAATCCGGTAGGCTTGCAACACAAGATGAAGGCAATTGCGGGCTTTTTCAAGTCCGCAGGCAGGCGAGGACCGCCTGCCCGCTCCGGCGTCCGGGATCAGGACGCCAGCAGTCGCTTGTCGTAGACCGAGTCGACCAGGCCGTACTCGGCAGCGCGCTGAGCGCTCATGAAATTATCACGCTCGGTGTCACGCTTGATGGTCTCCAGGTCCTGCCCGGTGTGGTAGGCCAGCAGCTCGTTCAGACGCGCCTTGATCGAGAGGATCTCCTGGGCATGGATCTCGATGTCGGTGGCCTGACCCTGGAAACCGCCCAGGGGCTGGTGAATCATCACCCGCGAGTTGGGCAGGCAATGACGCTTGCCCTTGGCGCCGGCCGCCAGCAGGAACGCGCCCATGCTGCAGGCCTGGCCGATGCAGATGGTGGAGACGTCGGGCTTGATGAACTGCATGGTGTCGTAGATCGACATGCCTGCGGTCACCGAACCACCCGGCGAGTTGATGTACAGATGGATATCCTTGTCCGGGTTTTCCGCTTCAAGGAACAGCAACTGCGCCACCACCAGGTTAGCCATGTAGTCTTCGACCGGGCCGACCAGGAAGATCACTCGCTCCTTCAACAGGCGCGAGTAGATGTCGTAGGCGCGCTCGCCACGAGCGGATTGCTCGACAACCATCGGGACCAGGCCGCCGGCGGCCTGGATGTCAGAACTCTGCTGAATGTAAGAATTGCGGGACATGTCCTGCGCTCGCTCCCAAATAGTCATGGCTTGAAAACACACAAGCCAGCGCGAAGGCTGGCTTGTGTGGACTTCCTACGAAGAGGGCGATCACTCAGCGTCGGCAGGTGCCTGGGCTGGCTTGACGGCTTCTTCGTACGAGACCGACTTGTCGGTCACAGTAGCTTTCTGCAGGACAGTATCTACAACTTGCTCTTCAAGCACAACCGAGCGAACTTCGTTCATCTGCTGGTCGTTCTTGTAGTACCAGGCGATGACTTGCTCTGGCTCCTGGTAGGCCGACGCCATTTCTTCGATCATGGCGCGTACGCGGGCGTCGTCAGGCTTGAGCTCGAACTGCTTGACCACTTCGGCGACAATCAGGCCCAGGACCACACGGCGCTTGGCCTGCTCTTCGAACAGCTCGGCCGGCAGTTGCTCTGGCTTGATGTTGCCACCGAACTGTTGAACGGCCTGCACGCGCAGACGGTTGACTTCGTTCTCCAGCAGCGCTTTCGGCACGTCGACCGGGTTGGCGGCCAGCAAGCCGTCCATGACCTGGTTCTTGACCTTGGTCTTGATCGCCTGACGCAGCTCACGCTCCATGTTCTTGCGAACTTCGGCGCGGAAGCCTTCCAAGGACGATTCCTTGATGCCGAACTGGGCGAAGAAGTCTTCGTTCAGCTCAGGCAGCTGGGGCGCGGAAACGCTGTTGACCTTGACGGTGAACTCGGCAGCCTTGCCGGCCAGGTCGAGGTTCTGGTAGTCCTCGGGGAAGGTCACGTTCAGCACGCGCTCTTCACCGGCCTTGGCGCCGACCAGACCGTCTTCGAAGCCTGGGATCATGCGGCCCGAGCCCAGCACCAGCTGGGTACCGGTGGCCGAACCACCAGCGAAGGCTTCACCGTCGACCTTGCCGACGAAATCGATGTTCAGCTGGTCTTCGTTCTGCGCTTCGCGCTCGACCGCTTCGAAGCGCACGTTCTGCTTGCGCAGCACTTCGAGCATGTTGTCCAGGTCGGCGTCGGCCACTTCGGCCTCGAGGCGCTCGACGTTGATGGTGTCGAAGCCGGCGACGGTGAACTCAGGGAACACTTCGAAGGTGGCGATGTATTCCAGGTCCTTGCCTTTCTCGAAGACCTTGGGCTCGACGGCAGGTGCGCCGGCAGGGTTGAGCTTCTGCTCGACCACGGCTTCGTAGAAGGTGGCCTGGATCAGATCGCCCAGGGCTTCCTGACGCGCGGCCTCTTCGTAACGCTGACGAATCACGCTCATCGGCACCTTGCCTGGACGGAAGCCAGGCACCTTGGCGCGACGGGCAGTCTGCTGCAGACGCTTGTTGACTTCGGTCTCGATACGCTCGGCAGGCACGCCGATGGTCATGCGGCGCTCGAGCGCAGAAGTGTTTTCAACAGAAACTTGCATGGATATTCCTCGTTGCACAGACGTTAGCCGGCGATAGCCCGACTCCAGAATCAAGGGCAGGCATTCTAGTGACTCGCGAACCAGAAGTCACCCCATCCGAAACGACAGGAAACGCATGGAAAGCCATTCGCCAGCCTCTCTCGAGTCCGGCCGTCCAGGCGGGCGTTCTGTCAGGGCGCCACTGGGTCCAGGTCGTTGGCCTGGCAGTAGTCCGCCCAGTCGACGCCCAGCGCCTCGGCCACCTCACGGTGCACACTCAGGCGCAAGGCCTGCAGCTGCTCGGGCGATTCGGCGATCAGCTGCAAGGTCAGCTCCCAGGGTTCCAGCCCCTGCTCGGCCGCAGCGTCCTCGAAGGCCCATTCGATCTGTTGCGCCTGCTCATCGGCCTCCAGCTGAGCGATCTCCTCGCGCAACTGGGGGTGGGCTTGGGCGAAGCGGTGCAGCGCCAGGGTCTTGCTGTCTTGCGTGATGTTCATGTGATTCCTCTTGGGCCGACATGGAGCCGGCGGTTCGAACGGTCGGAATCTATCAGTTTCCAGGCTGCTGGCAAGGGCTTGGCCACACGGGCATCATCGACGTCAGGGGGTTTCGGTGCCAGGCGTTTCCGCCGCCGGCGGCTCGAGCACCAGCACCCCCAGATGGCTGGCCACCCCAAGCACGAGGAACCCCACCATCCAACCTGCCAGACAGCCCATGACATGACGCCTGACGAATCCCCGCCCTGAACGGCGCAACGATGCGGCGAGCCCCCACCACACCAGCGCGAATGCCAGGGCTGCCAAGAGCACGACGATGAAGGTCATGGGAACACCCTCGCAGACGGGGGTCGCCTCCACAGATCCGCCGCCTTCATGGGCGCGCGGGAACCGGTGACGAGACGGGGTTCAGGAAGGCCAGGTGCGGCGGCTCTGCCAGCAACGCCTCGCTGCACGCGAGAAACCGCTGGAAATGCTCGGAGGCCGCGTGCGCGTCGAAGGCCTCTTGATGCAGGAAAGCCTCGCGCATGTAGAAACAGCCAGGTGCATCCTGGCGTTCGAACAGCATGTAATCCAGGTTGCCGGGCTCGGCGCGGGTCGGCTCGACCAGCGCCAGCAAGGCGGCCTTGAGTGCGTCGGCCTGTCCGGCCTTGGCCGTGAGCGTGGCCAGCAGCACGATGGGCGGGGTGTGTTCGGTCATGCAGACTCCTTCGATTCTATGGGCCGAGCGCGGTGCGGCCTGACGGAGCCCAAGGCACCCGCCAGGCCGCATTGTGGACTCAGAAACCTTCGAGCACGATCTTGCCGCGCGCCTTGCCGCTTTCCAGCAGGGCATGGGCGCGGCGCATGTTGGCGGCATTGATGGCACCGAAGTGCTCGCCCAGCGTCGTGCGCAGGATACCCTGATCGATCAGCTGTGCCACGCGCTCGAGCAGATGATGCTGCTGGATCATGTCCGGTGTCTCGAACAGTGAGCGGGTGAACATCAGCTCCCAGTGCAGCGACAGCGACTTGCGCTTGAGCGGCATGACATCCAGCACCTGCGGGTCGTCGATCACCGCGAGTCGGCCTTGCGGGCGCAACGCCTCGATCAGTTGCGGCAGGTAATGGTCGGTATGGGTCAGGCTCGCGACGTGACTGACGTGCTCGATGCCCAGCGCCTGCAATTGGGGCAGCAGGGGTTGGCCATGGTCGATCACGTGGTGGGCGCCCAGCCCGCGGACCCACTCGGTGGTCTGTGGACGCGATGCCGTCCCAACGACCGTCAGCTGGGTCAGTTGTCGGGCCAGTTGCACCAGCATCGAACCGACGCCACCGCCGGCGCCCATGATCAACAGGACATCCCCTTCCCCACCACCCTCGGCAACGCCCAGGCGATCGAACAGCAGCTCCCAGGCGGTGATCGAGGTCAGTGGCAGCGCGGCGGCTTCGGCAGCGCCGAGGGTACGCGGTCGATGCCCGACGATGCGCTCGTCGACCACATGGTACTGACTATAGCTGCCGGGACGGGCGATCGAGCCTGCGTAGTAGACGGCATCGCCTGGGGCGAACAATGTCACGTCGGCACCGACCTCACGCACGATGCCCGCCGCGTCCCAACCCAGTATTTTTGGTTCTTGAGTGAAAGTGCCGGCCCGCACCTTGGTGTCCACCGGGTTGACCGCCACCGCGCTGACTTCGACCAGCACATCGCGTGGGCCGGGCGTCGGCATGGGCAAGGTTGTATCCTGCAGGGAAGCAGGGTCTTCGATCGGCAGGCCGTGCTGGGTAAAACTGATGGCTTTCATAGGCGCTCGTCGCTCAATGGAATGGGGTTGTGCCACGCAGTATGACGCCCAGGACGCTCGCCAAACAGACGCCAGGCGCGCAAACACTTTCACACCAGGAATGATAATGATCCGCCTCAACGATCTTGAGATCTTCGTCCGCAGTGCCGCACTTGGCAGCTTCACGGCAGCCGCGCTGGAGGCAGGACTGCTGCCTGGCCAGGCGGCCGAAGCGGTCAAGCGCCTGGAGCGCGAACTGGATGTGCGCCTGTTCGCCCGCACCACCCGCAGCCTGCGCCTGACCGCCGAAGGCGAGCAGTACCTGCCTTCGGCCCTGGCGGCGCTCGAAGCCCTCCAGCGTGGACGCGACGACCTGCACCGAGACCCGGCGCAACTGCAAGGCACCTTGCAACTGTCCGCGCCCTCCGACCTGGGTCGCAACCTGCTGCTGCCCTGGCTCACGGACTTTCGCCGCGCACATCCGTTGCTTCATTTGCGGTTTCTGCTGTCGGACCAGCTTGTGGACCTGTTCCGCGACCCGGTGGACATCGCCATTCGCTATGGCCTGGACGTCGATGCTTCCTACGTCGCACTGCCCCTGGCGCCCCGCAACCGCAAGGTGCTGGTGGCCTCGCCGCACTACCTGGCACGTTGCGGCCAGCCGCGCGTGCCTGACGATCTACGCGACCATCAATGCCTGCTGTACATGCAGCAGGGTCGCCTTTACGACAAGTGGCAATTGGGTACGGAAACGGTACGTGTCGCCGGCACCTTGCTGAGCGACGATGCCGATGTCGCACGGCGCTGGGCGGTAGCAGGCGAAGGCATCACCTACAAGTCCTGGCTGGACGTCAGTGACGATGTCCTGACCGGCCGCCTGATACTGCTCATGCCGGACCACCCCGGGCCCGCCTTGCCCTTGAGCCTGGTCTGCCCGCACCGCAAGCAGCTCTCGCCCCTGGTGACGCGCCTGCACACCTGGCTGTCCGAACGCGTTGCCAGGCTGCCGTTCCCTGACGATACAGCCCTGCCCTCACGCTAGCGGGCTGATCTGTGTCGACGCCTTTGCCCAGCAAGCACCGCATTGATGCAGGCTTGCTCGGCAAAAGGGTCGTTGCGTACGCTTGATCCGCGGGCGGAACACCCCTGCCGAGGGTGTTCCGCCTCCCCCTTACGAGGCCGCGTAGTTCCAGTGGTTCAGGCGCTGCGAGAAGTACGGCGTGACCAGGGCGACCGTTGCCGCCTGGTCAGCCCGCTCGAGGCTCATCTTCTCGGTATCCGAACCAGGACCGGTGATCCACAACGTCGCAGGCACCTTCTCGAGCTTGATCTTCTCCAGAAGATTCTTCAGGGCCGTGCGACCGGCGTCGGTGCTCGGAATGCCGACCTCACCGATGAACAAGGCCATCTTGTGCGCGCTGGCATAGGTGAACATGGGGCCGAACACTTTGTCGGTGAACACGTTGGCCGCGATCTTCGTGTTGTCGCCTTCGTAGGCACCGCTGGAGCTGTCGTTGACGTCGCCATAACCGTGCACCTCCCACACGATGGCATTGGCCGGATCGACGATGCGCGCTTGCAGGTCGTCGGAATACAGCTCCCAGTTACGGGCGCTGGCGTACTGCAGACCGCAGATGAAGACAGGCTTGCGCGAACTGTTGCGCAGGTTCTTCAGCACGATGTTCAGGGTGTTGACGTACAGCGTCTTCATGTCCTCCAGGGTGATGTAGTCGGTGGCGCCGGGATTGGTCTGCGCATAGGGCTCGTTGCCCAGCCCCCAACCCAGCACCATCGGGTCATCACACGCCTGCACCAGCTTCTGGTGGAAGTTGGCCAGGTGCACGGCAGACCATGCCGCGCCACTGATGCTATTGCTGTCGTTGATCAGGACAGGCTCGGTGGCCTTCCACCGGTTGCCCTGGTTACCGGCCTGGTTGGCCGGCAGCAGACGACCGGTCAGCGCACCATTGGCTGTTTCATAGCGCATCAGACGCATGTAGTGATGGGGGTCCGGGATGATCTTCGCCTCGCCATTGGAGTCCTCACGGATCCAGCCCAGCATTTCCTTCCACTTGCTGACGAAGGTCGTGTCCAAACTGGCGCCCTGCCCAGGCAGGCCCTCATGGGACAGGTTGATGGCACGCTGCACCTCGAACGGGAAGCGAATCAGGCGCACCCCGCGCTGCTTGACCCACAGCCTGATGGTGTCGCGCGTCGGCCAGAAGTAGTGGGTGCCCGCCTCGCCCGGCACGATCTGCCGTGCGTTGGCATGGGAGCCCAGGTTGATCCCCAGCAGGGGAATGTTGGTCAGGGTGTTGAGACCGGTGCTGGAATTAGCCATGGGATGTTACCTCGGATAGATGAGTGGTCAGGGGCAGTCGCGCTGCTCCGTCTGCGCTCGACGGCGCTGGCTCAAGGCTCGAGGCCTTTGCATGATTCAAGGTCCGGCAGCGGGAACACTTGATCTGGAACTCGGTGAACTCGCCCACACGGGCGAGCAGGCGGCCGCAATGGCCGCAACGGTAGTCGTTGAGCATGGTGTGCAACCTTGAATGTGATGGGCGATAAGCGCGCATGGCCAGCACGGCCATGGACCCGCAGGCCTGGCCGTGTCGAAGGGGATGCGCGTGGCGTTGGGAAGGCGAAGGGGAAGATGGCCTTTTCACGGGCACAAAAAAACCGGCTCGGGGCCGGTTGCTTGCTAGAGCCACTCAAGGGCAGATCTCTAGGAATGGGGAAATACTGCCACTGGCCGCACGGGAACGCAAGAGGGTTGGCAAAAAAATAGTCGATCGGCCGCCGTGAACGAAAAAAGGCAGCCTCATGGGCTGCCCTTTTTTTGCCTGAAATTCCCAATTTGCTCCCAAAAACGCTCCCAAATGGCAGGTCTCTGAAAAAAAATTCTTATAAATCAGGCACTTACATGGTGCGGACGAAGAGACTCGAACTCTTACAGCTTGCGCCGCTGGAACCTAAATCCAGTGTGTCTACCAATTCCACCACGTCCGCGTGAAGCACTTAAAGCAAAGGCGCCAGATCATACAATCAGGCGCCTTTTCTTGAATATGGGGTGGACGATGGGAATCGAACCCACGACAACTGGAATCACAATCCAGCGCTCTACCAACTGAGCTACGCCCACCATATTGCGGTACTGCTATGAACCTTGCCCAAGCTGCCTAATGGCGCACCCGGCAGGACTCGAACCTGCGACCATCCGCTTAGAAGGCGGATGCTCTATCCAGCTGAGCTACGGGCGCTTATTCAATCTGCTTTCTGATACGATTGCAAATCAACTTTCAGTCCGTACCGAACGAGCTAAAAATCCACTCATTCTGCCCGACCTTGCTAGCCAGTGCTAGGCCCTGCCCGACAAGTGCGACGAATGTTATAGACGACCCGCTGAGGCGTCAACACTTTTTTAAAAAAAATTTAGCCGTTTGAAGGGCTTAGGGGATTTGCGCGACCATCTGCCTTTGCCCTCGGGCCTGGGCATGCGAGAATGCGCGTTCTTTCATGTTCCTTTCTCGATGGTTAATCACCCGTCTATGACTGCACACCTAATCGATGGCAAGGCGATCGCCGCCCGCTTGCGCAAGCAGATCGCCCACCGTGTCGAAGAGCGTCGCCAACAGGGCCTGCGCGTGCCGGGCTTGGCAGTGATCCTGGTCGGCTCCGACCCCGCCTCGCAAGTCTACGTCTCGCACAAGCGCAAGGATTGCGAGGAAGTGGGCTTTCTTTCGCAAGCCTACGATCTGCCAAGCACCACCACCCAGCAGACGCTGACCGATCTCATCGATCGCCTGAACGATGATCCGGCGGTTGATGGCATTCTTTTGCAACTGCCGCTGCCCGAACACCTGGACGCTTCCCTGTTGCTCGAGCGGATTCGCCCGGACAAGGACGTGGATGGTTTCCACCCCTACAACGTCGGCCGTCTGGCGCAACGTATCCCGTTGCTGCGTCCCTGCACACCCAAGGGCATCATGACGCTGCTGGAAAGCACTGGCCAGAACCTGTACGGCCTGGACGCCGTAGTGGTCGGGGCGTCGAACATCGTGGGTCGCCCCATGGCCATGGAGCTGCTGCTGGCCGGCTGCACCGTCACGGTCGCGCACCGCTTCACCCAGGACCTGGCCGGTCACGTCGGGCGTGCCGATCTGGTGGTCGTGGCTGCTGGCAAGCCAGGCCTGGTCAAAGGTGAATGGATCAAGGAAGGCGCCATCGTCATTGATGTCGGCATCAATCGCCAGGCGGATGGCCGTCTGGTCGGCGACGTGGTGTATGAAACGGCCCTGCCCCGCGCGGGCTGGATCACGCCAGTTCCGGGGGGTGTCGGCCCGATGACCCGTGCCTGCCTGCTCGAGAACACGCTGTACGCCGCCGAAACGTTGCACGCCTGATACCTGCCTCACGAGGGCCGACCTACACTGGCCCTCGTCGAGGTGGTAGATACATCGCCCGCTCAAGCCCTCGACGCTGATTAGCCTCGCTGCTTCTTTCTACAGGAGCATCGCGTCATGGTCAGTACCTCGCACCTTGCGTTCATCGAACAGCGCGCCCCTATCTGGCTGCGGTCCGCAACCCCGGTACAACGCCGTCAACTGCGCGAGCGTACGGTGGCAAGCCATCGTGCGAGCAGAGCCGTTTCTTCTGCCTTGTCGTCCCTTCAAAGCGTCGATGTTTTTTGCCGCCCCCTGCTTCAGGATGCGCTCACGCGGTGGTTTCCAGACATGGCCTTGCCACCTGTGGACGAAGGCCGAGTCTGGCATCACGGCCGCAAGGTCGCCAGTTCCTGGCTCGAGGCCGCCTTGCAGGCCGTCGATGCCGATGCCCGCCTCACCCTGTATGCCAACGAGCAGGCCAGCGACCCATTGCCGCTGGACACCCAGCGTTTCGTTCGCGGCGTGCGCAACCTGGACCTGGGTCAGCGCTACCGGTACCACTTGACCGACATCGTCGATAACGACGCCTTTCGGCGTCTGCTGCGCGAGCAGGATCACGCGGCATTCGCTGCCGACGCCACCTTGGCTGCCTTGCAGGGGCGGCTTGACGCGACTGGCCTGGCCATGGCCGAAGCGCTGTTGTCCGGCTCGTCGACCGTCGCCCAGGCCGACGGCAGCCGCCGCGCAGTCGTCTGCAACCGCTTGACGGTAATCGGTACGCCCCTGCGGGGGCCGATGCTGATTTCCTGCGAGCCTGGGAACGCGATCGAACCCTGCCTGCTCTATCTGCCTGGACACCCTGTCGCGCCCTTGCGTCAGTACGCCTCGCACCAGGCGGCGGCCACAGCCTTGACCCGCTTGCTGTGGCGCGACAAGGAGCGCGAATTCTTCTGTCGCTACGTCACCCTGGCCGAGCGCGTCCACTTTGCCGACGCCCTGCGTGCCAGGCTCTACCCGTTCTATCCTTACGACCGCGTGTATGCCCGCCCTCCGGTACTGGAGCCGGGCCAGCAGATCGGCTGGATGAAGCGCCTGTTCCCTGCTCCCCGCGCGCTTTACCAGGCCACCCTGGACAAGAACGCACGGCTGTCGATGCAGGCCACGCCTTGGCAGGGCGACTGCTTCGACGCCAGGGCGCGTACGCACGTAGAGGGGCTGATCCTGGATGCGGCGAGCATCGCCGTACCGGTCGCCCAGCGTGATGCCGAGGCGCAGTGGGCCTTGATCGACCGCTGGCTGAACATCGGTCTCTCGGTGCTCAACGTGGCGGCACTGCTGGTGCCTGGGTTGGGTGAAGTGATGCTGGTGACCGGTGGCGCGCAATTGGTCGACACGTTTCTCGAAGGGGTCGAGGCGGCCAATGACCAGGATGCCGAGGCGGCGCTCTCGCACTTGTTCGATGTGCTCGAGAACGTAGCACAGATCGCGGTATTGGGCGCCGCAGCCACCTACAGCGAGCCAGTCGGTCTGCTCCATGAATGGATACCGGTCGGCCAGGGCGCGTCGACAAAACTCTGGCCAGGCAATCTGGAGCCGTTCGCGCACCCTGGTGGCTGGCCGAAGCACGCGCCACCCTTGTCGCATGGCCCTCTATCCTGGCAGGGCCGACGCTGGATCGACATCGACGGCCAGGCCTGTGCAGTCGAACCTGCACCTGGCGGCGGCTGGCGGCTGGCACGCACGAAAGGCCAGGGACACCGCCCTTCGCTGCGCCAATACGGTGAGGGGTACTGGTTGCTCGAACATGAGCGCCCGCTGGGCTGGACAGACGAGAAACTGCTGCACAGGGCGGCCCCTCTTCCCACCGACCTGGAGCCGACTGCTCGATGGCGTGCCCTGCGCTGCAGCGGCTGCCAGGCTACCAGCATTCGTCAGGCACTGACCGATCATCAGCCTTTACCCGCCGCACTGCTCGACAGCCTCGAAGCATTCGGTACGACGCTGCCAGCGCCTGTCCCACGCGCTGACGAAGCACCGTTGAAAGGTGCCTTTCCTGGCCTGACACCACGTGCTCGCCAGGAAATTCTCGCTCAGGCCAGACCTGCAGACTTGGCCCGCCTGCAGGCCACTCAGAGGGTCCCACAAGCCTTGGCCGAAGCCGCACGGCTGCATTTGCGCGAAGGGCGCCTGAGCCGGGCCTTGCAGGGTTTCTACCTCACTGCCGCCCGGGCCGATCGTGACACCCTGGTTTTCGCCACGCTGCCCCGTTTGACAGGTTGGCGTGCCAGTGTACAGGTGCGATTGCTGGAGGCGGGAGAGGTCGTGGAGACCACGGGGGACGTTTCAGGCCCCGTCAAGACGCTGATCCGCCGTGGCTCGCAGTATCAGCCCTACGATGAGCACGACCAGCCGCTCGCCAATCCGACCGACCTGTTCCAGGCATTGCTGCAGGCTTTGCCAGACAACGAGCGCGAGGCCTTGGGCCTGCGCATTCATGAGGCGGATGGACTGCGCGATCGCCTGTTCGATGAGGCCGCCACCCACCGTGACCGCAGCGCGCGGGACTTGGGCATGTCCGTGACTCGCCCCTGGCTCCGCCCGCCGTCGCGGCTGTCGGATCGTCAGGCCGTGGGCTACGTTCTCAGCGGACGCGGCACCCATGGCTGGCTGACCGGCGACGAGGTGTTCGACCAGTTGTTTCCTGCGACGCCGGAAACCAACCGCGAGACGCTGCGAGCAATCCTGCGACAGGAAGCCGGTCCGCAGCCCGGCGCGTTCGTACGCCTGATGACACGCCTGCAGAGTGAATATCAACGCCTGGACGAATCACTGCAGTCCTGGGTGTCCGATGACACCGGTGTCGAACCCGAAGCGCAAGCGCAACGACAGACCGCACGCGACAGCGTTGCGCAAAGTATCCGAGGTGCCTGGCGGCGCCAATCGGTCGGCCATGGTCTTGGCTCGCAACAGCAGGTACGGATGCAGATCAATGTCTACGCCGCTGGCGGACTGCCCACGCTGCCTGATCCACTGCCGTGGGTCAGGTACATGGAGCTGACGGGCATGACCGGAGCACATATCGAAGCCCGCCTGAGCGACTTCCTCCAGGCCTTTCCGCGGCTGCGATTGCTCGATCTGAGTAGCAACGCCTTGCGTGCGCTTCCACAACACCTGGGCGAACTGCACGAACTGGAGAGCCTGAACCTCTCGGAGAACGAGCTCACGCTCGATGACCGGGACCTGGGCATTCTTGCGAATTTGCAATCGCTGACAAGCCTTGGCCTGACCGATGCCGTATCGGACCTGCCACCGATCGCCCTGCAGCGATTGGCCCAATTACCCGTCTTGCGCTCGCTGATCGCCGACGCCAACGAACTGAACTGGGGGGCATCCCACTTCCAGGCACTGCAGCAGTGGCCTGCGTTGGAAGCGTTGCACCTGGGACAGAACCAGATCACCCTCGACCCGCCTACCCGCCAGGCCTTGTCGGGCCTCAATCGCCTGACACGCCTGTCGCTGTACGAGAACCCGCTCGATCTGCCCCCTGACCTGACCGGCTGGACGCGCCTGCGCCAGCTCGATCTCGAACACACCGGCATCGTCGAATGGCCGCCCGGCCTGCTCGATTTGCTCAATCAACGCCCTCTGGTCCTGCGCGTGCTGGACATGGGGCACAATGGACTGACTGAGGTTCCACCCCTGGCCCACACGGCATTGGCCGAAGCGATGCACGCCGCTGACCCTGATCTGTACATCGCACTGGGCCCCAACCCGTGGTCCGAACAGGCGCTGGCCCTCATGGCCGACGCGGGCATCGAACTGCACCCTGTCGGGACACAGCACGACTGGCGCGCAGACTGGCCAGAACCACTGCGCCAGCATGTCATTCAGACCCTGGCCGATGCACATTGGCAGCCCTTGTACGAGTTGTTCGACCGATTGGTCTATACCGGTGATTACCAGCACAACCCTGTCGCCATGCAGGTCAGGATGTCGCACATTGTGCAGACGCTGTCCTCTGAAGCCACAGCAGACGCTGCACCGGTCTGGGGGCTGGCACAACTGCATCAAGACATCAACGACCGACTGCTCGAGGCAGGCCAAGCTTGCGTCGACCAGGCCAGCCTGCTGTTCCAAGAGATCGAAACCGAGGTCACGACCTGGGAGACGATCAATCGCGCGCAAGCCGGTGCCAGTCACGAACAGGCTGCGATCGACAGCGCAGGTGCATTGTTCCGCCAACGCCTGCTCGAAGAACACGTTGCCAGCCTCTACCAGGCACGCGTGGCACGACGCCGGGCGCTGGCCAATGCCGACCAGCCGATGGACTAGGAAGCGGCGCCGCCTCTACACCCCTACGACGACCTGAACGATGCGGCACTCACCGAGCCGGACTACCTGCTGGACGAACTGGAGATGGCCCTCTACGCGCGTATTCAGTTGCAAACGCGCCTGCGCCTGCCTCCTCAGCCCCGGGAAATGAGCTTCGGTCACCTGGCCCGACTCAGCGAGCCGACACTGGAGCGCCTGGCTGCCGCTGTACAGGAGATGGCGACGGGCGAGCGTCTGGCTGAATGGGCCACCACCCAGCGGTTCTGGCAAGCCTGGCTGCGTCGGCTGTACCCCCAGCGCTTCACGGAACTGGCCCAGCACTGGGAGGGTGCCTCGGCCTACTTCGATCGACTGAGCGAGGCAGGACCAGGCGCGGGGCCTTATGAAGGCCTGCCGGTCCCTGAAGCCTACATCGCCGCCCTCGAGCAGGCCTTTGCGGCAGTACCAGGCCTGACCTGGCGACAGGACGGCGTGGTACAGGCCGTGGACTTCGTTTCCGGGCGCTTCGCCAATGAAAGTGCGATGTACCAGCAGGCAGCGCAACTGCTGCTGACGGCGCGCGCTGCCGATGAAGCGGCCCTTTATCGCACCCTGAGCCAGGCATTGGGCCAGGCGTACGCAAGGTAGCTGCCCTCTTGCCGGTGGCCCGACATCAAGGTCGTGCCGCCGGCATCACCTTGGGCAGGTGCACAACGCACGCAGACACGGCACTGCACACAGGGCCAACAGCAACATTACCGATACGGCACAGAAAGCCTCGATCAGGCCCGTCCAGTGCGCCACGTAACCGATCAGCGCAGGGCCGAGCAGCACGCCGAGGTAGCCGCAGATACTGACCGCAGCCACGGCCGACTGTACCGGCATCACCCGCTGACGGCCGACCAGGGTGAACAGCGCCGGCACTACGTTGCCGACCGCCAGACCTGCGATGAACAGCCCTAGCAATACGCCCGCCAGGCCACTGGAACAGGCAGTGATCGCCACGCCCAGGGCGGTGAACGAAAAGCCGACGATCAGCACCCTGAATTCGCCGAAGCGTCCTACCAGTCGATCGCCCACCAGACGAATCACCGTCATGGCCAGGGCGAACACGGCGTAACCGACCCCTGACAGTGAAACGTCGACCTGTTTTTCCTGAGCCAGCAGCACCGCGCCCCAGTCCAACATGGCGCCCTCGCTGAGAAAACAGATGAGGATCAACGCACCCAGCGTCAGCACGATGCCCCTGGGCATGGCCAGCAACACGCCGCCAGCGCTGGTCGCCGTGCGCAAGAAGCCCGGCACGGCCACGCCCAGGCAGGTCACTATCACGGCAGCGGCCAACAACGTCGAAACGCCCAGGCCCACACCACTGGCGATCAGGCCCGCCATGCCACTTGCACCGATCAACCCGCCGACACTGTAGAGCCCATGGAAACCCGACATCAATGGCGTGCCAGCCGCATCCTGCACCGCCATCCCATGGATGTTGGCGGCCACGTCGATGGCGCCGACGGCAGCGCCGAACACCAGCAGGCACAGCCCCAGCGCCAAGGGTGTGGACAGCACCGAGAGCAGCGGCAGGATCACCAGCATGCACACGGCACCGACCACGATCACCGGCTTGGCGCCGACGCGCGCCGAGCACGCCCCCGAAGCCGGCATCCCGATCACCGCGCCCAGCCCCAGGCACAGCAGGATGTTGCCCAGCGTCGCTGCGTCGGCCCCTATGCGGGCTTGCACGAAGGGCACCAGCGGCGCCCAGCAGGACAAGGCAAATCCTGCGATGAAGAATGACAAGCGTGTCGTACGCTTGCCGCCTTGCAGGACACGCGCTCGGTCGGTATCGGCACCCGGTTGCTGCCCGGTGGCAGGCATTGTCTGTTCGATTCGACTCATGAACCCTCCTGGTCAATGAAATGCCCAACTTGCTCAGACCTTTCAAGATCGCCAGGGTTGACCATGCAGTGAGGAAAATTCTCCTCCTGCGCGTCACCAGGGCTGACAGCCTTCGAAGAAACGGATTGTGCGTATAATCCGCGCTCCATTCATTGCCCTGTTCGTGACCATGACCCGATTGCTGTACGCCCTGACCCTGCTGCTGTCCCTCGTCACCACCGCATATGCCGCGCCCCCTGCCACTTTTGCCGAGGCCAAGGTCGTGGCCAAGCAGAAGGTCTACTTCGACCAGGGCAACAGCGCCACGGGCGAGCTGTACTGTGGCTGCAAGTGGACCTGGGTCGGCAAGTCCGGCGGTCGGGTCGACGCGCAGTCATGCGGCTACCAGACCCGCAAACAGCAGAACCGCGCCGACCGTACCGAGTGGGAACACATCGTGCCGGCCTGGACCTTCGGCCACCAGCGCCAGTGCTGGCAGAACGGCGGGCGGGCGCACTGCGTGGATGCCGATCCCGTATTCCGCGCCATGGAAGCCAACCTGTTCAACCTGTACCCGGCCGTCGGCGAAGTGAATGGCGACCGCAGCAACTTCAACTACGGCATGGCCGCCGGTGTCGCGCCGCAGTATGGCCAGTGCCCCACCAAGGTGGATTTCCAGCAGCGCGTGGCCGAACCGCGCGATGCGGTCAAGGGGCTGGTGGCACGGACCACGTTCTACATGTTCGATCGGTACAAACTGAACATGTCGCGCCAGCAGCAACAATTGCTGATGGCCTGGGACAAGCAGTACCCGGTCAGCCCCTGGGAAAAGCAGCGTGATCAACGCATCGCCGCGATCATGGGCCACGCCAACCCCTTCGTGACCGGTGAGCGGCACTGGACACTGGGCTACAAGCCGGTGGGCGATGGCCTGGTAGACGCCTCAACCCCGGCTGCGCGTCCGACCAAGGCCGACAACGCGCCTGCAACCGCCACCGGCGTGGGCGACATCCAAGGCAATCGCAAGAGCCTGCTCTACCACCTGCCGTCGGGTTGCCCGAGCTACGGCAAGGTGGCCGAGAAGAACCTGACGCATTTCGCCACCGAGGCCCAGGCCCAGGCCGCTGGCTACCGCAAGGCTGGCAACTGCAGGTGAGCCAGCCGGCGACCTGACCCTCCGGCTCGGCTCACCCGTGGGGGATCTCGATTCTCGCCTGTCGGCCGGCTTCCTGGTACTGCCGGTGCAACAGGTTGGCCAGGCACTGCTTGGCCTGTAGCTCCCCATGGATCAGACGGATGTCCGTCGGCCACTGCACCATGCGCGTCACCCACCCGACCAGGTCCGCCTGGTCGGCGTGGGCCGAATACCCCCCGACGCTGTCGATGCCTGCCCGGATATCGACGCGCTCACCGTCCAGCACCACGTAGCCGCCCTCGGGGCCGTAGGTCTGGATGTCGTGCCCTGGCGTGCCCTTGACCTGATGCCCGACGAACACCACGTTGTGCCGTGGATCGCCCAGCAGGGTCTTCAGGTAGCGCACGATCCGGCCACCGGCGCACATGCCGTTACCGGCGATGACGATGGCCGGGCGCGCGGTGTCGGCCAGGTGCCGGACGATGCGCTCGTGCTCGGCATGGTCGTCCACGATCACCAGCTGCTTGAACGAAAACGGCTTGCGACCTTCCTGCTCCACCCGCTGACGGGCCGGTTCGTCCCAGAAATCGCGCAATTCCTTGTAGACCTGGGTGAAGCGCCCGGCCAGGGGCGAATCAAGGATGATCGGGATATCCGGCCAGTCGATGTCCGGGGCCGGATTCACCCTGTCTTGGGGCGAGACCGACGTCTCGGTCGCCGCGCAGCGTTCGTGCAGGATGGCTTCCAGTTCATAGAGCAGGTCTTGGGTGCGGCCGATGCAGAACGACGGAATCAGTACCGTGCCCTGGTCGGCCAGGGCACGCTCGATGACCGCCTGCAGCCGCTCGCGGCGATGGCGGCGATCCTCGTGGCAACGGTCGCCGTAGGTGCTCTCCAGGATCAGCAGATCGGCCCGCTCGGGGGCTTCCAGGTCCGGCAGGAGGGGCGAATACGAGGCGCCCAGGTCGCCGCTGAACACCACCCGTTGTTGCGCGCCCTCATCGTTGAGCTGCAGCTCGACATACGCCGACCCCAGCACGTGTCCAGCAGGTTGCAGACGCAGCTGACAGCCTTGCTCCTGCGTGCCGTGCAAGGTGAACCAGTTGCCATAGGGCAGCGCGATGATGCGCTGCTCGATGATGTTCAGATAGCGCTCCAGGGCCTCGGGATCGCGGCTGATCGCCAGGCGAAAGGCGTCTTCCAGCACGATCGGCAGCAAGCGGGCCGAGGGTTCGCTGCACAGGATCGGCCCGTCGAAACCAGCCGCCAGCAGGTTGGGGATGCGACCCACATGATCGAGGTGCACATGGGTCACGATCAGCGCCTTGATTCCGTCTATGGGAAAGCCCAGGGCCAGCCTCTCCTGCTCACCCTCGACGTGATCCGTCCCCTGGAAGGCGCCGCAGTCGATGAGCACACTGTGCTCGGCATCGAGCCAAAGCTGGTGGCAGGAACCGGTCACGCCTTCGTGGCCGCCGCGGTGAACGAGCTGGGGAGACGCCATCGAGTTTCCTTGGCCGGCGCCCTGCGCTGGCGGTAGACCTTCGGTAAAGGGTGCCTGCTTCGCCCCCCGGATGAGCATTCGGCCTGTGGGTCGGGCGCAAGTTTCCAGTGTCCACGTCGAGATCGGCCCAACGGTCGCGATGCGACTGAACGCTGGGAGCTCCCTGCCCTCAGACGACCATACCTACAGGAGAACAGCATGAATCAGACAGCCTTGGTCGTCGGTGCCAGCGGTATCGTCGGCAGCGCCCTCACCCACCTGCTGGTCGAACAAGGGTGGCCCGTCACCGCCCTGTCGCGCCATCCGGGCGAGCAGCCTGGCGTGACCCCGCTGGCTGCCGACCTGCAGGACCCGGCCTCCCTGGCGACCGCTCTGGCCGGTCAGCAGCCCACCCATGTGTTCATCACCACGTGGTCGCGTCAGGCCACCGAAGCCCTGAACATCCAGGTCAACGGCGCCATGGTGCGCAACCTGCTCGACGCCTTGCGCCCGGCCAAGAGCGTGCGGCATGTCACCCTGGTCACCGGCCTGAAACATTACCTCGGGCCGTTCGATGCCTATGGCAAAGGCCAGCTGCCCCATACGCCGTTTCGTGAAGACCAAGGGCGTCTGGATGTCGAGAACTTCTACTATGCCCAGGAAGATGAGCTGTTCAGCGCCGCCAAGCGTGACGGCTTCACCTGGAACGTGCACCGTCCGCACACGGTCACCGGCGTGGCCGTCGGCAACGCCATGAACATGGCGACCACCCTTGCCGTCTATGCCACCGTATGCAAGCACCTGAAGCGCCCTTTCGTCTTCCCGGGATCGCGGGTTCAATGGGACAGCCTCACGGACATGACCGACGCCCGCCAGCTGGCGCAGCAGCAGGTATGGGCCGCCACCACGCCAGCGGCCTTCGACCAGGCGTTCAACATCACCAACGGGGATGTGTTCCGCTGGAAATGGATGTGGGGCAGGATCGCCGAATACTTCGGCCTGCAACCGGCGGATTATCCCGAGCAGTTGTCGCCCCTTGAAACGCAGATGGCCGACGATGCACCGACCTGGCGCCAGATCGTCGACGCCAATGGCCTGCAGGAACCTGACATGAACCGACTGGTCTCGCCCTGGCACACCGACGCCGACCTGGGGCGTCCGATCGAGGTGGTAACCGACATGTCCAAGAGCCGGCGCCTGGGCTTCACGGCCTACCAGGCCAGCGACCAGGCGTTCTTCGACGTGTTCGATCAGTTGCGTGCGCAGCGCCTGATCCCTTGACGCCCCCAGGCGTCGTCACGCTGTGACGGCGCCCGAATACCTTCGACTTCAGACCCGCTTGCGGCCCTGAGGCGCGGGCCGGTCGATATAGAGCGCATCGAGTTCACTGTGGCGCAGGCCCCTGACAGGATTCCAATGGGCCGAGGTGTGGATGTAGCGCGATGCCAGCCATTGACGCTCCTGCAACGTCAACGACAGTGTCGCACTGTCGCCCAAGGCGAATGCCTGGAGCTTTGCAGCGATGGGTCGCAGATCATCCGGTATCGTCAGGCGCACGTCCTGATCATCGATCGCCGCCAGGGGCACGCCTGCACGTCGTGCCAGCGCATGCAGGATACGCAATGCAACGCGTGACAGGTGTCCCTGTACATCCCGCTCACGCAGCAGCGCCGCATAGACCTGCTTCTCGGCGGGTTCATCACGCCGAGGTGGCAGGACGCGCTGCCACGTCATCAGGCAGGTGTCTGGCATCGACGCACGCAATGCCGCCACTTCCCGGTATGCCGCAGTCTGCTCTGCCGACGTGGCCAGCGATACACGGTTCGAGCGCGGCTTGCACATCAGCACTCGCTCGTGCAGACGCACCGGGTAACCACCGCCGATGTCCGAATGCGCGCCTGGCAGCACGATGTCGTTCGCCGTCGGTACCAGGGGAAAGTGATAGCGGTGCTCATCACCAGCGACCAGCTGCACCATCTGCTCAGCCAGGCCGGGTGCCAGTTCCAGGTCCAGACCGGCGCGGTCATCGTCAAAGGGCGCCAGGACAGCCACGACCGTATCGAGCAGTCCGATGAAGCCGATCGACACCCTGCAGTCGACGCTCGCCTGCCTGGACAGTGCCTGTGCGAACTGACTCTGACGACCACGGTGCAGGTCGTTGGCCAGGTGTCGCGCGGCGGCGCCGCCGCGACTGAAGCCGAACAGGTCGACCTGCAACGCAATCGAAGGCAGCGCACCTGACGCCTGCGCATGCTGCGCCACCCGCTCGGCCAGCGCCTGGCTGGCCTGCTTGACGCGCTCGACGACCCCCGTGCAGCCACGCCCGGTGACCTGGCTCCAGAGCGAGTCCGCCTGCCCCCCTGTCGTACCGATGCCCTCCACATAGAGGCGCTCCATCATCGGCTGGTCATCGCTTGCCTGATTCGTGGAGGGGTACAACGCATACAGCAGCGCGACATTGGTCAGCGCGTTGGTATAACTGATGCTGTGTTGCTCGCCTGGGGATGCCCCGAGGGCTTCAAGGCTGTTGTAGCGGTTATTGCCGGTGCCATCGAAGAACACCCCGATACGCAGGGTTCGAGGCCGATCGGACAGGTTCATGCAGTTGCTTCCTCAGAGAAAGCCCCATGGAACGCAGCCGCACGCCCCCTGTGAATCGGCGCATCGACGCACGCACGCCGGATAAATGGACGCGACACCCCCTATGGCCAGGTGTTATTTGTGTGTCGTCATTGGTCGGCGGGGGGCCGGATGCATTAAAGTAAGCACCCTTGCCTGTGCGGTGGCCTGCCAACCCATCCCGGCTCTCAACCAGGAAGTCTCGACGATGGAACACCGTGAAGCGCTCGTGGCGCTGCGCACTTTTCTTTCCACCCAGATCCTCGGTCAGGAAAAGCTCGTCGAGCGCCTGCTGATCGTGTTGCTGGCCGACGGCCACATGCTGGTCGAAGGGGCACCAGGGTTGGCCAAGACCAAGGCGATCAAGGAGTTGGCCGAGGGCGTCGAGGCGCAGTTCCACCGCATCCAGTTCACCCCCGACCTGCTGCCGGCCGACATCACCGGCACCGAGATCTATCGACCGGAAACCGGCAGCTTCGTGTTCCAGCAGGGGCCGATCTTCCACAACCTGGTGCTGGCCGACGAAATCAACCGTGCGCCGGCCAAGGTGCAGTCGGCGCTGCTCGAAGCCATGGCCGAACGTCAGGTCAGCGTCGGGCGCAGTACCTATGACCTGTCGCCGCTGTTCCTGGTCATGGCCACGCAGAACCCAATCGAGCAGGAAGGCACCTACCCCCTGCCCGAGGCGCAGCTCGATCGCTTCCTGATGCATGTGAAGATCGGCTTTCCCGATTCGGCGGTCGAGCGCCGCATCCTGCAGCAGGCACGTGGCGAAGCGCTCAACGGAGAGACCAAGCCGGAACGCCGGGTCAGCCAACAGGCGATCTTCGCGGCGCGCAAGGAAATCCTCGGCCTGTACATGGCCGACGCCGTGGAGGAATACCTGGTGCAGCTGGTCATGGCCACGCGCACCCCGGCCAAGTTCGACGCCGACCTGGCCGACTGGATCGCCTACGGCGCCAGCCCCCGTGGCTCGATCGCCCTGGACCGTTGCGCGCGAGCCCATGCCTGGCTGGCCGGGCGCGACTTCGTCAGCCCCGAGGACATCCAGGCGGTGCTGTTCGATGTGCTGCGCCACCGCATCATCCTGTCCTTCGAAGCCGAGGCGGCCGGTGTCGACCAGGACCGCGTGGTGCAGCGCATCCTCGACGTCGTGGCCGTCGCCTGAGCCCATGCCGACCTCGCCGTCCGCCGAACCCGGCATCCGCATCGGCCTGGCCGAGCTGATCGACATGCGCCACCGCGTGCGCGAGATTCAGCTGTTCGCCCAGGCCGGCCAGCGCAGCCCACTGGTGGGCTTGCACCACTCGCGACTGCGCGGGCGTGGTGTGGACTTCGATCAGGTGCGGGTCTACCAAGCCGGCGACGATGTGCGCAACATCGACTGGCGGGTCACGGCACGCACCCAGGAACCGCACACCAAGCTGTTCCACGAAGAACGCGAACGGCCCATTTTCATTTTGGTCGAGCAGAGCCAACGGCTGTTCTTCAGCTCGGGGCTCAACTTCAAATCGGTGCTGGCGGCCCAGGCAGCGGCCCTGTTCGGCTGGGCCGCGCTGGGTCATAACGACCGTGTCGGCGGACTGGTGTTCGGCGACACCGAGCACTATGAAATCAAACCACGGCGCAGCAAGCAGAGCCTGTTGCAGTTGCTCAACCGGCTGGCGCGGGTCAATCAGTCGCTGCACACCGAAGCCGTACCGCACCCGGACAACCTGGGCCTGGCCCTGCGTCGTGCCCGCGAAGTGCTGCGCCCTGGCAGCTTAGCCATCGTGATCTGTGACGAGCGCGCCCTGAGCGCGGCGGCCGAACAGCACCTGAGCCTGCTGTCGCGGCACTGCGACCTGCTGTTGATGCCGATTTCCGACCCGCTGGACCATGCCCTGCCCGCCGCCGGCCTGCTGCGCTTCGCCCAGCGTTCGGCCCAGCTGGAGCTCGACACGCTCGATCCGCACCTGCGCCAGACCTACCGGCATCAGGCCGAGGCGCGCGTCGAACGCTGGGACACGCTGGCACAGAAGCTGCGTGTGGTGCTGATGCCCTTGACCACACAGCGCGAGATGCTCGACCAGTTGCGCGACTACCTCGCCGAGCAGCGCCCGAGGCGCGCGCCATGAGTCCCCTGGAGCAGTTACAGCCGTTGATTGAGCCGGCCCCCGTCAGCGCCTGGCCGCCCGCGCCCGGCTGGTGGGCGCTGCTGGTGCTGCTGCCACTGCTGGTGCGGGCCGCTGTGCGCCTGTATGGGCGCTGGGTCCGGCGTGTGCCGACAGACCCGCTCGTACCGGCCGAACAGCCGTTGGACCCGATCCGCGTGGAGGCATTGGCCGAGCTGGCGCGCCTGCCGCGCCCCTACGACGGCGCGCCTGCCGGCGCCTGGCTGCAACAGATCAACGCGCTGCTCAAGCGTCTCTGCCGCAACCACTATCCCGATGCCAACAGCCATACGCTCAACGGCCGTCAGTGGCTGGCCTTTCTCGACAACCGCTGCCCGGCGGCCGGCCTGACCCGGTGGATGATCCTGGTCGAAGGTGCCTACAAGCCTGAGTGCAAGCTCGACGACAAGGCCATCGCCGGGCTCGGCACTGCCGTCGACACCTGGATCCGCAAGCATGTTTGACCTGGCCTGGCCGTGGATCCTGCTGCTGGCGCCGTTGCCTTGGCTGGCACGGCTGCTGTTGCCGCCTGCCGAAAGCGGTGAGCCCGTGCTCAAGGTCGGTTTCCTACCTGAGCTCGAACGCCTGGCCGGCCGCCGGGCGCGTCTGAGCCTGCCGACCTGGCGCCAGCAGGCGCCGTTCGTGATCATCTGGCTGCTGGTACTGCTGGCCACGGCGCGCCCCCAGTGGCTGGGTGAGCCGGTGCCGGTGGCGGCCAGCGGTCGCGATCTGCTGGTGGCTGTCGATGTGTCCGGCTCGATGGATTTCCCTGACATGCAGTGGCAAGGCGAAGACATCAGCCGACTGGACCTGGTCAAGGCACTGCTGGGCGATTTTCTCCAGGACCGCGAAGGCGATCGGGTCGGGTTGATCCTGTTCGGCAGCCAGGCCTACCTGCAGGCGCCACTGACCTTCGATCGACGCACCGTACGGGCGTTTCTGGACGAAGCACGGATCGGGATCGCCGGCAAGAATACGGCCATCGGCGACGCCATCGGCCTGGCGGTCAAGCGCTTGCGCGAGCGCCCGGCGACCAGCCGGGTGCTGATCCTGATCACCGATGGCGCCAACAATGGGGGCCAGATCCATCCGTTGACGGCCGCGCGCCTAGCGGCCCAGGAAGACGTGCGCATCTATACCATCGGCATTGGCGCCAACCCCGAGACCACGGGCACGCCCGGGCTGCTCGGGCTGAACCCCAGCCTTGACCTGGACGAAGCGTCGCTGCGCGAGATCGCCGCCTTGACCCAGGGCAGTTACTTCCGTGCCCATGATGGCGCCGAGCTGGATGCAATCGGCGACACGCTCGACCGACTCGAGCCGGTCGCCCAGCAGCCCACCCAGACACGGGTGGCCAAGCCCCTGTATGCCTGGCCCCTGGCGCTGGCCTTGCTGTTGAGCGTGCTGTTGGTGGGCAGCAACCTGTGGCCCGAGCCGCCGTTGCAACGCCTGCTGCGCCAAGGCCGCCTGCCCGCGCCGCTGGCGCGTGCGTACGCCCGCCTGGGCGCGAGGAAACGCCCATGATCGAACTCTGGCCGCAATGGCTGCGTCCGTTCTGGCTGCTGACACTGCCCCTGCTTGGTTGGCTGCTGTTCAGGCTGTGGCACCGGCGCAAGCGTGCCGGTCGCTGGCAGATGATCGTGCCAGCGCGGTTCCACGCCGTATTGCTCGGCGGAGGTGATGGCAGCACCAGCAAACTGCCCTGGGTGGTCCTGGGCCTGGCCTGGCTGCTGACGCTGCTGGCCCTGCTCGGCCCCAGCTGGCAACGCCTGGAGGACACTCACCAGCGCCCCACCGATCCGTTGGTGATCCTGCTCGAGCTGACACCACAGATGCTTGCCGAAGATACCGCACCCAACCGCCTGCAGCAGGCTCGGCGCAAGATCCTCGATGTGCTCGAGCACCGCCGCGACAGCCAGACCGCCCTGATCGTCTACGCCGGCAGCGCGCACGTGCTGGTCCCACTGTCCGACGACATGGCCACCACGCGCAACCTGCTCGAGGCGATCGACCCGTCGATCATGCCGCAGGCCGGGCAACGGGCCGACCTGGCCGTGCGCAAGGGGCTGGCGCTGCTGGCCCAAAGTGGTCTCGGACAAGGGCGGCTGCTGCTGGTCGGCTCCTCGCTGGACGACCATGAGCGTCGCGGGATTCTGCGCGCCCTCGGGCGTCAAGGTCCGAGCTTGTTGATGCTGGGGATCGGCAGCAGCGCTGGCGCACCGATACGTCAGGCCAACGGCGAGTATCTCAAGGATGCCCAGGGCGCGATTCTCGTACCACGCCTGGACGGCGCGAGCCTGAAGGCCTTCGTCAATGCCACCGGCGGCCGCTACCGGCATGCACGCATCGACGACCTGGACCTGCGCGGCTTGGGGCTGTTCGACGATCCGCGCACGCTGCGCCGCGAAGGTCAGCTGCTGCAGCTCGACAGCTGGGCCGACCAGGGCCACTGGTTGCTGCTGCCTCTGTTGGTGCTGATGGCCTGTGCCGGTCGGCGCGGCTGGTTGTTCTGCCTGCCGCTGTTGCTGGCCCTGCCCCAACCCAGCTATGCCTTCGGGATCGACGACCTCTGGGCGCGCCCCGACCAGCAAGGCCAGCGCCTGCTGGAGGCCGGTCGTCCTGCCGAAGCCGCACGGCACTTCCACGACCCCGCCTGGCGCGGCGTGGCCTTGTACCAGGCGGGAGACTTCGCAGGTGCAGCGCGCGAGTTCGCCAAGGGGCAGTCGGCCCAGGCCCACTACAATCGCGGCAACGCACTGGCCCGTGCAGGCGACCTGGAGGGCGCGCTCGATGCCTACGACCAGGCACTGGAACTGCAACCGGACCTGCCGGCCGCCCTGAGCAATCAGGCGCTGGTGCAAGAGGCGCTCCAGGCCCGCGAAGCCCAGGCCCAGGCCGACACTCAGGCGGCGCAGCAGCACACGCCCCCGGACCGCGACAACCAGGGCAACAGCGGCTCGCCCAGCGATACCGCCGAGGCGACATCTGCCAAAGGCGACCCGGCCAATCGGCAGGCCAACGCGACGGATGATCCCGATGCCGACCCAGACCCTCAGCAGTCCTCCGCGGCAGACGACACCTTGCAGCCGCCCCCACGCCCCGCCGACACGGCCTTGGATGCCGAGCAACGCCAGGCACTCGAGCAATGGTTGCGCGAGATCCCCGACAACCCGGCAGAGCTGCTGCGACGCAAGTTCTGGTATGAGCAGCAACTGAATCAGGAACCCACTCCATGAGCCGTCTTGGCGTCTTGCTTGCCTGCCTGTGCGTCTGCCTGGCGGTTCAGGCGCAATCCCTCTTCCAAGCGTCGGTCGACCGCACCCGTGTGGACGCGGGCGAGACACTCGAGCTGACCCTCGAGAGCCAGGACGTCACCCAGTTCGGCAAGCCCGACCTGAGCGTGCTGGAGGCCGACTTCGACGTGCGTAGCACGCGCCAGCTCAACAGCCTGCATACGCTGGACGGCGAGACGCGCGCCAGCACCCGCTGGATCATCACCCTGCTGCCACGCCGCAGTGGCAGCCTGCAGATTCCCGCCCTGCACCTGGGCCAGGCCAGCACTGAGCCCATCGACCTGCAGGTCCTGCCAGCCGATCCCAGCCATGCCGGGGGCGCCGCGCCGGTGTTCCTCGAAGCCACTCTGGACAGCGACGACGTCTACGTCCAGGCACAGGCCGTGCTGACCGTGCGGGTCTACCATTCGGTTTCGCTGTACGACGACAGCACGTTGAGCCCGCCCCAGGTGGAAGAGGCCAAGCTCGAGCCGCTGGGCGACTCGCGCACCTTCGAGAAGGACATCGATGGCGTGCGTCACGGCGTGATCGAAACCCGCTACGCGCTCTATCCACAACGCAGCGGTGCGCTGGATATTGCGCCATTGACGTTTACCGCCACCGCCGCCGACCCTGAGGGTACCGACACGGGCACTGCGCAGGGCGCACGCCAAGTGCAGGCCCGCTCGCTGCCGCTGCGTCTGCACGTGCGCCCGATCCCCGCCAGCTATCCCGTCGATACGCCCTGGCTGCCCGCACGCAGCCTGACCCTGGAGGAACACTGGAACCCGGACCCGACCCTGCAGCGAACTCAGGTCGGCGACTCGCTGACGCGCAGCATCAGCCTGCGCGCCGAAGGTCTGTCGAGCGCCCAGCTGCCCGCGCTGCCGGCTACCGAAGTGGCCGGGTTGCGCCGTTACCCGGACCAGCCGCAGTTACGCAACGACATCGGCGAGCGCGGCATGATCGCCAATCGTGAAGAACGCGAAGCGCTGGTGCCAGTGCGCGCAGGGGAACTGGCCCTGCCCGCCCAGGACGTCGTGTGGTGGAACACCCGTGAAGACCACCTCGAGCACAGCAACCTGCCGGCGCGGACCCTGACTGTACTCGACAACCCGGCCCTGACCGGCGACGCCCCCATCAACAGTACCGGCACGCTGGTCCACCTGTGGCCCTGGCAGGTGGCTACCGGGTTGTTGACCCTGAGCAACCTGCTGGTCGGCGGCCTGTGGTGGCGAGCCCGCTCGCGACCTGCGGTGGCACGCCCAGTGCAGAACGGTCCAAGCCCGCGCAGCCTGCTCGACGACCTCAAGCGCGCCTGCCAGGCCAACGATCCGCAGGCCACCCGCCAGGCGCTCGACGCTTGGGCGCGCCAACAACCGGAAACGCTGGCAGAAATGGCGGCGCGCTTCGTGCCGCTTTCAGAGGCGCTGGATGGGTTGAACGGCGCGTTGTACAGCGAAAGCGGGCGGTATTGGCAAGGTGGCGACTTATGGCGGGCAATCGGTGACATTCCGCAGGCTGAGGCGCTCGAAGCACCGAACACCGACAACAGTGGGTTGCCGCCGTTGTACCCCAAGTGAGCGGACCCGACAGTACCGGGTCCGCAGGCTACTATCGCTCAGCCGCCCATGGGTGCGCCCTGAGCAGCGTCATCGTCAGCGACACTGACAATTGGCGCTCGGCTGCGCTGCGATCGTCGGCCAATGCAGCGACAGATTCGAGAACCTGCTGTTCGCCAACGCCTTCCTCGACCTGTAGAAGCGCTTCGAGACGGTCATGGTAGGGCCGGTTCAACGCATCGTACTCCTCAGCGTGGGTCGCGCGCAGAAAGTCCAGCCAAAACGTACGCTGCACCAGCGAATCGGCGATACGCGCGTCGCTTTCGGCCAGCAAGATGCTGCGTGCGGCATTGCGCAGATGCACGTCGCTCACATCGGAATACATCCGGTGATACATGTAGCGTGCCTGGGCTGGCAGGCCTAAAGGACGGACCAGCCCGGCCCGATAAGCCAAGTAGATTTCCACGTCATCGATCATGCCATAAGGATTGGCAGTCCTTTCACGTGCAATGTGCTGCGCAGCGATTCGATCCACCTCGTCCAGGCGATACAACTCGCGCCCGAGCTGCACCAGTGCAGGCCCCATGTCTGCGGTGGCCAGCCCTGCAGTGCGCATGGCAACCAGGGCGCGCACCTCAAACAGACTGAGCATCAGCAACATTTGATCGGCACAGGTCCGCGGGCCGGCGGCCTGTTGAAAGATCGCCTCACGCACGTCAGCCTGTTCCACACAGACCTTGATAAGCGCCCAGATGCGCCTGCGCAGGTCTATGCCCTGAAGGTCGTAGTCGCTCGAACGACTCAGGTCGTTGAGGAAGCGCATCAGGTCGTCACTGCCCGGTTCCTGGATCAATGCAACCCACCACTCGGAGCGTACCGCACGTTCTTCCACGCTCGAACCGGCCAGCCATCGTTCGAGCGACGCCTGTCCGCCAGGGCCGTGCCGACGTGCTGGCAGTGCCGCTGCCCCTGCTTCGCCAAGAGCCGCACGCAATGCGGTCTGGGTCGGCTCGGGCAAGGGGTTGTCGTGCAGGCTCAACCCAACCAGGCGTCGCCGAGCGTGGGCCAGGGTCGGGCTCATGTCCCGGATACGGTTGTCGCGAAGGTCGATGTCTTCGAGCGCAGGATGCATGTAAGCCTCGATCGGTAACTCGCGCAGTCCCGTATTGCGCAGGTACAGACGCTGCAGATCGAGCAGCCGACCCAAGGGGGGCAGTTGTCCGATTGGATTGTGCGACAGATCCAGCATTCGCAGCTTCGCCAGGGCGGCAAGCCTGGCCAGGCCTGCGTCGTCGATTACGATCCGATTGCCCGCCAAGCGCAATTCGGTGAGCTGCGTCAGTGCCTGCAGGCCGTCAGGGATACGGCTCAGCAGGTTTTCGCTCAGGTCCAGGGTACGTACATTAACGAAGCGCTGGAGAAAACCCTCGGTGATGCTCGACAAATGCGCGCGGCGCAGCGTCAAGTGGGTCACATGGTCGAAAGTCGCTCGCGCTGGCAGCCGCGGGAGGCTGTCGATAAGTTCGCTGTCGATGGTCAGGCGGTACTCGCCGTCGGCATCGGGCCGTTTACGTCGCCAGCACTGGCGTATGCGTCGGGCAACTAGCCGCCGACGCTCAGACAAAGGCGCAGCCGTTGCCTCCCGGCGCCAGGCGGCCAGACTTTCGTTCAACTCGACCAGGCACTGTTGCAACCCGTGTAGATGGTCCCACGGTTGCTCGCCCTGCAAGCGCACACGTTCCAGATAGACCTCGATCTCCATGTCGGTCAAGGTCGGGAAAACGCATTGATACCCATGAAGCATGGCGCGCCGCGAGCCGTGGGGACGACCACTGAGCTCATAGCCGATGCGCCCATCACCCAGACGCATCAGGGACCGGGGCATACCGATCGGGGCCATGCCCAACAGCCGGGCTGCCTGGGCTCGATCGGCGAACGCTCGATCTGCAAGAGCGCTGGCCAGGCCGGCGGGGGATGCCGAGGCCTCCGGCATCGTCGCCCGCTGCTCAGGGTCCAGCACATGCGACAGCGCCATGAACAGATCGTCGTGGGTCCTGGCGCCAGGCCAGGGAGTGCCCGTGCTGTCGGTGGCCAAGTAGCCCCGAGCGCTGCGCAGCAGGTAGCGGGTCTCGGTCGGCTGGTCTGCACCAATACTGGTCAGCAGATTGCCATTGAGCTGGACGTCGCGTACCTCCACCCTGACGGTCGATTTCCATGGCCACGCGATGTGAAGCAGGTGCAAGGCCAACCGCTCGGTATCGCTGGTCACCGCACTTGACTGTTCGAAACCGGCGCAGGCGCGGTCAAGACGAGCGTCATGCACGGCCCAGCGAGCCCGCTCGGCCAGCGCAAGTGGTACCTTCTGCCGCTCCAGCAACTGCACGAGTTCAGTGCCACTAGCAGCTGCGAGCAATTCCCGGCCTGCACGGGTGGTCAGCGTTGGAAAGTCGCGGTGCAGCGGCTGCGCGGCCTGGCTGGGTACGCCCTGAACTTGCTGCCATTGCGCTTCGAATGCCTGCCCGCGCAAGCGGGGAAACGTCTCATGCAGCTCGTGGCGATGCAGCGCATCGCACAACCGCGCAGGTGCAGGAGCATTTTCTAGGTGAAGGCGCCGTAGGGCAGCTTCGTCCATGCCGACACTGCGCAGTATCGAAGTCGCCGTTTCAGGCGTGACCGAGCCGAGGTTCGAACCCAGACGCGCCATCAACAGGTGGGCATCGCGCCATTCCTGCGGACGCTCCAGTGCATGGCGCACCCCGCCGGCCTCATTGTCTTCCAATGCGATCACCGCTGCGTGAGCACGATGTGGATGCACCACGGTAGGCTGTTGTTCACTGCTGCCGAGACGATAGGTCTTCTGCGCGATGGAGACGTGTGGCCGCGCTTGGAGGACGACCCGCTGCCCTGAGATCAAGCTCGTGTCTGCTGCCGCGTAACCGGGCAAGTCGACATGTGCCAGACGCTGCTGGCCTGTGGGCATGAGCACAGGCGCCAACTCATCGACCGCCGCCACTCGCACCAGCAATGCCCCCGTCGCCGCCCCTGCAGCACCTGCTCCGATCATGGCGACGCTCTGCGCTACAGCCTTCAGGTGACCGAGGGCGGCCTCGCGGTCGCCGAGCGCCCAATCCTGGTAGCCATCGATCACCTCATCGGTGATCTGCCGCGCCGCCAGCGCTAGCAGCGGCAACCCGAGCTCAGGTACGAAAAAACCCGCCAAGTTCAGCAGGTCCAGACCCAGGCCTTGAAGAAAATGTGTACGTCGGTCACGGGCTTGCGCATCGACGGTGCCGTTGGGCACAGCGAGGGCTTGTGCGTCTTCGAGCACGGTTTCGAGCTGCACATGACGCAGATACACGACCAGCGGGCCGCTGATGGTCTGATGGCGACCGTCCAACTCGAGGGGGCCTTCGCCTGCATGGCTCAGCAGGCGTTGAAACTGCTGGGCGACGTGCACACGGTCATGCTCTTTGACGAACCGCTGGAAAAACTGGCGGTAGGCCGGGTCGCGCAATCGAACTCCCAGAGCCTCGAACAGCTGCGACCAGGAGGGATAAGCGGCGATGGGACCGTGCGGGTCGTCGGGTGTCCACACGATCAGGACGTGCGGTATACCTAGGGTCCGATCCAACGGGGGCTCGAACACGGTGATACCGGTCACCACGCGGCCCAGCACCCGCAGCGCGCTGAACCTGCCCAAGGCAGTGTCGCCCGTGCCTGCCACGGCATCTACCAGTTGATCGAGCGCCCGTGTGTCCACGGTGCCTTGCACCCGCGCCAGCTCAACAGCGGCCAACAGGCTCGTGCGCCATCCATGCTCAAGTACGGTTTCGACGTGACGGCGGCGGTTATCGTCCGCGAACAGCACCTGTTTGAGATGTTGCTGATAGGACGCGCCCAGGTCCAATGAGCGGCATATCCCTGCAAAAGCACGAGGACGCAAGGGAATCACGGCCCCGTCTGCGTCTATCAGGTCAGACCGCGGCAACCACGCCGCCTCGGCAGTCTCCCGAAGCTCGAAATTGTGCAAGGCACAGGTCAGCAGGGGTTGCGCCAGCGTGGCAGGCACGACGCGATCGGGAATGGTGCTCAGCCCCGATGGGTAACGTACGTGCACCGCGCGACGCAGCCTGGCCGAACGGACATCCACGGGACGCTGCAACACGCTTCGTAGCGCTGCCTCCAGCGCTGTGCCGGCGAACTCGTCCAGGGGCTCTATCTGGGCGAAAAGGGCCTGCACCTGCTCGCGCGCACGCTGTTGGACGATCAGCGCCTGATGCAAAACGTCCAGTTGATCGGCAGTCGCCTGGGTCATCCAGGCAGGCAAACGGTCGGCGATGAAGGCATCGACGGACGTATCAGGGAACGGCGTAGTTTTCATGACGCACCTGTGAGTACAAAACGCATACTCAGCCAGCGTCGCTAACGGTCTTGGCGGTACGTATCCAGCACCCTCGCCAAGGGACCCGCCTTCGTCTTAGAGCGCACGTTGTGAGCAGCGGGCGGGCACTACGTTCAGCGGCGATGGGATAGCGCAGAGGTTGTCGGGGGCTGTCAGTGACAACGTCCGCCCTGTCGTCTCGACGTCCATGAGGTACCATACACTCCCTTGGCTCCATCTCCTTCCTGCCACGCCTCATGGCCTGGCCTGATTCGACAGGTCCCCCATGCGTCTGTTTCACACCTCCGACTGGCACCTAGGCCAAAGCCTGCACGGCCAGGAACGCGACTACGAGCACGCCTGCTTCCTGACCTGGTTGCTCGAGCAACTGCACCAGGAGCAGCCCGACGCCCTGCTGATCGCGGGCGACGTCTTCGACACGGTCAATCCACCGGTCAAGGCACAGGAGCGTCTCTACGACTTCATCGTCCAGGCCCACGAACAACAGCCCACCTTGGACATCGTGATGATCGCCGGTAACCACGACTCCGGCTCGCGCATCGAGCTGCCAGCGCCCTTGATGCGCCGGCTAAGGACGCATGCCCTGGGACGAGTGCACTGGCTCGACGATGGTCAGCTGGACGCCGAACGCCTGCTGATCCCGCTGACCGACGCGCACGGCAACGTGGGTGCCTGGTGCCTGGCGCTGCCGTTCATGCGCCCGGCCGAGGTCACCGGCCTGCACCTGGGCGATGATTACCTCAACGGCGTCAGCCAGGTACACCGGCAGCTGATCGCCGCCGCGCAGGGCAAGCGCGAGCCAGGCCAGGCGCTGATTGCCATCAGTCATGCGCACATGGCCGGCGGCAGCGTGTCCGAGGACTCCGAACGCAGCCTGGTCATCGGCAACGCCGAGGCCTTGCCCGCGCGGCTGTTCGACCCCTGCGTCGGCTATGTGGCCCTGGGTCATCTGCACAAGCCCCAGCAGGTCAACCGCGAAGCACGCATTCGCTACAGCGGTTCACCCCTGCCGCTGTCGTTCGCCGAGGTCGACTACCCGCACCAGATCCTCGACGTGCGCTTCGAGGGCGCCACGCTCGCCAGCGTCGAGCCGCGCCTGGTGCCTCGTGCGGTCTCGCTCAAGCGCATCGGCCCGGCGCCGCTGGAGGCCTTGCTCGAGACCCTGGCCGAGTTGCCTGCACCCGACCTGCTCGATGACCCGCGGCACCAACCCTGGCTCGAGGTACGGGTCAGGCTCGAGGCGCCGCGCCCCGACCTGCGCCAGCAGCTCGAGACGGCGCTGTTGGGCAAGGCCGTGCGCCTGGTGCGCATCTACGCGGAGTACGCCGGCAGCGGCCCGATCGATGATCCCGACGCGCCGCTGGTGGAGCTGGGCGAGCTGACGCCCCTGGACCTGTTCGGTCGGGCCTGGACCCAGGCCTATGGCAGCCCGGTGGACGCGCAGGTCCTGGCCGACTTCGCCGTGCTGCTGCACGAGGTGCAGCACGAGGAGGAGCAGCCATGAAGATTCTCGCCATCCGCTTGAAGAACCTGGCGTCGATCGCCGGGCCGGTGGACATCGACTTCACCGCCGAACCGCTGGCCAGCGCTGGTCTGTTCGCCATCACCGGCCCGACAGGTGCCGGCAAGAGCACCCTGCTCGATGCGCTGTGCCTGGCGCTGTTCGGCAGTGTCCCGCGGCTGGGTGCGGTATCGCGCGAGGCCAAGGTGCCAGACGGTGACGGCGACATCGCCACCTGGGACCCGCGCAACCTGCTGCGCCGCGGCACCGGCAGCGGTCATGCCGAAGTCGATTTCGTCGGCACCGACGGGCACCGGTATCGGGCGCGCTGGGAGGCCAACCGGGCCCGTGACAAGGCCAGCGGCAAATTGCAGCACAGCCGCCAGAGCCTGTACGACCTGGACAGCGAACAACTGCTGAGCAACCAGAGCAAGACCGAGTACAAGCAGCTGATCGAAGCGCGCCTGGGGCTGAACTTCGAGCAGTTCACCCGCGCGGTGATGCTGGCCCAGAGCGAGTTCAGCGCCTTTCTCAAGGCTGACGACAAGGAACGCAGCGAGCTGCTGGAGAAGCTCACCAACACCTCGATCTACACGCGCCTGGGGCAGCGGGCCTTCGGCAAGGCGCGCGAGGCCGGCGAGCGGCATGCCCAGCTCGAGGCCGAGGCTGCCCATGTGCTGCCACTGAGCGACGATCTGCGCCAGGCGCTCGATCAGCAACTGGCCCAGGCCCGCCAGACAGTACAGACCCACCAGGCCCGACAACGGCAACTGGAGGCGCAACGCGCCTGGCTGACCGAACAGCAGCGCCTGCATGACCAGTGCACGAGCGCAGCCGAGGCATTGCGCGAGGCCGAGCAGGCCGCCGACGACTTGGATGCGCAGCGCCAGGACGTGCTGTGGCTCGAACACCTCGCCCCCCAGCGCCATCTGTTCCAGCGCCAGCAGGCGGTCCAGGCCGAACTGACGTCGCTGCAGGCGGCCTCCACCGCTCGGCATCAGGAACAGCAGGCATTGCAAGCGCGTGTCGCCCAGCAGCACGACATTGTCCAGGCTGCGCAGCTCGCCGTGCAGCAGGCCCAGGCCCGGGTGACGGAAGCAGGGCCGGCCTTGCGCCGCGCCTACGCGGCCCACGATCACCTGCAGCGCCTGGCCGAGGAGCAGGCCCGACTGGCCGTGGTCGTTGAACAGGCCGACCAGGCCGTCCGTCAGGGACAGCAGCAGCTCGATCAGTTGCAGGCGCAACAGCAGCGCAGCCTCGAGCAACTGGCGGCCATCGAGGCCGCCCTGGGGCGCAGCGCCGAGCTAGACGGCCTGAGCACGGCTTGGCAAGCCTATCGCGCGCAGCTTCAGCAGCTGTTGCAGATCGACGCTCGCCTGAGCCAGGGACGTGCCGAACTCCCCACCCTGCAACGCAGCGTCGAGCACGCTACGCAGAGCGCCAGTGCCTGCCAGCAGGCCCGGGCGTTGTTGTTCAGCGAGGCGGACGTCGAGCCCCAGGCGCTGGGTGAGCAACTGAGCCTGCTGGGCCCGCTGTTGCAGGACAACCGCCGACAGTTGCGCACCGTTGAAGCCGCGGCGCGCATTCACGTCCGCCAGCAGGAACTGGAACAGGACCTGAGCGCGCTGCAGCAACGTCAGGCCGAAGCGCTACAGACGCGCCAGCACCAAGTCACCGAAGGGCTGGCTGCCAAGGCCGAGCTGGACACGGCCGAACAGGCCCTGACAGTGACGCGCCAGTTGCTGGAGCGTCAGCGCCTGGCCCGTACGGCCAGCGTCGAACAGCTGCGGGCGCAGTTGCAGGACGACCAACCGTGCCCAGTTTGCGGCAGCGCCGAACACCCCTATCACCGCCCTGAAGCGTTGCTGGAAAGCCTCGGCGCGCATGATCAGGCTGAAGAGCGACAGGCCCAGGACCAAGTCGATCGGCTCAAGACGCGGCTCGACGACCTGCGCCTGAGCGTCGGCGTGCTCAACGGGCAGATCAAGGCCTACCAGCACCAGCAGGCGCAGTTGCGCGAACAGTTACAGCCGCTGATCGAACAGCTGGCCGCCGACCCGCTCTGGCCGACCCTGGAAGCCCAGGACCCACCCGCCCGCAGCGCCTGGCTGGCCTTGCAGCAGCGCCGTCTGGAACAGGACATCGCCCGCGACGAAGCCCGCCAAGCCGTGTTGCATGACGTGCAACACCAGGCCGTCGTCCTGAACGAGCAGGTGCAGGCCGCGCTCGAGGCACGTCAACAGGCCGAGCGTCAGCTCGAGCAGCAGCACCAGGCGTTGAAGGATGACCAGCAGCGCCTGGACCAGGCCTTGGAGGCGTTCACGCCGGTCATGCCAGCGGCGCTATGGCAAGCGCTCAAGGACGACGCCGCCCAGGCCTTCCTGACGCTCGACCAGCAGGTCAGCCTGCGTGTGCAGCAACAGGCACAGTACCGCGAAGAACAGCAGGAACAGCAGGCCCGACAAGCTCGGCTCGACCCGCTTCGCAACGAACAGCACGGCGGTCAGGTGCGTCTGCACGAGGTGCGCGAACAGTTCACGGCGCTCGAGGCACAGGCGCGCCAGGCTCAGGCGGGGCTGACCGAGCTGCTGGGTGCGCATGCCAGCGCCGAGCAGTGGCAGACTCAGGTGGAACGCGCGCTGGAGCAGGCGCGCCTGGCCGAGGCCGAGGCCAACCAGCAGGCACAGCGGCTGCGCGAGCAGCAGGTGGCGCTGGCAGGCGAAATCAAGGCCGTTGGCACGCGCGAAGCGGCCTTGGCCGAAGAACGCCAGGCACTTCAGACCCAGGTCGAGCACTGGCGTGCGGCTCATCCTTCCGTGGACGACGATCAGCTCAAGCGGTTGCTGGCGGTGGACGACACACAACGGGATCACTGGCGCCAGACGCTCATGGCGGCAGATGCGCACCTGCACCAGGCGCGCATCCTGTTGACCGAACGCGAGACGCGTGTCCAGCAGCATGCGGCGCTGTCGGACGAAACCGCCCTGCCTGCCGACGCGCTGGAGCAGACGCTTGAAACCCTGGTTGCGCAGATCGACCAGCACGAGCAGCACTGTGCCGAGCTGCGCGCACGCCAAGCCGACGACGATCGCCGTCGTGACGTCTACCATGCCTTGGCAGCCGACATCGAAGCCGCTTATCAGCAGTGGCAACGCTGGGCCGGGGTCAACGCGCTCATCGGTTCGGCCACGGGCGACACCTTCCGCAAGTTCGCTCAGGGCTACAACCTCGATCTGCTGCTGCACCATGCCAACAGCCAGTTGCGTCAGCTGGCCCGCCGCTATCGCCTCAAGCGAGGCGGCAGCGCACTGGGCTTGCTGGTACTGGATACCGAGATGGGGGATGAGCTGCGTTCGGTGCATTCCTTGTCCGGTGGCGAGACCTTCCTGGTATCCCTGGCCCTGGCCCTGGGACTGGCATCCATGGCCTCGAGCACTCTGCGCATCGAGTCGCTGTTCATCGACGAAGGCTTCGGCAGCCTCGACCCCGACTCGCTGCAACTGGCCATGGATGCACTGGACGGGCTGCAGGCCCAGGGCCGCAAAGTGGCGGTGATCTCCCATGTGCAGGAAATGCACGAGCGGATTCCGGTGCAGATCCAGGTACAGCGGCAGGGCAATGGGTTGAGCAAGGTGGAGGTGGTGGGTTAGATCAGGTGGCAGGATCACCTGAGCGCCCATCAGCAATGGGCCCTCGCTCGAGCGATCGCGTTGGTCTCAAAGACAATGAGTTCAGGGTTTTGTGGGCCCTGCGGGCCCAATCGCGGTACTGGGGCCGCTCCTGCACCCGTAGCCCCACCGCGGGGTTGCAGGCTATCGCGGTCCCACAAAGCCGTGACAGCAGGTCTTACGGCGGCGCGCTCACAGGGTTAGCGACACCGTGGTCAACCTTACCGAACGAATGCAAAGTCCGACGGCGCACCATGTTCCAACACCTGCACCGTCTCGCCCAGCAACCCGCTGCGCGGATCGCGCCTCATCACCACGATGCGGTCGCTTTTCTGGTTGGCCACCAGCAGGAAATCGCCGCTCGGGTCGATACGGAACTCCCGCGGTTCGCGCCCTTCGCTGTCGCGGTGCTGAAGCACCTTCAGCCGGCCCGTGTCCGGTGCCACGGCGAACACCACGATCTCGTTGCAGGTGCCGCGGTTGCTCACGTACAGGAAGCGGCCATCCGGCGACAGGTGCAGCCCACCCGCCGCCTTGGCCTCCTGTTCGCGTCGAGACGTCAGCGGCAGACGCTGGCGCTCGACCAACTGCCCGTCGACCACGTCGAACATCACCACTTCGCCGCTCATCTCCAGGGTCAAGTAGGCATGCTCGCCTTGGGCATCGAAGGTCAGGTGACGCGGGCCACTGCCGGGCGGCAGGCTGACGGCAGCGGGCTGCGCGGGGCGTAGGGGCTGCCTGGCGTTGGCACTGTCGTAGTGGTAGATGAAGACCTTGTCGGCCCCTAGGTCGCTGGCGTAGAGGTAAAGCCCGTCTGGAGAGAAGACCGCCGAATGCACGTGAGGCCCGAGCTGTCGCTCCTGGTCCACCTGGCTCGGTGCGTGGCGGTGCTGCTGAGTCACCGGCGCCAGGGTGCCGTCACGGCCGACGGGCACGGCCACCAGGCTGCCGCCTGGCACATGGTCCGCCGAATAGTTGGCCACCAGTAGGTAGCGCTGGTCCTGGCTCAGGCTGGCATGGGTCGGCTCGTCGCCCAGGGTGGAGACACCGCTCAACGGCGCGAGCACACCGCGCTCGTCAATCGAGAAGCTGCTGACGCTGCCTCGTTCGTCGCCCACTTCGTTGACCGCAAAGAGCAGTCGCTGGTCTTCGGACATCACCAACCAGGAAGGATTGGGCGTCTTGATCACCTGCAACGCCTGGGGGTCGATCAGACCCGTGCGGCTGTCGAAGGCATACCGATAAAGGCCTTCATTCGTGCCCTGGGTGTAGCCGCCGACCAGCAGGGTCGCGGCGTTCGCTTGCAGATTCAGGCTCATCAGGCTCACCGTCAGAAAAGTCATGAGGGTGCGGTTCATCTTCATCGTCTTCCCAGGCGCGCAAGGCGCTCATGCAGATCAGGCTGTGCTCGCCATGAGCGTCGGACAGCCGCCAGTCGGTGCCCTGCCCAGTCGCCGCCTGGACCTGTTCGGGCGTGAAGTGCCAACGCTTGCGTTCGCGACCGTCCATGCACTCGATCGCCAACCCTCGATCGTCGAAGGTGAAATCGAAGGCATGCAGGCCATCGATCAGCAACATGTCACAGTCGTGCAGGGCATCGGCAAGGGAGGTCATCAGCGTTCACCAGAAGAAAAGCGCGCATTATAGGCAGACCGGCGTCCACGCAGGGCGTTCAAACGCGATGCCGTCAGTGGCGCTCGCCAGGGGCCGCGCTCAACTCGAAAGGGCTGGCGCTGCGCCGCTGGTTGCGGTCTTCACGCGGGGTGGCGCCGAAGAAGTTGCGGTAGGCGCTGGAGAAGTGCGGCCCGGAAGAGAACCCGCAGGACAGGCCGATCTGGATGATGGACTTGCTGGTCTGCAGCAGCATCTGCCGTGCCTTGTTCAGGCGCAGCTCGAGGTAGTACTGGCTGGGCACACGGTTGAGGTACTGCTTGAAGATGCGCTCGAGCTGGCGCCGGGACACGCAGACGTGCTGGGCAATTTCGTCGGTGGTCAGCGGCTCTTCGATGTTGGCCTCCATCAGCACCACCGCCTGGGTCAGCTTGGGATGGCTCGAGCCCAGGCGGTTCTGCAGCGGGATGCGTTGACGCTCGCCCCCTTCGCGGATGCGCTCGACCACCAGCTCTTCAGACACCGCACCGGCCAATTCGGCGCCATGATCGCGGGCCAGCACCGCCAGCATCAGGTCGACCACCGACAGGCCGCCACAGGCGGTCAGGCGATCGCGGTCCCAGTCGAACAGGTGACTGGTGGCGATCACCTTGGGGAAGCGCTCGGCGAAATCATCCTGCCAGCGCCAGTGAACGGCGGCGCGGTAGCCATCGAGCAAGCCCAGCGAGGCCAGGGGATAGAGGCCAGCGGACAACCCACCCATCAGGCACCCGCTGCGCGCTACCTGACGCAGCGCGCCTGCCAGTGCCGTGCTGACGTTCTGGGGCGGCTCGTCGGCCACCAGGAACAGCTTCTGCAAGCCGTCCAGGCGCCCGGCCCAGGAGGTGCCCGGCAAGCGCCAGGCGCCCTCTTCGGGCGGCTCGGCCTGCAGGAACACCAGCTCGTAGGCCAATTCCGGCTGCAGGCGGCGCGCGCCGAGCAAGACGTCCTCGGCCAGGGCCAGGGTCGATGCACGGGTGCCGGGCCAGGTCAGAAAGCCGATTCGCGGGTGGGTCATAGGGGGGTCCGAAACCTGAGGTCGATCGAGTCAGTGGCGCCGCAGCGGCGGCGCCAGACACGCGCGGCGACGCGGCATGCCCTGGGATGGTGCATGCTCGCAGTATCTACTTCAAGCTGCCAGAAAGAAACTGCTTGAGGCGTTCGGACCGAGGATTGGCCAGAACCTCACGCGGATGACCGGTTTCCTCCACCAGGCCTTTGTGCAGGAAGATCAGCTGATTGGACACCTCCCGTGCGAAGCCCATTTCGTGGGTGACCACGACCATGGTGCGGCCTTCCTGGGCCAGCGCTTGCATGACCTTGAGCACATCGCCCACCAGTTCGGGGTCGAGCGCCGAGGTCGGCTCGTCGAACAGCATGACCTCCGGTTCCATCGCCAGCGCCCGGGCGATCGCCACCCGCTGCTGCTCGCCGCCGGACATGTGCCCTGGGTAGGCGTCCTTGCGGTGCGCGACGCCGACCTTGGCCAGGTAGTGCTCGGCCTTTTCCAGTGCTTCCTTGCGGCTGACGCCCAGCACGTGCACGGGCGCTTCGATGATGTTCTCCAGCGCGGTCATGTGCGCCCAGAGGTTGAAGTGCTGGAACACCATCGCCAGGCGTGAGCGCAGACGCTGCAGCTGCCTGGGCTCGGCCGCGCGCAGGGCGCCGTCCTTGCCAGGCACCAGCTTGAGCTGTTCGCCGTTGAGCAGGATCTGCCCGGCATGGGGCTGCTCGAGCAGGTTGATGCAGCGCAGGAAGGTCGACTTGCCCGAGCCGCTGGAGCCGATGATGCTGATCACGTCCCCGGCCTTAGCGGCCAGCGATACGCCCTTGAGCACCTCGTGGCTGCCATAGCGCTTGTGCAGGTCTTGGACTTGGAGTTTGTACATGCGTTCGGATCTCACAGAGCGTCAGTGCTTGCGTGGCGCCAGGTAGCCGAGCCAACGGCGCTCGGCCAGCTTGAACAGGCGTACCAGGATGAAGGTCAGGCACAGATAGAACACGCCCGCCGTGATGTAGGCCTCGAAAGGCAGGTAGTACTGGGCGTTGACCGTACGGGCCGCGCCGGTGATGTCGATCAGCGTGACGATGGAGGCCAGGCTGGTGGTCTGCAGCATCATGATCACTTCGTTGCTGTACTGCGGCAACGCCCGGCGCAGCGCCGAAGGCAGCAGGATGCGACGGTACATCTTGGCGCGCGACATGCCCATGGCCTTGGCCGCCTCGATCTCTCCGGCAGGCGTGGCCTTCAGGCTGCCGGCGATGATCTCGGCGGTGTAGGCGCTGGTGTTGATGGCGAAGGCCAGGCAGGCGCAGAAGGTCGCGCTCGACAGCCAGGGCCAGAACAGGCTGTTGCGCACGGCTTCGAACTGGGCCAGGCCGTAGTAGATCAGGAACAGCTGCACCAGCATCGGCGTGCCACGGATCACGTAGGTGTAGAGCCAGGCCGGCGCATTGACCAGGGGGCGCTTGGACACCCGCATCAGGCCCAGCGGAATCGCCGCCAGCAGGCCGAAGAACAGCGAGATGCCCAGCAGCTTGAGCGTGGTCAGCAGGCCGCCGAGGTAGAGCGGCATGGCGTCCCAGACCGTGGAATAGTCGAAGATCATAGTTCAGCCACCTTGACGCCCACCGAGTAACGTTTCTCCAGTTGCTTGAGGGCCAGCAGCGAAACGCTGGTGATCACCAGGTACAGTCCCGCCACGGCCAGGAAGAAGGTGAACGGTTCGCGCGTGGCGTCGGCCGCCTGCTTGGCCTTGAACATCATGTCCTGCAGCCCGACGATCGAGATCAGCGCGGTGGCCTTGGTCAGGACCAGCCAGTTGTTGGTGAAGCCGGGGATGGCCAGGCGCACCATCTGCGGCACCATGATGCGGAAGAACACCTGGCGCGCGCTCATGCCGTAGGCGGCGCCTGCCTCGGCCTGCCCCTTGGGAATGCCAAGGAAGGCCCCGCGGAAGGTTTCCGACAGGTAGGCGCCGAAGATGAAGCCCAGGGTGCCGATGCCGGCGACCATGGGATTGATGTCGATGTAGTCGTCGTAGCCCACCAGGGGCGCCACGCGATTGATCACGTCCTGCCCACCGTAGAAGATCAGCAGGATCAGGACCAGGTCCGGGATGCCGCGCACCACGGTGGAATACACATCGCCCAGCCAGGCGAGCCAGCGCACCGGCGACAGCCGCAGGGCGACGCCGATGAGGCCCAGCACGATGGCCAGGGCCATGGAGGACAGCGCAAGCTGCAGTGTCAGCCAGGCTCCGTCGAGGATGACTGCCCCGTAGCCTTTCAACATGATGAGGTCCTCGACCTTGAAAATGAAAAATGGTGCAAACCGCAGCGCGCCGCCGTTTGCACCATTGCAGGATGTAGCGAGTGGTTATTGCGCGGCCTGGGCCTTGTCGTCCGGACCGTAGATGTCGAAGTTGAAGTACTTGTCCTGGATTTCCTTGTACTTGCCGCTGGCGCGAATGGCGTCGATGGCACCGTTCAGGCGTTCACGGTTGGCGTCGTCGCCTTTGCGCACGGCGATGCCGATACCGTCACCGAAGTACTTGGCGTCGGTGAAGGCCGGACCGACGAAGGCGTAGCCCTTGCCTGCGTCGGTCTTGAGGAAGCCATCCTCCAGCAGGGTGGCATCGGCCACGGTGCCGTCGAGTCGGCCAGCGGCGACGTCCAGGTAGATTTCGTTCTGGGTACCGTACGGCACCACGGTCGCGCCCTTGGCCGCGAGCACTTCCTTGGCGAAGTGGTCGTGGATGGAGCCGCGCTGCACACCGATCTTCTTACCCGACAGCTCGTGCAGGTCCTGGCTCACGGTGACGTCGTCCTTCATCACCAGGCGCGCGGGTGTGAGGTAGTAGCGCTTGGTGAAGTCCACGGACTTCTTGCGGTCCTCGGTGATGGACATCGACGACAGGATGGCGTCGATCTTGCGCACCTTCAGAGCCGGGATCAGACCGTCGAACTCCTGCTCGACCCAGGTGCACTTGGCCTTGAGCTGCTCGCACAGGGCGTTGCCGATGTCATAGTCGAAGCCTGCCAGGCTGCCATCAGGCTGCTTGAAGGCGAACGGTGGGTAGGCAGCCTCGATACCGATCTTCAACGGTTTTTCATCGGCCAGCGATACCAGGGAAAACGCGGACAGCGCCAGGGCGCCAAGCAGTGCGAGTTTCTTCATCGGGTAGCTCCATCGGTACAGGCAATAAAAGGCAGGGGTACTACTGCCCGCTAGGCGAAGGGTGACAAGGCGAGCCACTCAGCGTCAGGAGCGAATCCTGGGTCACGAGCGCGTGGCTGGCATTCTAACGGCAGGCGAGTCGTCGATATTTCTTCAAAGCGACAACTACTTACAAAAGCACCAAAAACGGCATCCAGCTCTATTGACAACTTCAACTACATGTGCAGAAGCGACGGAATCCAACCCAGTACTCAAGCAATAAGCGGGCCTATTATTCGCAAACCCTTGTGCCACGGCAAGTCTGAGATGTGATCGAAGGCTAGATCGTGGGAATGTGCGCCCGTCTGACGCCCTGGCGTTTCCTAAGGCCCCGTTCAGGTGCAGAGGTCGGTGACGGTGGGCAAGGGGGCGTGCCTGCAGGGCCATCGAGGGTCGAAGTCGGTCTGCAGCAAAAGGGGGCACAGCAACTCTGCGCACTGAAAGGCCAGACAGGATGCCGGGCCTTTCAGCGCACAGGGTCAGTGCGGTCAGGCCACCTTCATGGTCTTGTGTGTGTCGATCAGGTGCTGGACCACACCCGGATCGGCCAACGTGGAAATGTCCCCCAGGGCGTCGTATTCGCCCGTGGCGATCTTGCGTAGGATCCGCCGCATGATCTTGCCCGAACGTGTCTTGGGCAGGCCCGGCGCCCACTGGATGACGTCCGGCGAAGCGATCGGCCCGATCTCCTTGCGCACCCAGTTCTTCAGCTCCAGGCGCAACGCCTCGCTTGGCTCCTCGCCAGCGTTCAGGGTGACATAGACATAGATGCCCTGCCCCTTGAGGTCGTGCGGCACACCCACCACCGCCGCCTCGGCGACCTTGGCATGGGCGACCATGGCGCTCTCGATCTCGGCGGTGCCCATGCGGTGCCCGGACACGTTGAGCACATCATCCACCCGGCCGGTGATCCAGTAGTAGCCGTCCTCGTCGCGGCGTGCGCCGTCACCGGTGAAGTACATGCCGCGGAAGGTCTTGAAGTAGGTGTCGACGAAGCGGTCATGGTCGCCATACAGCGAGCGCGACTGGCCGGGCCAGGAGTCGAGGATCACCAGGTTGCCCTCGGCGGCGCCTTCGATGATGTTACCCAGGTTGTCCACCAGCGCGGGGACCACGCCGAAGAAGGGACGCGTCGCCGAGCCCGGCTTGAGTGCAGTGGCGCCTGGCAGCGGGCTGATCAGGATGCCGCCGGTCTCGGTCTGCCACCAGGTGTCGACCACCGGGCAACGCTCCTTGCCCACGGTGGAGTAGTACCAGCTCCAGGCTTCCGGGTTGATCGGCTCACCGACCGAACCGAGCAGGCGCAGGCTGGAGCCATCGGCACCGGCCACGGCGGCCTGCCCTTCGGCCATCATGGCGCGAATGGCGGTCGGCGCGGTGTAGAGGATATTGACCTTGTGCTTGTCGATGATCTTCGACACGCGGGTGATGTCCGGGTAGTTCGGTACACCCTCGAACAGCAGTGTGGTCGCGCCGTTGGCCAGGGGGCCGTAGACGATGTAGCTGTGCCCGGTGACCCAGCCCACGTCGGCCGTGCACCAGTACACGTCGCCCGGACGGTAGTCGAAGACCCGCTCGTGGGTCAGCGCGGTGTAGACCAGGTAGCCGCCGGTGGTGTGCTGCACGCCCTTGGGCTTGCCGGTGGAACCGGAGGTGTAGAGGATGAACAGCGTCTCCTCGGCGCCCATTTCCTTGGGCGCGCAGTGGCTCGAGGCGACCTTCATCAGGTCTTCGTACCAGATGTCACGGTGCTGGTGCCAGGCGATGTCGCCACCGGTGCGCTTGCACACGATGATCTTCTGCACGCTGGCGGTTTCCGGGTTGGTCAGGGCCAGGTCGACGTTGGCCTTCAGTGCCGTGCGACGACCACCACGCACGCCTTCGTCGGCGGTGATCACCACCTTGGAGCGGCAATCGATGATGCGACCGGCCAGTGCCTCGGGTGAAAAGCCGCCGAACACCACCGAATGGATCGCACCGATGCGCGCGCACGCCAGCATGGCGACCACGGCCTCGGGGATCATCGGCATGTAGATGGTTACCACGTCACCGCGGTGCACGTCCTGCCCACGCAGGGCATTGGCGAACTTGCACACCTGTTCGTGCAGCTCGCGGTAGGTGATGTTGCGGCTCTCGGTCGGGTCGTCGCCCTCCCAGATGATGGCTACCTGATCGCCCCGCTCTTCCAGGTGACGGTCCAGGCAGTTGTAGGAGACGTTCAAGGTGCCGTCGGCGAACCACTTGATGTCGACGTGATGGTCGTCGAAGGAGGTCTGCTTGACCTTGGTGAACGGCTTGATCCAGTCCAGCCGCTGGGCCTGCTCGCGCCAGAAGCCGTCGGGGTTGATCACCGATTGCTGGTACATGGCCTTGTAGGTGGCCTCGTCGGTCAGGGTACGTTCCATGACCTCGGGACGAACGGGATACAGGGGCGCCGCACTCATCTTGTTACCTCGGTGTCATCGTTGTTTTTGTATGGGACCGTTTGTAACTGTAGCGCAGCGCGGCCGGCCATTCGACATTGGTAGTAACCTGGCGCCTGCCGGGACACCCTGCCACTCGACCGGGGCGCAACGGTCCACACACAGCGCGAACCTGCGCAAAGTTGCAAAAGTCTTTATCAAAAGTGGCGCTGTTTCTTCACCGGCGGCGTCCGTAGACTTTCCCTCGACGGCCTGCAATGCCGTCGACACTCTTCTAGTTGTTCTCGTTCTCTACGACCGTGCACCTGCCTCCACGCGGGCAGTCGTGACGGCGAACGGATGACTGATAGACAGACTGGGTTTGAGACGCGACGCCTTGGCGATCGCGCGCCCTCCTTCGACCTCGAACAGGTGAAACGACGATGAAAGCGTTACTGGTGTTGATGCTGGGTGGCTTGTGCGGTGCGGCGATGGCCGATGAAGCACCGACGGTCACCGGGCAGATTCCGGTCGAGCACTATCACTACAACGAGCCCCTGGACATCGCACGCGTGCTGTCGATGAGCCCGATTCCGAACGTCTGCGCGGTGGTACCGACGCGCATGACGTATGAAGACTCCGGCGGCCATCGCCATATTCTCGAATATCAAGTGATGGGCAATGGTTGTTCCAACGGTTGAAAGATTTCAATAAGTCGCCACTGGGTGGAAATAAGTAGCGGCGCATTCGCCCTGCCTGACAGTTCATGTGATATTTCTGTTGAGACATGACTTTGCTTCTGGGCGAGGTCATGTTTCTTCATGTGTAACCTCGACGCCAGATTGCCGAAAGGCCCATTGATCCGATCTTTGTGAACCGTTCATCGCCTGCCTCAGGCGATGCTTCCGTCAGAGTGCACGACGCTTTGCCCTGCCAGGCCGAATCCACTGGAAAGACGTGCGCGCCTTGCGGTCTACTGTTCGACAGTCATCGACAACAAGAACAGGCTCATCCCTTGGAGAGCACCATGACCCAGACGCACTACGTGGCGCGCACCCCTGACGCGCGCGGTTTCATCGACTATCCGGCGCAGGACCACGAGGTCTGGCATACCCTGGTCGAACGGCAGTTGAAGATCATCGAAGGCCGCGCCTGCCAGGAATACCTCGACGGCATCGAGCAGCTGGCACTGCCCCACGACCGGGTGCCGCAGCTGGGCGAGGTCAACAAGGTCCTGGCGGCGACCACTGGCTGGCAGGTGGCACGGGTGCCGGCGCTGATTCCCTTCCAGACCTTCTTCGAGCTGCTGGCGAGCAAGCGCTTCCCGGTTGCCACCTTCATCCGCACGCCTGAAGAGCTGGATTACCTCCAGGAGCCAGACATCTTCCATGAAATCTTCGGTCACTGCCCGTTGCTGACCAACCCCTGGTTCGCCGCCTTCACCCACACCTACGGCAAGCTGGGCCTGGCGGCCAGCAAGCAGGAGCGGGTCTACCTGGCGCGGCTGTACTGGATGACCATCGAGTTCGGCCTGCTGGACACGCCTGCCGGGCGCCGCGTCTACGGCGGCGGCATCCTGTCCTCGCCGAAGGAAACCCTCTACAGCCTGTCGGACGCGCCGGAGCATCAGGTCTTCGACCCGGTCGAGGCCATGCGCACCCCCTACCGCATCGATATCCTGCAGCCAGTCTACTTCGTGCTGCCTCGGCTCAAGCGCCTGTTCGACCTGGCCCACGAGGACATCATGGCGATGGTGCACCAGGCCATGGCCCTGGGTCTGCATGCACCGAAGTTTCCGCCCAAAGCCGCCTGAGCCCTTTCCCCCGCCCCCTTTTCAGTCAATGGAGCCTGACCATGACCACCCTGAACCAAGCCCACTGTGAAGCCTGCCGCGCCGATGCGCCGAAGGTCAGCGACGAAGAACTGGCCGTCCTGATCCGGGAGATTCCCGACTGGAACATCGAGACCCGGGACGGCGTGCTGCAACTAGAGCGCGTGTTCCGCTTCGGCAACTTCCGGCACGCCCTGGCCTTCACCAACGCCGTGGGGGCGATCGCCGAGGAAGAAGGCCATCATCCCGGGCTTTTGACCGAGTGGGGTAAGGTCACGGTGACCTGGTGGAGCCACTCGATCAAGGGCCTGCACCGCAACGACTTCGTCATGGCCGCCCGTACGGACACGCTGGCCCGGGAGGCGGAAGGCCTCAAGCCCTGAAGTGAAACGGTTCGCCGATCGAGCGCTGACGGGGGCACTGGAGCGAACCGTTATCAAACTGTCATCCGCGCGCCTGTACCCTGGCCAGGCTTGTTCGAGCTGCGCCAGGCGCAGGCTTCCCTTCCCTTCGCGAGGAGCGACGCGATGCATGAGATTCCCAATTTCCCCTTCCCCCGCCTTACGCCGGACACGCCTCTGGACACCGCGCCCGAGCCGACACCGAATGCCGAGCAGGAAGATGAACGCGCTGCCGAGGCCGATTAGGGCTGACGCCAGACTTGAGAGCGGTCGCGTTTGCCTCTCCCCTCATCGCAGGCAAGTCCGCTCTCAGGGAACATGAAATAGCCGCGGTGATGCAGGTCATCGCGGTCCATGTGGGAGGTTCCACGACCTCCTCCAGGTGAAGGTGGGCCCTGCCAGCTGTCGCCATATTCTCTACGCGAAAACGCGCCGCTGGACGGCGGGCGCCTCCACAGGATGGCAATCACCACGCAGATGCCTATGTGGAATCAGTCCTGTGGGAGCTGGCTTGCCAGCGATAGCGCCCGGTCAGGCGCTGTCTGCATTGTGGACAAGCACGCTGCCACAGGCAGAACGGTCAGCGTGCTGGGGCCGCGGCTCCACGGTCTGCCTTCCGCCCTATCGCGCGACCTGCTCCAACACCACCTCCAACGGATGCCGCAGGCGACGCTCGGCCAGCCGCTTCACCTGGCTGCGGCACGAATACCCGGTCGCCAGGGGCTCGCCTGCCTTGTCCAGCTTGGTCGCCCAGGACTGCTCGAAGATCGTCCGCGAGGTCTGCTGGTTGCGTGCTTCATGGCCATAGGTGCCCGACATGCCGCAGCAGCCGGTCGCCTCGGTCACCAGGGTCAGCCCCAGACGCTGGAACACCTGCTCCCACTGGCGGGTGCTCGCCGGCACATTGGTCTTCTCAGTGCAATGCGCCATCAACCGGAACGTTCCCGGTGCTTTGCCCGAGCGTGCGGGCAATGCGTCGATCAGCCATTCCTGCGGCAGCAGGACCTTGGGACCCTCTTCCAGGCCAGGCACTTTCAGGTATTCCTGGCGATACACCAGGGTCATCGCCGGGTCCAGCCCCACCAGCGGCACACCGCAGTCAGCGATCGCCTTGAGCTGGCGAGCGTTTCGGATCGCCGCCTTGGCGAAGGCCCCCAAGAACCCTTGCACATGCAGGGGCTTGCCGTTGGCGCTATAGGGCGCCAGGAACACGCGGTAGCCCAGGCGGTGCGCCAGGTCGATGAACGCGCCCAGCAGCGGTGTCTCGAAGTAGCGGGTGAAGGCATCCTGTACCAGCACAAGGCTGCGCTCACGCTGAGCAGGCGTCAGCTCGCGCAAGGCCGGTACACTGGCAATGCCAACCCGGCAGCGTGTCAACGTGCGCTGCAGGTCGAAGCGACTGATCAGCGGGCTGTCGACCATGCCGACCTGGTCCGCCAGCAGACGGTTGACCCAACGCGACCCCATGACGGCGTTATACAGCCCTGGCGCATGGGCCAGGTACGGCAAGGTGAACTCCAACGAGCCGATCAGGTAGTCACGCAGCGGGCGCTGGTAGCGGCCGTGGTACAGCTCGAGGAAGCGCGAGCGGAAGTCCGGGACGTTGACCTTGATCGGGCACTGCCCGGCGCACGACTTGCACGCCAGGCACCCGGCCATGGCGTCATAGACTTCGTGGGAGAAGTCCGCCTGGCCCTGGCGTTGCGCATGGCTATTGCGCAACCGGGCCGGCAGCCCCTTGAGCCAGGCCGACGGTGTACGTGCCGGGGCCAGCACATCGATATCGGCTGCGCCCTGCAGACGCAGCCATTCCCGGATCAGCGACGCGCGCCCTTTGGGCGAGTGACGGCGCTCGCGGGTGGCTTTCCAGGACGGACACATGGCATCGTCCGGGTCATAGTTGTAGCAGGCGCCATTGCCATTGCAGTGCACCGCGCTACCAAAACTCTGCCAGACCCGCTCGTCGATGGTGCGGTCCAGTTCGCCACGCAGGGTCACCCCGTCGACCGGGGTCAGGCCATCGGCGCTGTCGGGTGGCGTGCAGATCTTGCCGGGATTGAGCTGGTTGTGCGGGTCGAACGCGCCCTTGATGCGCTGAAGCGCCGGGTACAGCTCACCGAAGTAACCGGGCACGTACTCCGAACGCAGGCCCTTGCCATGCTCGCCCCACAACAGGCCGCCATAACGCTGGGTCAGCTCGGCCACCGCGTCGGAAATCGGCTTGACCAGCGCCGCCTGGGCCGGATCCTTCATGTCCAGCGCAGGACGCACATGCAAGACGCCAGCGTCGACGTGACCGAACATGCCATAGGCCAAGCCATGCCCATCGAGCAGCGCGCGGAACTCGGCGATGTAGTCGGCCAGGCGCTCCGGCGGCACGGCGGTGTCCTCCACGAATGGCTGAGGCCGGACTTCGCCCTCGACGTTGCCCAGCAGGCCCACCGAGCGTTTGCGCATGGCATAGACCCGGCTCACGGCCGCCGCACCCTCGGCCAAGGTATGACCGAGCCGTTCGACGCTGGTGTCGGCCTGCAGGTGTTCGATGAAGGCCAGGACCCGGGCGTTGACCTCCTCGGGCACCTCCCCGCAGAACTCCACCAGGTTGATCCCCAGGGTCGGGCGCTGGGCGTCGGTGGGGAAGTACTCGGCGACGCTGTCCCAGACGATGTCCTGCATGGCCAGCTTCAGCACCTTGGAATCGACCGTCTCGATCGACAGCGGCTTGAGCGCCATCAGGGCGTTGGCGTCACGCAGGGCTTCCATGAAGCTGGCGTAGCGCACGTTGACCAGCACCGCGTAGCGCGGGATGGGCAGCACATTGAGCTTGGCTTCGACCACATAACCGAGCGACCCTTCGGCGCCGCACAGTACGCTGTTGAGGTTGAAGCGCCCCTGCTCATCGCGCAGGTGCGCCAGGTCGTAGCCGGTCAGGCAGCGATTGAGCGGCGGGAAGGTGCGCTCGATCAGCTCGGCCTGGTGCTGCTGGATGTCGCGCGCCGTGCGATAGACCTCGCCTACGCGCCCTGGCGCGGCACAGGCCTGGTCCAGGGCTGCGTCGTCGATCGGCAGGCTGTGCAGCCGCTCACCGCCCAGCAGCACGCTGTGCAGCTCCAGCACATGGTCGCGGGTCTTGCCGTAGGTGCAACTGCCCTGGCCGCTGGCATCGGTGTTGATCATGCCGCCGATGGTGGCGCGGTTGGAGGTGGACAGTTCAGGGGCGAAGAACAGGCCATGGGGCTTGAGGGCAGCGTTGAGCTGGTCCTTGACCACGCCCGCCTGGACCCTGACCCAGCGCTGCTCGACGTTGATCTCGAGAATCGCGTTCATGTGCCGCGACAGGTCGACGACGATGCCGTCGGTCAGCGACTGCCCGTTGGTACCCGTGCCGCCGCCACGGGGCGTGAGCACGACCTGACGAAAGCGTGCTTCGCCCATGAGCGTGGCGATGCGGGCGACGTCGTCGGCATCCATCGGGAACACGACGGCCTGGGGCAGCCGCTGGTAGATCGAGTTGTCGGTGGCCAGCACCGTACGGGTGCCATAGTCGGCACTGATCTGCCCACGAAAGCCACTGCCACGCAGGGCGTCGAGGAAGTCCGTATAACGGGCGGCGGAAGGCTGGGGCTGCAACGGGGCGATCATCGACGGACGGCCTCTTTATCGGCGAATTCACGGTCACATGGCAGGCGGTACGGGTGCCTGCTCTCGTTGGTGCCACATTGGCATGGATCAATCCAGGCGAAGTGACGAATGGCCCCATGTTCCTGTAGTTTTACAGCCGGGGCAAACGGATAATCCTGCTGCTATCGATGACTTTCATGAATGAATTACCGTCACCTGACACCGTCCATGTCACTGCTGCTGGCCTTCGAGGCGGCTGCCCGGCACGAAAGCTTCACCCGCGCGGCCGTGGAACTGTCGCTGACCCAGAGCGCGGTCAGCCGCCAGGTGCAAGCCCTGGAGCATCAGCTGGGCCTGACCCTGTTTCGTCGTGAAGGCCGCCAGGTGCAGCTGACGGATGTCGGACGCCTGTACCAACGCGAGCTGAACGAAGCGCTCGGGCGCATTCGCAGCGCCACTTTGCAGGCCTTGGCCTATCAGTCGGGCGTCGGTACGCTGCGCCTGGCCACCCTGCCCACCTTCGGCTCCAAGTGGCTGCTGCCGCGGCTGCACGCGTTCTACGCGGCTCATCCGGGCATGCTGGTGCACATCCATTCACGCATCGAGACGATCGACTTCGAAACCAGCGAGATCGATGCGGCGATCGGCGTTGCCTATCACGACCTGCCGGGCTTGATCTGCCATCGCTTGCAGGCCGAGGAGTTGGTAGTGATCCTGCCACCGACGGCCCGGGCGACCGTGGACGCCTGGACACCCCCACGCATCAGCGAGCACCTGCTGCTCAACGTGGCCAACAATCCCCATGCCTGGGGCGAATGGTTCTCGCATCATGCCCTGCCCCACCGCAGCATGCGCCTGGGGCCGAGTTTCGAGCTGACGTCGCACCTGATTCAGGCGGTACGCGCCGGGATCGGCGCAGGGCTGGTGCCAAGGGTACTGGTAGAGGACGAACTGGCCAGTGGGGAGCTGATCAGCGCCGGGACGGCGTTCGCCAGTCAGCGCAGCTATTACCTGATCTATCCGCCGCGCAACGAAGGATTACCTTCGCTGCGGGCGTTTCGCGGGTGGCTGCTGGGGCAGATCTGAAGCAGACGCCGGGGGCCCCGTCCGGTCAGCGACGGGTCTTGAGCCGATACAGCACGAACATGACCCCCAGCCACACCGGGATCGCGTACACCGACACGTTGATGCCCGGAATCTGCAGCATGATCCCCAGGATGAGCACCACGAAGGCCAGGCACAGGTAGTTGCCGTAGGGGTACCACAGCGCCTTGAACAACGGGGTCTGGCCGGTGCGGTTCAGGTGCTGGCGGAATTTCAGGTGCGAGTAGCTGATCATCGCCCAGTTGATCACCAACGCTGCGACCACCAGCGACATCAGCAGCTCCAGGGCATTCTGCGGCATCAGGTAGTTGAGCAGCACCGCCACCACCGTGACGGCCGCCGATACCAGGATCGCGCGTACCGGCACGCCGCGCCGGTCGACCCGGGCCAGCCCGGCCGGCGCGTCACCCTGCTCGGCCATGCCGTAGAGCATGCGGGCGTTGCAGTAGGTACCGCTGTTGTAGACCGACAGCGCGGCGGTGAGTACGACGAAGTTGAGCAGGTGCGCCGCCACGTCGCTGCCCAGCAGCGAGAACACCTGCACGAACGGGCTGCTGCCATAGCTGCCGCCAGCGGCGTCGATGCTCTTGACCAGACCGTCCCAAGGCGTCAGCGACAGCAGGATCACCAGGGCGCCGATGTAGAAGATCAAAATGCGGTAGATGACCTGATTGATCGCCTTGGGGATCACCGTCTTCGGCTGATCGGCTTCAGCAGCCGTGAACCCGAGCATCTCCAGCCCGCCGAAGGAGAACATGATGATCGCCAGGGCCATCACCAGCCCCCCGACGCCATTGGGGAAGAACCCGCCATGGCTCCACAGGTTGCTGACCGAGGCGTCAGGCCCGCCGTTGCCACTGACCAGCAGGTAGCTGCCCAGGGCGATCATGCCGACGATGGCCATGACCTTGATGATGGCGAACCAGAATTCGGTCTCGCCGAAGACCTTGACGTTGGTCAGGTTGATCGCGTTGATCAGCACGAAGAACGCTGCGGCCGTCACCCAGGTCGGGATCTCCGGCCACCAGTAATGCACGTACTTGCCGACCGCGGACAGCTCGGACATGCCCACCAGAATGTACAGCACCCAGCAGTTCCAGCCCGACAGGAAACCGGCGAAGCCGCCCCAGTACTGGTGGGCGAAATGGCTGAAGGAGCCGGCTACCGGTTCCTCGACGATCATTTCACCCAGCTGGCGCATGATCATGAAGGCGATGAAACCGCACAGAGCATAGCCGAGGATCATCGACGGCCCGGCGGACTTCATCACGCCGGCCGAGCCGAGGAAAAGGCCCGTGCCGATGGCGCCGCCCAGGGCGATGAGCTGGATGTGGCGATTCTTCAAGCCACGCTTGAATTCACCGGAGGATGTGTGTGGTCCACTCATGAACGAGGTCACCTGCCTGTTGCTAGCTGTGACGAAATCGGACCCACCGCGCGCGGGGCGTGGCGGAATGGGCAAGGTGAGGCACCTTGGGTTCCCGACACCGTCGACTGGCCCAGGCCAGGGCCGGGCGGCATGAAGACAGGTGTGACGGGAAAGCGCGATATGCGAGGGAGGTCACAGGTAAAACGCGGCGCATTGTATACCCCCAGGTTATGGAGAGCGTCAACGCGGTAGGCATTTTCTCGATGAAAATCAGACGTTTCGTCGAGATTGCGGGTATTCAGGGGAAGTCATTGGAGCAGGAAAGGCGCTTTTGCCACGGGGCTAGCGATCCAAGGCGTGGCGAGGGACAGGACGCTATCGCGGGCAAGCCTGCTCCCACAAGGTGCGCGCACGCTCCTGCCTATGGGCAGGCGACACCGGCTTTTGTAGGAGCGGGCTTGCCCGCGAAGGGGCCACGACGTGGCCCCGACTGCTTCGCATCACTCAGCCGCGCGGCCTGCCGCGACCACCACCGGAGGGCTTGCCGCCGTCGGTGCGGCCACCGTCTGGACGGGCTGGGCGCTTGCGCATCTCGCTCGGCCGCTCGGCCACAGTGCTGCTGCCACGACCGCCCTTGCGGGGCGCGTCCTCACGCGGCTGGCGCGCCGGGCGCTCGGTCGACGGGCTGGTGTCCTGGGCCGGGCGCAAGGAACGCACGCGCTCGTTGCGACCCATGGGCCGGGTGGACTTGCGCTGCAGACGCTCGAGCTTGTCCTTGGCCTTGAGGTTCAGGGCCGGCAGTGCCACGGGCTGCAGCCCGACTTCGGCCGCGAGAATGTCGATCTCGCCCTGGGTCATTTCGCGCCAGCGCCCCATCGGCAGGTCCGAATTGAGGAACACCGGGCCGAAGCGCACGCGCTTGAGGCGGCTGACTACCACACCCTGGGACTCCCACAGACGGCGCACTTCCCGGTTGCGACCCTCCATCACCACGCAGTGGAACCAGTGATTGAAACCTTCGCCACCCGGTGCCTTCTGGATGTCGGTGAACTTGGCCGGCCCGTCTTCGAGCATCACGCCGTCGGTGAGGCGCTTGACCATGTCGTCATCGACCTCGCCCCGAACACGCACCGCGTACTCGCGGTCCATCTCATAGGACGGGTGCATCAGGCGGTTGGCCAACTCGCCGTCGGTGGTGAACAGCAGCAGACCGGTGGTGTTGATGTCCAGGCGGCCGATGTTGATCCAGCGGCCCTCCTTGGGGCGCGGCAGGCGATCGAACACGGTCGGGCGGCCTTCCGGGTCGTCACGGGTGCAGATCTCACCATCGGGCTTGTTGTACATGATGACCCGGCGAACCGATTCGGCGGACTCTTCACGCTTGATCAGCTTGCCATCGACAGCGATGGCGTCGTGCAGGTCGACGCGCTGGCCGAGGGTAGCCACCACGCCGTTGACCTTGATCCGGCCTTGGCCGATCCAGGCCTCGACGTCACGGCGCGAGCCGACGCCAATGCGCGCCAGCACCTTCTGCAGCTTCTCGCCAGCCGGTGGGGTCTGTAGGGTTTCTTGCAGGTCGTTGTCGCTCATTCTGGGCACCTCCCGGTGTAGACAATCAATCAGTGTCGACGTCGATCGCGTCGAGCGGGCGCGCATCATACGCCCTTCGCGACGTGCATGCACGAGTCGGGTGGTCACTTTTCAGACACGCCCCTGCACTTTCCGCCCAGTGGCGGCAGCCTAGTCGCGATGCGGCGTCTCCACGGCGTCCGACGCCTCGTCAGACACGGCCCTGGCCTGCTCGGCGTCGTCTTCACCCGGCAGCTGCAGGTCGTCGAAGTCAGTCTTCAGCCCGTCCTCCATGGCATCGAGCTCCACCAGCAGCGAGCGGAAACTGGTTTCTTCCGGAGCGTCCTCCTCGACCTCTGGATCGTCACTCAGGCTGGCATCGGCCAGTGCCTGCAAGTGGATCGGCACCGGGGCATCGTCATCATCGAACGCCGGCTCAGGCTCCATCTCGCGCAGCTCGGCCAACGCAGGCAGCTCGTCGAGGCTCTTGAGGTTGAAGTGGTCGAGAAACGCCTTGGTGGTGGCGAACATGGCCGGTCGGCCGGGCACGTCGCGGTGCCCGACCACGCGGATCCACTCGCGCTCGAGCAAGGTGCGGGTGATGTTGCTGTTCACCGCCACGCCGCGCACCTCTTCGATCTCGCCGCGGGTCACCGGCTGGCGGTAGGCGATGAGCGCCAGCGTCTCGAGCAGGGCACGCGAATAGCGCTGCGGCCGCTCCTCCCAGAGACGACCGACCCAGGGGCCGTACGTCTCACGGATCTGCAAGCGGTAACCGGAGGCCACCTCCTTGAGTTCGAAGGCCCGGCCCGCACAGGACTTGCCAAGCACATCCAAGGCTTTCCTGAACACGGCTGGCGCCGGTCGCTCGGCTTCTTCGAACAGTTCGTACAGGCGCTCGAGCGATTGCGCCTTGCCCGAGGCGAGCAGGAAGGCTTCGATCAGCGACGCCAGGTCGCGGGGTTCATTGAGGTTCATGGGGCAGGGCTGGGCTCGTGGATCACTCGGCGCGTGCGCGCACGTGAATGGGGGCAAATGGCTCATTCTGCACGAGTTCGACCAAGGATTCCTTCACCAGCTCGAGCACGGCCATGAACGTCACCACCACCCCCAGCTTGCCTTCGGCCGCGCCGTACAGCGTGGCGAAAGGGACGAAACCCTGGCCCTTGAGGCGTTCGAGCACCTCGGTCATGCGCTCGCGCGTGGACAGGGTCTCGCGACTGATCTGGTGGCTTTCGAACAAGTCGTTGCGACGCATGACCTCGGCCATCGACAGCAGCACCTCTTCCAGCAGTACCTGGGGCAATACCTTGCGCACCTTGACCTGCGGCGCCTCCAGGCGCGGCACGACGGTATCGCGTCCGACCCGGCTCAGGCGATCGAGGTCCTCAGCTGCCGTCTTGAACCGTTCGTATTCCTGCAGGCGGCGAATCAGTTCGGCACGTGGATCGCCCTCCTCTTCCTCGGCCACGACCGCCCGGGGCAGCAGCATGCGCGACTTGATCTCGGCGAGCATGGCAGCCATGACCAGGTATTCGGCGGCCAACTCCAGACGCACGCTCTTCATCAATTCGACATAGCCCATGTACTGGCGCGTGATCTCGGCCACCGGGATGTCGAGGATGTCGATGTTCTGCTTGCGGATCAGGTACAGCAGCAGGTCGAGTGGCCCCTCGAAGGCATCCAGGAAGATTTCCAGCGCGTCGGGCGGGATGTACAGGTCGACGGGCAGTTCGGTCAGCGCCTGGCCATAGACCAGCGGCGCGGGCGCTGGGCGTAGGGCCTGCTCCACCTCTTCCGCGTGCTCGTGCAGCTCGGTCATGCGGGCGCCAGGAAGGGGTCTGGGTCGCCGCAGCCCACGCGCAGCACTTCCGGCTCGTCATCGACCAGACTGATCACGGTAGAGGCCTTCAGGTCGCCGAAGCCACCATCGATGATCAGGTCAACATGGTGTTCCAGGCGCTGCCGGATCTCGTAGGGATCGGTCATCGGCTCGTCGTCCCCCGGCAAGATCAAGCTCACGCTCATCAGCGGCTCGCCCAACTCGGCCAGCAACGCCAGGGTGATCGCATGGTCCGGAACCCGAAGACCGATGGTACGGCGCTTTTCGTGCAGCAGCAGACGCGGCACTTCGCGGGTGCCGTTGAGGATGAAGGTGTAAGGGCCGGGCACATGCGCCTTGAGCAGGCGGAACAGTCGCGTGTCGACTTTGGCATACAGTCCCAGTTGGGACATGTCGCAGCACATCAGGGTGAAGTTGTGGTTCTTGTCGAGCTGGCGCAGACGTCGGACCCGCTCGATCGCCGCCTTGTCGCCGATCTGGCAACCCAAGGCGTACGCCGAGTCGGTCGGGTACACCACCACACCGCCCTTGCGGATGATCTCCACAGCCTGGCGGATCAACCGCGGCTGAGGGTTTTCCGGATGGATCTGGAAAAATTGGCTCACGTCGTTGTCCTGTTCATAGCGCAGTTGGCTGTTCATGTCGGAATCGACGCCACAACGGTGGCAGGTCCTCGGGCACTGGCCGATAGGCGCCGATTTCGCCCCAGGCGCCGGGGCCGTGGAAGTCGCTGCCAGCGCTTGCCAGCAGACCGAACTCGCGGGTGAGGATGGACAGCGTGCCGACCTGCTCGGCCGGCATCATCCCGTTGACCACTTCCAGTGCCTGGCCGCCGGCCTGCAGATAGTCGGCGATCAGACGGCGACGCTTGCTGCGCGTCAGGTCGTAGTGCATCGGGTGCGCCAGGCTGACCCATGCGTTGGACCGACGCAGGGTCTGAACGGTTTCATCCAGGGTCGGCCAGTGCAGCTTGACGTCGCCCAGCTTGCCGGCGCCCAGCCATTTGCGAAAGGCCTCGCCGCGGTCCTTGACATGCCCGGCCTGGACCAGGAACTCGGCGAAGTGCGGCCGGGCCGGGGCATTGTCGCTGTCGCCCAGCGCCTGCTGCAGCGCGCGTGCCCCATCCAAGGCACCGGGCATGCCCTTGGCCGCCAACCGTCGGTCAATCTCCTCGGCGCGTAGCCAGCGCCCCTTGTGCAGGGCCTGCACGGCTTCGAGCAGCGGCGGCGCATCCAGGGCAAAATCGTAGCCCAGCACATGAATGGTCGCGCCACCCCAGGTGCAGGACAGTTCCACGCCACTGACCCACTGCATGCCCCGGGCCTGGCAGGCCGCGCGGGCCTCCTCCAGGCCATCGAGGGTATCGTGGTCGGTCAGCGCCAGCGTGCGCACGCCGTGCGCGTGCGCCCGCGCGACCAACGCCGTGGGCGTGAGGGCGCCGTCGGAAGCCGTGCTGTGGCAGTGCAGATCAACATTCATAGGGGAACGCTTTCGTCGTATTCGATGTTTGTTATTATGCCGCCACCTCTCGCTTCTGGCTGCCACCGTGAAACAATTCATCGATTTCATACCGCTGCTGCTGTTCTTCATCGTCTACAAGCTCGACCCTCGCCTGGTCGATGTCGGCGGCCATGCCTTCGAACTCGGTGGCATCTACAGCGCGACCAAGGTGCTGATCCTCAGCTCCGTGGTGGTGTATGGGGCGCTGTTCCTGCGCCAGCGCAAGCTGGAGAAAGGCCAGTGGCTGACGCTCGTCGCCTGCCTGGTGTTCGGCGGACTGACCCTGGCCTTCCACAGCGAAACCTTCCTCAAGTGGAAGGCGCCGGTGGTCAACTGGCTGTTCGCGCTGGCCTTCCTGGGCAGCCATTTCGTCGGCGACCGTGTGCTGGTCAAGCGCATCATGGGCCATGCCTTGAACCTGCCGAACCCGATCTGGGTGCGGCTGAACCTGGCCTGGGTCGTGTTCTTCGTATTCTGCGGCGCGGCCAACCTGTTCGTGGCCTTCACCTTCGAGCGTTTCTGGGTCGACTTCAAGGTGTTCGGCAGCCTGGGCCTGACCGTCCTGTTCATGGTCGCCCAGGGGCTCTACCTGTCGCGCCACCTGCGCGACAACGATACGCCTACCCCGCCTTCTTCCACCCAGCACAAGGACTGACATGCTCTACGCCATTATCGCCAGCGACGTCGAATGCTCTTTGGAAAAGCGCCTGAGCGTACGCCCTGCCCACCTTGAGCGCCTGCAACAGCTCAAGGCCGAAGGCCGCCTGGTGCTGGCCGGGCCGCATCCGGCCATCGACAGCAGTGACCCCGGCCCGGCCGGTTTCACCGGCAGCCTGGTGGTCGCCGAGTTCGACTCGCTGACTGCCGCCCAAGCCTGGGCCGAGGCCGACCCTTACGTGGCGGCGGGCGTCTACGATCAGGTCCTGGTCAAACCCTTCAAGCACGTATTGCCCTGATTTCTACCGGCGGCTGCCTGTGGCCGCCCTTCGTTTCGAGTGAGTCATGAGTGAGCTGTTACTGATTGACGATGACCAGGAGCTCTGCGAGCTGCTGGGCAGCTGGCTGAGCCAGGAAGGCTTCGAGGTGCGTGCCTGCCACGACGGACACAGCGCGCGCCAGGCTCTGGCCGAGCGACCACCTGCGGCCGTGGTGCTGGACGTCATGCTGCCCGATGGCAGCGGCCTGGAACTGCTCAAGCAGTTGCGTACCGAGCATGCCGAGCTGCCGGTGCTCATGCTGTCGGCGCGGGGCGAACCCCTGGATCGCATTCTTGGCCTGGAACTGGGGGCCGACGACTACCTGGCCAAGCCCTGTGACCCACGTGAGCTGACGGCGCGCCTGCGGGCCGTGTTGCGCCGCAGCCACCCGGCTACCCCGACCACGCAACTGGAGATCGGCGACCTGGCATTCAGCCCGGTGCGTGGCGTCGTGGCGATCGAGGGTCGGGAGATGACCTTGACCCTGTCCGAGAGCCGGATCCTCGAAGCCCTGCTACGCCAACCGGGCGAGCCGCTGGACAAGCAGGAACTGGCACAGCTGGCCCTGGGACGCAAGTTGACGCTCTACGACCGCAGCCTGGACATGCACGTCAGCAACCTGCGCAAGAAGGTCGGCCCCCATGCCGACGGCCGTCCGCGAATCGTTGCCTTGCGCAGCCGCGGGTATTACTACACCCCTTGAGCGGCAAGCTGCAGATCAACGCCTCAGCGCCGCCTCGACAACCTGCTTACACCTGACCCACGGCGCTACGGCCAGCGTGTGGCGTGTGGCTCGCTCCCCGCTTTACCAATCCTTTACCGACCCCTGACCGCCCTTGACCTTGTCTTCCCTACACTGGGCTCATCCGGTAACCGCCGGCCCATGAGAGGAGAGACACCATGCGCAAGACCCTGACCGCCCTGCTGTTCGCCGCCGCGCTGCCGACCGTGGCCATGGCCATGCCCGAAGGTGGCCCACGTCATGACGGCCCGCCTCACCGCGGTGGCGCACCGTTCGCCCAGCTCGATCTGACGCCGGAACAGCGCCACCAAGTGGACACGCTGATGCGCGATCAGATGAAGGCACGTCACGACATCACCGACCGCTACCTGGACAAGCTGTCCGCCGCAGACAAGAAGGCCATGCAGGACGACATCAAGGCCAATCACGAGAAGAGCCAGAGCGCCATCCGCGCGCTGCTCAAGCCGGAACAGCAGAAGAAGTTCGACGACATGGAAAAGGAACGCGCCGCCCGCAAGGCCGAGTGGCAGGAATTCCAGACCTGGAAAGCTGAAAAAGCCAAGAAGGCCCAGTAAGCTGTCGCTGACCGCCCGACCCGCCTCCCGGCGGGTCGGGTTTTTTCGTGTGCGGAGGTGTAGGCGTGCGCTCATTGTTCTGGCGAATCCTGGCCAGCTTCTGGCTGGCCATCACCCTGGTAGCAGGACTGTCGATCCTGCTGGGCCACATGCTCAACCAGGACGCTTGGATCCTCAGCCGGCATCCCGGCCTCAATACTCTGGCCAACCAGTGGGCGCAGCGTTACGAGCAGGAAGGCCTGGAGCCTGCGCAGCGCTTTCTGGAACAGCGCAAGCAACGCTACAAGGTCGACGTGCAAGTGCTCGACGAAAGCGGCCAGGCGGTGGTACCCGGTACCTTCCCACGACGCGCCGCCGACTTCGAAGCGCGCCAGGCCAATGACGCACGCCCCCTGCCCTGGCGTCGGCTGACCGAGGAATACACCAGCCCACGCAGCGGCCAGACCTACCTGCTGATCTACCGCATTCCCCACCCTGAACTCGATGCCTGGCACCGGGACAGCCTGCTCTGGCCCTTGAGTGCCCTGGGCATTGCGTTGGTGGTGCTGACCTTGTTCAGCCTGCTGGTGACGCTGTCGATCACCCGTCCCCTGAGCCGTCTGCGCAGTGCGGTGCATGACCTGGGCCAGACCAGCTACCAGCAGAACAGCCTGGCCCGGCTGGCCGATCGCCGTGACGAATTCGGCGTGCTGGCGACCGATTTCAACAAGATGGGCGCTCGCCTGCAAAGCCTGATCGGCAGTCAGCGGCAATTGCTGCGGGACGTCTCGCACGAGCTGCGCTCGCCCCTGGCGCGTCTGCGTGTGGCCCTGGCCTTGGCCGAACGTGCCGAACCGCAACAGCGTGCGGCGCTCTGGCCACGCCTGACGCGCGAGTGCGACCGTCTGGAAGACTTGATCAGCGAGATCCTCGAGCTGGCGCGGGTCGATGCCGAGCAGGCGCATCCCGAGCCGGTCGACCTGCCCGCGTTGCTCGGCAGCGTGTGCAAGGATGCCCAGCTGGCGGCACCTGAACAGGACATCCGCTGGACGGTCGGGCCCCAGGTGAGCGTGCAGGGCTGGCCGACGCTGATCGAGCGCGCGGTGGACAACCTGGTGCGCAATGCGTTGCGCTTCAATCCCGAGGGTAAACCCATCGAGTTACTGGCCGAGCAGGGTGCGCGTGGCGTCGTGATCAGTGTGCGTGACCACGGGCCCGGTATCGCGCCGGAACACCTGCCGCAGTTGGGAGAGCCCTTCTTTCGGGCGCCAGGCCAGACGGCTGCCGGTCATGGGCTGGGACTGGCCATTGCACGCAAGGCAGCGGAACGCCACGGTGGGGTGCTCGAGCTGTTGAACCATGCACAGGGTGGCTTCGAGGCACGATTGGTGCTGCCAGCCGAGCCGGTGGTGGCGGGTTGACCGGGAAGTGATACCTGCGCCCACATGTTGAGCGTGTTATCGCGGCACGGGGGCCATGCGCGACGGCTCAGGCGTTCATGCCCCTGTGGGGTCCCCGTGCCGCGATTGGGCCTGCAACGCCCATACAATCACTGTGGTACAGGGTGTACGAAACGACGCAGGCCGCGTCGCTCGTCACCCCCACGAAGCGACGAAGTCCTCGGTCGCCAGCACCGGCGCCGTACGCGGTTCGTTCGCCGGCGTACCGACGTACAGATAGCCCAGCAGCTCCTCATTGTCCTGCACACCCAGCCCCTTGGCCACGTGGGCATCGAACGCCATGTCGCCGGTACGCCACACCGCGCCGATGCCTTGCGCGTGGGCGGCGAGCAGGATGCCGTGGGCCGCGCAGCCAGCGGCCAGCCGTTGCTCCACGAGCGGTACCTTGGGGTGTTCCTTCAGGCATGCGATCACCACGATGACCAATGGTGCCCGCAGCGGCATGGCACGGGCCTTGTCCAAGGCCGCCTGGCTGGCATCGCCCTTGAGCTGCACCGCTTCGGCATACAGCTCGCCCAGTCGTTCGCGCGCCGCGCCCTCGATGGTCAGAAAGCGCCAGGGCCGCAGTTGGCCGTGGTCCGGCGCGCGCAAGGCGGCCTGGAACAGCGCTTCACGTTGCGCGGCATTGGGCGCCGGTTCGGTCAGACGTGCCACCGACACGCGGTTGAGCAAGGCATCGAGAGCCTCCATGGGCTTTCTCCTGGTCATGGATAGATGAGGGACATTCTCAAGCTGCAAGCTGCAAGCTGCAAGCTGCAAGTCAGAACGTCAGCGCCGCATCGACGTCTCCCCACAGCAGACGCATCGCACGTGTGTCCGCTTGCAGCTTGTCACTCGAAGCTTGCCACTTGCAGCCCGCCCTCGCTCCCCCGAAAATGGCGCCCCTTCGTTCTCCACTCCGAGCCCACGACATGGCGTTGCCGACCCTACGGATCATCGCGTTCATCATCGGCATCTTCCTGGTGACCCTGGCCGTGAGCATGCTCGTGCCCATGGCGACCTTGCTGATCTTCGAGCGTACCGACGACCTGCCCTCCTTCGGCTGGGCCAGCCTGATCACCCTCGTGGCCGGTCTGGCCATGCTGGCGCAGGGAAGACCTGAGCACGTGCACCTGCGTCCGCGAGACATGTACCTGCTCACGGTCTGCAGCTGGGTGGTGGTGTGCGTGTTCGCCGCATTGCCGTTCCTGTTCACCCAGCACATCAGCTACACCAATGCCTTCTTCGAAAGCATGTCGGGCATCACCGCCACGGGGTCTACCGTCCTCAGCGGGCTGGACGACATGTCGCCGGGGATCCTCATGTGGCGGTCCATGCTGCACTGGCTCGGCGGCATCGGTTTCATCGCCATGGCCGTGGCGATTCTGCCGCTGCTGCGCATCGGTGGCATGCGTCTGTTCCAGACCGAGTCGTCCGACCGCTCGGAGAAGGTCATGCCGCGCTCGCACATGGTCGCCAAATCCATCGTGCTGGTCTACGTGGGGATCACCGTGCTCGGCAGCCTGGCCTTTTGGTGGGCGGGCATGAGCCTGTTCGACGCGATCAACCACGCCATGTCGGCCATTTCCACTGGGGGCTTCTCCACCTCGGACCTGTCGCTGGCCAAATGGGACATCCCGGCGGTGCACTGGGTCGCCGTGGTGGTGATGATCCTGGGTAGCCTGCCTTTCACCCTGTACGTGGCCACTTTGCGCGGCAACCGTGGCGCGCTGGTGCGCGATCAGCAGGTGCAAGGCCTGCTGGTACTGCTGGTCGTCACCTGGATCGTGCTGGGCACGTGGTACTGGCTGACCACCAACCTGCCCTGGTCGGACGCCTTTCGCCATGTGGCGCTGAACGTCACCTCCGTGGTGACTACCACAGGCTTTGCCCTGGGCGACTACAGCCTGTGGGGCAACTTCTCGCTGATGTTCTTCTTCTACCTGGGCTTCATCGGTGGCTGCTCCGGCTCTACCGCTGGCGGTATCAAGATCTTCCGCTTCCAGGTCGCCTATATCCTGCTCAAGGCCAACCTCAACCAGCTGATCCATCCTCGCGCCGTGATCAAGCAGAAGTACAATGGCCACCGGCTCGACGAAGAGATCGTGCGTTCGATCCTGACGTTCTCGTTCTTCTTCGCCATCACCATCTGCCTGATCGCGCTGTCGCTGTCACTGCTGGGCCTGGACTGGATGACGGCGCTGACGGGCGCAGCCAGCACCGTATCGGGGGTTGGGCCGGGGCTGGGCGAGGTCATTGGCCCGGCGGGCAACTTCTCGACCTTGCCGGATGCGGCCAAGTGGATTCTGGCCGGCGGGATGCTGCTGGGGCGCCTGGAGATCATCACCGTGCTGGTGCTGTGCATGCCCGCGTTCTGGCGGCACTGACGCCGCCATGAGAGGGGCGCTGTCATGGCGTGGCCGATACGTTGCCCGCCCTCGCCATGACTCGCCGTGCCCTCAGCAGTCGGTCAACTCGAGAAACGCCGCGACCAACCGCTCCAGGCCCTGCTGGTCCTCGACGCCAAAACGCGCCAGACGTGGGCTGTCCAGGTCCAGCACACCGATCAGGCGACCTTGCTTGACCAGCGGGATCACCAGTTCGCTGTTGGACGCGCTGTCGCAGGCGATGTGCCCCGGGAAGGCATGGACGTCCTCGACGCGCTGGGTCTGCCGCGTAGCGGCCGCCGCACCGCAGACCCCTTTGCCGAAGGGAATGCGCACGCACGCGACCTGCCCCTGAAACGGGCCGAGCACCAGTTGCTCGTCGCGCACCAAGTAGAAGCCGGCCCAGTTGAGGTCTTCCACCTGATGGTAGAGAAACGCCGACAGCTGGGCAGCGTTGGCGATGAAGTCGCGCTCATCGGCGAACAAGGCACGCACCTGGGCGACCAGCAGGTCGTAACCATCCAGGCCCTGGCCACTGGTATTGAGGTCGATCATGGGTGTTGCTCCAGCAGGTGCAGCCCGACCCAGTAACGGGCGAACTGGTAGGCACAACGGCCATTACGGTTGCCGCGTCCGGTCGCCCAGCGCACGGCTTCGGTTTCCAGCGCTTCGTCGCGCTGCCAGGTCAGACCGGCCGCACGGGCCAGCTGATCGATCCAATGCGCCACCACGTCCAGGTAGTGCGCCTGGCTGAAGGGGTAGAAGGACAGCCACAGGCCGAAGCGGTCTGACAAGGCGATCTTGTCCTCCACCGCCTCGTTGGGGTGCAGCTCGCCATCGATCATCTTCCAGTGCTCGTTGTCACTCTGTTTTTCGGGCACCAGATGGCGACGGTTGGAGGTGGCATACAGCAGCACATTGTCCGGCGCTTGCTCCAGCGAGCCGTCGAGCACGCTCTTGAGTACCCGGTAATCGCCCTCGCCCGCCTCGAACGACAGGTCGTCGCAGAACAGGATGAAGCGCTGGGGCAAGGCGTGCAATTGCTCGACCACCCGCGGCAGGTCGGCCAGGTGATCGCGCTCGATCTCGATCAGGCGCAGCCCGGCCTCGGCATGCTCGGCCAGCAAGGCGCGCACCAGCGAGGACTTGCCGGTGCCGCGTGAACCCCAGAGCAGCGCATGGTTGGCCGGCAGGCCTGTGATGAATTGGTGGGTGTTGCGTCCCAGCTGCTCACGCTGCCTATCGACCCCGATCAGGTCGCTCAGGCGGATGTCCAGGCTGACCTCCAGCGGCATCAGGTAGCCGCTGCGCGCATCGCGCTGCCAGCGTGCGGCCAGGCAGCGGCTCCAGTCGATGCTGGGACGTGGCGCGGGCAACAGGGGTTCGAGGCGTGCCAGTACCGTTTCGGCACGCTCCAGGAAAGCACTCAAGCGGGGGTCCATGACCACTCCTCATGTCAGATCAACGGCAGGATGAACGGTTTGAAGCACGTCGAGTCGGCTATGCTTGCGCAGCGCAGGGAACGTCAACTGGTTCGAGAACCCATGGATATCAAGTTCACCCATCGTCTGTCCTACAAGCAGGCCCGTCTGACGGTCCTTGCCGGCTTCGTTCTTGGAACCTTGCTCAGCTTCATCCAGATCGGCATCGATTATGCCAGCGAAGACGCCTCCATCAACCGTGAAATAGACGCGCTGCTGCAAATCAGTCACAACCCTGCCTCGCGCATCGCCTACAACATAGACACGGAGCTGGCCCATGAACTGGCCGCCGGTCTGCTGCGCTCCCCTGCCGTGCTGCGCGCCCGGCTGATCGACAACAACGACACGGTGCTGGCCGACGAGCGACGGGCGCGCCTGCAGAGCCCTTACCGGCCGCTCAGCGACTTCCTGTTCGGCGCCTACCGGCAGTTCGCCGACCCGCTGTACCTGACGCACATGCCTGACGACCACCTGGGCACCCTGCACCTGGATGTGGATACCTTCGCCTTCGGCAGCCGATTTCTGAACCGCGCCGGCATCACGCTGGTCAACGGCTTCGCCCGCAGCCTGGTGCTGACCGTGATCCTGCTGGCATTGTTCTACACCATGCTCACGCAGCCCTTGGTCAGGGTGATCAACGCCCTGAGCCGAGCCGATCCACGCCAACCCGATCAGGCCAAGCTGGCGTATCCACCCGGCCACGAGACCGACGAGATCGGCGTGCTGGTCAAGGTCGCCAATCGCCAGTTCGTCAGCATGGCGACCGAGATCCAGCAGCGACGCGCGGCAGAGAATCGCCTGACCGAGTACCTGGGCGAACTTGAAACCATCGTCTCGGCCCGCACCCAGGCTCTGGAAGCTAGCAATGCTCGGCTGAGCCAGTCCAACCTGGAGCTGGAACAGGCGCGTCGCCAGGCCCTGGACATGGCCCAGGCCCGTGCGGCGTTCCTGGCCAACATGAGCCATGAGATCCGCACGCCGCTCAATGGCATGTTGGGCATGATCGCCCTGGCGCTGGACAGCCCCGACCCTGGCGAGCAACGCCAGCAGCTGTCCATCGCCCACGAGTCGGGCAAGGTCCTGGTGGAACTGCTCAACGATATCCTCGACCTGTCGAAGTTCGATGCCGGGCAGCTTACACTCGAATGCATCCCCTTCGACATGGGCACGCTGGTCGAGGACACTGCCAGCCTGTTGTCACAGAACGCCGCCGTCAGCGTGGAACTCACCTGCCTGGTGACACCGGACTTCCCCAGCGCCGTGCTGGGCGATCCCACTCGCGTACGGCAGATCGTCAGCAATCTGCTGGCCAATGCCTTGAAATTCACCCGGTTCGGGCGTGTCGACGTGCGCTTGAGCCGTGGCCAGGGGGGCATTCGACTCGAGGTGTGCGACACCGGCATCGGCATTCCCGAGGACGCCCAGGAACGGATCTTTCAGCCATTCGTGCAGGCCGGCGATGGCATCACGCGGCAATATGGCGGTACCGGTCTGGGCCTGACCCTGGCTCGCAACCTGTGCAGTGCAATGCAGGGCCATCTGCGTATCGAGTCGCGCACCGGCTTTGGCAGTCGCTTCAGTCTCGAACTCCCCTTGCCCGTGCAGACCGAAGCCGTGATGCCTGCGCGCCTGACGGGGCGCGTGGTCGCCGTGTGCGACCGCAGCAGTGGGCTGGCCGAATGGCTGGCGGCGACCTTGCCGGCCTGGGGCCTGGACTACGCCCAGAGCGATGCCTTCGCTACCCGGACGCAGGCACCGGCCGACGTGTTGATCATCAACGACCGCGCCCTGCTCGAGACGCTACGCCCGGTGTGTTCAGCGCCGATCCTGTTGGTCACGGCCTATGGCGAATTCCTGCGTGGCCCTCAGCTGGCCCGCCTTTCGCCCCTGCACCAGTTGGCCCGCCCCGTCGGCCGTGCGACCTTGTACCAGCTGTTGCGCCGCGCATTGCCTGGCAGTCAGACCAGCCAAGTGCCGCCGGGGCAGACAGCGAACACACCGGGCCCGTGCGCACGCATCCTGTTGGTCGAGGACAACCCGGTCAATCAGATGGTCGCCCAAGGCATGCTGGCGCGCCTGGGCTGCCAGGTGCAGGTGGCCACTCATGGCGCCGAGGCCTTGCAACTGCTCGAGCAGCACCCGTTCGACATGGTGTTGATGGACTGCAACATGCCGGTGATGGATGGCTACGAGGCCAGTCGTCGCATTCGCCAGATGCCGCGCTGGGCCGACCTGCCGATCATCGCGTTGACCGCCAATGCCATGCCCGACGAGCGCGACCGATGCCTGGCTGCCGGCATGAACGACTACCTGGCCAAGCCCTTCCGCCGTGAGAACCTGCTCACGCTGATCGAGCGCTGGCTGGCGCCACCTGCCCGGTGAGCACCGCCTCGATCGCCGCCTCCAGCGCCTTGGGCTTGGTCAGCGGCCCGAAACGCACTACCTGGCCGGTGGCAGGATCGAGCAGGAACTTGGTGAAGTTCCACTTGATCGACTCGGTGCCCAACAGGCCAGGCGCACGGCGCTTGAGCGCCACGAACAGCGGGTGCGCGCGCGGCCCGTTGACCTCGACCTTGCGGAACATCGGAAAGCTCACGCCGAAGGTGCGCTGACAAAAATGCGCGATCGAGCGCGAGTCGCCGGGTTCCTGTTGGCCAAACTGGTTGCAGGGGAAGCCCGCGATCACCAGCCCACGGGCCTGGTAGCTCTGCCACAGCGCCTCGAGCCCTTCGTACTGCGGCGTGAAGCCGCATTGACTGGCGGTGTTCACCACCAGCACGGCCTTGGCGGAAAAGTCGGCCAGGCACTTCTGCTCACCGTTCAAGGTCATGCAGGCAATGCCCAGCAGTTCGTCACGCACCCCCAGTCTGCGTTCAGTCACGAGGCTTGAACTCCAGGCAGACCGAGTTGATGCAGTAGCGCAGCCCGGTCGGTGGCGGACCGTCGGGGAAGACGTGCCCCAGGTGAGCATCGCAGCGCGCGCAGATGACTTCGGTGCGGATCATGCCGTGGGAGATGTCGCGCATCTCGATCATCGCTTCCTGGCCGATCGGCGCATAGAAACTCGGCCAGCCGCAGCCTGAGTCGAACTTGGTCGAGGAATCGAACAGCGGGGCGCCGCAGCAGATGCACTGGTAGGTGCCTGCACGCTTTTCGTCATTGTACTTGCCGGTGAAGGGTCGCTCGGTACCTTTCAGGCGGCAGACCTCGTACTGCGCGGGGTCGAGCATCTCGCGCCACTCTTCCAATGTCTTTTCGATCTTCTGCATACAGCACCTCGGCAGGCTTGAATTTGCATCGCGCCGTCTTTTCGCTGGCGCGGGGGGCACGTATATTAGTGCGCTCTGTGTCTGACATCAGCCAGTCACACACGCTCCGCCTTTTTTCGGTCTATTCGTCGGCGGGCCGCTGCGACCTCTCCACTCGGGATTCCAACATGCAGTTCAGCAAATCGAACAAGCTCGCCAATGTCTGCTACGACATTCGCGGCCCGGTGCTCAAGCACGCCAAACGCCTGGAGGAGGAAGGCCATCGCATCCTCAAGCTGAACATCGGCAACCCGGCGCCCTTTGGTTTCGAAGCGCCCGAGGAAATCCTCCAGGACGTGATCCGCAACCTCCCCACAGCCCAAGGCTACAGCGATTCGAAGGGGCTGTTCAGCGCGCGCAAGGCCGTGATGCAGTACTGCCAGCAGAAGGACATCGAAGGCGTCGGCATCGAGGACATCTACCTGGGCAACGGCGTGTCCGAACTGATCGTCATGTCCATGCAGGCACTGCTGAACAACGGCGACGAAGTGCTGATCCCGGCGCCGGATTATCCGCTGTGGACGGCTGCCGTCAGCCTGGCCGGCGGCAAGCCGGTGCACTACCTGTGCGACGAGCAGGCCGACTGGTTCCCGGACCTGGACGACATCAAGGCCAAGATCACCCCGAATACCAAGGCCTTGGTGATCATCAACCCGAACAACCCCACCGGCGCGGTCTATTCGCGCGAACTGCTGCTGGGCATGCTCGAGCTGGCCCGCCAGCACAATCTGGTGGTGTTCTCCGACGAGATCTACGACAAGATCCTGTACGACGAGGCCGTGCACGTCAGCACCGCGTCCCTGGCGCCGGACCTGCTCTGCCTGACTTTCAACGGCTTGTCGAAGTCCTACCGGGTCGCGGGCTTCCGCTCCGGCTGGCTGATCATCTCCGGGCCCAAGCACCATGCCCAGAGCTACATCGAAGGCATCGACATGCTGGCCAACATGCGCCTGTGCGCCAACGTGCCGGCCCAGCATGCGATCCAGACGGCCCTTGGCGGCTACCAGAGCATCAATGACCTGGTGCTGCCGCCTGGCCGTCTGCTCGAGCAGCGCAACCGCGCCTGGGAACTGCTCAACGACATCCCTGGCGTCAGCTGCGTCAAGCCCATGGGCGCGCTGTACGCCTTCCCGCGCATCGACCCCAAGGTCTGCCCGATCTTCAATGACGAGAAATTCGTGCTCGACCTGCTGCTGTCCGAACGCCTGCTGGTGGTCCAGGGCACAGCGTTCAACTGGCCATGGCCCGACCACTTCCGTGTGGTGACCCTGCCGCGGGTGGACGACCTGGAGCAGGCCATCGGTCGGATCGGTCAGTTCTTGCGCACCTATCGCCAGTAGTCCCGAGGGGGCCCTCCATCTTGGATGGACGGCCCCTTCTGGACCGGGTGTCACGGTCATAATGTCCCGCCTTGAAGTCAGACACGTCCTACATTACGTGTCGACGCCTCGTTCAGCCCTCGTCCTACACAGTTTGAAATAGTCCCCCGGTTGAATCCGCGCGCCTTGCGCCTTATATACCCCGGCAGTGAGCAATATTTCATCCGTCAGGAGAACGTGACAACCATGATGCGCATCTTGCTGTTTGTAGCCACCAACCTTGCGGTGGTGCTGGTTGCAAGCATTACCCTGAGCCTGTTCGGCTTCGACGGGTTCATGGCCGCCAATGGGGTCGACCTCGACCTTGGCCAACTGCTGGTCTTCTGTGCTGTGTTCGGCTTCGCCGGCTCGATCATCTCGCTGCTCATCTCCAAGTGGATGGCCAAGATGAGCACCGGTACTCAGATCATCACCCAACCCCGTACGCGTCACGAGCAGTGGCTGCTGCAGACCGTCGAGGAGCTATCGCGCGAAGCGGGCATCAAGATGCCCGAGGTCGGTATCTTCCCGGCCTACGAGGCCAACGCCTTCGCCACTGGCTGGAACCGCAACGACGCGCTGGTCGCGGTCAGCCAGGGTCTGCTCGAACGCTTCTCGCCCGATGAGGTGCGTGCGGTGCTGGCACACGAGATCGGTCACGTCGCCAATGGCGACATGGTCACCCTGGCGCTGGTGCAGGGCGTGGTCAACACCTTCGTGATGTTCTTCGCCCGGATCATCGGCAACTTCGTCGACAAGGTGATCTTCAAGAACGAAGAAGGCCAGGGTATCGCCTACTACGTGGCGACCATCGTCGCCGAGCTGGTCCTGGGCATCCTTGCCAGCATCATCGTGATGTGGTTCTCGCGCCGTCGCGAATACCGTGCCGATGATGCCGGGGCACGGCTGGCCGGCACCGGCGCTATGATCAGCGCCCTGCAACGCCTGCGTTCGGAGCAAGGCATGCCGGCGCAGATGCCCGATACGCTCAAGGCCTTCGGCATCAATGGCGGCCTCAAGCACGGCCTGGCCGGCCTGCTGATGAGCCACCCGCCGCTCGAAGAGCGCATCGAGGCCCTGCGTCGTCGCGGCTGAGTTCGGCATTACCCGACGGGGCGACTTCGGTCGCCTCTTTTTTTGCCTGCGTTTCGTACCCATGAGCCTGCAACCGCCGCGCTCGGAGGCTTTCTCGTCAGTCGATGTGCAGGGCGCTCCTACACCCGTAGCCACGCGGCGATGAGGCAAAGCAACGCGGTCGTGTGGGAGCGGGCTTGCCCGCCATAGTCCATTCCATCACCGCCTGCATCGCGGGCAAGCCCGCCCCCACACAGGGCTGTGTCGATCTGTCAGCTGGCGCCCTGACTGCGTACACATCGAGCAGACCTTGCCTGACCGCCTGCCATAAAAAAACCCCGGTTCGAGCAGCCTCGAACCGGGGTTTTCTACATCAGCTGCGCATCAATCTTCGCGATAGCGACGCAGCTTGAGCTGCTTGCCAGCGACACGGGTGTCCTTGAGCTTGGTCAGCAGCTTCTCGAGACCGTCTTCCGGCAGCTCGACCAGGCTGAAGCTGTCACGCACCTGGATGCGACCGATCGCATCACGGGCCAGGCCACCTTCGTTGAGGATCGCGCCCAGCAGGTTCTTGGCGGCGATACCATCACGGGCACCCAGGGCAGTACGGCAACGCACACGGCCTTCGGCCAGTGGCAGCGGCGCGCGACGCTCGCGGTCACCGCGCTCGCCACGGTCGCTGCGCTCACCGGTACGCTCACGTGGAGTGTGCGACGGCACCAGCGGTTGATCACGCTCGACGCTGGCCAGATCCAGGGCCTGACCATTGGTGGCCTTGCGCAGCAGGGCTACGGCCAGGGCGCGCGGGCTGCAGCCCAGGTCGGTGGTCAGGCGATCGAGCAGTTCGCCGTGGCTGGCCTCGGAATCGGCCACCAGCGGTGCGAGGCTGTTGGTCAGCTTCTTGATACGGGCGTCCAGCACGGCCTGGGCATTGGGCAGACGGGCTTCGGCGACTTTCTGGCCGGTCACACGCTCGATCACCTGCAGCATGCGACGCTCGCGCGGCGTGACCAGCAGCAGGGCACGGCCTTCACGACCGGCACGGCCGGTACGACCGATACGGTGCACGTAGGACTCTGGGTCGTACGGCATGTCGACGTTGAAGACGTGGGTGATGCGCGGAACATCCAGACCCCGGGCGGCGACGTCAGTGGCGACAACGATATCCAGGCGACCGTCCTTGAGCGAGTCGATGACGCGCTCACGCTGGTTCTGGGCGATGTCACCGTTCAGGGCCGCGGCTTTGTAGCCCTTGGCTTCCAGCGCGCTGGCCAGGTCCAAGGTGGCTTGCTTGGTGCGCACGAAGGCGATCAGCGCGTCGAACTCCTCCACCTCCAGCAGGCGCAGCACGGCCGGGATCTTCTGGTCGGCGTGCACCATCAGGTGAGCCTGGTCGATCGCGGTGACGGTCTGGGTCTTGCTCTGGATCTTGACGTGCTTGGGCTCGCGCAGATGGCGTTCGGCGATCGAGCGGATCGACGAGGGCAGCGTGGCCGAGAACAGCACGGTCTGACGGGTTTCCGGCAGGGCGGCGAAGATCACTTCCAGGTCGTCCATGAAGCCGAGCTTGAGCATCTCGTCGGCTTCGTCGAGGACCAGGTGACGCACGGTCGACAGGACCTTCTCGTCACGACGCAGGTGATCGCACAGGCGACCTGGGGTGGCGACGACGATCTGGGCACCGTTGCGGATGGCGCGCAGCTGCGGGCCCATCGGCGCGCCACCGTACACGGCCACCACGTTCACGCCCGGCATCTGCTTGGCGTAGGTTTCGAAGGCTGTAGCTACTTGCAGCGCCAACTCACGGGTTGGCGCCAGGATCAGGGCTTGCGGTTCGCGCTTGCTCGTGTCGATACGATTCAGGATGGGCAGGGCGAAGGCAGCGGTCTTGCCGGTGCCGGTCTGCGCCTGGCCGATCATGTCGTGACCGGCGAGAATGATCGGAATCGATTGCTGTTGAATGGCGGACGGCTCTTCATAGCCGGTGGCCAGTACGGCGGCAACGATGCTGGGATTGAGATCGAGAGCGGCGAATCCGCCGGTTTCCTGGGTCATGGGTCTGCCTCTAGAGGTGCATCCGCAAAGACCCATGCTCCAAAGCTGCACATGCCTTGAAAGACCCTAAGGTCACCCAGGCAGCTCTGGCGGCGGGGATTTGCGAAGACGATTGAAAAGGGAACATCTTGGGAAAGTCCGACGAGCGGACGCGCAGCCGTAGCTGAATTCGGGGGATTTGCACCACCTGCAACGGGGGCCCGCTGAAAGACCGGCGCGTACTATACCCGAATCGGCGGTTCGCTGTAGGATTTTTTTTACCAACCGGTCAAGTCGCCGGCCAGGCACACCTGGCAGCTGAATCGTTTAGGCCAGCATGCCTTCACGTGGCCGGGCGCAGCACCTGGATCAGCGACTCGAGGCTGTAGCCCAGCTGCGGAGCCAGGGCCTGAGCACGCTGGCGCAGGCCGTCCAGGTCGAGCGTCTGATCGAGGTCGGCAGGCACCAGCAGCACCACATTGCCCTCCTTGACCGGCAGTTCCCAGTAATGCCGATGGTAGAGCCCCCTGAGCAAGGCGGCGCCCAGTGGCTTGCCGTCGTCGTTGGCCCACTGGTTGATCACCAGCCAGCCGCCGGGGTTGAGCTTGCGCTGGCAGTCCTGCAGGAAATGCCAGGCCAGGTGGGCGACGCCTGGCCCATGGTCGGTGTACAGGTCGACGAAGATCAGGTCCGCACACTCGGCCTCCGGCAGCAAGGCCATGGCGTCACCGATGCGCACGTAGAGACGCGGGTCATCGTCCAGCCCCAGGTACTGCATGGCCAGGCGCGGCACGTCGGGGCGCAGCTCGATGGCTTCGACATCGTCCAGCGGCAGAAACTTCAGGCACGCCTGGGTCAGGGTACCGGCGCCCAGACCCAGGAACAGCGCGCTATCCGGCGCCTCGTGGCACAACGCCCCGAGCAGCATGGCACGCGTGTAGTCGTATTCGAGCCAGGCGGGATCGGCGGTGAACACGCAGCTCTGCTCGATGGCATCGCCGAATTCCAGAAACCGGTACTCGTCCACCTCGAGCACACTGATGACGCCGAAGGCATCCTCGACCCGCTCCAGCAGCCGCTCTTGCCGCTCGTTCGTCATTGACCCGTCCACGTGCGCAAAAGCGGGCATTGTCCGTCAATGGTGCAGGCGCAACAAGCCAGCCTGCACCTGCTACCATGGGCCATCGCCCTTTTCCCTTGCCCGAGAGCCCTGATGAACAGACCGTGGAGCCCCGACAGCTGGCGCGCCCTGCCGATCCAGCAGCAGCCGATCTACCCCGATGCCGCCCACCTCGGCCGGGTCGAGCAGACCCTGGCCAGCTACCCGCCCCTGGTGTTCGCAGGCGAAGCCCGCGAGCTGCGCCGGCAGTTCGCCGAAGTCACCCAGGGCCGGGCCTTCCTGTTGCAAGGGGGCGACTGCGCCGAAAGTTTCGCGGAGTTTTCCGCCGCGAAGATCCGCGACACCTTCAAGGTGCTACTGCAGATGGCGATCGTCATGACCTTCGCCGCCGGCCTGCCGGTGGTCAAGGTCGGGCGCATGGCCGGCCAGTTCGCCAAACCACGCTCGGCCAATGATGAGACCCTCGACGGGGTGACCCTGCCGGCCTACCGTGGCGATATCGTCAACGGCATCGGCTTCGACCCGGCCAGCCGTGTGCCGGACCCTGAGCGTCTGCTGCAGGCCTACCATCAGGCCACCGCCAGCCTCAACCTGTTGCGTGCCTTCGCCCAGGGTGGCTTTGCCGACCTGCATCAGGTGCACCGCTGGAACCTGGACTTCATCGCCAACTCGGCGCTGGCCACCAAGTACCACCAATTGGCCGACCGCATCGACGAAACCCTGGCCTTCATGCGCGCCTGCGGCCTGGACAGCGCGCCGCAACTGCGCGAGACCAGCTTCTTCACCGCCCATGAAGCCCTGCTGCTCAACTACGAGCAGGCTTTCGTTCGTCACGACAGCCTGACCGGCGATCCCTACGACTGCTCGGCGCACATGCTGTGGATCGGCGACCGCACCCGTCAGCTCGACGGCGCCCACGTGGAATTCCTGCGTGGCGTGCACAACCCCATCGGGGTCAAGGTAGGCCCGAGCATGGACCCGCAGGAGCTGCTGCGACTGATCGATGCGCTCAACCCCGACAACGATCCGGGTCGCCTCAACCTGATCGTGCGCATGGGCGCGGACAAGGTGGCCGAGCACTTTCCGCGACTGCTGCAGACGGTCACCCGCGAAGGCCGTCAGGTGCTGTGGAGCTGCGACCCGATGCACGGCAATACCATCAAGGCCAGCAGCGGCTACAAGACACGCGATTTTGCGCAGATTCTGGCGGAGGTCCGGCACTTCTTCGACGTCCACCGCGCCGAAGGCACCCATGCAGGCGGTATCCACATCGAGATGACCGGCCAGAACGTGACCGAATGCATCGGCGGTGCCCGACCGATCACCGAGGACGGCTTGTCGGACCGCTACCATACCCACTGCGACCCGCGCCTGAATGCCGACCAGTCGCTGGAGCTGGCGTTCATGATCGCCGACACCCTCAAGAGCAGCCTCAAGCGGTAGAAGGCAGCGACAAGCTTAGAGGGCGCTGCATTGACGTTCGGCATCAGGTTCAGGCCTGATGCCGTTCAGCCGATCCCAAGACACTCAGCCCCGCCATCACTTGCAGCGTGAAGCTTGCGACTCACAACTCGAACGCCAGCAACACCGCGCACACCACGAGGAACCCGCAGAACAGGCCGCGCAGGACTTTCTCGGGCAGGGCGTGGGCCAGCCTCACGCCCCAACTGATGCTCAACAGACCGCCCACGGCCAGGGGAAGACCGATGCTCCAGTCGACGCTATGGTGCACGCCGTAGGTCAGCAAGGTGATGGAGGTGCTCGGCACCGCCAGCGCCAGGGACAGGCCCTGGGCGACCACTTGCGTGGCGCCGAACACGCTGGTCAGCACCGGCGTCGCGACCACGGCGCCGCCTACCCCGAACAGACCGCCCATGCTCCCGGCGAACGCGCCCAGTACGGCCAGCCAAGGCCAGGCATGGCGCAGATGGTCACTGGCCATCGCATTGCGCATGAACAACCGGACACCGTTCCAGAGCGCCAGGACCACCAGGAAGCCGACGAACCCCAGGCGCATGGCGTGGGCATCGAGCCCAACCGCCCAGATCGAGCCCAGCCAGGCGAACAGCAGGCTGCACACCGACAAGGGCAAGGCCTGGCGCCAGTCGATACGATTGCGCTGGTGGTAGCGCCACAAGGCGAGCATCACGTTCGGCACGACCATCACCAGGGCCGTGCCCTGCGCCATCTGCTGATCGAGCCCGAACAGGACGGCCAACGCTGGAATGGCCACCAGCCCCCCACCAATCCCGAACAGGCCTCCCAGGGTACCCAGGGCAGCACCCAGGGCCACGAACATCACCGTTTCCATCCTGACTCGCTTTTTGTCTTCACCACGTAGGCCGTCATGCTAACGGCTCCTGCTTTGCACGGAAACGCATAGCCACGCACAATGGCTGTGCACATTTGGCACAAGCATGGAGAACGTTGCATGACGCCTGACGCGCTGTTCGCTCAGTTCAGCTTGTTTCTGGACGTGCTGGACACCGGTAGCTTCTCGGCCGCTGCACGGCGCCACCCCCTGACGCCTTCGGCTGTGGCACGGCGCATGGATGGCCTGGAAAAGGCCATGGGCAGCCGTCTGTTCGTGCGCAGTACGCATCGGGTCGAAGCGACGCCATCGGGCCGCGCGTTCGCCGAACGCGCACGGCGTATTCTCGAAGAACTGCGACTGGCCCGTGCCGAAGCGGTGTCCTTGAGCGAGTCGCCCGAGGGGCTGATCCGTATCAATGCGCCCGCGGCCCTGGGTCGTCGTCACCTGGCTCCGGCCATTGCCGATTTTCTGGTCGCCTACCCAGGGCTGGACGTGCAATTGCAATTGATCGACAGCTTCGTCGACCTCCAGGGCAGCCTGCTGGGCGAATTTGACCTGGTGCTGCGCGCCGGCCCATTGGCCGACACGCGCCGTGTCGCCACGCCCTTGGCCTCGATGGTGCGGATCGCCTGTGCCAGCCCAGACTATCTGGCGCGACGCGGCGTCCCCTGCACGCCGGCCGAACTGCCTGAGCACGATGGCCTGGACTGGGACGGCCTGGCGCCACCTTTCGCTTGGCGCTTCGACGAAGGCGGCACCACCCGCTTGTATCGTCCCCGCCGCTTGCGCCTGACGGCCAACAATGCCGAGGCCTTGCTCTGCGGTGCGCTGGCGGGGCTGGGGATTGCGCACCTGCCGACCTGGTTGACCAGCGAGCACCTGATGCGCGGCGAACTGGTACCTTTGTTCTGCGAAAACGGGCTGCCGCCACCGGAAGCCAGTGGCATCTATGCACTGCGCCTCGAACATGAAACGAACTCTCGCAGCCGATTGCTGCTCGAATTTCTCAAGCACCGCTTCAGCCCAGTCCCTCCCTGGGACCAGGCCTTGCGCAGTGGGCTGCATCGACAATGAACCTAACGCATTGCGCGCATGCCAGATTGATATCCACTTAGCAGTGAAGGACATGCATGAACGCCGATATCCGATCCCCCAGCGATGAGCTGTTGCTGGACAGCCAGGTCTGTTTCGCCCTGCATTCCACCTCGTTGCTGATGACCAAGGTGTACAAACCCCTGTTGCAGACATTGGGCCTGACCTACCCGCAGTACTTGGCGATGCTGGTGCTGTGGGAGCACGATGGCATGACGGTGGGTGAAATCAGCCAACGATTGTTGACCGATCCGGGCTCCCTGACACCGTTGCTCAAGCGCCTGGAGAGCGAAGGCTTGCTCAAGCGCAACCGCAGCCGTGAGGATGAGCGGGTGGTGCAGGTGCAACTGACCGACAAGGGCCGTCAGTTGCGCGAGGAGGCGCGCCATGTACCCAGCGACATTCTGGGTGCCAGCGGGCGCAGCCAGGAGCGTTTGCGTCAGTTGCAGGAAGACTTGCTCGAACTGCGCGCCAGCCTGCAGAAGAACCTGGCCTGAAGCGGTCCGTCGTTCCGTTTCAGGGTTGCAAGGTCTTGATCTGCACGTCGTTTATGGGCCCTTAGGGCCCATGAAATCAGCCGACTTCGGCCGACCCTGCAAGAGACAGCCATGCAACCTCATCCGGGTGCTCCTCAACGCTTGCGCTCATACAATCGGGGTGCTCCTTCGGGTCGCGACTTGAAGCGTCGGTGGGCCCACAGATACTGCTCAGGGCACTCGCGCAGCACCCCCTCCACCCATTGATTGATGCGCAGACAGTCAGCTTCCTCGCTCTCTCCCGGGAAGCCCTCCAGCGGTGGGTGCACCACCAGCCGATACCCGCTGCCGTCCTCGAGGCGGCGCTGGGTGAACGGGATCACCCGTGCCCTGCCCAGGCGCGCGAACTTGGTGGTCGCGGTTACCGTGGCCGCCGGGATGCCGAACAGCGGCACGAACACGCTCTGCTTGGTCCCGTAGTCCTGATCCGGCGCGTACCAGATGGCGCGCCCGTTGCGCAGCAGCTTGAGCATGCCGCGCACATCGTCCCGCTCGACCGCTAGGGCGTCGAGGTTGTGCCGCTCACGCCCACGTCGCTGGACATAGTCGAACAACGCGTTGCCGTGCTCGCGGTACATGCCATCGATGGTGTGCGCCTGGCCCAACAGCGCCGCACCGATTTCCAGGGTGGTGAAGTGCACGGCCATCAGGATGGCGCCCTGCCCGTCGCGCTGGGCATCGCGCAGATGCTCCAGGCCCTCGATGTGGGCCAGGCGTGCCAGCCGTGCCTTGGGCCACCACCAGCTCATGGCCATCTCGAAGAAGGCAATGCCCGTGGAGGCGAAGTTTTCCTTGAGCAACCGTTCGCGCTGCACGCTGGACAGTTCGGGAAAACACAGTTCCAGGTTGCGCGCCGCGATGCGCCGACGTGGGCCGGCGACGCGGTACATGATCGCGCCCAGCGCCCGACCCAGCCCCAGCAAGGCACGGTAAGGCAGCTGCACGATCAGCCAGAGCAGCCCCAGACCCAGCCAGAGCCCCCAGAAGCGCGGATGAAAGAACTGAAGACGAAAACGCGGGCGTTCCATTGAAGCATCCGGTCAGACAAAGGCTGGGCATTCTACAACGGATCGTCGCGAGTTGCGGCCAACGGGCGTTCTCGTTATAAGTCAGGGCACTTTTTTCGTAACAAGCCGTCTATGCAGACCATGAGCCCAAACCAGACACCCGACGCCGCACCCGTGTTCCAGCTCAAGGGCAGCATGCTTGCCATCACTGTGCTGGAGCTCGCCCACAACGACCTCGACGCGCTCGACCGGCAGCTGGCGGCGAAGGTCGCACAGGCCCCGAACTTCTTCAGCAACACGCCCCTGGTGTTGGCGCTGGACAAACTGCCCGTCGCCTGTGGCACCGTCGACCTGCCCGCCCTGATGCGCATCTGTCGCCACCATGGCCTGCGCACCCTGGCCATTCGCGCCAACCGGATCGAGGACATCGCTGCGGCGATCGCCATCGACCTGCCCGTTCTGCCCCCTTCGGGCGCCCGGGAGCGACCGCTGGAACCTGAGCCGGAAGTCAAGCCGCCCGAGCCTGCCCCGCCACCGCCACCGCCACCCAGCGAGCCGGAGGTACGCCCGACGCGCATCGTCAGCTCCCCGGTGCGCGGAGGTCAGCAGATCTACGCCCAGGGCGGCGACCTGATCGTGACCTCTTCGGTCAGCCCAGGTGCGGAACTTCTTGCTGACGGCAACATCCATGTGTACGGCGCGATGCGGGGGCGGGCCCTGGCAGGTGTCAAGGGCAATACCCGTGCGCGTATTTTCTGCCAGCAGATGACCGCCGAACTGCTCTCGATCGCAGGCCAATACCGCGTCTGCGAAGAGCTGCGCCGCGACCCGCTCTGGGGGTTCGGTGTCCAGGTCAGCCTGTCTGGCGATGTGTTGAACATCACCCGCCTTTGACGGATACTTGCCGTCATTTTTAGTGCAACTTCTTTTCATGTTGCCGTTTTTGTGTATTTGCAGGGACTGCTGTCCCGTTCATCTAGGGGTGAAACACCTTGGCCAAGATTCTCGTCGTTACTTCCGGCAAGGGGGGCGTGGGCAAAACCACCACCAGCGCCGCCATCGGCACCGGGCTCGCGCTGCGCGGCTACAAGACGGTCATCGTCGACTTCGACGTCGGCCTGCGCAACCTGGACCTGATCATGGGCTGCGAACGCCGCGTGGTGTATGACTTCGTCAACGTGGTCAACAACGAAGCCAACCTGCAGCAGGCCCTGATCAAGGACAAGCGTCTCGAGAACCTGTTCGTGCTGGCGGCCAGCCAGACCCGCGACAAGGACGCGCTGACCCAGGAAGGCGTCGAGAAGGTACTGAAAGAGCTGAAGGAAACCTTCGACTACGTGGTCTGCGACTCGCCGGCCGGTATCGAGAAGGGCGCGCACCTGGCCATGTACTTCGCCGACGAAGCCATCGTGGTGACCAACCCGGAAGTCTCGTCGGTCCGTGACTCCGACCGCATGTTGGGCATTCTGGCCAGCAAATCGCGCCGCGCCGAGAATGGCGAGGAGCCGATCAAGGAACACCTGCTCATCACCCGTTACCACCCCGAGCGTGTCGAAAAAGGCGAGATGCTCAGCGTTGCCGACGTCGAGGAGATCCTCTCGATCAAGCTCAAGGGCGTGATTCCCGAATCCCAGGCGGTGCTCAAGGCGTCCAACCAGGGTATTCCGGTCATCCTCGACGATCAGAGCGATGCTGGCCAGGCCTACAGCGACGCCGTCGACCGCCTGTTGGGCAAAGAGAAGCCGATGCGCTTCATCGACGTACAGAAGAAGGGATTCTTCGAGCGCATTTTCGGGAGCAAATAAACCATGAACCTTTTTGACTTCTTTCGTGGCAGACAGAAACAGAGCAGCGCGTCGGTGGCGAAAGAGCGTCTACAGATCATCGTGGCGCACGAGCGCGGACAGCGCAGCACCCCGGATTACCTCCCGGCCTTGCAGAAGGAACTGGTCGAGGTGATCCGCAAGTATGTGAACATTGGCAACGACGATGTGCAGGTCGCCCTGGAAGACCAGGGCAACTGCTCGATCCTCGAATTGAACATCACCCTCCCGGAGCGTTGATCGCCCCGGATCGCCTGCACGGCGACGGCCAGGCCGGCAGTTCGACTGTCGCGCCTGCCGTCGCCGTTGCGTTTTGCAGAGAACCCGCAATGCCGCTGTCGAACGTCCAGATCCTCCACCAAGATGCCGCCGTGCTGGTGATCAACAAGCCGACGTTGCTGCTGTCGGTGCCCGGGCGCGCCGACGACAACAAGGACTGCCTGATCACCCGTCTTCAGGAAAATGGCTACCCGGACGCGCTGATCGTACACCGGCTCGACTGGGAGACCTCGGGCATCATCCTGCTGGCCCGCGACGCCGACAGCCACCGCGAACTGTCCCGCCAGTTCCATGACCGCGAAACCGAAAAGGCCTACACGGCCCTGTGCTGGGGGCAACCGGACCGCGACAGTGGCAGCATCGACCTGCCCTTGCGTTACGATCCGCCGACCAAACCGCGTCACGTGGTCGACCACGAACTGGGCAAGCGCGCCCTGACCTTCTGGCGCGTGCTCGAACGGCACACCGATCATTGCCGCGTCGAACTGACGCCGGTCACCGGGCGCTCGCACCAGCTGCGCGTGCACATGCTGTCGATCGGTCACCCGCTGCTGGGCGACCGCCTCTACGCCCACCCCGAGGCGCTGGCCGCCCATGAGCGCCTGTGCCTACATGCCAGCATGCTGGCGTTCACCCATCCGGTATCGGGCGAGCGGCTGCGCTTTACCTGTCCTGCGCCCTTTTGAAGGGGGCAAGCTGCAAGCTGCAAGCTGACCTTCAGAGCGATGGCACAGCGACAGGAACTCAGTCACCAAGCGCTGAACCGAAGCCCCGCACACTTGCCTGTAGCTTGTAGCTCGCAGCTTACGACTTGCAACTGCTCCCCCATTACCCGAAGCTTGCAGCTCAACGCTTGCCGCTGGTCTGGAGTACCTTATGCGCGACACCCTCAATCGAGGCCTGATCGATTTCCTCAAGGCGTCGCCGACGCCGTTTCATGCCACCGCGTCGATCGCCCAGCGTCTGGAAGCGGCCGGCTACAAGCGCCTCGACGAACGCGAGCGCTGGACCACGGTGCCCGGAGGCCGCTACTACGTCACGCGCAACGACTCCTCGATCATCGCCATCCAACTGGGCAAGCAGTCGCCGCTCGACGGCGGCATGCGCCTGGTCGGCGCCCATACCGATAGCCCGTGCCTGCGGGTCAAGCCGCAACCTGAGCTGCAGCGCCACGGGTTCCTGCAACTGGGGGTGGAGGTCTACGGCGGCGCCCTGCTGGCGCCCTGGTTCGACCGCGACCTATCGCTGGCCGGGCGCGTGACGTTCCGCCGCGACGGCAAGGTCGAAAGCCAGCTGGTGGACTTCAAGCTGCCCATCGCCGTCATTCCCAACCTGGCCATTCACCTGAATCGCACGGCCAACGACGGGTGGCCGATCAACGCCCAGCACGAGCTGCCCCCCATCCTGGCGCAGGTGGCCGGTGACGAGCGGGTCGATTTCCGGGCGTTGCTGACCGAACAATTGGCGCGTGAGCACGAGCTCAACGCCGACGTGGTGCTCGATTACGAGCTGAGCTTCTACGACACCCAAGAAGCCGCGCAGATCGGCCTGCATGGCGAATTCATCGCCGGCGCGCGATTGGACAACCTCTTGTCTTGCTTCGCCGGGGTTCAGGCCTTGCTGGCTGCCGACAGCGACGAGACCTGCGTACTGGTCTGCACCGACCATGAAGAAGTGGGTTCCTGCTCGGCCTGCGGCGCCGATGGTCCGATGCTCGAACAGACTCTCCAACGCCTGCTGCCGGGGCACGACGAGTACGTGCGCTGCATTCAGCGTTCACTGCTGATCTCAGCCGACAATGCCCACGGCGTGCACCCCAACTACGCCGACAAGCACGATGGCAACCACGGGCCCAAGCTCAACGCCGGGCCGGTGATCAAGGTCAACAGCAACCAGCGCTACGCCACCAACAGCGAAACGGCCGGGTTCTTCCGCCACCTGTGCATGGCCGAGGAAGTGCCGGTGCAGAGCTTCGTGGTGCGCAGCGACATGGGCTGCGGCTCGACCATCGGCCCGATCACCGCCGGCCACCTGGGCGTGCGGACGGTGGACATCGGCCTGCCGACCTTCGCCATGCATTCGATCCGCGAGCTGTGCGGCAGCCAGGACCTGGCGCACCTGGTGAAGGTGCTGACGGCGTTCTACCGGAGCGTGGAGCTGCCGTAAGGCAGATGTGGCGGCGCGCAGCCTGGGCTGCATGGCTGGCCTGACAGGCCGATGTACGTCCTTTGTGAGAGCAGGCTGGCGCGCGATGCAGGCGGTGACGGCCTGGACGCTATCGCGGGCAAGCCCGCTCCCACAAGATCCCTGACACTTCATTCCACTGTGCATGGATAGGGACGCCCCTTGCCCTACCTCAATGCCCTGCTCCCTCGCCTTGGCTACACTTCCCTTATCGACCTTGCGTCTTCGCAGAAGGAGCCTGCCATGTCCGCCTTGCATTCGATGCTGATTCCCGTCGTCGCGGGCCTGTCGTTGCTGACCGTGGGCTTCAGCCTGCGCGAGCGCGACCTTGGGGTGCTGATGATGTGGCTGGGGACGCTGGGTATCTTTGGCATCATGTGCTGGAAGATCCTCGAGAAACTGGCCTGAAATCCTCTACACTCGGGCATCGTCTGTCCCGAGGTAGTGTGTCCGGTGCCTGTTCTCCTGCGTTGTCTCTATCTGTTGTGCCTGTTCGCCTTTGTCGCACCTACTCAGGCGGCCGGGCTGCCCAGCCTGCTGGGGTCAGGTTCGTCCCATCAGGAACAAGCCTCCGAGCCCCTGGGCAAGTCGCTCGATGAGGTCATCACCACCCTGGAAAACGACCAGCAGCGCGGCAAGCTGCTGGCGGACCTGAAGAAGCTGCGCGACAGCACGCGCCAGGCCCAACCGACCGAGGCGCAAGGCGTGCTCGGATTGATCGGCAGTACCTTGCACGATGTCGAGAAGCAGTTCAGCGGCGAGGCCAGCCCGTTCCGGCGCTGGTCGCTGGAACTCGATCAGGCCAGGCAAGAGCTGGCGGCGTTGGCCGTACCGATGCAGGAGTGGCCGATGATCCTCTTCGGCTTCGCTGCCATCATCGCGGTCTGGAGCCTGCTGGCGATGATCTTCAACTGGATCGGTCACCGCGTGCAGGTACGCTTCGGACTGCCTGAAGAGCTGCCCCAGCATCCCCGCCCGTGGGATCTTCTGCGCTTTGCCCTGCGCAAGCTCGGGCCCTGGCTGGTGGCCTTGATCTTCACGGTCTACCTGAGCTTCGCCTTGCCCTCCTCGCTGGGCAAGTCCCTGGCCATGGTACTGGCCTACGCCCTGGTGGTCGGCACCTGTTTCTCGGCCATCTGCGTGATCGCCTTCTCCCTGCTCGACGGCCCCCACCGTCACCGTGCGCTGGACATCCTGCGTCATCGGGCCTTCAACCCGCTCTGGCTGATCGGCAGCTTCGCCGCCTTCGGCGAGGCCATGAGCGACCCGCGTCTGACCACCGCGCTCGGCATACACCTGGCGCACACCCTGGCCACCGTCACCAACATCGTGGCCGCGGTGTGCACGGGCCTGTTCATCCTGCGCTTCCGCCGGCCCATCGCCCACCTGATCCGCAACCAGCCACTGTCGCGCCGCCTGACGCGGCGCACCCTGAGCGATACCATTGGCGTACTGGGCAGCTTCTGGTACGTCCCGGCACTGGTGCTGGTGGCGATCTCGTTGTTCGCCACGTTCGTCTCGGCAGGCGACACCAGCACCGCGTTGCGCCAGTCGCTGATGTGCACGGTGCTGGTGGTGGTGTGCATGGTGCTCAACGGCCTGGTCCGTCGGCATGCGGTCAACCCACGACGCACCCACCGACGCCAACAGGTCTATGTCGAGCGGTTGAAGAGCTTCGGCTATGCCTTGCTGCACCTGTTCATCTGGCTGGTGTTCTTGGAAATCGGCCTGCGGGTCTGGGGCCTGTCGATGATCCGCTTCGCCGAGGGCGATGGCCATGAGGTCAGCCTGCGGGTCATGGGCCTGACCACCACGCTGATCATCGCCTGGCTGGTGTGGATCCTGGCCGACAGCGCCGTGCACCATGCCCTGGTGCGTTCGCGTCGCGGCTTGGCCAACGCCCGTGCGCAGACCATGATGCCGCTGGTGCGCAACGTGCTGTTCATCACCATCTTCATCATCGCGCTGATCGTGGCCCTGGCCAACATGGGCATGAACGTCACGCCCCTGCTCGCCGGTGCCGGTGTCATCGGCCTGGCCGTGGGCTTTGGCGCCCAGTCGCTGGTGGCCGACCTGATCACGGGCCTGTTCATCATCATCGAGGACTCGCTGGCCATCGACGACTACGTCGAGCTGGGCGGGCACCTGGGCACGGTCGAAGGGCTGACCATCCGCACCGTGCGCCTGCGCGACATCGACGGCATCGTGCACACCATCCCGTTCAGCGAGATCAAGAGCATCAAGAACTACTCGCGCGAGTTCGGCTATGCCATCTTCCGCGTGGCCATCCCGCACACCATGGACATCGACCAAGCCATCGGCCTGATCCGCGACGTGGCCCAGAAGCTGCGCGCCGACCCATTGATGCGCCGCAACATCTGGTCGCCTTTGGAGCTGCAAGGCGTGGAAAGCTTCGAGTCGGGGTCGGCCATTCTGCGCGCACGCTTCAAGACGGCGCCGATCAAGCAGTGGGAGGTGTCGCGCGCCTTCAACCTGGCGCTCAAGCGCAAGCTCGACGAGGCTGGCCTGGATCTGGCCACACCTCGGCTGTCGGTGCAGGTGGTGAACGCCAGTGGCGGCGGCCCGCTGCAACCTGCTGGCGCCGCGCCTGCCGACGCCGCGCCTGCCGAGTAGCCTGGGCATACATAGGGTACGGTGGGCCCCCCACCGTACCGGCCTCTTGCCCCCTGCAACCAGGCAGATCTGAACTACGCTGTAGCTTCAGCGAGCTGTCATACGACGGACATCAGACGGTCATGAATCCCCGTCAGCATGGCCGCTGCCGTCGACGTTCCCGCCAAGGCCTGTCGCAGGCCAGCGATCCCACGCAAGGAGTTCCGGATGAAACAGCTGTTCATGGCATCACTGCTTGGCTCCGCCCTGGCCCTGTGCACGATGGCACGGGCGGCCGACGTCGACCTCAAGGCGCTGGAGGACGCCGCGCGCCAGGAAGGCGCGGTGAACAGCGTCGGCATGCCGGATGCGTGGGCCAACTGGAAAGGCACCTGGGCCGACCTGGCCAGCCGCTATGGCCTCGTGCACAGCGACACCGACATGAGCTCTGCCCAGGAGGTCGCCAAGTTCGCAGCCGAACAGGACAACGCCAGCGCCGACATCGGTGACGTCGGCGCCTCGTTCGGGCCCATCGCGGTCGCCAAGGGCGTCACCCAGCCCTACAAGCCCACGACCTGGGAGCAGATACCCCAGTGGGCCAAGGATCAGGACGGGCATTGGGCGCTGGCTTACACCGGGACCATCGCCTTCATCATCAACAAGGACCTGGTCAAGGAAAAGGACCGCCCGACCCAATGGCACGACTTGGAGCGTGGCAGCTACAAGGTGGCCATCGGTGACGTCGGGACAGCCGCCCAGGCCGCCAATGGCGTGCTGGCCGCAGCCATCGCCTACAAGGGCGACGAGCGCAACATCACGCCAGGCCTGCAACTGTTCACCAAACTGGCCCAGCAAGGTCGCCTGTCCATGGCCAACCCGACCATCCAGACCCTGGAAAAAGGCGAAGTCGAAGTGGGCGTGGTCTGGGACTTCAATGGCCTGAGCTACCGGGAACAGATCGACCCCAAACGTTTCGAGGTGGTCATTCCCACCGACGGCTCGGTGATGTCCGGCTACACCACGATCATCAACAAATACGCCAAGCACCCGAATGCCGCCAAGCTCACCCGTGAGTACATTTTCAGCGATGCGGGCCAGACCAACCTGGCCATCGGCCACGCCCGGCCGATCCGCGCCGAATACCTGAAGCTGGCACCCGAGGTGCAGGCCAAACTGCTGCCCAACGAGCAATACCGCGCAGCCCAGCCAATCAAGAACGCCGAAGCCTGGGAGGCGACGGCCAAGAAACTGCCGCAGCTGTGGCAGGAACAGGTCATCATGGAAATGAAATGAGCCGAGGCCAGGGCATGGTTGAGCGTCGCCAAGGGCGTATCGCGTCATGAACGCACGCGTACGGCGCTGGGCGTTGCTCTGCGTAGCACCCTTCGCCCTGTGTCTGCTGGTCTTTCAGATCGCCCCGCTGGCGTGGGTCATGGTGCACAGCGTGCAGACCGACGACGGCTGGGGTCTGGACAACTTCGTGCGCATCGCCACCTCGAAGTTTCATCGGCAGGCCATCGGCCACAGCCTGGAGGTCGCCTTCTGGTCGAGCCTGATCGGGATCCTCATCGCCTTGCTCGGCAGCTATTCCCTGACCCGCGTGGACTCACGGCTGCGGGACATCGTCAGCGCCTTCGCCAACATGACCAGCAACTTCAGTGGGGTGCCGCTGGCGTTCGCCTTCATCATCCTGCTCGGCTTCAACGGCGCGCTGACCTTGCTGCTCAAGCAGGCCGGCCTGATCGAGGGCTTCAACCTGTACGCCAAGAGTGGCCTGATTCTGGTCTACAGTTACTTCCAGATTCCGCTCGGCGTACTGCTGCTCTACCCGGCGTTCGACGCGCTTCGCGAAGACTGGCGCGAATCCGCAGCGTTGCTGGGCGCCAGCCCAGGGCAGTACTGGCGGCACATCGGCCTGCCGGTCCTGACGCCAGCACTGCTGGGCACCTTCGTGATTCTGCTGGCCAATGCCCTGGGCGCCTACGCCACGGTCTACGCCCTGACCACCGGCAACTTCAACATGGTGCCAATCCGCATCGCTGCGCTGGTGTCGGGTGACATCACCCTCGACCCCAACCTGGCCAGTGCCCTGGCCATGATCCTGGTCGGCCTGATGACACTCGTCGCCGTCGTACATCATTGGCTGCTGAAGCGGAGCTACCATGCGCGCTGATCGTTCATGCGGGGGTTCACGCTCCCAGCGGATGTACCACCGCACGGTGGTGTACCTGCTGTTCCTGATTCTGCTGCTGCCCCTGGCTGGGACCCTGCTCTACTCCCTGGCCACCAGTTGGTCGGCCAGCCTGCTGCCCAGTGGGCTCACCTTCAAGTGGTACATCGCCCTGTGGAGCGAGCCACGGTTCCTGGCGGCGTTCGGCCGGTCGCTGCTGATCTGCGTCGGCGCGTTGCTGCTGTCGGTAGTGCTGATCCTGCCGCTGCTGTTCGTGGTGCACTACCACTTCCCACGGTGGGACGCGTGGATGAATGTGGTGATCCTGCTGCCGTTCGCCGTGCCGCCGGTGGTGTCGTCGGTCGGCTTGCTGCAGCTCTACGGCAGCGGACCGATGGCGATGGTCGGCACGCCCTGGATCCTGATCGGCAGCTACTTCACCATCGCCCTGCCCTTCATGTACCGGGCCATCACCAATAACCTGCGGGCGATCGACCTGCATCACCTGATGGACGCTGCCCAACTGCTGGGCGCCAGCCCCTGGCAGGCGGCATTGTTGGTGGTACTGCCCAACCTACGCAAGGGCCTGCTGGTGGCGCTGCTGCTGTCGTTCTCGTTCCTGTTCGGCGAGTTCGTCTTCGCCAACCTGCTGGTCGGCACGCGCTACGAGACCCTGCAGGTCTACCTCAACAACATGCGCAACAGCAGCGGGCATTTCAACAGCGCGCTGGTGATCTCCTACTTCGCCTTCGTGCTGGTACTGACCTGGGTCGCCCACCGCCTGAACAAGGACAAGTCCTGAGATGAGCTTTCTCAGCGTGCAGCACCTGCACAAACACTACGGCGACAATCCGGTCTTCCAGGACATCACCTGTGAGATCCGACGTGGTGAATTCGTGACCCTGCTCGGCCCTTCGGGATGTGGCAAATCGACCCTGCTGCGCTGCATCGCTGGCCTGACACCGGTCGACGGTGGACGCATCCTGCTGGATGGACAGGACCTGGTACCGCTCAGCCCGCAGCAGCGCGGCATCGGCATGGTGTTCCAGAGCTATGCGCTGTTTCCCAACATGACGGTCGAGCAGAACGTCGACTTCGGCCTGCGCATGCAGAAGACCGCCTCCCATGAGCGCCGGACACGCGTCCGCGAGATGCTCGCGCTGGTCGAGCTGACAGACTTCGCCAAGCGCTATCCGCATCAGCTGTCGGGCGGACAATGCCAGCGCGTTGCCCTGGCGCGTTCGCTGGTGACCCGGCCGCGCCTGCTGCTGCTCGATGAACCGCTTTCGGCCTTGGACGCACGCATTCGTCGGCACTTGCGCGAGCAGATCCGGGTCATCCAGCGCGAACTGGGGCTGACCACGCTGTTCGTCACCCATGACCAGGAAGAAGCCCTGACGCTGTCCGATCGCATCGTACTGATGAACGAGGGCCGCATCGTCCAGAGCGGCGATGCCGAAACGCTGTACACCGCGCCGGTGAACGCCTTCGCGGTAGGGTTCATCGGCCACTACAACCTGCTCGATGCGCCGAGCGCCAGTCGGCTGTTGCACCGCCCTGTCGCCAAACGCGTGGCGATCCGCCCGGAGGCCATCCGCCTCGACGCCCAAGGTGGGGTGGCAGGCCGTATTCTCGATCACAGCCTGTTGGGGAACGTCATCCGTTATCGCGTCGCCGTCGAGGACGTCGAATTGCGTGTCGATGTGCTCAATCGCACGGCGGCCGACTTGCACCCTGCCGGACGTGACGTACGTCTCTGCATCGACCCCTCGGCCCTGATCGAGATCGACTGACGCCCCGACGAAGCTCGATCAGGCGTATACTCCGCCTCCGTTTCAGTCAACCGAGGACTTTCTCATGGCCAATCCGCATCTGGTCTACCACCTGCAACTGCTCCAGCACCTGCGCACCATTCTGGTGGCGCTGGGCGAGGCCGAGCAGGTGCCGGATGAGAGCCACGCCCTGTTCCTCGAACGCTTCGATGACCTGCTGGCTCAACTGCCGCACGATCCGCTGGAAAGCCAGTACCTGGGCCAGGACTTGATGTGCCAGGTGATCCAGCGCTACCCGCAGATTGCCCATTTGGTCCCACGCGATCTGTTGTGGTTCTTCGGCGGCGACTGCCTGCACTTCATGCCTGACGAGGAGCTGGACATGTATCAGCAACTGGAAGAGCGGCGGCACGAGGCGCACCAGAACGATGAGCCCTTCGATTGGCATCAGGAAAAGCAACTGCTCTCGGTATCCGTGGACGACTCGCGCCACTGACCTGGGAGGCTGCGTCCAGGGCGTAGCCGCTTTGCTGCCCTTTCCCCCTGTCGCAAGTCGATTCAACTTACAGACGTCCATCGGCACGCTGCTTACTCTGCGCCTGTCCCGGAGCGGTTACGCACCGCCCCCAGAGGATACCAGACGGTCGGCCCTGCAAAGGCCGGCCTGCATCGACCGACATACGGATATCACCATGAAACGATCCCTCATTGCCCTGTCCTTGATGACTGCTGTCAGCGCCACGCACGCAGTGGCCGATACCGGTACCATCCTGTTCACAGGCAAGGTGAACGGCAATACCTGTTCAATCGAAATCACCGACCCCTACAATGGCGCGGTCATGAACCCGATCGTATTGCCTGAAGGCGAAGCGGCTCAGTTCGATACCATAGGCCAGGAAAGCCACCCAGTCTCCTTCGGAATGAAAATCACTGACGGCACCAATTGCGACACCACTGGCAAAAAAGGCTATGTGTCATTCATGGGCAAAGATGGAGCTGCAGGTGCGAGTAACGAGTTGCATGCCCTGCATACTGGCAGCGCTTCGGGTGTGGCGCTGGCGATCAAGGACAGCGACGGTACGCTGATTGCCTATGGCGCCAACTCCAAGGAATATGACCTGAACGCTTCCAAGACCATGGTGTTCCAGGCCAATCTGCGCTCGACGGCCGCTTCAGTCACCCCAGGCCCGGTCAACGCCACGATACCCTTCGTCTTCAACATCAAGTGATGCCGTGCCAGGCCGTGCGGTATGCGGCCTGCTCCTAGCCCAATCTGCGAATCGAAGCCCATGTTTCCCTCCGCCTCACGCTACCTTCGCCATGCCCTGCCTACGCTGATGCTGGCCCTTGCCCTGCCAGCGGCAGAAGCGGCCTTGACCATCAATGCGACCCGCATCATCCACACCAGCGATTCACGCAGCTCAACCGTGTTGGTCGCCAACCCTACCAACCGGCCTTTCGCCGTGCAGACCTGGGTCAATACCCTTGAGGACGACACCCTTGCGGCGGTACCGCTGATGCCGACGCCCGTGCTGTTTCGCCTGGATGCTGGCAAAGAACAGATGGTGCAGATCAATGGCCTGCCCAATACGCTGCCCCAGGACCGCGAATCGCTGTTCTTTTTCAACGTTCAGGAAATCCCGCAGCAGACCGAGGTGCGCAATAGCCTCAACATCGCCATGCGCACCCGCATCAAGCTCTTCTATCGACCAAGCCAGCTCAACGAATCGCCCGAAAGCCAAGTCAAGCACTTGAGCTGGTCGTTGCGCCAGCACGATGACGGCCTGCACTTGGTCGTGAACAACCCTACGCCCTTCCACTACACATTCGACCAGTTGCAGGTCAGTGGGGCGGGGCAGTCGGAGAAACCCAATGCTCAGGCAATGGCCATGCCGTTCACCGAGCAAAGCTATCGGCTTGCCAGCATTCGTCCACAATCAGGGCTACACGTCACCTTCAACACCCTCAACGACTATGGCGCGGCCACTGCGCTGGTGAAGCAGCCCTTGGCGCTCATTCAAGCACAGTAATGTTCAGCGTCTCGAAATTCGGCAGCGTCGGCCAAGTACGGCCGGCGTCGAAACTCACTTTCACTTCGACACTAATGCTCTGCCCCTTCAGCAAGTTACGCAGAAACGACAGCGGCACCAGGGCATCACGCTTTGATCCAATACCCAAGGTTAGCTCTTCCTGGCTGACGGCATGATTTCGCATGACCGAGAAGCTTTCTGCCCCGGCGGCGGACACGCCGCGGACGTCGATTCTGACTCTCTGATCGGAGCTGATCAGCTTCCATGCCGCCAGCGTGATGGCGGGGTCTTGAGTTTGTTGGCTCAGAATCAGGGTAGTTCCCGTCGTACCCGACAGCTGCGGAATGGTCAGGCGCGAACGTGGCAAAGGGTTGACCTTGACCCGGCGCACCGCCGATTGCAGCAGCCCTTCGCGGGTTTGGACAAGATAACGCACCGCCACGGTCTTGCCGCTCATGGCCACTGCATTACGCTCGGCAATGTCGTAACATCTGATACCTGGTACCCCCAACACGTCTTGTGCACCAAACTGCCCTACCCCCCAGCTCACCGTGAAGGGCTCGTCCAAGCCAATCACTGCCTCGCTGGGAATTTGGACCTGTAACGGCGCATCAAAAAGGGCAGTCATCTCCAGGTTCAAGGTATCACCGCCGCCCGTCGCCAGCGGTACCTCGACCCAAGGCAACACGCGCGGTTCCGGCTGTGCCTTGATGACGAGCGCTCTGGGCACTGCCATCTGGCTCTCGTTACCGGCTCTGTCACGCACCCGATACTGCGCATAGCGCGTACCATCGCCCCGCTCACGAATCATGTTGCCGTCATAGTCGATGGTCACTGGCACGCCTGCGTCTTGCTCACTCAAGGTATGCTCGCCGACATACGTACCGTCCAACGGCTCATCATCCCAATAGTGGATGAGGGTGTCACCGGCGCGAACCTGCTGATACGCCGGCACCTCTGCGCGCAGCCTGTTGCCATGGGCCTTGAGAAACTCATCGGTGACGGCTTGCTCACCCAGCTCGGCAAACGACAATCGGCCCCGGTCGCCCCCCAGCACGGGCGCCGTACGATCGATGGTCAGTACAAGGCCTGTGGAGTCGTTCAAGGTGCCGTTGTAGATGCGCACCTGATAGGTCACCTCTACCTGGCCTTCCTTGAGCAAATGATCGGAGGGAACGTCGATGAAGTAGTCACTCGCCGCGATAGGTGCATCGAACGTCTTGTCGGCGATGAAGGTGCCATTCCAGAACAGACTCAACGTTTCTGGTGTGGCCGGAGAGGGCATCGAAATCGGCCATGGCGGCACATCGATGCGCAACGGCGCGCCCAGTACTGCAACGGGCAGCAGACCTGGTTGTCCGCCTGGTATATCGGGCAGGGCCATGGGTGCATGAGGGGGTGCTAAAAGACCGATGTGACGTGACGCGGTTGCCATGGATCGTTCCTCCAGGACAGGCAAAAAGGCGAGCTGCCGCTCGCCCGGTTACCCTTACCATCGATAGCTCAGCCCCACGTTGGCGCCCCAAGGCTGCTCGATTCGCTCGCCGTGGCTATAATCGAAATCGGCGTGCAGTTGGAGACGCTCATCCAGCGCAACCGATACGCCGGCACCGGCTTCACCACGCGAGCCCGCCAGATCGTTGTCAAAGCGGGTGTCGTTGACCTTGACCCGGTTGCTGTCGCCGAATTCGTGCGCATAGGCCAGACGCAGATAAGGCTGAATGAGCCGTCCTGCGCCTAGGTCGAACGTCCGTCCGAGGGTCGCCCCGGCCTTGCCGAGCAAGGAGCGGGTGTCGTCGCCACGCACCTCGAGGCCATTGTCCAGGCGATAGTCCTTGCCCGCGATGGTAGCAGCCGACCACTGGGTGTAGGGCTCGACGAAGTAGCCGTTGCCCAGCGACAGATGGCGACCGAACTCCACGGAGGCGCCCACACCGACATTGTCATAGTTGCCCTTGGCACGCTGCCCGTCGCTGAGCGTCACCTCGGCGTCATTGTCGAAGCGGTTGAGCTTCAGCACACTGTCGAGGTAGTAACCACTGCTGACGTCCAGCCAGGTCGCGTACAGGCCCAGGTAGTAGCTTTTGACCTCGGCCGAACCGCCTCGGGTCAGGCTCAGGTCCGAGTTGCTATGACCTGCCAGCACGCCGGCCAACCATTGCCCATCCCCCCACGGCAGTGGCGTGTCGGCACCGAGTGAAAAACCCTGCTGGGACTGTCGGTAACCAGCCTGCCCGTCGACATCGTACCGGTTGCCATAGGCGCGGCCCCATACACCGCTCTTGCGCGCATCCAGACGCAATTCGCCAAGACGGCCCCGCAGTGTGGTCAGCTCGCCATACCACACGGTCGGCGCCGTATTGAACAACGCCAAGGCCGAGGCAGTGCCCGGCGAGATGGTGTCGCTCGCATTTTCCAGAAACCAGTCGTTGCCACGCTGCACCAACCCATAGGAAAACGCTCCGACATCGACCGAATCGCCCACCAGCGCGAAGGTCGCATCTCCCTGCGTGACATGCACCAGCTGCACAGCGTCCGGGGCTGCAGGCTCGGCACCACTACTGCTCACCAGCAGGCTGTGATTACCCGTGGCATCGCCAGTGACTTCGAGAAAGTCGGTCTGCCCAGTGGCAAAATCGGCGTCCATGATGAACGTACCGTTGCCCGACAGCTCACCCAGCGTCAAGCGCTGATACTGGTTGGCGTCGCCAAAGCGCACTTCGCCTCCCTTCATGTCCAACGCACCGAGCTGACTGTTCTCGACCAGGGTCCAGCGCCCCTCTTCAGCCAGGGCAAGGCGTTCGACGTTTTGCAGGCGACCGGTCAGCCGCGCCTGGTTGGTCAGGGTCACATTGGCGGTGGAGCCTGCGTCTGCAGTGATGTCGCCTTCCAACTGTGCGTTGTCGACGGTCAGGTTGACCGTGGAGCCCCCGACCACTTCCACCAGGGTGTCGTTGCTGCCCTTGAGGGTGGAGCCGGGCCCGACCACTATGTCAGCCTGTGCTGGACCGACTGCGGCAAAGCCGACGGCGATCGCCGATCCATTCAGCCCTTCTACATGGGTGTCGATCAGGTCGATGCGAGCGGCGCCTGGTATGGCGGTATCGGCCCAGACCTCCAGGCCATGGGTAGCACCAGTCAATGTACTGCCTTGAGCCACCAGCGAACCATTGCCAAAGGCACGCACGGCGGGTGTAGCACCTCCGCCGACCACGCGACTGTCCTGCAACGTCAGGTTGGAGTTCGCGCTGAGCAATATCCCGCCCCTTTCTCCCTCGATCGAGCTGTTGCTGACGGTGACCGAGGAACCTGCCGTCCCCTGCCGCTGGACACGCAAGCCCATTGCACGGGAGCGCACCGTGCTGCCTGTCACGACCGCTGTCGACGCCGTGGTACGCAGGGCATCCTGAGTCCCCCCGTCGATGTGGCTATTCTGCAGGTTCAACGTGCTGCCGACGCCCCCTTGAATGTCCCGCGTGTTGGCCCCCTGTGCCGTAAGCACGCTGTTCGGACTGACTCGATAGTTGTCCAGTGCCGTCGAGCCTGTGATGGTCTGCTCGCCATCGACCACGGTCAGTGCCAGAGCGGCCGGCGTCCAGCACACCAGCAAGGAGCATTTCAACACGCCCGGAAAGCGTCTCGACACAAGCGAACCCTTCATCATGATTTGACCACCTCAACGATTTTCACCTTTGGCCCCCAGGCCGATGGCTCGCGAAATTACCGAGAATTTACCCATATCTCTGTAGGAAAAGTTAACAAACAAATCTGTCGACTTTGCTCTCGGTACGATCAGCTCAAGGTGCAGGGCCCGGTGGCGTCGTGCATGGAGACAATCTGCTCAGCGATCTCCGATTGATAGGTTTTGCCCGACAACGTGAACGTGTAGTGCGTCCGACCTCGCCCGTCTCGTATGGGCAGGTCACTTTCGTCGTGCAGATAGATCGGCAGAATATGGTCATCGTACGGCTCGACCCGCCAGACGAAACCATTGAGGTTGCTCGCATCCAGTGTGATATCAACGTGCTTGTCCACGCCGCCTCTTATCGGCGTCTCGCCGCTGAATCCATGCACTGCGGTCCAGTTGAGCGTAACCGTATCGCCTACCTTGAGCCCATACTGGGCAAGATCGGGAACCTGTACACGGATCGCCGGGTCCAGCGGGCTGGGGTTGTCGCGATCATAAAGGGCTGCGCAGGTGAGCCAGCCGACCGGCGCGCTGGTGTTTCCTCCCAGGTAAATCGGCGCCTCAGGGTGAATCCCGATCGCGGAGACGACCACGACGACTCTGCCACTTTGTGCCAGATTGGGATTACCGGCGCGCTGGACGGTGTAATGCACCGGGATGTCGCCGTTGCCTTGCTCCGCAATAGAAACCCACGGCAGTGACCGTTCCACCTCCGCGCCCACGTCATCGGCACTCAAGCTGTAGTCCATCGACGCGACAGGCACGTTGTTCCAGTAGAACGACAGTGTGTCGCCTTCTTTGAGCGAGTCGTCGATGGTCAGCAACAACCGAGCGTCCTCGTACTCATCGTCCGGCAACAGCGTATTGGCGGTGTCCGACACCTTGCCGACTACCTGAGGTCGTGGGAGTCGCGGATTGATCGGGTCCGGCCACTCTGGATCAGGGTCAGGCCCTGGATCGACGGGGCCTATCCGTTCGAGATTGACCTTGACCGTGATCTTCTGATCGCCCTGAGGCACCGTACCTCGGCGCACTTCATAGGCGACATCGACCTCGACATCGCCGGAACTGCCGGCACCGTAATGCTCCCAGAGAATGGCCGATGCGATGTTGAACACCATCGGGAAGGAACCGGTATTGCCAATGTCGCGCCATTCCAGGACCCTGCTTCCCCAGGTGACCCGCACTTGGTCGGTCGGCTTGTAATGATCGAATGCCGGCACCTCGACGGTAACGCCATCGAACACGTCCTGCTGGCTAATCACCCCATCTACCGCCGCTGGTACCACGGGGGGCTTGAGGTTGGTCGGCAGTGGGCCGAGCGCTACCCCAACCTCGGTGTAGAAGGACAGCCGGCTGATGTTACCGGCCTTGTCCTGCAAGGCGTAGAATACGAACACCCCGCCATCGCCCAGATTGCTGATGACGCTCTTAGGCACGCTGATGGTCTGTGGCAGGCTACCGACCGCCACCGATCCGCTGGGGGCAACACTAGCAGGGTCCTCCGGCACTTCGTTGAGCCAGAACCAGTACAGGTGATCCCCATCCTCGCGATCGGGGTAGCTGGGCAGCGTGAGCTTCACGCTGTCGAGCGTAGCGTCAGTTACTGCGGCAATGGCTGGGAAGGCTGCCGGGGCGCTGTTTGCGTAAGGTGGCACGCGGTCGAACCTGAGGGTCAGCTCTTCAGAGTCATTGCCACCGCCGTTGTAGGTGGCAACGCTATAGCTGAAGGTATTGCTGCCATCGCCCCATTCCCTCAGCTGCGCACGGTTACGGGTGATCGACAGCGGGAACAGGCCAACGTGGCTCTGATCATAGGATTCGTCCAGCAGCAGCGTACCCGTCTGGACATGAACCACCGTCAGGTGGTCGCCAGGACCGCCGGCCGGACTGGAGACCAATTCCGCCCACATGGGGATAGCGAGTGTGAATGGCTTGCTGTCATCTTCCAGGTACTCGGCGAGAACGGTGTTGTCCGATGGGTCGGCCAACAGCGCGCTGTCGATCGAAGGAGGTACCATGGGCGCCAGGTCCGTGTCGATGAGGCGCCCATCGCGGTCTTCAACAGGTGGCTGTACATCACCCTGTCTGGATCCAGAGAATTCGTCCATGTTGCAGGCTCTCCCGTGATTGAATCAGCGCTTTTAAGCGGTGGGGTGGTCAGCACCAGCCGTTCAACGTCCCGAGACTTGGCTCTGTCTGCTGCGACCGTGATGATTAGAGCCTACGAATGGAGCGATAAATGCCACAACTGGCATTTCTATCAGGTGGGCAGAGCGCGAGGGAACACGTGCAGCCGCGACAGGCCCTACTCCCTCGGGAAGGACACGATGACGATTGCATGGCCGCAATGAAAAGGACCCGTGCAGGCACGGGTCAATTCACGCTTGATGCGTCGAGGCTGTGTCAGTTGCCCTGGCTGGCCAGACGGTCTACAGGATCGTAACCGTACACACACGACTGCGCCGGCGTGTCCCCGCAGGCAGGTACGTTGACCTTGACCAACCTGCCCAGTGGGTCGTAGCTCAACACGCGACTCTCGTCGTCTTTGGTCAGATTTCCGTTCTTGTCATACGTCAGTTTTACCTCGCGTGGAAGGTAATCAGGATGATTATTCCGGATACCGGTCAGTTGTGCCGGGTCGTCGACGTTTTCGAACAGGTAGCGGGCCGTGTTGCTTCCCTCCGGGAACCTCGTTCGAACCTGGGTGATGTTGTCCAGTTCGTCCAGGCGGAACAGTTGTTCCTGAATCACTTTGCCAAAGGGGTCGACCGGAGACAGCTCGCCCTCGCTGGTGTACTTTTCCAGCCGCGCGCGGTCATCGTATTGGTACGTTTCCGCACGCAGGGTCGTTTGCCCTTCGGCCAGGGTGCGACTGACCAGTGCGTCGCGCACGTCATAGCGCTGATGCAAGGTTCGTACAGTGCCACCGATGTCAAACGTGCGCACGGTTTCCCGGTCGAACTCATCAAAGGTCAGGGTCGTGGTGAGGTATTGCGCCCCGTCCTCGGTGTGCACCTTGAATTGCCGACCGAGTGTGTCGTAGTGGAAGCGGGCGCTCAGATCGCCGAGCTTGGTTTCATGCAGATCGCCCGCTGCGTTGTACGCATAGTGCTGAGTCTGGCCGAGTACGTCGGTGTAGCTCAGTTCTCGCTCACGCAGGCTTGCCTGGTAGTGCATGGTGTACTGCTCGCCCTCGATGCCACGGGTTTCCGACTTCACCGCCCCAAAGCTGAAATACGTTCGTTGCAAGGCTTGCTCCTGCTCTACACAGTCAACCAGACGCGCATTCTTCGAATCGAAACTGAAGGTGGCTTCTAGATTCTGGGTGCGGGCGGTGCTGTCCGGATCGACCACCTTGCGGTACACAGGCTGCTCGCTAAGCTGCAGGTTATAACGGTATTCGATGGTTTCCCCGGCAGGCGTGATGACTTTGTGTGGCTGGCTTTGGCCCGGCCGGTAGAACAGCTTGCGCACTCTCCCGCCAGTCGTGGACTCGATCATGCGATCCAGGCCATCGAAGCGCTGCTCACCCAGCACCTTGTTGCTGCCGACCCGGATCGACACCGGCAGGTCCTCACTGCTATGCGTAGCATAATCACGGTGCACGACGCTCCCGTCCGCCAGCGTCCGGTCCACCAAGCGGTCGAACACATCGTAAGTAGACCGCTGGGTGGCATTGCGCGCATCGATTTCGGCTGTCAGGCGCCCGAGGCCATCGTAACGGTTGTGCTGCACGCTGTAGGAGGTGCCTGCCATGCTCGAGCGGTCGATGCTGAAACGCTCGACCTGCACAGGCTGTTCGAACAGGTTGAAACGCGTGACCGTCTTGCCGGTACGGCCAAGGCCGCCTGGCTGCAGCAGCTCACCGCTATCGGCATCGCGCAACTCACCGTCGGCTGACTCCCGCCAAACCGTCTGTACCGGCCCGAGACGCCAGTGTTCATCGCCCTGTGGGGCAGTCTGCTCGAAGTGTTTGACGCCGTTCGGGGTCACCTGGCAGTACACCTGGCCCCAGTCATCGTACAGGTAACAGGTCGTGTACCCGGTCTCCGCCACAGTCGCTTGCACGGGTCGACCGGTCTGCTGCATTGGTCGTGCATCGATGCTGACAGGGTCGTAATCCAACCAGTCGTATTCGGTTTCCTCGACCAGATTGCCCAGTCCGTCATAGGCCATGGCCTGACTGGCACGGAACGCCAGAACACGCTGTTCGTCCGGGTTGTCCGCATCGTGGCGCTCCACGGCGACCGCACGGTTCAGGCCATCGACCCAGGTGCGCGTGATCACGCCCTTGACATCTTCGCTGGTCTGCTGCGCCTGCTGGCCGACAGTCGTCACGAGGCTGTACGTGTAGCGGCGGGACGCCCTGAACGATTCATCATTAGGCGAGACGGTTTCTTCGATGACCCGGCGCAGGGCATCGTAGGCGTAGGCGATCTCTACGTCGTTGTCATCGCGGTTGAGCAACGGCTGATTGATCAGCGTGTCATGCTGCAAGGTGATCACCTTGCGACTGTCCCGCAAGGTCTTGTCTTCCAGCGCTTCGCCATGATCGAAACCGAGCATCGTCTGCACGGTTTGCAGCACATGGTCACCGAGGGCTGCGGACATCTCGTACTGGTAGACCGTCGTGGTGGATTTTCCGCCCAGGCTCGCGACCTGCTGCCTGACACGTCCATGACGCAGCGGGTCGTCACAGGCGACGAGGTAGTCGTAGACGGTGACGCGATGAACATGTCCGGTCTCGCTTTCCTCGCTTGCAAGCGCCAAAAGGGTTTCGTCCTTGACCTGCAACGTGCCCGCCGTGTCTTGCGCACCGGCCAGGGCTGGCAGATGAACATAGGTATACCCAGTACGCAGAATCGCTGCCGCTGGCTGGTCCTCGTCGCCAGCACCTGGGATAACCGTCTGATCGCGCAGACTGCGAACGAAGCCGTGAGGATCGGGCGGGCAATCGCTGCCGTCCCCAGCTGCGGGGAAATAGCGGTTCTGCGTGCGTACCCCATTGGCCAATGTCTCTTCCAGCGGATTACCGAAGTCGTCGAACGTGGTGCTGTCGACCTCCTCGCGCGGCCAGGTCGATCCCGTGTCTACGTGCCAGCGGCGCGTCACGCTGGCAGGCATCTGGAAGTACCGAGGCTGCGCGGAAAAGCGCTCACCTGGCTTTTCATGATAGGCCGTGACCACTTCCTGCTCATGGCCATTCTGGACGGTGACCTGTCGGGTCAGGAGATGGAAGCGGTTGTAATAGCTGGTTTCAAGGCGCACCACCTGCCCTGGCGCCTGCTCATCGGCATCCAGATAGTGGCTCACCACCGTGTGGTACTCGTAGTCGCTGCCGGTGAAGGCATAGAGATTGTCCAGGCCGTTGTCGGTCCAGCCCACACCCGCCGCACCCCATCCCAGGAAGTTGTGATCCGAATAGGCATAGGTGGTCAACATAGCCGGCTGTCCGGCACCGGGACTGACGACATGACGCTTGACTCTGGGCAATGGCGGATGCGCATCCCCAGGGAACCGATGCCCGAGGGTAGTACCATGCTCATAGTCGATGTGCTCAGTGCCACCAACCGGGTTGTGCACTGTTTTGAGCAACGCCAGGCGACGCTCTGCTGCCTGCGCGATTAGGTCGTACTCAAGGCGCCAACTGCCTTTGTTCGGCGAAGTGGCGTCTTGGTCATAGGGCAGTTCTACCGTATGCACGACCCGCAGGGCTGGCGACCCTTGGTTGTTGAGCTTCAATCCATAGCGCGCCAGTGGTCTGCCTTGCGCATGCGGATGCAGATCCAGATACACCTCGCTGCTGTCATAGCTCACCGCCAGCAGGGCCAGCCCGGTACCGTCTTCGACCTGGGTCAGGCAAGGCACACCATTGTAGCTGTAGCCATAGGACAGACTGATCCAGTGTCCGGTGGCCGCTTCGACGCGTACTGGCAGCGCCACGGCGTTTTCACCCGACCCTTGCACCTGCAGGAACTCCACTAGGCCCGACTTATGCACCACCCGCCAGCTGCTGGTGCTGTCCTGATGCAGCTGGAACGTCAACAGCTTGCGCTCATCGATGCCCAGCCCGGTGCCATCCCCTTGATCCGACCCAGTCACCTTGTAACGCTCACCGGTATGCAGGTCGAGCATGTTGCTTGCCGGTACGTACTGAGTGAGATTCAAGCTCCATCCGTGACCAAAGCCTGCATCCTGCTGGTTCATCGGGTTGAAGGTCAGGCGCAGTGGCAGCGACGGGCCATTGAGGTGGTTGCCTGTCAGCTCTGGCAGCGCCATGCCCAGGGCGTACTGGCCCGTACGTGGATCGACACTGTTCTGCATGAAGCTCATGAAGTTGAAGGCGTTGGAATGCACTACGTTCTTATCGTTCATACTTAACCTCTCTGAGCGCCGATGTTGAGCACGAGCTTATTGCGATTGTCCGTTACCGAACGCCCTTCAAAGTCGACGCGAAGGCGGTGCAGGTTGCCATCTTCGTCGAACAACTCGATCTGCAGTGGGTCATCCAGCGCACTCCGGTATTGCTTATGTATGCTGCCCTTGGCCATCTTGTCGTGCCAGTAAGGCATGTCGGGTAGCCGATGCAGGCTGATCAGCAATTGACCTTTGCCGGGCACCTTGTTGTCGACGAAGTCCGTTTTCAGACCGTGGTAATTCAGTTCATGGGCCATCGCCAGGAGGCGTCCATCGATGGTCAACCCAGAAGGCGCATCTTCACCCGGAGGGTTGAAGGCATAGGCAAGGTAGCTAAAGTAGGTTTCATTGATCTGTTCGCTTTCCCAACGTACTGCAGAGGCCGCACTCAACGTACAGGTACGGAAATTCACCGGCACCCCCAAGTGGATACAGGACAGCGTCCAGTAGTCGATGCTCTCGTCGCTGAACGCAAACTCTTCCACGGGATATCCCGGCTGCGGAGTGGGCGGTGGTGGGTCATTGAACACGCGCTCACGGCTGAGCTCGTATTCACTCAGCGAAAAGCGCGGCGCGGCCACGCTCACCACCTTGACCGTACTCTGCTTTTCACGCGAATCCCATTCTCCGCCGCCGTCCTTGGTGAACTTGGCGTAGAATTCGGCAGTTCCTGCCTCGGTACTTTGCAGGTAGAACAGCTTGCGACTGGTAGCCGCTTCGCCCTGCACCGAACCGCCTGCTGTAGGCGAACCGCGGTACCTGAAGGGGTTACGCTCAAGGTTGACATACCAGGGCTGCGCGTCTGGGCCTGGTAGCACCCCTTCGGCACTTGCCTCCACGAACGGCAGCTTGGCGTTGCCGATCAGATTGTAGAATGTCAGCGTCGACAGTTCGGTCGGGCTTAGCGGGATCTCCAGCTCGCCTACCTTGGCGGTTTCGATCGTGACCAGCACCTCGATCTGTTGCATGCCATTGGCCAGGCATTCGCTCGTGCCTCTGGCCTCGAGTTTGAATGCGCTCAGCGCGCCCCAGGTGGGAGGCGTCGTTGAACGCTCGGCCAGCTCGACCAGGGCATAACCACTGTCTCTACCGTTGACTTCCGCCATGATCACGCTGGCAATCGAACCACGTTGAGGAGGTGGCGTGTAGAGCCCACTCTGAGTGATAGTGCCTTCACCGAAGACCTTCCAGAGTGTCGCGTCAGGCATTGGTAGATCGAGCGTGCTGCCGTCTTCCAGGACCACCCGAGTGTCATTTATCTGGAACTGGATAGGCTCGGAAGCATCCAGTTCGCCCACATAATCGGGGGTAAGCGTCAGGTTAGGTGCCCAGGCGTAAATGGCCACTAGCGCTTGAGCCTCAGTGGCGAGGTCGTCATCGCGCGCGATGATCCGCTGAAAAAGCACCTCCGGCACGTACTCTTCCGGCACGAAAGGTTCGAATGTTGCGATCCCTCCGCCCAGGTCCACCAGCTCACCCAATACCGGTTCATCATCAGGAAGTGACCAGGTCACCGAGGGGTCGCTAACCAGTGTCACCGCACCCTGCCCCTTGGCCCAACTGGATACTCGCGGCGAGATTGCCAGAGGGTCGGCGGACTCGACAATCAGTGCGTTACGTCGTTGCTCTCCCGCAGGCCCATGATGTCGGTTGGTGACCACGACTACCTGCTGGGCCTGACGCGCGCGCCCCTCAGGCGTCGCGGTGTAGCGTCCCTGATTGTCGATATCCGCAGCGCCCGTCGTGTACTGAACGCTCTCAGCGCTCCACGACTGCGCCTCAGCCAGACGCCGCCCGCCCGCCTGCAGCTCGAATTGCTGCCTCTGGCCTGCGCTGAGCTGGCTGTGCAACGGTGCGACCATGAACGAGCGCGTGGCGGGTCCAACACGGCCGAACACTACCCGGTCCAGCGGCGTGTGTCGCTCAAGATCGGCAACCTGAAAGGCATTGGGCATGCGCAGCTGATCGATCAGGCTGCTCTGAAAGCCGTCGAACAACCCGCTGAGCTCGCTATTGACGAGCAACGTCGTGTCGAAGGCCAAGGCCCCTCGTGCGTCCACGTCATCAGGAATCAGGTAGGGGAACATGGCCGGACTGGCTGGCAAGCGGCCTGGCTCGACGCTGACATTGAGCTGGCAGAGCAGCACCACAGCGCCATCACCTGCGTGTGCCGAGCCTTCCACACCGGCTTGCGGGTGGGCCTGGGTCCGCACCGTGAATGACTGCACGGACAACGGCCCGAAATCGCTGAAATCGAGGCTGAGAGGTACGGACGTCTGCCGATAACTCGGGTGCTCAAGTATCCGTTTGCCAAAACGTTCACCAATCACCCGATTGGCGTAAGGAGTTCCACCCAGATTGCAGCTCGGCGACTCTGCTTTGGCCAGATCCACAATCAACCGACCTTGATTGGCGACCCTTGCCTTCTGTGCCTCCAGGGGGATGCTCATGCTCACCCGATAGCCCATGCGCTCGTGCAAGTTCATGCTGTAATTCAATCGCGGTGGACGTCCGGCGAAGTGCTGCCTGGAAACCACACTTCCCGTCAGGATGGGCAGACTGAGCGTCACCTTGGCATTGGCCAGTGATGCGTTTTCAAAAGAAAGCTGCGGCGAACCCAACACCACATTTGACAGCGTCATCTGTTCGGTAAGGGTTTCATCCAAGGCAAAGGTGTCATCGAACGGCAGGATGAAACGCTGGTCGTCGAACGCCGCGAGGAACTGTTGTTGCAGCAAGTCGTTGAGTGCCGTGCGACCGATCGCCACGATCGCTCCCCAATCATGCATGACGCCACCTTGAGCTAAACGTTCTAGCAACGCACTTTTGGAGTTAAAGTTCATGATTCAGTCTCCTGGATAAGGTTGACGAAGCGTGCGGCAGTGACGAACGGCACAGGCAGGATGGCGATTGCCCAGTACCAGCTCCTGTCATCGTCCTCCACTGCGGCTACCACGGCGTAGGCTTCTTCGGTATTGGGAGCGGGCGTGTAGAGGCCCTCGATGAATGTTCCTGAACCTGCGACCAGATACCAGGTGGTGTCTTCAGGGGCGACGACGTAATCGCCTTTCTTGCCGCTGCCATAGAAGGTCAGTTTCACGCCTGTACCGCTAGTTTCGTAGGTGAACCAGTTCGTCAGGTTTTGCTGTGGCAGCAGCACCAGCACTTCCTGGCTGCCGCCAAGGCTGCCGGTCACCAGCACTCGCTCCACGGCCAGGAGCTGATCGAGATCGTCATCGGCGCGCCAGGCTTCGCTTCGGCGATACTCATGCCATTGTGGAGCAATCGCGCCAGGGCCTGGCTTTGCATCGAGCGAGACGTGAGGGGGTACATAGAGCTTGGAGTAAGCGACATCGGGGTCGCCATCAGGATCATCGATCACCTTGCCCTGCGCTTCGGGAGACATGCGGAACGTCAACTCATTGGTCGGGTCCAGCGGCGTGCCGCGCACCTTGTAGCCATTGACGCCGCGATTGACCATCATCACGAGCGGGTCAAGACCGATGTCACGTGTCACGATACCGACCAGTGCGCTGCTGGACGCGTTGCCGGATCGGGCTTGGGCGGTGATGATCACCCGCTTGTGGAAATCCTTCAGCGTCGAGCGTGCTGGGGCGGTGTATACCCCCGTTTCTGCATTGATGGTACCTGGATCACCACTGTCGCCCGGCAGGTTGGCCACCGACCACCTCACTGAATTGCCTGCGGGATAGGTCTTGAAAGTATGCTGCTTGCCCGCGCCGATGATGCTCTCGACCGGATCGATTTCAAAGGTGGTCAAGTCGGGGGCCAGTCGACCCAGAGTCAACAGTGGTCCAGGCTGATCAATGGTAATCGGCTGAAAGGCCTGATCACCGCGGAACAACAGGTTGTTCAGCAAGAACAGGTCAAACTCGAAGGCAAGTCCCTGTAGCTGCTCGAGTATGGAGTGCAGGTGGGTGCGCATATTGGAGTCGAACTTCTCGAATCCACGGGCCTTCACGATCAACTCTTCCCAGTCTCCGCTATAGCCCTTCCCCGCCCCCCCCTGAAGATTCACTACAGATTCGATATTACGGAGACCGACGCGGCCATTCTCCAACAGATCGAATCGGTAGCTCAGCCTGAGCGAAAACTCGTAATCCATGTAAAAAGTCTCAAAATACTGAAACGCGCGCTTTGAAAAAATGCCGGATTTAACAGAGGACTGTCCTTGCCAATGTATTACCAATTTGTCTTGTTCAAACGAAGCGACCAATTGGCCATCAAAATCACCGACCAACCAGGATTCCGGCCCAAAAGCAAACACCGAATGCCCCGTATCCAGATAACGATCGTCGGACACTTCGACGTCGTCGCCCGTATACCGATGGGACGCCCCTGCGGTGCTGCTCAATACGCCATCTTCATAATTGGCCTGGAATTTGATTTCTGTATCTGCGATCGTTTCCATAATGCTGGCCATCAGCTTATCGAATACGGACGTGACCTTGAAGACTACAGCAGCGTCAACGCTTGCGTCGTTCGTGGGTAACAGATACTGGAAACCGTTGGTGGGCAACGTCGTGTCGCGTTCATCCGTGCCTTCCAATCCAACAAACACCATAACAACCCCATCGCCTGCACTCGGCGTGCCCAACAAATGAGTATTTGGTGACGGCTGCGTGCGCAGTCTTATGAAGGAAGGCTTTATAACATTAGAGGTTCTAAGCACTTCATTCACCACAAATATTTTTTTCTCATCTGGCAACGTCTCAAACACTTGCTTGAACTTCAACCCGCCGAGAGCATCTTCTTCTGGCGTGTCTGCGTATGTCAGATAAAATTCCGTCCCCTGGCTCAGATCGATCCCTACACGCCCTTCGCTGACATTGGTGTTGACCTCCTCCAGACGGATACGCACGTGCAGCACCGGACCATGCAAGGCATCCGCCATCTTCAGCCGTGTGATCTGAAATTGCTTTGGGTTGTTCACGTTTTCGATGGTCAGTTGCTTGCCACCGATAATGCGCATTTTCAGATCGGCACGAGATGACTCGACATCGGCATTCTCGAATGACAAACGGGGCGCATCAAGTCGATAATCGAAGACACGCTCTACCACTGAAGGGGTCGAGGCCGCGTCGAAATTCATCGGCGGCAGCCAGGACGTACTCTGGAAGCGCCGAACATACTCCTGCAAAAGCACTTTATTGGTTTTGTTCCGATCATAGACGAGTACCGCATCCCACCCTAAGAGGCCCGGATTGCGTTTCAGATATTCGACCAACTCTTCTTTCGACACCTGTATGACAGCGTGACCTTCGGCCATTAGTTTTTTCATCACTGATTTCCCAAGTAAATGGTTCAAGCACGCAACGTCAACTTCAGCGGCGCGAAATCGAACCAGGTATCGCTCAGCTTTTCGTTTTCGAAATTGATTTTCACTTCGATGGAAAAGTCCAGTCCGATACCTTGATGCTCCAACAACTCTTTTTTGAGCATCACGACCACGCTTCGCTGCTCGACTTCATCTGCCGTTACGTCCGCACTGCGCAATACGCTTGTCAGAGCCTGATTGTTGGCTTTGACCCCTCTGAAGATGACATTGAGTTTCTGCCCTGCCGCCATGAATACCCATGCCGGCAACTCCAACGTGGCGCCGCGTGCAGGCACAGCCACGAGCGACAAAGTGCCCCCCGAGGCCTCGTCACATTGAATGATCGGGTAGCTTGACTGGGGCAACGGCGCGATACGCAACTGCACGGATGGCGACTCTTCGTAGCCCCCCGCATCGCGTACCAGGCGATAGAACACCGGGAAACGCTTGACCGCTGCGCCAGCGGTAGCCTCCATGTTGGCTGCCACAGCCGTGTTGGGGATGGCGAAGCGGTAAGGCGGCTGACTGCCAACGGGCAACGTGTGCACATGGCTCCCTGCGCTGGAGCGTCCTTGCCAGTGCAACTGCAGACGCTCGCCCGGACGCAGCCCGGGGTCGGATACCTCTACATAGGCCCCGCCTGTCGCACGATCGGCATTCAACACCGAGTTTGGCTCCGGTGATTCCGTATGCGCGTTGTCGATCCGTACTTTCGAAAGCTCCCTGCGCTGCAGCACCTCGATGTCCAGTTCCCTGGACACCAGCCCCAGGCCCTCACGTGCAACCTGATACCCCAGCTTCAGCCGCTTCAGGTCTTCCAGCACGCCAGCCTCCAAAACAGTCCACTGAATGCCACTGGCCAGGGTAGTGAGATCGGCACGCAGCGCAACGCTGCCTGGCTCGTCATTGACGTGCAACAGCGTCCAGTCAGCCGTATGCACGTCCGGATGGGGCGGTATGCGAATGGTCAGACCGTCGTTGAAGTTTGCTGGATCCAAAGGGCCGCCGGCATGCCCCACGATGGAGGGCGCCGAAAGCAATTCATGGCCATTCGGCTTATCCGACCTGTTCGAAGGCGTTGGAGGCGGTTTGATTTGGTAGGTCTGCCGCGGGCTTTCAAGATCACCGCCGTCGACGAACGTAATACGATAGAAGACGTCGGCATAGCCGCCATCGATCCAGTCGAACTGCCCCCTGGGCACCGTCCAGCGCAGGCTGTGGCCAGCATTCTGGTCGGTTACCCGATAGTCGACCAGGCACTCTTCATCGAAGTCGCCATATTCATCGTAACCGCTGAAATGCAGCGTGATCTGATCACCGACCTGCATGGCCTGATACGCAGGCGCCAGGAACAGGCAGCCTGCGCTGCCCAGCGCTGCAGAATCGATATGCAACGCATGACCGTTCAAGGCTTGCGCCACCGGCATGGGTTCCATGCGGTGACGACGCACACCGACGAAACAGAACGTGCGCAGCGATTCTTCGGGTACGCCAGTGAGGCGCTCATAGGAATAGAACGCATAGCCCTGATCGGCCTTAGCCACGAAGGCATTCGAAATGTTGACCGTCAGCCGCTTGCTGATCGGGTCGAAATCAGGTTCCTCGATTTCCAGTTCGGTGCTGACATCATCCAATGGCTCACCCGCCGCATTGGCACCTCGCCAATTGATACGCAGCCGGTCGCCCAGTTGAATGCCGTCGTACTGGATGAACGTCACCAGCGGTTGCCCCCCCAGACGTTCAAGATCAATTTCGTCGTAACTATTAAGAATCTCGATAGTCGGGGCAGCCAGCCGCGCCAACATTGGGAACGTACTGTCAGTTGAGCTGTTCATGAAGTGGCCTGATTTATGGATAAGACTGGACGATAGTTATAGGCCGATGTCGGGCGTGCACCAACTGGTAGAAATGACAGGTCAATTGCGAACGGTGAGACGCTCGCTTTACTTGGCCTGTCATTTCTATCAGGTGCTCGCCACGCGCGATCAAATTAGGCTTCTGTGGCAAAGGTGTACGCCTGGCGTGACACCTCTCCCCGCTGAATACCTAGGAGCCTCGATAACCATGCCTATTTACACACCAAGACGACTCGTATTCTGTATCGCACTGGCCACCAGTTTCATGAGCGCTCAGGCTCAGTCTGGAAACCTGACGTTATTGAACAAAGACAATGGCAATTGTGGTTTCCCTACGCCTGAGGCCGGCTCGGGATTGACGTATCACTATGCGGTGGACAGTCCGTCCTACGCCTGCTATCCGAAAGGCGTTCGACAGATCCGGTTCAGCAATCTGCCGTCGGCCATGGACATCCTGCTGACCTCCAACCGAGACTGCCGTCCGGAATCGGCCAAGCAGGACGAATATTGGGTACACCTCAGGACCATCGCCACTAACACGGGCGATGAGCGCATCTATTCGTTCGAAGAGTTACAGACCTTCACGAAGAACAAGACGATCTTCAGGGGCCTCAAGGTGATCGACAAAAAGGAAGTTGCAGCCGACACCATGCGTGATGCCACCACGTGCATCCGCATTTCGGCATCGCCGGACATCGACACGCCAGCGCTACTCGACACGCTGAGTATCTCCAGCCGTCAGAACACGCCACAAGCGTCTGAACAGAACGGCCCCAATGAGCGCGCCTGTCCCAGCAACCACTTCATGACTGCACGCTATCATAGTGGTGATGAAACGGCGGGCACCTATTATACGTGCGGCACGGTGAGCGGCTACACGACACGATCGCCAAAATGGTCGCCTAAATTCCGCGAATCTGGCCTTGATGCGACAGCTAAAGCCCACGTGACTGGCAATGACAAGCGGTATACCTATTTTACATGTCCAATCAATACGGTGATGACTGCACGATGGCATGACGGTGACGAAAATGGCAAGACCAGGTACCAGTGCGCGACGCTGATATCACCTGAAGGGCAAGAGGTACTTGTTCAGCCCGGCGTCTGGTCCAAAGAATTCAAGGAAAGTTCCACAACCTATGAAACATGCGGTTCGGATGAAGCCATGATTGGGCGTGCGCACAAGAATGACGAGAATGGCGAGACCCGCTTCCTTTGCGCGACCTTGCGCCCGCTTGCCGCTAAAGGAGTGAACTGAAATGTCGACCACTTCAACCGCCCAGTCCAATGCGTTCAACTTCACAAGCTTCGTGCAGAACAGCGTCGATCCACGTACTGGTCAGTACACCTTGGGCATCGAATTGCCAGAACTGGTCGGCAACGACCAGCAAGGCCCCGCACTGCCCCTGCGCCTGGCATTCAGCCCCATGAACCATACCGACGCAGGCTTTGGCCATGGCTGGAGCCTCAACCTCAGCCAGTACCGGCCTGCCAGCAACCTGCTCAGCCTGCAGAATGGCGAGACCTTCAAGGTCGATGGCAGTGACGTAGGCGATGGTACCGGCCTTGGGATTACCGAACGCAAGATTGAAAGTTTTCATCTTCACCAGGAAAGCAGCACCTGTTGGCGCGTGGACTACAAGACGGGTCTGGTCGAGTTTCTCGAACTCATGGGTCCGACTCAGCGCCAAGTGGCCCTGCCGGTACGCATTGAAGCCGCTTCGGGACACTGGATCGATCTGACGTATGATCACAACTTCAGCGGCAATCCATGCCTGACCTGCATCACCGACGCCAATGGCACGACTTTGCTGACGGTCAACTACGACAGTGGCGCTGTCTCGTTCGAGCTCTTCCCTGATGCAGCCATGGGCGACCCGTCCCGGGCCACTTACCGCATGCAGCTGCAACAGCTTGGCAGCCCTGCCTTGCGGCTGGCCACGCACGTATTCCTGCCGACGGCCGAAGGCGCCTGCTGGCAGTTCGAGTATTTGCACCTGGCCTACACCGCCGAGCAGAACCTGGCACTGCTCAAGCAGGTCAAGACCCCCCTGGGTGCGACCGAGACCCTCGAACACTGGCAAGGTGACGATGGCCATCACTTCCCTGGCGACGCCCGTCCACCCCTACCACGGGTCAAGCGCCACCAAGTGGATCCAGGCTTTGGCCAACCGGTGATGGTCACCACCTACACCTATACCGACTACAACTTCCTTGGCTACGGCGCCAGCGGCGTGAAATGGAGTGACGATGGGCAGGACAACCTGTACCAGTTCACAGGCAGCGACTATGAATACGCGTCCACTGCCAGCCTGTGGCTCAAGGATGAGGGCACAGGCACTCCCGGTGATGGCAAGGCCCTGCGCACGGTGACCCGGCGCTATAACCGCTTCCACCTCATGCGGCTCGAAACCGAAACGCAGAACGGGCACATCCAGGAAACCAGCACCGTCTACCATGAAGTGCCTGGGCTGACATTCGAACGCCAGCCGTCCTTCTTCCAGTTGCCTCATCAGGTCACCCTGCAATGGAAGCTCGAAGGCAGTGACACCTGGCCCCGCCAAGAGACCAAGACCACCACTTTCGACATGCAGGGCAATCTACTTAAGGAGATCGAGCCCGACGGTAGGTACACCGAATACACCTACTACGAGATCGAAGGCGAAACCGAACAGGCAGGGGACACTGAGGAGGTCGCCTGCCCACCCGACCCACAGGGCTTCAAACGCCGCATCAAGTACAAGACCACTTACCCTGCCGAGTCAGGAGAAGGCCAGGCAGCGATCCTGCGCAGTCACTATCGCTACCGTGCCATCGGGCCTGTGACCGGTGCCCGAAAGACGTTTGCAGAGGCAGTGGTCAAGCATCAGCGTACCCTGCAACTGAGCGATGCCAGCGACGAAACCGGTACTCTTCTCCAGTTGAGCGAGGCGATATACCTGGACATGCCGGACAAGCCGCTGTTGCACATGCGCCTGGACCAGCAGCGTCAGACGCTCATACACGGCGATGATCCACTCAAGAACCGCACCACCATAACCCGCTTCGTACACAGCCTGATCAAGGACGAAGAGGGCCACGAGAGCCTGTTGCAGGTTCGCCAGACCATCCAGGGCCACGACCAAGTGCAACGCACCTTGCACAGCGCAGTATCCCGCTATTGCGGGCTGGCAATGCGCCAGCAGGATAGCAATGGCATATATACCTACACGTACTACGACGCCTTGCGCCGCACCGTCCGCCAGACCGTTGCTCCCGACAAGCCGGCACTGAGCGCTACCCGTACCTACACCTATCAGCTCAGCGCCACTGGTGCGCAAGCCAGCCAGAGTGAAACCAACGTGCAGGGCGTGGTCAGTACCCAGTGGCTCGACGGTGTCGGGCGCAGCGTGCGCGAAACCCGCGAAGTGACCGAAGATGACGGCCAGGGCAAGCCCAGGCGCGTCACGCACACTGTGCAGACTCACCAGTACGACAACCTGGGTCGACAGGTCAGCCAAACCGTTCACGACCACCTTGATGGCATCGACCTCGAACTGACCAGCACTTTCGACTATGACGACTGGGGTGAGCGCTGCACGACCATCCGTCCCGATGGCGTCATCGAACGCCGCGAACGTTCACCGTTTGGCAAAGAGGGCTTTATCCTCAATACCTGGCAGGAACGTCCGAACGAAGAAGCACCGGTCAGGCGTCAATGGCAAGTGACCGAGTTGAACCGCTTTGGCAAGCCGGCATACCAGCAGCGCAAGGCCGAGGATGGCCAAGAGATGGGTAGACAGCAGTACTTCTATGATGGCCTTGGCCGCTGTGTACGGGAAGTCAGCCACCTGCGTGACCCCCTGGACAGGGACCGCATCAAGGTACCCCTTGTGCGCACTACGCGGTTCACGTACGACACATGGGGCCGCATGACGCACTATGAACGCCCTGACGCGAGCACGCTGATCCGCCACTTTGCCGATTTCTGCACCGACGAGCTGGTGACGCGTCTGGAGTTGCAGGCGGGCGTTGGAAAACCGCCCAGTACCGTCTGCACCCGCACCTTCGACGGGCTGACGCGCATGAAAACGCTGGTCGTCGGCCCACGCACCGAGTCATACACCTATCAGGGTGGGCAGACGCTGGTGCATCAGCACCAGCGTGCCAGCGGTCACACACGGACTTACAGCTACCAGCCCGAGGTCTCCACCGAACCGACTGGCATCGCCACCACGAACACGAGCGGTGTTGCGTACCTTGACCCGCCCAGCTTCGACTACGAACGCCCGGACGCCGCCATCACCGCCGCTACCAATGCCGAAGGCAAGCGCCTATACAGCTACACCGATCAAGGTTATCTGCTGCGCGAAGCCTGGGCGACCAAGGACGCGGACGGCAATTACGTGGATGAGCACTTCACCGAACATCGACATTCGCTGCAAGGCCGCGTGCTGGCGCGCAGCAGTGACGCTGGCGCACCCACCGAGCATCATTACGATGCCATAGGCCGCCTGATACAGACCGTGCAGGGTGACCTGCAAGCCGACTTCGAGTACGACATTGATGGTCGCCTTTGCAAAACCGTCACGCTCGACAAGCACAGCCAGCGCACTCTGATCTGCCTGCGAGAGTACGATTGCCTGGGCCGCGAAACCGAGCGTACCTTGACCCTGGACGATGGCACGACCCAGACACTGACCTTGGTCTGGCGGGACGACGACCAATTGCATCAGCGCCTCCGATGCCTGGGCGGGCAACCGCTGCTGGAGGAAACCTTCCACTACGATCATCTCGACCGGCTGCAAAAGGTCGAGTACAGCGGCACAGAACTGCCTGGCAACAGCACCGGGCGCGCCATTCGACGTCAGTTGTTCCGTTTCGACGCCATGGACAACATGACCCGTTGCAAGACCACCTTCGCCGATGGCCAGGAGGACGATGCGCGTTTTACCTACAAGGCCGACGGCAGCTTCCAACTCGAACGCGTGACCCACAGCCTGCAACCGGACTATCCGGCCGACCAGACATTCAGTTACGACGCCGACGGCAACATGCGCAACGACGAATGGGGTCGCCAGTTGCACTACGATGATCTTGGTCGGCTCAGCGAAGTGCGTGCCCAGGATGATCAGCAGGTGCTGGCCCGCTACCGCTACGATGGTCATGATCATCTGCTGGGCGTACGCCATGGCAACGCTGCCGAGGTTCAGCGCCGCTACCAGGGTTACCGCCTCAGCGCCACGCTTGAAGGCGGCGTGTTCAAACAGTACCTGTACGACGGTGAGACGGCACTGGCCATTCACACCGACGGGCAACCGAACGACAGTCGCCTGCTGCTCACCGATGCCGCCAACAGCGTGTTCGGCGAATATGCGGCTGACGGCGTGCACACCGGCAGTTACAGCGTCTACGGTGAGCGTGCCAAGGATGAACAACTGCGCAGCCTGCTCGCGTTCAACGGCGAAGCGTGTGAGTCGGCGTTTGACCAGCAATCCGCCGGCTGGTACCTGCTGGGCCGTGGTTACCGGGCCTACAACTCTCAACTGATGCGTTTCCACAGCCCCGACTCGCTGGCGCCAGAGGTGTCCGGCGTTAACCCTTACGTCTATGCGTTGGGCAACCCAGTCAACTGGTACGACCCCACTGGTCATTACGGCGAAGCCCTGAACGACCCTTTGCCGGGTTACCGAGACCCAATCAAGCAGCCCAAGGCTAGCTTCGTGGAGAAATGGTTGAACGTGGTGTTCGCCAGCATCGGGGTGGTCACCGGACTGGCCTTTACATTCATCTTTCCTCCAGCGGGTATCGGCATTGCGCTCGCCGTGGCAGGCAATGCTCTGGCGATCGGTGGCCTGGTAACGACAGTGGTCGGCACGCTGAAGGATGATCCACAACTGGTCATGTACGGGCTCATCGGCTCCGCCATCGGTGGCGCCCTTGCCAGTCTGAGTGCGATCGGCAATCGGATTCGGGCAGGCAGAGCGGCGAATGCCAGGACAAGGGCTGCCGGTACTGGTGCTGGTGCTGGTGCTGGTGCTGGTGCTGGTGCTGGGATGGACACGCCTGCTTCAAACGGTGCAGGTGCAGGCGTCGGGACCACGGTGGCTTCGCCGCTACCTTTGACTCAGGCCGTGCGGACCAGCACTCCTCCACCACCTCCACCTTTACCTCCAACTTCACCTGAGATGAGTGGGCCAAGCCTCAGCGTGGTGAATTCTACGACGACAGTAACGACGCCTCCTCCAAGAGCACCTATGAGAAAGGACGCAGATACTCGCCCCGCTTTAACAAGTGAAATGTTCCAAGAGGCAAGACGTAAGCTGCAAAAACGGAAATTGCAGGCAGCAACATCAGAGAACACTGGTATCGAAGATCTCAGAGAGGACAAGGTCAATGGCTTGAGAAGCGTACCCGTCACGTGATAGGAAACAGGCGAACGTTAACCCCTCCACCAGATGGCGTGAGGCGTCGCCTGTCTTCAGCAAAAGGGTTTGCAGGGTCCTTTGGGACTCTGTTTCTTACGCGCGTACTGGAGGGTGTCAGAAATTTTGTGTTCGGGCATAACATGAGTAAGAGGTGCATGTATGCCAACCAAAAAGAAACCCTTGCGTGACCTGCCCAAAATCCCCAAAGAACTGCTGGAGCAGTTTGGTGAGGGCTTGATGACCGCAGAAGCCATCGAGGATGCCTCTGCGGCGTTCAAGAAGGCCCTGATCGAACGCGCGCTGAATGCCGAGCTGGGTCACCACCTGGGCTATCCGCCGGGCGCGCAGCGCCCAGAGGATGAAACCAACCAGCGTAATGGCAAGAGTGGCAAGACGGTTTTGACCGGCGATGGCCCGCTGCGGCTGGAGATTCCTCGTGATCGAGACGGCAGCTTTGCGCCCATTCTGATCCCCAAGCACGAGCGCCGATACACCGGCTTCGACGACAAGATCATCGCCATGTACGCACGTGGAATGACAGTCCGAGAGATCCGAGCCTTTCTTTCCGAGCAGTACGGAACAGAGGTTTCGCACGACTTCATCAGCTCTGTGACAGACGAGGTCATGGAAGAGATCGGCGCGTGGCAACAGCGGCCTCTGGAGCCGATGTATCCGGTTATTTTCTTTGATGCGCTGCGGATGAAAATCCGCGAAGAAGGCCTGGTGCGCAACAAGGCCATTTACTTGGCGCTGGGCGTTCTACCCGACGGGACGCGCGATATCTTGGGCATCTGGATCGAGAACACCGAGGGTGCGAAGTTCTGGATGAAAGTGTTCAATGATCTCAAGACGCGTGGTATCGAAGACGTGCTGATTGCTGTGACCGACGGACTCAAAGGGATGCCTGAGGCTCTGAGCGCAGTGTTTCTGGCTACGACACTGCAAACCTGCATCGTTCATCTGATCCGCAACAGTCTCGATTATGTGGCCTGGGATAAGCGTCGTGAATTGGCCAAGGCGCTGAAACCGATCTACCAGGCCATCAACGCCGAGGCAGCTGAGCAGGCGCTGGACGATTTTGAAAACGGCCCTTGGGGCAAGCAGTATCCAACAGTGGTGGCTGCCTGGAGACGGGCCTGGGATCGAGTGATTCCCTTCTTCGTCTTCCCGCCAGCCATCCGGAAAGTGATTTACACGACCAACGCCATCGAGAGCATCAACTCTCAGCTACGCAAGATCGTCAAGACCCGCGGTCACTTCCCGACCGACGATGCGGCGACCAAGCTGATCTGGCTTGGACTGCGAAATATCACGGCGAACTGGGGTTCAGCGGCGCATGATTGGAAGAGCGCGATGAATCAATTTGCGATTCTGTACGGAGATCGATTTATCAGGCCGACCTGGTAAAAGCACGGCCTGCCTGACGGCAGGCCGTTATCGGCCCGAACACAAAAAATCTGACAGTCTCGCGTACTGCGAATCCAACTATTCCCCGCCAGTCATAGACATTCCCTACAGCCTCTACCACCCTCAAACCCTATCGTTCGGGCCCTGCGCCCGCTGCCGCCCCACCCGTCAGCCGCGCTTTCCACGCCCCGACTCGCCACCTCATGGTCAGGCGGGCCATCGTCGACAGGAATGCTCCCCGATGCACCACCCCCTCCGATGCCTGCGCACACCGTCACGCAGTCGCCTTGCACCGCTGCTGGCGCTGGGTGGCACCAGCCTGCTGCTGTGCGCCTACCGACCCGCACTGGCCACCCCAACACCGGAGTTCAACGCCTCGTTCCTGCGCCAGGCACCCGGTGAAACGACCGATGCCGGGCAACATGCCCTGCAAGCCCTGGTCAGCCAAGCCCCGTTGATGCCTGGGCGCTACCGAGTCCAGGTCACTGTCAACCTTTCGCGCCTGGGCGAGCGTGAGATCGAGGTACTGCCTGGTCCGGGCGGGCAAGGCCTGCAAGCCTGTCTGCCGGCCGGCTTGCTGCGCGAACTGGGATTGCGCGAACAGGCCTTGGATCGCCCCCTGGACGACACCCTGCCCTGTCAGGACCTGGCCGAGTATCTGCCTGATGCCAGCGCCGAGTTCGACCCTGGCAAGTTGCAACTCGCCCTGTCGGTGCCACAGTTTGCCCTGCGCCGTGACGTGCAAGGAAGTGTGCCACCAGAACAGTGGGATGCCGGTATCAATGCGGCTTTCGTCAACTATCAGGTTGCCACGCAGACTCTCGATCGCCAGGGCAGCAGCCAGGCCAGCCATGACTTGCTGCTCAATAGTGGCGTCAACCTCGGCGCCTGGCGGCTGCGCAGCAATCAGGCTTTGCGTGAGGACGGCCAGGGCAAGCGCAGCTGGACCCGCAGCAACACCTACCTGCAGCGTGACCTGCCCGACAACCGCGGCAACTTCACCCTCGGCGAAACCTTCAGTCATGGCGAGGTCTTTCGCAGCCTGCCCTTCAAAGGCCTGCAGATCGCCTCCGACATGGGCATGCTGCCCGATGTGATGCAACACTACGCACCGGTGATCCGCGGTGTGGCGCAGACTCGGGCCAAGCTGGAAGTGCTGCTCAACGGTTATCCTGTCTACACCACGTTCGTCGCGCCAGGCCCCTATGTCATCGATGACCTGGGCGTGGGCGGCGGTAGTGGCGAACTGGAGGTGGTGTTGACTGAGGCCGATGGCCAAGTGCGACGTTTTTTGCAGCCCTACTCCAGCCTGGCCAACCTGTTGCGCGAAGGGGTATGGCGCTACAGCGCCACGCTGGGCCGCTACAACGGTGTCGAGCACCTGGACACACCATTGCTATGGCAGGCGAGCCTGGCCCGCGGCAACAGCTGGGGCACCGTCTACGGGGGCATCCAGGGTGGCGACTACTACCGCGCTGGGCTGATCGGTGTTGCCCGTGACCTTGGGCAGTTGGGCGCCGTGTCGCTGGATGTGACCCAGGCGGGCGCCGATCTGGGCCAACGCTTGGGCCAAGTGCAGGGTCAAAGCTACTCGGCACGCTACGGCAAGGCGTTCGATACTGGCACCCATTTGCGCTTCGCCGGCTACCGCTACTCCAGCGAAGGCTATCGCGACTATGACGAAGCCGTGCGTGAGCGCAACGCCTACTCGGACTACCTGGGCAACCGGCGCAGCCGCTTGGAAGCTTCACTCTACCAGCGTCTGGGCAGCCGCAGCTCGTTGAGCTTCACCCTGTCCCAGGACGACTACTGGCGCACGAATCTGCAACGGCGACAGTACCAGTTGCAACTCAACACTCAGTACCGTGATGTCAGTCTGAGCCTATTCGCCTCGCAATCACTGGCCACTGGCATCCGTCAGGATCGACTGTTCGGCCTGAGCATGACACTGCCACTGGACTGGTTCAGCGGCTCCAGCCTCACAGTTGGGACCCAGAGCAGCAACGGACGTCAGAGTCAACGGGCCAGCCTCAGTGGCGGCGCACTGGACCACCGCTTGCGTTATTCAGTATCGGCCAACCGCGATGCCCGACAGCAGGCCTCAGGTGCGCTATCGCTTGGCTATCAAGGGGCTCGCGCCAATATCGGTGTCGGCTACACCCAGGGCAGCAACTACCGCTCATTGTCGGCCAACGCCAGTGGCAGCCTGCTGCTGCATGAAGCAGGCCTGACCTTTGCCAGCCAGCTGGGTGAGACCAATGCCCTGATCGAAGTGCCTGGCATACCCGGGGTGGGCGTGCAGAACGCACCAGGCGGCACCACCGACAGCAGTGGCTTCATGACCGCGCCGCACTTGCAACCTTATCGCAACAATTCTCTGCAGCTACAGACCACCCACCTCGACCCACAGATACAAGTCGACAATGGCAGCGCTCAAGTAGTCCCCCGCCGTGGCGCGATCGTCAAGGTGCGCTTCGACGCGCGCAAGGTCGCCCGTTTGATCCTCACCTTGCAGCAGGACGAGGACAGGCCATGGCCGTTCGGCGCTCAGGTTACTGATTCGAACGGTCAGACCGTAGCGGTGGTCGGTCAGGCAGGCCAGGCACTGGTGGCCATTGACGAGAAGGCTCAGTGGTTGCACCTGCGCTGGGGCCAACAGACCTGCCAGGTGTACATCGACCCTGCCGGTATGCGCTTCGAGCAGGGTTATCGCCTGCAGACGTTGCAATGCCCACTTCCCTCTCAAGACAGCCTCCGGACCTGAACATGAAGCGATTAGCCTGTACCACGATGATCCCGGCAGTCCTCGCCTTATTCAACAGTGATGAAGCGATGGCCATTTGCAAATGGATGCATGGCACGCCTGGCGAGCTGGTGCACAACCTGCGCCTGAATCCTATGTGGGTGCCGCGCGACGCACCGGTCGGTAGTGTGATCGGACAAGCCAATGTGCGTTACAGCGTACCAAACGAGGCAGGACTGATACTGGTATGCAATAACATTCAAGGCACCGAATACCTCACCGCGCAGGTAATCAATACACAACAGATCGTCACCCGCCCGCTGCCTCCTGTGGCCGGTGAAGACCTGACCGGCCGCATCCTGGAAACCGGTGTGGCGGGTGTGGGGGTTCACGTGCGCCTGGACTCGCCCTACACGGGCGCAGGCGGTACCCCACAGAACTATTGGAACGCCAGCTCCTGGCACTCAGTACCTTGGCAAGGATACGCCGACCATCGCACCGGACCGACGGGCATCCAAATGAGCAACCTGCGTGCTTTCATCACGCTGATCAAGACCGGGCCGATCGCCCCTGGACCGCATGCGTTCAACGGCGTGCAATTGTTCAGTGGAAGCTACGACACGATCGGTTCGGTGATGCGCTATCACCTCCACGGCACTGTAACCGCCGCGCAGTGTTCGCTCAAGGCCGATGCCGTCAATCCAGATCCAGTGGCACTGGGCAGCCACGACGTGAAGAATTTCACTGGCCCTGGTCACACCACGGCTCCGGTCACGTTCGAAATCCGCCTGAGTGATTGCGACGACAATCCATCAGGCAGCAGCGCCAGGGCCCATGTCTATATGCAGGGCGCACAAGGCTCTACCACCCTTGATCCGGATCTGGGCTTGTTCAGCTTGTCCAGTGGTTCAGGGGCGAGTGGTCTGGGCATACAGGTCCTGCACGAAGACGGCATTACACCGGTGCGGCTCGATGCAGAGGTACCGGTGACGCCACTGGTGCCAGGCGAGACGTACTTGAGGTTCCAGGCACGCTACTATCAGACGGCTCCGTCAGTCACGCCAGGTCAGGCAAATGGCGCATTGAATTTCACCGTGACCTACAAATAAGGCAACCCGGCTGGCATCCCGTTGCCAGGCCGGGACCCGTTTTCAGGCATGCGAAAACGAAGAAAGAGACTTTCGTCTCTTTCTTCGTTTTAGATTGGAGCGGGAAACGAGACTCGAACTCGCGACCCCGACCTTGGCAAGGTCGTGCTCTACCAACTGAGCTATTCCCGCAGGGTGAAGCATTACCACGTTTGGCGTGAAGCGCCTTGACGACCTTCACCACCCTGTACCGTATAGACGCCACAGTCTTGAACTGGAGCGGGAAACGAGACTCGAACTCGCGACCCCGACCTTGGCAAGGTCGTGCTCTACCAACTGAGCTATTCCCGCAAATGGCGTCCCCTAGGGGACTCGAACCCCTGTTACCGCCGTGAAAGGGCGGTGTCCTAGGCCACTAGACGAAGGGGACACACGACACTTTTCAGTGCACCAGAGCATGAACCTCACGATTCAGCCTGGATTTTCTTTTCCTGCCCCGCCATGAGGCGTTGCCGGAGAAACTGGAGCGGGAAACGAGACTCGAACTCGCGACCCCGACCTTGGCAAGGTCGTGCTCTACCAACTGAGCTATTCCCGCAAATGGCGTCCCCTAGGGGACTCGAACCCCTGTTACCGCCGTGAAAGGGCGGTGTCCTAGGCCACTAGACGAAGGGGACACGCTACAACATTCACTGCCTGCATCGCGTGGCGTTTAGCTTTGCGCTGCAAGTGGCGCGCATTCTAGGGAGGCCATGGGGAGGCGTCAAGCCTTTTGTATAAATTTATTCAAATCAATCACTTCGCGCCCAATGTCCTGCCCATGGTCGAACGCTTGCACGGTCGAAAACGGGGCACGAACCTGCAAGATGCCCTTCTCTTTCACCGGGATGCTATTCGCTGCCGCGCGAACTCACTACACTCCAGGCAAGCAAAATCCGACAGAGGCGTTACCGGTGACACCATTTCTGATCACACTATTGGTCGTGGCAGGCATCGCCCTGCTGATCGTCATCGGCTATCTCAACAACCTGGTGGAAAACACCCGGCTCGACCGCGCACGCCTGAAGATCGACCTCAACGAGCGCCAGCGACGCTGTAGCGATATCAGCGAGACATTCCCTGGGCAATTCATGAGCCCCGCACTGAAGCTGCTGCTGGCCCGTATCGAACTCGACCTGGACCAGCGCCTGCTCGCTCTGGACAAGCGCGATGTGCGACTCAAGACGCGCATCGCCGAACTCGAACAGCTCGTGACGCTCGGCGAGAAGATTCCGGTGAACAATCCGCCGAGTCCGATCGCCACCGAAGCCAAGGCCAAGGACATCCGAGTACTGCTCGAAGTGCTGCACCATCAGGTGGTGCGCGCCACCCACGAGAACGTGTTGACACGGGAGGAAGGCAAGTACTGGGTCAAGCAGATCCAGCACGTGCTGGTCTTGCTGCACATCGAGTTCTTCAACAACCTGGGCCAGCAATGCCTGGTCAAGGGTGAGCCGGGCCAGGCGCGCCTGGCGTTCGAACGCGGCGTGCAGTACCTGAGCAAGCAGCCCGAGCCTGCGCAGTACAAAGAGCAGCTGACCTACCTGGAGAAGCTGCTGGCGCGCGCCAATGCACAGGCACTGGACCAGTTGGAGCCGACCGAGGACGAGGACAACCAGTTGACCCAGGGCCTCAAGACGGACGAGGACGAGAACTGGAAGAAAAAAGCGCTGTACGACTGAGGGCAGTCGCCTTAACGGTCGTTGTGCCCCAGGTCGCGCGTGGGGGCGATCTGGTCGCGAATGCGCTGTTTGAGCACCTTGGCTTCAGGAAAGCCACCATCGGCCTTGCGCTCCCAGACCTGCACCTCATTGCAGGTGATGCGGAAGGTACCGCCACTGGCCGGCGCCAAGGTCACGCGACCGAGTTCGTCGGCGAACGTCGACAGCAGCTCCTGGGCCAGCCAGGCAGCACGCAGCAGCCATTGGCACTGGGTGCAGTAGGTGATGACGACTTCGGGTTTGTGCAAGTCCATGGGGGTACGTGCTCGTGTTGAACGGATGAAGACGCCTTCACGGCATCAGGAGCGCTCGAGGTTACCGAGGATCTTGGCATGCACGCGCATGCACACGTCAAGATCCGCCTCACTGACACCTTCGAACAGCTCCGCGCGCAAAGCGTTGGCAATGGTTTCGATCTGCTCGATCAACGGTTTGGCAGGTGCGCACAACTGGATCTTCTTGGCCCGGCGATCCTCGGCGACCGCTTGCCGCTGCACCAGACCCTGAGCCTCCAGACTGTCCAGCAACCGCGCCAGGGTCGGCCCTTCGACGCCCACGCTCTGCGCCAAGGTGCGCTGGGTTGGCGCCTCTTCGAAGCGCGCCAGGTGCAACAACACCAGCCAGCGGGCCTGGGACAGGTTGAGCCCGGCCAGCCGACGGTCCAGCTCGGCGCGCCATCCGCGCGACATCTGGGCCAGCTGCATGCCGAAACGGTGTTGGTTGTTGGTCAGCGGCATAGGGTTACTCGGTCATCGAAACTAATTATTAGGCAGCTAACCATGGCCTTGGGCGCTGTGCAAGGCTTTCGATGTAGGCAACGTCCTGCTGTTTCGTGGCTTGGCACGCTGGCGGGGGTGGATCATTTCGACCATTAGCGATACCGAGGGTGATTGCACCGCCGCCATCGCGGGCAAGCCCCACGGGGGCGATACCTTGTGCATGGGTGCGGCAGTCTAGATCTTTGTGCCCTGCCCTGCCTGGTTCGGCTCGGCCCCTGTGGGAGCCGGCTTGCCAGCGACGGCGCTGGCCGAGACACCGCTCTTGTGAAGGTGAACGACTACAGCTCGAACTCAGCCGCCAGCGCCGCCCGCACACAATGCAGCACGCCCTCCGGTACGCGCCCGGCAAACTGCGCGGCGATGCTCGACACGGGCGGCAGCTCGCCCTCACCGTCGAGAAACGCATCCTGGATCTCGCTGAGCAGGTCCTCCGGCACATCCAACGCCTGCTCCAGGCTCAGCTCCTGGCGCCCCAGCGATTCGGCCAGCAGGCTATAGACGTTCTTCTCGCTGCAGTTCAGCTGACCGGCGATCTGCAATGGCGTCATGCCAGCACGCGCCAGGCTGACCAGCTCATGGCGCAGATCGATGACCACCTTGGGCGCCTCGTCGTGGCCGCCCGCGCCGTTGAGCACTTCGAGAAACGCCTGGCCATAGCGCTCCAGTTTGCGCGCCCCGACCCCACTGACCCGGCCCATCTCGGCCAGGCTGGTGGGCTGGCTGCGCAGCATCTCCAGCAAGGTCGAGTCCGGGAATATGACGTACGGCGGCACGCTGTGCTCCTCGGCCAGCTTGCGGCGCAGGCTGCGCAAGGCTTCCCATTGCTCGCGCTCCTCGCCCCGCACCAGTTGGCTGGCCGGGCTGCCGCCGCCGCTCTTGGCCACCGTCTGCGGCTTGAGGTCACGGCGCAGTTGCAGCGCCACCTCACCCCGCAACAAGGGCCGGCAGCTGTCGGACAGGCGCAGGCCACCGTAACCTTCGATGTCGATGTCCACCAGGCCCCGGGCTACCAGTTGCCGGAACAGCGAGCGCCACTCGTGCTCGCTGGTGGCCTTGCCCACCCCGAACACGGCCAGCTTCTCATGGCCGAAGTTGCGTACTTTGTCAGTGCTCTTGCCCAGCAGCACATCGATCAAGTGCCCGACCCCATAACGCTGGCCGGTGCGGTAGATCGCCGACAGCGCCTGACGGGCCGGCTCGGTGGCATCCCAGGTCTGCACCGGATCGACACAGTTGTCGCAATGCCCGCACGGCTGCTCGAGCCGCTCGTCGAAATAGGCCAGGAGCGCCTGACGCCGGCAACCGCTCTCTTCGCACAGGGCGAGCATGGCGTCGAGCTTGTGCTGCTCGATGCGCTTGTGGCGCTCGTCGCCTTCGGAGTTCTGCAGCATCTGCTTGAGCATGACCATGTCTTGCAGACCATAGGCCATCCAGGCATCGGCAGGCAGGCCGTCACGCCCGGCACGCCCGGTCTCCTGATAGTAGGCTTCCAGGGACTTGGGCAGGTCCAGGTGGGCGACGAAGCGTACGTTGGGCTTGTCGATACCCATGCCGAAGGCGATGGTGGCGACCATGATCAGGCCTTCCTCGTTGAGGAAGCGGTGCTGATTGGCCGCACGCGTTTCAGCGGCCAGCCCGGCGTGGTACGGCAGCGCCGGAAACCCCTGGTCGCAGAGGAACGCTGCCGTTTCGTCGACTTTCTTGCGCGACAGGCAGTAGACGATACCGGCGTTGCCACGGCGCTCACCGAGGAACGCCAGCAGCTGCTTGCGGGGCTGCTCCTTGGGCACGATGCGGTAGAAGATGTTCGGACGGTCGAAGCTCGACAGGAATCGCTCGGCGCCTTGCAGGTGCAGCCGCTGGACGATCTCTTCGCGGGTGCGCATGTCGGCGGTCGCGGTCAGGGCGATGCGCGGCACGTTGGGGAACAGCTCGGCCAGTTGCCCGAGCTGGAGGTATTCGGGACGGAAATCGTGGCCCCACTGCGACACGCAGTGCGCTTCGTCGATGGCGAACAGCGAAATGTGCAGGGAACTGAGGAAGTCCAGCATGCGCGGCTGCACCAGACGCTCCGGCGCCAGGTACAGCATCTTGATTTCCCCGCGACGCAGGCGCGCGGCCAGCTCCCGTTGCTGGTCGGTGTTCAAGGTGGAATTGAGCGCGGCCGCAGCGATGCCCAGTTCATCCAGGGTGGCGACCTGGTCGTCCATCAGGGCGATCAAGGGCGAGACCACTACCGTCAACCCCGGTCGCAGCAGGCCGGGCACCTGGAAGCACAGGGACTTGCCGCCCCCGGTGGGCATCAGCACCAGGGCGTCGCCGCCATTGGCCACGCATTCGATGATCGCGGCCTGTCGCCCGCGGAAACTGTCGTAGCCGAAGACGTCCTTGAGGACGCGCTGAGCCTGTTCGAGCATTGAAAACTCCACGAATCGCCTGATTCTGCAGGGCACAGGCTGACGGAAAAACCGGCCTGGCACACCCACGAATGCGTAAGCGGCTTTTGCCGCGCGGGCAAGACGCCCACGTCGGTGGAAAACCGACGAGTATACCTCAGCCCAGGTTCCGACAGGCGTTTCGCTGACAGGCGTTCCCTTTGCCCCGCAGCGACTGCAAGGTGCTAGAATTCGGTATCGTTTATTCCCAAGGTAGCCCTGTAATGTCCTTCGCCGAGCAACTGACCCGCCTGCAAGCCTTCCTCGACGCCGATGAGCTGCACGAAGAAGCGCTGGACTACGTCGCCGCCCACGGCTACCTGACCGCGCTGTCGATCTGCGCCGAAGACGTGCCGGAACGTGAATGGATCGATGCGCTGTTCGCCGAACAGCCGCGCTACACCAGCGAAGCGCAGCGCACCGAGATCGAAACCACCCTGGCGTCGCTCAAGGGCCACATTGCACGCCAACTGGCCAGCGATGAGGAATTCGAGCTGCCGTGCGACCTGGACCTGGGCGACGAACCGGACGATTCCGACCTGCGTGGCTGGTGCATCGGTTTCATGGAAGGTGTCTTCCTGCGCGAGGAAGCCTGGTTCGAGAACGCCGAGGAAGAGGTCAGCGAGATGCTGCTGCCGATCATGGTCGGCTCGGGCCTGTTCGACGAGCAGCCGGAGTTCGAGGACATCGCCCGCACGCCGAGCCTGCAGGACGACATGATCGTGCAGATCCCTGAAGCGCTGACCGCGCTGTTCCTGCTGCTGCAGGCACCGGACGAGAAGCCTGCCCTGCTCAAACCCCGCCACCACTGATCCGTGACGCGCTACGTGTTGCTGGCCCTGGGCTGGCTCAGCGTCGCGCTGGGGGTGATCGGCATCTTCCTGCCGCTGCTACCGACCACCCCGTTCCTGCTCCTGGCTGCTGCCTGCTTTGGCCGCAGCTCACCGCGCTTTCACGCCTGGCTGATCGAACACCCACGCCTGGGGCCCTGGATTCGTGGCTACCTGAACGGCGAAGGCATTCCGCTCAAGGGCAAGGTCTGGGCCATCGGTCTGCTCTGGGTGAGCATCGCCCTGTCGTGCTACCTGATGCCCCTGCCATGGGCCCGGGCGCTCATGATGGTCAGCGCCATCGGCGTCACGGTCTTCATCCTACGCCAGAGAACCCTCCGCTAGCCCTCGCCTTACCACGGCTTCGCAGCAGATACCTGTAAGCCCGCCCGCCGCACCACCTGTCCATATAACCAAAAGCTCTAAAACTCTCGGCGTCCACGTCAGGTCACTACTTGAGTGCTCCATGTTGGAGCACCTTCCCCAACGGAAAAACCGGTAAGGACTTATGTGCGGATTAGCTGGCGAGTTGCGCTTCACCCCCTTCAATCAGGCCCCACGTCCGGCGGACCTCGCCGCCGTGGAGCGGATCACCCATCACCTGGCGCCACGTGGCCCGGATGCCTGGGGGTTCCATAGCCAAGGGCCCGTCGCGCTCGGCCACCGGCGCTTGAAGATCATGGACCTGTCCGACGGCTCGGCGCAGCCGATGACCGATGGCAACCTGGGTCTGGCGCTGGCGTTCAATGGCGCCATCTATAACTTCCCCGAGCTGCGCGAAGAACTGCAGGCCCTGGGCTATGCCTTCCACTCCGACGGCGACACCGAAGTGCTGCTCAAGGGCTATCACGCCTGGGGCGAGGCATTGCTGCCCAAGCTCAACGGCATGTTCGCCTTCGCCGTCTGGGAGCGTGACACTCAGCGCCTGTTCCTGGCCCGCGACCGCCTGGGCGTCAAGCCGCTGTACCTGTCGCGCAACGGCGAGCGTCTGCGCTTCGCCTCCAGCCTGCCGGCGCTGCTCAAGGGCGGCGACATCGACCCGATGCTCGATCCGGTCGCACTGAACCATTACCTGAACTTCCATGCCGTGGTGCCTGCCCCGCGTACGCTGCTGGCCAACGTGCAGAAGCTCGAACCGGCCACCTGGATGCGCATCGACGCCCAGGGTCAGGTCGAGCAGAAGACATGGTGGTCGCTGAACTACGGCCCCCACGCTGACGAACAGCATTTGACCCTGAACGACTGGACTGACCGCGTGCTCGACGCCACCCGCGATGCCGTGGCCATCCGCCAACGCGCGGCGATCGACGTCGGCGTGCTGCTGTCCGGTGGCGTCGATTCCAGCCTGCTGGTCGGCCTGCTGCGCGAGGTCGGCGTGGACGACCTGTCCACCTTCTCCATCGGCTTCGAGGATGCAGGCGGCGAGCGCGGCGACGAGTTCCAGTATTCGGACCTGATCGCCCGCCACTACGGCACCCGGCACCACCAGTTGCGTATCGCCGAGCACGAGATCATCGACCAGTTGCCAGCCGCCTTCCGCGCGATGAGCGAGCCGATGGTCAGCCACGACTGCATCGCCTTCTACCTGCTGTCGCGCGAAGTGGCCAAGCATTGCAAGGGCGTACAGAGCGGCCAGGGCGCCGACGAACTGTTCGCCGGCTACCACTGGTATCCGCAGGTCGACGGCGCTGCCGACCCTTACACAGCCTACCGTACGGCGTTCTTCGACCGCAGCTACGACGAGTACCGGCAGACGGTCAAGGCGCCCTGGGCGCTCGACTACGACGCGGCGGGCGACTTCGTGCGCGAACACTTCGCCAAACCCGGTGCCGACGCGGCGGTGGACAAGGCCCTGCGCCTGGACAGCACGGTGATGCTGGTGGACGACCCGGTCAAGCGCGTGGACAACATGACCATGGCCTGGGGCCTGGAAGCACGCACGCCGTTCCTCGACTACCGCCTGGCCGAACTGTCGGCGCGCATTCCGGCGCGCTTCAAGCTGCCCGACGGGGGCAAGCAGGTGCTCAAGGAAGCCGCGCGCCGCGTCATCCCGCACGAGGTCATCGACCGCAAGAAAGGCTACTTCCCGGTCCCCGGCCTCAAGCACCTCGAAGGCGCTACGCTGGGCTGGGTCCGCGACCTGCTGACCGACCCCAGCCAGGACCGTGGCCTGTTCGATCCGGCCATGCTCGATACCTTGCTGAGCAACCCCCACGGTCAACTGACCCCGTTGCGTGGCTCCAAGCTCTGGCAACTGGCGGCGCTGAACCTGTGGCTCAGCGAGCAAGGACTCTGATCGATGAAACCCCATGAAACGTCCTACGGCCAGCGCTTGCTGCGCGGCCAGACGCCGTCCTACGAGCGCCTGCAGGCGCGCCTGGCCGAGGATGGCAGCGAGCCGCATCATCACCCGCGCGCCGTGCACTGTGGCTGGGGACGGCTGCTGATCGGGCACACCTACCCGGACCCGGCCAACCTGGCCAAAGCGCTGCTCGACGAGCAGCCCGGCGAGCGCGACATTGCGCTGTACGTCGCCGCGCCCCAGCAGGTGTTGGCCTACTCCCCCCAGCAACTGTTCCTCGACCCTTCCGATACCCTGCGCCTGTGGTTCACCGACTACCGGCCCGCCCAGCGCGTGTTTCGCGGCTTCCGCATCCGGCGCGCGCAAGCCGAGAGCGACTGGCAGGCGATCAATACGCTCTACCAGGCCCGCGGCATGCTACCCATCGACCCCGAGCGCCTGACGCCCCGGCACCAGGGCGGCCCGGTGTACTGGCTGGCCGAAGACGAGGACACCCAGGCAGTCATCGGCAGCGTCATGGGCCTGAATCACAGCAAGGCCTTCGACGACCCTGAACATGGGTGCAGCCTCTGGTGCCTGGCGGTGGACCCGCACTGCACGCGCCCTGGCGTGGGCGAGGTGCTGGTGCGCCACCTGATCGAGCACTTCATGAGCCGTGGGCTGGCCTACCTGGACCTGTCGGTGCTGCACGACAATCGCCAGGCCAAGCGCCTGTACACCAAGCTGGGCTTTCGCAACCTGCCGACCTTCGCGGTCAAGCGCAAGAACGGCATCAACCAGACGCTGTTCCTCGGCCCCGGCCCGGAGGCCAAGCTCAACCCCTATGCCCGCATCATCGTCGACGAGGCCTTCCGTCGCGGTATCGAGGTGCAGGTCGACGATGCGGCGGCGGGCTTGTTCACCCTGAGCCTGGGCGGGCGTCGCGTGCGCTGCCGCGAGTCGTTGAGCGACCTGACCAGCGCGGTGAGCATGACCCTGTGCCAGGACAAGCGCCTGACCCGACAGGCTTTGCACGGGGCCGGTCTACAGGTCCCTGCGCAACAGCTGGCAGGCGATGCTGAGCAAGACCTGGCGTTTCTGGAGCGCCATGGCGCGATCGTGGTCAAGCCGGTCGATGGCGAGCAGGGCCAGGGCGTGGCCGTGAACATCACCCGCGTGGACGAACTGACCCGAGCCATCGAACAGGCCCGCCAGTTCGACAGCCGTGTGCTGCTGGAAAGCTACCACCCCGGCCTGGACCTGCGCATCGTGGTCATCGGCCATGAGGTCGTGGCCGCCGCCGTGCGTCACCCAGCCCAGGTGATTGGCGACGGCACCCACACCATCAAGGTCCTGATCGAAGCGCAGAGCCGACGCCGCCAGGCGGCCACCGGGGGTGAAAGCCGCATCCCGATGGACGAGGAAACCGAGCGCACGTTGCGCGATGCCGGCCTGGACTACGACCACATCCTGGCCAACGGTCAGCGCCTGAACGTGCGCCGCACCGCCAACCTGCACACGGGCGGCACCTTGGAAGATGTCACCGAACGTCTGCACCCGGTGCTGGCCGAGGCCGCCATCCGCGCCGCGCGCACCCTGGACATCCCCGTGGTCGGCCTGGACCTGATGGTGCGCGCCGCCGACCAGCCCGAGTACGTGTTCATCGAGGCCAACGAGCGCGCGGGCCTGGCCAACCATGAACCGCAACCCACGGCCGAACGTTTCGTTGACTTGCTGTTCCCGCACAGCCGTTCGATCACCTGACCCGAAGGAGCGTGCATGCCTGAATCCACCTTGGAACCCGATCTGGACTATCTGCGCAAGGTACTGCTGGAGATGCTCGCCATTCCCAGCCCGACCGGCTTCACCGACACCATCGTGCGCTATGTCGCCGAGCGCCTGGAAGAACTCGGCATCCCCTACGAGCTGACCCGGCGCGGCACGATCCGCGCCACCCTCAAGGGCCGACAAAGCTCACCGGACCGCGCCGTCTCCGCGCACCTGGACACCATCGGCGCTAGCGTGCGTCAGCTGATGGACAATGGCCGCCTGGCCCTGGCCCCCGTCGGTTGCTGGTCGAGCCGGTTCGCCGAGGGCAGCCGGGTCAGCGTGTTCACCGACGCGGGCGTGTTGCGCGGCAGCGTGTTGCCGTTGATGGCCAGCGGTCACGCCTTCAACACCGCCATCGACCAGATGCCGATCAGCTGGGACCACGTGGAAGTGCGTCTGGATGCCTACTGCGCCACCCGCGCCGACTGCGAATCGCTGGGGGTGGGCGTGGGCGATTTCGTGGCCTTCGATCCGTTGCCGGAGTTCACCGAGAGCGGACACATCAGCGCCCGTCACCTGGACGACAAGGCGGGCGTTGCGGCACTGTTGGCCGCGCTCAAGGCTGTGGTGGAAAGCGGTGAGCAGCCGCTGATCGACTGCCACCCGTTGTTCACCATCACCGAAGAGACCGGCTCCGGCGCGGCAGGCGCCCTGCCCTGGGACGTCAGCGAGTTCGTTGGCATCGACATCGCGCCCGTGGCGCCGGGCCAGGCCTCCAGCGAACATGCCGTCAGTGTGGCCATGCAGGATTCCTCCGGCCCCTACGACTACCACCTGTCCCGCCACCTGCTGAAGCTGGCGGGTGAACACGAGGTGCCCGTGCGCCGCGACCTGTTCCGTTACTACTACAGTGATGCCCACTCGGCCGTGACGGCGGGCCATGACATCCGCACGGCCCTGGTGGCGTTCGGTTGTGACGCCACTCATGGCTACGAGCGCACGCACATCGACAGTCTGGCAGCCTTGAGCCGCCTGCTGGGGGCCTACCTGATGAGTCCGCCGGTGTTCGCCAGCGATTCGCATCCGTCCACCGCCTCCCTCGAACAGTTCAGCCATCAGCTGGAGCACGAAACGCAGATGGAAAGCGAGACACGGGTACCGGCCGTGGACAGCCTGCTGGGCCACAAGACCGAACCGCACTGACCACACAGGGAGGGGCTCCCTGCCGAGCCCCTCCTCTTCCTACAATTGACGTACTATCGTCTGACCTGAACCGGACGACCTTCCCATGCTCATTCCCTACGACCAGCTCGAAGCCGATACCTTGACCCGCCTGATCGAGGATTTCGTCACCCGCGACGGCACCGACAACGGCGACGACACACCGCTGCAGACCCGCGTGCTGCGCGTGCGCCAGGCCCTGGCCAAGGGCCAGGCGTTCATTCTGTTCGACCCCGAGAGCCAGCAATGCCAGCTCCTGGCCCGTCACGACGTGCCCAAGGAACTGTTGGAATAGGCTCAGGGCGCCTGGATACGCGGACCGAGCACGATCAGGCTGGCCCCAAGTACGCACAGCAAGGCGCCAAGCCAGTCGCTGGCCAAGGGCCGCGCACGCTCGACCAGCGCCAGCCAGCACAGCGAGCTGACGATGTAGATCCCCCCATAGGCCGCATAGGCCCGCCCCGCGTAGGCCGCCTCGACGCGGGTCAGTACCAGGGCGAAACAGGTCAGGCTGAGCAACGCCGGCACCACCCACCAGGCGCTCTTGCCCAGGCGTAGCCACAGGTAGAACCCATAGCAACCGGCGATTTCGAAGACCGCCGCCAGCACGAACCAGCAATAGTTGACCATGAGGCCCTCTCGTCCTGAAAAGAACTGGCCAGCATACCCGAATCTTCTGCACCCGCGGCTCACGTAGCGCTGCAATAGCGTGGCGTATAGCCATCACCGCGGTCTTTGGCGCAGCGGGTTTTCGTCCGCATCTCGATGGAATCTTCCTTTCGTCAGGGCAGTCGGAAGAATAGGCGGTCACCTTACCGCTTCCCCTGGACATCACAAGGACTTCGACATGACCACGATCCTCATCATCATCCTGATCCTGCTGTTGGTGGGCGGTTTGCCGGTATTCCCGCACTCGCGCAGTTGGGGCTATGGGCCGTCCGGCATCATTGGCGTGATCCTGGTCGTGCTGCTGGTATTGTTGTTGCTCGGACGCATATGACCTTGCCCTGAGCCGCCCGCTCAATCGCGATCTGGCCCGAGTCGCTGATTACAGCGCACGCGTCTGAGCAGTTCTTCGCGATCGAGCGGCGGTGCCAGGTAGGGACCCTGAGCGCTTTGGCATCCCAGCGTCAGCAGCGCCACGTGCTGTTCGGCAGTCGTGACATCCACAGCCGTCAACCGTTGATGCAACTCATCGGCCAGTCGCAGGCAATGATGGACCACCGCCCGGCAACGCGCCTCGTGGGGCAAGCCCGCGATGAACTGCCCATCCAAGCGGATCCGCGTGAAAGGCAACTGGCAAAGCAGTTGACTGCTGGCCTTGTCGCTACCGAATCCCGCCAGACCCAGCTCGCACCCCAACAGACGCAAACGCAACAGGTTTTCCTGCTCGATCACCGTCAACCGGTAGAGCCCCTGGTCAGCCAGATCGAGGCACAAGTGACCCTGGCGGCAGCCATAGCGGCGAATCAAGGCACGCACCTGCACACAGAACTGACGATCGCTCAGTTGCGCGGTGTGCACACGCATCGACAGCGGCAGCGTACAGCCTTCGTCGCTGAGCGTCCGATAGAGCGCCAGGCCTTGTTCGAGCATGGCCATCCAGACGTCGTCGAACAAGCCGCAACGCTTCACCACCGGCAGGAACAGATCGGGGGCCAGGATACCGAGCAACGGGTGATGCCACTGCGTCACCAGTTCGACCGCCTCGATCCGCCCAGTGGCCAGCTCGAAGACCGGAAAGAAGCAGGCGACGAACTGGTGCTCGCGCAAGGCCTGACGCACCTGATCTTCATCGGGCCAGAGACGCTCGGGCAACGGTGGCGCAGGCGCCGGTAGCACGGGCATACTCAGCCATTGACGCAAAGGGTCCAGAGGCAACGGCGGCTCGACATCGCCGAAAAATCGCATCCCCAGTTGCTCCACCAGGCCCTGCAGGCCACGCCGTAGGCTCGGCCCCAGGCAGCCGCTGACCAGCACTCCCTTGGCCAAGCGCTCGCGCCCGACCCAGTGGATGAACTCCAGGCCATCCATGTCACCGTCGCTGTCATTTCGCAGGCCGCACGCCACCAAGTCCACGCCCTCCAGGCAGCGCAGCAGCGCCAGTGCTTCGTTGGCCTGGGTCGCCTGCAGGACTTCGGCACACCCCAGGCGCTCGAACGTTCGTACGGCGATGGCACGCTGGAAGCCATGGGCCTCGAGCACCAGCACACGCCAACCCTCAGTCATCCTCGTCAACCTCCATGGCGGGCATTCGTACCGCCGGCGTCCTGCATGTCCGCCGCAGACTCGGACCGGTCTTGCTCGCGCCGTCCACGCAGCTCATCCTCGAGCGCCTGCATCGCCCGGCGAACGGCCTCGACCTGTACGTTCAGCACGTCCAGTGACACTGGTTTGCCCAGGCAACCGCGTTCTATCTGCTCGCAGGCCTTGACCAGGGCGCGGGCACGAACCAGCCGTGCTCCTCCTTTGATCCGGTGGGCCAGCCTGGCCAAGGCCGGCAGATCACCGCACTCGGCCAGGCGCCTGAGTTCGATGAGGTCCTGGCGATTGCTCTCGAGCAAGTCACGCAGCAGCCCCTTGAGCGCCCCAGGATCGTTACCAGTCAGGCGGCGCAGATCGCCCAGGTCGGCATCGATGGCCCCGGCGGCGCTGGAAGCCCCTTGATCGCCCGAGTCGCAAGGGCCGAGCAAGGCGGCCAACGCCTTGAGGCTGAGCGGTTTGAACAGGCAGTCATCCATGCCGGCGGCCAGACAGCGTCGGCGCTCGTCGACCACGGCATTGGCGGTGATTCCCACGACCCGGCAGCGGGGCCAGCCGTGGCGCTGCTCATGCAGCCGGATCGCCCGGCACAGTGCGTAACCATTCATGCCTGGCATGCTGCAATCGCTGATGACCAGATCGAAACGCCCAGCGATCCATTGGCGCAGGCCCTGGGTGCCATTTTCGGCCGTGCTGGCGTGGTGACCGAGGTAGGTCAGTTGATGGGCCAGCAGCAAGCGGTTGGCCGGATAGTCGTCGACCACCAGGACCCGCAGGCCAGGCCGCGTGTGCAGGTGGGGTGAATCCTGGGGCTCGGCAGGCGCTGACCCACTGGGCTTGGCCTTCGAGGCAGGCTCGACGGCCATCTCGATCTCGATTCGGGTACCGACGCCCAGGGTACTGTGCAAGGTCATGCTCGCGCCCATCAGCTGGCACAGTGTACGGCTGATGGACAACCCCAAGCCTGCACCACGACCGGTCGATTGGCGATGATTGCAGGCCTGCCAGAAAGGTTCGCCCAGCCGGGCCAGGTCGGCCTCCGGGATGCCGATGCCGGTGTCTTCGACCGTCAGGCTCAGCGCCAGCCGTGCATCCTCGCGCGGCATGAGCCGCAGGTTCACGCGCACGGTGCCGTGCTGGGTGAACTTGATGGCATTGCTGAGCAGGTTGGCGAGCACCTGCTTGAACCGCAGCGGATCGATCAGTACGTCGCGCTCGACCTCGCCTTCCAATTCCAGGTTCAGGTGCAGGCCCTTGGCGCGGGCCTGCGGTTGGAACAGCTGCACCACACTGCCGGCATGCCGGGCCAGCTGCACCGCTTCCCGGTTGATTTCCAGGTGCCCGGACTCGATCCGCGTGACGTCGAGGATGTCGCCGATCAGTGCCAGCAGCCCCCGCGCCGCCTCGGACGCGACCTCGATGGACACTCGGTCGAGAATGCCTTGCTCGGCCTTGCGCAATGCCAACTCCAACGTGCCCAATACGGCATTCATGGGCGTGCGGATCTCGTGGCTCATGGTGGCCAAGAACTGGGTCTTGGCCTGATTGGCCTGTTCGGCCTCCTCCTTGGCCCGTTGCAGGTCGGCATGCAGTTGGAAGCGCTCGGTGACGTCGATCCAGCCTGCGATCACGCTGGCACCGGCATGGTCACTGCGACACGGCAGCATCCAGTGGTAGAAGATGCGCTCGCGGCCATCGGCCAGTTGCACCTGCCGATCCTCGACCTGTGCCTGGCCCGAGCACAGCACCTCGCGCCAACCTCGTTGCCAGGCCAGGTGCGGCAGGCAACCGAGCAGTTGGCCGATCACTTCCTCACGACGCACGCCCAAGGTTTCGAGGTAGCAGCTGTTGCAGGTGAGCAACCGACCATCCCGATCACAGACGTACAGCGGGTGAGGCGTTCCATCGATCATCACGCGCATGAATTCCAGCTGGTCGGCCAGCGCGCGCTCGGCCTGCTCGCGCACGCGTATCAGGCGGCGCAGGTAGCGAACCCAGGCAAGCGCCAGAACCAACAGCAAGGCGACCGCGACAAAGCCTTGCAGCACCTGTTGCCGGTGACGGTGCCAGAAGCTGTCGCCGACGATCAGCTCGCCTTGCCAGCGACGCGCCAGAGCATCGACCTCCTGTGGCGAGAGGCTGGCCAGCGCCTTGTTGAGAATGGCGCTCAGCTCTACATCGGATTGCCGGGTCGCCAAGGCGAATTGCGCCGGGGGCAACGCCAGACTGGCGCCGATGCGAAAACCACCGTGGGGCAGACGTGCCGACAACGAACGCACGCAGACCAGGGGCAGCACCGCCGCGTCGATCTTGCCGCCCCCGATCTTGAGCACTGCATCCAGCGGGCCTTGGGTGTCCACCTGGGTGATGCCTGGATAATGTTCATGCAGGTAGGCCCTGGGAAAGCCACTGGGCAAGGTGCCGACCCGCTGGCCCTGCAACTGCTCCAGGTGGATGACGTCGCTATCATCGGCGGTGACCAGGACCCGCACCGACGTCAGGTAGGCACGGCTGAACGTCAGGTACTGCTCGCGGGCGGCGCTGGGCGTCAAGGCGCCGATCACGTCAGCCCGCCCCTGATGCAACTGGCCGATCATCTGCTCGACCGTGCCACCACTGATGAACTCGAACGTCAGGCCCGTGGCACGCCCGATGCGTTCGAGCACATCCACGCTTAAGCCCTTGAAGCGCCCTTCGGCATCTCGGTAGCTCAACGGCAGCATCTGTTCGTCGAGCAGGACCCGTATGCGCCGTCGCCCCTGCAGCCAGCGCTGCTCGGCCGGCGTCAAGGTGAGCATGGTCGGCGCTTGCTCGGCCAATTGCTCGACGAACGGCATCCAGCGCTGACGGATGTGCGCATGCTCGCCGTCCGACACGTTGCCCAACAAAGTATCGATCAGCGACGCCAAGGTCTGCTGGTGTGTCGCGAGCGCGAAACCGATGGGTTGTCGCGGCCATCCCGGGCACTCGTGCAGCACGAGGTTGTTCATCTGCGCCCGACCAACCAGGTAATGACTTTCCACGGCACTGCCGACGAACACATCGGCCTGTCCAAACGCTACTGCCCCCATTGCCTGACGCGTGGAGGCGTACCCTTGCACCTGTGCCTGTGGATAGTGCGCACGCACCTGCGCCAGATCGCGGTAGCCCTCGCGCATGGCCACGCGAACGACATTTTCGGCCTGACAGCCGACGCGCTTGTCGTCGCGCGTGGCCAGCCGTGGCACGTCCTCGGCATAGGCGCGCGACAATCTCAGATTGGCTTGCTCGGCCTGCTGCCGCGTGATGCCACCGAGCAGATCGACCCGCCCCTCGTGCAGCGCGGCCGTGGCTTCGGTCATCGAGTTGAACGTCCGGACTTCGATCGGCAGGCGCAGGTAGTCGGACAACAGCCCGGCGTAATCGGCCGTGATGCCTTCGTACGCACGGTTTGGACCGAGCACACCCAAGGGCGGTTCGTCTGCCTGCACGACGCCCAGGCTGAGCGTACGCCGCGTCCACAGCCAGCGCAGCTGGGCTTCGTCTGGTGGCGCCAGCGAGCGTCCCAGCACTGCACGCCCCTGCAGGTGCGTGCGCGGCTCATCCGCCCGAGCCAGCGGCAGCCATAGCCCTACCAGCATCCAGACGGTCATGACGAAACGGGCCAGGGTGATGATCACACCAGGCCATTGCGCCTGGCGAGATCCGCCAGGTCGATCAACGACCTCAACCCGAGTTTCTCGATCAGGCGTGCCTTGTAGGTGCTCACGGTCTTGTTGCTCAGCAACATGAGCTCGCCGATCGCCTTGTTGCTCAACCCTCGCGCCAGGTATTGCAGGATGACCAGCTCGCGGTCACTGAGGCTGGCCAGGCAGGCCTTCTCGCTGGCCTGCATGTCCTGTCGACACACCGAGCTGAGCGACACTTCCGGGAAGTAGGTGAAGCCCGAGCGAATCGCCAGTACGGCTCGACTCAGCTCGCTCAGGTCATCTGTCTTGCAGATGAAGCCGGCCGCACCTGCCTTCATGCAGCGCAGCGAAAAGGTATCGGCCATCTGCGAGGTCAGCATCAGCACCCGCGGCGGATGCTCCAGCGCGTTGATGCGTTGCAGGACCTGCATGCCATCCAGCCCAGGCAGCGAAATGTCGAGAATGACCAGGTTCGGCTTGTGCTCGCGGATCAGGCGCAGGGCATCGACGCCACTGTCGGTCTCGCCGACCACGTCGATGTGATCGTTCTGCAGCTGCAAGCGCACGCTGGTGCGAATGAAAGGGTGGTCATCGACCACTAATGCAGTGTACATGTCCCTATGCTCCTCGCGCCGCTCAACCGTTGAAGATCAAGTCCTGGCGCTGCTTGCCCTCGCGCAGCTCGAAGCGCAGTTGCCGCCCGGATTGAGTTGGAAACTGTCGGCTGCGCCCAGGCAGTAGATGATGTTGGGTGGCCGTGCCACATTCAGTGCCGCTTGGATCGCACTGGCGAAAATGATCCAGTACCACGGTCGCGTTGCCTTGGTTGCGCACGTGCAGGTGCCCGTCGCTCAGCTGCGTCGGCGTGTCGTAATGGGCTGAATGGGGGCGTACGAACAGCAGCGTGCCATAGCCGGCCAGCAGCTGGACCCCGGCCTTCAGACTGTCGCCATAGGCTTTGGCCTCCTGCTCACTGAGCGCGAAGCCATCGCCCTGCTCTGGTAAGACGGGAATGAAACGCAGGCGGTAATAGCGTTCCTTGTCACGTGCGCCGCGGTACAGAATGCGCATGGTCTGCATGCCACGGGCCGGCACGATCAGCCGCGCCGGGCTGACCACCAGGCCACGCTGTTCCATGGGCACCCCCTCCAGGTCGATCTCCTGCGCCTTGCCTTGCGAGTCGTAGACCAGTTCGGCCACGCTGACCTTGACAAAGGCCGTGTGGTCGCCGCCATTGCGCACCCGTTTGAGCAGCGTGCTGGTGTTTGGCTCCAGATAATCGTACAGCGCACCGACGTTGAGCTCCGGCCCTGCATGGACCAGGTCGGGCAGCAACAGTGCAAGGATCATCATGTACCTGCGAACAATCATGGTGGATCTCCAGAGGATGGCCGCCCGGTGGCACGAGGCTATTATCGTTGGCGGCCACGAAGTGAGATGTGGGAATTTTCCCAAAGAAAAATAGAAATTTCTGATGTGCAGCTACAGTTCCGAGTTGAACACCACGGTAACCAACCCGGTGTAGGTCGTACCGGCCTCCCGCGTCATCGCCTGAACACCGGCCTGATCGATTCGAAAATGCAACTGTCCAGGGCGATTGGCCAACACCGCCGTCTGGCTGAGCTCCAAGGGTGCATTCCTGCCCGTGGGTATCGGCACCCGGCGCACTGGCGCGTTGCGATGGGTCACGCCTGGGGGCATGCTCACGGCCACCTCCACGGGCACTTCCTGGTTGCGCGGATTGCGAAGGGTGCAGCCTCCGGCAACCAGGTAGCCACAGGTCTTGTAGACGCTAAAGGGCCCGGTCGACCAGAGGTCGAACGGCAGGTCGCGCTCCAGATAGGGCGGCTCGCCTCGCCCGGCCAGCCAGTTCTGCCAGCCACCTGGCGGCTCCAACACTGCTCGCTCGCTGCCCGGCGGGAAACGCAGGTCGAAGGCATGCTGCACATCCACGGTGAAGTGAATGTTCAGCACATCACTGCTCAGGCCAGTCACGCCATTACCCAGGTCGAACTCCGCACCTGACCCCACACGAAAGGTAGCCGTGCCTCGGTAGATGCCTTGCCGCATGTTATGCGGGTTGGGCGTCAGCAACCGATAACCGAACGAGATATCGGACACGGTCGACACCGTGCGATCACCTGGCGTGCCCGAGTGATAGTCCGAATAGCAACCTTGTGGATGCTGGTGGTTGTTGATCAGCCAAGCATAATAGGCTTCCGGCTGCTGGTCGCCGCCTGGCAGTGCATCCTCGATCTCTCCGGACAGGAAGCTACATCCTCCCATGGGACGACCCGTTGCAGCGGGTGATCCCAAGGCGGTCTGCGATCTGACGCGCTGACCGATGGCCGTGAACAGCAGCGTCAGTTCGTAGTGCTCGCCGCGTGCATTCTGCACAGTGACCTTGCGCGCCTGCGGCAAGCGTATGTAGAACCGATCGCGGACATCGCGGGCGCTGTGTTCGGTGGCTTTCTCGTAGCTGAACGGCGCGGCGATGGTCTCGAGGCCGTCACAGAATTCGGGGTTCTCGGGACAGAACCCCGAAGGCGGGGTCGTGTTGCGAAACTCCCGATCGATACTGCCGTCATAGACGGCCGTGATGTCCATGTCTGCTGCATGGGCCGCCCCCAAGGCGCCCCAGACCAGCAGACACAGGGCCAGCTTGGACGGGCGTCGCTTCCGGAATCGTTGCTCGTTGTTCATTTCACTCTATCCTTGCGCCGTCAGAGCCAACGCGCCGACGGGCGATCGCTACAAAAGGCCTCGCCAGCCTGCTCAACTGTCGCCCTTGTGTGTGGCGGCTGCCTGAGACACCAGCTCGTTACGTGTGCAGGGCATATCGCCGGTCAGTACCACGTCCTGTTCCTGGGTGAAGCGATCAAGGTCCAGTACCAGATGGCACAGCGTGCTGCGGCCGCGACGCACCTCCAGAGACGGCGATGACGCACTCATCTGCACCGAGAAGTACCCATCTGCCTCGCTGACGCTGCGGCTGGCATGATTGATGACCGATACCCCTCCCAAGCTCCGGCCCTGACCGTCCACCAGGCGACCCAGGACCGTGACGGTGCGCAAGACCCTGACCGTGTGATGCTCGACCGCGCCGCGGTTGAGGTGATAATCGAGACTGCTGGGCTGGATGGTGGCGGCGGGGTCGTGATCGCCTGCGAAATCGAACTGCACATGGCTCGCCTGATAGGCTCCCACCGGCACCACGTTACGACCTGGGCGCAGGCGCACACTGCCACCGCGTGCTTCATAGGCCTGCAGTTCGAGGGTATCGAGATCGGTCTCGACATCCACGATCAGGCCCGCCTCGGGTGGCATGAACTGCCCGCTCATGGCCACCTCGCCCTGGCCGACGGCAACCAGACTGTGCAGGTTGAGGCCACCGCTCAGGTCGGCGTTATAGGACGAGCGCTGCAAGAAGGCATCGCCGTACAGGTACTGGTTGTTGAACTGGGCGTTACCTGACAGCCCCGTACCATAGCGATCAAAAGAGGCCGTGCCGGACAGCATGCGCAGCGGCCCCAGGGCCATGTCCTGGCGGTAGGTCAAGGATGCGTTCTGATCGCGCTGGCCGTCGCGCGAAGTACGGCTGCCGAGGGTAGCGCCGATACGCCGGCCCGGCCCACCCAGGCTCATGCTCAAGCCCAGGTTGATGCCGCGGTTGCGCGCGTGCCCGGTGCTGAGCGAACCGGGACGATCGAATACCGACAGTCGCCAGTTGGCGTCCGAGCCCAGCACCTTGCCATAGAACGACCAGCCCAGGTCGATCCCCAGGCCACTGGCCGCTCCAGACGCGTGCGACAGCCTGGCGGTTGCTGTGCTGCGGTTGCTGATGCGATGGTTCAGTGACAAGGAGGTCTGACGAACATCGCCCTCGTCGGCCAGATCGCCACGCACCCGTCGTGAAGACAGCACGCGGCTACGGCTGTGGCTGAACACCCAGGAGCCAAGCGCGTGGGTGCCGATCCACTGCATGTCGTAGCCATTGCCCTTGCCGTCGGTCTGGTAGACATTGCCGTAGAGCTTGAGGCGCTCATTGATGTCCCAGTCCAACGAAGTACCGTACTGCATGGTGCGGTCGACACGCTGGGCCGACAGGCCGAGCACGGCGTCGGGGCGCAACAGGTAGTTGGTCAGTACGCCGGCATTGAGGCCCTTGCGCTCGTCGTTGTCCCAGTTGCTGAACAGCGCTGTCTGCTGGCCCACATAGGCGTTGTAGCGCCAGCGGCTATCGAGGTTGCGCCAGTTGGACGGCTTGTAGATGAAGGCCTGGGTCCGCGAGCTTTCCTGACCGTCTTCGACCAGTCGCACCTCGACCTCGTAGATACCGGCCGGCAGCACACGGGTGTCGATGGTCTGCAACCCTGCGTCCACGGCCTGGCTGTTAATCAGGACACCGTTGCGATAGATCTCGACGATCCCAGGACGATTGGGCGTCACGTAGATCGGCGTGGCGCTGGGCTGACCGTTGTCGATCAGCAGGCTGTCGCTGCTGCCGAACATCAGGCCCAGCGTCGAATCCGGCGTGGCGCCATAGAACCGCGGCTCACGGGTCAGGCCCTGCGCCCCCGGCGTGAAATAGCCCAAGCGATAGAAGTGGTCGTCCACGATCCGCTCGCCATACAACTGATCGAGCCGATGGCGGGTGCGTTGTTGCTGGTCGCTGTTGCGAACCACCTGCGCATCGGCCAGCGTGGTCCAGTCACCGAAACTGCCTTGCCCTTGCACGGCATAGCGGCCCGTGGCGTCCTGCCCGCCGCCTACCAGGTTGAGCTGGTTGCGCAACAGCAGCCCGTAGCTGCCCGCCTCAGGCAATGTATGGAAGCGGGGCGCATCCCCCTGCTGTTCGGCCTGGCGAGTCAGCAGCGACAACTGGGAATTGACCAGGCTGTAATGGATCGCCTTGAGACCCTCGGGGCACTCGCGCTGACAGTCGCCCAACAGGCGCCCTTCAGCCAGGCGCTCTTGCCAGCGCCGACGCACGTCGGCCGGTTCCTGGCTCTGCTGCACGTCGGTGAACTCCAGCAACTGCACGTGCTCGTCACGGGACAGCACCACCAGCGCGTCGCCAAGGTAGCGCCCGTCGATATCGACCCGAACGGCCAATGGCACATCGAAAAAGTGGGCCTCGAACTCACTGGGCAAGCCTTTGGCGATACTGCCGAGCACGGCCCCTGACGTGGTGCCTGGGCTGATCAGCAGCCCCAGACACAGGCCCAGGGCCAGCGGGAGACGCCCCGGATACGGAATTCGGAAGTTGGACATAATACATTCCGCAGGCAATACCGATCCAGCCCCTCACGCGCAAACGCAGGAGCAAGGATCGGCAATGACGGATAGAGAGGCGTGAGCCCCGGAATCAAGGAGCGGCGGTTTCAAATACCATGCTGACCAGGCCCTGGTAGCTGCCAGGGGCAAAGTTGCCCGTCGTCGGACTCTTGGCGGCCACCTGGAAGCCGACGACAGCGCCTGCGCCAGCCTCGGTGGCAGCGACGACCTCTGCCGAGGTCGTGCTCAGCGACTTACCGGCGACCTTGATGTCCAAATTGATGGCATTGGCGCCATCGGAAATGACAGCAGGTGACATGAGATAGGCCGCGATCGGGCCAACCGTGCTTTTGACTTGCAACTGCTTATCGATGGTGCCGAATTTTGACTGGAATGAATTCCACGGCAGCTCCTGTGGGTCGTTCATCCAGCCACCGCCGACCGGCTCTACGTAGAACTGACCAGTGGGTACCGTGGCAATGACCTGCACTTGCTTCTCGATCGGATCAGCCGCCCAGGCGGCAGTGGTGGTCAAAAGGGCAAATGGCAGCGCCAGAAGGGTGCGTTTCACGAATTCAATCTCCTTGGAAATACCTGTGTGTCGTGACAGGCGGGATTGTCAGCCCGGCAGGCGGGATTTTCAGCCCGGGTTACGCCGTTGACAGGCAGGAGTATTCGTCAATGCATGTAGGACCACATCCAGACCGTTCCGAACGTTTTGTGGAAATTTCCCAAGGGTTTACACCACGCCCTGACGAGAAACGCCCCGCAAGCGGGGCGTTTTGACGATCAGACCCTGGCGGTCAGTGCGAGACGGCGCCGCTGGCACCCAGGCCGGTCTGCGAACGCACGAACTGTGGCATGAACAACGCACGTTCTTTTTCGGCCGCTGCCGATTTGTCGGTGACCGAGAAGAACCAGATCCCGACAAAGGCGATCAGCATCGAGAACAGCGCCGGGTACTCGTACGGGTAGATCGGCGTGGCATGTCCCAGGATCTGTACCCAGATGGTCGGGCCAAGCACCATCAGCGTCACCGCGCTGATCAGGCCGAGCCAGCCGCCGATCATCGCGCCGCGAGTGGTCAGGCGCTTCCAGTACATCGAGAGCAGCAGCACCGGGAAGTTGCAACTGGCCGCGATGGAGAACGCCAGGCCGACCATGAAGGCGATGTTCTGGCTTTCGAACAGAATGCCCAGGCCGATGGCCAGGAGGCCCAGGGCCACGGTGGTGATCTTCGACACGCGGATCTCGTCACGGTCGTTGGCCTTGCCCTTGCGCCAGACGCTGGCGTACAGGTCGTGGGACACCGCCGAGGCGCCGGCCAACGTCAGACCGGCAACCACTGCCAGGATGGTGGCGAAGGCCACGGCCGAGATGAAGCCGAGGAACACGCTGCCGCCCACCGCGTCGGCCAGGTGCACCGCCGCCATGTTGTTGCCACCGATCAGGGCGCCGGCGGCGTCCTTGAAGTCCGGATTGGTGCTGACCAGCAGGATCGCGCCGAAGCCGATGATGAAGGTCAGGATGTAGAAGTAGCCGATGAACCCGGTGGCGTACAGCACGCTCTTTCGCGCTTCCTTGGCGTCGCTGACGGTGAAGAAGCGCATCAGGATGTGCGGCAGGCCGGCGGTGCCGAACATCAGCGCCAGGCCCAGGGAGAAGGCCGAGATCGGGTCCTTGACCAGGCCGCCTGGGCTCATGATCGCCTCCCCCTTGGGGTGCACGTCGATGGCCTGGGAGAACAGCGCGTTGAAGTCGAAGTTGACGTGCTTCATGACCATCAGCGCCATGAAACTGGCACCCGAGAGCAACAGCACCGCCTTGATGATCTGCACCCAGGTGGTGGCCAGCATGCCGCCGAACAGCACGTACAGGCACATCAGGATGCCCACCAGGATCACCGCCACGTGGTAGTCCAGGCCGAACAGCAGCTGGATCAGCTTGCCGGCGCCGACCATCTGTGCGATCAGGTAGAACGCCACCACCACCAGAGAGCCGGAGGCCGACAGGGTGCGAATCTGCTTTTGCCCCAGGCGATACGACGCCACGTCGGCGAAGGTGTACTTGCCCAGGTTGCGCAGGCGCTCGGCGATCAGGAAGAGAATGATCGGCCAGCCGACCAGAAAGCCGATCGAATAGATCAGCCCATCGTAGCCTGAGGTGAACACCAGCGCGGAGATACCCAGGAAAGAGGCCGCCGACATGTAATCGCCGGCGATCGCCAGGCCGTTCTGGAAACCGGTGATCCGGCCGCCAGCGGCGTAGTAGTCGGACGCCGACTTGTTGCGCTTGGAGGCCCAGTAGGTGATCCCCAGGGTGAACCCGACGAAGGCCAGGAACATGACGATCGCCGACACGTTCAGCGGCTGCTTCTGCACCTCGCCGGTCAGCGCGTCGGCCGCCCACACGACAGGCGCGAAGGCCCCGATGGCCAGCACGGCCAGAGCATGGAAGGGACGGCTCATGGCTGCGCCTCCTTCAGGATCGCCTTGTTCAGCTCATCGAACTCGCCGTTGGCACGGCGCACATAGATGGCGGTCAGGACGAAAGCCGAAAGGATCAGGCCGACGCCCAAGGGAATGCCCCAGGTGATCGACGAGTCGGCGGCGATGCGTGTGCCTAGCACCTGGGGACCGTAGGCGATCAACAGGATGAAGGCGCAGTACAGGCCAAGCATGATGGCGGAGAGGATCCAGGCGAAGCGCTCGCGCTTGGCGACCAGCTCCTTGAACCGTGGACTGTTCTGTATCGAAAGGTAAATGCTGTCGTTCATTGTTTTTGTCCTAGCAGCACAGAGTAGGTAGAACCCACCTCCACTTTAGGCTGCCGCTGGCGCCCAGCCAGACGACCTTAGTCTTATAGGTAAGGGTGTATTGCAGGAGGGGTAACAATACGACTGGACAGGCGGGAGGATATGGCGAGTTTTGTGCGTCTGAAACCAGGCAGGCCCGTGCCTGGAGCCGGACCTGGGAGCGTGGGCTTGCCCGCGATGCGGCCCCGACGGGGCCGCAAGATACACGCGAATCAGGCAGTCATCCGCAGAGGGTCAACCCCCCTAGGGCCAACCTCACTGCCCCACCCACTCCTTCACACGCTCGGGGTGCTTGGCGACCCAGTCCTTCGCCGCTGCTTCAGGCTTGGCGCCTTCCTGAATGGCCAGCATCACCTCACCGATCTCGTCCTTGGACTGCCAGGAAAACTTGCGCAGGAACTGCGCCACTTCCGGTGCCTTGGCGTCGAGTGCCTTGCTGCCGATGCTGTTGACGGTCTCGGCAGCGCCGTACACGCCTTTCGGATCGTCCAGGAATTTCAGTTTCCATTTGGCGAACATCCAGTGCGGCACCCAGCCGGTCACCACGATCGGGTCCTTCTTGGCGTAGGCACGGCCCAGTTCCGAGGTCATCGCTGCACCCGAGCTGGCCTGCAGCTTGTAGCCGGTCAGGTCATAGTCCTTGATCGCCTGATCGGTCTTGAGCATGACTCCGGACCCAGCGTCGATGCCAACGATCTTCTGCTTGAAGTCATCACTGCCCTTGAGGTCGGCAACGCTGGTGGCCGTGACGTACTCCGGCACGATCAGGCCGATGCGCGCTTCCTTGAAGTTGGCACCGTAGTCGACCACCTTGTCCTTGTTCTTGGCCCAGTATTCACCGTGGGTCACCGGCAACCAGGCCGAGAGCATGGCGTCGAGCTTGCCGGTGGCCACGCCCTGCCACATGATGCCCGTGGCCACGGGCTTGAGGTCGACATCGTAGCCCAGCTTCTGCTTGATGACCTCGGCGGCCACATGGGTGGTCGCCACGCTGTCCGACCACCCATCCACGTAGCCGATGCTGACTTGCTTGGCCATGGCCTGCCCAGCGCCCATGGCCAGAACCATCGCAGTACCCACCCCCAGAAAACGTCGCAGCTTCATCACGGCATGCCTCTTTCAGGTCTTGGAGACTGCATCATCGGCCTGTGTCCTGTGCCGTCCGGGTCTGCATACGACCTCCAGCGAGCACTGGGCGACCGCGCATGGCTATCCACGCCATCGATGCCGATGGCTCTGCGCGATCTTTGCATGACGACACTTGACGATCACCCATAGCAGTGCCTAGCTGATCGCTTGCACCTGACGATGGACCGACGCGATGCCCGCTTTCGTTCGCCACCCATGGTTCACCTGCCTGCTGGCAAGCCTAAGCATGCTGCTCGCCATGGGCGGGTTCTGGTACACGCTCGGCAAGCCCGTGCACCTGCCCGATGCCGCCAGCGCGGCGCACCGGTTGCAATGCGCCTCCTACACCCCGTTCGACAAGGACCAGTCACCGTTCGACCAGCCCTTCGTCCTGCGCCCAGCTCGCCTGGACGCCGACCTGGCCTTGCTGGCCCGGCGCTTCCAGTGCATCCGCACCTACTCCATGACCGGGCTCGAGGCCATCCCGGCGCTGGCCCGCCAACATGGCCTGAAGGTCATGCTCGGCGCCTGGGTCAACGCCGCCCCGGCGGACACCGACCGGGAAGTGGCCAAGCTCATCGCCGCAGCCAATGCCAACCCGGACGTGGTCACGGCAGTGATCGTCGTCAACGAGACGCTGCTGCGCAAGGACGTGACCGAGGCACGCCTGGTCGAGCTGATCGAACGGGTCAAGCGAGAGGTGCAGGTGCCGGTGACCTATGCCGACGTGTGGGAATTCTGGCTGCAGCACCCGCGCATTGCACCAGCCGTGGACTTCCTGACGATCCACCTGCTGCCCTACTGGGAAGACGATCCACGCGGCATCGACGACGCCCTGGCCCATGTCGCCGAGGTGCGGCGGGTGTTCGGTCAGCGCTTTGCCCCCAAGCCCATCCTGATCGGCGAAACCGGTTGGCCCAGCCAGGGGCGGCAGCGAGACACCGCCGTGCCGAGCCGCGTCAACGAAGCGCGCTTCATCCGGGGATTCGTCGCCCTGGCCGAGATCGAGGGGTGGTCGTACAACCTCATCGAAGCGTTCGACCAACCCTGGAAGCGCGCCAGCGAGGGCGCCGTGGGCGGCTATTGGGGGTTGTACGATGCCGACCGGCAGGACAAGGGCATTCTGGAAGGGCCGGTGAGCGATCTCCCCCACTGGCAAGCGTGGTGGTGGTGCGGTGCAGGTGTCCTGGCATTCACGCTGGGGCTGGCGGGGCGACCCCGTGATCGCCGTACCGCGCTGTGGCTGCCGTCATTGGCCGCCGTGGCGGCCCTGAGCCTGGGCCTGTGGGGCAAGCAGAGCCTCAGTGACGCCCGCTTCGCCAGCGAAGGGCTGTGGGCCGCGCTGCTGATCGGGTTGAACCTGGTGGTGCTGACCCACGCCGCCCTGGCGCTGGGCCAGCGCCAGGGCTGGCGTGGACGAACGTATGCCTGGCTGCAGGCACGTGCGCACTGGCTGTTGCTGGCGGCAGGGTTCGCGGCGGCGGTCAGCAGTTTGGCGCTGGTGTTCGATCCGCGTTATCGCAGTTTTCCCAGCGCGGCGTTGCTGTTGCCGGCGCTGGTGTACCTGGTCCTGCCGGTGCGTGCGTTGCGGCCTGAGCGGGTGGTGCTGGGCGGCATCGTGGGCCTGGGCATCGTGCCGCAGCTGTACCAGGAAGGCTTGGCCAACGGACAGGCGCTGGGTTGGGCGGGGGTCAGCACACTGATGGTCGGTGCGCTGTGGCTGAGGCAACGGGGGCACGAGGCGCCATGAGTGAGCCGTGTTCGAGGGTTTCATGAAACCATGCGTCGACTGTTTTGTGGGCCTGTCTTGCGGACCCTGCGGACTCACAAGCCCTCTTCACCGAGCAGGCTCTACTCCTGTCGCACTCCTCGCAACGCCCCCAACACGATCGCGAACACCGCCAGACTGGCGGTGTACAGCACCATTGCCGGGATGCCCACCAGCACGGCGACCACGCCTACGCCTCTGCCCAGCGCACCCCGCAGCACCTGCGCCCACAGCGCCAATCCGAGCGCCGTCCAGGCGAGCACCTGATGGTGGATCATCCAGCCCAGCCCGGCGCGCACGGCGCAGGGCCAGGGTCCTTCGCCACCTGCGCAGCGGCCCACCCAGCGCCCCTCCTCCATCAAGCCATGGCGTACGGCATAGCTGCCGATCAGGCACGCGACCAGTGCCAACATGATCCCTATCCACCTCGGCCAGTGCGTCATTCAGGCTCCGTTTCGATCATTCGAGCCAGCCTCGGCATGATCGAGCGCCGATGGCTGGCAGGTTGCGTCACCGATGCGACGAATGCTGTTTCACCCCATTTCACAGGCTTGTCGCCCGATCGTTAGCACGGCACTATTTCGCGCAGATAAATAGGCCGTGGTCGGCAACTTTGCCGAGGCAATCACAGTCTTAGCCTGCATATCGCACCACTGCCGTCCCTGGGGGAACTCATGCTTCGATCCTTACGCCTTGCAGCCTTGCTGGGCGGTCTGTTCCTGAGCGCGGTCGCCACGGCGCGGGACATTGACGCCGCCACCTACGGCTATCCGCTGACCAACCCCTTCGAGGCGACCATTGCCACCACGCCGCCCGACCAGCGCCCGACGCTGCCGCACGACGAGGATATCGACCAGGACGACTATAGCCTTACGCTGCGCCCCGAGCGCGCTTTCACTCTGCCGGACAACTTCTGGCCCGTGAAGAAGCTCACTTACCGCCTGGCCCGCCAGGACCACGAGGCACCGCTGATCTTCATCATCGCCGGCACCGGCGCGCCTTACTCCAGCAGCATCAACGAGTACCTCAAGAAGCTGTTCTATCAGGCCGGCTACCACGTGGTGCAGCTGTCCTCGCCGACCAGTTGGGACTTCATGAGCGCCGCGTCGCGCTCGGCCACCCCGGGCATCAGTCAGGAAGACGCCGAAGACATGTACCGGGTCATGCAGTCGGTGCGCGCGCAGCATCCGCGCCTGCCGGTGAGCGAGTTCTACCTGACCGGCTACAGCCTGGGCGCACTCGATGCGGCGTTCGTCAGCCACCTGGACGAGACGCGTCGCAGCTTCAACTTCAAGCGCGTGCTGCTGCTCAACCCACCGGTCAACCTGCAGACCTCGGTGTCCAACCTGGACAAGCTGGTGCAGACCCGCGTGAAAGGCATCGACAGCCGCACCAACTTCTATGAGCTGATGCTGCACAAGCTGACGATGTACTTCCGCCAGAAAGGCTACGTCGACCTCAACGAGGCCCTGCTGTACGACTTCCAGCAATCGCGCCAGCACCTGTCCAACGAACAGATGGCGATGCTGATCGGCACCTCGTTCCGCTTCTCGGCCGCCGACATCGCCTTCACCTCCGACCTGATCAACCGCCGCGGGCTGATCACCCCGCCCAAGTACCCGATCACCGAAGGCAGCAGCCTGACGCCGTTCTTCAAGCGCGCGCTGCAGTGCGATTTCGAGTGCTACCTCACCGAGCAGGTGATCCCCATGTGGCGTGCCCGCAGCGATGGCGGCAGCCTGCTGCAGCTGGTCGACCAGGTCAGCCTCTACGCCCTGCGCGACTATCTGAGCCAGAGCCCGAAGATCGCCGTGATGCACAACGCCGACGACGTCATTCTCGGCCCGGGCGACATCGGCTTCCTGCGCCAGGTCTTCGGCGACCGCTTGACGCTCTACCCCCATGGCGGCCATTGCGGCAACCTCAACTACCGCGTCAACAGCGACGCCATGCTGGAGTTCTTCCGTGGTTAATCGATTGCTGCTCGTCACCGCCCTGCTGGCCGCTGCCCCCGTCATGGCCCAGGAGACCGCGCCACGCACCAGCGTGCTCGAGGCCGACGCACTCGACACCCATGGCGCGCAGAGCGACGGCTTCACCAATCCGTTGCAGGCGTTGAAATTCAACCCTGGCCTGGACCAGCGCGAGTTCGAACGCTCGACGTTCGATGCGCTGAACGTGCCGGACCCGTTCGAGTCGTTCAACCGCCGCGTGTACCACTTCAATTACCGGTTCGATCAATGGGTGTTCCTGCCGGTGGTCGATGGCTACAAGCGGGTCACACCCAGCTTCGTACGTACCGGGGTGAGCAACTTCTTCAACAACCTGGGTGATGTGCCCAACCTGTTCAACAGCGTGCTGCAGCTCAAGGCCGAACGCGCCGGGCAGATCACCGCGCGCCTGCTGTTCAACACCGTGATCGGCGTGGGTGGGCTGTGGGACCCGGCAACGCACATGGGCCTGCCACGCCAGAGCGAAGATTTCGGCCAGACACTGGGTTTCTACGGCGTGCCGGAAGGTCCCTACATCATGCTGCCGATCCTCGGCCCGTCGAACCTGCGCGACACCGCCGGGCTCGTGGTGGACTACGCCGGCGAGCAATCGGTGAACTACCTCGGCGTCCCTCGGTCCACCACGGACCACCCGGAGCTGTTCGCCCTGCGCGTGGTGGACCGCCGGTACACCACCAGTTTCCGTTACGGCCAGATGAACTCGCCGTTCGAATACGAGAAGGTGCGCTACGTCTACACCCAGGCGCGCAAGCTGCAGATCGCCGAATAAGGAGGCGTCGGGAGCTACATGCTACAAGCGGTGCAGTAGGGGACATCTGCGCGCTGTCACCGCCTTCACGTGTAGCGTGCAACGAGCCACTTGCAGCTTCCCGCCTTCCCTCTCTCCAAAGGAGTTCCCATGACTGCCACCAACCGCCGTTTCCTGCTTGCCAAGCGTCCGCAAGGCGAGGTACGCCGAGACGATTTCACGTTCGAGACGGTGCCCGTCGCCGAGCCGAGCGAAGGCCACGTCGTGGTCAAGAACCTGTACCTGTCGCTCGATCCGGCCATGCGTGGCTGGATGAACGAAGGCAAGTCCTACGTACCGCCCGTGGGCCTGGGCGAAGTCATGCGCGCCTTGGGCGTCGGCGAGGTCACGGCCTCGCGCCATCCCGATTTCAAGGTCGGCGACACGGTCAGTGGTGTGCTAGGCATGCAGGACTATTACGTCGGCGACCCCAAGGGCCTGCAACCCATCGACCCATCGCTGGCGCCGCTGCCGCGTTACCTGTCGGCACTGGGCATGACGGGCATGACCGCCTACTTCGCGTTGCTCGAGGTCGGTCAGCCCAAGGCGGGCGACACGGTGGTGCTGTCCGGTGCAGCCGGCGCCGTCGGCAGCATCGCCGGGCAGATCGCCAAACTCAAGGGGTGCCGCGTGATCGGCATCGCCGGGGGCCAGGAGAAAGGCGACTACCTCAAGACCCTGGGCTTCGATGGCGTGATCGACTACAAGGCCGAGGACGTCAAGGCAGGGCTGGAGCGTGAATGCCCCAAGGGTGTCGACGTGTACTTCGACAACGTCGGCGGCGACATCCTCGATGCCGTGCTGGCCCGGCTCAACTTCAAGGCCCGTGTGGTGATCTGTGGGGCGATCAGCCAGTACAACAGCCGGGAGGGCGTGAAAGGTCCGGCCAACTACCTGGCACTGCTGGTCAACCGCGCGCGCATGGAGGGGTTCATCGTCACCGACCACCTCGGCGAATACCCCAAGGCGGCGCGCGAGATGGCCGGCTGGCTGCAGAGCGGCGAGGTCAAGAGCAAGGAGCACGTGGTCGAAGGGCTGGAGACCTTCCCTGAAACGCTGCAGAAGCTGTTCAAGGGCGAGAATTTCGGCAAGCTGGTGTTGAAGGTCTAGACAGGCTGCGGGCTGTTGTAGGGCGGTACGTCTGTGGCACGGCGGGGCTGGTTCTAAGGCCCCTTCGGCACCGATCGCGGCACAGGGGCCGCTCCCACAGGGGGTTGCGCTTGCCTGTGCCACTGCGGTGGGACCACGGGTGTGAGCGGCCCCTGTGCCGCGATCGGCCCTGAAGGGGCCGTAAAATCAGCCCCCTTATTCTTCAGGCAAACCCGCCCGCCAAGCCTCGTCTACACCCGCTCACTTTCCCTCTTCCCCCACATCATCCCGCGTGATCACCGAAATCTTGCCATTGCGCTCGACGATCGCATACTTGATCCGCTCCACTCGCTCCACGCCTTGATTGGCCCGTGCCGACTCCAGAATGTCATCCTCGGTCAGCCGGCACCGGCGCATGCGCCCTCGCAGAAAGCGCCCGTCCTCGACCACCACCGTGGCATGCCCATCGAGCAGACGCGCGGCGCGGGTCGAGCGCACCTTGATCAATGACAACCCGACATCGAGCACGATCAGCGTACTGATCACCAGCACGGCATTGGTGAAGGAAAAGTCGTCGCCCAGCAACGCCTGCTGGGTCGCCTCGCCAATGATCAGCAGCAGCACGAAATCGAAGGTGGTCAGGTCCGACAACGAGCGCCGACCCGCGACCCGGAACAGCACCATCAGGGCGAGGTACATCGCCCCGGCACGCAGCACGGCATCCATGGTCGTTCCTCAGGGGTAGACAAAGGTGGCGAAACGTACCGCGCTGCCCGAGCCGGCCCGGGCCTTGCCGACGATCGAGCCGACGCTGTCGTTGCGCAGGCTCAGGTAGAGCCGGGCCACGCCGTCGGCGTCGGTCTTCAGGTGCAGCAGCAGCGCACGCCCCTGACTGACCGAGGCCATCGGCTGCGGCTGCATCGATTCCACCGTCAGGTCACGGAACATCGGGCCGTCGAGCAGCAGCTTGACCTGGGCGTCCGGTGCACCCTTGACACGGATGTCGACGTGCTCGGCTGCGCCATTGCGGCTGAATCGCGCGTATTCGACCTCGACACGGCCATCGGTACTGGTGACCGTGCGGTGGCTGACCGGGCCATTGCCGAAGACACCGGCCAACGCCGCGATGACCACCGCCAGCAGGACATACCAACCGATGCGCTCGAACGCCCACACCCGCCGCTGCACGCGAACGTCCTCCCGGATCGGGAATTCCCTGGGCACCTCATCCTGCTCCATCGCCATGACTCTTCTACTCCGGCGCGGCCCTCAGGCCCGTTCGCCCTGCAACCAACGTTGATGAAAATGAATCAGTTGTATCAGCCCATGCAGCGCAGCCTGGTGCAGCACCGCCTGCCGGTCCCCGAAGAACCGCTCGGTACGGCTGAACATCGCGGGCGCGCCCTGACCGGCGAATCCCCAGGCAAAGCACACGGTACCCGGCGCGATGTCGCCTTGCGCTTCGGGCCCTGCCACCCCCGTGGTCGCGATCGCCACATTGGCCGAACTGTCGCGCAAGGCGCCTGCCGCCATTTCCCGAGCGACGTCTTCGCTGGTCAACCCACAGCGCTCGATCGTCTGCGCCTGCACGCCCAACAGGCGCTGCTTGGCTTCAGGGGAGTACACCACATAGCCGCTCTCGAGCACGCAGCCCGTACCGGCCTTTTCGGACAACAACGCCACGATGCGACCGGCCGTACAGGACTCGGCCGTGGTCAGCACGCGTTCGTGACACTTGAGATAGTTGAGCACCCGCTCGACGGGATCGACACCCATGACCTGTCCCTCGATCTGTCTGTCTGGCGATAGACGTCGAAGGCTCGTCAATGGTTCAGGTCATCCCTGGCGCAACCTTGCTTCAAAACGCCACGGGGCCCGTCGGCTCGTGGATAGGGCAGCCACTGTGCTGACGGCGAAACGCAGCCGAGTGCTCGTAGGCGGCCTTGCGCACCCGCATGATGCCACCGATCGGCCGGTGCGCGGCCAAGCCCTGCCAAGGGCTGAACGCCATGTCGTGGTCGACCTTGCGCACACCGTCCTCGGTATAGCCGCGCTGTGCAGGCACTTGAATGCGCGCGACGGCTACATAGGGGCTGACGGCTTCCGGCCAGACCACCGAGGCGTCTTCCACTGGCATCTGCGCCAGATCGGTAGCCAACTGGATGCGCACCTCCCACTCGCCGCCCTGCTGGCTGAGCACCTCGTCGATGACTCGACGCAGCCCGTTTTCATCGCCCTCCAGGTCGATCGTTTGATCGGTCAGGGCCTTCAAGCCAGGCGACACCGGCGCCACGCTCAGCTTGGCGTAGTAGCGCCCGTACAGCAGCGGCACCGAGGTATAGAACGTTTCGCCCAAAGGATGGGTCAGCGGATGCCCGCCCAGGCTCTTGAGCGTTCCGCTTTCGCTACCGAACGCCTCGACCATCGCTTCGGCGCCACGCAGCCCGGCAGACAGCACGCGCTTGGTCAGCGGCATGCGGTCGGTGGTCTTGGCCAACAGCCTGAGTGTCTTGAGAAAGGCCTTGGGATCGGCGGCGGTGAAGGCAGGCGCGTTCTGCATCACGAAGTCCTGAGTGACCTCACCTTCGCTACCCGGCAGGCGCTCGCCATGCACCCCAATGACCTTCAGCGCCAGGCCGCGTGGCGTGGAAACCCGGTCGTCCAGCAGGTCACCCGGGTTGGTCGACACGCGCATCACTACGGGGTAGGCGCCGGGCTGGCCGAACAACCCTTGGGCCAGGGGTTCGGGTAGACCGTCGAGTACCTGCAGCTGGCCATGCATGAAGGCATGGGCCTTGGCATGCACGCTGCGTACGGGCTGCGCGTAATGCGCGTTGGTCGTTTCCAGAATCGAGTGCAAGGCCTCGATCAAGCCTTGGGTGGTCTGCTGCTCGTCTTCGGCGACCTGTTCGAACTCAGGGCGAAAGGGCAGTGGCTCGGAGGGTACGGTCATCCCGGTCAGTCCTGCATCGGCCAAGCGTCGACGGACGCTTTCGGGCTTCTCAGATGACCTTTTGCCATCAGGTATGTTCCCCCTTCCCCTCTGCACTTCGTCGGCTATCTCCAAGGCATGATCCAGCGACACGCACGGCTTATCGCCTGCCGCTTGCAGCTTGCCGCCCGGCCCTTACAATCACTGTGATATCACGCACAGCTGCAGGCCTGCCATCCATGGCGCTCGACCCCATCACCATGCTCACCTTGACCATCGCCCTGGCCGCGGCCGCTGCCTTGTACCTGGCCGTCGAATGGGGCAGTGTGCGCGAGCAGTCCTTGCTGTACTGGAGTGCCGGGTTCGCCACCATCAGCGTGGGCTGCACCCTGTCGCTGCTGCGCAGCCAGGGCCTGCTGGTGGTCGGCATCTGGTTCGCCAATGGTCTGCTGATCACGGCGCACTGGCTGTTCTTACTGGGCGTGGCGCGCTTCACCGAAGGGCGTCTGTCACGCGCTTGGTACCTGATCTTCGCCTGCTGGCTGGCCATGCTGGCACTGCCGCCGGAGCCGTACTGGTCCAAGGTCATGACGGTGGTCAACGCCTCGCTGGTGGCGCTGCTGTCGCTGCGCGCCAGCTTCCTGCTGCGCCCCCATGGCCGTTCTCTGAGCGTAGGGGCCGTGCAGTTGCGTCACGTGCTGTTCTTCCATGGCGCTTTCTACGTCGCCAAGGCGGTCATCGCGGTCATGCCCGGCACCCTGCTCGACCTGGCGGCCCTGCGCGGGGAGATCATTCAGGTGTCGCTGGTCGAAGGCGCCATGGCGATCATGCTGATTGCCCTGTCGATGACCGGCACCGAGCGCCACCGCCGGGAAAAGCGCATCGCTCGCCTGGCTGCGCGCGACCCGCTGACCGCGCTCTACAACCGACGTGCCCTGGAAGTCCGGGCGCCTCGGTTGCTCGAGGAGGTGTCGCCCTCATGCCCCGGTGGGCTGCTGTTGATCGACATCGACCACTTCAAGCAGGTCAACGACCTGCACGGCCACGCTGCCGGCGATCAGTTGCTGGTGATGTTGAGCGAGCTCATCCGTTCGGTGCCGCCCTACGGCGCCCTGTCGGCGCGCCTGGGCGGCGACGAGTTCGTGATTCTGCTCGCCGACACCTCGGCCGAGGCGCTGCGCACTGTTGGCGAGACCTTGCGCGCGCGCTTCCACGCCGCTGCCGCCCTGGCCTTCGAGACGCCTGACGCGGTGACTCTGAGCATTGGCGCCAGTCTGTTCGACACCTCAGGCGCCAGCCTCACGGACGTCATCGAGCGCGTCGACAGGGCCCTGTACGCCGCCAAGCGCGCAGGCCGCGACAGCGTACGGCTGATCGACCAGACCGCCACCGTCGGGGTGTTGCTCAAGGTCGACTGATACGCAGAACGCCCGCCGCTCGACAGGCCGGCAGAACCTTTCTTCCCATGGCTCACTCGTACGCTTTAGGCACACGACACGTCAGTCTTTGAAGGGAGCACCCTGCCATGCGGCTCATCCACCCCGCTGCCCGCTATCGCCCTTACACCTCTGCATCCGGCGGCTGGGGTTCGGCCCACTCGGTGATGAACATCCTCTGGCGCGAGCAGGCCTTGCGCAAGGGCCCCATGGCGCTGCTCAAGCAGAACAAGCCCAAGGGCTTCGCCTGCGTCAGCTGCGCCTGGGCCAAGCCAGGCGACCCACATGCGCTGGAATTTTGCGAGAACGGTGCCAAGGCCACGGCCTGGGAGCTGACCGCCCTGCGCACCGAGCCCTCCTTCTTCGAGCGCCATACGCTGACCGAGCTGCGCGGCTGGACCGACTATGCGCTCGAGCAGCATGGACGTCTGACCCACCCGATGCATTACGATGCGGCCAGCGACCGCTATCTGCCCACCTCCTGGGAGGAGGCCTATGCGCGCATCGGCGCCACCCTGAAGACGCTGCACCCCGACGAGACCGTATTCTACGCCTCGGGGCGCGCCTCGCTGGAAACCTCCTTCATGTACCAGCTGCTGGCCCGGGCCTATGGCACCAACAACCTGCCCGACAGCTCGAACATGTGCCACGAAAGCACCTCGGTCGGGCTACAGGAGAGCATCGGTGTGCCCGTGGGCACGGTAACGCTGGAGGACTTCGAGCACACCGACTGCCTGTTCTTCTTCGGCCAGAACGTCGGCAGCAACAGCCCGCGCATGCTTCACCCGCTGCAGGAAGCCCGCAAGCGCCACGTCCCGATCATCACGTTCAATCCGTTGCGCGAGCGGGGGCTGGAGCGTTTCGTCAATCCGCAGTCTCCGAGCGAGATGCTCGGGCCCCAGTCCACGGTGATCAGCACCCAGTACCATCAGGTGGCCGTCGGCGGTGACACGGCGGCCGTCATGGGCATCGCCAAGGCGCTGTTGGCGCTGGACCGCCAGGCCATGGCCCAGGGGCATGCCCCCGTGATCGACCGAGCCTTCATCGAGACCCATACCGAAGGGTTCGACGCATTCCTGGCGAGCATCGATCGCCACAGCTGGGAGGCGCTCGAGCAGCGCAGCGGTCTGAGCCGCGGCGCGCTGGAAGCCGCCGCCACGGTCTACGCCCGTAGCGAGCGGGTGATGATCGTCTACGGCATGGGCATGACCCAGCACCGCCATGGCGTGGAGAACGTGCAGATGCTGGTGAACCTGCTGTTGCTGCGCGGCAACATCGGCAAGCGCGGCGCCGGCATCTGCCCGGTGCGCGGGCACTCCAACGTGCAGGGTCAGCGGACCGTCGGTATCACCGAAGACCCGGCCAAGGTGCCGGTGGAAAAGATCGAGTCGCTGTTCGGGTTCAAGGTGCCCGAGCACAAGGGCATGGCGACCGTGGATGCCTGTGAAGGTATCGTCGCCGGGCGGGTCAAGGCGTTCATCGGCCTGGGCGGCAACTTCCTGCGCGCCATCCCCGATACCGATCGCATGGAACCGGCCTGGGCCGGCCTGAAGCTGAACGTTCAGGTGGCGACCAAGCTCAACCGCACCCACTTGGTGCCGGGCGCCGATGCCTGGCTGCTGCCTTGCCTGGGTCGTATCGAGATCGACCGCCAGGATGGTCATGAGCAGGCCTACAGCACCGAGGACAGCACCGGTTGCATCCGCGGCTGGCGGGGCACGGCCGAGCCGGCCAGCGAGCACCTGCGCTCGGAAGTGGCCATCGTCGCCGGCCTGGCCCAGACCCTACTGGAGGGACGTACGCAGATCCCCTGGGAAGCCTGGCGCCAGGACTATGCGCTGATCCGTCAGGCCATCGGCCAGGTCTACCCCGAGATCTTCCATGACATGGAAGCCCGGATGTGGGAGCGCGGCGGCTTCCATCGACCGCTCCCGGCCACCCGCCGTGAATGGGCCACGCCTTCAGGCAAGGCGCAGTTCACGGTGCCGAACGGGCTGGACGAGAACCCCGACATGCCGATCGATGGCAGCCGCCGTGACGTGATCCAGCTGATGACGCTACGCAGCAACGACCAGTTCAACACTACCGTGTATGGCTACGAGGACCGCTTCCGGGGCGTCAGCGGTACGCGCAGCGTGATCTTCCTCAACCGCAACGACATCGTGCGCCTGGGTTTCGCCGCCGGGGATTGGGTGCGCGTGCGCACTGCCGTCGATGTTCAGGTGCGCCGCGAGGTCGGGCCGTTGCAGATCATCGCCTACGACATTCCCGAAGGCTGCGCTGGCGCCTACTACCCGGAGGCCAACCCGCTGATCCCGCTGTGGCACTATGCCGAGCGCAGCAAGGTGCCGGCCGCCAAGTCCGTGCCGATCACCCTGCACCCGGCAGAGCCGCAGCGAAGCGATCTGGACCATGCGGTCCCGGAGAAGGACCAGGTGGTCTAGGGTTGCCTGCCACCTCCAGCCCTTCAGGGTCTTGGGAGCCCACCCGCCGCAGTGGTACAGGCAATCACGATCCGTGTGGGAGCGGCCCCGTGCCGCGATTGGGCCCGCAGGGCCCACGAATACTGAAACTATTCCTTTTAAATTCCAGGATATCTCCTGCTGAAAGCGGTCAACGACGCTTGAGCATCCCCAGGGTCAGCAGGATGGCCAGCAACGCGATTCCCGTGGCAATCACCCCCAACTGGTCCAGACCGAAGGCGGTAATGCCCGCGCCTCCAAGGATCGCGCCCAGGCCGATGCCGGCATTGGCTGCCGAGATGTTCAAGGTCGCGGCCAGCGCCTGGGCCTTGCCGCCGGCCTGCATGACGCGCACCTGGCAGATCGGGAACAGCGCCGTGTAGGCCACACCCCAAGCGATCAACGCGACGACCACCCAGAGGCCATGACGGGCGGCGGGTACGGCCGCCAGCATGCCGACGGCCAGCACCCCCAGAAACAGCAGCATCGCCCCCAGCGGGCTGCGGTCGACCAGGTAGCCGCCCAGCTGGTTGCCGACCATGCCGACCGCCCCGAACCCCATCAGCCACCACCCCACCTGCCCTGCCGGGACCCCGGCCAGTTGCTCGAGGGTATCGGCCAGGTAGGTGTAGGCGGTGAACATGGCGGTGAACGTGAGCACCGACAGCAGCACATGGGCGAGGAAACGTGGCTCGCGCAGAATGGCCGTCTGCCGCTCGCCTTCGGCAGCAGACGGCGCACCGGGCAGCGACGGCATGACACGGTGCATCAGCAGGGCGATGGCCAGGCAAACCCCGGCCAGCAGCCAGAAACTGCCCCGCCAGCCCAGGGTGTCGGCCGCCACGGTCCCCAGCGGCACCCCGAACACCAGGGCCGCCGAAATGCCTAGGTACACCCGCGACACGGCCTTGCCTGCGTTGCCGGGGCCGGCCAGTTGACTGGCCGTCTCGCTGGCCGTGCCCCAGAACACCGGCAGGCCAAGCGCCGGGATGAAACGCGCCAGCGCCAGCACCCAGACGTTCGGCGCTACCGCCGCCAGGGCATTGGCGGCAGCGAATACCAGTAGGATGCAGGTGAACAGTCGCTTGCGCTCGACCCGCGCCAGACGCGCCGTCAGCCAGGGCCCGCATAGCATGACGGTAAAGGCGAACAGCGTGACGGTCTGACCGGCCAGGGCCACCGAGATGCCCAGATCGCGGGCCAGGGCCGGCAGCAGGCCGAGGATCAGGAATTCGGTGGTGACGATGATGAAGGCAGCGACGGCCATGATCAGGATCGGCAAGCCCGAACGGGTGGACGCCGGGGCGAACGATGGCGCCTCGAGGGTGGAAGTGGACGGCATGACACTTGACTCCAAATGATTTGCCGTCAGGCTATTAGAGAATCTACGGATGATCTCGGGTAAAAAATCCTGATTGTGCGGATTTTTTGTCCTGAATGGAGGGTGAAGCGATGCAAAGTTCCGAACGGCTCAAGGGCCTGGATGTGTTCGTCGCTGTGGCGGACCTGGGTGGCTTCACCGCCGCGTCCGAGCGCTTGAACCTGACCAGCTCAGCGGTGGGCAAGAGCATCGCCCGGCTCGAGGAACGCCTGGGCGTGCGTCTGTTTCAACGCACCACGCGGCGGTTGACCCTGACCGAGGCCGGTACGGCGTTCTACCGGACCTGCGTATCGGTGCTGGCCGAACTGGAAGAGGCCGAAATGGCCCTCGTCACCCATGACCACGAACCGCAAGGGCGGGTGCGGATCGACTTGCCTGCATCCTATGGACGCCTGCACGTGTTGCCACTGATTCTGGACTTCGTGCGTCAGCATCCTCGCCTGCAACCGCACGTGTCGTTCTCCGACCGTTTCGTCGACCCTGCGCACGAGGGCATCGACATCGTTGTGCGCATCGGCGGCTCGGATGCCTGGCCGGCTGCGCTGGGACACCGCTACTTCGGTGCGCAACGCCTGGTGTTCTGCGCCTCGCCTGCCTACCTGGCCGCGCATGGCGTCCCGCAGTCGGCCGCCGACCTGGACCATCACCATTGCGTGGGTTACGCCCATGGCGACGGCCAGGTCGGCCCGTGGTTCTTCAAGGGCCGCCAGGCGGGCGATCAGGAACGTCGGGTGGTGCAGACATGCATCGCGGTCGGTGATGGCGAGGGCGAAGTCGCCGCCGTGCTCGCCGGCCATGGCGTGGGGCAACTGCCCACCTGGCTGGTGCAGCGGCATCTGGACACCGGGGCGCTGGTCGAGGTCCTGCCGGCCCTGGCCACCGATGGCCTGCCGATGAACCTAGTCTGGCTCAAGAGTCGAGAGGGCTTACCCAAGGTGCGGGCCCTGCTGGAGCACCTGGCCGAGCGTCTGGCCCCGTTTGGCAGTCTCGAGCCGGACAGCGGGCCGGCCGCTCAAGCATCACGTCTGCCGTAGGGTGCGTCAGGCGACGTCTCCAGCCCCTCGAGCCAGCCCGCCGCCTGGGCAAGGAGGACGACGACCGAGAGGTTGCCGAGACCTGGGCAGGCGCTGGCTTGCCAGCGATAGCGTCCTGTCAGGCGCCATCTGCATCGCGGGCAAGCCCGTTCCCACAGGCCCGTAATCGCCTGTACCCCCGCGGTGTAGCTACGGGTGTGGGAGCGGCCCCAGTGCCGCGATGCAGGCGGTGATGAATCGGCAGGCAGGCCGACGTCAATGCGCCACCCCAGCACTCTGCCGAGGCACGCCCTGCGCCTCTACCGTCACCGGCATCTCCGGCAACCGGTTGTTCATCACACGCACGTTGCGCACCGGATGGGCGAAGCGGACCTCCAGGTCGCGCAGCCCCTCGAGCAGTTGCAGGTTGATCTCCTGCTGCAGGTCCATGTAGCGGTTGTAGTCCGGGCTCTGGACGATGTACACGACCTCGAACAGCAACCGGCTCTCGTCGAACGACAGGAAATGCGCACGATCGAAGCGGGTGTCCGGCTGGCGCTCGATGATCCCGCGCAACATGGGCGAGACCGCGCGCACCTTGTCGGACGGCGTGTCGTAGCTGATGCCGAAAGTGAAGACGATGCGGCGGGTGTCCATGCGTTTGTAGTTGTGCAGGGTCTGCTTGAGCAGGTCGGCGTTGGAACACACCACCTGTTCGCCGCTGAGGCTACGGATGCGGGTGGTCTTCAGGCCGATGTTCTCGATGGTCCCGGCCACGTCGCCGAAGACCACGAAATCGCCGATCTCGAATGGCTTGTCGAAGCCGATCGAGAGCGAGGCGAAGATGTCGCTGAGGACCGTCTGCACCGCCAGGGCCACGGCGATACCGCCGACGCCGAGGCTGGCGACCAACGCGGTGATGTCCACCCCCAGGTTGGCCAGGATCGACAGCAGCATGATCGCCCAGACCACGATCAGCCCCAGGACCGAGACGATGGTGGTCATGACCGGGTTGAAATGGCCTTTCTCCTTGTGGAAGAGCAACCCACGGCCCCACAGTCGCACGCAGGCGTCCAGCCACAAGGCCACTTGCAGCGCGAGCACCACGAACCAGCCGTGGGACAGCCCGGCCTGCCAGTTGCTGGGCAAGTCGATCAGCTTCAGGGCCAGCAACAGGGAAAAGGCGAACAGCAGGACGCCGCTGGTCCGGGTGACGATGGCTTTCGCCCAGATACGGCCCTTGTGACCTTGGACCGTGTCTTCATCGCGGGTCAGGCGTCTGCGCAGCAAGGACACCAGGCTGCGCAGCGCCAAGTGAATGATCACGGTCGCCGTGGCGACGATTCCGATGTTCAGCCAGACCGTCGTGTCCAGCCATGCCTGCCACTGCATCGTGCCTCCTCGAAAAATTCACCGGTAAACAGTTCTTTTTTCGGAAGGCTCAGGCTTCAGAAGTTCCCGTCGATGTGACCGGGGCCGGCTCGCCGGGTCATGGCGACCGGCCATCTGGCAGGCTCAGCGGTAACGTTCGAGCCAGTGCGCGTAGGGGGCTGGCAGCGTCCACGACGCCTTGTCGACGCCCAGCTCCTTGGCGGCGAAATAGGCCCAGTGCGGATCGGCCAGGTGCGCACGACCGACCGAAACCAAGTCCAGCTGACCGGCTTCGACGGCTTGATGGGCCAGTTGCGGTGTTCCGAAGCCCCAGGCCGAGGTCACAGGCAGGTCCGCTTCACGACGCACGCGCTCGGCGATCGGACCCATGAAGGCCGGACCCCACGGGATCTGGGTGTCGGGGATGGTGAAGCCCACGCTCACGCTCAGCAGGTCCAGGCCGCCGGCCTTGAAGCGGCGCGCCAGCTCGATGGATTCGGTCAGGGTCTGCTCGTCGCGACCGTCGTATTCGATCACGCCGAAACGCGCGGTCAGGGGCAGGTGCTCTGGCCAGACCTCGCGTACGGCCGCCAGCGTTTCGAGCAGGAAGCGGCTGCGGTTGTCGAAGCTGCCACCGTAGGCATCGGTACGCTGGTTGGAGTGTTCGGAGAAGAAGCTCTGGCCCAGGTAGCCGTGGGCGAAGTGCAGTTCGATCCACTCGAACCCGGCGTCACGGGCACGGCGGGCGGCATCGACGAAGTTCTGCTGGACGCGGGCGATGTCCTCCAGGGTCATGGCACGTGGCACCTTCGGCAGGTGCTCGCCGAACGCGATGGCCGACGGTGCGATGGTCTGCCAGCCCCGTGGATCGCCGTCGGCGATGTGATCGTCACCTTCCCAAGGGCGATTGGCGCTGGCCTTGCGACCGGCGTGGGCGATCTGGATACCCGGCACACAACCGGCTGCCTTGATGGCCTTGACCACCGGAACGAACGCATCGGCCTGTTCGTCGGTCCAGATGCCTGCGCAACCGGGCGTGATGCGACCTTCCGGCGCCACGGCCGTGGCCTCGACCACCAGCAACCCGGCACCGCCTCGGGCCAGCCCGGCCAGGTGCACGTGGTGCCAGTCGTTGATCAGGCCGTCCTCGGCCATGTATTGGCACATTGGCGGAATGGCGATGCGGTTACGCAGGGTAACGTCCTTGAGGGTATAGGGTTGGAACAATGCAGACATGGACAAGCTCCTTGGGAGGCTCATGTGTTTTCGATAGTTCGATCATAATCGAACTATGGCATTTGATGAAACCCCCGTTATCATGTGCGCCATGCGATCCTACAAACACCCCCACCCTGACGACTTCGTCCTCGAGCGCGTGCTCTACGCCCTGAGCGATCCCGTTCGTCTGGACATCGTGCGCTGCCTGGCCCAGGTGGACGAAGCCAGTTGCGGCGAGCTGGACGGCGGTCGTCCGAAGTCGAGCATGTCCCATCATTTTCGCGTGTTGCGCGATGCCGGGCTGGTGCAGACCCGCAATGTCGGTACCACGCACATGAACTCGTTGCGGGTCGACGCCATGCAGGCACGGTTTCCGGGATTGCTGGCGTCGGTGCTGGCGCAGCGGTGAGGTCGATGTGGCGGGGAAGGTAGGCGTCGTGGCTGAGCGGGCCATGGTAGGGGATGTTTTCGCAGGGCTGCCTTGTGGACCCGCAGGGTCCATAACATCCGCCACACCGCCAGAACCGACGAACACGACCGCCTCAGCCACATCCGCCACGAACCTTCCTGAATGGCGCACGTTGATACCTGCATGTCGCAATCAGACAACGACCTGTCTCTGACAATCGACCGCCTTTCTCCCCTCCCCCTCATACTCCCGCCCTCAGAGCCGCCCTGCGCCACGGGCCGTTCTGCGCGACACCGCGAGTCGGCAGCCTCGCTTCACAATTCCAACGCTGCGGCGCCCCTGTGCACCGGCCCCTGCGCTTGCACCCCCCTTGACCCTCGTTCAAACAACCTCGCGCCACGCGGCCATCAAGCGCCCGCGCGCTTTCGTGAAGATTTGACTGCCCATGCTCGCTACCTCCCTCCCCGGCGCCCTCGTCCCGACCGGTCCGCGCACCGCATTGCTCGTGGCGCACCTTGCCGCCGTGCTGTTCGGCCTCACCGGTATCCTCGGCGCCCTGATCCAGGCCGACGCCAGTGTCATCACCTTCGGCCGTGCCGCCATCGCCTTCATCGCCCTGGGTTTCGTGGCCGGCCTCAAGGGCACGCGTCTGCTGGATGCGCTGACCTGGCGCAACCTGCCGGTGATGCTCCTGACCGGCACGCTACTGGCCGCGCACTGGGTCGCCTTCTTCGTCGCCGTCAAGGTCGGCGGCGTGGCCATGGCGACCTTGGGGTTCGCGGCCTTTCCAGCCTTCATTGCGCTGATCGACATGCTGGTCTTTCGTGATCGCCTTGGCAGCTTCGATGCCGTGCTGCTGATGCTGGTCTCGACCGGACTGGTCCTGGTGGTGCCTTCGTTCGACCGGTTCGATCAGGGGACGCTGGGCCTGGCCTGGGGGCTGGCCTCCGGGTTGGCCTTCGCCGTGCTGACCGTGATCAACCGACGCCGCGATGCCAGCCTGAACGCCCTGCAGGTCGCCTTCTGGCAGAACGTGGTAGTGGCCGCGCTGGTCGGCCCGCTGTCGCTCGGCACTTCAGGCCCCCTCACGCTGCACGGCGATGACTGGACGCACCTGATCCTGCTCGGCGTGCTCTGCACGGGCCTGGCACAGCTGCTGTTCGTCAAGAGTCTGGAAGGCCTGCAGGCCCGCACGGCGGGCATGGTCATCGCGCTGGAGCCGGTCTATGCGATTGCAGGCGCCTGGTGGCTGTTCAGCGAACAACCGTCGCTGCGGATGCTGGGTGGCGCGTCGGTGATCGTGCTCGCCACGCTATTGAGCGCGACCCGCAAGGCCGCGGCCCACTGAACCGAATGGTCGCCGTCGCCCCATGAGGCGACAGCGCCTGCGCATCACTGCAACCAGGGCGGCGGCGGTTCCTGGTCCTTGTTCGGACCCTGCTCGGCGTCCGCCCTGCCGGCACGCCGACGGGCATCCTCGAACCGGGCGGCCTCGATTTCCCGCAGCACGCCCCCGACGTCGGCTTCGTGGGTATCGTCTTGGTACGCCCCGGTCAGCGGCGAGTCCGGCGTGAGTTGGCCGGCCTGGTACAACGACCAGATTTCCTGCGCATACCGCGTCTGCCTGATCGACGGATCGAAGCGGCCAAAGTAGCTGCGCATGTTCTCGACATCACGCGCCAGCATGCTGAAGGCATGGTTGTTGCCAGCCGCATCCACGGCCTGGGGCAGGTCGATGATGACCGGACCGTCAGGGCCGAGCAGCACGTTGAACTCGGACAGGTCGCCATGCACTAGGCCCGCGCACAGCATCAACACCACCTGACGGATGACGAACTGGTGGTACTCGCAGGCCTGCTCCGGCTCCAGCACCACATCGTTGAGCCGTGGCGCGGCATCGCCGTCGGCGTCGGTGACCAGCTCCATGAGCAGCACACCGTCCAGAAAGTCATAGGGCTTGGGCACCCGCACACCGGCACTGGCCAGACGAAACAGAGCCGCCACTTCGGCGTTCTGCCAGGCATCCTCGGCCTCCTTGCGCCCGTACTTGGACCCTTTCGCCATGGCCCGCGCCTGACGACTGTTACGCACCTTGCGCCCTTCCTGGTACTCGGCGGCCTGGCGGAAACTCCGCTTGTTGGCCTCCTTGTAGACCTTGGCACAACGCAGGGCCTGACCACAGCGGACCACATAGACCGCTGCTTCCTTGCCGCTCATCAAGGGCCGGACGACTTCGTCGACCAGACCGTCCTCGATCAGCGGTTCAATCCGTTTTGGTGTCTTCATCGGATGTTTTCTGGATACTGCGTGGCCGAACACCGGGCCATGGTCTCACAGGTGACGGCGACGCGCTCGCCTGTCGAGACACCGGTGGCCCGGATCTGCCAGGCTGCCCGGCCGACGCCGGGCAGCCCTTCGCGTCAACGCGTGCGCGTCACCCGCCAGACCGTGTTGGCCAGGTCGTCGGCGATGATCAGCGCGCCTTTGGGGTCTACCGTCACCCCGACCGGGCGGCCGCGGGTCTTGCCGTCGTCGTCGCGGAAGCCCGTGGCGAAATCGACCGGTTCACCGGCAGGCCTGCCGTCACGGAACGGCACGAAGATGACCTTGTAACCGACCGGATCGGACCGGTTCCAGCTGCCGTGCTCGCCGACGAACACGCCGTCGGCGAAGCGCTCGCCCATGGCCGGCAGCGAGAAGTCCACGCCCAGCGCAGCCACATGCGAACCCAGGCTGTAGTCCGGCTTGATGGCCGAGGCGACCTTGGCCGGATCCTGCGGCTGGGCGCGCGGGTCGACGTTCTGGCCCCAGTAGCTGTAGGGCCAGCCGTAGAAGGCACCCTCCTTGAGCGAGCTGAGGTAGTCCGGCACCAGGTCCGGCCCCAGTTCGTCACGCTCGTTGACCACCGCCCACACCTGCCCGGTACCAGGCTGGATGGTCAGGGCCGTGGGGTTGCGGATGCCCGTCACATAGGGTTTGTGCGCACCGGTCTGGGCATCGATCTGCCAGACCACGGCGCGGTCCACCTCAGCCTCCATGCCACGCTCGGTGATGTTGCTGTTCGAGCCGATGCCCACGTACAGGAAGCGACCGTCGTCGCTGACCGCCAGGGACTTGGTCCAGTGGTGGTTGATCTGCGACGGCAGTTCGGTGAGCGTGACCGGGGCGCCACTGGCCTGGGTCTGCCCCTCGGTGTAGTCGAAGGTCACCAGAGCGTCCTGGTTGGCCACGTACAGCTTGCCGTTGGCCAAGGCCAGGCCATACGGCGCATTGAGGTTCTCGGCGAACACCGTCTGCACCTCATAACGCCCGTCGCCGTCCGCGTCACGCAGCAAAGTCAGGCGGTTGCCGCCCTTGACCTGGGTGTTACCCTTGGCCTTGATGTAGCCGGCGATGACGTCCTTGGGCTTGAGCTTGGCAGCATTGCCACCACGTCCTTCGGCGACCAGGATGTCGCCGTTGGGCAGCACCAGGGTCTGACGCGGAATCTTCAGGTCCTTCGCGATCGCCGTGATCGCGTACCCTTCCGGCACCGTGGGCGTGCGGTCGCCCCACGCGCTCGGCTCGGCGATCTTCATGCTCGGCAGCAGGCCGCGCTGTTGCTCGGGCAGCTTCGGGTCCGGCCCGCGGGCCTGGGTCGCGTCAGGGTGGGTGTCGCCACAGCCGCTCAGCAGCAGGGCCATGCTCAGGGCCGTCAATGCATAGGTCGGTTTCATGCCACGTCCTCCGAGCGCAGACCGGTCAGACCAATCCAGGCAGTGATCAGCGACAGCACGGTGACGATGGCGGACAGCACGAGGCCCGACGGCATCATCGCCCAGGCATCCTTGGCGTGTTCGAAGGCACCGACCAGACCCAGCACCCAGGTCACCAGCAGCAGCACGAAGTACAGCGCCGGGCGACCGCCCTTGCGCTCGGCACGCACCAGGTTGACCAACGCGAACAGCAAGGCCAGCCCGGCGAACAGCAGCCCGCCTGCAATCAGCCACGAGGCGAAGTTGCTCCACTGGATCTGGTAGGTCTTGGCATAGGCGATGTCGCTGAGCAGCGCGCCCAGAAACAGCGGTACGGCGCCGGCAAGTAGGATCGCATGCAGCGGCCCGGGCCGGCAGCGATGGAGGGGGTAGGCAGTTGCGGTCACGGCGGTCTCCTCAGGGTTCAGCGACCTGGAACACGGCTTGACGTGGATACGCTGGGCCATCAGGGTCGCGCGGACGTTGCAGAGAAAGTGATTGCACCTTGATAGTTTTAGTTCACCGTCCACCCTCGCCCAGCCTCATCGGGCCTGTCGCGCGGAGGAAAATTTTGTTAACAAATTGTGAAAACGATACAAAAGAATTGATACTATCTGCGTCGAATTCTCATTTGCGAACGTGCTTCACTCGCGTTCTTTCGCTCGACTCAGGAACAGGCTCCCTTGAAAACTCGTTTTTCTGCCCTCGTACTGCTTGCCGGTGTCTGTAGCCACCCCCAGTCCCTCATGGCCGCCACCGAGGTGGTCCTGCCCAACATTCAAGTCGAAAGCAACAGTGAAGCCGACGGCGGCTTGAGCGAGGGCTATCAGGGCCGGACCGCCAGCAGCACCACGCGCCTGGGGCTGTCCAAGCAGGAAACGCCGCAGGCGGTGACCACCGTGACGCGCGGGCAGATCGATGACTTTCGCATCAACGACGTCAGGCAGGCCCTGCGTGCCGCGCCATCGGTCACGGTCGAGCAGATCGAGACCGATCGCACGATCTTCACCTCGCGTGGCTTCACCATCGACACGTTCGAGTACGACGGCATGGGCATGCCGTTCGCAGCGACGACCCTGATCGGCGCGCAGGACTTGGCCGAATACGAGCAGATCGACGTGCTGCACGGCGCCAATGGCTTGATGAGCGGCACGGGCAACCCGTCGGCCACGGTCAACTTCGTGCGCAAGCGCCCTACCCTCACGCCCCAGGCCTCGATCGGCGTCAGCGCCGGCGCCTGGGACAACCGGCGCATTTCCGCCGACGTGTCCGGCCCGCTCACCGACAGCGGGAACGTGCGCGGGCGCTTCATCTATGCCCATGACAAAGGCAATGCCTACCTGGATCGTTACGGTCACGAGCTGAACGTGGCCGCCGGGCTACTGGCGTTCGACCTCTCCGACGCCGATACCCTGACCGTGGGTTTCTCCCAGCACAACAGCGATGCCAATGGCAGCAGTTGGGGCAACCTGCCCCTGGTCGATGCCAGCGGCCGGGCCCTTCATTACAGCAGCCGCAGCACCAGCGTGGGTCAGCCCTGGACCTACTGGAACCTGCACACGCAACGGGCGTTCGCCGAGCTGACCCACGCGTTCGGCAACGGCTGGAACGGCAAACTGACCGTGACCGGTGTCTCGCAGAAGCAGGACACCAACATGTTCTACCTGTACAACGTGGTCGGCGACGCTGCGACCTCGTACGCCAGCGACACCACCAGCGACGAACATCAGTTGATCGGCGAGGCACAGATCTCCGGGCCGTTCACGCTGTTGGGCCGGGATCACGAGCTGACCCTGGGGGCCAACTACGGGCGTACGCACCACACGGAACGCGCCTACAACGTCAGTGAGAACGGCTATTTCGACTCGTCCTTCTCCGAAGCGCTGGCCGGCCGCATCCTTCGACCCTCCTTGGCCTATACCAGCGAAGCCAATACCCAGAACTTCACCGACCGCCAGAAGAGCCTGTACGCCGGGGCTCGCTTCAGCGTGATCGACGACCTGCACTGGATCCTCGGCGCGCGTATGCTCAGCGCCGATGGCGAAGGCGACAGCTACGGCAGCTCGCACTACACCCGCGAGCACGGCAAGGTCACCCCGTACACCGGCCTGGTGTATGACCTGACCCCGCAATGGGCAGTGTATGGCAGCTGGACGCAGATCTTCAGCCCGCAGTACGACGCAGCCCTGGACGGTGGGTTGCTCGACCCGCTGGAAGGCACCAGTGCCGAGGTGGGGATCAAGGGCAGCCTCATGGACCAGCGCCTGGACCTGTCCGCTGCGCTGTTCAAGACTCGCCAGGAGAACGTGGCCGCCAACCCGGTGTACGAGGGCAACCGCTACCTGTACGAAGGGGTGGACTACAAGAGCCATGGCATCGAGCTGGAGGCGTCGGGCGAGCTGCTGCCTGGGCTGAACGTGCTGGCCGGCTACACCTACGTACGGATCGAAGACCCCGAGGGCGACAGGGCGCGTCAGTTCGTCCCCAGCCACAGCCTACGCAGCCTGCTCACCTACCGCCTGCCGACCCTGCCGCAGGTCAAGGTCGGTGGCCGTTTGAGCTGGCAGAGCGCCGTGCGCAGCGACACGTATCATGAAGCGCGCCAGGAGGCCTATGCCTTGCTGGACCTGATGACCACCTACGACATCGACGAGCACTGGAGCACGTCGCTGAACCTCAACAACGTGACCGACCGCAAGTATTTGCAATCGCTGCAGACCGGCAGCAGCTCGAACTACGGGGCGCCGCGCAATCTGACGGCATCGGTGACCTGGACTTACTGAGCGCATCAGGCCTGATCGCGTCGAGGTGTCGTCGTTATCGCCATGGCTGACAAGCCTGCAGATTGGTCTGGTTCACCGGACTATGTGGTGGCACGTCTCCCTTTCATGGGCCCTTGCGGGCCCATGAAATCCGCCATGACATTCCGACCTGCAATGAATCACCCACCGCAGCGCACTGGCACCCTTGCTCGCAAAGCGTCACTTCTTTTTCTTCAACGCCTTCAAGCGGGCCTTGGCCTGTTTGACCACCTCGGCGCGCTCGCTCTTCTTCAGGCGTTTCCATTCACGGATCTCGTCTTTCAACCGCCCGCAGCCGGTACAGACGCCGTCGCGGAGCTTGCAGTTCGAGGTGCAGGGGTTCTCGCTGTCTTTGCCCAACTCATCGTCTCCCACAGGTGGCGAGCATGCCTGTCCATTGGACACGATCGCCCCGGCAACGACTCAACTGTGCCAGGCAGGCCGTCAGAAGAAACTGCGCTGGGCCTTGAGCATGACCATGCTGTCGCATTGGGCGTTGATGCCCGAATACACGTCGCAGCCGCTCCCGCTCAGGTCAGACCCGCTGTAGATCAGGTCCAGGTCCATCCCCAGCCAGGGCCGCGACAGCTTCAAGGACCAGTCACTGAAGGCGTTGACCTCGCTGCCACCGCCGATGGTGAACGGCGTGCCCAGACGGTGATGCGCCACCTTGAACGTCACCCCGACGTCGAGCAGCGGTACCTGACCCAGGTCGGCATACAGGGTACCGGTCCGGTTGTCCGGGTTGTCGTTGAGCGCACCGCCCAGTCGGCTGCCCAGCATCGTCAGCCCGCCATACACGGCATGGCTGTCACGGCCGGAAATTTCGGGGTAGCTGTAATGGATCATGCCCACTTCGTACCCCAGGCTGGTGTCGAAGCGGTGGCGATAGCCCAGGTAGCTGTCCAGTTGCAAGGTCGAGGTCGGCGCGATGCCCATGCTCGGGGCGAACTGGCCGAAATACAAGCCACTGGGGTGCGTGAAGTCCAGCCCACCGTGAAACGAGCTGACGGCGCTGGGCGCGATCAGTCCCTGGGCCATGCTGCGCGAAGGGGTCGTGCCGAGCTTGAAGTCGAAATCGCCCAACTGCCGCTGGATCTGCTGGGCCCAGGCACCTGGGCTGACGAAGACCAAGGCGGCCACCAGCAGAAGAGGCCTGGTCATGCCGGTCTCCTGAAAAGTCTGTGCTAGAGGGGAAGGAGGATACCTGCGTCGGCCATCGGCAGATGACCGTTCGTCGATGTCTCACGTTGCAGCAGCAACGTTTCCCACATCGACAGGAAGGTCGTCCACTTGCCAGACGCACGTCCTGGCAAGCGAACGACCTCTCGAGGAGCCCCTCTTGCGAGGGACCCTTGGCCCATCAGTCGAGCAGATCGGCAGGCACCTGACCGCCGTTTTCCGACAGCTTCTTCAGGACGGCCTTGTGCAGCCACACGTTCATGGCCGCCGAGTCGTCGGTCGAACCGGTGTAGTTCAGTTCCTTGGCCAGCTCTTTGCGGTTGGTCAGGCTGCTGTCAATGTTCAGCAGCTTGAGCAGGTCGACGATCGAGGTTTTCCAGTTCAGCTTCTCGCTGTTCTGCGCCGCCAGGCCGTCGAGTTTGGCGGCGACGTCGACCTGCGACAGCGCGGCCGGTGCAGGCGTGGACGCCGACGCCGTGGCCCCTGGGGTGGCCGAGGCAGAAGCGTCTGGCGAGGCGGCGCCGCCACCGGCGGTCGAGGCGTCGCTGGCCGCTGGTGCAGTACCCTGGTCGTGTTTGCGCAGGCCCAGTTTTTCGAGGATCGTGCCGAAGAGACTCATGTCGATTTCCTTTCTCTAGATTGAATGACGCAAGCAAGAGGCATGGCCGACGGGCCTGAATGCCCGCCGACCTGCCGGTTACGATCAACGGCCTTTGAGCGGATCGTTCGGGGGAGTGATCGAGGCGTCGCGACGCACGGTGCCTGGATCGTTCTGAACCTCGACATCGGTGCGACGGACCGTGTCACGGATGGTTTCCTGGTGGTCGCTGGACTGCTTGCCGACGCTGACCTCTTCCACCACACGGGCCGACTTCTCCACCACGGCCTGTTCGGCGGTTTCCTGGATCTCGATCGAACCTGCCTTGAAGCCATCCAGGTCGGCTGCGGTGGCCGGACGGTCTACCGGGCGACGCTCGATGTGGGCATGCTCTTCGTGCAGGTTCACCGTCTCTTCGACGGGACGCTCGCTGATACGCGACACCACGCGGACACGGCCGGTGGTGACTTCACGCTTGCCGACGCGGAGGTCTTCTTCGATCACCGGGATCGCCGCACCGCCCACGGACGTGTCGAGGTGGCGGTCCACGACTTCGGCACGGTCGGCGCCCAGATGAGTGCCGGCGACGTGGGTCGTGGCGCCGGTGTTTTCGCGACTCCAGCCGGCAACGCGCTCGTCGACATCGATGGCGCCATTGCGCTCGAGGATGTCTTCGGCCTTGTCGGCCTGCTCGTCGCTCATGACCGTCACGGTCAGCACGGCTGCACCGCGGCGGGACAGCTCCGGGTAGGCGGTGGCATAGCGGTGCGGCTTGCTGGCATCGTGTTCATCGGTGCCGAACAACGAGCTGAAGAAATGGCTGACCTTCTCGCCAAAGGATTCATGGTGAGCGGTGTCGTCGGCACGCCCTTCGGCGGCATGCAATTCGGAAGACGACAGTTCGACATTGCTCTCGAGCACGTGTTGGGCCAACAGATCGCGCTTGGCGGCCTGGGCTTCGGTCAGGGTGTCGAAAGCGGCAACGAGTGTATGAGTCATGCGTCTCTCTCTTTGCGGGTAATGGAACTGGAGGTCCGGGCGGCGACAGGTGTGTAGCCCTGCGGGTCGTCGGTCGGTGCCTCGCGGTGCGTGAGCACGATGTCTTCACGGCGTAGGCTGACCGTCTGCTGAAACGGAACGTCTTCGACGAAAGGCCGGATATGCAGCTCTTCCTTGAGCACCAGGCGCTTTTCGACGACGAGCACTTCTTCGAGTACGGGAATGATGGTCACGCCGTCTTCGATACGCGTCTGCGGCGGATGGTCCCGGTCCACCGGCATGCCCTTGGCGACACGCTCGACCGACGCCCCTTCCCGACGCAGGGTGTCGCTGACCACCTGCTCACGGGCATGCACCTGCTTGTCCACGGTCGTGGTGCCGGTGACGACGGTGCGCTTGGACAGGCTGGCCACTTCCTCTACGACGGGAATGGGCGTGTCGTGGTGATCAGGCCGGGTATCCATGACGCGAATCGTTTCCTCGAAATCTCATGGGTCACCCTTAACCTGAGTGACGCGAATGCACCTCGGTTCAACCGAATCGCCCTCATCGCCCGACGAATGGTTGACAGGTCAGCCGCCGGGCGACGCAAGACTTTGCCTGGCAAAACCCGGATAATGCCGACCTCTCGTTCCCCCAGGGTTCTCTGCGTGGTCTTCCTCCGTGTCGACTGCGCCATGCCTTTTCGTTTCACTCGTGCTCACGGTGCCCCCGCAATGGAAATCAAAGTCAACTTCCTCGACAACCTGCGACTTGAAGCCAAGTTCGACGATTTCACAGTGGTGGCCGACCAGCCGATTCGCTACAAGGGCGATGGCTCCGCGCCCGGTCCGTTCGACTACTTCCTGGCCTCCTCGGCCCTGTGTGCGGCGTATTTCGTCAAGCTGTACTGCCAGAGCCGCGACATCCCGACCGACAACATCCGCCTGTCGCAGAACAACATCGTCGACCCCGAAAACCGCTACCAGCAGATCTTCAAGATCCAGGTCGAGCTGCCGGCCGACCTGTCGGACAAGGACCGCCAGGGCATCCTGCGCTCCATCGAACGCTGCACGGTGAAGAAGGTGGTGCAGACGGGCCCCGAGTTCGTCATCGAAGCGGTCGACGACCTCGACGCCGACGCCCAGGCCCTACTGATGCCCGCCCTCGACACCTCGGGCCACACTCAGGTCCTGGGCAAGGACCTGCCGCTGGAGCAGACCATCGCCAACCTGTCCGCGCTGATCGCCGACCTGGGGATGAAGATCGAGATCGCCTCCTGGCGCAACATCGTGCCCAACGTCTGGTCGCTGCACGTGCGCGATGCGCAGTCGCCGATGTGCTTCACCAATGGCAAGGGCGCCAGCAAGGAAGCCGCACTGGCGTCGGCGCTGGGCGAATTCATCGAGCGGTTGAACTGCAACTTCTTCTACAACGACCAGTTCTGGGGCGAGGACATCGCCAACGCCGCCTTCGTGCACTACCCCAACGAGCGCTGGTTCAAACCGGGGCGTCGCGATGCCTTGCCCAAGGAAATCCTCGACGCTCATTGCCTGGCGATCTACAACCCCGACGGCGAACTGCGTGGCTCGCACCTGTACGACACCAACTCCGGCAACACCGAGCGCGGCATCTGCGCGCTACCGTTCGTGCGCCAGTCCGATGGCGAGACGGTGTACTTCCCGTCCAACCTGATCGAGAACCTGTACCTGAGCAATGGCATGAGCGCCGGCAACACACTGGTCGAGGCCCAGGTGCAGTGCTTGTCGGAAATCTTCGAGCGTGCGGTCAAGCGCGAGATCCTCGAGGGCGAACTGGCCCTGCCTGACGTGCCCGAGTACGTCCTGGCCAAGTACCCCTCGATCCTGGCCGGCATTCGCGGCCTCGAGGCACAAGGCTTCCCGGTGCTGGTCAAGGACGCCTCGCTCGGCGGCGAATTCCCGGTCATGTGCGTGACCTTGATGAACCCGCGCACCGGCGGTGTATTCGCCTCGTTCGGCGCGCACCCGTGTCTGGAAGTGGCGCTGGAACGCAGCCTCACCGAACTGCTGCAGGGCCGCAGCTTCGAGGGCCTGAACGACTTGCCGCGCCCGACCTTCGAGAGCCAGGCGCTGACCGAGCCGAACAACTTCGTCGAGCACTTCATCGACTCCAGCGGCGTGGTGTCCTGGCGCTTCTTCAGCGCCAAGGCCGACTTCGACTTCGTCGAGTGGGATTTCTCCGAGCAAGGCCAGGCCTCCACCGCCGACCAGGCCGCCGCGTTGTTCGGCATTCTCGAAGCGCTGGGCAAGGAGGTCTACATGGCGGTGTACGACGACCTGGGCGCCGCTGCCTGTCGCATCCTGGTGCCGGGCTATTCGGAAATCTACCCGGTCGACGACCTGATCTGGGACAACACCAACAAGGCGCTGGCCTTCCGTAGCGACATCCTCGACCTGCACCGCCTGGATGACGAGCGTCTGCAAGCGCTGCTCGAGCGCCTGGAGGACTGCGAGGTGGACGACTACACCGACATCACCACGCTGATCGGTGTGGAGTTCGACGACAACACAGTCTGGGGCCAATTGACGATCCTCGAGCTGAAGCTGCTGATCCACCTGGCGCTGCAACAGTTCGAGGAGGCGCTGGACCTGGTCGGGGCGTTCCTGCAGTACAACGACAACACCCTCGACCGGGGCCTGTTCTACCAGGCCATGAGCGCCGTGCTGGAAGTGGTGCTGGACGACGAGCTGGACATGGCCGATTTCGAGGGCAATTTCCGCCGCCTGTTCGGTGATGCGCGCATGGACGCGGTGCTGGGGTCGGTCGACGGCAGCGTGCGCTTCCACGGCCTGACGCCGACCAGTTCGAAGCTCGAAGGGTTGGACCGCCACCTGCGCCTGATCGACAGCTACAAGAAGCTGCACGCGGCCCGTGCCCGTGCCGCCGGCCTGGGCGACTGATCCTGCCTTCGCGACATGATCGGGCGGCCCGACGGCCGCCCTTCGCATGGTAGAGTGCGCGCGTTCATCGCCTGCAGGATCTCTCCCATGCCACAGCCTTCTTCAGACGCTCACCTGCCCAGTTGGGCCGAGGTCAGCGACCGTCATCCGTGCGACGCCCTGCTCCTGGGCAACGGCGCCAGCCGGGCGATCTGGAAGCCGTTCGGCTACTTCTCGCTGTTCGAGCAGGCCCAGCAGGTCCGGCACAAGGCGCTGGGCGTCAGCGACCAGGCCCTGTTCAAGTCGCTCGGCAGCGAACTGTTCGAACCGGTGCTCAGCGCGCTCAACACCACGGTACGCGCCAACGCCGCCCTGGCCATCGGCTCGACGGCGCCGCTGAACCGCTACTACTCGATCAAGGAAGCGTTGATCCACGCCGTGCGTGCGGTGCATGTGCCGTTCGGGCGCCTGCCCGAGCCGACGCTGCAACGCCTCAACACCGAGCTGCGCCGCTACGCCCGCGTCTATACCAGCAACTACGACCTGCTTCTGCCCTGGGCCGTGCAGCAGGCGCCCGACGGCTTCGCCAGTCGCTTCGACGAGCAAGGGTTCTTCGATGTCCGCCAGCGGGTCGGCACGGGCACGCAGATCGTGCACCTGCACGGTGGCCTGCACCTGCTCAAGCTTCCCGATGGCAGCACGCGTCAGCGCGCCGCGCGTGGCAGCGAGCTGCTCGATGGCTTCGCCGTCAACCTGCCGGGGGAGGTGCCGCTGTTCGTCAACGAAGGGCCGAGCGACGACAAGCTGCGGGTCATCCGGCACTCGGACTACCTGAGCGCGAGCCTGAGTGAACTGGCGCATGAGCGGCGCGGACTATGCCTTCTGGGCCAGCACCTGGACAACGGCGACCAGCACCTGCTCGAAGCCCTTCGCCAGGCCCGCCCCAAGCACCTGGTCATCGGTCTGCGGTCAGTGGGCGACGCGGCGGTTCTCAACCAGAAGCGCCATTTCAACGAACGCTTCGCCGATCTTGCCAGCACGCCCGTGCACTTCTTCGATGCCGCCAGTCACCCTTTGACGATGCCGGACCTGGCCGTGGCCGTACCGACCCCGCGACGCTAGCGGCCGCCGGTCTCAGCGCGCCGCAGCGGCCGGCTGGGCGAGCCAGCCATCGGCGCGCAACAGGGTTTCCAGGCAGTGCTCATGCACACCGTAGAAGCGCTTGAGGTCCTCGATCCGTGCCAGCTGCGCCGCGTTGTCGCCGGGCTGGGCGCGCTTGACCGCCAGGATCATCTTGTTCTTGTTGGTATGCTCCAGCGAGATGAACTCGAAGACCTTGGTCTCGTAGCCGCAGGCCTCGAGGTACAACGCGCGCAAACCATCGGTCAGCATCTCGGCCTGCTGGCCCAGGTGCAGGCCGTACTGCAGCATCGGCTGCAGGACGTCGGGGCTGTGCAGCTGCGGACGGATCTGCTTGTGGCAGCACGGTGAGCACATGATGATCGTCGCGCCGCAGCGGATACCGGTGTGGATGGCGTAATCGGTGGCCACGTCGCAGGCGTGCAGGGCGATCATCACGTCGATCGCCGCAGGTACCACGCTGCGTACGTCACCGCATTGAAAATCCAGGCCAGGGTGCTCCAGCCGCGCGGCCGCGCCGTTGCACAGCGTCACCAGCTCCTGACGCAGCTCCACGCCCGTGACCTGGGCCTGGCGGCCCAGCCGGTCGCTGAGGTAGTCATGGATGGCGAAGGTCAGGTAGCCCTTGCCGGAGCCGAAATCGGCGACCTTCACCGGTTGCCCAGCGTCCAGGGCGGCGTTGCCCAGGGCATGGTCGAAGACTTCGATGAACTTGTTGATCTGCTTCCACTTACGCGACATCGACGGGATCAATGCCCCTTGTGCATCGGTCACGCCCAAGTCGCGTAGGAACGGGCGTGACAGGTCCAGGTAACGCTTCTTTTCCCGATCATGACCGGTCGAGACCTGCTCGCGGACCACCGGCGTGCCGTGCTGCTGGAGCATCGGTTTGCCTTTCTTGCTGAAGGTCAGCTGGGTTTCGCCCTCGTCGCTGAACAAATGTGCGTTGCGAAAGCTGCCGGGCAGCAGCTCGGCCACGGCCTCGAGCGCCTGCGCCGTGGACAGGTTGCGGGTAATATCGCGGGTCTGGTGACGGTAGACCAGCGACAGGCAGTCCTGGTCCTTGATCCGCACCGGCTTGGCGATGAGCCGCTGCAAGGTCTCGTCGGCGCCGACGGGGCGCGCCAGGACCAGCTTGCTCAGGTGCTGCCCCTCGAGCGCAGCGGCCAACAGGGCAAGAAACCGGTCACGCGCGTCGGGCGTGGAAGCAGGGGGTGTCACGGACATGGGACGGGGTGCCTCGAAGATCGAATGACGCGCCGCAGGCGCTGTGGCCGGCATTCTACGTCGAGGCGCTACCGGGCGCAGCCTTTGTCGATGGGCGCACCGGGTTACGCCTTTTTTCATACGCACACAGGGATGCATCGATGTCATCGTACGCTTTCGAACTGGTCATGCTGGCGGCCGTCCTGCACGCGCTGTGGAACGCCATCGTCAAGGCCGGCCAGGACACCTTCCTGACGACCGTGCTGGTCACCACCTGCGCCGCCCTGTGGGCCGCCGCTGCCCTGCCCTTCCTGCCGGCACCTGCACCGGCGAGCTGGCCGTTCATCGCCGCCTCGGCGCTGTTGCAGGTGCTCTACTATGCATTGGTCGCGCGCATCTATCGCGTCGCCGACATGAGCCAGACCTACCCCTTGATGCGCGGTGTAGCACCGCTGCTGGTGGCCCTGTTCGGCACGCTCGTGCTGGGCGAACACCTCACGGCGGGCGCCTGGCTGGGCATCGGCGTGATCTGTCTGGGCATCCTGCTGACCCTGGCAGGCGCTCGGGCGCAGCGTCGGGACGGCCTGGGGCTGGCGCTGTTCACCGCCCTGCTGATCGCGACCTATACCCTGGTCGATGGCGCGGGTGTACGCCGGTCTCAATCGCCGGTCGCCTACACGTTGTGGATCTTTCTGCTGGGCGGCGCGCTGATTGCCGGATGGGCGGGGCTGACCCGCGGGCGCCGTTTGCTGCGCTACGCCCGTGGCAATGCGCACCTGGGTGCCATCGGCGGCTTCGGCACGCTGGCCGCCTATGCGCTGGCCCTGCAGGCCATGACCCTGGCGCCGGTGTCGATGGTGGCTGCCCTGCGTGAAAGCTCGATCCTGTTCGCCACCCTGATCGCCTGGTGGGTGCTCAAGGAACCGGTGGGCCGGGCACGTTGGGTGTCGGTGGGGGTGATCCTGGTGGGCGTGGTGGTGCTGCGGTTGGCGTGAGGAGTGGGTCGGATCTCCATGAGCAGCTGTCTTTTCCTGCTCGGCACATGGAGCACCGCGTGGGCTGACGGGTGGGCCCGCAGGGCCCATGAAATCAGCCACCCCATGCGTCAGGTCAGCACCACCGTGCTGGTAAACACCATGGCTCGAACCCGTAGCTCCAGCGCCCAGACACGTCGCCTCAGTCCAACACCACCAACCGGTTCGGCAGCTCATCCCGTGCCTGGGTCAGCGGCACATGCACCGCCAACAGCGCGCCGCACGCCTCGATGCACTCGACGAACCCGTCCAGGGTCCTGCCCTGGTGCACCTGCTCGGCGAAGCGGGCGACGATGCCGTCCCAGGCGTCATCACCCAGGCGCTCGGCCACACCGTGGTCCACCAGAATCTCGACGTAGCGCTCGGCCTCGCTGACGAAGATCAGCACCCCGGTGCCCCCGACCGTGTGGTGCAGCCGTTGCTCGAGGAACTGTCGGCGCGCCAGGTTGGCCGCCCGCCAGTGACGCACGCGGCGGGGGATCAGGCGTGTGGTCAAGGCCGGCAGGCGGAACACCAGGCACAGCACGATGAACGTCAGCCATTGGGTCAACAGCAGCAGGTTCACGCCCAGCCAGCCGAACACATAGTGCAGCACCCCCGGCACGATCAAGGCCACCAGGCTGGCCCAGAGCAGCGGGATGTAGGCATAGTCGTCGGCACGGCGCGCCAGCACCGTGACCAGTTCGGCATCGGTGTGACGCTCGACGCGAGCGATGGCTTCGGCCACCTGCCGCTGTTCGTGTTCGCTGAGCAGAGTCATGCCGTCATTCTCCCGTTGAGTATCGCGCTACCAGCCACCGGACGACCCTCCGCCTCCGAAACTGCCCCCGCCGCCACCAAAGCCGCCGCCTCCACCGCCCCCGAAGCCACCGCCGCCAAAGCCACCTCCGCCGAAACCGCCGCCCAGGCCACCGCCGAAACCACCTCCGCGGCCACCACGGCCACCGCCAGAACCGAGCCCCTGCACCACCAGTACGACGACGAACACCAGGATCACCAGGCCTGCGCCCCAGGGCACCGGTCTTCGTCCCGAGCCGTCATCGGCCGCCCGCTGCGGCTCGGCCAACGGATCCCCTCCCAGCACCTGCAGCATGGCGCTGACCCCGGCGACGATCCCGTCGGCGAAGGCGCCCTTGCGGAAGGCCGGGGTGATCACGCTGTTGATGATCACCGAGGACTGGGCATCGGTCAGCCGGTCTTCCAGGCCATACCCGACCTCGATACGCAGCCGCCGCTCCTGCTTGGCGACGATCAGCAGCGCCCCGTTGTCCTTGCCCTTCTGGCCGATGCCCCAGTGCCGGCCAAGCCGATAGCCGTAGTCCTCGATGCTGTCACCGCCCAGGTCGGGCACGGTCACCACCACCAGCTGGTCACCGGTGGCCTGCTCGTGGGCCTTGAGCATGCTGTCGAGTTGCTGGGTACTGGCCGGGTCGAGCAACCCGGCGGTGTCCACCACGCGCCCCGTCAGCGTCGGAAAGGCCGGCTCGGCCTGGAGGCTGGCGCTGACCAGCCACACGGCCAGCCAGACGAATGCCATCGCCCGACGCATCAGAATTTCACTTCAGGTGCCTTGTCGGCGTTGGCGCTGGTCGCCTCGAAGCTCTCGCGCACCTTCAGGTCGCTGTACATCACGCTGTGCCAGAGTCGCCCGGGGAAGGTGCGGATCTCGGTGTTGTACTGCTGCACGGCGGCGATGAAATCGCGGCGCGCCACGGCGATGCGGTTCTCGGTGCCTTCGAGCTGCGATTGCAGCGCCAGGAAGTTCTGGTTGGACTTCAGGTCCGGGTAGCGCTCGGACACCACCATCAGGCGGCTCAGGGCACTGGTCAACTGGCCCTGGGCCTGCTCGAACTGCTTGAGCTTGTTCGGATCGTCCAGCGTGTTGGCATCGACCTGGATCGACGTGGCCTTGGCTCGCGCCTCGATCACGGCGGTGAGTGTCTCCTGCTCCTGACGCGCGTAGCCCTTGACGGTCTCGACCAGGTTGGGGATGAGGTCGGCGCGGCGTTGGTACTGGTTCTGCACCTGGCCCCAGGCCGCCTTGACCTGTTCATCGTATTGCGGGATGTTGTTGATGCCGCAGCCGGCCAACAGGCTGCCCAGCATCAGCAACACCACCATCTGGATCGACTTGATCTGAGTCATCTGCATGTCGCGCACGCTCCCTGGTTCGCTCTCGGATAATCATGAATCGGGCATAATCGGCCGGTGCCGCTGGATCGGGCCGGCCCGATCGGCTACAAAGGCCCCGGCAGACTCTACAACAATAGTCGCTGAGCTTCTCTCATCGCGCGCCCGTCGCCGTGGATAGGGACAGCGGCCCAGAGAAAAGAATTCATGAAAAATCTCCGTGTGCTGGGCCTGGCCATCGCCCTGGCCAGCCAGTCGGCCCTGGCCGTGACACCCGCTCTTAACGACAAGGCGGCGTTCATCGACCACCTGATCGCACAGATGACGGTCCAGGAAAAAGTCGGCCAGCTGCGCCTGATCAGCATCAGCACCGACATGCCCCGGGAAAGGATCCGCGAAGAGATCGCCGCCGGCCGCATCGGCGGCACCTTCAACTCGATCACCCGCGACGAGAACCGTGCGATGCAGGACGCCGCCCTGCGCAGCCGCCTGAAGATCCCGATGTTCTTCGCCTATGATGTGATCCACGGCCACCGCACGGTCTTCCCGATCAGCCTCGGCCTGGCCGCCACCTGGGACCTGGACGCCGTGGCCCGGGTCGGTCGCGTCTCGGCGCAGGAGGCCTCGGCCGACGGTGTGGACATGACGTTCGCCCCCATGGTCGACATCGCTCGCGACCCCCGCTGGGGCCGGACCAGCGAAGGCTTCGGCGAAGACACCTACCTCACCGCACAGCTGGGCCGGACACTGGTCCAGTCGCTCCAGGGCAAAGGCACCGACCAGGCCGACAGCGTGATGGCCATCGTCAAGCACTTCGCCCTGTACGGCGCGGTCGAGGGCGGGCGCGACTACAACACGGTCGATATGAGCACGCCGAAGATGTACAACGACTACCTGCCACCCTACCGAGCGAGCCTCGACGCTGGCGCCGGCGGTGTGATGGTGGCCTTGAACTCGATCAATGGCGTGCCGGCCACGGCCGACACCTGGCTGCTGCGCGACCTGCTGCGCCAGTCCTGGGGCTTCAAGGGCGTCACCGTGAGCGACCACGGCGCCATTGAGGAGCTGATCCGCCATGGGGTCGCCCGTGACGGCCGTGACGCCGCCAAGCTGGCACTCAAGGCCGGGGTCGACATGAGCATGAACGACGCCCTGTATGGCGAGGAACTGCCAGGGCTGCTGGCCGCCGGCGAAGTGACCCAGGCCGAGCTGGACCAGGCCGTGCGCGAGGTGCTTGGCGCCAAGTACGAGATGGGCCTGTTCAAGGACCCTTACCTGCGCATCGGTCAGGCCAAGGACGACCCTGAAGACGTCTACGCCGACACGCGCCTGCACCGCGAAGCCGCCCGCGATGTGGCGCGGCGCAGCCTGGTGCTGCTGGAAAACCGCGACCAGACCCTGCCCCTGAAGAAAGACGCCAGCATCGCCCTGGTCGGGCCGCTGGCCGATGCGCCGTTCGACATGATGGGCAGCTGGGCCGCCGCCGGTCGCCCTGGGCAGTCGATCACACTGCGCCAGGGGCTGGCCGAGGCGTTGGCAGGCAAAGGCCATCTGCTGCATGCCCGTGGCGCCAACCTGACGGGCGACAAGGCCGTGGTCGACTACCTGAACTTCATCAACTGGGACGCGGCGGAAATCAACGACGACCCGCGCCCGGCCTCCGTGATGATCGAGGAAGCGGTCAAGGCCGCGCAGCAGGCCGACGTGGTGGTCGCGGCCGTGGGCGAACCGCGTGGCATGTCCCACGAGTCGGCCAGCCGCACCAGCCTGGAGATTCCAGCCACGCAGCGTGCGCTGATCAAGGCGCTCAAGGCCACGGGCAAGCCATTGGTGCTGGTGCTGATGAACGGCCGTCCCCTGTCGCTGGCGTGGGAACGCGAGCAGGCCGACGCGATGCTCGAAACCTGGTTCAGCGGCACCGAGGGCGGGCATGCCATCGCCGACGTGCTGTTCGGCGACTACAACCCGTCCGGCAAGCTGGCGATCACCTTCCCACGCTCGGTCGGACAGATCCCGACGTACTACAACCACCTGAGCATCGGGCGCCCCTATACCCCTGGCAAACCGGGCAATTACACGTCGCAGTACTTCGACGAACCCAACGGCCCGCTCTACCCCTTCGGCTATGGCCTGAGCTACACCCAGTTCGCCCTGGGTCCGGTCACCTTGTCGACAGACCGCGTGCAGCCAGGCCAGGGGCTGAGTGCCACGGTCACCGTGCGCAACACCGGCGCACGCGAGGGCGAGACCGTGGTGCAGCTGTACCTGCGCGACGCCACCGCCTCCATGAGTCGTCCGGTCAAGGAACTCAAGCACTTCCAGAAGGTAGCGCTCAAGCCTGGCGAAACGCGGGAGCTGACCTTCACCCTCGTACCGGACGACCTGAAGTTCTACAACGCCCGCCTGCAGCACGTGGCCGAACCCGGCCTGTTCGAGGTGCAGGTCGGGCTCGACTCGCAGGCGGTGAACGACGCGCGCTTCGAGCTGTTGTGACCCTGACGGCCCGGCCGGTGCCGGGTTCGCTGAACCGTTGCCCCTGAGGACCGTGCATGCCCTCCCTGATGCGCTCGCTACGCCTGATCGTGATCATCCTGGTGGTGCTGGCAGGCGCCGTCCTGTGTGCCAGCTGGGCCCTGCAACGGGCCGAGCGCCAGGCCCTGGAGGCGGACGCACGACGGGCCAGCGAGCAGTTGCACGTGTACGCCAATGCCCTGCACACCTTGATCGAGCGCTACCGAGCCTTGCCGGCGGTACTGGCGCTCGACCCGGAGCTGGTCCAGGCGCTGCAGGGGCCGGTGGACGCGCAGACGCAGGACCGGCTCAACCGCAAGCTCGAGCGCATCAATGGTGCGGCAGCCTCCTCCACCCTGGAATTGCTCGACCGCCACGGACTGGCGGTCGCGGCCAGCAACTGGCGCCTGCCAACCAGCTATGTCGGCTCCAACTATGGCTTTCGCCCGTATTTCCAGCAGACCATCAGCCACGGTAGCGGGCGCTTCTATGCGGTCGGGGTGACCAGCGGTGTGCCAGGCTACTTCCTGTCCAGCGCGGTCAACGATGGGCGCGGGCGCTTCCTGGGGGCCATGGTGGTCAAGCTGGAGTTCCCCGAACTGGAGCGCGAATGGCGCCAGGGCAACGACATCCTGCTGGTCAGCGATGCACGCGGCATCACCTTCATCGCCAACCAGCCAGGCTGGCGCTACCGCGAACTGCAACCGCTGACACCCGAAGACCGTGCCGACATCGCTGCCACCCGGCAGTACGACAAGCAACCCCTGACACCGCTGCAGCACCAGGTGCGCACACAGTTCCAGGACAACAGTCGCCTGAGCCGGGTCCAGGGGCCCGGTGGGACGGCGGACTACCTGTGGGAGAGCCTGCCACTGCCGGACGACGGCTGGACCTTGCACCTGCTGCGCACGCCCCAGGTCGGCAAGGAAGGCGTCAATGCTGCGCTGACCGGCGCCCTGGCCTGGCTGAGTCTGGTGTTCGCCGTCCTGTTCGTGAACCAGCGCCTGCGCCTGGCACGCCTGCGGGTGCGCAGCCGCGAGGCGCTGGAGCAGCAGGTCGAAGAGCGCACCCGGCAACTGCGTCTGGCCCAGGAAGGCCTGGTGCAATCGACCAAGCTGGCGGCGCTGGGGCAGATGTCGGCGGCGCTGGCCCACGAGATCAACCAGCCGCTGACCACTCAACGCATGCAGCTGGAAACCGTACGCCTGCTGCTGGATCACGGGCGCCACGCCGATGCGCGCCAGGCGCTGGAGCCGCTCGAGCAGATGCTGACCCGCATGAGCGCCTTGACCAGCCACCTCAAGACCTTCGCCCGCAACAGCCCAGGCGGCCTGCGCGAGCGACTGGACCTGGCCGAGGTGGTCGACCAGGCCCTGCACCTGCTGACCACGCGCCTGCGGGACGAAGGCGTCGAGCTGGCGCTGTACCTGGCGCGGCCGGCCTGGGTCCGGGGCGATGCGATCCGCCTGGAACAGGTGCTGATCAACCTGCTGCACAATGCCCTGGACGCCATGGCCGACAAGCCCTACAGGCGCCTGGAGATCCGCATCGATGCCCAGGAGGCCGCCTGGTGCCTGAGCGTGCAGGATTCCGGCGGTGGCATCGACCCGGCCCATCTGCCGAACGTCTTCGACCCCTTCTTCACCACCAAACCGGTGGGCGAAGGCCTGGGCCTGGGCCTGGCGATCTCCTACGGCATCGTGACCGAGGCCGGCGGTCGGCTGACCGTCGACAACGCGCCGGGCGGTGCCCGTTTCAGCCTTCTTCTGCCGCGTGACCTGGAGCCTGCATGTTGAACTCGGTGATCGTCATCGACGATGAACTCAGTATTCGCAGCGCCATCGAGCAATGGCTCGCGCTGGCCGGTTTTCAGGTCCAGTTGTTTGCCCGCGCCGAACCGTGCCTGGAGACGCTGCCGGCGCACTTTCCCGGCGTGGTGATCAGCGATGTGCGCCTGCCGGGGCTCGATGGCCTGCAGGTGCTCGAACGCTTGCAGGCGCTCGACGCCGAGCTGCCGGTCATCCTGCTGACCGGGCACGGTGACGTGCCGATGGCGGTCGAGGCCATGCGCAAGGGTGCCTACGACTTTCTGGAAAAACCCTTCAGCCCGCAGCATCTGCTCGGCAGCCTCCGGCGCGCCCTGGACAAGCGCCGGCTGGTGCTGGAGAACCGCCGCCTGCATGAACAGGCCGACCTGCGCACGCGCCTGGAAAACAGTCTGCTCGGCATGTCGCCGGGCATGCGCCAGTTGCGTCAGCAGGTGCTGGACCTGGCCGCGCTGCCCGTGAACGTGCTGATCCGGGGCGAGACCGGCAGTGGCAAGGAGCGCGTCGCCCGCTGCCTGCACGAATTCGGCCCGCGCGCCGGCAAGCCGTTCGTCGCGCTCAATTGCGCGGCGATCCCCGAGGCGCTGTTCGAGGCCGAGCTGTTCGGGCACGAGAGCGGCGCCTTCACCGGCGCCCAAGGCAAGCGGATCGGCAAGCTGGAGTACGCCGACGGCGGCACGGTGTTCCTCGACGAGATCGAGAGCATGCCGCTGGCGCAACAGGCCAAGCTGCTGCGGGTGATCCAGGAGCAGACCCTGGAACGGCTGGGCGCCAACCGCAGCATCCGGGTGGACCTGCGGATCATCGCCGCGACCAAGCCGGACCTGCTGGAAGCGGCCCGCGCCGGGCATTTCCGCGAAGACCTGGCCTATCGCCTGAACGTGGCCGAGTTGCGCCTCACACCCCTGCGCGAGCGCCGCGAAGACATCCTGTTGCTGTTCGAGCACTTCGCCCATGCGGCGGCGCAACGCCTCGGCCGTTCGGTGCCGCCGTTGTCGGACGGGCAACTGGCCCGGCTGCTGGGTCATGACTGGCCGGGCAACGTGCGCGAACTGGCCAACGCCGCCGAGCGCCATGCGCTGGGTCTGGAGGCCCCTGAACTCGAGGCGCCGGGCAATGCCGGTTCGCTGCAGGCACAGATGGAAGCGTTCGAGGCCCAATGCCTGCGCGCGGCCCTGCGCCAGCATCGAGGCGAGATCAAGGCGGTGATGGAGCAGCTGAACCTGCCGCGGCGCACGCTCAACGAGAAGATGCAGCGGCATGGGCTGGTCCGGGAAGCGTTTCTCGCACGCGAATAGGCGGATTCTTGCCGATGACAACAGGCAGATCGGCGGAAATTTGCTGATCTGCCGACTGACGCAATCCCCTTGTGGGAGCAGGCTTGCCCGCGATGGCAGACGGTGACGGGCCGGACGCTATCGCGGGCAAGCCCGCTCCCACAGGCCCGTGGCAGCTGGTCTGGTCGAGGCGTTGTCGGGGGCGCAGGGGTCTGTGGGCGAAGGCCCACGCAGAGGCGACAGGTCCGCATGAACGCCACGCGTTCACGCTTTGGCACACCTTCTGCAATGACCCGGGCAGTCACCGCATCCCGGTGCACCCACAAAAACAAAGAGAAGGTCATCCCTGATGGATAACACCACTTCCCTGCCGCGCAGTGAAGGCATCTCGCCCGCTGCGCCCAAGACCACCGCCTCACGGCTCAAATCGATCTTCAGCGGCTCGATCGGCAACATGGTCGAATGGTACGACTGGTACGTCTACGCCGCGTTTTCGCTGTACTTCGCCAAGGCCTTCTTCCCGGCCGGCGACACCACCGCGCAATTGCTCAACACCGCCGCGATCTTCGCCGTGGGCTTCCTGATGCGTCCGATCGGCGGCTGGCTGATGGGCCTGTACGCCGACCGCAAGGGGCGCAAGGCTGCGCTGATGGCGTCGGTGCTGCTGATGTGCGCCGGCTCCCTGGTGATCGCCCTGACCCCAGGCTACGAGACCATTGGCGTGGCAGCGCCGATCCTGCTGGTCGTGGCGCGCCTGATGCAGGGCCTGTCGGTCGGTGGCGAATACGGCACCTCGGCGACCTACCTGAGCGAGATGGCCACCAAGGAACGGCGCGGCTTCTTCTCCAGCTTCCAGTACGTGACCCTGATTTCGGGGCAGCTCATCGCCCTGGCGGTGCTGATCGTCCTGCAGCAGACCCTGACCACCGAACAGCTCTATGCCTGGGGCTGGCGCGTGCCCTTCGTGATCGGCGCGCTGTGCGCAGTGGTCGCGCTGTACCTGCGCCGCGGCATGGAAGAGACCACGTCCTTCACCAAGAAGAAGGCGTCCGACGAAAGCCTGATGCGCACGCTGCTGCGCCACCCCAAGGAACTGCTGACCGTGGTCGGCCTGACCATGGGCGGCACCTTGGCGTTCTACACCTACACCACCTACATGCAGAAGTACCTGGTGAACACGGTGGGCATGAGCATCAGCGACTCGACCACCATCTCGGCGGCCACGCTGTTCCTGTTCATGTGCCTGCAACCGCTGATCGGCGGGCTGTCGGACCGCATCGGACGGCGCCCGATCCTGATTGCCTTCGGCGTCCTGGGCACGCTGTTCACCGTGCCGATCCTCAGCACCCTGCACACCATCCAGACCTGGTGGGGCGCGTTCTTCCTGATCATGGCTGCACTGATCATCGTCAGCGGTTACACCTCGATCAACGCAGTGGTCAAGGCCGAGCTGTTCCCGACCGAGATCCGCGCACTGGGCGTGGGCCTGCCCTATGCGCTGACCGTGTCGATCTTTGGCGGTACCGCCGAATACGTGGCGCTGTGGTTCAAGAGCATCGGCATGGAAAGCGGCTTCTACTGGTACGTGACCGGCTGCATCGCCTGTTCGTTGCTGGTCTACGCCACCATGAAGGACACCCGCACGCATTCGCGCATCAACACCGACTGACCTTGTGCCGCGTGTGAAGCACGAAGGGGGCGCCACGCGGCGCCCCCTTTGCATTTGCAGATCGCTCAAGGCTTGGCACACTAGGCGCCCGTCCACCGAGAGGAAGGGCCACCTGGCCCAGCGCCTATGTACTCCTACGAAACCGCCCAGGGCCACGGCCTGCCCCACGACCCTTTCAACGCCATCGTCGGCCCACGCCCGATCGGCTGGATTTCCTCACACGACCGTAAGGGTCGTCTGAACCTGGCACCCTATAGCTTCTTCAATGCCTTCAACTACGTGCCACCGATCATCGGGTTCTGCAGTGTCGGGCGCAAGGACAGCCTCAACAACATCGAGCAGACTGGCGAGTTCGTCTGGAACCTAGCGACTCGGCCTTTGGCCGAAGCCATGAACCAGAGCTGCGCGGCGGTCGCGGCAGAGATCGACGAGTTCGAGCTGAGCGGGTTGACGCCCACCCCGTCACGGCTGGTGAGCGTACCGCGAGTGGGCGAAAGCCCGGTGGCCTTCGAGTGCAAGGTCAGCCAGATCATCCAGCTCAAGCGAGCCGACCAGGCGCTGGTGCCCAGTTGGCTGATCCTGGGTGAGGTGGTGGCGGTGCACATTGCAGAGCACCTGCTCAAGGACGGGATCTACGACACGGCGGCGGCGCAGCCGATCCTGCGCGGCGGCGGCCCGGCGGACTACTTCGAGCTGGGCGAGCTGTTCAAGATGCGCCGGCCCGAGGTGTAGGACGGCGGGCCAGGGTGGCGCGAGGGGAACGACTACGCGCCCTCCTCCCACATCAGCCCACCGTCCTCGTCCACCCCCGTCAACCGCGCCAGTACCTGGGCGGCAGCCTCATCGGCCGCATCGGCTCGCGGGAAGACCTGCGCGTCGAGCACCTTGTGGAAACGGGGCGTGCCAGGACCGTGAACAGCCTTGACGGCGATCGCGGCGTGATAGCCACCTTCGGTCGGCACCATCGCCGACACGGCTTCGAAGCCGGGGAACACTTTGCGGGCCATGGGGCCTCCTGATCAAGACGAACGAACCACACCACAGGCGTCGTGAGGCGCGGTCACTCCTCGACGCTCATGTACTCCTTGGCCCAACGGATGTAGTCCTCGGGCTGGGTGTAGGTGTGTGACAGCTCGGTGGCGCTGAGGCTTTCGGCCTGGGTCTGACGGCCACGCTGCTGACGCAGGCAGTCATAGGTCGCCTTGATCGCGGCGAAGTACGCCGCGTGCCCGTCGACCACGATGCGCACGCCAAGGCTGGCCAGACGTGCGTCGTCGGTAAGCTTGGGGTTGCCATAGGTGACCAGCATCAGCGGCACGCTCAGGTGCTCGGCGATGGCTTCGAGCTGGTCGAAATCCTTCACGCCGACCATGCAGATACCGTCGGCACCGGCCTCCTGATAGGCACGTGTGCGGGCGATGACCTGCTCGAGCGGCAGCACGCCGGCATTGGTCCGGGCGATGATCGACAGGGCCGGATCGACCCGGGCCTCGAGCGCCGCACGGAGCTTGCCGACGCCCTCTTCCACCGAAATCAGGTCGGTGGACTTGCGGCCGAACTGGGCCGGCAGCAGGGTATCTTCCAGGGTCAGGGCGGCGACGCCTGCGCGCTCCAGTTCGACCACCGTGCGCATGACGTTCAGGGCGTTGCCATAGCCATGGTCGGCATCGGCCAGCACCGGCAATTGGGCGACGCGACCGATGCGTGTGGCCTGCTCGACGAACTCGCTCAAGGTGATCAACGCGAAGTCCGGTGCGGCCAGGACCTGCAGGGAGGCCACCGAGCCGCCCAGGATGCCGACTTCGAAGCCCAGGTCGGCGGCGATGCGCGCCGACATCGGGTCGAAGACCGAAGCGGTGTGATAGCACGAGCCCGAGGCGAGCAAGGCGCGAAAGTCGTTACGCAAATCGTGATGTGAAGCCTTGGGCATGGTCACTCCGCAATAACAGTGAAGGTGAACGGGCTGACGACCGACCTCGGTGTGAGGTCCACCTGGCATTTTCTCGCCGACGCCATCAGGCAGCCATGCTCGACATGGTGGCAGAGGAATAGAAGGTTTGGGTTACAGCGGCGAAAGATCAGGCGACCTAATGACGCACCAACGTGGTGCAAAGCCCCGTGATTCGGCCTGTGTGGCATGGTCACCTTACCACGCCAGGTGGCATACCAAAATGAAAGCACCTATGCAGATCCGGCATAGGGGATGCCGTAACTACATAGTTAGCTATCAAATCAGGTACGCTATCCTGCATGTCCAGACTTGACCTGCGACGCCCCTCGTCCCTCGCCCAGGCCCGAACCATGACTGCCCCCTTCATGCCGAACATCCCTCGTGGAACGCTGGTCGCCCTGATGCTGGCAACCCTGCTGGGTGCCCTCGACCAAACCATCGTCGCGGTATCGCTACCTGCCATCTCCGCCCAATTCGGTGATGTCGGGCTGCTGGCCTGGGTCGTCTCCGGGTACATGGTGGCCATGACCATCGCCGTCCCTCTCTACGGCAAGCTGGGCGACCTGTATGGGCGCAGGCGGATGATCCTGACCGGCACGGCCGTCTTCACGCTGGCGTCAGTGGCCTGCGCCCTGGCCCAGGACATGCCGCAACTGATCGCCGCACGCGTCCTGCAAGGGCTGGGCGCAGGCGGGATGATCTCGGTCAGCCAGGCGATCGTCGGCGACCTCGTGCCGCCGCGTGAACGGGGCCGCTACCAGGGCTATTTCAGTGGCATGTATGCCGTGGCCAGCGTGGCAGGCCCGGTCCTGGGGGGTGGCCTGACCGAGTACCTGTCATGGCACTGGGTCTTCTGGGTCAACCTGCCTCTGGGCGTGTGCGCCTGGTGGGCGCTGCAACGTGCGCTGGGTACGTCGGGCCGAACGCGCCCCGATGCACGGGTGGATTATGTGGGCGCCGTCCTGCTGACGCTGGGCCTGGGCAGCCTGTTGCTGAGCATCACCTGGGTCGGCCAGGGCCATCCTTGGACCAGCTCGGCCGTGGTCGGCCTGGCCACTGTCGCGCTGGTGGGCCTGATCGCCTTCGTCGCCCACGAGCGCCGTACCGCGCAGCCGCTGATGCCGCTGCACCTGTTCGGCAATCCGGTGACGGTGCTGTGCTGGACCACACTGTTCTTCGCCAGCTTCCAGTCGATCTCCCTGACCATGCTCGAGCCGCTGCGGGTACAAAGCGTCACTGGCGCAGGTGCCGACAGCGCCGCACTGCACCTGCTACCGCTGGCGATGGGCTTGCCCATCGGGGCGTTCAGCGGTGGGCGCCTGACCGCCAGGACCGGCCGTTACAAGCCCCAGATCCTGACCGGCGCGCTGTTGATGCCGGCGGCGATCCTGGGCCTGGCCTTCACGCCCGTTCAGGCCAGCCTGCCCAGTGCGCTGTGTCTGCTGCTGATCGGCATCGCCTGCGGGCTGCAGTTTCCCACCTCGCTGGTCGGCGCCCAGAGCGCGGTGGCACAGCAGGATATGGGCGTGGTCACCAGCACCACCAACCTGTTCCGGTCCCTGGGCGGCGCCGTGGGGGTGGCCTGCATGTCCAGCGCGCTGCTGGCGTTGATGCTGCAGGCCGGCCTGGGACGGTTCGAAGACGGCAATCTGCTGCTGGGCACTGTGCAGACGCAAGGCCATGCGGTGTCCGCCGGGCTGGCAGACGTGTTCCGCCATCTGCTGATCGGCAGCGCCGTCATCTCGTTGCTAGGGACACTCGCGGCGCTGGCATTGCCGGATCGCCCTCTGCGCGGGCGCAGCTAGCAGAGGAAACACCTCTTCACACACCTTCACAAAAGGTCATTTGCGCAAGGCCGGGCTCCAGCGCAACATGTCCAGCCCGGTATCGGCCCATTTTTCGGCGTCGCCGTGCAGGTCGAAGCTGTCCGGCAACAACAGCCAACGCTTGACCAGCCCGTCGACGTAGGCGAACAGCGCGAGCGCGGCGCGGTCAGTGTCCAGAGCATCTGGCAATTGGCCACGGCGCACGGCATTGGTGATGGCTAACGAGATACTCTCATGGCACTCGATGATCGAACTCTGCCGCTGCTGGCGAATCTCGCACATGTCGTTGGTGAATTCGCACTTGTATTGCAGGATCTCATTGATCCGTCGCGTGCGCGGATCTTGCATCAGCTCTCGGAACAGCCGCACCAGCAGTTGTCGCGTGCAGCCCAAGGGATCGAGTTCGTCCTCGCTTTCGCTGGCGCGGGCCAACGGGTCGAGACTCTCATGCAGGCTGTCGAGCAATGCTTCGATCAATTCGGCCTTGTTGTTGAAATGCCAATAGATGGCGCCTCGGGTCACGCCCGCCAGCTCGGCGATCTCCGCCAGCGTGGTGCGTGCGACACCGCGGTTGTAGAAGGCTCTTTCCGCGGCCTCGAGAATCTGGTTCCGAGTCTCCTGGGCTTCCTCTTTGGTGCGACGAACCATGGCAGTACAACCTCATCAACGCCCTTGCGCTGGGCAAGCGCAAGGCGATCGTGCCGGGCTCGTCCCGAAAGACGGCATCCGGTCTCGTTTATTACGGCTGGGGCGGGCGAATGGCCGCGCCAGCGCTGTTTACAAACAACCATGAATGTAAGTATATTCATTAGCAAGCTATTTATCCACTCGGTGATACTGCTGCTGACCCAGCGGTACTTGCCGGGTCGCCCGATTGCCAACAGCACACTTCATCACTTCTGAGCGTCCCCCTGCTCTTGCGACCCGAGGACTGTCATGCAACTCAAGCCAGCCGTTTCCGCTCTGGTTTCCGCCGTCGCCCTGGCCACCCTGCTGGGTGGTTGCCAGAAAAAAGAAGAGGCCGCGCCCCCCGCGCAGGCGCCTCAAGTCGGCGTCGTCACCCTGAAAGCGCAACCCTTCACCCTGACATCCGAGCTGCCGGGCCGTACCAGTGCCTACCGGGTCGCCGAAGTCCGTCCTCAGGTCAACGGCATCATTCTCAAGCGCCTGTTCAAGGAAGGCAGCGACGTCAAGGCCGGGCAGCAGCTCTACCAGATCGACCCCGCAGTCTATGAAGCCAACCTGGCCAACGCCCAGGCCGACGTCCAGGCCACCCGCTCGCTGGCCGGCCGCTACAAGCAGCTGATCGACGAGCAGGCCGTGAGTCGCCAGGAATACGACGATGCGCGTGCCAAGCAGCTGCAGGCCGAGGCCACACTCAAGGCCGCCCAGATCGACCTGCGCTACACCAAGGTGCTGGCGCCGATCAGTGGTCGTATCGGGCGCTCGGCCTACACCGAAGGCGCCCTGGTGAGCAATGCGCAGACCAATGCCATGGCCACCATCCAGCAGCTCGACCCGATCTACGTCGACGTCACCCAGTCCTCGGCCGAGCTGCTCAAGCTGCGCCGCGACCTGGAAAACGGCCAGCTGCAGCGCGCCGGCGACAACGCCGCCAAGGTCCAGCTGGTGCTGGAAGACGGGTCTGTCTACGCGCAGGAAGGCCGGCTGGAGTTCTCCGAAGTGTCGGTCGACGAGACGACGGGTTCGGTGACGCTGCGCGCGCTGTTCCCCAACCCTGACCACACCCTGCTGCCGGGCATGTTCGTCCATGCGCGCCTGAGCGCGGGCGTCAACCAGAACGCCATCCTGGCGCCGCAACAAGGCGTGACCCGCGACATCAAGGGCCAGGCGACCGCGATGGTGGTCAACCAGGACAACAAGGTCGAGCAACGCTCGCTCAAGGCCAGCCGCACGCTGGGCAACGACTGGCTGATCGAGGACGGTCTCAAGCCGGGCGATCGCCTGATCACCGAGGGCTTGCAGTACGTGCGTCCTGGGGCCGAGGTCAAGGTCAGCGAGGCCACCAACGTCAAGCAACCGGGCGAGCAAGGCCAGGCTGGCGCCGCCGAAGCGGGCGGCAAAGGGGAGTAAGTCATGTCCAAGTTCTTCATTGATCGCCCGATCTTCGCCTGGGTGATCGCACTGGTGATCATGCTGGTCGGCGCCCTGTCGATCCTCAAGCTGCCGATCAGCCAGTACCCTAGCATCGCGCCACCGGCCATCGCCATTTCCGTGACCTACCCGGGCGCTTCGGCGCAGACCGTGCAGGACACCGTGGTGCAGGTCATCGAGCAGCAGCTCAACGGCATCGACAACCTGCGTTACGTGCAGTCTGAGAGCAACTCCGACGGCAGCATGACCATCACCGCCACGTTCGAGCAGGGCACCGACCCGGACATCGCTCAGGTCCAGGTGCAGAACAAGCTCAACCTGGCGACCCCGCTGCTGCCGCAAGAAGTGCAGCAACAGGGGATTCGCGTGACCAAGGCGGTCAAGAACTTCCTGATGGTGATCGGCCTGGTGTCCGAGGATGGCAGCCTGACCAAGGAAGACTTGGCCAACTACATCGTCTCGAACATGCAGGACCCGATCTCGCGGACCTCCGGTGTCGGTGACTTCCAGGTCTTCGGCGCCCAGTACGCCATGCGCATCTGGCTCGACCCGGCCAAGCTGAACAAGTACCAGCTGACCCCGGTCGACGTGCGCACGGCCATCACCGCGCAGAACGTCCAGGTCTCCTCCGGTCAGTTGGGCGGCCTGCCCGCCGTGCCGGGCACCCAGCTCAACGCCACCATCATCGGCAAGACCCGCCTGCAGACCGCCGAGCAGTTCAAGAACATCCTGCTCAAGGTCAATCGCGACGGTTCCCAGGTACGCCTGGGCGATGTCGCCGAGGTGGGCCTGGGCGGTGAGAACTACGCGGTCAGCGCGCAGTTCAACGGCAAGCCGGCCTCGGGCCTGGCGGTCAAGCTGGCCACCGGGGCCAACGCCCTGGAAACTGCCAAGGCGCTGCGCCAGACCATCGCCGACCTGGAGCCGTTCTTCCCGGCAGGCGTCAAGGCCGTGTTCCCGTACGACACCACGCCCGTGGTCACCGAGTCGATCAGCGGCGTGATCCACACGCTGATCGAAGCGGTGGTGCTGGTGTTCCTGGTGATGTACCTGTTCCTGCAGAACTTCCGTGCCACCATCATCACCACCATGACCGTGCCGGTGGTCCTGCTGGGCACCTTCGGTATCCTGGCGGCGGCCGGTTTCAACATCAACACGTTGACCATGTTCGCCATGATCCTGGCCATCGGCCTGCTGGTGGACGATGCCATCGTGGTGGTGGAGAACGTCGAGCGGGTGATGTCCGAGGAGGGCTTGCCGCCCAAGGAGGCGACCAAGCGCTCCATGGGGCAGATCCAGGGCGCCCTGGTCGGTATCGCCCTGGTGCTGTCGGCGGTCCTGCTGCCGATGGCCTTCTTCGGCGGCTCCACCGGGGTGATCTACCGTCAGTTCTCGATCACCATCGTTTCGGCGATGGGCCTGTCGGTGCTGGTGGCACTGGTCTTCACCCCGGCCTTGTGCGCCACCCTGCTCAAACCGCTGAAAAAGGGCCAGCACCACGAAGCCAAGGGCGGTTTCTTCGGCTGGTTCAACCGCCAGTTCGACCGCAGCGTGAACGGCTACGAGCGCAGCGTCGGCGGCATCCTGCGGCACAAGGCGCCGTTCCTGCTGGCCTACGCCTTGATCGTGGTCGGCATGATCTGGCTGTTCACCCGCATTCCGACCGCCTTCCTGCCGGAAGAAGACCAGGGCGTCCTGTTCGCCCAGGTACAGACCCCGGCCGGCTCGAGCGCTGAGCGCACCCAGTCGGTGGTCGACCAGATGCGCGAGTATCTGCTGCGCGACGAATCCGACACCGTGTCGTCGGTGTTCACCGTGACCGGCTTCAACTTCGCCGGCCGTGGCCAGAGCTCGGGCATGGCGTTCATCATGCTCAAGCCATGGGAAGAGCGTTCGGCCGAGAACAGCGTGTTCGGCCTGGCCGAGCGCGCCCAGCAGCACTTCTTCAGCTTCCGCGACGCGATGGTGTTCGCCTTCGCGCCACCGGCAGTGCTGGAGCTGGGTAACGCCACCGGCTTCGACGTGTTCCTGCAGGACCGCGCCGGGCTGGGCCACGAGAAACTCATGGAAGCGCGCGGCCAGTTCCTGGCCAAGGCGTCCCAGAGCAAGATCCTTGCCGGCGTGCGTCCCAACGGCCTGAACGACGAGCCGCAGTACCAGCTGATCGTCGATGACGAGCGTGCCAGCGCCCTGGGCGTGACCATCGCCGACATCAACAACACCCTGTCGATCGCGCTGGGCGGCAGCTACGTCAACGACTTCATCGACCGTGGTCGGGTGAAGAAGGTCTACATCCAGGGTCAGGCCAATGCGCGCATGAGCCCGGAAGACCTGCAGAAATGGTACGTGCGCAACGGCGCGGGCGAGATGGTGCCATTCTCCTCGTTCGCCCGTGGCGAGTGGACCTACGGCTCGCCCAAGCTATCGCGCTACAACGGCGTCGAGGCGGTCGAGATCCTGGGCACCCCGGCGCCTGGCTACAGTACCGGTGACGCCATGGCCGAAGTCGAGCGCATCGCCGGCGAGCTGCCGGACGGCATCGGCTTCGCCTGGACGGGCATGTCCTACGAGGAGAAGTTGTCCGGCTCGCAGATGCCGGCGCTGTTCGCCCTGTCCCTGCTGTTCGTGTTCCTCTGCCTGGCCGCCTTGTACGAAAGCTGGTCGATCCCGATCGCGGTGGTCCTGGTCGTGCCGCTGGGCATCATCGGGGCACTGATCGCCACCAGCCTGCGCGGGTTGTCCAACGACGTGTACTTCCTGGTCGGCCTGTTGACCACCATCGGCCTGGCGGCGAAGAACGCGATCCTGATCGTCGAATTCGCCAAGGAACTGCACGAACAAGGCAAGAGCCTGTACGACGCGACCATCGAAGCCTGCCGCATGCGACTGCGCCCGATCATCATGACGTCCCTGGCGTTCATCCTCGGCGTGGTACCGTTGACCATCGCCAGTGGTGCCGGCTCCGGCAGCCAGCACGCGATCGGTACCGGCGTGATCGGCGGTATGCTCAGTGCCACCGTGCTGGCGATCTTCTGGGTCCCGCTGTTCTTCGTCGCCGTGTCGTCGCTGTTTGGCAGCAAAGAACCCAAGCATCCAGACACCCCTGAAACTTCACGTAATGAGGCTGGGCAATGACCAAGTCTTTGTTGTCCCTGGCGGTCACCGCCCTGATCCTCGGCGGCTGCTCGCTGATTCCCGACTACCAGACGCCGGAGGCGCCGGTGCCGGCGCAATGGCCGCAGGGCCCGCAGTATTCACCGGCCGAGTCGGCCGAGGTGGCGGCCGCCGAGCAAGGCTGGCGCCAGGTGTTCCGCGACCCCGCGCTGCAACAGCTGATCCAGACCGCCCTGGTGAACAACCGCGACCTGCGGGTCGCGGCCCTGAACACCGAGGCCTACCGCGCGCAGTACCGCATCCAGCGTGCCGATTTGCTGCCAACGGTTTCGGCCACGGCCGCCGGTACGCGCCAGCGTCTTCCAGGCGATGTGTCGCCGACGGGCCAATCGGCCATCAGCAGCCAGTATTCGGCGACCCTGGGCATCAGCGCCTATGAACTGGACCTGTTCGGTCGGGTACGCAGCCTGTCCGAGCAGGCGCTGCAGACCTACCTGTCCAGCGAGCAAGCGCGGCGCTCGACGCAGATCAGCCTGGTCGCCAGTGTGGCCAACGCCTACTACACCTGGCAGGCCGACCGTGAACTGCTCAAGCTGACCCAGGACACCCTCGAGGCGTTCGAGCAGAGCTATTCGCTGACCCGTCGCAGCACCGAGGTGGGTGTCTCGTCGGCGCTGGACCTGAGCCAGGCACGGACCTCGGTGGAGACCGCCAAGGTCAAGCTGGCCCAGTACCAGCGCCTGGTCGCCCAGGACATCAACAGCCTGACCGTGCTGCTCGGTACCGGCCTGCCGGACGATCTGCCCGAGCCGCCGAAGCTGGACGACACCAAACTGGCCGACGTTCCGGCCGGCCTGCCGTCGGACATGCTGCAACGGCGTCCGGACATCCAGGAGGCGGAGTACCTGCTCAAGGCCGCCAACGCCAACATCGGCGCAGCCCGCGCGGCGTTCTTCCCGAGCATCAGCCTGACCTCCAACGCCGGCACCCTGAGTGCCGACGCCGATGGGCTGTTCAAGGGCGGCTCGGGCACCTGGCTGTTCCAGCCGCAGATCAACCTGCCGATCTTCACCGCCGGTAGCCTGAAGGCCAGCCTGGACTACGCCAAGATCCAGAAGGACATCAACGTGGCCCGCTACGAGAAGACCATCCAGACGGCGTTCCAGGAAGTGTCCGACGGCCTGGCGGCGCGCAAGACCTTCCAGGATCAGGTCCAGGCGCAACGCGACCTGGTCGCTGCGAACCAGGACTACTACCGCCTGGCCGAGCGGCGCTACCGGATCGGGATCGACAGTAACCTGACCTTCCTCGATGCCCAGCGCAACCTGTTCAGCGCCGAGCAGTCGCTGATCACCGACCGCCTGACGCAGCTGACCAGTGAGGTCAACCTGTACAAGGCCCTGGGTGGCGGCTGGTACGAACGTACCGGTCAGGCCCAGCTGTAAGACCAGGCGGCCCCGGCACCAGGACCTCGAATGAAGACGTCATCGAGGTCCTGGTGCCGGGGCCGCTGTGTGTCTGCCGTTTACCGCGCGATCGTGTTGCCTGTTTCTAGCGCGCGGCCTGGCGTGCCTCGGCGGTCGGATGGCCGATGAAGCGCAGCATCCACAACCCCACCAAGTCGCCCTGATGCGCCTCGGTCAGGCTGGCCATGGCCTGCTCGTAGACCGCCTCGTCGAAATGCTGCTGGCGTGCTTCGAGCAAGGCCTTGGAATAGTCGTGCACGAACTCGGGGTGGCCCTGGAAGCACAGCACCTGATCACCGATGTGGTAGGCCGCGTAGGGGCAGAAATCACTGGAAGCGATGACCTGGGCGCCTTCGGGCAAGCGGGTGACCTGATCCTGGTGGCTGATGAGCAGGGTCAGTTCCGAAACCGTTTCATCCATCCCCGGTGCATGTGCCTCCAGCGTGTAGCGGTGTACCCCGACACCCCACCCTTGCGGCGCGCGTTCGGCTCGCCCGCCCAGAACCAGGGCCAGCAACTGGTGCCCGAAACAGACGCCCAGCAGTTTTTCGCCCCGCGTGTACAGCGTGAGCAGGTAGGCCTTGAGCGTCTGAATCCAAGGATCATCGCCGAACGAGTCGGCCTTGCTGCCAGTCACCAGATAAGCATCGAACACCTCGTCATCACTCGGGTAGTGCCCGTTCATCACGTTGTACACCTGAAACTCGGCGGCGATCGGCTGACGCGCGAACAGCTGTTCGAACATTTTTCCGTAGCCTTCGTACTGCGCGATCAACTCGGGCCGCAGGACATCGGTTTCCAGGATGCAGAGGCGTAGCGACATAGGGTTAATCCTGAACGACATGGAGTGAATGGACCAGTAGAGCGTGCCGCGAAAGCCACGTACAAGCAAGGGGAAGCCAGCTGACGAGTGGCGTTCGTCGGATCGCCCGCATGTTCGGTGATCCTCTGTGTCTAGTTCAGGTATGCCAGCGCGTTCGACGAACATGCGCCGCTGTTCGTGCATGAGCTGGCATAAGGTTAGAACAAAGCGTTCTCAAGCGATCATCGCGCTGACCTTGCAGTGGGTTATATACCCTGTAAGAAGTATAGGACGTGAAAACGGCCGGGGGTGCTGTCACGTTCCACTGTACGAGAAGGAAAGCCAGGATCTACCAGGAATAACAAAAAGAAGGCAGTCCGCCATGTTCAGAGATTCGAAAGTCCGCCAGGCAGGTCTCATCCTGTTCGCCACGACCCTGTTGTTGATCTTGCCGAACTTGACACGTTTGTTTGGATGACAAAGGCATGGGCCACAGGGCGACGTATGAGTTATCGGCAAACCATCAGGCGCGGACCTTGCCGCTCGCTCAGCGATTCCTATGGCATGAGTACATGCCTGAAAAGGTCGACACCGCGTGGGCTTCATCGCTGGCAAGCCAGCTCCCCCATGCACAAGCGCAGCCTGCCAAGAGGCGTGGGTCTGAGCGACTTCCTGTGGGAGTTGAGTTGGCTTGCCAGCGATGAAGCCAACACGGTGTCGAACCTGGTGGCTTGCACCTCATACCTCTGCGGCCTAGGCCAGCCTCAGACCAGCTCGGCCATCCGTGCCTTGGCCTGACTCAGGCCTTTTTCCTGATGATCGCCACCCATGTTCAGGCCTTCGGCGTGGACGAACGTGACATCGGTGATCCCGATGAACCCCAGGACCTGGCGCAGGTAGGGTTCCTGATGATCGCTGGCAGCGCCGGCATGCAGCCCGCCCCGTGCCGTCAGCACGATTGCCCGCTTGCCCGTGAGCAAGCCCTCCGGACCGTTGGCGGTGTACCGGAAGGTCACACCGGCACGCAGCACGTGGTCCAGCCAGGCTTTCAGGGTGCTGGGGATGGCGAAGTTGTACATGGGCGCAGCCATCACCAGCACATCGGCCTGCAGCAGCTCATCGATCAGTGCGTTCGACCGCGCCAGTGCCTGACGCTCCTCGGCGTTGTGCTGGTCCTCAGGCTTCATCCAGCCGCCCAACAGGTCCATGGCCATGTGCGGCACCGGCGTGACCGCCAGATCACGCACCGTCGGCACATCTTCGGGGTGCGCGGCCTTCCATTGGGCAATGAAGTCGCGGGTGAGCTGGCGGGACACCGAATCCTGCTGGCGGGCGCTGCTTTCGATGATCAGGGCATGGGACATGGAAGACTCCGGAGATGAGGGGTAGCGATTCGATGGGCGCAGATTAGCGATTGACCTATCGATAAAAAAGCGCAAAAGTTCCGGCAAACCTATCGATAAAACCGTTCTTTTCATGTCTTCAGGAGTCCTTCATGAAAGCGCCTCGCGTCACCCTGGATCAGTGGCGAACCCTGCAGGCCGTGGTCGATCACGGCGGGTTCGCCCAAGCCGCCGAGGCCTTGCATCGCTCCCAATCCTCGGTCAGCTACACAGTGGCGCGCATGCAGACCCAACTGGGCGTCCCCCTGTTGCGTATCGACGGGCGCAAGGCCGTGCTCACCGAGGCCGGCGACATGCTGCTGCGCCGCTCGCGGCAACTGGTCAAGCAGGCCAGTCAGCTCGAGGACCTGGCCCATCACATGGAACAGGGCTGGGAAGCCGAAGTGCGCCTGGTGGTGGACGCCGCCTACCCCAGCGCACGGCTGGTACGTGCCCTGGCCGCCTTCGTGCCGCAGAGCCGCGGCTGTCGGGTCCGGTTGCGCGAGGAGGTGCTGTCCGGTGTCGAAGAGGTGCTCAAGGACGGCATCGCCGACTTGGCCATCAGCAGCCTCAACCTGCAGGGTTACCTGGGTACCGAACTGAGTGCCGTGGAGTTCGTCGCGGTCGCCCACCCCCAGCATGCCTTGCACCGGCTCGACCGCCAGCTCACCTTCCAGGATCTGGAGAGCCAGTTGCAGGTGGTGATTCGCGACTCCGGACGGGCGCAGCCCCGTGACGTCGGCTGGCTCGGTGCCGAGCACCGCTGGACGGTGGGTAGCCTTGGCACAGCCGCGACCTTCGTCGGCAGTGGCCTGGGGTTCGCCTGGCTGCCTCGGCACATGATCGAACGCGAACTGCGCGAAGGCCTGCTCAAGCCCCTGCCGCTGGATCAGGGTGGCAGTCGGCACCCGCTGTTCTACCTGTATGCCAGCAAGGACAAGGCCCTGGGACCGGCCACGCAGATCCTGATCGACCTGCTGCACCGGTTCGACACCGCTCCACTGGACGTGCCCTTCGTCGCACCGGCTCACGCGTGATACTCGGAACGCCTGACCGCCGGCAAGGTCGGACAGTGAGGACACGCCGGGGCGGCCACATCGTGTCACAGCGTGATGCACGGCTCACCTGACGACACGCTACGCGTGACTGGCGATAGCCGGCGTTTCGCGGCACCCTACGTGCGTCATCGCCGCGCCTGGCCTGGCTCATCCGCCAGCGCGGTTGCCGTACCCACCTTCCAAGGACCCATGAGCTCATGTTGAAACCCCTTTTCCTGGCTGCCTGCTCACTCGCCTTCGCTACCCAAGTCCTGGCCTCCGACGCACAGCCGCACGTCCAGCTGACCACCAGCCTGGGCACCATCGAGATCGAACTGGATGCCGAAAAGGCCCCAGCCAGCACCAAGAACTTCCTGGCCTACGTCGACAGCGGTTTCTATAACAACACGATCTTCCACCGCGTGATCCCAGGCTTCATGGTGCAGGGCGGTGGCTTCACCACCGAGATGGAGCAGAAGCCGACCCGCGATCCGATTCGCAACGAGGCCAGCAACGGGCTGCACAACACCCGTGGCACCCTGGCCATGGCGCGCACGGCCAACCCGAACTCGGCCACCAGCCAGTTCTTTATCAACGTCGCTGACAACGCCTTCCTCGACCCTGGCCGCGATGCGGGGTATGCCGTGTTCGGCAAGGTGACCAAGGGCATGGAGGTGGTCGACCAGATCGTCCACGCCCCCACCGGCATGCAAAAGGGCATGCGCGATGTGCCCAAGGACCCCATCCTGATCCAGTCGGCCAAGCGCCTCGACTGAACCGGGGTGTCACACGGACGTGAACGACCCCGGTTGCGTTGAACAGGAGCCCAGATGTCCAAGCTGTATCGCCGTTTCGAGCAACTGATCGACATTTTCCGCGAGGCGCCCACCGAGGCGCCCCCTGGCAAGGTGTTGCCGTTCTACTTCTATTACCTGCGCCAGGTCTGGCCCAGCTTCGCCGCCCTGCTGGTAGTCGGGCTGGTGGCCTCGTTGATCGAGGTGGCGATGTTCAGCTTCCTCAGCCGCATCATCGACCTGGCCCAGGGCACTCCTGACCCCGGCTTCTTCAGCGCCCATGCCGGTGAACTGACCTGGATGCTGGTGGTGGTGCTGCTGTTGCGGCCGATCTTCTTCGGCCTGCACGACCTGCTGGTGCACCAGACCATCAACCCGGGCATGACCAGCCTGATCCGCTGGCAGAACCACACCTATGTGCTCAAGCAGAGCCTGAACTTCTTCCAGAACGACTTCGCCGGCCGTATCGCCCAGCGCATCATGCAGACCGGCAACTCGCTGCGTGATTCGGCGGTGCAGGCGGTGGACGCGCTGTGGCACGTGCTGGTCTATGCGATGAGCGCGCTGGTGCTGTTCGCCGAGGCCGACTGGCGCCTGATGTTGCCGCTGCTGGCCTGGATCGTGCTGTACATCGCTGCGCTGATGCACTTCGTGCCGCGGGTCAAAGCGCGCTCGGTGGACTCGTCCGATGCCCGCTCGCGGTTGATGGGGCGCATCGTCGACGGCTACACCAACATCACCACGCTCAAGCTGTTCGCGCACACCGACCACGAGCGCCAGTACGCGCGCGAGGCGATTCGCGAGCAGACCGAGAAGACCCAGCTGGCCTCGCGGGTGATCACCAGCATGGACGTGGTCATCACCACGCTCAACGGCCTGCTGGTGGTGCTCACCACTGGCCTGGCGCTGTGGCTGTGGAGCCGCTCGCTGATCAGCGTCGGTGCCATCGCCCTGGCGACCGGCCTGGTGATCCGCATCGTCAATATGTCCGGCTGGATCATGTGGGTGGTCAACGGCATCTTCGAGAACATCGGCATGGTCCAGGACGGCCTGCGCACCATCGCCCAGCCGGTGACGGTGACCGACCGACCCGATGCCCCACCGCTGCAGGTGCGGCGCGGCGGGGTGCGTTTCGAGCACGTGGCCTTCCACTACGGCCAAGGCAACAAGGTGATCGACGGGCTGGACCTGCAGATCCGGCCAGGGGAAAAGATCGGCCTGATCGGCCCGTCGGGCGCCGGCAAGTCGACCCTGGTCAACCTGCTGCTACGCCTGTACGACCTGGACGGTGGGCGGATCCTGATCGACGACCAGGACATCGCCCACGTCAGCCAGGCCAGCCTGCGCGCGCAGATCGGCATGATCACCCAGGACACTTCGCTGCTGCACCGCTCGATCCGCGAGAACCTGCGCTATGGCCGCCCCGAGGCGAGCGAAGAGGAGGTATGGGAGGCGGTACGTGGCGCACGGGCCGACACGTTCATCCCGCTGCTGTCCGATGCCGAAGGACGCATGGGCTTCGACGCACATGTCGGCGAGCGTGGCGTGAAGCTGTCCGGTGGACAGCGTCAGCGCATCGCGATCGCCCGCGTGCTGCTGAAGAATGCCCCGATCCTGATCATGGACGAAGCCACTTCGGCGCTGGATTCGGAAGTCGAGGCCGCGATCCAGGAAAGCCTCGAGACACTGATGCAGGGCAAGACGGTGATCGCCATCGCCCACCGCCTGTCGACCATCGCGCGGATGGACCGCCTGGTGGTACTGGAGCAGGGGCGGATCGTGGAAATCGGCAGCCATGCCGAACTGTTGACCAAGGGCGGGCTGTATGCGCGCCTGTGGCAGCATCAGACCGGCGGCTTCGTCGGGGTCGATTGAGCAGGCCAGGGTTGTCTGGCGAGGTGGCTGGCCGCACAATGCGCGCCTGGCACCCCGCCGGGGCCGGCGCCCGCGTCACGTGGCCGCCCTAACCCGCTCCGCCCCCTTCCGCTTCGCCGCAGGAACCCCGCATGAAACTGGACAAGCCTTCCGCCATCGCCCGTCGCAACGAAACGCTGACGCGCCCGGTGCTCACCCGCGACAATACGCTGTTCGCGATCCTCGACCCCAAACGTCAGCTGTGGTGGTTCGAAGTCCCTGTCGCCCTGCTGCGCAAGGGGCAGCCGGACTGGGTCAACCTGCTGCTGCACACGCCGGACACCGATACCCTGCAACACTTGAAGGTCCCGGTGAATTTCCTGCGTGCGCATCAGGAACAGATGGAAGTGCGCAACGCCGGCAAGCGCCGTTCGACCATCAGCCTGGCACTGAGCGCCGACCGCGACTCCCTGCTGCGCGACACCCGTCCCGGGGGCGAGCAGCTGGACTTCGCGCCGTTCGTGCAGGCCTGATCAGGCCCGCTCGATGCGGTCGTCATGGATGACGATGTGTCCCTGCTTGAACAGGCCGCCGATGGCTTTCTTGAAGTTGCCCTTGCTGACACCGAACAGACGGCTGATCACCTCGGGCGCGCTCTTGTCGGACACCTCGAGCGTCCCCCCGGCCTCGTCCAGGCGCGTCAGGATCTGCTGCTGCAAGTCGTCGGACAGCGCCTGACCGATCGGCTGCAAGCTCAGCGAAACCTTGCCGTCGCTACGTACCTCCTTGATGAAACCGCTTTCCTGCATGCCCGAGCGCAGGAACTTGAACACCTCGTTCTTGTGGATCAGGCCCCAGTGGCGGTCTTCGATGATCGCCTTGAACCCCATCGGCGTCTCGCCGGCGATCAGCAACCGCACGGCCTGCCCGGACGTGTAGTTGGCTGGCGTACGGTCCAGGTAGCGGTCCAGCCGCGCCGTGGCGGTGATGCGTCGGGTGCGTTTGTCGAGGTAGGCATGCACCACGCAGTAGTCACCGATCTTCAGCGGGCGCTGTTCTTCGGAATACGGCATCAAGAGGTCCTTGGACAGGCCCCAGTCGAGGAAGATGCCGGCGTTGTTGATGTCCTTGACCTTGAGGCTGGCGAAACCGCCGACCTGCAGCTTGGGCTTTTCGGTCGTGGCGATCAGCTGGTCCTCGCTGTCGAGGTAAATGAACACGTTCAGCCAGTCGTCGACCTCGGTCGGGGTGTCTTTCGGGATGTAGCGACGTGGCAAGAGGATCTCGCCGTCGGCGCCCCCGTCCAGGTACAGGCCGAAGTCCGTATGTTTCACGATTTGCAAACTGTTGAAGCGCCCGAGCAGAGCCATAACCGATAAATCCTCCAGACAAGGCCGCCATTCTACACCCGAACCGGGGACACTGCCCGAACCGGGGTGGAACCGTCCCGGCCAGCGCCCGTCTACACCTGGGCATGCCTTGGCCGGGAGTCGCCCATGCTCACCCACCTCTTGCTTCGTCTGCGCACACTGCTGCTGAGCGTCCTCGTGCTGTCGAGCCTGGCGGCCTGCAGCCGCATCGACCTGGCCTACCGCAATCTCGACGTCCTGGTGCCCTGGTCGCTGAACGACTACCTGGACATGAACCGCGAGCAGAAGGCCTGGCTCGACCAGCGCCTGCACCAGCACCTGGCCTGGCACTGCCAGACCCAGTTGCCAGGTTATCTGAACTGGCTCGATCGCGTGCGCACGATGGTGGCCCAGAACGCCGTCACCGACGCGGCCCTGCGCCAGCGCACGGAGGAGGCGCGCGAGGCCATCGGACGGGTCGCCGAAGCGATCACCCCGTCAGCCACCGAGTTGCTGGCCGGCTTGAGCGACGCCCAGGTGGACGAGCTGCGTGACGCCTTCGCCAAGGATATCCGCGAACGGCGGGCCGAGTACGTCGACACCCCGCTGGCCCGGCAGATCGACGAGCGCGCCGGGCGCATGGAGAAGCGCCTCAAACCCTGGCTGGGGTCGCTCAGCCCGGCCCAGCACCAGCGCGTGGTGCAGTGGTCGCAGGCATTGGGGGATCAGAACCGTGCCTGGATCACCAACCGCGCCGAGTGGCAGCAACAGCTGCTGTCGGCCGTCGAGCAGCGCCAGACCCCCGGCTTCGCATCACGGACGGCGCAACTGCTGCAACACAAGGACAGCCTCTGGACGCCTGCGTACCGTCAGGCGTTCGAGCAGACCGAAACCCAGGCGCGCAGCCTGGTGGTCGACCTGCTCAAGGACAGCTCGCCCGAGCAGCGCCAGCGGTTACAGGACCGACTGGGCAAGGTGCGGCAGGATTTCAGTGTGTTGAAGTGTCTCAAGGAAGCGTGACGCACGCCTCGGACGATGGCGATCATCGGGGTGATCCATGGCGTGGGCCAGCATGCGGGGAAGCGGGCTTGCCTGTGATGCAGACGATGACGGACCGGATGCCATCGCGGGCAAGCCCCACAGGTCCTTTGCACGAGCCGTGCATGAACTCGACAGTGTAGTTGATCGCGCTTCGGATGATCTGGAACCTCTCATTTTTCAGTGAGCGCAACTGCCTGGGACCGTAGCGCTGATCTGCTAGGCTGGCTTACCCCCCTGTGGGAGCGGGCTTGCCCGCGATGGCATCCGGTCCGCCACCGCCTGCATCACGGGTAACCCGGCTCCTACCGAGAAATTGACTCAGCCTGCCAGAGCACCTATGCGACCCAAACGGCGGGAGTCGCGTACACTCCCGGGCCGACGCCCACCAGGCGCTTCCTTCTGCCGGAGTTTCGTGTGCCGCCGATCGCCCTCGCCCGTTTGCTGACCCTCGCCGCCGTCTGGGGCGCCAGCTTCCTCTTCATGCGAATCATCGCACCGGTGCTGGGCACGGTGCCCACGGCGTTCTTCCGGGTGGCGATCGCCTGCCTGGGCCTGCTGCTGATCCTGGGTCTGGCCGGGGTCAAGTGGCGTTTCGAGGGCAAACTGACGGTCTGCATCGTGCTGGGCATGATCAACTCAGGCATCCCCGCGACCCTGTATTCCGTCGCGGCACAGGTACTGCCCGCCGGCTACTCGGCCATCTTCAACGCCACCACGCCGCTGATGGGCGTGCTGATCGGCGTGCTGTGCTTCAAGGAACCCATGACCCTGGCCAAGCTCGGTGGCATCTTCCTGGGTCTGCTGGGCGTCGGCATCCTCAGCGGCGCCGGGCCGGTGGCGCTCGATGCCCGCCTGCTGCAAGGCGCACTGGCCTGCCTGGGCGCGACCACCTGCTATGGCTTCGCCGGCTACCTGGCGCGCCGCTGGGTCGGTGGGCTGGACAGCCGGCTGGCGGCCCTGGGCAGCATGCTGGGTGCCACGCTGCTGCTGACGCCGCTGTTCGCCTGGAGCGTCTTCACCCAACCGCCGGCGCACTGGGGCGGCTGGTCAGTATGGCTGTCGCTGCTCGGCCTGGGACTGATCTGCACGGCGTTCGCCTACATCCTGTACTTCCGCCTGCTGGCCGAAATCGGCCCGGTCAAGGCCAGCACCGTGACCTTCCTGATCCCGGTGTTCGGCGTGCTGTGGGGTGCCTGGCTGCTGAACGAACCGCTGTCCTGGGCCCACGCCTACGGTGGCGCCTTGATCGCAGCGGCGCTGTGGTTGGTGCTCAAGCCGGCGCGCGCAGGCTAGGTGCCTTTCGTCGAAACGGAGGTTATATGACTCAGGTTTGGTACACAGGTGATCGATTCCGGCTACCCTGTGGGTGCGACTCCCGGCACCGCCTCTGGCGCCATCTCTCAGCGACGTTATAGACAGGGATACTCACCATGGGCACTTGGGCACTACACGCATTCGGCAACGACGAAGCCGCTGACTTTCTCGACGACCTGACCGCCAAGGGCGATCTCGAACTGATCACCCAGGCCGTGCAGGATGCGGTCGAGCAGGAAGACTATCTGGAGGCACCTTCGGCCGAACTGGCGCTGGCAGCGATCGAGGTGCTCTGCGCACTGCGCGGCAGCCCGTCACCGCTGTTCCTGGCGCAGAAAGACTTGCCTCAGTGGCTCGATGAGCAGGCCGGACACGACGCCCAGGTGTCGAACGACACTGCCCTGCAAGCCATCGACCGACTGCTGGGTGGGTCATCGGAACTGGCGGAGCTGTATGAAGAATCCGACGAGTACGAGGCTTGGCGTGAGGGTGTGCTGGCGCTGCGCGAGCGCGTGGCTGGGCTGGCCGTCGAACCTCAGCGCCGGGCCCAGGCGGGCCGCTGAACGAGGCTGAGGCCAGGGCGGTTTCCCAGGTTCGACACGTGCGTCGACACCGCTCAGGAAGCCGCCCTGTGACGCTGGCGTCAGAACAGCCAGCGGAATAGCAGGTACGCCACCACCACGGCCAGCACCGGCCGCAGCACGCGGTAGGCCTTGGGGTTGGCACGCTTGAACGTCTTGACGCGACCACTGATGCGATTGCTGAAGCGCTTGCTCCAGGCATAGGCCTGGTTGATGCCGCCCACACGCTCGTCGTCGGTGTTCTGGGGTGCCGTGGCGCGACCGAGGAAGGCACTGACCTTACGGTTGATGCGGGTCATCAGCGGGCTGGTGAGCGGCCTTTCCACATCGCAGAACAGAATCACGCGGGTCATGTCGGTCTCGTTCTTGACCCAGTGCACGAAGGTCTCGTCGAACATCACGTCCTGCCCGTCACGCCAGGCATAAGGCTCGCCATCGACGTAGATCCGGCAGTTGTCGGAGTTCGGCGTGGACAGCCCCAGGTGGTAGCGCAGCGAACCGGCGAACGGATCACGGTGCGGGTTCAGGTGACTGCCGCCGGGCAGCAGCGCGAACATGGCGCCCTTGACGTTGGGAATGCGGTTGACCAGCTCCACGGTGCGTGGGCACAGGGCTTCGGCCGACGGCAGCGGCTTGTCGTACCACTTCAGGTAGAACCGCTTCCAGCCCTTCTTGAAGAACGAGCCGAACCCGGCATCGTTGTCTTTCTCGGCGGCGCGGATGTAGCCCTCGTCGAACAGGCGCATGGCCTCCTCGCGGATCTCCTGCCAGTTGTCCTTGAGGATGTCCAGCTCGGGGAAACGGCTGCGGTCCAGGTATGGCTTGGAGGGCACGCCGGAAAAGAGATACATCAGGCTGTTGTACGGCGCGAACAGCGCCGAATGGTTGACGAACTGGCGCAGCACCGGCAAGCGCGCCTTGCCGCGCAGGTGCACGAACAGGACGCTGCCGAAGAACACCAGCAGCACAGCCGCCTTCACGGCGAATGAAAAGGTCATGCGACACTCCTTCGGGGGCAAGCAGGCAGTGGCGGCCTGCCTGGGAAATCAGCCGTGCATCATAAACCCATCCGGCGCCGGTAAGAACAGTCCGGGCCATCGGGCGGACGGGCGATGATGCACCGTCGCGGGCGCCCGTGCCTTGCGCCAGCTCAACGACAGCGTGCCTGCCGCCAACGACGACAGGCGCGTCGTCCCTGCGTTACGGCTGGGTTTCCTGCTCGGTGAACAGGTCGCTGAACAGCATGCTCGACAGGTAACGCTCGCCGGAATCGGGCAGGATCACCACGATCGTCTTGCCCTGCATCTCCGGTTTCTCGGCCAGGCGCGCCGCTGCGGCCATCGCCGCGCCACAGGAAATGCCACAGAGAATACCCTCCTCCTGCATCAGGCGGCGGGCCATGGCCTTGGCTTCGTCGTCGCTGACGGTCTCGACCTGATCGACCAGCGACAGGTCCAGGTTGCCCGGCACGAAGCCGGCGCCGATGCCCTGGATCTTGTGCGGGCTGGGGGTCAGTGGTTCACCGGCCAGGGCCTGGGTGATCAGCGGCGAGCTGATCGGCTCCACCGCCACCGACAGGATCGGCTTGCCCTGGGTGTGCTTGATGTAACGGGAAATGCCGGTCAGCGTACCGCCGGTACCGACGCCGGCGACCAGCACGTCTACCGCGCCGTCGGTGTCGTTCCAGATCTCGGGGCCGGTGGTCTTTTCATGGATGGCCGGGTTGGCCGGATTGTCGAACTGGCCCGGCATGAAGTACTGGTCCGGATGACTGGCAAGCAGCGCCTCGGCTTTCTCGATGGCCCCTTTCATGCCTTTGGCCGGCTCGGTCAGCACCAGCTCGGCACCGAGGGCCTTGAGCACCTTGCGCCGCTCCAGGCTCATCGAGGCCGGCATGGTCAGCATCAGCTTGTAACCCCGGGCGGCGGCGACGAAGGCCAGACCGATGCCGGTGTTGCCCGAGGTCGGCTCGACGATGGTCATGCCCGGCTTGAGCTTGCCGGCGGTCTCGGCCTCCCAGATCATGTTCGCACCGATCCGGCACTTGACCGAGTAGCCCGGGTTGCGCCCTTCGATCTTGGCCAGCAGGGTCACGCCACGCGGGCCGATGCGGTTGATCTGCACCAGGGGCGTGTTGCCGATGGAGTGGGCGTTGTCAGCGTAGATACGGCTCATGGCAGGTCCTTGTAACCGTGCGGGAAAACCCGAAGGGTAAGCCTGGCCAACCAGAGCGTAAACCCCACCAGAACTCATTCTCGCCACCCAGGGTCCATCGCATACCTATCTTGGAGAGCCTTCGATGAAAGGTCGATACCGCTGGCCGCTGATCGGCTTGCTGAGCCTCGCCTTGCTGCTGCTGATCGTGCACCTGGCCCTGCCTTCGCTGGTGCGCAATTACCTCAACGACAAACTGGCCGACATGGGCGAGTACCGCGGTCAGGTGCAGGACGTGGACTTGGCCTGGTGGCGGGGTGCCTACCAGATCGAGGGCCTGAAGATCGTGAAGACCACCGGCAAGGTCCCGGTACCGCTGCTGGAGGCCCCGCTGATCGACCTGTCGGTGAGCTGGCAGGCGCTGTGGGAAGACCAGGCCGTGGTGGCCGAAGTGACGTTCGAGCAGCCGGTGCTCAACTTCGTCGACGGCGGCAGTCGGCAGAACTCGCAGACCGGCCGCGGCACCGACTGGCGCCAGCAGTTGGAGAAACTGCTGCCCATCACCTTGAACGAAGTGCGCATCCAGCAAGGGACGCTGAGCTTTCGCAACTTCAACTCAACCCCCCAGGTGAACCTCAAGGCCACCCAGCTGGACGCCAGCATCCGCAACCTGACCAACGTGCGCGACCGGCAGGGCCGGCGTGACGCCAGCTTCGAGGCACAGGCCCGGCTGTTGGGTGACGCGCGCGTCGAGAGCACCGCGACGTTCGACCCGTTCAGCGATTTCGACGACTTCGAATTCCGCCTGCGCGCCACGGACATCCAACTGCGCAAGATCAACGACTTCGCCAGCGCCTATGGCAAGTTCGACTTCAATGCCGGGCATGGCGACCTGGTGATCGAGGCCCAGGCCGAAAAGGGTCGCTTGAAGGGCTACATCAAGCCGCTATTGCGCGATGTGGACGTGTTCAATTGGCAGCAGGACGTCGAGGACAAGGACAAAGGTTTCTTCCGCTCGATCTGGGAGGCCGTGGTCGGCGGCACCGAAAGCGTGTTGAAGAATCAGCCGAAGAACCAGTTCGCCACGCGCGTGGAGCTGAGCGGCAACGTGCACCAGCAGGACATCAGTGCGCTGGAGGCTTTCCTGCAGATTCTGCGCAATGGGTTCGTGAAGGCCTTCAATGCGCGGTACGAGCAGCCCAAGCCGGAGGCGTCGTGAAGGTGGCTTGGATCGTAGCGGTAACGTGGGAGATGGAGTCGTTTGACTGGGTAGGCCCTGCGGGCCCAATCGCGGCACGGGGGCCACTCCTACAGGTGACCGCGGTAGCCTGCAACCCCGCGGCGGGACTACGGGTGTAGGAGCGGACCCTGCCGGGGCGCCGGACCGGCCGCGATTGGGCCCGCCAGGGCCCACATCTGCTCGTGGCTGAACCCTAGAATCTGCCGCAGAAACCGTGATTATCTGCACCATTGCAGCATGGCTACGGGTGGAGGGGCCTCCTGCCGGGGCGCCCTGCCCGGCTCGGGCATTCCCCACCCTGGGTCGCCACGCTATAGTCGAGCCCATCCATTCCAGGCGCCCCCTGTGCGCGCCGGTCACCCAAGGAGCCCTGCATGAAGTTCGAAGGCACCTCTGCCTACATCGCCACCGATGACCTGAAGCTGGCCGTGAACGCCGCCATCACCTTGGAGCGTCCCTTGCTGATCAAGGGCGAGCCTGGGACCGGCAAGACCTTGCTGGCCGAGCAACTGGCCGACGCCTTCGGCACCCGCCTGATCACCTGGCACATCAAGTCCACCACCAAGGCCCAGCAAGGCCTGTACGAGTACGACGCGGTCAGCCGCCTGCGTGACTCGCAATTGGGCGTGGACAAGGTCCACGACGTGCGCAACTACCTGAAGAAGGGCAAGCTCTGGGAGGCGTTCGAGGCCGAGGAGCGCGTGGTGTTGCTGATCGACGAGATCGACAAGGCCGACATCGAATTCCCCAACGACCTGTTGCAGGAACTCGACCGCATGGAGTTCTACGTCTACGAGACCGGCGAGACGATCAAGGCGCGGCACCGGCCGATCATCCTCATCACCTCCAACAACGAAAAGGAGCTGCCGGACGCCTTCCTGCGGCGCTGCTTCTTCCACTACATTGCCTTCCCCGACCGCGCCACCTTGCAGCGAATCGTCGACGTGCACTTCCCCGGCATCCGCCAGACCCTGGTCAGCGAAGCGCTGGACGTATTCTTCGACGTACGCAAGGTGCCGGGCCTGAAGAAAAAGCCCTCGACCTCCGAACTGGTCGACTGGCTCAAGCTGTTGATGGCCGACGAGGTCGGCGAAGCGGTGCTGCGCGAGCGCGACCCGACCAAGGCCATCCCGCCGCTGGCCGGCGCGCTGGTGAAGAACGAGCAGGACGTGCACCTGCTCGAGCGCCTGGCGTTCATGAGTCGGCGCGGCCACCGCTGACGGGAGCTGACCATGCTGCTCAACCTGTTCAACGAACTGCGCGCGGCCAAGGTGCCGGTCTCGCTGCGCGAACTGCTCGACCTGATGGCGGCGCTGCAGACGCATGTCGTCTTCGCCGACATGGACGATTTCTATGTTCTGGCGCGCACGATCCTGGTCAAGGACGAGCGGCATTTCGACAAGTTCGACCGGGCGTTCGCGGCCTATTTCAATGGCATGGAACGGCTTGACGAACACGTGGAAGCGCTCATTCCAGACGAATGGCTGCGCAAGGCATTCGAGCGCTCGCTCAGCCCCGAGGAGCGCGAGCGGATCCAGTCGCTGGGCGGTCTGGACGCCTTGATCGAGGCGTTCAAGCAGCGCCTGGAGGAACAGAAGAAACGTCACGCAGGCGGCAACAAATGGATCGGCACGGGTGGCACCAGCCCGTTCGGTTCAGGCGGCTACAACCCCGAAGGCATTCGCGTGGGCGATGCCGGCCAACGGCAGGGCAAGGCGGTGAAGGTCTGGGAGCAGCGCGAGTACCGCAACCTCGATGCCCAGGTCGAGCTGGGCACGCGCACGATCAAGCTGGCCCTGCGACGCTTGCGCCAGTTCGCCCGGGACGGTGCGGCCGAGGAGCTGGACATCGATGGCACCATCGACCAGACCGCCCGCGATGCCGGTCTGCTGAACATCCAGATGCGGCCCGAGCGGCGCAACACGGTCAAGCTATTGCTGCTGTTCGACATCGGCGGCTCGATGGATGCCCACGTGCGGGTATGCGAGGAGCTGTTCTCGGCCTGCCGCAGCGAGTTCAAGCACCTGGAGTCCTACTACTTTCACAACTGTGTCTACGAGACGCTGTGGAAGGACAACCTGCGGCGTGATGTCGAGCGGGTCTCGACCTACGACCTGCTGCATACGTATGGAGAGGACTACAAGGTGGTGTTCGTGGGCGATGCCTCGATGGCGCCCTACGAAATCACCCAGCCAGGCGGCAGCGTCGAGCACTGGAACGAGGAAGCGGGACACGTCTGGCTGCGCCGGTTCGTCGAGCGATTCGGCAAGCTGGTGTGGATCAATCCGTACCCGCAGCAGACCTGGGGCTACAGCGCGTCGAATGCTTTGGTGCGCGAGGTGATAGGCGAGCGGATGTATCCGCTGACGCTGCAGGGGCTGGAGGATGCGATGCGCTACCTGGCCAAGTAGCGTGGAGCACAGGCCTGTGGCCCCGCAGGGGCCACATTCGCACTTGGCAAAAACCATAGAATCTCCCACACCGGGAGGCGGTATCCTGCCGAATCAGCCCTGTAGTCGCTCTGGGGGAGCAACTGTCTTTTTCTGCTACAACGCATGGGCTGTTTATGAGCCCTACGGGCTCAATCGCGGCACAGGGGCCGCTCAGAAAAGCCGCGCCAGTCTGTCAGATCAGCCATGTGATCCAGCGTGTGGGAGCGGGCTTGCCCGCGATCGGGCCCGCAGGGGCCGCGAATTCCACTCCGTCTGCCGGCCTACTGCACCTCCTGCCACCGCCGCCTGTACGCCTGTTCCTCCTCCCAGGCCAGCGTCTGCACCACGGCCCTGAACGTCACCCGTTCGCCTGGCAGGCACTGTGCCAATCGGGCCAACGCCAGGGGCGTCAACGCACCCAGGCGTGGGTAGCCGCCAATGGTCTGCCGGTCGTTGAGCAGCACGATCGGTTGCCCGTCGGGCGGCACCTGCACCGCGCCCAACGGGATGCCTTCGGAAATCATCGGCTCGCCCTGATACACCAGCGTCGGCCCGAGCAGGCGCACCCCCATGCGGTCGGCACGGGTGTCGAGCGTCCAGGCGCTGTTGAAGGCATCGAACAGGCTGGTCCCGCTGAAGGCACCCAACTGCGCCCCCATCACCACATCAAGCACGGGTGTATCGACCCAGGCCGGGCGCACTGCCGTCGGCACCGTCGGATGCCTGGCAGGGCCCGTCTCGCAGTGCAGCACCTGGCCCTTGGCCAAGGGTTGGCCCTGGCCGTCGAGGCCACCGAGCCCTTCGCGGACCACCGTGGCCCGGCTTCCCAGTACCTGAAGCGCCTGGAAACCGCCTTTGCCCGCCAGGTACGCACGGGCGCCCTGGCGCGGCTGCGCCAAGGTCAAACGCTGCCCAGGGGACAAGGTGAAGCTGGACCACGGCGCGATGGGCTGGCCGTCGACGCAGGCGCCCAGGTCGGCTCCGGCCAGGGCGAGGCTGCACGGAGCTTCGGCCACGGCACAGAAACCACCCAGCGTCACTTCCACCACCGCGGCGTCGAGCGGGTTGCCCAGCAGCCAGTTGGCCCAGCGCAGGGCGACCCAATCCAGCGCACCGCCCTGGGTCACGCCCAGGTGCCGCACGCCGAAGCGGCCGGCATCCTGCAATTGGCACAGCGCTGTACTGGCCTCGATACGCAAGCGGCTCATGGTCGGCGCTCCAGAGGGGTGTCATCGCCGCCCAGCGCCAGGAACCGGGCCTGGTCGATGGCGACGAAACGCACGTGATCGCCCGGCTGCAACAGGCTGTAGCCCTCGCGGTGGCGATCGAACAGCGTCACCGGCGTACGCCCGATGAGGTTCCACCCCCCTGGCGATACGGCCGGGTAGGCGGCGGTCTGGCGCTCGGCAATGCCGACGCTGCCGGCCGCTACCCGCTGACGCGGTGTCGGCAGCCGTGGGCTGGCCAGGCGTTCGTCGACCAGGCCCATGAAGCCGAAGCCCGGCGCAAAGCCCAGGGCGAACACCGGATAGTCGGTGCCGCTGTGCAAGGCGATCACCGCCTCGCGGGACAGGCCGGCACGCTTGGCGATCAGGTCCAGCTCAGGGCCGACCTGGGGGTCGTACCAGACGGGAATCTCGTGCCTCTGCCCGTCCGCCTGATCGCCCGGCCGTACCTCGCGCAGTGCCTGTTCGATCAGGCGACGCGCTTCGAGGGGCGGCAGGTCGGTCTGGATCATAAGGGTGGTATAAGACGGCACCAGGTCGATCATGTGCCCGGCCAGCGCCGTGGACACGCAACGCGTGGCGGCCAGCAGCCACGGCATGTTGTCCGGGTCGATGCGCTCGAACAGGCGCACCATGAAGGTGTCGACGGCAACCACCTCCAGGCGCGGCGTCATGCCTGCTCCAGCGCATCGAGCGCTTCGCGGATCTGTCGTACGGCGGCCACGGAGCCGGCATTGTCGCCGTGCACGCACAAGGTGCGGGCAGCCAGGCGCAGGGCGCTGCCATCATCGGCCTCCAGGCATTGGCCACGGGCCAGGCGCACGGCCTGCTCGACGACCTGGGCCGGATCGTGATGCACCGCACCCGGCAGGCGCCGCGAACGCAGGTGCCCGCTGGCGGTGTAGGCGCGGTCGGCGAACGCTTCGAACCACAAGGTCATGCCCAGCTCGTCGCCTAACGCCTGGGCGCAGCGATCGTCGGCAGTGGCCATCAGCATCAGCGGCAGGTCGCGGTCATAGGCGCCCACGGCCTGCATGACCACGCGCAGCATCTCGGGATGCGCCATCATGTCGTTGTACAGCGCACCATGGGGCTTGACGTAGGCCACTCGGGTGCCGGCCGCCTTGCAGATACCGTCGAGCGCACCGATCTGATAGTGCAACAGGTCGCGCAGTTCGTCGGGGTCGCAGGCCAGGCTGCGACGGCCGAAGCCGGCCAGGTCCGGGTAGGCCGGGTGCGCGCCGATGGTCACGCCATGGGCCAGCGCCAAGGCCACCGTGCGGCGCATGACGCTCGGGTCCCCGGCATGGTAGCCGCAGGCGATGTTGGCGCAGTCGATGTAGGGCATGACCTCGGCATCCAGGCCCATGTGCCAGGCGCCGAAGCTTTCGCCCATGTCGCAGTTCAATAGCAGTCGTGGCACCGTTGGCTCCTTGGTCACGCTCGGTGAACAGTCGTCAGGCAGGGTGGACGTCGACGGCCGCCAGGGCGTGGTCGAGGTCATCGATCAGGTCACGGACGTCCTCCACGCCGACCGACAGGCGCAACAGGTCTTCCCCGATCCCCATCTGCTGTTTCTGCTCGGGGCTCAGGGAATTGTGGGACATGGTCCAGGCATGGTTGACCATGCTTTCGACGCCACCGAGGGAATCGGCCAGCACGAAGATCGACAGCCGCCGGACCACCTGCTCGGCGCCGGCGCGGCCGCCCTTGACCCGCAGCGCCACCACCGCACCGCCCGTGCGCATCTGCCGTTGGCAGAGGGCGTGCTGAGGGTGGCTCGGCAAGCCGGGATAGAACACCTGCTCGACCTGGGGGTGGGCCTCGAGGAACTGCGCCACCTTCAGGGCATTGGCGCACTGCCGTTCCAGGCGCACATCGAGGGTTTTCAGGCCACGCAAGGCCAGGTAGCAGTCGAACGGCCCCTGGATGGCCCCGACCGCCATGCTGATCTTGCGCAGCCGCGCCAGCAGCACGTCGGTGGCGGCCACCACCAGACCGCCGATCAGGTCGGAATGGCCGCCGATGTACTTGCTCGCCGAATGCATGACCAAGTCCACGCCCAGACGGATCGGTTGCTGGTTCCAGGGTGAGCAGAAGGTATTGTCGATGCAGGTCAGCACGCCCCGGGCACGCGCCAGGTCGCACAGCGCCCGGATATCGACCAGTTGCAGCAGCGGGTTGGTGGGCGACTCGATCCAGATCAGCCGGGTGTTCGGCCGGATCGCCGCCGCCACGGCCTGCAGGTCGTTGAGGTCGACGTAGCTGGTGGTCAGGCCGCAGGTGTGAGCACGGTAATCCTCCATCAGGCGGAAGGTACCGCCATACACGCCGCGCATGACGATGACATGGGCGTCCTTCGGCAGCAGCTCGAGCACCGTGGCCGTGGCGTTCACACCCGAGGCGCAGGCCACCGCGCCCGCGCCCTCCTCCAAGGCCGCCACGCAGCTCTCATAGGCGTCGCGGGTCGGGTTGCGCACGCGACTGTAGGCGTAGTCGGGATGTTCGTCGAGGCTGCGCTTGGTGAACGAGCTGGCCGTGACGATGGGTGGGACGAGGGCATTGTCGGCGACGCCATACGGATCACCGGCGTGCAGCGTACGGGTCGCGAAGTGACGGGGCTTGTCGGACATGGTCGGGCCTGTGGCGGGTCGGCGGTGGAGGCATTCACTATGGCACATTCGCGCAAACCTGTGCGTCGGGGCCCTGCATGCCCGGTCCGCACCCGCCGCGAAAGCGCTGGTTCCCACACGCTCATTTGGCTAGTCTCGACAACTCCCTCAGCGACCCTGCCGCCTACCCCATGGACAGCTACGACCAGCACATCCTCACCCTGCTGCAACGCGACGCCTCGATGTCGATCAAGGACCTGGCCGAGGCGGTCAACCTGTCGACCACCCCCTGCTGGAAACGGGTCAAGCGCCTCGAGGAAGAGGGCTACATCCGTCAGCGCGTCGCCCTGCTCGACCCCGCCCTGCTCAACCTGGGCCTGACGGTGTTCCTGCAGCTCAAGACCCAGCGCCATGACAGCGAGTGGCTGGCGCATTTCGCCGAGACGGTGACCGCCTACGAAGAGGTCATGGAATGCTACCGCATGGCCGGCGACTGGGACTATCTGCTGCGGGTGGTGGTCGCCGACGTGGCCGCCTACGATCGTTTCTACAAGAAACTGATCACCCACACCGATGGGTTGTCCAACATCACGTCGTGCTTCGCCATGGAACAGATGAAGTTCACCACGGCCCTGCCCGTGCGGCGCTGACATGCTGCGCGGGTGCCGTGATAGAGCAGGCTGATCGGCTGGTCGGTAAAAGCGATTTGACGCACTCCCGTACCGGCGATAGGTTGGTTTTCAGACATGGCGCCAGGCGCCCCAGCACTCAGGCATAGACGTGGAATCGCACAGCTCGCCCTTGATCGACGGCTACGACCGGAAAATCGACTACCTGCGCATGTCGGTCACTGACCGTTGTGACTTTCGCTGTGTGTATTGCATGGCCGAAGACATGCAGTTCCTGCCGCGCCAGCGCATTCTCACCCTCGAGGAGCTGTACCAGGTGGCCGAGCGCTTCGTCGCACTGGGCACCCGCAAGATCCGCCTGACCGGCGGCGAACCGCTGGTGCGTCAAGGCATCGTCGACCTGTGTGGCCGCATCGCCAGCCTGCCAGGCCTGCGCGAGCTGTGCCTGACCAGCAACGGCTCGCAGCTCGGCCGCCTGGCCCAGCCGCTGTTCGACGCCGGGGTCACGCGACTCAACATCAGCCTGGACAGCCTCGACCCCGAGCGTTTCCGTGCCTTGACCCGTACCGGCGACCTGCACCAGGTCATCGACGGCATCGATGCGGCCCGCGCCGCCGGCTTTCGTCGCACCAAGCTCAACTGCGTGGTGCTCAAGGGCCGCAACGACGACGAGATCGTGGACCTGGTGCGTTTCGCCATCGCCCGCGAGCTGGACATCTCGTTCATCGAAGAGATGCCCTTGGGCGTGATCAGCGAACACGAGCGTGGCGAATCCTACTGCTCCAGCGACGAAGTCCGTGCGCAGCTGGCCCGGCATTTCACCCTGATCGAGTCGGCCGAGTCGTCACTGGGCCCGGCGCGCTACTGGCGTCTGGCCGAGGCGCCGAACACGCGGGTCGGCTTCATCTCGCCCCACAGTCACAACTTCTGCGCCACCTGCAACCGCGTGCGCCTGACCGTCGAGGGCCGCCTGCTGCTGTGCCTGGGCAACGAGCATTCGCTCGACCTCAAGCAGGTGCTGCGCGCGCACCCTGGCGACAGCGAGCGCCTCGAGCAGGCCATCCGCAAGGCCGTGCAGCTCAAGCCGTACCGGCATTACTTCGAGGTCGGCGGCGAGGTGCAGATCCTGCGCTTCATGAACATGACCGGCGGCTGAACGCGTCGCCTTGGGAGTGCCATGATCGTTCCACCACGGGTCAACCTGCTGCGGGTGCTGTTCACCCTGAAGGGCTCGATCATCAAGCGCATCGCCGGACGCTGCCTGCTGGTGACCGCGCTGGCGGCGCTGATCGTGCTGGTCGAGCAGCACTACCCGGCCCTGTTCTACCCGGTCAGCGCCACGCCGTTCACGCTGCTGGGGCTGTCGCTGTCGATCTTCATGAGCTTTCGCAACACCGCCTGCTATGACCGCTGGTGGGAAGGCCGCAAGGCGTGGGGGCGCCTGCTGATCGAGACCCGCTCGTTCGTCCGTGAGAGCGTGGTCATCGCCGACGCCCCGGTGCGCGCCGACGTGCTGCGCAGCCTGTGTGGTTTCGCCCATGCGCTCAACGCCGGGCTGCGTGGCGAAGACCCGGCACGCGCCGCTGCAGCCTGGCTGCCTGCCCAGGCCCGCCCCAGCCCGCACAACCTGTGCGACGGCCTCCTGCAGGCAGTCGGTGAACGGTGCTCGCAACTGGCCCAACAAGGGCAGATCAGCGAGTGGCGCTACACCCTGCTCGAACAGCGCCTGGTGGGCCTGAGCGACGTCCAGGCCACCTGCGAGCGCCTCAAGCACACCCCGTTGCCCTTCCCGTACACGTTGCTGCTGCACCGCACCATCTACATCTTCTGTCTGCTGTTGCCCTTTGCCCTGGCCGAACCGCTGGGCTGGCTGGCCCCGCTGTTCACCCTGCTGGTGAGCTACACCTTCTTTGGCCTGGATGCGATCGGCAACGAGCTGGAAGACCCGTTCGGCCACGAAGAGAATGACCTGGCCACCGATGCTCTGGTGCGTACCCTGGAACGCGACATCCTGGCGGCGCTGGGCCAGACACCCTTGCCTGAACCGCTGGCGCCACGCGGCCATGTGCTGAGCTGACGCGACAAAGATTGGCCAGGCACGGCGGACTTGGTTATGGTCGGCGAACGTCTTTCCACCAGGCCCCGGCATGGACATCAAACAGCTGAAGTTCCTCATCGCCCTCGACCAGACACGGCATTTCGGCCAGGCCGCCGCGCTCTGCCACGTGACCCAGCCGACCTTGTCGATGCGCCTGCGCAACCTCGAGGAGGAGCTGGACCTGGTGCTGGTCGAGCGGGGGCAGCGCTTCGAAGGGTTCACCGAAGCCGGCGAACGCGTGCTGGCCTGGGCCCGCACGTTGATGGCGGCCCATGACGGCTTGCAGGCCGAGGCCGCCAGCTGCCGTGGGCAGGTGGTCGGCCGCCTGCGCCTGGGCACGGTGCCGCTGTCCAGCTTCGATACCATGACCTTGCTACGACCGCTACGCGAGCACTACCCTGAGCTGCGCTTCGAGCTGTCGGCCCTCAGCTCAGAGCAGATCATCGACAGCCTGAGCCGCAACCAACTGGATCTGGGCCTGTGCTACCTGGATCAGGTCGACACGAATTTCTTCGAGGTGCTCGAGCTGGGCACGACGACCATGGGCCTGCTGCACGACACCCGGCACTTCCGGTTCGATCAGGCGACGCTGCACTGGGAAGACCTCGACCCGCTGCCGCTGGGCCTGTTGAGCCAGGGCATGCACTATCGCCAGTCGCTGGACCTGAGCCTCAGAAGCCGCGGCCTGCATCCCTTGGTGGTGCTGGAAAGCGACTCCACCTTCCACGTGCTGCAGGCAATCGATGCCGGGCTCTGTTGCGCGGTGATGCCCCTGGGCTGCGGCCTGGAGCGCTTGAGCGAGCATCTGCGCATCGTGCCGATCGTCGATGCCAGCATCCACAGCCCGCTGGCGCTGCTGCAGCGGCGCAGCGAGCCGCGTTCGGCAATCGCCGAGCAGTGCTTCCTGCGGGCACGCGAGTGGTTCGCAACCTAAGTGACCCGGGCGACCCATCGGCAGGCAAAAAAAACCCGCACGCTGGCGGGTCGAAAAGGTAAGGGAGGGATACCTCGCAAGCATTGACCCGACGCCGGGCCAGGGAAGTCCCAGCGGGTGACGAACGGTCATTCACGCGTGCGCATCCAGGGCCCGCCGCAGCCTCATACACCACAACGACCCGCCCCTCGGGCACGCCCTCCCTCCTCGCGCGGTACAGCCTCGCCATTCATCGGAGTTCGCGGCCGTCTACCTGAACGATGCCCTGTCTCTGCCTTTCGGACTCTTTACACGCCAGCCCGTGCAGCACGGGCGACACCCCTTTTCCAGAGCGCCCAGGCGCTCTTCGCAGCAGGTGGTCATCATGTGCGAATGCATCGTCCAGTCCCATAACGTCCAAGGTGCCCTGGCACCGTTCGCCCAACCGGTACTCGATGCGCGCAGCGAGGCCGACCGTACCCGCACCTCATTGTCGGATCCCGCGCTTGTACGAGAGTCCCTGGTCAAGCCCAGGATGCGCGTACAGGCGATCCTCGTGCGCGACGGTCAGCCGGTGGCGCGCGACGTGCGCTGGGGCTGGACGCCCGAATGGTCCATGGCCCCGCGCTCGCCGATCACGCGGTTGTCGCTGGAACAGGTACTGCGCTCACCGCAGTACGCCCGCTTGCGCCGTGATGGCCGCGCGCTGATCCCGGTCGAGGGGTGGTACGAAACGGCCAGCGAAAGCGCTGGCAGCGCCCGTCGACAACTGGCCTATATCACCGCGCGCCACCCTGGCCCCTTGTACCTGGCTGGCCTGGCTCACGTTGGCGTCGAACCCAGTGGTTGCGATGGGCTGGCCCTGGTGACGACCCTCGACACCGCAGGCCAGCAGCGTCTGGTCGTGCTCGACGAGGCCCACGCCAAGGCCTGGCTGGCCAAGGACCTGGACTGGGAACAAGCCCAGCAGTGCGTGCTGCCCCATGCGCTGGGCGTGGACCGCCTGGAGCAGCTGTTCCAGGCCAAGCGCGGGTTCGCTTCGGCTGCCCGTTGAGCCCTTGATCACAGTGGAGAGGTCATTTCATGCTGCATGATGTCGCGTTGCTGGAACGCCTGTTGGCGGCCTATGGACCTGGCGGACAGGAAGACGAGGTCAGGGCCGTCTGCCTGGACGTCCTGCGTGAGCACTGCGACGAGGTCGAGGTGGACCGGGCGGGCAACGTTGCCGGCGTCATCCGTGCTGCGCAGCCCAGCGACCCCGAGGACAGCATCCGGGTCATGGCGCACCTGGACGAAATCGCCATGATCGTCAAACGTGTTCGCTCCGACGGCAATCTTGACGTGGTGGCTCTGGGCGGTGCTCAGCCGATCTGCTTCGGTGCCTGCCCGGTGGAGATCCTGGGTGACGCACAGCGCCTGCCGGGCGTGCTGTCCTACGGTTCGATGCACGCCTCCCAGGCCACGTCCACCGGGCGGGACGTGCTGTCGGGCGATGTGCACTGGAACGATGTGCGCATCGTGACCCGTCGCAGCACGGACGAGTTGCAGACCCTGGGCGTGCGCCCGGGCACACGGGTGGTGCTCAGCCGTCACTGGCGCCAGCCGTTCCGTGTCAATGACGCCATCGCCGCGCATTTCATGGACGACCGGGCGCCACTGGTCGCGGCGCTCGATGCCGCTGCCCTGGTGCGCGCCCGACGCGATGCGTTGCGCCAGGACGTCTGGTTCGTACTCACCACGTTGGAAGAAGAGTCCAATGCCGGTGCCATGTACGCGGCTTCGCGGTTGCCAGGCGACACCACGATCGCCCTGGAAGTCGGGCCGGTCCTGGAAGAGTACGGTACACGCCTGAGCGCCGATCCCATCGTCAATACCGGTGACCAGAAAGGCTACTACACCCCGGCCGTGGTCACTTCGCTGATGCGCGCCACACGCCAGGCGGGCTATGCGCCCCAGGCGGCGCTGCTGGTGGACTTCGCCTCCGACGCCAGTGCCATCATGAGCAGCGGCATCGCGGCTCGGGCCGGCTGCCTGGCCATTCCCACCGACAACACCCATGGTTTCGAGGTCATCCACGAACGTGGCATCCAGGCCTGTGCCGAAACCCTGGCCGCGTTTCTGCTGAACCCTGCACTCGACGAGCCCCATCGGTCGCCGCGGTCGAACGACCCTGCGCCCTAGGATTCGCTATCAGACACCCATCCTGAAAGGAGAAACACCATGGCCACACCCAAGGACAACCTGCTGGACTGGCTGCGTGATGCCCACGCGATGGAGCAGCAAGCCGAGAGCATGCTCAAGGGGCAATCGGAGCGACTGGAACACTACCCGCAGTTGAAACAGCGCATCGTCGAGCACATCGAGGAGACGAAGGGCCAGCAGAAGTCGCTCGAAGCGTGCATCGCGCGTCTTGGCGGCAGCACCTCTACCTTCAAGGACCTGGCAGGCAAGGTCATGGCCTTCGGGCAGGCCCTAGGCGGCATGGTCATGAGCGACGAGGTGGTCAAGGGCGCGATGTCAGGGTACGTGTTCGAAAACCTGGAAATCTCGATGTACACGGTCCTGATCGAAGCGGCCGAGCAGGTGGGCGACCGTGAGACCGCCGATGCCTGCCGCGCCATCCTGAAACAGGAGCAGGCCATGGCGAACTGGCTGCAGGAGCACCTGCCTGAGGTGACGCGCGCCTTCCTGGCGCGTTCGGCCGATCCGCAGGCCGAAGCCAAGCGTTGAATGCCTGAGGCAGACAACAGCGCGCCGGGTCTTGGACCCGGCGCGTGAGGGGCTAGCGGTTGAAGCCGATCAGCGCTTCGGCGCCGCGCCACTGCCGAGGTGGGCGCCCGTCAGGGGGTCAGCCTTGGGATCGGACAGGGTCCTTTGCTTGAAGGCTTCCAGCGCGTCGAAGGATGTCTTGTCCAGCTCAACCGAGGCATTGCCGTCGCCGCCGTCCACTGCCGGTTGCGGGTTCTCGACGTAGATCCACTCGTCCATCTGGCCAGGAACCCCCTGCGCTTCGCCCTGGTTCCAGGCGCCACGCATGTCGTCGCCATGGGACATGTTGAAATAGGTCTTGTTGAACTCCGCCACCCCAGGCAACTTGCCCTGCGGGAAGTTGGGCTGGATGCTGTGCAGTGCCTTTTCGAACGACTGCTGGTGAGCGATTTCACGGCTCATCAGGAACTGCAGCGCATCACGCACACCGGCATCGTCGGTCACGTTGATCAAGCGTTCATAGACGATCTTGGCACGTGCCTCGGCGGCGATGTTGGAACGCAAGTCAGCGGTCGGCTCACCAATGGTGTCGATGTAGGCGGCGGTCCACGGGATGCCCCCGGAGTTGACCAGCGCCGCGCCACCTCCATAAAGCATGCTGGTGACATGCGAATCGTTGCCAGCACCGGTCAGTGATCGGTACAGCTCGCCTTCGGATTCGACACCCTCGGCCAGTTTGCCCTTGGCGCCTTTGTTGAGCATGACCACGATCGAGCCAATCACTTCCAAGTGGCTCAGTTCTTCTGTAGCAATGTCGTACAGCATATCCTTGCGGCCTGCATCGTCTTCCGACACAGCCTGGGTGAAGTAACGCATGGCGGCGGCCAGTTCCCCCTGGGGTCCACCGAACTGCTCGAGCAGCAGATTGGCCAGACCAGGGTTGGGGCCTGCTACGCGAACGGTGTATTGCAGTCGCTTGTTATGCATGAACATGTACGTCTTCCTCTTCAGGCGTCCAGGGCGATTGGCCGCCCTGGACTTCTTCATTGGAAATCAGCGCTTGTCGTCACGCTGTTGACCATTGCCGTGGCTCATCTGGCCACCTTTCTTGCCGGCTTCCGAGGCACGCTCGCGGTCGTTGGCAAAATTGCCGCTTCCGCCCTGCCCGCCTTGACGGCCGGTTTCATTGCCATGACTGGAGCCGGACTGTTGCCCGCCCTTGCGACCGGCCTCCGACGCGCGCTCGCGGTCGTTGGCGAAGTTGCCGGCGTTCTGGTTGCCTTGCGAATCTTGACGAGTAGCCATGATCTTTCACCTCATGTCAGTTCTACACAGGAACGTCTGTGTTTCTGTGTGATACGCACAGGGCGCACGATCGTTCTTTTGTTTTGCAAACGCCTGACGAATTGCATTAAAGATTGCACGGGGCAATGTCTTGCGCGCCAATACCTGGCCGCACTCAAGTACAGGGCATATTGATGGCACTTGCCGACAGGGTGTTGATACACCGTAGGTTCCGGTGGAACCCGCCTTGGAACGACCGAGTCAGTTGCCTTATTGCCCTGTAGGCGCGCTGGCGGTTCTGCCGGCACGCTGCGGCGACCTTCACAAGGACACCTTCATGCCTGCCCATCGACAGCCCCCTGCCACGCCTTCCCTCTCCACGCCCCCTGGCCGTGTGCAGGTACGGGGCGCCCGCGAACACAACCTGGCCAACGTCGATGTGGACATTCCTCGCGACGCGCTGGTGGTGTTCAGCGGCGTGTCGGGCTCGGGCAAATCGTCGCTGGCCTTTTCGACCCTGTACGCCGAAGCGCAGCGGCGCTACTTCGAATCCGTGGCCCCCTATGCACGTCGCCTGATCGACCAGGTGGGCGTGCCGGACGTCGACGCCATCGAAGGGCTGCCGCCCGCGGTGGCCCTGCAGCAACAGCGCGGCAGCCCGAATGCACGGTCATCGGTGGGCAGCGTCACGACGCTGTCCAGCCTGATCCGCATGCTCTATTCGCGGGCCGGCAGCTACCCGGCCGAACAGCCGATGCTGTACGCCGAAGACTTTTCGCCCAACACCCCCCATGGCGCCTGCCCGCAGTGCCAGGGCATGGGACGCGTCTACGAGGTCAGCGAAGCCTCGATGGTTCCCGACCCTTCTCTGACCATTCGGGAGCGCGCGGTGGCCGCCTGGCCCATGGCCTGGCAGGGGCAGAACCTGCGCGACATCCTGGTGACCCTGGGGCATGACGTCGATGTGCCTTGGCGCGACCTGCCGAAAAAGACGCGCGACTGGATCCTGTTCACCGACGAGACGCCCACGGTGCCGGTGTATGCCGGCCTGACGCCAGAGCAGACGCGCAAGGCCCTCGAGCAAAAGCTCGAGCCCAGCTACCAGGGGACCTTCACAGGCGCGCGACGCTACGTAATGCATACCTTCATGCACTCGCAAAGCGCGCTGATGCGCAAGCGGGTGGGCCAGTACCTGCAAGCCAGCCCTTGCCCCACCTGCGACGGCAAGCGCTTGAAGCCCGAGGCATTGCGCGTGACCTTCGCCGGACTGGACATTGCCGAACTGTCGCGCCTGCCCTTGCTGGACCTGGCCCGGCTGCTCGACGAGGTCGCTGCTGCGGACTATCTCGACCAGGCCGAAGAGGCCGGCCCGGTGCTGACCCATCAGCAGACGCGCGAGGCCCGGGCGCAGCGGGTTGCCCAGGGTGGCAACCCCCATGCAGGCGGGCAGGACGTGCGCCATACCCACAACCTGTCCCTGGAAAAGCGTCTGGCCGCCCAGCGCATCGCCGCCGAGCTGCTCGAACGCATCACCACGCTGGTCGACCTGGGCCTGGGCTATCTGTCACTGGAGCGCAGTACCCCGACCCTGTCCTCCGGGGAGCTGCAGCGCTTGCGCCTGGCGACGCAGCTGAACTCGCAGCTGTTCGGCGTGGTGTACGTGCTCGACGAACCCTCCGCCGGCCTGCACCCGGCCGACAGCGAGGCCTTGTTCGATGCCCTGCAACGGCTCAAGGCCGCTGGCAATTCGGTGTTCGTGGTCGAGCACGACCTGGAGATGCTGCGCCGCGCCGACTGGCTGGTGGACGTCGGCCCCGATGCCGGCGAGCTGGGTGGTCGCGTGCTGTACAGCGGTCCACCGGCCGGTCTGGAACAGGTCGAAGCGTCGCGGACGCGGCCGTACCTGTTCGCTGCCCACACACCGGCACCGCATACCGCTCGCCCGGTGGCGCACTGGCTGCGACTCGAGGGGGTGACGCGCAACAACCTGCAGGACCTGTCGGCGGCGTTCCCCTTGGGCTGCTTCACCTCGGTCACCGGCATTTCCGGCTCTGGCAAGTCCAGCCTGATCAGCCAGGCCTTGCTCGACCTGGTCGGCGCTCACCTGGGCCACGCAGTGGAGGCCGACGACAGCGAGCAGCCGAGCCTGGAGGACGAGCCCCAGCCGACCAGCGTCGGCCGCGTGACGGCAGGCCTGGAACACATCAAGCGCCTGGTGCAGGTCGACCAGAAGCCCATCGGCCGCACGCCGCGCTCCAACCTGGCGACCTACACCGGCCTGTTCGACCACGTGCGCAAGCTGTTTGCCGCCACCGAAGACGCCAAGGCACGCGGTTTCGACGCCGGGCGGTTCTCCTTCAACGTGGCCAAGGGCCGTTGCGAGACCTGTGAAGGGGAAGGTTCGGTGAGTGTGGAACTGCTGTTCATGCCCAGCGTGTACGCCCCCTGCCCCACCTGCCAAGGCGCCCGCTACAACCCCGAGACGCTGGCGGTCACCTGGAATGACCTGACCATCGCCGACGTGCTGCGCCTGACGGTGGACGAGGCCCTGACCGCGTTCGCCGACCAGCCCGCACCGCAGCGCTCGTTGCAACTCTTGCAGGACATCGGCCTGGGCTATCTGCGCCTGGGGCAGCCGGCCACCGAGCTGTCCGGCGGCGAGGCGCAACGCATCAAGCTGGCCACCGAGCTGCAGCGCTCGGCCCGTGGCGCCACCTTGTACGTGCTGGACGAACCCACCAACGGGTTGCATCCACGGGACGTCGACCGTCTGCTGGTCCAGCTCAATCGTCTGGTCGATGTCGGCCACAGCGTGATCGTGGTCGAACACGACATGCGCGTGGTCGCGCAAAGCGACTGGGTCGTCGACATCGGGCCAGGCGCGGGCGCCGAGGGAGGGACGGTGGTCGCCAGCGGGACACCGAGCGAGGTAGCGGCCTGCAAGGACAGCCGGACGGCGCCTTACCTGACGCAGGCGCTGCGTGAGGGGTGAGGGTCAGGGGGGCAGGTTGTGAGCATCCAGTCGTCTTCGTGGGGCCCAGTGCCGCGATGGGCCGCAAGGCGGCCCCTGAAATCGATCAGAGATAAAGTCTCTGCGCCATGCCTGCTATCGCCATGTTCTCTGCGCGACAGCGCAGCGCCGAGACGGTCAAGGATTCCCGCACAACTTTAGCCGCCTTCCGACATCCAACCTTCAACGATGCCTGGTCCTGCCCTCCGGCGACCCGGCCAAGGTGACCCGCTTCTGGAGACCTTCCCATGGCGATACGCAAGACCCTGCTGCTCTCCTGCGCCCTGCTGGCCCTGGCCGGCTGCGCTGGCTCCGGTGACGACGCCAAGCCGCCGGCCACCACCCAGGTCGACCTGCAGCGCTACCAGGGCACCTGGTACGAACTGGCCCGCCTGCCGATGTTCTTCCAGCGCAAGTGCGTGCAGTCCGAAGCCCATTACGCCCTGCGCGACGACGGCCGCATCGACGTCACCAACCGCTGCCGCGAAGCCGATGGCGAGTGGAACGAGGTCAAGGGCATCGCCGAGGCGCAGGTGCCAGGGCAGACCGACAAGCTATGGGTGCAGTTCGACAACTGGTTCAGCCGCCTGGCGCCCTGGTTGACCAAGGGCGAGTATTGGGTGCTGTACCACGACGACAGCTACCGTGTGGCGCTGGTCGGGCACCCTAACCGCAAGTACCTGTGGCTGCTGTCGCGCACGCCGATCGTCAGCGACTCGGCACGGGAACAGTTGCTCCGAGTGGCGCGGGACCAGGGGTATGACACGAGCGAGTTGGTGTGGCGCGAGCCGTGAAGGCGTGATGGTGGGGATCGGTGCGGGGGAGTCGCACTGATCCCAATGAATGATCAGAAAGCAATTTCTTGATGCACTCAGGACGTTTTCCTGCGGTGTAAAATCACGCCACCACCCACTACCCAGACGATCAGGCACAAAAAAAGCCAAGGATTCCACGTCAGTACGAACGCGAGGGTCATCACGGCGGCAGGCAAGCAGATCAGCCATTCCGCGAAGGTCAGTTTGGACAACCCGCGGTCGCTCGGGTGTTTATCGAGCCCTGCATCGAACGCGTACTGTTCATGCCGAAGTTTCTTTTCGTGATTGAGCGCCTCCCACTCCGTCTCAAATTTCTTTACATCCTGTGTCACGTAATGCCCGTTTCGGTCTTTATCCATCGCCATCACTCAACGTTCATTTTGTAGGGCTTGCGCGTTTCGAGCATCTCGAATTGCTTCTTCGACTCGTTCCACTGGGCGACGCCGTTTTCCTGGCTCATCTCAGGTGAGCCCGCTTGCACATAGCGATAGTTCGAGAAAAACAACACATTGCTGTCGGCGCGGTAGGCTTCCTTCACGCCAAACTGATTGAACGCGTCCTCGCTCAGCGCCTCATTGAAAGGCGCGCGGTAGACCACGCCCGTGTTCAGGTCGACGAGCCCGCTCGCCGTGCAGCCCGTGCCACAGCCATACGTGCTGAACACGTAATGGCCCGCAAAATTGGGTGTCTGAATACCCTCACGAACGAAGGCGAACCGCGCACGGATCTGATCATTCGCCCCGCTCAGCGGGTACTTCAAGCTTTTTGCGGCAATGGGCTCGACGGGCGAGTCTTCAAAGCGATGCGTGGAATCCGCAAATGACGGGGCAGTAGACAGGGAGAGGGCGAGCAGGCAAAAGGCTTTCCATTTCATGACGGCATACTCTGTGTGTGAGTGCGGATTCTTGACCGAAACAGTGCGCACTACAAGTAGACGCCGTGCTAAGGGCGCTGTCAGATTGCCTTGGACGGTATCCGACTTTGCTGCCGGCTTCGCTGCCCCCTGGGAGTGGCACCTGCACCGGAAACGCTCGGCCACTCGTGGGACAGCACCGATCGCCTGACACAATGGCGCAGTCCGGCCAGCAGCACCGCCCTCACACCGTTTTCACTCATCCTGACTGCTTTTCCGTGACTGTGGCGCCGCTTTCGACATTGCCCTCTTCGCCTTGGCTGCCGCAGGACTTTTTCCCCGTTTCAGTCCGGACACCCAGTCGCAGTGAGCCAGTGGCGAAAGACTCGTTCCCAACTGCGTGAACCGAGTGACTGGACCACTGGCTTTCAATGGATCGGAGTTGTTACCAACGACCGATGGAGCAGGCTTACCTTTGACTGTCATCACCATACCCATCCGCACGCCAAACAGACGCAGCACACCCTCCAACATGCTGAGCTTCGGATTCGACTTTCCGCTCTCCAGCTCGTACAGGGTTTCGTGGACATCTTGCACATCACTGCGAAGGTCTCTTGGTCGAGTCCGGTGACTTCGAGCCGCAGACGGCGGATGGATGTCCCAATGGGGTCGAGTCCCATGGCGTTGCGCTCGACGATTTGCTCTATAAGCTGAGCACGTTCCTCAGGCTGTAGCTTTTCATCGCAGCCCCCACTCCACGAGTCGCTTGTCCAGGTTGTTCACAGGAAGGTTAGCTGCGCTCCGTGTCGACTCAGGGGCCTCGACCAGTAGAATGGTGAGTTTCAGCGGCATCATTGCACCCTCAATCAGTACTTCAATGCTGATTATCATAAGGCACGCACAATTAACCGGTAATAAATTGCTGGTTTCAAGCGTTAAGCTTGGGGAAACCGGCATCGCACTGCCGATTTGATTGCAAAAGCAGCCACACTATCGGGCCGCTAGCGCCAGGAATAAGCTGGATTCAGGCACAGAGTTGGTCATGCAGCTTCTTCAGGTAGATCTGTTTGTGGTCAATGCCGTTTGTGGCTTTGAACAGACCTGACGCTTCCATCGACGCAGCGTTCTAGAGGTGGCGCTACGGACCGTGGGATGGGGCTGATGCCTGAGAACGCACAGCTCCAGAAACGAAAAAACCCCGCAGACGTTAGCCTGCGGGGCTTTTCGATGTATGGCGGAGAGATAGGGATTTGAACCCTAGGTACTGTTGCCAGTACAACGGATTTCGAATCCGTCCCGTTCGACCACTCCGGCATCTCTCCAATGGCGCGCATCATACCAGCAGTTTCGCGAAAGGCAAACCCCTATCGCAAAAAAAATCACGCGGTATCAGGCGCTTGCGTCGCCCGTGCGCTTACAGCGGCACGCCCAGGCGGCGGGCAACTTCTTCATAGGCTTCGATGACGTCGCCCAGACCCTGGCGGAAGCGGTCCTTGTCCATTTTCTTGCGGGTTTCCTTGTCCCACAGGCGGCAGCCGTCCGGGCTGAATTCGTCGCCCAGGACGATCTGGCCGTGGAATACGCCGAACTCGAGCTTGAAGTCGACCAGCAGCAGGCCGGCATCGTCGAACAACTGGGTGAGGATCTCGTTGACCTTCAGCGACAGGGTCTTCATGGTCGCCAGCTGGTCAGCGGTGCCCCAGCCGAATGCCACGACATGGGATTCGTTGATGAAGGGGTCGCCCTTCTCGTCGTTCTTCAGGAACAGTTCGAAAGTCGAGGGCTCGAGCTTGATGCCTTCCTCGACGCCCAGGCGCTTGACCAGGCTGCCGGCAGCGTAGTTGCGCACCACACATTCGACCGGAATCATGTCGAGCTTCTTGACCAGGCACTCGTTGTCGCTCAGCAGCGCGTCGAACTGGGTCGGCACACCGGCGGCTTCGAGCTTCTGCATGATGAAGGCGTTGAACTTGTTGTTCACGGTGCCTTTGCGGTCGAGCTGCTCGATGCGCTTGCCGTCGAACGCCGAGGTGTCGTTACGGAACAGCAGGACCAGGCGATCGGCATCGTCGGTCTTGTACACCGACTTGGCCTTGCCGCGGTAGAGTTCTTCGCGTTTTTCCATGATTGGGCTCCGCTTGCTTGAGTGGTGGGCTAGGCGATCTCGCGCCAGTCGAGCCCATGTGCCTGGTTGGCCACCTGGAGCCAGTCCGGGTCGCACCCCAAGGTGTCGACGAACTGCTGGCGCGCCAGGTGTGGCAGGTTGTTCTTGCTGCTGAGGTGGGCCAGGACCAGGTGCTGCAAGTCCTGCCAGCCCAACTCGGCGACCAGATTGGCCGCCTGGTGATTGTTCAAATGCCCGAGGTTGCCACCGACGCGCTGCTTGAGAAAGTACGGGTAGTGCCCGCGGGCAAGCATGTCGCGGCAGTGGTTGGACTCGATCAGCAAGGCATCGAGGTCCTGGTAGCGGTCCAGCAGCCAGCCGTCGTAGGTGCCCAGGTCGGTGAGCATGCCAAAGCGCCGCTGGCCGTCACTGATCACGTACTGCAGCGGCTCCAGCGCGTCGTGCTCGACCCGCGCTGCGCTGACGCGCAGCGCGCCGATCTCCAGGCTCTGGCCACAGGCCAGGAAACCACGGACCTCGACCGGCTTGCGCAGGCCACGCAGCGTGCCTTGGCTGAGGTACACCGGCACGTTGTACCGTCGCGACAGCAGGCCGACGCCGTGCACGTGATCGGCGTGTTCGTGGGTGACCAGCACGGCGCTCAACTGCGCGGCCGAGACGCCCAGCAGCGCCAGGCGCCGCTCGGTCTCGCGCAGGGAAAAGCCGCAGTCGACCAGGATGTACGTGTCACCACTGGCGATCAGCGTGCCGTTTCCCTGGCTTCCGCTTCCGAGGACGGCGAAGCGCACTTAACCCAGACGGTCCTGGATGGCGCTCAGCACGCGGCGTGCGACATCGGCCGGCGCCACGGTGTTGATGTTCTTCTCGACCGTGACCTGGACGTTCTCGCCCACCTTGCTCAGGCGGACCTGGAAGCGTTCGGCGCGGGCTTCTCGCTCTTCGGCGGTCGGCGCACTGCCGAACACGCGGCTCAGCAGGCCAGGCTTCTGTTCCTTGTCCTCGGGCTTCTCGGACAGGTTGATGTAGTACAGGCCCAGGCTGCGGTTGACGTCTTCGACGCGCCATTCACCCTGCTCCAGCGCACGCCCGACGCTCGACCAGGCACGGTCCAGGTCGGCGCCCAGGTTCAGCACCGGGTTGCCGCTGCCGTCTTCGGTCAGGCTGACACGGCTCGGGGTGTCGAAGTCGCGTTCGGCGAGCAGCGACACCGAGCCGCCCTGCTCGGCTGAACGGTTCAGGCTGGCGAGCAACTGGTCGACCAGCAGCGCATCGGCACCGGGGTTGTTCGAACTGGACGGGAAGTCCACGTCCTCGCTGCTGCCGGCAGGACGCTCGGCGCTGACCACGTAGATTTCGCTGGTGTTGCGCTGCACGCCTGGCTCGACGCGCACGCGGATGCGCACGTCGTTGTCGCGGCTGCTGGCGCTGCTGGCCAGGCGCTCACCGAGGGCGGCGGACAACTCGTCGAAGCGCTGCCAGGTGCTGCTCAGCTCGCCGGTCTGCGGACGCTCTTCGGCGATGCGCAGGCCGTTGTCCTCGAAGAACTGGCGCGCCAGCGGCCAGACTTCGGCCGGGGCATGCTGAGCCAAGACCCAGCGATTGGCGCCGCTGCGCTGCAGAGAGTAGTCGCTGGCCGCACCGGCCACCGACAGCGACTGCGGACGCGGGACTTCGAATTCGCCGGTGGCGTTGTCGTCGGCGACGTTACGCGGGATCGGCAGCAACGGGTCGAGACGCTTGACGTGGGTAGCGTCCTGCGGGAGCTGCATCGGCGCCTGCTGGCGCGCCTGCAGGTAGTCGCTGCCACGGTCGCGGAAATAGCCGTCCTCGCCCCAGAGCCAGCCGCAACCGCTGGTGCTGGAGATGATCAGGGCAAGGGTGGAAAGACCAGCCAGTCGCTTCATGCAGGGTACTTCCTTGATTAAGCCAGTACGCCGCACTGGCGCAAGGCCTGGCGGACGACGTCGTGTTGGGATTCGCTCAGCCAGGTCAGTGGCAGGCGGATGCCGGTGTGCATGCGGCCCATTTCGGCCAGCGCCCATTTCACCGGGATCGGGTTGGCTTCGACGAACAGCTGCTTGTGCAGCGGCATGAGTCGGTCATTGAGGGCGCGGGCCTTCTCGGCATCGCCTGCGAGTGCGGCCTCGCACAGGTCGGCCATCTCGCGCGGGGCGACGTTGGCGGTCACCGAAATGTTGCCCTTGCCGCCCAGCAGCATCAGCTCGACCGCCGTCGGGTCGTCGCCGGACATGACCAGGAAGTCCGCGCTGACGCCGTCGAGGATCGCCTTGGCGCGGGTCAGATCGCCCGTGGCTTCCTTGATGCCGATGATGTTCGGCACGCTCGACAGGCGGATCACCGTCTCGGCCTGCATGTCGCAGGACGTGCGGCCCGGCACGTTATAGAGAATCTGCGGGATGTCGACGGCTTCGGCGACATGCTTGAAGTGCTGGTACAGGCCTTCCTGGGTCGGCTTGTTGTAGTACGGCACCACCAGCAGGCAGGCATCGGCGCCGGCGTTCTTGGCATTCTGGGTCAGGTGCACGGCTTCACGGGTGGAGTTGGCACCGGTGCCGGCGATGACCGGGATACGGCCATTGACACGCTTGACGACGAATTCGATGACCTGGATGTGCTCTTCGACATCGAGGGTGGCGGACTCGCCGGTGGTGCCGACAGCAACGATCGCGTGGGTGCCGTTGTCCAGGTGGAAGTCGACAAGTTTGCCCAGGCTGTCCCAGTCAAGATGCCCTTGCGCATCCATGGGTGTGACCAATGCCACCATACTGCCCGCAATCATGAAGCTGCTCCTGCCGGAAAAAGAGAGCGGTAATGGTACTGGCGCCATCGGGCTTGTACAAGCGAAGGTGGCGGTCGGAGCATTCCCCTGGGCGCCGGTTTTCGCTACCCTTCCTCCTTTGCTCGGTACAATCCGGCCCGCCGGGCCGTCGACGATGCCCACTGCCAGCGCCCAGGCCTTCGTGCATGGGCCAGGGGCCTGTCACCCGCAGGTCCGACGTCGCCTTACCGACCGCCCATCGCTTTAGGAATGTTGCATGTCCACCGCCCCCGTCCGCGAACAATTTCTCGTCATCAGCGCCCTGGGCGCCGATCCCATGGTGCTGGCCAACGTACTGAGCCAGGCCGCTTTCGACAATCGCTGCGCCGTGGTCAGCTCGCGCCTGAGCCGCCATGGTGAAACCAGCGCACTGGTGCTGCAGGTCGGCGGCAGCTGGGACGCCCTGGCGCGCCTGGAAGCCGGCCTGCCCAGCCTGGGCAAGAAGCATGCGTTCACCCTCAACGTGGTACGCAGCGCCGATCTGGAAGTGCGCCCGCAGGCATTGCCGTACGTCGCCTACGTCAGCGCGGCCTATCGCCCCGACATCGTCAGCGAACTGTGCCAGTTCTTCCTCGACCACCGCATCGAGCTCGATGCCATGACCTGCGATACCTACCTGGCACCGCAGACCGGCAGCAGCATGCTCAACGCCACGTTCACCGTGATCCTGCCGGCCGGCACGCAGATCAGCTGGCTGCGCGACCAGTTCCTGGACTTCGCCGACGCCCTCAACCTGGATGCGCTGATCGAACCCTGGCGCCCGCAGAACCCGATGTAAGGAGCGTCCATGGCCGTCGAGATCGATCAACCCGTTCCGGACTTCACCGCCCAGGCCACCGCTGGCCAGACCGTCACGCTGTCGGCGCTCAAGGGTCGCCAGGTGGTGCTGTACTTCTACCCCAAGGACAGCACGCCCGGCTGCACCACCCAGGGCCAGGGCTTTCGTGACCAGCTCGACGCCTTCGCGGCGGCCAACACGGTGGTGTTCGGCATCTCGCGCGACGGGCTCAAGTCGCATGAGAACTTCAAGGCCAAGCAGGGCTTCACCTTCGAGCTGATCAGCGACAAGGACGAGATGCTCTGCCAGCTGTTCGACGTGATCAAGCTGAAGAAGCTCTACGGCAAGGAATACCTGGGCGTGGACCGCAGCACCTTCCTGATCGACCGGGACGGTGTGTTGCGCCAGGCCTGGCGTGGGGTCAAGGTGCCGGGTCATGTGGAAGCGGTGCTGGCCGCGGCCCAGGCGTTGAATCGCCTGGGCTGAGTGACGTGGCGTAACGAGGCGTCGGGGGCAGAGGGGCTTGGTGTGTGGGCGCTGCCTGTCAGGGATACGATTCAGTGAAGCGGTATCGGTGGAGGTCTGCCTGATACAGGGTAGACGCTGATCTTATGGGCCCTGCGGGCCCAATCGCGGCACAGGGGCTCCCACAGGTGGCCGCGACAGTCTGCAACACCGCCGTGGAACTACGGGTGGAGCGGCCCTGTCAGGGCGCCGGACCGGCCGCGACGGGCCGCAAAGCAGCCGTAAAATCAATTAGCATCCACAGTCTAGACCGCCTGGCTGATCTGACGGTCTGACGCCCTACGGTGGGAGCTGGCTTGCCAGCGACAGGGCCCTCGAAGGCCCTTACCCTCTGCCAGGACGCCGTCAGAGCAACGGCGCCACCTCCGGCTCGCGCCGTGGCCAGGCGTCGAGCACGGCCTTGAACAGCGTCGCCAGCGGGATGGCGAAGAAGATCCCCCAGAAGCCCCACAACCCGCCGAACAGCAGCACCGCGCAGATGATCGCCACCGGGTGCAGGCTCACCGCCTCGGAGAACAGTAGCGGCACCAGCACGTTGCCGTCCAGCGCCTGAATGATCGCGTACACGGCCATCAGGTAGATGAACTGATCGCCCCATCCCCATTGGAACAGTGCGATCAAGGTCACTGGCACGGTCACCACCACCGCGCCCACGTAGGGGACCACCACCGACAGGCCGACCAGCAGGGCCAGCAGCGCCGCGTAGTTGAGTCCCAGGCTGATGAAGGCGATGTAGGTGGCGATGCCGCAGATCAGGATCTCGATGCCCTTGCCGCGGATGTAGTTGGCGATCTGACGGTTCATCTCGTCGCCCACACGGGTGAGCAGCGCACGCTCGCGCGGCAGGTAGCCGCTGACCCAACGTGCGATCAGCTCGCGGTCCTTGAGGAAGAAGAACACCAGGATCGGCACCAGCACCAGGTAGATCATGGCATTGACCAGCAATGGCAGGCTCGACAGCGAGAACGTCAGCGCCCACTGGCCGAACTTGCCGATCTCCCCACGCACCGACTCGATGGCGCGCAGCACCTGCTCGTCCGACACCAGGTGCGGGTAGCGCTCCGGCAGCAACAGCAACAGCGACTGCCACTTGCCAAGCATGCCCGGCAGCTCGTTGAACAGGGTGATCAACTGGTGCCAGAGCAAGGGCACCAGCACCAGCAGGAACACCGCCAGCGCGCCCATGAAGAGGGTGAATACCAACCCCACGGCCACGCCCGTCGGCACCTTCAATCGCTCCAGCGCATTGACCAGCCCCTGCATGAGAAACGCCAATACCATGCCGGCCAGTACAGGCGCGAGCATGCCGCCCAAGGTCAGGACGGCGGTGAAACCCAGCAACAGCAGGACGGCCAGCACCACGGCCTCTTCGTCCGAGAAGTAGCGCTGGATCCAGGTGCGAAACACATTGAACATCGGGGTTCCTTGAAGTCGGCTCACGCCTTGCGCAGCCAGTAGGTGAACTCGCCGGCCTCGGCCGTCTCCTGCAGCAGGGCATGCCCGGAGAGGTGCGCGAAGGTCCGGAAGTCACGCTGCGACCCGGCATCGGTGGCCACCACCTTGAGCACGGCGCCACTCGCCAGGCCATTGAGCGCCATCTTGGCCTTGAGCAAGGGCAGCGGGCAATTGAGGCCGCGCACGTCGAGTTCGGCAGCGCAGGTCAAAAGGTCGGACATGGTCAGTCTCCAGGGCGAGCGGTGGGCCCCGACGCACGCGCCAGGGCCACCTAGGATACCGCCACTGGTCGTTGCCGTGCGAGCGGGCTACAGTAAGCCTCTTTGACCGACGCGAGCTCGCTGCATGAATCCACTGCGCCCCGCCCTGCTGACGCTGGCCTTGCTGACGACCCTGCCCGGCCATGCCGACGACCTGCCGTCACTGGGGGATGCGAGCTCCGCGATCGTCTCGCCACAGCAGGAGCATCAGCTGGGCCGGGCCTGGCTCAGCCTGCTGCGTAGCCAGGTACGCCAGCTCAGTGACCCGCAGCTCAAGGACTACGTGGAAACCAGCGTCTATCGCCTGGCCGAGACCAGTCAACTGCAGGACCGGCGTCTGGAATTCATCCTGATCGACAGCCGCGAACTCAACGCCTTCGCCGCGCCGGGCGGCATCGTCGGGGTCAACGGCGGGCTGTTCCTCAATGCCCAGACCGAAGGCGAATATGCCTCGGTCCTGGCCCACGAACTGGCGCACTTGTCGCAACGCCACTTCGCCCGTGGCGTCGAGGCGCAGCAGCGCATGCAGATGCCGATGATGGCCGCCCTGCTCGCGGGGATCGTGCTGGCCGCCGCCGGCGGTGGCGATGCCGGGATCGCCACCATCGCCGGCACCCAGGCCGCGGCGATCCAGGAGCAGCGGCGTTTCTCGCGGCAGAACGAGCAGGAGGCCGACCGTATCGGCATCCAGAACCTGGAAAAGGCCGGCTACGACCCGCGCAACATGCCCACCATGTTCGAGCGGCTGATGCGTCAGTACCGCTTCGACGGCAAGCCGCCGGAATTCCTGCTGACGCACCCGGTCACCGAATCGCGGATCGCCGACACCCGCAACCGCGCCGAACAGGCGCCCAAGGGCGGCGTCGAGGACAGCCTGCGCTACCAGCTGATCCGCGCGCGCGTGGCGCTGACCTACGAGGGCACCCCAGGCCTGGCGGCCAAGCGTTTCCGCGCCCAGCTCGACGAGAACCCCAACCTGGACGCTGCGCGCTATGGTCTTGCCCTGGCGCAGATCCAGGGCGGCCAGCTGAACGAGGCACGCGCGTCCCTCAAGCCCTTGCTGGCCAAGGCGCCTGACGACATCACCTACAACCTGGCACAGATCGAACTGGAGATCACCAACAACCGCCTGGACGAGGCCGAACGACGCATCGAGCGACTGCGCGTGGCCTACCCCAGCAACTATCCGCTCAAACAGGCCCGTGCCGACCTTCTGGTCAAGCTCAAGCGTCCGGCCGAGGCGGAGAAGGTGCTCGAGGACCTGCTCAAGAGCCGATCGGACGACCCGGATGTCTGGTACGACATGGCGGAAGTCAGAGGCTTGTCGGGCAATACCATCGGCCTGCACCAGGCACGGGCCGAGTACTTCGCGCTGGTGGGGGATTTCGACCAGGCGATCCAGCAGCTCGACTTCGCCAAGCGCCGCGCAGGCGACAACTTCCAGCTGGCGTCACGGATCGATGCACGCCAGCGCGAGATGCTGGAGCAGGAGCGGATGGTCAAGGACATGATGCGCTGAGGCCACAGACAGCCTGGCACCTGGATGCCGCGGGTGACATGGACCTGTCGGGTTCGCGGCGCCCGCGACCCGACTCCATCAGCCCCTCATCACCTGAGCGGCACGCGTCGAGGGGCTGACCGCCCCTCTCGCGTCAGGCGTTCCCCGCCACGCGCATCCGCGCGGCCTGGGTGAAGTCCAGCATGCGCTTGAGCGGCTTGATCGCCCGAGGTACCAGGGCCGGGTCGACGGTGATCTCGTTGCTGCTCTGGCGCAGGCACTCAAGCGTCCGCTCCAGCGTGTTCATCGCCATCCATGGACAATGCGCGCAGCTGCGACACGCCGCGCCGTTACCGGCGGTGGGCGCCTCGATGAACACCTTGTCCGGGCACAGCTGCTGCATCTTGTAGAAGATGCCTCGGTCAGTGGCGACGATGAAGGTCCGATGCGGCAAGCGCTGCGCGGCGGCAATCAGCTGGCTGGTGGAACCCACCGCGTCGGCCAGGTCGATCACCGACTCGGGCGACTCGGGGTGCACCAGGATCGCGGCGTCGGGGTACAACGCCTTCATGTCGGCCAGCTGCCGCGACTTGAACTCCTCGTGCACGATGCAGGCGCCGTCCCACATCAGCATGTCGGCCCCGGTCTGCTTCTGGATGTAGCGCCCCAGGTGCTGGTCCGGCCCCCAGAGGATGGTCTCGCCGTTGTCCATCAGGCTTTCGACGATCTCCAACGCGCAGCTGGACGTCACCACCCAGTCGGCGCGCGCCTTCACCGCTGCCGAGGTGTTGGCATACACCACCACGGTACGCTCGGGGTGCTGGTCGCAGAAGGCCGAGAAGGCGTCCACCGGGCAGCCCAGGTCGAGCGAACAGGTCGCCTCCAAGGTCGGCATCAGCACGCGCTTTTCCGGATTGAGGATCTTCGCCGTTTCGCCCATGAAACGAACGCCGGCCACCACCACGGTACTGGCCGCATGCTGGTTGCCGAAGCGGGCCATTTCCAGCGAGTCGGAGACGCAGCCACCGGTCTCTTCGGCCAAGGCCTGGATCACCGGGTCGCAGTAGAAATGCGCCACCAGTACGGCATCGCGTGCCTTGAGTTCGGCGGCGATGGCCTGGCGGTAGTCGGCCTCCTGCTCGGGCGTGAGCGGGACGGGCTGCCTGGCATCAAGGTGGGCTTGAACCAGCAGGCGTTCGGAAATCTGAGTCATGATCGCGGGACCCTGAGCGCATGCACGCGCGTCAATCGAGTGTACTGCCGGGCCCTGGCAGATCGGCTGATAGGGTGCTGGACGGTCATGGCGACCTGCACGGCCCCTTCTGCGGGCACGGGTTATTATGGCCGCCGAAGGCTACAGCCAATCGCAGGCGGGCAAAAGCGTTTTTTACAAGGAAAACCCCAGGCGACGGGCGCCACCTGGGGAACCGCCGCGTGACTCAGCCGCGTGGCGCCAGCATGCCCAGACGGGCCTGCAGGAAGGCGGCGAACTGCTCGACGGTCATCTTCTGGCCGTTGAACTCGATCGCGCCATCGGCGTAGTCGAAGCTGGCCAGTACGTCGTCGCCCTGAGCGGTCGCCAGGCCACTCTGCACGGCCATGACGCCGACCATCTCGCCGGCCTGGTTGGACTGCAGGGCGATGGTCTGCGGATCGGCCTGACCTTCGAGCAGGCCCTGGAACGCCACCAGGTCGGCGATCATCGGCTTGGACAGCACCAGCTTGCCGTGCACCGTGCCGACGATCTCGCGGGCCAGCTGATCGCTGGGCACATCGAAGGAGGCCGGATCGCGCAGCTCGGTCTTGAGCACCAGGCGGCTCTCACCTCGCGCGGTCTTGAACGACAACTGCTCCAGGGCGATCTGCGGCTTGGCCGACAAGGCCTTGTGCAGGTCGGCATGCACCTTGGGCTTGTCCTCGGGCGACAGGGTCGGCACGAACTGGCGCCCTTCGGCCGCAGCCTGCTGCATCTCGGGCAGGAACTGCTGGTACCACTCGGTCAGCGACTGCAGCGCCGGTACGTCCAGCGACTTGAAGCTCATGACCATGGCCGCACTGCCCAGCGCGCGGCCGTCGTAGCTGATCTCGCTGGTCTTGTATTCCACGCTGCCGCCCAAGTGCTCTTCACCCTCGGCGGTGTAGACGTTGTTCTGTTCGACCCCTTTGAACAGCAGCGTCTTCTGCTCAGGCCCGAAGACCATGCGCATTTCGTCCACGCTCATGTCGATGTGGCCGAAGAAGAAGTCGGCCTTGTTCTTGCGCTCCAGCTCGCCACCGAGTTTCATGCCGTCGAGCTGGAACTTCACGGGCAACTGCTCGGGCACGACCAGGGTCATCTTCAACTGCTGGGCATCGGCATGGATCTTGGCCTTGCTGCCTTCGCGATCGCCATCGACCGCCAGCTTCAGGCCGGAGAAGTCCACGGCGCTGCCGTCATCGCCGGTGAACTTGACCGGCAGCATCTCCAGCTCCGTGTTCACGCCACCGGCATAACCCAGGGCGGTATGGGCCTTCAGAGGAGACGTGCCGCCCGCGGCGTCGAACCAGGGCTGCGTCTGCTCGGAGCGCTCCAGTTCGCTGTTGCTGGCGGCCATGACCGGCAGCAACTGCAGGCGCTTGACCCGCGACCAGGGGAATGGGCCGTGCTCGATGCGATCGACGATACCAACGTCCAGGTTCAGCGGCTCGGCGCCCAGGCTGACGTTGCGGGCGATCAGCCGGTAATGGGCGACACTGCTGAACCAATGACGCTCCAGCGAGGCCAGTTCGAGCGTTACGGAGCCGCCGGTACCGACCGCAGCCTTGCTCAGCTCGTGATTGCCCTGCTCCACTGCGCGCTGCAGCTCGGCGGGAAGCCGCTCGCCGGTGTACCAGGCACCTGCCACAGTGGCCACGGCGATGGCGACGACCAGGCCGGAAAGAATACCTACAGATTTCTTCATGAAATGAACCGATTGCTGTCCTTGGGGAACGCGCGACATCTGGGCCGCACACGGGGTGCCCAAGGATACCACCTTGCCGCCCCGCCAATCGACGGTTGGCGCAGGACCCTGTTGTGTCGGCACGGGCCTGACTGCATCATGGCGATCTACTTCGAGATCACAGGCTCTTCATGAACGCACCCGCCTCTTCCCCCCTGGCGCCAGGACGCTGCAAGCGTCTCAAGGCGGCCAGCAGCCGTGATCATGACACTGTCGATCAGTTGGTGATGTCGGTGCGACCGTTCGAGGACCTTACGCGCTACGCGCGCTTTCTGACCGTGCAACACCGCTTCCACGGCAGCCTTCTGCCCTTGTACCGTGACCCTGCCCTCAATCACCATCTGCCGGGCCTGCACCTGCTCTCGCGCTTCGACGCCGTGCAACAGGACCTTCGCGACCTGGGCATGACGGTGCCGCCAGCACCCGAGCCGGTCGACGTCACGTTCGCCCAGGCGCTGGGCTGGCTGTACTGCAGCGAGGGGTCCAACCTGGGCGCGGCGTTTCTGTTCAAGCAGACTCAACGGCTGGACCTGGATGCCGAGCGCGGCGCCCGCCACCTGGCCCCGCACCCCGACGGACGTGCGCTGCACTGGCGTGACTTCGTCGCCCGCCTGGACGCAGTGGACTTGAGCGATACGCAGGAGGCGCATGCCATCGAAGGGGCCATTGCAGCCTTCGACCAGTACCGACGGCATGTGCGTGAGGTGTTCGAGCTGCAAACCGCCATGGCGTGAAGGTCGCCACCGTTCGCATCGTCCTGGCCGCGCCGGGCCCTGCGAACGGTGCCGCTACACGCGTCAGCACCTGAAACGAAAAAAGCCCGCCTCCATCACTGGAAGCGGGCTTTTTCGTGCTGCATATGGTGGGTCGTGTAGGATTCGAACCTACGACCAATTGGTTAAAAGCCAACTGCTCTACCAACTGAGCTAACGACCCGTTGGATGGCGCGTATAATACTGATTTCTAACGGGAAATCAACACCTGTACGCACATTTTTTCAGAAATAGCGGGTCGGGTCGGCCACGCCAGCGTTTCTGAAGCCATCGGCCCGCAGGCGGCAGCTGTCGCACTTGCCGCAGGCACGTCCGTCGGCGTCGGCCTGGTAGCACGATACGGTCAGGCTGTAGTCGACGCCACGCGCCAGGCCCGCCTGGACGATCTGCGCCTTGCTCATGTTCTGCAACGGCGCCTGGATGCGGAAGCCCTGCCCTTCGACGCCAGCCTTGGTTGCCAGATTGGCCAGGCGCTCGAAGGCTTCGACGAACTCGGGTCGGCAATCGGGGTAGCCAGAGTAGTCCACGGCGTTGACGCCGATGAAGATGTCCTGTGCTTCGAGCACTTCGGCCCAGCCGAGCGCCAAGGACAGGAACACGGTGTTGCGCGCCGGCACGTAGGTGACGGGTATGCCTTCTCCAGGCGTTTCCGGTACGTCGATGGCGCTGTCGGTGAGGGCAGAACCACCGATACCGTCGAGGTTCAAGCCGATCACCTTGTGCTCGACGACGCCCAGATCGCGTGCGACCCGTGCCGCGGCCTGCAATTCGGCGCGATGACGCTGGCCGTAGTCGAAACTCATGGTGTAGCAGCGATACCCCTGGGCCTGGGCCATGGCCACCACGGTCGCCGAATCGAGTCCGCCGGACAGCAGGATGACGGCGCGTTTTTCTGTCATGGGATGTCCTCTTGGTTCAGCGGCCAGGCTCGTCGTTCCACAGCAGCTTGTGCAGCTGCAGCTGGAAACGAACCGGCAGGTTGTCGGCGACGATCCAGTCCGCCAGGTCGGTGGCGCTGACCTGGCCGTGGCTGGGCGAGAACAGCACCTCGCCAGCACGTTGCGCCAGGTCGTGCTGGATCAGCCGAGACACTGCCCAGTCATAGTCCTCGCGTGAGCAGATGACGAACTTGACCTGGTCGTTGCGGGTCAGGTGCTCGATGTTCTCGTAGCGGTTGCGATGGGCTTCCAGCGAGCCTGGCGTCTTCAGGTCGACGACACGGCTGACGCGCGGGTCCACCTGGGCGATATCCAGCGCACCGCTGGTCTCTAGGGAAACCTCGTAACCGGCATCGCACAGGCGCTGCATCAGCGGCAATGCATTGGGTTGCGCCAATGGCTCGCCACCGGTGACACAGACGTAGCGCGGGCGGAAACCTGCGACCTGATCGAGGAGGTCGTCGAGGGTGCGCTGCGTGCCACCGGTGAAGGCGTAGGCGCTGTCGCAGTACTGGCAGCGCAGCGGGCAGCCGGTGAGGCGGACGAAAACGGTCGGCAGGCCGGCCGTTCTGGTTTCACCCTGGAGTGAATAGAACACTTCGGTGATGCGTAATGTGTCTTGCATGATCGCCATGGGCTGGCCAGCTGAACAGGCTGACCGCCTCCGTCAGGCACTGGCGCGGACTCGACAAAGCGTTATCCGCGACAGCGTGGGTAAAAAAGGGTGGGAATTCTAACGGAAAAACCCGCGACAGGCGCGGGTTTCTCACGAACGGCGTGGATCAGAGCTTTTGCAGGTCACGCTGCGCGAGTTGCGCGGCCGACGTACCAGGGTACTGGCTGATCACCTGCTGGAGGATGCCCTTGACCTTGTCGGTATGCCCCATGCGACGCTCCACATCAGCCAGCTTGTACAGCGAATCGGGCACCTTGCTGTGCTTGGGATAGGCCTGGCTGACCTTGGCGAAGGCCTGACTGGCACTGGGCAGATCGCCCTTGGCCAGGTTCACTTCACCCAACCAGTACTGGGCATTGCCGGCATACTGACTGTTGGGGTACTTGCGCAGGAACGCGTTGAACGCCTGGCTGGCCTTTTCAAAATCCTTGGCCTTGATCAGGTCGAAGGCAGCGTCGTAATACAGCTTTTCCTTGGCCGGATCACCGGGTTCGCTGCTACCTGCGGCAGGCGCTGCCGTGTTCGAAGCGGTGGTGCCAGCAGCACTGCTGCCAGCGGAATTCTCGGGTGTTGCAGTGGGGGCCGGAGCGCTGCTGAGGCGACGATCCAGGTCCTGGTAACGTTCCAGGCCTTCCTGTTTCATGCGCGCCACATCGTTCTGCAGCTCTTCGATGATGCCCTGTTGCCGTGAAATCTGGTCCTGCATTTGCTGCAACTGCATGAACAGTTGACCCTGTGCCGAAGGCGGGGTCGAAACCCCACCCCCGGCATAGGCGCCGTTCGTGCCGTAACCTGCCGGCGGATAGCTGCTGGAGCCACCACTGCCGGCACTGTCATTGATGACGGGAACCGCAGCCCAGGCCGCAAGCGGCAGGCTGAGAGCGAGGACGGTTACAACACGACGGCCGATGCGCATGACGAATTACTTACGCAGTTCGACGCGACGGTTCTGAGCCCAGGACTGCTCGTCGTTGCCGGTAGCAACTGGACGCTCTTCGCCGTAGGAAACCAGTTCCAGCTGAGCAGGGGAAACACCCTGCAGTACCAGGTAACGCTGAACGGCCTTGGCACGACGCTCGCCCAGAGCCATGTTGTACTCACGGGTACCGCGCTCGTCGGTGTTGCCTTCCAGAACGACACGGTTGCCGTTGGCTTTCAGGTCCTTGGCGTGAACGTCCAGAGCGCGCATGGCTTCTGGCTTCAGGTCGGAGCTGTCGTATTCGAAGTAGAAGGTGGTGATAGCGCGCAGAGCAGCTTCTTCGCTCAGGCTGCCATCGACGGCACCGCTGTTGGAACCGGAGCTGTAACCTGCGTTAGGGTCTACCGCGCCCGAACCTTCACCTGCATTGTCACCGCCCTTGGAGGAGCAACCTACAGCCACAGCCATGGCCAGAGCCAGCGCAGCGAATTTACCAAACTTCAGCATTTCCATCGTGAAACTCCTAATGAAACCCCAGTGTGTTAAGCAAAGTTATTACGCCGCAATCAGTTCAGGTAGGGGGACCAGGACGGTTCTCTGACTTCGCCTTGCGCGGTAGGAAGCGGGAGCCTCACGCGTCCGTTGAGAGAGACGAGCATCAAGACTCCCCGGCCCTGCTGGCGGGTGGCGTAGATTAGCATGGTGCCGTTGGGTGCAACAGTAGGCGATTCATCAAGACTGGTGTCGGAGAGAATCTTTACACTTCCCCGCTGCAAGTCTTGCGCCGCCACTTTGAAGTTGGTGAACCCTTGTTGGCGATGAATCATCACCAGCGTCTTTTCATCGGCCGAGAGTTTCGGGTTGGCGTTGTAGTTGCCCACGAAGGTCACACGCTCGGCACCGCCACCATTCACGCCGGTCTTGTAGATCTGTGGCTTGCCGCCACGGTCCGAGGTGAAGTACAGGGTGTTGCCATCTTTGCCCCAGAAGGGTTCGGTATTGATACCGGGGCCTGCCGTCACGCGACTGATCTGGCGCGAGCCCATGTTCATCACATAGATGTCCGGGTTGCCATCCTTGGACAGCACGAAGGCCAGGCGCGAACCATCGGGCGACCAGGCCGGTGCGCCGTTGAGACCTTCGAAGTTGGTGATCTGCTCACGACGCCCCGTGTCGATGTGCTGAACGAAGATGCGCGGACGGCGCTGCTCGAACGAGACATAGGCGATGCGCTTGCCATCGGGTGCGAAGCGTGGCGACAGGATCGGCTCGCGCGATTGCAGCAGGGTCACGGCGCGGGCGCCATCGTAATCCGAACGCTGCAAGGTGTAGCGCGTGTTGTCGGTGGAGAAACGCTCGGCAGTCACGTACAGCAGGCGCGTCGAGAACGCACCCTTGATGCCGGTGAGCTTCTCGAACGACTGGTCGGCGATGTAGTGGGACATGTCGCGCAGCTGATCGGTAGTGCCCGATACGCTGCCGGTCATGACCTGCTGCTCGGTGGCCACGTTGAACAGTGCGTATTGCACCTGCAGGCGGCCGCCGGCGGGCGTGATGCTGCCGACCATCACGTACTGTGCGCCCAGGGCCTTCCAGTCACGGAAGATGACTTCGCTGGCCTGGCTCGGCTGGCTGATCATGTTCTGCCGCGGGATTGGCGAATAATAGCCCGAGTTGCGCAAGTCGTTGCCGATGATGTCGGCCATGTCCTCGGGCAGCACGCTGCCACCCTGCAGGCCGAAGGGCACCACGGCGATGGGCGTGGCCCGGTCGCTGCCACTGGTGACCAGGATGTTCTTTTCTTCTGCCAGGGCCAGGCCTGCGAAACAGCAGACCATCACCAGCAATCCTCTGAGCACTTTAATCACAACGCGAGATCCTCAGGTGTAAATGTCATCTTGAATGAGCGGTACGGGTTGAAGTCGTTGGGCTTCAGCCCTTGCATCTCGGTCAAGCGTCCAATGTTCTTCACCGCTGCCACTGCCGAGCTGTCGAACGGACCATCGCCACTGGAGCGTGCCACGCTCACGTTGGTGACAGTGCCATCGGGCAGCATGTTGATCTGCAGCACCACGGCCATGCCCTTGCGTGCCGAAGGTGGACGAGCCCAGCCTTCGGAAGCGCGCATGCGGATCAGGTCGTCGAAATCACCGGCTACCTGGTCGCCACGCTCGTCGGCCAGCGCCTGCTGACGCTCGGTGCTGTCGGACAGAAGTTCGGCCAGCGCCTGAGCCTTCTTGTCTTCGGCCGCCTTGCGCGCCGCTTCCTGAGCCTTCTTCTTCTGGGCATCCGCGGCGGCCTTCTGCTTGGCCTCCTCGGCAGCCTTCTTCTTCGCGTCCTCGGCCGCCGCTTTCTTCTTGGCGTCCTCGGCGGCTTTTTTCTTCGCGTCTTCGGCCGCCTTTTTCTTGGCGTCCTCGGCCGCTTGTTTCTTGGCCTCTTCGGCCGCCTGCTTCTTGGCCTCCTCGGCCTGCTTCTTGGCTTGCTCGTCGGCCTTTTTCTTGGCCTCGTCCTCGGCTTTCTTCTTGGCGATGTCGGCCTGCTGCTTCTCGGCAGCCTTCTTGGCCTCGTCAGCCTTCTTCGCTTCGGCAGCCTTCGCCGCTTCGGCCTTCTTGGCTTCGGCGGCTTTCGCGGCCTCGGCAGCCTTGGCGGCCTCTTCGGCTTTCTTGGCCTCGGCGGCCTCGCGCGCGGCTTCGGCCTTTTGAGCGGCGTCGGCTTTCTTTTGTTCCGCGGCCTTCACCGCCTGCTGCTCGATCTTCTTCTGCTCGAGCTGCTCGACTTCGGTCTGGCGCGCGGCGGTCTTCTTGGCCTCTCCGGCAATCTTCTGGTTGGTCTGGGTGGTCGCCTGGCTCTTGGACTTCAGTTGATAGAGCGTAGCCTGAACGATCGGTTTCGACGGCGGCAATTCCGGCGTCATGGCGAAACTGACGAACAGCAGGCCGAACACCAGCACGTGCAGGCCGACGGCCCAGACCGTGGGCCAGAAGTAGCTCTCCGAGGCGGATGGCTCTCGCTGCTGCATCAGGGCGCCTCGGTGATCAGGCCAACGTTACCGACACCGGCCTGCTGCAAACCGCCCATCGCACCCATGACCGCGCCGTAGTCGACCGCCTTGTCGCCGCGAATGAAGACCTGGGTCTGCTTGCCCTGGTCGCGCCCGGCGGCAATGATCTTGGTCACGGCGCTGGTCATGTCCGGCAAGGTCATGGCCTTGTCCATCTGCTTGTCGGTGTCGACCTCGCTGCCGAGGTTCCAGTAGTAGGTCTTGTCGGCCTTGATCGAGATGGTGAGGATCTGCACGTTGTTGTCCTGCGGCAAGGCTTCGCTGGACACCTTGGGCAGGTCGACCTTCACCCCCTGGTTGAGCATGGGGGCGGTCACCATGAAGATGACCAGCAGCACCAGCATCACGTCGATGTAGGGCACCACGTTCATCTCGGCGACCGGCTTGCGTTTGTGGCGAACTCGGGCCATGGGCTTCTACCTGCTCACTCTTCGCTGGTGTGCACTTTACGGTGCAGGATTGCCTGGAACTCGTCGGCGAACGTGTAGTAACGGCCGATCAGCACTTCGCTGCGTGCAGCGAAACGGTTGTAGGCGATGACGGCAGGGATCGCGGCGAACAGGCCGATCGCGGTGGCCACCAGGGCCTCGGCGATGCCGGGTGCCACAGTGGCCAGGGTCGCCTGCTGGGCGCTGGCCAGGCCGCGGAACGAGTTCATGATGCCCCACACGGTGCCGAACAGACCGATGTACGGGCTGGTGGAGCCGACGGTGGCGAGGAACGGCAGGCCCTGCTCGAGCTTTTCTTCCTCGCGGGAAATGGCCACGCGCATGGCCCGGCCCACGCCTTCCATGACCGCGTCAGGGTCGACGCCCGGCTGCTGGCGCAGGCGCGAGAATTCCTTGAAGCCTGCGCGGAACACCTGCTCCACACCCGAGTCCGGGTCCGGATTGCTGCCGGCCTGGCGGTACAGCTTGGACAGGTCGATGCCCGACCAGAAGCGTTCCTCGAAGGCATCCAGCGCACGACGACCGGCGCGCAGCATGGTGCTGCGCTGAAAGATCATGACCCACGAGGTCACCGATGCGGCCACCAGGGTCAGCATCACCAGCTGTACGACAACGCTGGCATTACTGACCAGGCTCCACATGGAGGTATGGTCGACGACGTTAGCTTCCACGCTTAATCTCCTGCGTTCGATTGAGTACCCAGGCCGCCCGCCCCGAACGCGTCGCGCAGTTCAGGAGGCAGGGCCCGGGGTTTGAATGTATCGGCACGTACGGCGGCCACCAGCACCTGCCCCTCACAGAGCAACTGCCCGTCCGCCTCGCGCCAGACCTGTTGCACGAAGCGCAGGCTGGCACGGTTGAGCTCAAGCACCTGGGCAGTCACCCGCAGGGCGTCGTCCAGGCGCGCGGGCGCGTAGTAGCGCGCCTGGCTGGAATGAACGACGAACAACAGGTTCGAGGCGGCAAGCGTGGACTGGGAGAACCCCAGCTGACGAAGCCACTCGGTGCGTGCACGTTCCATGAACTTGAGGTAGTTGACGTAATACACCACGCCGCCCGCATCGGTGTCCTCGTAGTACACGCGACACTGATGGGCGAACGGTTCCAGTCCATTTTGCGCGCGCATACTCTAGTGCTTACTCCTCGACTTGCCAATCCGCCCGGACAACTGTTTTTTCACGCACCGATCCACCGCAGGGCCGGCCTGTCGCCACGCCAGCGGTAGGACCGCAAAAAGCCGATTTCGATCGGTCATCCGTCACCCGGCTCGGAAAATGTACGAGGATCTTCGAGCCGTCCTGGAATGTTGAGACCGAAGTGCAGGTAGGCATGCCGCGTCACGACCCTGCCACGGGGCGTGCGCATGATGTAGCCCTGCTGGATCAGGTACGGCTCCAGCACGTCCTCGATGGTGTGGCGCTCTTCGCTGATGGCGGCGGCCAGGTTGTCCACCCCGACCGGCCCGCCGTCGAACTTCTCGATCATGGTCAGCAGCAGGCGTCGGTCGGAGTGGTCGAAGCCACGCTCGTCGACATCCAGCAGGTTCAGCGCCATGTCGGCGACCGCCTTGGTGATCTGGCCCTTGCCACGCACCTCGGCATAGTCGCGCACGCGCCGTAGCAGGCGGTTGGCGATACGCGGCGTGCCGCGGGCACGACGCGCGATCTCGTAGGCGCCCTGCTCTTCGATGACCAGGCCGAGGATGCCGGCCGAGCGGGCGACGATGGTAGCCAGGTCCTGGTTGCCGTAGAACTCCAGCCGCTGAACGATCCCGAAGCGGTCGCGCAGGGGGTTGGTCAGCATGCCGGCGCGGGTGGTGGCCCCCACCAGGGTGAACGGCGGCAGGTCGAGCTTGATCGAACGTGCGGCCGGCCCCTCGCCGATCATGATGTCGAGCTGGAAGTCCTCCATCGCCGGGTACAGCACTTCCTCGACCACGGGGGACAGCCGGTGGATCTCGTCGATGAACAGCACGTCGTGCGGCTCGAGGTTGGTCAGCATGGCGGCCAGGTCGCCCGGACGCTCCAGGATCGGCCCAGACGTGCTCTTGACCGAAACCCCCATCTCGTTGGCGATGATGTTGGCCAAGGTGGTCTTGCCCAACCCTGGCGGGCCGAAGATCAGCGTGTGGTCGAGCGACTCGTTGCGCCCACGAGCCGCCTGGATGAACAGCCCCATCTGGTCGCGCACCACCGGCTGACCGATATAGTCCTCCAGGCGCAGCGGGCGAATGGCCCGGTCCTGCACTTCTTCGCGATCACGCCCGCTGGCGGCGATCAGTCGGTCGGCTTCGATCACTTGACGATCATCCCCTTGAGGCTACGACGAATGAGTTCTTCGCTGCTCATGCCGGCCTTGCCGTCGATGGCGGCGATGGCCTTGCTGGCCTCCTGAGGCTTGTAGCCCAGCGACACCAGCGCGCTGATGGCATCGGCCTCGGCACTTGGCGCGATGCTCGCCGACAAGGGTCCTTCGGACACCAGGGTGAACATCGCAGGCGAGGTGGCCCAGGCCTTGAAGCGGTCCTTGAGCTCGACCAGCAAGCGCTCGGCGGTCTTCTTGCCGACGCCCGGCACGCGCACCAGCGCAGAGGCATCCTGGGCCTGCACGCAGCGCACCAGCTCGTCGGCCTCCAGACCGGACATCAAGGCCAGGGCCAGCTTGGGGCCGACGCCGTTGAGCCGGATCAGCTCGCGGAACAGCTCGCGCTCGCGTTTTTCGAAAAAGCCGTACAGCAGGTGGGCGTCCTCGCGCACCACCAGGTGGGTGTGCAGAGTCACCGTTTCGCCGAGCTTGGGCAGGCGATACAGCGTGGTCATCGGCACTTCCAGCTCGTAACCCAGGCCGTTGATGTCGACAATCAGGTGCGGCGGCTGTTTTTCCGCCAGGGTGCCGCGCAAACGTCCAATCACGTTTCGATCCTTTTAACGGGCGCTCGACCGGAGACCGAGCCACCCTATCAGCAAATGGGCCATGCGGACGCGCCGCCCGGCCAAAAGATGTATCAGGGCATGAAGCCGCTACAGACGCAAGCGCCCACCGCGCCGCCGGGCTGTCGCCAGACCATGTGGCACCAGGCTGGAGCGGGTATGGGCATGGCACATGGCGATGGCCAGGGCGTCGGAGGCGTCGATCTGCGGCTTCTGGGTGAGCTTGAGCAGGTGCATCACCATCAGCTGCACCTGTTCCTTGTTGGCACCGCCCGTACCCGCCACGGCCTGCTTGACCTGGGTGGCACTGTACTCGGCGACTTCCAGGCCCTCCTCGACGGCGGCGACGATGGCCGCGCCACGGGCCTGGCCCAGCTTGAGCGCCGAATCGGGGTTGCGCGCCATGAACACCCGTTCGATGCCCATGGTGACCGGGCCATGCTGGCGGATGATGTCGCGCACGCCGCGAAAGACGATCTGCAGGCGCTCCTGCAATTCCCCGGCACCCGTGCGGATGCAGCCCGATGCCACGTACTCGCAGCCACGCGGGGTCTGCAAGACCACGCCGTAACCGGTGATCCGCGACCCGGGGTCGATACCTAAGATGAGAGTCATAAAGCCTGCATACATGAGGCGCGGCATGGCGCCACGAAATGACAAAGGCCGGAACCTCCACGACGCGCTGCGCGCTGCGAAGGCTCCGGCCTCTGGAGTCTAACTCAGTTGAGCCGTTCCAGGATCTCGTCGGAAATCTGGGCGTTGGAATACACGTTCTGCACGTCGTCCAGGTCCTCGAGCATGTCGATCAGCTTGAGCACCTTCTCGGCGCCCTCCTGATCCAGCTCGGCACTGGTGGTCGGCTGCATGATGATTTCGGCGTCGTCCGCCTTGAACCCGGCCTCTTCCAGCGCGGTGCGCACGGCATAGAACGCGTTGAAGGAGGTCATGACGTCGAAGGCGCCATCGTCGTGGCTGACCACGTCGTCGGCATCGGCCTCCATGGCCGCTTCCATCAGCGCGTCCTCGGCCACGCCAGGGGCGAAGCTGAGCTGACCCTTGCGCTCGAACAGGTAGGCCACCGAGCCATCGGTACCCAGGTTGCCGCCGCACTTGGTGAATGCATGGCGCACCGCTGCGGCCGTCCGGTTGCGGTTGTCGGTCATGGCTTCGACCATGATCGCCACGCCGCCTGGACCGTACCCTTCGTAGGTCAGCTCCTCGACGTTGTCGCTCTCGTTGGTGCCCGCACCCCGCGCCACGGCACGGTCGATGATGTCGCGACTCATGTTCGCGCCGAGTGCCTTGTCCAACGCCAGGCGCAGACGCGGATTGGAGGCCGGGTCAGGACCGCCCTGCTTGGCCGCGACGGTCAGTTCGCGGATCCACTTGGTGAAGACCTTGCCTCTCTTGGCATCCTGGCGCTCTTTGCGGTGCTTGATGTTCGCCCACTTGGAATGACCGGCCATAACGACTCCGAATTCTTTGAAACGTACAAGGCAGCGCCCGACCACGGGCGCTGCCGGAAACCTGTCGACCCAATGCAAGACGCGCCCGATTGGGCGCGTCTCGGGACCGGCTTACTCGACCTTGGCCTGCTCACGCAGGCGGATGTGCAGCTCACGCAGCGCCTTGGCATCGACCTGGCCTGGGGCCTGGGTCATGACGTCGGCGGCGCTCTGGGTTTTCGGGAACGCGATCACTTCGCGGATCGACTGGGCACCGGTCATCAGCATCACCAGGCGATCCAGGCCGAAGGCCAGACCACCATGGGGTGGCGCGCCGTACTTGAGGGCGTCGAGCAGGAAGCCGAACTTCTCCTGTTGCTCGTCGGCCTCGATGCCCAGCAGGCGGAACACCGCCTGTTGCATTTCCTTGCGGTGGATACGGATCGAGCCGCCACCGAGCTCGGTGCCATTGAGCACCATGTCGTAGGCGCGCGACAGGGCGGTGGCCGGGTTGGCCTCCAGTTCCTGCGGCGAGCACTTCGGCGCGGTGAACGGGTGGTGCAGCGCGCTCAGGCTGCCGTCGTCGTTCTCTTCGAACATCGGGAAGTCGACGACCCACAGCGGTGCCCACTCGCAGGTCAGCAGCTCGAAATCGTGACCCAGGCGGATACGCAGGGCGCCCAGCGCCTCGCTGACCACCTTGGCCTTGTCGGCGCCGAAGAACACGATGTCGCCATCGACCGCACCGACGCGGTCGAGGATCACGTTCAGGTTGGCCTCGGGGATGTTCTTGACGATCGGCGACTGCAGACCTTCGACGCCCTTGGCGCGCTCGTTGACCTTGATGTAGGCCAGGCCGCGGGCACCATAGATGCCGACGAACTTGGTGTACTCGTCGATGCGGCTGCGCGGCATGCTCGCGCCGCCCGGCAGGCGCAGGGCGGTGACGCGGCACTTCGGATCGTTGGCCGGGCCGGCGAAGACCTTGAAGTCCACGTCCTTGAGCTGGTCGGCGACGTCGATCAGCTCCAGCGGGTTACGCAGGTCCGGCTTGTCGGAACCATAGCGACGCATGGCCTCTTCATAGGTCATGTGCGGGAAGTCACCGAACTCCAGATCCAGCACTTCCTTGAACAGCTTGCGGATCATGCCTTCGGTCAGGCCCATGATCTCGCGTTCGTCGAGGAAGCTGGTCTCGATGTCGATCTGAGTGAATTCAGGCTGGCGGTCGGCACGCAGGTCTTCGTCGCGGAAGCACTTGGCGATCTGGTAGTAGCGATCGAAGCCGGCGACCATCAACAGCTGCTTGAACAGCTGTGGCGACTGCGGCAGCGCGAAGAAGCTGCCCGCGTGGGTGCGGCTCGGCACCAGGTAGTCACGCGCGCCTTCTGGCGTGGCACGGGTCAGGATCGGCGTCTCGACGTCGAGGAAGCCGTTCTCGTCGAGGAAGCGGCGGATGCTGCTGGTGATGCGCGAGCGCAGGCGCAGCTTCTCGGCCATTTCCGGACGACGCAGGTCGATGAAGCGGTAACGCAGGCGCGTCTCTTCACCGACGTCGGAGAACTCGTTGAGCGGGAACGGCGGGGTCTCGGCCTCGTTGAGCACTTTCAGCTCGTAGCCCAGCACTTCGATGGCACCGGACGCCATGTTCGGGTTGACCGCGCCCGCCGGGCGTGGACGCACCTTGCCGGTGATCTGCACCACGTACTCGCTGCGCACGCGGTCGGCGGCGGCGAACGTGTCGGCGCGATCGGGATCGAACACGACCTGGGCCATGCCCTCACGGTCACGGATGTCGAGGAAGATCACCCCGCCGTGGTCGCGGCGACGATGAACCCAGCCGCAAAGGGTAATTTCCTGACCATCCAGGGTCTCGTTCAATTGGCCGCAATAGTGGCTGCGCATCATGATGGTGGTTTCGCTTCTCGTGATTCGTGTAGTCGTGGAGGCCTCGAGCGCCTGCCCTGAAGGGCCGATACTGCAAGACCGGTCGATGCAATTCAACTCAGTCGGGCTTGTCGCCGCCAGCCAGGTTCTTCTTGGCACCGGTCTTGAAGTCGGTTTCGTACCAGCCGGTACCGCCCAGACGGAAGCCGGGCACCGAGAGTTGCTTTTTCAAGGCCGGCGCTTGGCAGGCCGGGCAATCGACCAGCGGCGCGGCGCTGATCTTCTGCAGGGCCTCCAGGCGATGATCGCAGGAGGCACAGTGGTAGTCGTAAAGGGGCATGGACGTCTCTCGTCAACCGCAACGCTGAGTGTTACTGGGAGCAAAGAGCGGGATTATATATGGTTAGGGTTGGCTGTGCAGCCTGCCCGCCGCGCGAAGCCCCGGCGGCGGATCGAGCAGCCAGTTGACGCACACCACGCGCACCAGGCCACTGAAGTTCTTCACGCCCCCATGACGCAGGTGCACTTCACGGTCGAGGTAGGACAGCACGGCGCTCACCGAACAGTCGTTGGCCGCGGCGATGCGCTCGAGGATACGCCAGTAGACGCGCTCCAGGCGCAGACAGGTGGCGAAGCCGTTGAGCCTGACCGAGCGCGAGATCGGCCGCGCCTGGCTCATGTCGAACTGGTTGTCGAAAGGGTCGATGCAGGGCTTGCTGGGCCAGCGCCCTTGGCGCGGCGCAGACTTGGTGGTTGCCGGCAGTGCTTGCATGGTCGTCGCTCCCGATTGCACAGGTCCCGTGCGTCATTGCACGAAGCCCATGAAGCGACGGCGGCGTCTGGGAGAGCAGCGGCAAGGTTTTCCTGCGGCCATGAAAATGCCCGCCTCTTTCGGGGCGGGCACGTTCGTCAGGCGCTTGCCTGGCCGAGCGCCATCACTGGCCGTCGAGCAGCACGCGCAGCATCCAGGCAGTCTTCTCATGCACCTGCATGCGCTGGGTCAACAGGTCGGCGGTCGGCTCGTCGCTGACCTTGTCGACGACGGGGAAGATGCTGCGCGCCGTACGCACCACCGCCTCCTGGCCTTGCACCAGCTGACGGATCATCTCGTCGGCCGGCGGCACGCCGTCTTCTTCCTTGATGGACGAGTGACGGGCGTAGAAAGCATAGGAGCCAGGTGCGGGGAAGCCCAGGGCACGGATGCGCTCGGCGATCGAGTCCACCGCCAGCGCCAGCTCGTTGTACTGCTCCTCGAACATCAGGTGCAGTGTGCGGAAGGACGGCCCGGTCACGTTCCAATGGAAGTTGTGGGTCTTGAGGTAGAGCACATAGGTGTCCGACAACAGACGCGACAGTCCGTCGACGATGGACTTGCGGTCTTCTTCACTGATACCGATATCGATTGCCATTGCATTCCCCTTGTACCGTAAATCGTGTTGATCGAATGGGCAGGTCACACTGTATCAAGACCTGCCGGCGCTCGCATGCGCCATGGCGGCGCAGGCGTCCTAATTTGAGAAGCCCCCGCCTTTGCGGTTAAATAGGCAGCGTGCCACCCGTGCGGATTGTCAATGCCCGGGTGCATAGGCTGGCGCGCCCTTGCTTCCTCTCTTCCGCATGCTGCGGTGCCAGCTCTTCCTGTGATCGGCCTTATCAATGTGAGTCAATCGACATGTTCAAGATCCTTCATCTCGTGACGGGCGTTGCCGCCTTGCTGCTGGCGCTCATTCCCAGCCTGCGCATGGACGCCATGCCGCCCTTGCAACAACCCCTGGCGGTCTACCTGGGCCTGCTCGGCCTGCTCAACCTGACGCTGGCACCGGTCATTCCGCGGTTGTCCGGGATGCGCCTGCAGGTTCAGCGCCTTAGCAGCACCCTGCTGGTGGCCGCCGTGATCCTGCAGACCATCGCCCTGCTCGCGCTGCCGGAACCGGGCGCCACGCTTGCCCTGCTGTGTGCGCTACTGGCTGTGGCACTGCACCTTTATGCAAGCCTGGCACGCGCCCCACGTGCGGCGCGTTCGACCGCCAGCGCCACCTTCGACTCCACCGAGCGCGATACGGGCACGGTGAAGTGGTTCAACACCTCGAAAGGGTTCGGCTTCATTTCCAGAGACTCGGGGGACGATATCTTCGTTCACTTCCGAGCCATCCGCGGCGATGGCCATCGGGTGCTCGTGGAAGGCCAGCGTGTGGAATTCTCGGTCATGCATCGAGACAAGGGGCTTCAAGCCGAAGACGTCATCGCCGTCCCACGCCGCTGACCGCCCTCCCCTTCGCAATCGCCGGGCACTGACCTGGCGATTGTCTCCCTGCCCATCCTGCCCTGCGCCCGCACAGCTTAATAATGAGGCGGCGGCGCGTCCTCTTCGCCGATGCCGAACTGGTTGCTCAACTCTTCGTGGCGCCTGAGCAACTCGGCCATCTGCAATTGCAGGCGTTCGAGGGCCCGTGCCTGCTCGACCACCACGTCGTTGAGTGCCTGAAGGGTGTCATCCTGAAAGGCCTGCCGGCTTTCGAGATCGACCATGCGCGCGTCCAGGCTCATGCACCGACCTCCACGAACTGACAATCAGCAGGCAGTATCGTGCGCAGGCGCTGGCGGATGGCCTCGACCTGCCCCTCGGCATAGGCGAGCGCAGGCGCCCTGCCCCAGACAGGGGCCGGCCAGGCCGCATCGTCCTTGCGTCGCACGATCACATGCATGTGCAGCTGACTGACCACGTTGCCCAGGGTCGCCACGTTCATCTTGTCGGCACGGAACGCCTGACCCAACCACTGCGCCAACCGCGTGCTCTCCTGCCACAGGGTCTGCTGATCGGCCGCGTCGAGCTGGAACAGCTCGCTGATGTCCGCGCGACGCGGCACGAGGATGAACCAGGGGTAGTTGGCATCGTTGCTCAGCAACAGGCGACAAAGCGGAAAATCGCCCAGGACATGGGTGTCCTGTTGCAGGCGGGGGTCGAGACTGAACACGGGATCTCTCCTTGCAGACGGTAAAGGCGGCCAAGGTTCGACGGCCTTGCTGAGCGCGCAAGGATACATGGCTTTGGTCAGCCTCGGCACGCGGCGCCCGGCGCCAGCGTACGCACCGTAATCGGTAACACACCGCTACCTTTCGCACCATAAGAAGGCACGCGACCTTCGACCGGCCGCGCCGAGGTAGCACAACGCCCAGCCCACGGTAACAACATGGATCAGGCACGCCGTTCCTGGCCATATGCCTCTGCGCTCGACGAGGGGACGCAAACCCCGTGTTTGTGGGGGAAGTCCATGACTCGATAAAAAAATGTGAAAATTTCATTAGGTCCAACCGGGTTTGAGCACGCTTGTTGCATTTGCTCAATCAGAGTCGGCAGTCACCGGTGAACCTGGGGACACGAGATCGACAACGACAGCCTGTAGCGACCCAGGAAGAACGTCGAAAAGGTCTGTTTTTTTGCCCGTGCCGCCCATGGCGCATCCGTGAGATCGCAACGACTGCACCCACGAATGACCCGCGGCGCGTGCCTTGAAAACATGAGATACGACAAGGGGTAACGCATGACACGAAATGTGAAATCTCACCTCTCGTCAAGACCAGGTCGGCGTGCTATATGCTGCGTCGGCATAACAAGAAAAGAGCCGCGCCCATAACAAGAAAAGGGCAGCGGTAGACTCTTCCTCTATACACACAAAGGAGCACATCACGATGCGCGTGATGAAGTGGAGCATGATCGCCCTGGCCGTTGCAGCGGGGACTTCGCAACTGGCCGTCGCCTCTTCGCAGGATGAAGCCAAGGGGTTCATCGAGGACAGCACGCTGAACCTCAAGACCCGCATGTTGTACTTCAGCCGTGATTTCCGTAACTCGCCTCCTGGCTCCAAGAGCCGCGCCGAAGAAACCGGCCTGGGCTTCCTGGGCACCTACGAATCCGGCTTCACCCAGGGCACCGTCGGCGTGGGCTTCGATGCCATCGGCATGCTCGGCGTCAAGCTCGACAGCGGCCGCGGCCGCGCCGGCACCGGCTTGTTCCCGTACGGTGACGACGGCCGTGCGCAGGACGAATATTCGGAAGTCGGCGGCGCCGTCAAGTTGCGCATCTCCGACACCGTACTGAAGGTCGGCGACCAGATCACCGCCCTGCCCGTGTTCGCCACCGACGACAGCCGACTGCTGCCGGAAGTCGCTCAGGGCGCACTCATCACCAGCAAGGAAATCAAGGGCCTGACCCTGCACGCCGGTCGCTTCACTGCCGTCAATGCGCAGAACCAGACCTACCACGACAGCCTGGGCCTGAAATCGGCCAACATCGTCGGCGGCACCTACGCCTTCACCGACACCCTCAGCACCAGCCTGTACTACTCCAAGGTCGAGGACTACTGGCGCAAGGTGTACGGCAACGTGAACTTCGCCCTGCCGCTGTCCGACAAGCAAGGCCTGGTGTTCGACTTCAACATCTATGACACCAAGAGCGATGGCGCCGGTCTGCAGCGTGCCTCCAACGATGGTGTGACCAAGCTCGACAACACCGCCTTCAGCCTGTCCGGCGCCTACAACCTCGGTGCCCACACCTTCACCCTGGCCTACCAGCGCGTCAGCGGTGACGGCGACTATGGCTACGGCGTCGACGGCGGCGGTACCGTGTACCTGAACAACTCGGTGGCCCGTTCGGACTTCAACGCCGAAGACGAGCGTTCCTGGCAGGCCCGCTACGACCTCAACTTCGCCGAGTACGGCATTCCCGGCCTGAGCTTCATGACCCGTTACGTGCGCGGTACCGGTGCCAACACCGCGACCACCGACAACGGCAAGGAATGGGAACGCGACGTGGACGTCAAGTACGTGCTGCAAGAAGGCCCTGCCAAGGACCTGAGCTTCCGCGTTCGCCAGGCCACCTACCGTTCTTCGGACGGCGTGTACTACGGTTCGTCCTCGATCGACGAACTGCGCCTGATCGTCGAGTACCCGCTGAGCATCCTGTAAGGGTTCGCGCGCGTCTCCGAGGCCCGGCAGCGATGCCGGGCTTTTTCTTGGCTGACAATCACCCCGCCCTGGGGCATCCTGTACGCGCTCGCCCCGCCCCCGTACAATGTGCGGTCATCTTCAACGTCCAGGCAATCGACACGGCTCCCCATGCGCACCAGTCAATATCTGCTCGCCACCCAGAAAGAAACCCCCGCCGACGCGGTGGTCATCAGCCACCAGCTCATGCTCCGCGCCGGCATGATCCGCAAGTTGGCCTCCGGCCTCTACACCTGGTTGCCGATGGGCTTGCGCGTGATGCGCAAGGTCGAAACCGTGGTGCGCGAAGAAATGAACGCCGCCGGCGCCCTGGAAGTGCTGATGCCCAGCATCCAGCCTGCCGAGCTGTGGCAGGAATCAGGCCGCTGGGAACAGTATGGCCCCGAACTGCTGCGGGTGAAGGATCGCCATGACCGTGACTTCTGCGTTGGCCCGACCCATGAGGAAGTGATCACCGACCTGGCGCGCAACGAGCTGTCGAGCTACAAGCAGTTGCCGCTGAACCTGTACCAGATCCAGACCAAGTTCCGCGACGAGATCCGTCCGCGCTTCGGCCTGATGCGCGGCCGCGAGTTCATCATGAAGGACGCCTACTCCTTCCATGCCGACCAGGCGTCCCTGCAGGACACCTACGACCGCATGCACCAGGCGTATACCAACGTCTTCACCCGCCTGGGCCTGGACTTCCGTCCCGTGCAGGCCGACACCGGCTCGATCGGTGGCAGCTACTCCCACGAGTTCCACGTCCTGGCCCAGTCCGGCGAGGACGACGTGATCTTCAGCGACAGCTCCGACTATGCGGCCAACATCGAAAAGGCCGAAGCGGTACCGCGCGAAACCGTACGCCCCGCGCCCACCGAGGCGCTGCGTCTGATCGATACGCCGCACGCCAAGACCATCGCGCAGCTGGTCGAGCAGCACGACACGCCGATCGAGAAGACCGTCAAGACCCTCATCGTGCGCGGCGCCGAGGAAGGCAAGCTGATCGCCCTGGTGATCCGTGGCGATCACGAGCTCAACGAAATCAAGGCAGTCAAGCTGCCCCAGGTCGCCGATCCGCTGGTCATGGCCACCGACAGCGACCTGCGCGAGGCCATCGGCGCGGGCGCCGGGTCGCTCGGCCCGCTGAACCTGCCGCTGGAATGCGTAATCGACCGTTCGGTCGCCCTGATGAGCGATTTCGTCGTCGGCGCCAACATCGATGACAAGCACTATTTCGGCGTGAACTGGGAACGTGACCTGCCCGTTCCGGAAGTTGCCGACCTGCGCAACGTGGTCGAAGGCGATCCAAGCCCGGACGGCCAGGGCACCTTGGTCATCAAGCGTGGCATCGAAGTGGGCCATATCTTCCAGCTGGGCACCAAGTACAGCGAGGCGCTCAAGTGCCAGGTGCTGGGCGAGAACGGCAAACCGGTCGTGCTGTCCATGGGCTGCTACGGCATCGGCGTCTCGCGGGTCGTGGCTGCGGCCATCGAGCAGAGCCACGACGACAAGGGCATCATCTGGAACGACACCCTGGCGCCCTTCCAGATCGCCCTGGTCCCCCTGCGCTATGAAACCGAAGCCGTGCGTGAGGCCACCGACACCCTGTATGCCGAGCTGACCGCTGCCGGCTTCGAGGTGCTGCTGGACGACCGCGACAAGAAGACCAGCCCCGGCATCAAGTTCGCCGACATGGAACTGATCGGTATCCCCCACCGCGTGGTGGTGTCCGATCGTGGCCTGGCCGAAGGCAATGTCGAATACAAGCACCGTACCGAGCAGGATGCCCAACCGTTGCCGCTGGCAGAGGTGCTGACGTTCCTGCAAGCACGCGTGCGCCGCTGACCCACCCCTTGCGCGAGTGAACATGTCCAAGCGAAGCACCCACACCTTGGCAGGCGCCGCCTTGAGCGGCGCCCTGCTCGTCAGCGGCTGCGCCAACCAGATGTCCCAGCGCAGCGAGCACGAAGACCGGGTCGAGCGAAAGCTGCTCGAACACACCTTGCAGATCGACGCAGGCGAACCCCAGATCATGGAGCTGCCGCAACGCCGCGTTCGCGTGACCGAGCGGCGTCGCTTCGAGGTCACCGAGTTCGAGGTCACGCGCCACTACGATCGCTACACACCCTATCAGCCCTGGCGGGAGGTCTACGAGATCCCGCTGGGCGCCGTGGCAGTGGTCGCCGGGTTGGGCGCCAACGTAGTGAACGTCTTCGCCTTGGGCAAGCTGCCCGACAGCGTGACACGCGATTGGCTGGAATACGGCGTGGCGGGCCTCAACCCGTTCATGAACGTGCAGTCCAATGGGCGCGCTCAGCAGAACCTTGCCAGCCTGAGTGAAGTCCGCAAGGGCCAGCGTGAGGAGTCCACCAACCTGCCTTGGCCCGAGCACCCGCTGGAGGTCAAGGCAGGCAAGCTGACCCACGAGTTCGCCACCGACGACAATGGCGTGGTTCGCCTCAACTTGCTGGAAAGCCCGTTCGCCGAACAGGACCTGAGCCGCATCGGCACCCTGCACCTGCAGGCTACTGACGAGGACACCGGCATACGCGGCGACGCGACGCTGCTGATCAGTGACAAGCTGCGCCGCGCGCTGCCCGAGGCGCGTCAGCTGATCTTCGACGACCTCGAAGACGATGACGTGTCGCACTGGGTGCACCGCATCAAGCGCCTGGCCGAGCTAGGGTTCGAGGAAGAAGCCAGCGACCTGGAGCAGAGCCTGGTGGAACTCACGCGCAACGATCCTGAGTTGCAGCATGAATTCCTCCAATCGCTCCGGCAGCAGACCGGCCGGCTGGTGGCCGATCCCGGCGCCCGCTAGGGCAGGACGTCCATGCGGCAGGCCCTCCACGCCTGCCGCATGACCCTTCGCCCCCTGGATCGACCGTCTGAACCCAATTGCCTTTCGACCGACCGTCATGGCTTGACCACAGGCTCAAGGCTCCTGGAACAGCTCCAGCTGCTCTGCCGCGCCACGCAGATCCTGCAAGCGCACCCCTACCCCCAGCAACCTGACCGGCTTGCCGCCACGGGCAAAGGCCTGACCCAGCAGCTGCCGATAGCTGTCCAGGTCGCGTCCGGCCCTCGATTGCTCCAGCGTGGTCTGGCTGAAGTCGTGGAACTTGACCTTGACGAAGGGCTTGCCCGGCCGGTAGCTGCTGTCCATGCGACCAATACGCTCGTCCAGGGTCGCCAGCAGAGCAGGCAGCTTGTCCAGGCAGGCCTCGAGGTCGGGCAGATCGGTGTCGAAGGTGTTTTCCACGCTGACCGACTGCCGTCGGCTGTCGTTCTGCACGATCCGCTCGTCGATGCCACGGGCCAGGCCCCACAGACGCTCGCCGAAACTGCCGAACTCCCGGACCAGGTCCACCCGTGACCAGGCACGCAGGTCGGTGCAGGTGACGATGCCCAGACGGGCCAGCTTGTCGGCGGTCACCTTGCCCACGCCGTGCAGGCGATTGACCGGCAGTTGCGCGACGAAGGCGTCCACCTCCACCGGCGTGATGACGAACAGGCCATTGGGCTTGCGCCAGTCGCTGGCGATCTTGGCCAGGAACTTGTTGGGCGCGACCCCGGCCGACACGGTGATGTGCAACGTGCGCGCCACCCGCCGGCGAATGTCTTCGGCGATACGCGTGGCACTGCCGGCGAACCAGTGGCTGTCGGTGACGTCGAGGTAGGCCTCATCCAGCGACAGCGGCTCGATCAGCTCGGTGTAGTCACGGAAGATGGCCTGGATCTCACGCGAGGCTTCCTTGTAGGCATCGAAGCGCGGCTTGACGATGACCAGGTCCGGACACAGCTTCAAGGCGTGCCGGGACGACATGGCCGAGCGCACGCCATAGGCTCGCGCCTCGTAGTTGCAGGTGGCGATCACCCCGCGCCGCTCGGCCGACCCGCCCACGGCCATGGGCCGACCCGCAAGTTGCGGATCGTCACGCATTTCGATGGCGGCATAGAAGCAGTCGCAGTCGATATGAATGATCTTGCGCATGGACATGGATGACAGACACCACTGTAGATTCATACAGATAGTACCTGATCATCAGGCACGGCGGCAGTCAGCACGACTGTCGGAGCGCCGAAACCCGAGCACTGGACGCGCTGTGGCCCAGCAACGTCGCTAACGCCCTGACGCCAAAACGCTTTTTTTCGAGCAAGCGCTTGACAGTGGAAGGAATATCCGTAGAATCCCATCTCACAGGCGCGGGATGGAGCAGCCTGGTAGCTCGTCGGGCTCATAACCCGAAGGTCGTCGGTTCAAATCCGGCTCCCGCAACCAACTTAGAGAAAGGCCACTGTTCACGCAGTGGCCTTTTTCGTTTCTGCTGATTTTGGTCTTTGAAACCTGTCGGACCGAATGAGCAGACTGTCCTTGACGCGACTGCCATAGCCTGTATAGTGCGCACCTCTGACGCGGGATGGAGCAGCCTGGTAGCTCGTCGGGCTCATAACCCGAAGGTCGTCGGTTCAAATCCGGCTCCCGCAACCATCTTGGAGAAAGGCCACTGTTCACGCAGTGGCCTTTTTCGTTTCCGACTAAAAAGTCCAGGCAGATCAACAACTAAGTATTGACACTTCAGTCTTACGCTGTAGAATGCGCCCCACTGACGCGGGATGGAGCAGCCTGGTAGCTCGTCGGGCTCATAACCCGAAGGTCGTCGGTTCAAATCCGGCTCCCGCAACCATATCGTCAGAACAGACCCCGCCTACTTCGGTAGTGCGGGGTTTGTTGCTTATGGCGCTTCGCCACGCCCCCCCCTGCCCTCTCGACGGCCGCATCGTTCACGCCGCCCTCCTCGCCCTGCCATATGAACATTCTTTAACTATCCTGAATCAATCCAACCTCTCTGCCACAGAGTACTATCAGGATACGTTTTCCAAAGGGATTTTCACTTGGCCGCATTCCGCTTTTGCCTTCACCGTGCCGCGTGGGGTATGACATGAACACGCCGGCACCTGACACCACCTCCCCGGTCACGGCTGCATTGCCTGCCGCCGCCCAACGCCTGCCGTGGCTGGACCGGCTCAGCCGTTACCGGCAACCGATCGGCCTGGGGTTGACCCTGGTCCTGTTCGCAATCGCCCTGCTGGCCTGCTGGCATCTGCTCAGCGAGCTGGACCTCAATGCCTTGCGCGACGCCGTCACCGAGGTGCCTGCCTCGTCCCTGTCCGGCGCCTTGCTGGCCACGGTAGCCGGGTTCGTGATCCTGCTCGGCTACGAGTGGTCGGCCAGTCGCTACGCCAACGCCACGCTGCCGGTCGGGACCTGGATGATGGGCGGGTTCTGCGCCTTCGCCGTCGGTAATGCCGTAGGGCTGTCGATGCTGTCGGGCGGGTCGGTTCGCTACCGGCTGTATGCCCGTCACGGGCTGGGGGCCGGCGAAGTGGCCCGGATGACCGTGTTCGCCAGCCTGTCGCTCGGCTGTGCGCTACCGCCCCTGGCGGCCGTGGCGCTGCTGAGCGACCTGTCGGCGGCCTCGACGGCCCTGCGCCTGCCAACCGGTGTACTGGCGGCCATCGCCGTGGGCACGCTGATGCTGTGCGCGGCACTGGCCATCGGCCTGTACCGTCGCCGCTTGCCAGAGCAGCCGCTGGCCGACAACCTGCTGGTACAGGTCAGGCGTCACACCTTGCGCCTGCCCGCGCCACGCCTGGCCGCCCTGCAGTTGCTGATCACCGCACTGGACGTGCTGGCGGCCGCCACGGTGCTCTACTTGCTGCTGCCCGAAGCCCCACCGTTCGGCGCCTTCGTGCTGGTCTACCTGCTGGCGCTGGCGGCCGGCGTGCTCAGCCACGTGCCCGGCGGCGTCGGCGTGTTCGAAGCGATCCTGCTCGCAGCCTTCGCCAACCAGCTCGGTGCTGCGCCGCTGGCCGCCGCCCTGCTGCTGTACCGGCTGATCTACGTGGTGCTGCCCCTGCTGGTCGCCTGTGCCGTGCTGCTGGCCAGCGAGGCGCGCCGCCTGCTGTTCGCCCATCAGGCGCTCAAGGCCGCCTCGGGGCTGGCCGCGCCGGTCCTGGCGATCCTGGTGTTCCTGTCGGGTGTGGTGCTGCTGTTCTCCGGCGCCACGCCGGAGATCGATACCCGCCTGGAGCACATGGGCTTTCTGATCCCGCACCGGCTGATCGATGCGTCGCACTTCGGCGCCAGCCTGGTGGGCGTGCTGTGCCTGCTGCTGGCCCAGGGGCTGCGTCGACGCCTGTCGGCGGCCTGGCTGCTGACCACCGTGTTGCTGCTGGTGGGCGCCGTGCTCTCGCTGCTCAAGGGCTTCGACTGGGAAGAGGCCAGCATCCTGACCGTCACCGCGGCGCTGCTGGCGGTGTTCCGGCGTTCGTTCTACCGGCCCAGCCGACTGCTCGAACTGCCCTTCTCGCCGGTCTACCTGGTGGCCAGTGCCTGCGTCATCGGCGCTTCGATCTGGCTGCTGCTGTTCGCCTTCGAAGACGTGCCCTACGATCGCGAACTGTGGTGGCAGTTCACCCTCGACGCCGATGCGCCGCGCGCCTTGCGTGCCGCCCTGGGCAGCGCGGTACTGCTGGTGTTCGTCACCTTGACCTGGCTGCTGCGCACGGCACGCCCGATGATTCATCTGCCACCCGAGCAGGAGCTCGATCGCGCCAACCGTATCCTGCAGGCTTCCGACCAGCCGGACGGTGGCCTGGCCCTGACCGGCGACAAGGCCCTGCTGTTCCATCCCAGCGACAACGCCTTCCTGATGTACGCGCGTCGCGGACGCAGCCTGGTGGCGCTGTACGACCCGATCGGCCCGCCCCAGGAGCGTGCCGAGATGATCTGGCAGTTCCGTGACCTGTGCGACGTGCACCATGCGCGCCCGGTGTTCTACCAGGTTCGCGCCGAGAACCTGCCGTTCTACATGGACATCGGCCTGACCGCGATCAAGCTTGGCGAAGAGGCCCGGGTCGATTTGTGCGCATTCGACCTCGACGCCAAGGGCAAGGAAATGAAAGACCTGCGCTACACCTGGAACCGAGGTGGGCGCGACGGCCTGAGCCTGGAGATCCATGAACCCGGCAAGGCGCCGCTGGACGAGCTCAAGGTGATTTCCGATGCCTGGCTGGGCAACAAGAACGTGCGCGAGAAAGGCTTCTCCCTGGGTCGGTTCAGCCCCGAGTACCTGCGCTACTTCCGCATCGCCGTGATTCGCTTCCAAGGGCGGCCGGTGGCGTTCGCCAACCTGCTGGAAACCCACAGCAAGGAGCTGGCCAGCCTGGACCTGATGCGCGCGCACCCCGAAGCGCCGAAGCTGACCATGGAATTCATGATGCTGGGGCTGATCCTGCACTACAAGGCCGAGGGCTACCAGCGCTTCAGCCTGGGGATGGTGCCACTGTCCGGCCTGCAACCGCGCCGGGGTGCGCCGCTGACCCAACGCCTGGGCTCGATGGTGTTCCGCCGTGGCGAGCACCTGTACAACTTCCAAGGCCTGCGCCGCTTCAAGGACAAGTTCCAGCCCGACTGGGAGCCACGTTACATGGCCGTTCCTGCCGGGCTGGACCCCTTGGTGGCCCTGGCCGATACTGCCGCCCTGATCGCGGGCGGCCTGACTGGATTGGTGAAACGCTGATGACTCGACGCTCTCGACTGTCTCTGCTGTGCGTACTGCTGCTGGTGGCCATTGCGGCGGCCGGTTTCTGGTTCTGGACACGCCCGGCGCCCGCGCCGCGGCTGGAGCACCTGGCAATGGGCCAAGGTGGCGATCTGATCAAGGTCACCCCCGCCGGCCAGACCAAGGCCCGCGTGGCCATCGGTGTGCCGACAGGCCAAGGGCTGACCGAGCGGCAACTGCTCGACCTGAGCCAGGCGGCCAGTGCGCAACTGGTCCAGGTGGTGCTGCCGGACACGGACTGCGCGGCCCAGCACAAGGCCATGACCGACGCCCTCGGCGCGTTGTCCGGCACCCCCTCCCTGGTCGCCGGTATCGGCGCGGGCGCCAGCGAGGCCTGGCGCTGGCTGGCCGGCCAGAACGACGACAAGGCCCACGCGATCTCCGTGGACTTCAAGACCGAACAACAGCCGGGCTGCTCGCAGGCCCTGCCCGCTTCGGCCGCCCATGGCCACTGGAGCGTGGCCTGGAACGACAACCCGGACGACGCCAGCGCGGCCTTCGTGCGCAACCAGCCCAATGCCGATACCAGCATCAGCGACTACGACATCCACTTGCCGCAGGTGCTCAAGAACCAGCTGACCCAGGCGCTGGTCGGCCCGGACGGCACCGCCCTGAGCATTCCGGTGGTCGAGGTGCCCGCAGGCCAGGCCAGCGACACCGTCACGCTGTTCCTGTCCGGGGATGGCGGCTGGCGCGACCTGGACCGCGATGTGGCCGGGGAAATGGCCAAGCTCGGCTATCCGGTGGTGGGCATCGATACCCTGCGCTACTACTGGCAGCACAAGACGCCCGAGCAGAGCGCCACCGACCTGGTGGAACTGATGCAGCACTATCGCCACAAGTGGGGCACCAAGCGCTTCGTGCTGACCGGCTATTCGTTCGGTGCCGACGTCCTGCCAGCGATCTACAACCGCCTGCCGGCCGAAGACCAGCAGCGCGTCGACGCCATCATTCTGCTCGCCTTCGCCCGCAGCGGCAGCTTCGAGATCGAGGTCGAGGGATGGCTGGGCAAGGAAGGCCAGGAAGCGCCCACCGGCCCGGACATGGCGCGCCTGCCGGCGGACAAGGTGGTGTGCATTTATGGCGAGGAGGAGGCCGCCGAGAGCGGCTGCACCGACAGCACCGCCGTGGGCGAGCGGGTCAAGCTGCCGGGTGGGCATCACTTCGACGAGAACTACCCGGCGCTGGCCAAGCGCCTGACCGGCGAGATCGACGCGCGCCAAGGCAAGGCCGAGACAGCCAGTCAGCCCTGAGCCAGGGCTGCTGCCTCTGTGGAGATCGGCTTCAGATCTCCACTTGCGTGCCCAGCTCGATCACTCGGTTCAACGGCAGCTTGAAGAAGCGCAAGGTGCCGTTGGCGTTCTTCAGCAAGAAGGCGAACAAGGTACCGCGCCAGCGCGCCATGCCTTCCAGGCGCGACACCACCACCGTCTCACGACTGAGGAAATACGTGGTGCGCATGGGGCTGAAGTCCAGGTCGTCCCGCTGGCACAGCGCCAACGCCGCGGGCACGTCAGGCTCGTCCATGAACCCATAATGCAGCAGCACGCGGAAGAAGCCGTTGCCATGGGCCAGCACTTCGAAGCGTTCCGCTTCCGGCACGCGCGGACGATCCTCGCTGATCACCGTCAGCAGTACCACCTGGCTGTGCAACACCTGGTTATGCAGCAGGTTGTGCAACAGGGCGTGAGGCACGGCATCGGCGCGAGCGGTCAGGAACACCGCAGTCCCCTCCACTCGGTGCGGCGGCTGCACGGCGATGCTGGCGATGAACACGGGTAGCGGGAGCGAGCCTTCGCCGATGCGCTCGACGAGGATCTGCCGACCACGCTTCCACGTGCTCATCAGCACGAACAGCACGATCCCGGCGATTACCGGGAAGGCGCCGCCTTGCAGCACCTTGGGCAGGTTGGCGGCGAAGAACAGCCCATCGACCACCAGAAAACCGAGCAGTACGGGCACCGCCAGCAGCGGTGGCCACTTCCACAGCAACAGCATCACCACCGCTACCAGCAACGTGGTCATCAGCATGGTGCCGGTCACCGCGACGCCATAGGCCGCGGCCAAGGCGCCGGACGACTCGAAGCCCAGCACCAGCAGCACCACGCCCACCATCAGGGTCCAGTTCACCGCGCCGATGTAGATCTGCCCCTGCTCGGCGCTGGAGGTGTGCTGCACCTGCATGCGCGGGATATAGCCCAGCTGGATCGCTTGCTGGGTCAGCGAGAACGCCCCCGAGATCACCGCCTGCGAGGCGATCACCGTCGCCAGCGTCGCCAGGCCGATCAGCGGCAACAGCGCCCAGGACGGCGCCAGCAGGTAGAACGGGTTGCGCGCAGCGTCCGGGTTCTGCAGCAATAGGGCGCCCTGGCCGAAGTAGTTGAGCACCAGCGCCGGCAGTACCAGCAGGAACCAGGCGCGGGCGATCGGCTTGCGACCGAAGTGCCCCATGTCGGCGTACAGCGCCTCGGCACCGGTCAAGGCCAGCACCACCGCCCCCAGGATGGCCACGCCCATGCCTGGGTGGACCACGAAGAACCGCACGGCCCAGGCCGGGTTCACGGCCTTGAGCACTTCCGGGCTCTGCAGGATGCCGTGGATGCCCAACGCGCCGAGCACCACGAACCACACCACCATGACCGGCCCGAACAGGGTGCCGATCTTGGCGGTGCCATGCTTCTGCACGACGAACAGTGCTACCAGCACGACCAGCGAGATCGGCACCACCCAGTGATCGATGCCGTCGAAGGCCAGCCCCATGCCCTCCACCGCCGAGAGCACCGAGACGGCCGGGGTGATCATGCTGTCGCCATAGAACAGCGAGGCGCCGACCAGGCCGCACCCGACCATCAGCATGCGCAGGCGCGGGTATGGCGCCGCAGCGCGACGGGCCAGCGCCGTCAGCGCCATGGTGCCACCCTCGCCCTGGTTGTCGGCGCGCAGGATGAACAGGATGTACTTGATCGACACCACCCAGATCAGCGACCAGAAGATCAGCGCCAGGATGCCCAGCACCCCGTCGTGGTTGACCGCCACGCCATAGCCACCGGAGAACACTTCCTTGAGCGTGTAGAGCGGGCTGGTGCCGATGTCGCCATAGACCACACCCACCGCCGCCACCAACAGGCTGACCGAACGCGTGATGCCCTGCCCGCCTTCGGCAGCGCTGCTTGCCTGAACCATCGACTGCTCCTACTGATGACCTGCGAGGGCCGTAATGACGAGTGGCTGCCGCTCGAACCGTGCCCGATCGGCACGACGCGCGGCGAATACTGGAGGCCGTCTGGACCCACCGAGCCAACGGCGCGAAGCATAGCGCAACGTCTGTCACAGCGGTTAGTCACCACGTCACGGACAGGAGGGCGTTCGATCAAGGCGTTTGAGGATCTCCGGCTGACCAGGACGTCGCCTCGACCTGCACGGCCGCGACACCCCTGCCAGCAGCGGACTCACGCGAACTTGCTACCTCAGGGGTAGCATCATCGTCATCGGAGCAAGATCAGGGCACGGTATGAACCCACCGTGCTTGGCATAGTAGGCGGCAAGTCGCTCGGTAAGCGGATGTACGATCAACGCGGTGGATCCGATCATTTCAGAAGCTACCAAACTTCGCTCGACCGCATCGGCGAGTAGCGCAAGCGACAAACCATTCCCCACAGCTGAAGCGGTCACCCCCATGCGCCCTAGAACGGTAACAGGCAGAGGGTCTGGTGCATTGCGTCGGATCTTGGCGGTAGCACCGTGTCGGCGATCAATCGCACTGTTGGAAAGCGTGTAATACGCAGCGACATCACGCGTGCCCTTAAAGCATACAACGTACACCACTGCATGCTTGGCAGCCTGAGCTTTCAACGCTTTATGACGTAAGAACTCATTGATCGACGGCTCCCCGCAATCGAATTCAGAGGTCACATGGTGCTCGGCTAGTTTCTCTGGAGGCGTCAGCTCCAAGGTTTCGGTCTTGCAAGCAGTCTCTTGACGCATTCGTTGCTCCTGATGGGATGTGCATCGAGCGCCTTCTCGAAACGGTCGAATGCCTCCTCACTAAGTACGAAAAGCTTACGGTCCACGATGACTTCTTCTGCACGTCGGCAGGCTGCATCAAGAATAAAGCTGGTCCGATCGACACTGAGAATTTCAGCAGCCGCATCGATAAGGTCCCGCCGCTTCGGGTCGGCCCTCATGTTTATGGAGACAGGCTTAGCGCTTGTAGGCATGACTCGTTCCATGGCTATAACTCCAGTCGTCTGCAAGGCAATCCTTCATGCCTGTTCATGTTTACCCAAAAGACCTTCTTTGACTTTTCGATGTGTGTCATCTGCTTTTGCGCAACCCTCCCTGCAAGCTGAGCCGCAGGTCTCCAGTATGAGGTAGTTGGACCTGGCTACGCTGATCGCCCCTTTACACATCGAGAATCGGACGATAACACACCGTGTAGCTATCGTATACACGTGTTGTCAATTGCTACATTAGGGTCATCTGCCGTGAGTGGCGCCGGATGATAGCTTCTGCAACGTGAAATATGTCCTAAACCCTTGTTCATGCCGGTCACCCGACGCGTGCGTACCTTTTTGCCAAACCTGCGCATGCTCGTCGCATTTGTACTGGTCAAGCGACCCCGCGATCGCTAGAATTGCGCACTTTTTGATCAGAGGCGCCAGAAGCGCCCGTCAAGCTCGTCCCCGATTCCGGGGGACGACCTGCATTCAATACCGAGGTTAGTCATGTCCACCACGCCTGCATCTTCCATTCCGAAGGTCGGATTCGTCTCGCTGGGTTGCCCGAAAGCGCTGGTCGACTCCGAGCGCATCCTCACGCAACTGCGCATGGAAGGCTACGAAGTCGTGCCGACCTACGAAGACGCCGACGTGGTGGTGGTCAACACCTGTGGGTTCATCGACAGCGCCAAGGCCGAATCGCTGGAAGTCATCGGCGAGGCCATCAAGGAGAACGGCAAGGTCATCGTCACCGGCTGCATGGGCGTCGAGGAAGGCAACATCCGTGACGTGCACCCGAGCGTGCTTTCGGTCAGCGGCCCGCAGCAGTACGAGCAGGTGGTCAATGCCGTGCACGAAGTGGTGCCGCCCCGCCAGGACCACAACCCGTTGATCGACCTGGTGCCGCCACAGGGCGTCAAGCTGACCCCGCGCCACTACGCGTACCTGAAGATCTCCGAAGGCTGCAACCACAGCTGCAGCTTCTGCATCATCCCGTCGATGCGCGGCAAGCTGGTCAGCCGTCCGGTCGGCGAGGTGCTGAGCGAAGCCGAACGCCTGGTCAAGGCCGGCGTCAAGGAACTCCTGGTGATTTCCCAGGACACCAGCGCCTACGGCGTGGACGTGCGCTACAAGACCGACTTCTGGAACGGTCGCCCGGTCAAGACACGCCTGCTCGAGCTGTGCGAAGCCTTGAGCACCCTGGGCGTCTGGGTGCGTCTGCACTACGTCTACCCGTACCCGAACGTCGACGACGTGATTCCGCTGATGGCCGCCGGCAAGCTGCTGCCGTACCTGGACATCCCGTTCCAGCACGCCAGCCCCAAGGTGCTCAAGTCAATGAAGCGCCCGGCGTTCGAAGATCGCACCCTGACGCGCATCAAGCAGTGGCGCGAGCAGTGCCCGGAGCTGATCATCCGTTCGACCTTCATCGTCGGCTTCCCAGGCGAGACCGAGGAGGACTTCCAGTACCTGCTGGACTGGCTGACCGAAGCGCAGCTGGACCGTGTCGGCTGCTTCCAGTACTCGCCGGTCGAAGGCGCGCCGGCCAACGAACTGGGCCTGGACGACGTGCCGGATGCCATCAAGCAGGACCGTTGGGATCGTTTCATGGCGCATCAGCAGGCCATCAGCGCGGCTCGCCTGCAGCAGCGCATCGGTCGGGAAATCGACGTGCTGATCGACGAAGTGGAAACCGAAGGGTCGGTCGGTCGCAGCTTCTTCGACGCCCCGGAAATCGACGGTAGCGTGTTCATCGATGGCGACCACGGCTTCAAGCCGGGCGACACGGTACGGTGCCGCGTGGTCGACGCCGACGAGTACGACCTGTGGGCCGAACCCATCTAAGCGTCAGGCCGCTCTGCACGGGCGGCCTGCACACACTGACAAGGATGTCCCCGCATGCTCACCCTCGACACGCCCACCGTGGCGGACCACCCAGCCCTCATGCGGCTCTGGGAAGATTCGGTCCGCGCTACCCATGACTTTCTGCCCGAGCACTACCGGGTGATCCTGCGCGACCACATACTGCCCAAGTACCTGCCTGTCGTCACACTGGTGGTCTGCAAGGATCAGCAGGGTCGCTTCCTGGGCTTTGCCGGTGTCGCACAGCAACGTCTGGACATGCTGTTCGTCGCACCGACGCATCAGGGCCAGGGCATCGGCACGCGCCTGCTTACCCATGCCGTCGAGGCCCTGGGCGTGCGCACACTGGACGTCAACGAACAGAACCCTCGGGCGCTGGACTTCTATCGACGCCATGGTTTCGAGATCACGGGTCGCGCCGAGACCGATGGGCTGGGCCAGCCCTACCCGCTCCTGCACCTGCGCCTGGCCGATCGATAGGCGCGGCGCAGATAGCGGCCATCGAATGGCCTCGGGCAGGTACAATGCGGGTCTTATTTCCTGCCTTGCGAAACACCGACCATGAGTGAACCCGTTCGTCTCTCCAAATGCCTCATCGCACAGCTTGGCTGCTCCCGCCGCGAGGCCGAACTGTTCATCGAAGGGGGCTGGGTCACGGTCGATGGCGTGGTCATCGAGCAGCCGCAGTTCAAGATCGACCAACAACGGGTCGAGCTGCTTCCAGGTGCCAAGGCCGAACCGCTGGCACCGGTCACGCTGTTGCTGAACCAGCCTGCCGGGCAGTGGCTCGAGGAAGCACGCGCCAGCATCACCATGACCAGCCTGGGCACCACGCAATCGAGCGACATCCGTCCGCTGCACGGTCACTTCGCCCGGCAGGAATGCGTGGCCGCCCTGCCTCCTGGCGCCAGCGGTCTGCAGGTGTTCACCCAAGACTGGCGCACCAAGCGCAAGATCGAGGCCGACCTGCGCAAGCTGGAACAGGAATACATCATCGAAGTGCGCGGGTCGGCGACGCCCCAGGCACTGGAGCGCCTGGCACGCGGCCTGGTCCGTGACGGCCGTGAGTTGCCCAAGGCCAAGGCCAGCTGGCAGAACGAGACCCACCTGCGCCTGGCGATCAAGGCCCCCCAACCGGGCACGATCGGCGAGCTGTGCAGCGCGCTGAAGCTCGAAATCGTCAGCTTGCGCCGCATTCGCCTGGGTGGCGTGTCCATGGGCAAGCTGCCGGTCGGGCAGTGGCGGTACGTTGGCAGCCACGAACGTTTCTAGTCTCGAAGGCCGCACTGGGGTGCGGCGCCTCAACAGGATCTCTCCATGAATCACAACGATGTACTGCGCAGTGTGCGCTACATGATCAAGGCCAACGATGCGCAGATGGTCAAGATTTTCGCACTGTCCGGCCTGACGCTGTCCACGGCCCAGGTCGCCGGTTACCTCAAGAAGGAAGAGGAAGAAGGCTTCGTGCAGTGCCCGGACAAGGTCATGGCGCACTTTCTCGACGGCCTGGTGACACACCGCCGCGGCCGCGATGACAGTCGTGCGCCGCAGCCGCTGGAGCTGCCGGTGACCAACAACACGGTACTGAAGAAATTGCGCGTGGCGTTCGAGCTCAAGGAAGACGACCTGCATGCCGTGCTCAAGTCGGTGAACTTCCCGGTGTCCAAGCCGGAACTCAGCGCCTTGTTCCGCAAGGTCGGGCACGACAACTACCGACCCTGTGGCGACCAACTGCTGCGCAACTTCCTCAAGGGCCTGACCCTGCGCGTGCGTGGCTGACCCATGCAGCACAGCGTCTCGCCCGTGGGCTACGTGCGTTCCTGCTTCAAGGAAAAATTCGCCATCCCTCGACAACCGCACCTGGCGCCTGCTGCCCGAGGCGTGCTGGAACTGGTCCCGCCCTTCGACCAGGGCGAGGCCGTGGCAGGCCTGGAGCAGGTCAGCCACGTCTGGTTGTTGTTCCTGTTCCACCAGGCGCTGGAGGACACGCCTCGCCTGAAGGTCCGTCCGCCTCGCCTGGGCGGCAACAAGAGCATGGGCGTGTTCGCCACCCGCGCCACCCATCGGCCCAACGGCATCGGGCAGTCGGTGGTCAGGCTGGAGGGCGTGGAACCGGGACGGCTGCTGCTCTCCGGGATCGACCTACTGGACGGCACGCCCGTGCTGGACATCAAGCCCTATGTGCCTTACGCCGACAGCGTCGCTGGGGCCTGCAATCGCATGGCCAGCGAGGCACCGGCACGCATCGTCGTCGAGTGGCGCGAGGCGGCGCTGGACCAGGCCCAGCAGCATGGGTTGCGCCTGGGCGAACCGTTGCCGGCCCTGATCGAACAGTGCCTGGCGCAGGACCCGCGCCCGGCCTACCAGAAACCGCCTGCCGAGCGCGTGTATGGCGTAAAGTTCTGGGATGTACAGGTGCGCTGGCATTACCCGGAGCCGGGGCGCATCGTGGTGTTGAGTGTAGAGCGCGATCACGGGGAGTAATGATACAGAGGCGGCGTGTACCACACGCAGTGCACGGGCTGGTGCTACCGCAGCACGTTGGCCTGAGACAGGGGAGTGGCTGAATTCACGGCCCCTGCCGGGGCGCCGGACCGGCCGCGATTGGGCCCGCAGGGCCCACGCCTACGGGGACTCGTGCGGCTGAACGTGCATGAAAGGCATCTGTGTGGGTCCGCCCACCCAACGTGAGGCAGGCAGGCCCTTGTGTTGACACGCCTGACCGACGGCCAGGCGCTGGCATCACTTCTCGACGAAGGCACGCTCGATCAGGTAGTCGCCTGGGTCGCGCATGCGGGCGGAGACCTTCAGGCCGAAGCTGTCAAGCACTTCGCTGGTCTCGTCGAGCATGCTCGGGCTGCCACAGATCATCGCACGGTCGTCCTGCGGATTGATCGGCGGCAGGCCGATGTCGCTGAACAGCTTGCCGCTGCGCATCAGGTCGGTCAGGCGGCCCTGGTTCTCGAACGGCTCGCGGGTCACGGTGGGGTAGTAGATCAGCTTCTCGCGCACGGCGTCGCCGAAGAACTCGTTCTGCGGCAGGTGTTCGGTGATGAATTCGCGGTAGGCGACTTCGTTCACGTAGCGCACGCCATGGACCAGGATCACCTTCTCGAAGCGCTCGTAGGTCTCAGGGTCCTGGATGACGCTCATGAACGGCGCCAGGCCCGTGCCGGTGCTCAGCAGGTACAGGTGCTTGCCCGGATTCAGATCGTCGAGCACCAGGGTGCCGGTAGGCTTCTTGCTGATGATGATCTCGTCGCCTTCCTTCAAGTGCTGCAGCTGCGAGGTCAGCGGGCCGTCCGGCACCTTGATGCTGAAGAACTCCAGGTGCTCTTCCCAGTTCGGCGACGCGATGGAGTAGGCACGCATGAGCGGACGGCCACTGTCCTGCTGCAGGCCGATCATCACGAACTGACCGTTCTCGAAGCGCAGCCCTGGATCACGGGTGCACTTGAAGCTGAACAGGGTGTCGTTCCAGTGATGCACACTGAGGACACGTTCGTGGTTCATGTTGCTCATCGATGGGGCTCCTGAAAAAAGACGCAACGCTATTCACAGCGCTCTTGCGCGCTAGTGTAGTGGGAGTAAGAATATCTGGAAAATCAATTATCAAGATATGTGTTATTGGTTATATAGATATGCGATTCACGCTTCGTCAACTGCAAGTCTTCGTCGCGGTCGCCCAGCACCAGAGCGTGTCGCGGGCGGCCGGCCTGCTGGCACTGTCCCAATCGGCGGCCAGTACCTCCATCACCGAACTGGAGCGACAGACCAGCTGCCAGCTGTTCGATCGCGCGGGCAAGCGCCTGAGCCTCAATGCACTGGGTCATCAACTGTTGCCCCAGGCCGTCGCCCTGCTCGACCAGGCCAAGGAGATCGAAGACCTGCTCGGCGGCAAGTCCGGCTTCGGGGCCTTGTCGGTCGGCGCCACGCTGACCATCGGTAACTACCTGGCGACCTTGCTGATCGGCAGCTTCATGCAAGGTCACCCGGAAAGCCAGGTGAAGCTGCACGTGCAGAACACCGCGCACATCGTGCAACAGGTGGCGCACTACGAGATCGACCTGGGGCTGATCGAAGGTGACTGCAATCACCCAGATCTGGAGGTGCAGCCTTGGGTCGCGGATGAACTGGTGGTGTTCTGCGCGCCGCAGCATCCCCTGGCGAGCGTCAGCAAGGCCGACCTGGATACCCTGTGCCGTGAAGCCTGGATCCTGCGCGAGCAAGGCTCTGGCACGCGATTGACCTTCGACCAGGCCATGCGCCACCACCGTGCCCACCTCGACATCCGACTGGAGCTGGAGCACACCGAAGCCATCAAGCGCGCCGTGGAGTCGGGGCTGGGCATCGGCTGCATCTCTCGGCTGGCCCTGCGCGACGCCTTCCGGCGTGGCAGCCTGGTACCGGTCGAGACGCCCGAGCTGGACCTGGCCCGGCAGTTCTACTTCATCTGGCACAAACAGAAGTACCAGACCTCGGCCATGCGCGAATTTCTCGAGCTGTGCCGCACCTTCACCGCCGGCGTGCAGCGCAGCGACGAGATCGTGCTGCCATCGATCGCCTGAGCGCTACAGCAGGATGATGCCCCAGACCAGGGCGATCGCCGTCAACGCCACCAGTTGCGCGGCGCTGCCCATGTCCTTGGCGTTCTTCGACAGCGGGTGGCGCTCCAGCGATATCCGGTCGATGGCCGCTTCTACAGCGGAATTGAGCAACTCCACGATCAGCCCCAACAGGCACACGGCGACCAGAATCGCGCGCTCGGCGCGGCTGACCGGTAGCCAGAACGCCAGTGGCACCAGGATGACGTTGAGCAGGACGAGCTGGCGAAAGGCAGCCTCGCCCAGAAAGGCGGCGCGCAGGCCGTCGAAGGAATAGCCTGCGGCATTGACGATGCGTTTCAGGCCCGTGCGGCCCTTGAATGGCGACATGAAGAAGTACTGTACCGTAAAAGGGCCCGCATTCTACTGCGGGCACAGGCGAGAAAGGACACGTATCGACGGCTCAATGCGTGGCGACTGATTCCAGTTGTTGCAGCAGCAAGGCCGCCTGGGTCCGCGTGCGCACGCCCAGCTTGCGGAAGATCGCGGTCACGTGCGCCTTGATGGTGGCCTCCGACACGTTCAACTCGTAGGCGATCTGCTTGTTGAGCAAGCCTTCGCAGACCATGGTCAACACACGGAACTGCTGGGGCGTGAGACTGGCCAATCCCTCGCTGGCTGCCTTGGCTTCGGCGGACACGTCGACCTTGTCGAACGCCTGGGGCGGCCACCAGGCGTCGCCATCGAGCACCTGTTGCACGGCGTTCTGGATCACGTCGAGGGTGCTGGACTTGGGGATGAACCCACTGGCCCCGAACTCACGGGACTTGACCACCACGGCCGCCTCTTCCTGGGCAGACACCATCACCACCGGAATCTGCGGGTATTGCCCGCGCAGCAGCACCAGGCCGGAGAACCCGTAGGCGCCGGGCATGTTCAGGTCCAACAGCACCAGATCCCAGTCGGCCTTCTGCGCCAGGTGCGTTTCGAGCTCGGCGATGCTCGCCACCTCGACCAGGCGCACGTCAGGCCCCAGCCCCAGGGTGACGGCTTGGCGCAACGCGCTACGGAACAGCGGGTGATCGTCGGCTATCAGGATGTCGTAGGTGGCCATCGGTTCATGGATCCTGTGGTATGCCTGCGGCGGCATCGCGCGGCAGACGGGCGAATCGGTGCGTGAGGCACGGTACGGGTGGCAGGTCGAGCGGCCTGGGCCACTCGTGTCGGGGAGCGGCGCCAAGCATGCCCAGCCCGCCCGAGACGGTCAAGCCAAAGCCGGCCTCAGGGTCGATCATGTGGCTGAAGAAAGCCGCTCAACTGCTGATGCGCCGCATCCTGGGGGTCGATCGGCCTGTGGTGCTTGGCGCTCAGGTAATGCGTGCTGAAGACGTCCAGATAGGCATCCAGCGCCCGGGCCGCCTGCGTGTCGCCCGCCAGCTCCAGGCACATCGCGGCCACTTCGGCCGTGCAGAAATGATCGTCCCGTTTCGAGCGGCGCAGCCGGTAGCGTGACATCTGTTCGGCTTCCAGGCTCAACACCGGAAACCGCTCCAGGTACGGGCTCTTGCGGAACATCTTGCGCGCCTCGGTCCAGGTGGCGTCGAGCAAGATGAACAACGGCCGCTTGCCCGCCACCGGGCTGACCTGCGTCACGACCCGTTCAGGTGCCACGAACTCGCCAGGGAAGACGATGTAGGGCTGCCACTGCGGTTGATCGAGCAACGCCAGCAGGCGCTCGTCGACCTCGATCCGCTGCCAGCCGAAGGCCGAAGTGTCTTCGATCACGTCGGCGATCAACCAGCCGGTGTTGCTCGGCTTCAGCGGCTCGGTGTCGTGCATGATCAGGCACATGCCTGCGTTTGCCTCGACACGCGGCGTCCATTGGCACAGACAGTGACTATGGATGACGCGACATGTGGCGCAACGCGGCGCACGTGATCCGCGTGCGATGAAGGGCTTGCTGCTGCGGGCCAGGCGTTCGGCGCGCAGTCGGGCGACGGCATGGCTCATGGCTGAGCGACCGGTGGAGAAGCGGTGATGAACACGAGAAAGGCTCGGGCGCGGTGAAAGGATCGACAGTCTACCAGAGGTCGGCAGTGTGCCGCGTCGCACGAGCGGTCTAGCGTGTCGGCTTGTATACTCCAGACCGTCAGCACGGAACACCCTGGCGTGACACCTGTCAAAGCGCCAGTCAACGAACAGGAGAGATGCATGCTACGCCTTATTGTCCCGACCCTGAGCCTGGCGCTCGCGCTGCCCCTGGCCGCTGAAGCTGCCTCCAAACAGGAGTACGAGCTCTCCCAGATGCTGCACAAGGTTGCCCAGGAAAGCAGTGTCGGCACGCCACGTGCCATCAACGAAGACATCCTTGACCAGGGCTATACCGTCGACGGCAACCAGTTGGTCAACCATTTGAGCGTACGGGCCAGCCATGCGGCCGAAATGCGTTCCAACCCGGACAAGGTACGCGACCAGCTCGGCGCCAGCGTCTGCCACAACGGCGGCTTCCGCCAGTTGATGGCCAAGGGCGCCGTGCTGCGCTACGACTTCACCGAATACAAGACCAACCGCCCTGTCGACCAGCAGGTATTCAATGCCGCGACCTGCGCGGGTGGCAAGAAGAAGTAAGCACCGCGCAACGGGCCGGCCTGCGTGACCGCGCGGCCAAACACGTCCGATGACCGCTCGCTATCCTGTTCCGCCAGCCGGTGGACAGGATGGATCGATCAATCGTCCAGGTCTCGGCCACTGAGCAGTCGGCCGATCATGTCCATGGAAAAGCCGCGGTAGGCCAGAAAACGCATCTGCTGAGCACGGCGTTTGGGTTCGGTAGGACGCTCGCCTGCGAACTTGCGTTGCCAGACATCACGCAGCCGCGCCGCCCAGTCGACCCCGCTGTCACGCAGGGCCTGCTCCACATCCCCCCGATCCAGCCCACGCTGACCCAGATCCTCGCGAATCCGCGCAGGACCGTAGCCGGCATTGGCTCGATAGGAAATGAAGTGTTCGAGGTAGCGCGCTTCGCTCAGCAGGCCCTCTTCGGCCAGCCGATCGAGCGCAGGCTCGATCAGCTCGTCCGGGGCCCCACGCTGTCGCAGCTTGCGTGTCAGCTCGACACGCCCGTGCTCACGTCGCGCGAGCAGGTCCATGGCCGTCCGTCGCACTGTGACGGGGGTATCGAGTACGGCGGACATGGGCCGATCAGTTACCGGTGTCGGCGTCAGCGACGTCGTCGGCACTGGCTTCGGCAGCCGCGGCCTTGCCTGCTGCCGCGACCGCACCCGCGTTGAGCAGCTTGTCGCGGATCAGCTTGTCGAGCTCGGCACCGACGGCCTCGTTCTCCTGCAGGTACTTGGCGGCGTTCGCCTTGCCCTGGCCGATCTTGCTGCCCTTGTAGCTGTACCAGGCGCCGGACTTCTCGACGAACCCATGGGCCACGCCCAGGTCGATGATCTCGCCGTTGCGGTAGATGCCCTTGCCGTAGAGGATCTGGAACTCAGCCTGGCGGAACGGTGGCGAGACCTTGTTCTTGACGATCTTGACACGGGTTTCGCTGCCCACGACCTCGTCACCCTCTTTCACCGCGCCGGTACGGCGGATGTCGAGGCGCACGGAGGCGTAGAACTTCAGCGCGTTACCACCAGTGGTGGTTTCCGGGCTACCGAACATCACGCCGATCTTCATGCGGATCTGGTTGATGAAGATCACCAGGCAGTTGGCGTTCTTGATGTTACCGGTGATCTTGCGCAGCGCCTGGGACATCAGTCGGGCCTGCAGGCCGACGTGCATGTCGCCCATCTCGCCTTCGATCTCGGCCTTGGGCACCAGCGCGGCCACGGAGTCGACGATGATCACGTCGACGGCGTTGGAACGCACCAGCATGTCGGTGATCTCCAGGGCCTGTTCGCCGGTGTCCGGCTGCGAGACCAGCAGATCGTCGACGTTGACGCCCAGCTTGCCGGCATACTCAGGGTCCAGTGCGTGCTCGGCGTCGACGAAGGCACAGGTCGCGCCGCTCTTCTGGGCTTCGGCGATGACCGACAGGGTCAAGGTGGTCTTGCCCGACGATTCCGGCCCGTAGATTTCCACGATCCGGCCCTTCGGCAGACCGCCGATGCCCAGTGCGATGTCCAGCCCCAGGGAGCCGGTGGAGATGGCCGGAATGGCCTGGCGCTCATGGTCGCCCATGCGCATGACGGCGCCTTTGCCAAACTGACGTTCGATCTGACCCAGGGCCGCAGCCAAGGCGCGCTTCTTGTTGTCGTCCATTGAAATCCTCACGTGATCGACAAGGCCCTGACGGCCTCAATACCTGTATAAGTAGACAGTATTATTCCACAGGGTGAGGCTTCCGCCTACCCCTGCGTGCAATTTACTCTGCACCAAGACGTAACAGCCCTTCGAGCGCTGCCGCCACGGTCTGCTCACGCACGGCCTGGCGGTCGCCTTCGAACTGCCGCTTGATGCTGTGTACCTGCTCGCCATCGGCCCATGCCAGCCACACGGTGCCCACCGGCTTGGTCGGCGAGCCGCCGCCCGGGCCGGCCACACCGCTGACCGCCACGCTGAAACGCGCGCCGCTGGCGGTCCGCGCACCGCGGGCCATCGCCTCGACGACCGCCTGACTGACGGCGCCTACCGTCTCGAACAAGTCGGCAGGCACGCCCAGCTGCCGGGTTTTCTGCCGGTTCGAATACGTCACATAGCCGGCTTCGAACCAGGCGGAGCTGCCTGCGACACGGGTGATGGCCTCGGCGATACCGCCGCCGGTGCACGACTCGGCCGTGCTTACTTGGGCACCGAGACGGGTCAGATGTTCACCCAGATGCTGGGACAGGACAGTGAGGTCGGTCATGACGGATCCTTGTGTGAGAAGGACTCACCTTAGCACCGATGACGCCCCGGCCAGGCATCGGCCAGGCGAGCCGAAGGCGGCATCGCCTGGAGAAACCCTGTAGTATTGGACGATCCGCTTCTGTCTAACCGACGCACCGTTTCAAGGCCTTGAATGTCCGACCTTTCTCACCATACCCCGATGATGCAACAGTACTGGAAGCTCAAGAACCAGCATCCAGACCAGTTGATGTTCTACCGCATGGGCGACTTCTACGAGATCTTCTACGAAGACGCCAAGCGCGCGGCCAAGCTGCTGGACATCACCCTGACCGCCCGTGGCCAGTCCGCCGGGCAGTCGATCCCGATGTGCGGCATCCCCTTCCACTCTGCCGAAGGCTACCTGGCCAAGCTGGTGAAGCTCGGCGAGTCGGTGGTCATCTGCGAGCAGATCGGCGATCCGGCGACCAGCAAGGGTCCGGTCGAGCGCCAGGTGGTGCGCATCATCACCCCTGGCACCATCAGTGACGAGGCGCTGCTCGACGAGCGCCGCGACAACCTGATCGCGGCGGTGCTGGGCGACGAGCGCCTGTTCGGCCTGGCGGTACTGGATATCACCAGCGGCAACTTCACCGTGCAGGAGCTCAAGGGCTGGGAAAACCTGCTGGCCGAGCTGGAGCGCATCAACCCGGTCGAGCTGCTGATCCCCGACGACTGGCCCCAGGGTCTGCCGGCGGAGAAGCGCCGCGGCTGCCGACGCCGGGCGCCATGGGATTTCGACCGCGATACCGCGCGCAAGAGCCTGTGCCAGCAGTTCGCGACCCAGGACCTCAAAGGCTTCGGCTGTCACAAGCTGACCTTGGCCATCGGTGCGGCCGGTTGCCTGTTGGCGTACGCCAAGGAAACTCAGCGCACTGCCCTGCCGCACCTGCGCAGCCTGCGCCACGAGCGCCTGGACGACACGGTCATCCTCGACGGCGCCAGCCGGCGCAACCTGGAGCTGGACGTCAACCTGGCCGGCGGGCGTGACAACACGCTGCAGTCGGTGATCGACCGGTGCCAGACGGCCATGGGCAGCCGCCTGCTGACCCGCTGGCTGAACCGTCCCCTGCGGGACCTGAAGATCCTGCAGGCACGTCAAGGTTCGATCCGCTGCCTGCTCGACGGCTATCGCTTCGAGAAGCTCCAGCCGCAGCTCAAGGACATCGGCGACATCGAGCGCATCCTGGCGCGCATCGGCCTGCGCAATGCCCGCCCACGGGACCTGGCCCGCCTGCGCGACGCACTGGCTGCCCTGCCCGAGCTGCACAACGCCATGGCCGAACTGGAAGCGCCGCACCTGGCGCGCCTGGCAGCCATCGCCGGCACCTATCCGGAGCTCGCCAACCTGCTCGAGCGCGCGATCATCGACAACCCGCCGGCGGTCATCCGCGACGGCGGCGTGCTCAAGCTCGGCTACGATGCCGAGCTGGACGAGCTGCTGTCGATGAGCGAGAACGCCGGCCAGTTCCTGATCGACCTGGAAACCCGCGAGCGTGCCCGCACCGGCCTGTCCAACCTGAAGGTCGGCTACAACCGGGTTCATGGGTACTACATCGAGCTGCCGACGCGTCAAGCCGAACAGGCCCCGGGTGACTACATCCGACGCCAGACGCTCAAGGGCGCCGAGCGCTTCATCACGCCCGAACTCAAAGCGTTCGAGGACAAGGCGCTGTCGGCCAAGAGCCGAGCACTGGCGCGCGAGAAGATGCTCTACGACGCGCTGCTGGAAACCTTGATCGATCACCTGGCCCCGCTGCAGGACACCGCAGCGGCGCTGGCCGAGCTCGACGTGTTGAGCAACCTGGCCGAGCGTGCATTGACCCTCGACCTGAACTGCCCGCAGTTCGTCGATACACCTTGCCTGCGCATCGAGCAGGGTCGCCATCCGGTCGTCGAGCAGGTGCTGACCACGCCGTTCGTGGCCAACGACCTGACGCTGGACGACAGCACCCGGATGCTGATCATCACCGGCCCGAACATGGGCGGTAAATCCACCTACATGCGGCAGACCGCCCTGATCGTGCTCATGGCGCACATCGGCAGCTTCGTGCCGGCCGTGCGGTGCGAGCTGTCGCTGGTCGATCGCATCTTCACCCGGATCGGCTCCAGCGACGACCTGGCCGGGGGACGCTCGACCTTCATGGTCGAGATGAGCGAAACCGCCAACATCCTGCACAACGCCACCGACCGCAGCCTGGTGCTGATGGACGAGGTCGGCCGCGGCACCAGCACCTTCGACGGCCTGTCGCTGGCCTGGGCTGCTGCCGAACGTCTGGCCGAACTGCGCGCCTACACGTTGTTCGCCACGCACTACTTCGAGCTGACGGTGCTGCCGGACAGCCAGCCACTGGTGGCCAACGTGCACCTGAAGGCCACCGAGCACAACGAGCGCATCGTGTTCCTGCACCATGTCCTGCCCGGGCCTGCGAGCCAGAGCTACGGCCTGGCCGTGGCGCAGCTGGCAGGCGTGCCGGCTGCGGTCATCAGCCGTGCGCGGGAGCACCTGGGCAGGCTGGAAACCGCCAGTCTGCCGCAGGAACCTCCTGCAGCGCCCTCGCATCCAACGGCAGCGCCCCATCAGAGCGATCTGTTCGCCAGCCTGCCGCACCCGGCCATGGATCGGCTCGGTGGCCTGGACCTGGACAACATGACGCCGCGCCAAGCAATCGAAACGCTATATCAACTTAAGAACCTGTTATAACGCGTGCCGTAACAAGCTGTTAGAATCCCGCGCGGTTCGCCAGCGCCACACGCCCAGCCTGACGTGTGGCCTCTTTCGCGAACCGCGCTGCCCTGTATCGGGGGTACGCTGCCGTTGCCTGAGGAGAAAATTAGAAATGACCTTCGTCGTCACCGACAACTGCATCAAGTGCAAGTACACCGACTGTGTAGAGGTCTGCCCGGTGGACTGCTTCTACGAAGGTCCGAACTTCCTGGTCATTCATCCAGACGAATGCATCGACTGTGCACTGTGCGAACCGGAATGCCCGGCTCAAGCCATCTTCTCGGAAGACGAGATCCCGGCTGGCATGGAAAACTTCATCGAGCTGAACGCCGAACTGGCGGAGATCTGGCCGAACATCACCGAGAAGAAGGACGAACTGCCAGAAGCCAAGGAATTCGACGGCACCCCTGGCAAGATCGAATTCCTGGAACGTTGATGCCCCCCGCATGACCTGCCTGGGCCCCATCGTCTTGCACGATGGGGCTGACGCAAGCCTCCGCCTTGGGGCCTGTCGCCTTCGAGGCCTTTTCGAGGGCAAAAAAAAGGGGCGGTTGCCCGCCCACTTTTCGTCCCTGGTCCCTGTATTCCCTGTCATCGTCCTGATGAATCGCATCCTGCGATGTCCTGATCATCGTCCTTGATGACCGTGCCGCGTCCGTGGGCACAGTTCGAATACTAGTGGTTTCCCTGAGCCGAACAAGCGCAGGACCTCTCAAATCAATTCAACCGAAACAATTGTTTCATCTAATAAAGACCTTAAAAATCAACGAGTTGCATTAATTCTGCGTGCTGAATCGCACCTTGTTTACTGCCATTCACGCTGTTTGCTTACTGCTCTTGTGAGTAATTTCCTACATGGGAAGTCGTACTAGGGGCAGCAGGCGGTCGCCTGCGGTGCGGGGCAACGACCGGGCTTGGACAGCGCCCTCGCGCCTCTTCTTCCCGGGCATGAAAAAGCCGCCCTGGCGCAGGTGACGGAACGGTCCGTCATCTGCACCAGGGCGGCTGTTCGCAAGCGCCCATGAGTCGTGTCCTGAAGTGCCCAAGCGCCGGTCGACTGCCTGATGGAGCCGTGTGGCGCGTGCGCGGTCTAGCGGAACAACGACTCGCTGGAGAGCCCGTTCTTTTCCAGGATCTCGCGCAAGCGCTTGAGCCCCTCGACCTGGATCTGCCGCACCCGCTCACGGGTCAGGCCGATCTCCAGCCCGACGTCCTCCAGGGTGCTGCTTTCATGGCCACGCAGACCGAAGCGGCGAATCACCACTTCACGCTGCTTGTCGGTCAGCTCGCCCAGCCACTGGTCGATGCTCTGGGAGAGATCGTCGTCCTGCAACAGCTCGAACGGGTCGGTGGGACGCTCATCGGTCAGCGTGTCGAGCAGCGTCTTGTCCGAGTCCGGCCCCAGGGAAACGTCCACCGAGGAGACCCGCTCGTTCAGCCCCAGCATGCGCTTGACCTCGGCCACCGGCTTTTCCAGCAGCGTGGCGATTTCTTCCGGCGACGGTTCGTGATCGAGTTTCTGAGTCAGCTCGCGGGCCGCACGCAGGTAGACGTTGAGTTCCTTGACCACATGGATGGGCAACCGGATGGTGCGCGTCTGGTTCATGATGGCGCGTTCGATGGTCTGGCGAATCCACCAGGTGGCATAGGTGGAGAACCGGAACCCCCGCTCCGGATCGAATTTCTCCACCGCGCGGATCAGACCGAGGTTGCCCTCTTCGATCAGGTCCAGCAGAGACAGCCCGCGGTTGACGTAGCGGCGAGCGATCTTCACCACCAGGCGCAGGTTGCTTTCGATCATGCGTTTGCGGCCAGCCGGATCGCCCTTGCGCGACAGACGGGCGAAGTGCACCTCTTCCTCGGGCGAAAGCAGTGGCGAGAAGCCGATTTCGTTGAGGTACAGCTGAGTGGCATCGAGCGCGCGCGTATAGTCGATGTACTTGTGCTGTTTGGATGAAGCGCCTTGCCTGGCCTTTGTCCGAACCGGGGAAGCAGCAGGTTCGTCCGACACCTCTTCCGTTTCCAACACGACGTCCGCTTCCATGATGAGCAGATCGCCGTCGATGTCAAACTCCGGCACTTCTTTGCTGAGAGCCATTGTTATAGTCCTTTGCTGAGTTCGAACTCAGACTCGAGCGTCACCTTTTTCCCTGGCGGCGCTTGAGCCTGTCCCTTTACGCAAGAACAGGCTGGATGCAGTCATCAGCGGCGTGGCAGAAACTGGAGTGGATCGACGGGTTTGCCTTGACGACGAATCTCAAAGTGCAGCTTTACTCGATCAGCGCCCGTGGACCCCATTTCAGCGATCGTTTGCCCTGCCTTGACGGTTTGCCCCTCCCGAACCAACAGCCTGCGGTTGTGACCGTAGGCACTCACGTAGGTATCGCTGTGCTTGATGATGATCAGTTCGCCGTAGCCCCTCAATCCACTACCGGCGTACACCACTGACCCATTGGACGCAGCAAAAACAGGCTGTCCCAAATCACCTGCGATATCAATGCCTTTATTCAAACTGCCGTTTGAAGCGAATTTGCCGATGACCACGCCGTTGGCCGGCCACATCCAGCCCCCGGCCGACACCTCGGCGGCCGGCACTTTCGTCACGGTGGTGCTGCTGCCGCTGGAGGCCGTCGTGGTGGTGGTCTGCGCCACGGCAGGGGCAGTACCGACCACCCGTCGCGTCACCGTGGTCTTGCTCGAAGACGAGGGGCTCGAGACGACGGTCGTGCTGCCGGAAGAGCCGCTGCTGAAACGGATGGTCTGGCCAGGGTGAATGGTATAAGGCGCGCCGATGCCGTTGCGTGCGGCCAGCTCCTTGTAGTCCCAGCCGTAGCGGAAGGCGATGGAGTACAGGGTGTCACCGGGCCTGACCTTGTATTGGCCGGAAGTCACGGCCTGACGCTTGGGTGCGCTGGCGTTGCGGTCGACCACGCTCGCACTGTTGGAACCCGAACTGGAGCAACCGGTCAGCAGAGCCCCCAGCGCCAGTACGATCGGCAACAGCAGGTTGCCGGTCCACGCCTTGCGCTGCTCAATGATTGTATGCCCCACCCGCCGCTTCCTCTCGTCTGACGATCTTGATCGCAAAGTTGTCTTCCATGGCCGAGTCGAATGGCCGCGATGCCCGGTGCTGGACAAGCTGTCCGGCAGCGTGGCGGCACCGCCTGGTAGACAGGGCAATGACCGCGGAATTCGTCGACCGTGCAAAAAATCCGTCGTGCTTCAGGCCAACGGGCCGTTCAGCAATGGCACGAAGCGTACCGTACCGAGCACCCGACGGGAAAACCCGTGGTCCTCGCGCACGATGAGCATCAGGTGTTGTGGCTCGCCGGCCATGCCGACCGGAATCACCAAGCGTCCGCCGGGTGCCAGCTGATCGAGCAGTGCCTGCGGCACCTGGGGCGCCACCGCCGTGACGATGATGCCGTTGTAGGGAGCCAGCGCCGGCCACCCTTCACAGCCATCACCCCAGCGAAACACCACATTGCGCAAGGTCAGTTGCTGCAGGCGTTCCTTGGCACGGTCCTGCAGGCTCTGGATACGCTCGACCGAGAACACCCGCTCGACCAGTTGCGCGAGAATGGCTGTCTGATAGCCCGAGCCAGTGCCGATCTCGAGCACCTTGTCCAGGGGGCCGGCTTCGAGCAACAGTTCGCTCATGTGCGCAACCATGTAAGGCTGCGAGATGGTCTGGTTATGGCCGATGGGCAGGGCGGTGTCTTCGTAGGCGCGATGCGCCAGGGCTTCGTCCACGAACAGGTGCCGGGGCGTCTGACGGATCGCGTCGAGCACCTGCGGATTGGAGACGCCCTCCTCGCACAGACGCTGGATCAGACGCTCGCGAGTGCGCTGCGAGGTCATGCCGATGCCGTGGTACTGGTCGTTTTCCCGGCGCATCACAGCACCCCCTCCAGCCAACCATCCAGGCCCTCGAATGCCTCGTTGAACGTCCGGTCCAGGCGCAGTGGCGTGATCGAGACATACCCTTGCATCACCGCATGGAAGTCCGTCCCCGGACCGCCGTCCTCGGCATCCCCGGCCACGGCGATCCAGTAGCCTTCCTTGCCACGCGGGTTGACCACCTTGGTGGGCGCCGCAGCACGGGCACGATGGCCCAGGCGGGTGAGCTGAAGACCCCGGATGCGCTCGAGCGGCAGGTTCGGGATGTTGACGTTGAGCACGGTGCGCGGCGGCAGTTGCAGGTGCGCCTGCGCCTCGATCAGCCGCCGGGCGATGTGCGCCGCGGCCGGCAGGTTGTCTGGCTGGCGCGAGACCAGGGAGAAGGCCCACGACGTCCCCCCCAGAAAACGCCCTTCCAGGGCCGCGGCCACGGTGCCCGAATACAGCACGTCGTCGCCGAGGTTGGCGCCCAGGTTGATCCCCGAGACGACCATGTCCGGCGTCTGCGGCAGCAGCCCGTTGAGCCCCAGGTGCACGCAGTCGGTCGGCGTGCCGTTGAGGCTGATGAAGCCGTTGCCCAGCACCGTGGGGTGCAGCGGGCGATCCAGCGTCAACGAGCTGCCGGCACCGCTCTTGTCCTGGTCCGGGGCGATGACCACGCACTCGGCGTGGTCGGCCAGTGCCGCATGCAGCGCGGCGATGCCCGGTGCAGTGACACCGTCATCGTTGGAAATCAGAATACGCATGGGCTTTCCAAAGGCCCTGCCGGCAACAGATCGACGAGTTCACGCACCAGAACGGTGGCGAAGCATCCAGCCGGCAGGACGAATTCCAGTTGCAGGGTATCAGGCTCGGGATAATGCCATGCCAGCGCGCCAATAGGGAGCCGAAGAATACGCCGCTCCTGCTTCAGACCGGCGCTCGCCAGCCACTGGCAGAGCGCCGCATGACGCGCACCGACGGCCCGCTCCCGTGCGCCGGGCGCACCCTCGGTGGCCGGCTCGCCTTCGCCCCACAAGGGGCCGGTCGGGTGCAGGTCGAGCTGTGCCAGGCGCGGGTCTTCACAGGTGTGCGCATCGGCCGGGAAGAAGCTGCGGCTGTCGGTGAACGCCAGCAGGTCGCCCACGCGCGCGCACTGCCAGTCGCTGTCCAGCACGCGCTCGGCCAGCACTTGGTTGAACAGGAAGCTGCGTGCACTGGAAAGCAGGCGCGAACGGGTATTGCGCTGCTCCGGCAGGGCGCCCCGTTCGGCCCAGGCCTGGGCATCCTGCACATTGCCGCCAGCATGCCCGAAGCGCTGTGCGCCGAAGTAGTTGGGCACGCCGTGCCGGGCGATCTGCGTCAGCCGTGCGTCCAGAGCTGCATGGTCGGCCGCGAGCGCGGTCAGACGCAGGGTGAAGCCATTGGCCGAATGGGCGCCACGCTGCAGCTTGCGTGAGTGCCGCGTCTGCTCGAGGATGCGCAAGGTCTCGTCCTCGGCACGGGCCAGGTCCGGATCGGCCTTGCCCGGCAGGTGCAGGCTGAACCACTGGCGGGTGAGCGCCTGGCGGTCCTTGAGCCCGGCATAGCTGATGGCCCGCAGTGGGACGCCCGCTGCGCGCGCCAGGCGGCGTGCCGCCTCTTCGGTGTTCAGGTCACGCTTTTCGACCCACAGCCACAGGTGCTCGCCCTGGCCGCTCAACGGGATGTCGAGCACTTCGTCGACCTGGAAATCGTCGGCCACCGCCTTGAGCACCGCCGTACCGAGCGCGTCGCCATAGGCCCTGGGGCCCAGCAGTTGCGGTTCGTTCATGCGGGCAGCAACAGGGCGACCGCATGCACGGCGATCCCTTCCTCACGGCCCGTGAAACCGAGCTTCTCGGTGGTGGTGGCCTTGACGTTGACCTGGTCGACCTGCACGTCGAGGTCTTCGGCGATCAGGGCACGCATGCGCTCGATGTGCGGCGCCATCTTCGGCGCCTGGGCGACGATGGTGGCGTCGACGTTGCCGACCTGCCAGCCCTTGGCCCGCACGAGGCTCACCACATGCCGCAACAGCACGCGGCTGTCGGCCCCCTTGAACTGCGGATCGGTGTCCGGGAAATGCTTGCCGATGTCGCCCAGGGCCGCCGCGCCGAGCAAGGCATCGCTCAAGGCATGCAGCAGCACGTCGCCATCGGAATGGGCCAGCAGGCCGCGGGTGTGGGCGATCTGCAACCCACCCAGGGTAATGAACGCACCGTCGGTGAAGCGGTGCACATCGTAGCCATGGCCAATACGCATAGAAAAACGCCCTGATGGATTCAGGGCGTGATTCTACCTGCTTTGGCGACGCTTGGGCGCGCTGCCGTTCAGGGGCGCGGTGCGCTCAAGCGCGCAGGCTCAGACCCGCCCCAGCGCCACGGCGTGGTGGCGCAGATGCTCGTCGATGAAGCTGGCGATGAAGTAGTAACTGTGGTCGTAACCTGGCTGCAGGCGCAAGGTCAGCGCGTGCCCACCTTTGCGCGCGGCCTGCTCCAGCGCCTGCGGTTTGAGCTGGTTGTCGAGGAAGTCGTCGCGGTCGCCCTGGTCCACCAGCAGCGGCGGGCACTGGCCGGTCGGCGTCTCGGCCAGCAACACACTGGCGTCCCACTCGCGCCAGCGCGCACGGTCGTCGCCCAGGTAGCGCGAGAAGGCCTTCTCACCCCAGGGGCAATCCATCGGGTTGCTGATGGGCGAGAACGCCGAGACCGAGCGGTAGCGTCCCGGATTGCGCAGGGCGCAGACCAGCGCGCCGTGCCCACCCATGGAATGACCGCTGATGCTGCGCTGGTCGGACGCCGGGAAGTGTGCCTCGATCAACGCGGGCAGCTCGTTCACCACGTAGTCGTGCATGCGGTAATGCTGCGCCCACGGCTGCTGGGTGGCGTTGAGGTAGAAGCCTGCCCCCTTGCCGAAGTCCCAGGCTCCGTCCGGGTCGCCCGGCACCTGGTCGCCCCGCGGGCTGGTGTCGGGCGCGACGATGATCATCCCCAGCTCGGCCGCCAGGCCCAGGGCACCGGCTTTCTGCATGAAGTTCTCGTCGGTGCAGGTCAGCCCGCTCAGCCAGTACAGCACCGGCAGCTTCTCGCCCTGCTCGGCCTGGGGCGGCAGGTAGACGGCGAAGACCATCTCGCAGCCCAGCGTCTGCGAGGTATGGCGGTAACGTTTGTGCCAGCCGCCGAAGCTTTTCTGGCAGGACATGTTCTCCAGGCTCATGGCAGACCTCAGAAGTGGATGACGCTGCGGATGCTCTTGCCTTCGTGCATCAGGTCGAAGGCCTTGTTGATGTCTTCCAGGCCCATGGTGTGGGTGATGAAGGTGTCCAGCGGGATCTCGCCCTTCTCCGACATCTCGACGTAGCTGGGCAGCTCGCTGCGACCACGCACGCCACCGAACGCCGAACCGCGCCAGACGCGACCGGTGACCAGCTGGAACGGACGGGTGGCGATTTCCTGGCCGGCACCGGCGACGCCGATGATCACCGACTCGCCCCACCCCTTGTGGCAGCACTCCAGGGCGGCGCGCATCAGTTGGACGTTGCCGATGCACTCGAAGGAGAAGTCGACGCCGCCATCGGTCAGGTCGACGATGACCTCCTGGATCGGACGGTCGTAGTCCTTCGGGTTGATGCAGTCGGTGGCGCCGAGCTGCTTGGCGATCTCGAACTTGGCCGGGTTGATGTCGATGGCGATGATGCGCGAGGCCTTGGCCTTGACCGCGCCGATGATCGCCGACAGGCCGATGCCGCCCAGGCCGAACACGGCCACCGTGTCACCTGGCTGGACCTTGGCGGTGTTGAGCACGGCGCCAATGCCGGTGGTCACACCGCACCCGAGCAGGCACACCTTCTCCAGGGGCGCTTCCTTCTGGATCTTGGCCACGGAGATTTCCGGCAGGACGGTGTATTCGGAGAAGGTCGAGGTGCCCATGTAGTGGAACAACTGCTGGCCTTTGTAGGAAAAGCGCGTGGTGCCGTCCGGCATCAGGCCCTTGCCCTGGGTGGCGCGAATGGCCTGGCACAGGTTGGTCTTGCCGGACTTGCAGAACTTGCACTGCCCGCATTCGGGCGTGTACAGCGGGATGACATGGTCGCCGACCGCCACGGAGGTCACGCCCTCACCCACGGCCTCGACGATCGCCCCGCCCTCGTGGCCGAGAATCGACGGGAAGATGCCTTCCGGGTCGGCGCCCGACAAGGTGTAGGCATCGGTGTGGCAGACACCGGATGCCACGACGCGCAACAGGACTTCGCCCGCCTTGGGCATGGCCACGTCGACTTCGACGATCTCGAGGGGTTTCTTCGCCTCGAAGGCGACGGCGGCACGGGACTTGATCATCAATGCTCTCCAGACAATGGTTCGAATCAGCCTTGGAGTGTAATTGATCGGCTTTTGATGAATAATCGGGCCGCCTACAAAACATTATTGCCGCACAGGGACAATCCATGCACAGCCGCTGGGAGGGCATCGACGAGTTCGTCGCCGTGGCCGAGTCGGGCCAGTTCACCGCTGCCGCCGAGCGGCTTGGGGTCTCGTCCTCGCACATCAGCCGCCAGGTCGCCCGGCTGGAGGAGCGGCTGCAGACGCGACTGCTCTACCGCAGCACCCGACGGGTCACGTTGAGCGAAGCCGGGCAGACGTTCCTGCACCATTGCCAGCGCCTCCAGGACGGCCGCGAAGAAGCCCTGCGCGCCATGGGCGACCTGGCCAGCGAACCGAAGGGCCTGCTGCGCACCACCTGCGCGGTGGCCTACGGCGAGCGGTTCATCGTGCCCCTGATCACACGCTTCATGGCGCTCTACCCCCAGTTGCGCGTGGACGTGGAGCTGACCAACCGCCCCCTGGATCTGCTGCACGAAGGCATGGACCTGGCCATCCGCCTGGGCCGCCTGCAAGACTCACGGCTGGTGGCGACGCGCCTGGCACCCCGGCGCATGTACATGTGCGCCTCGCCGTCCTACCTGGCCCGCTATGGCCGCCCGCACAGCTTGTCGGAACTGGCCCGGCACAACTGCCTGATCGGCAGTTCGGACCTGTGGATCCTGCAGCAGAATGGCCGCGAGTCGAGTCAGCGGGTGCAAGGCAACTGGCGCTGCAACAGTGGGCAGGCGGTGCTGGACGCGGCCCTTCACGGCATGGGCCTGTGCCAGCTGCCCGACTACTACGTGCTCGAGCATCTGCACAGTGGTGCACTGGTGTCTCTGCTGGAAGCGCACCAACCTCCCAATACCGCCGTGTGGGCGCTCTACCCGCAACAGCGGCACCTGTCGCCGAAGGTCAGGCGTCTGGTGGACTACCTCAAGGAAGGCCTGGCGCAATTGCCCGAGTACCGCGGCAATTGAGCCCAAGCGCTGGCGCGGCCAGGCCCTCCTCGTTTCAGGACGGCGCGGACCAGTGCTGGCGCAACCAGTCCAGGTCTTCGGGACGTGTCACCTTGAGGTTGTCGCCGCGTCCTTCGATCAGCCTCGGCGCCTGGCCCGACCACTCGATGGCCGAGGCTTCGTCGGTCACGGCGACCTGGGCGACCAGGCAATCGGCCAAGGCCCGGTGCAACATCCCTAAACGGAACATCTGCGGCGTGAAGGCCTGCCAGACCGTGCTGCGATCGAGGGTCGCGCTGACGCGCCCGTCCGCGCCTGCCCGCTTGAGGGTGTCCCGGGCTGGCACGGCGAGCAGGCCGCCCACGGGATCGTCGGCCAGCATCGACAACAGCCGGTCCAGGTCACTGCGTGCCAGGTTCGGCCGTGCGGCATCGTGGACCAGCACCCAGTCTTCGTCGGCAGCGCCCTGTTCCTGCAAGACCTGCAACGCGTTGAGCACCGAGTCGGCGCGCTCGCGTCCGCCTGCCGCACGGCGGATGCGCCCGTCGGTCGCGCACGCGAGTTGAGGCCAGTAGGGGTCGTGGTCCGCCAGGCTGACCACGATGCCCAACAACGCCGGATGGTCGAGGAAGCAGGCCAGGGTGTGCTCGAGCACGGTACGCCCGGCCACCCTCAGGTATTGCTTGGGGCGATCGGCGGCCATGCGGGCACCGACACCGGCGGCGGGCACGACGGCCCAGAAGCGAGGCAAGGACTGGCTCATTTCGGCAACTGGTACAGGGTTTCCCCTTCCTTGACCATGCCCAGCTCGTGACGCGCGCGCTCCTCGACGGTCTCCATGCCCTTCTTGAGTTCCAGGACCTCGGCGTACAGGACACGGTTGCGCTCGAGCAGCCGCTCGTTCTCGGCATGCTGGTCAGCGATCTGCTGCGTGAGCTCCTTGACTTGCGCAAGGCTGCCAGTGCCCACCCACAGGCGGTATTGCAAGCCTCCCAGGAGCAGGAGCAGGATCAGGAACAACCAATAGGGACTGCGCATCAGGGGTCATCCGGGAGTGAAAAGGCCAGCGCTTCGGTGCGTCGGACAGCAAGAAGCCCGGCCGAGGCCAGGCTTCTTCGACAGAACGCCACCTGAAGGGTTCGACGCGTCAGTGCGACGTGTCAGAGCACCTGGGCAGCTGTCTTTTTACCATCTATCGCTCAGCCGCGAAACTCGGCACGGCCGTGATAAGCGGCCTTGGCACCCAACTGCTCTTCGATACGCAGCAGCTGGTTGTACTTGGACACGCGGTCGGAGCGGCACAGCGAGCCGGTCTTGATCTGACCTGCAGCGGTACCAACGGCCAGGTCGGCGATGGTCGAGTCTTCGGTTTCGCCCGAGCGGTGCGAGATCACCGCGGTGAAGCCGGCCGCCTTGGCCATCTGGATGGCTTCGAGGGTCTCGGTCAGCGAACCGATCTGGTTGAACTTGATCAGGATCGAATTACCGATGCCCTTTTCGATGCCCTCCTTGAGGATCTTGGTGTTGGTCACGAACAGGTCGTCACCCACCAGCTGGACCTTCTCGCCGATCTTGTCGGTGAGGATCTTCCAGCCTGCCCAGTCGGACTCGTCCAGGCCGTCTTCGATCGAGATGATCGGGAAGCGCTCGGTCAGGCCCTTGAGGTAGTCGGCGAACCCTTCGGCGTCGAAGGACTTGCCTTCGCCGGCGAGGTTGTACTTGCCCCCTTCGTAGAACTCGGAGGCCGCGCAGTCCAGGGCCAGCGTCACGTCGGTGCCCAGGGTGTAGCCGGCATTCTTGACGGCTTCAGCGATGGCGCCGAGCGCGTCTTCGTTGGACGCCAGGTCCGGCGCGAAGCCGCCTTCGTCACCGACTGCGGTGCTCAGGCCACGGGCCTTGAGCACGGCCTTGAGGTGATGGAAGATCTCGGTGCCCATGCGCAGCGCATCGGAGAAGGTCTTGGCGCCGACCGGCTGCACCATGAATTCCTGGATGTCGACGTTGTTGTCGGCATGCTCGCCGCCGTTGATGATGTTCATCATCGGCACCGGCATGGAGTACTGGCCCGGCGTGCCGTTGAGGTTGGCGATGTGAGCGTACAGGGGCAGATCCTGGTCCTGCGCGGCGGCCTTGGCGGCAGCCAGCGAGACGGCAAGGATCGCGTTGGCGCCCAGGGTCGCCTTGTTCTCGGTGCCGTCCAGCTCGATCATGGCGCGGTCCAGCGCCTTCTGATCGGCCGGGTCCTTGCCCAGCAGCAGGTCACGGATCGGGCCATTGATGTTGGCCACGGCCTTCAGCACGCCCTTGCCCAGGTAACGGCTCTTGTCGCCATCACGCAGCTCCAGCGCTTCACGCGAGCCGGTGGAGGCACCGGACGGCGCGCAAGCGCTGCCAACGATGCCGTTGTCGAGCAGTACATCGGCTTCCACGGTGGGGTTGCCACGCGAATCGAGAACTTCACGACCTTTGATGTCGACGATTTTTGCCATTGTTGTAAGCACTCCAAAATTGACTAATAACAACGCAGCTGAGGAAATCGGCCACTGCTCAGGCGATCGGCAACGGGCAGGCCTGGCAAGGGCATCTTGCGGCCTGGCGGCCGAAAGCGGAACGGGCGGTACTCTACCGGAGAAATGCGTCCTGCGTGGCGAATACCGTCGGAAAATGTGCCGCCGCGCCTGCGCCCGGCGGCCTGACGCCAGGGGCACCGCTACACGGCGGCGTCCCTGGGTCGGTCAAGGCCTCAGGCCTTGCTCTTCTGCGCCAGCGCCGCCTTGACGAAGCCGCTGAACAACGGGTGGCCGTCGCGTGGCGTGGAGGTGAACTCCGGGTGGAACTGGCAGGCCACGAACCAAGGGTGGTCCTTGGACTCGACCACCTCGACCAGCGCGCCGTCACCGGAGCGACCCGAGACCAGCAGACCGGCGTCGATCAGTTGCGGCAGCAGGTTGTTGTTGACCTCGTAGCGGTGGCGGTGACGCTCGACGATCACGTCCTTGCCGTAGCAGTCGTGGACCTTGGAGTTGCCGGCGATCTGACACTCCTGGGCGCCCAGGCGCATGGTGCCGCCCAGGTCGGAGGCCTCGGTGCGGGTTTCCACCGCGCCGGTGGCATCGGACCATTCGGTGATCAGGCCGACGACCGGGTGGCCGCTGTCGCGATCGAACTCGGTGGAGTTGGCGTCCTTCCAGCCCATCACGTTACGGGCGAACTCGATGACCGCCACCTGCATGCCTAGGCAGATGCCCAGGTAAGGCACCTTGTTCTCACGGGCGTACTGGACGGCGGTGATCTTGCCCTCGACGCCCCGCAGACCGAAGCCGCCAGGCACCAGGATGGCATCGGCGCCTTCGAGCAGGCCGGTGCCCTGGTTCTCGATGTCCTCGGAGTCGATGTAGCGCAGGTTGACCTTGGTGCGGTTCTGGATACCGGCGTGGCTCATCGCTTCGATCAGCGACTTGTAGGCGTCCAGCAGCTCCATGTACTTGCCGACCATGGCGATGGTCACTTCGTGCTCGGGGTTGAGCTTGGCATCGACCACCTGATCCCATTCGGACAGGTCGGCGCCGTTGCACTGCAGGCCGAAGCGCTCGACGACGAAGTCATCCAGGCCCTGGGCATGCAGCACGCCTGGGATCTTGTAGATGGTGTCGACGTCTTCCAGGGAGATCACCGCACGCTCTTCGACGTTGGTGAACGAGGCGATCTTGCGGCGCGACGAGGCATCGACCGGGTGGTCGGAGCGGCAGATCAGCACGTCCGGCTGCAGGCCGATGGAGCGCAGCTCCTTGACCGAGTGCTGGGTCGGCTTGGTCTTGGTCTCGCCCGCGGTGGCGATGTACGGCACCAGCGTCAGGTGCATGAGCATCGCGCGCTTGGAACCGACTTCGACGCGCAGCTGGCGGATGGCCTCGAGGAACGGCTGCGACTCGATGTCGCCCACGGTGCCGCCGATCTCGACCAGGGCCACGTCGGCATCGCCGGCACCCTTGATGATGCGGCGCTTGATCTCGTCGGTGATATGCGGAATGACCTGGATGGTCGCGCCCAGGTAGTCACCTCGGCGCTCCTTGCGCAGGACGTGTTCGTAGACACGGCCGGTGGTGAAGTTGTTGTTCTGGGTCATGGTGGTGCGGATGAACCGCTCGTAGTGGCCCAGGTCAAGGTCGGTCTCGGCGCCGTCGTGGGTCACGAACACTTCGCCGTGCTGGAACGGGCTCATGGTGCCCGGATCGACGTTGATGTACGGGTCCAGCTTGAGCATGGTGACCTTGAGCCCCCGCGCCTCCAGGATGGCCGCCAGGGAAGCCGAGGCAATGCCTTTCCCCAATGAAGAAACAACACCGCCCGTGACGAATATGTAGCGCGTCATGAAAAACCCTAGAAGTCTGCGTTAAGGCGGCCAGCGCCGCCGGAGAAAGCGAAGGAAGGCCGAAGCCCCCGATCACCTGCGTCGATCACAGTGCACCTTGAAATACTGCCGCGTCTGTACAGACCAGGGGTGGATACCCGGCATGGAGCTCGCTCGTCATTTCTGGAATCGCCCAGCAAAGAACTGCTTGGTAATCGGCAACCCCTGTGTTTTCGAAGAAGCCACAGAAGTTGTATCAAGAAGGGAGGGTAGTCTACCGGAATGTACCTTTCAGCTCAAACGCTGCGCGCAGGTCGGCGGTTGCCAGTGCAGACGCCACTCGCCCTGGCTGAGCGCAGGCAGGTTCGCCACCGCCAGCAGGCGCTGTTCGTCGTAGAGCAACGGCAGGCGTGGGCGCAGGAACGGCGGCACCCGCGCTTCGTTGAGCAGCCGCTTGAGGTCACGCTGCCCGCGACCGGCGACGTTCAGGCGCTCCCCCCCCTGACGATAGGCGATGCGCAGCCAACCAGCCGGCAGGTCACCTTCCAGCCTGACCTGGCCATTGCCCGGCAATGTCAGCGGATGGGCAGGTTGCGCCCAGACTGCCCCGCCCTGCGGGACGTCCAGCCAGGGGCCCGACAACCACCAGAGCCGCCCGCAGGCACGCTGCACCTGCCCGTCGGCCAGGCGCCAGATCGGTGCGGCATCCTCGGCGGCATCGCGCAGCGTCCGCCAGCCAGCCCAGTGGCGACTGTCGGGCAGGCGCGTGCGTGGCGCCAGCCAGTGGCGCAGGGCGTTGCGCTGGCGGGCATCGGACAACCCGGCCAGCGTGCGCAGGTCCAGCGAGTCGAGGCCTGGCCAGTCCGTCGAGTGGCCGTGGCGGGCCTGCTGCACATCGTCGCAGGCGACCTCGTTCAGCAGCTCGAGCGCTTCGCTCAGGTGATCCGCGCTGCGGGCCAGGCTCAGGCTCGCCCGTGGCCAACGCTGCGTCATCAGAGGCAGCACCTGGGCGCGCAGGAAGTTGCGATCGAACGCGGTGTCGTCGTTGGACGGATCCTCGACCCAGGACAGCCCCGCTTCGCTGGCATGGGCAAGCAGTTCGGCCCGCCCATGGCCAAGCAGCGGACGCACCAGCGTGCCAGCCCCCAGGGCACGCTGCCGGGGCATGCCTGCCAGACCTCGCACGCCGGCCCCGCGCAGCAGACGGAACAGCAGCGTTTCGGCCTGATCGTCCTGATGCTGACCGGTGAACAAGGCATCGCCTGGCCCCAGCCTGGCGGCAAATGCCCGATAACGTGCGTCGCGCGCCGCCTGCTCGAGGCTGGCGCCAGGGGCGACCTGTACGCGCACGACGTCCAGGGGTACGCCCAGGCTTTCGCATACGCGCTGGCAATGGGCAGGCCAGGCGTCGGCGGCAGGTTGCAGGCCATGGTGAATGTGCAAGGCGCGGATCACGGGCGTGGGTCGCCGGGTGCGTTGCAGGGTCAGCAGGTGGAGCAGGACGGTGGAATCGAGGCCGCCGGAGAAGGCCACGTACCAGGTGGGGGCCGTGAGCCAAGGGGTGAGGACCTTGGAAAGATCGAGCATCGACGAACATCCTCGACCGTCGACCGGTCGTGTTACCGATAGGCCGACGCCGCCTTTTGTGGGAGCGGGCTTGCCCGCGATGCAGGCGGTGACGGACCAGGCGCTATCGCGGGCAAGCCCGCTCCCACAAGGTCCGTGACGGTCGGGCTTATTGCGGCGTGGTCAGGGCTGAGCGACCTTGGAAACCGATCAGCGATGACGCCAGCCCACCTACCGCCCTGCTCGCCGGCAAGCCGGCGATGGACAGGTTCAGACGCCGTAGCTCATCAGTCGATCGTAACGACGGGCCAGCAGGGCGTCCTGGTCGAACGTGCTCAACATGTCGAGCTGCTCGTTGAGTTCGGCACGGATGTTGGCCGACATGGCGGCCGGGTCGCGGTGGGCGCCGCCCAATGGCTCGCTGATGACCTTGTCGACGATGTTCAGGCTCTTCAGACGCTCGGCGGTGATGCCCATGGCTTCGGCGGCATCCGGCGCCTTGTCGGCGGTCTTCCAGAGAATCGAGGCGCAGCCTTCAGGAGAGATCACCGAGTAGGTGGAGTACTGGAGCATGTTCAGCTGGTCGCACACACCGATGGCCAGTGCGCCGCCCGAACCGCCTTCACCGATCACGGTGGCGATGATCGGGGTCTTGAGCCGCGCCATGACACGCAGGTTCCAGGCGATCGCTTCGCTCTGGTTGCGCTCTTCGGCGTCGATGCCCGGATAGGCGCCCGGGGTGTCGATGAAGGTCAGGATCGGCATCTTGAAGCGCTCGGCCATCTCCATCAGGCGGCAGGCCTTGCGGTAGCCTTCCGGACGCGGCATGCCGAAGTTGCGGCGCACCTTCTCGCGCACTTCACGACCCTTCTGGTGGCCGATGACCATGACCGGCTTGCCGTCCAGGCGTGCGGTCCCGCCGACGATGGCGGCGTCGTCTGAGAAATGACGGTCACCGTGCAACTCTTCGAACTCGTCGAAGATGTGCTGGATGTAGTCGAGGGTGTAGGGGCGGCGCGGGTGACGCGCCAGACGCGCGATCTGCCAGCTGGTCAGGTTGCCGAAGATGCTTTCGGTCAGGGTGCTGCTCTTGTCTTGCAGACGGGCGATTTCATCGCCGATGTTCAGCGAGTTGTCGTTGCCCACCAGGCGCAGCTCTTCGATCTTGGCTTGCAGGTCGGCAATCGGCTGTTCGAAATCCAGGAAATTCGGGTTCATAGTCATCCGTCTTGGGTCTACGGCCAGGCGGCCGGCCGGTTGATCCGTGTGGCGCCCTACCTTAAAGGAAGGGCACATTCAGGTCGAGATTAAAAAAGCGTTCGTTCAACGATATTGCAAAAAGACGTTCTCACGTCCGAACTGGTCACGCAGGGCCTGGATCAGCCCGTCCCCTGGGTCGATGGTCCAGCTGTCGCCGAACTGCACCATGGCCTTGGCATCGCTACCGGTGTACTCCAAGGTGATCGGGCAGGCGCCGCGGTGACGGTTGATCAGTTCGCCCAGCCAGTGCAGCCGGTCGCCCTTGAGCGCCTCGTGGGCGACTTTCAGGCGCAGGCTCTCGGCCAGGCGGGTGCGCGCATCCTCCATGGTCATCACCTGCTTGACGCGCAGGCGCAGCCCTCCGGAGAAATCGTCATTGCTGACCTCGCCTTCGACCACCACCATCGCATCGTTCTGCAACAGGGCCTGAGCGGCCATGAAGGCATCGGCGAACAATGACGCCTCGATGCGCCCGGAGCGGTCGTCCAGGGTGATGAAGCCCATCTTGTCGCCCTTCTTGTTCTTCATCACCCGCAGGGCGATGATCATCCCGGCAACCGTCTGGGTCTCGCGGGAGGGTTTGAGGTCGACGATGCGCTGCCGGGCGAAGCGGCGGATCTCGCCTTCGTATTCATCGATCGGGTGGCCGGTCAGGTACAGGCCCAAGGTGTCCTTCTCGCCGCGCAGGCGCTCCTTGAGGGTCAGCTCGCGGACCCTGCGGTGGTTGGCGTAGACATCGGCGTCGGCCTCGACGAACAACCCGCCGAACAGGTCGGCATGACCACTGTCGGCGGTACGCGCGGTCTGCTCGGCGGACTTGATCGCCTCCTCCAGGGCCGACAGCAGGATGGCCCGGTTACGGTCGATGTTGGCGTGGTAGGCCTTGAGCTCGTCATGGAAGTGCGGCCCGAGGCGATCCAGCGCGCCGCTGCGGATCAACGCATCGAGGGTGCGCTTGTTGATGCGCTTGAGGTCGACCCGCGCGCAGAAGTCGAACAGGTCCTTGAACGCTCCGCCCTCGGCGCGCGCCTCGACGATCGCCTCGACCGGCCCTTCGCCCACGCCCTTGATCGCGCCCAGGCCGTAGACGATGCGCCCGTCGTCGTTGACGGTGAACTTGAACTCGGAGGTGTTCACGTCCGGGGCGTCGAGGCGCAGCTTCATGCAGCGCACTTCCTCGATTAGCACCACCACCTTGTCGGTGTTGTGCATGTCCGCCGAGAGCACCGCGGCCATGAACGGCGCGGGATGATGGGTCTTGAGCCAGGCCGTCTGGTACGACACCAGGCCGTAGGCGGCCGAGTGCGACTTGTTGAAGCCATAGCCGGCGAATTTCTCCACCAGGTCGAAGATGTTGCCTGCCAGGTTGGCGTCGATGTTGTTGCTGGCGCAGCCTTCGATGAAGCCGCCACGCTGCTTGGCCATCTCCTCGGGCTTCTTCTTGCCCATGGCGCGGCGCAGCATGTCCGCGCCACCGAGGGTGTAGCCGGCCATCACCTGGGCGATCTGCATCACCTGCTCCTGGTACAGGATGATGCCGTAGGTGGGCGCCAGGACCGGTTGCAGCCCTTCGTACTGGTAATCGGGGTGCGGGTAGGCCAGCTCGGCCCGACCGTGCTTGCGGTTGATGAAGTCGTCGACCATGCCCGACTGCAGCGGCCCCGGACGGAACAGCGCCACCAGGGCGATGAGGTCTTCCAGGCAGTCGGGCTTGAGCTTCTTGATCAGCTCCTTCATGCCGCGCGATTCGAGCTGGAACACCGCCGTGGTCTCGGCTTTCTGCAGCAGCTCGTAGGTCTTCTTGTCGTCCAGCGGGATGAAGTCGATGTTCACGTCGGGCAGGCCCTGCTTGGCCTGCTCGCGGTTGATGGTCTCCATCGCCCACTTGATGATGGTCAGGGTGCGCAGGCCGAGGAAGTCGAACTTCACCAGCCCGGCCGCCTCGACGTCGTCCTTGTCGAACTGGGTCACCAGCCCTCCGCCCTCTTCATCGCAGGCGATGGGCGAGAAGTCAGTCAGCTTGGTCGGTGCGATCACCACGCCACCGGCGTGCTTGCCGGTGCCCCGGGTGACGCCTTCGAGCTTGAGCGCCATGTCCCAGATCTCGCGTGCGTCCTCGTCGCTCTTGAGGAAGTCGCGTAGCATCTCTTCCTGCTCGAACGCTTTCTCCAAGGTCATGCCGACCTCGAAGGGGATCATCTTCGACAGGCGGTCGGCCAGGCCGTAGGACTTGCCCTGCACCCGCGCCACGTCGCGCACCACCGCCTTGGCCGCCATGGTGCCGAAGGTGATGATCTGGCTCACCGCGTTGCGCCCGTAGGCGTCGGCCACGTACTCGATCACCCGGTCGCGGCCGTCCATGCAGAAGTCGACGTCGAAGTCCGGCATCGAGACCCGTTCGGGGTTGAGGAAACGTTCGAACAGCAGGTCATAGGCCAGTGGATCGAGGTCGGTGATCTTCAGCACGTAGGCCACCAGAGAACCGGCGCCCGAGCCTCGCCCCGGCCCCACCGGCACGTCGTTGTTCTTGGCCCACTTGATGAAGTCCATGACGATCAGGAAATAGCCGGGGAAGCCCATCTGGATGATGATGTCCAGCTCGAACTTCAGGCGGTCCAGGTACACCTGGCGGCGCGCCTCGTAGTCCGGCGTGCTGTCTTTGGGCAGGATGACCGCCAGGCGCTCTTCCAGGCCCTCGTGCGAGACATGGCGCAGGTAGTCGTCGATGCCCATGCCGTTGGGCGTCGGGAAGTCGGGCAGGAAGTGCTTGCCCAGCTGGACCTGGATGTTGCACCGCTTGGCGATTTCCACCGTGTTGGCCAGCGCCTCGGGCAGGTCGCTGAACAGCTCAGCCATCTCTTCCGGGCTCTTGAGGTACTGCTGGTCGCTGTACAGGCGCGGCCGACGCGGGTCGTCCAGGGTCCAGCCCTCGCCGATGCAGACGCGGGTCTCATGGGCATCGAAGTCGGTCTGCTTGAGGAAGCGCACATCGTTGGTCGCCACCAGCGGCGCGCCCAGCCGGTCGGCCAGGGCCACCGCAGCATGCAGATGCTCTTCGTCGCCGGGTCGACCGGTGCGCTGCACCTCGACGTAGAAACGCCCGGGCAGCATGTTCATCCAGTCGCGCAACAGGCGCTCGGCCTCCTCGCCATGGCCATTGAGCAAGGCCATGCCGATGTCCCCTTCCCGTGCGGCGGACAGCCCGATCAGGCCCTCGCAGGCGTCGGCGATCCAGTCGCGCTGGATGACCACCAGGCCATTGCGCTGGCCTTCCATCCAGCCGCGGGAGATCAGCTCGGTCAGGTTGCGGTAGCCCTGGGCGTCCATCGCCAGGAAGCAGATGCGCGACACCGGCGCATCGGCCTCGGCACCGGCCAGCCACAGGTCCGCCCCGCAGATCGGCTTGATCCCTGCGCCCATGGCGCTCTTGTAGAACTTCACCAGTGAGCACATGTTGCTCTGGTCGGTGATGGCCACCGCCGGCATGTTCATCCCGGCGAGGACCTTGGCCAGCGGCTTGATCCGTACCAGGCCATCGACCAGCGAGTATTCGGAGTGCACGCGAAGGTGAACGAAGGAGACCGACATGGATGTTCCTATGGCTGGGCGCAACGACAGAGGCGCGATTGTACCGTAAGGCCACGTCCTTGGCCCGGCGCACGGAGGGTGCGATCGACGCGGTCCGACGACCGCGTGCCTGCGGGGTTCAGAGCAAGGAGCCGGCCAGGGCGCCGTGCGCGTCCCAGGCCGCGCGCACCGGTGCGAAGGAGCGCCGATGGATGGGCGTCGGCCCCAGACGGGCCAGGGCTTCCAGGTGCACTGGTGTCGGGTAGCCCTTGTGGCCACCGATGCCGTAACCCGGATAGATCAGCTCGAAGGCGCTCATTTCGCGGTCGCGACTGACCTTGGCCAGGATGGAGGCCGCCGCGATCGCCGGGACCTTGGCATCCCCCTGGATCACTGGCGCCGAAGGCACTGCCAGGACCGGACAGCGGTTGCCATCGATCAACGCCAGGCGCGGCGTCAGGTGCAGCCCCTCGACCGCGCGCTGCATCGCCAGCATCGTGGCCTGCAGGATGTTCAGGCGGTCGATCTCCTCCACCTCGGCCCGGGCGATGCAGAAGCTCAGGGCCTTTTCGCAGATCTCGTCGAACAGCCGCTCGCGCTTGGCCTCGGTGAGCTTCTTCGAGTCGTTCAGCCCGGCGATCGGCCGCGCAGGGTCGAGAATCACCGCCGCGGTGACCACGGCACCGCATAACGGGCCGCGACCCACTTCATCGACCCCGGCGACCAGTTCCTCGACCAGGGTGAAATCCAGTCCCAGTTGCATCTATCGCTCCTCGACCAGGGCCAGGACCGCGTCGGCCGCCTGATTGGAGGCGTCGCGGCGCAGGCTGTAGTGAATCTGTTCGAAGTGTTCGGTCTGCCCACGGCCATCGGCAAGCAAGGGCAGCAGCGCCTGCGCCAGTGCCTGCTCGGTGGCGGCGTCCTGCAACAGCTCAGGCACCAGCATGCGCTGGGCCAGCAGGTTGGGCAGCGACACGTAGGGGCTCTTGACCATTCGCTTGAGGATCCAGAACGTCACCGGCGCCAAGCGATAGGCCACCACCATGGGGCGCTTGTACAGCAAGGCCTCGAGCGTGGCCGTTCCCGAGGCGATCAGGACTGCGTCGCAGGCGGCCAGCGCCTGGTGCGAGCGGCCATCGAGCAGCGTCACCGGCAGCTCACGCCCGGCGAGCATCTGCTCGAGCTGGGCACGGCGCGCGGCATTGGCGCAAGGCACCACGAAACGCAGGTTCGGCACGTGCTCGAGCAGTACGCGTGCCGTGTCCAGGAACAGCGCGCCGAGACGACCGACTTCCCCGCCCCGACTCCCCGGCATCAAGGCCACCACCGGTCCGTCACCCAGGCCGAGTTCGACCCGCGCGGCCTCGCGATCAGCGCTCAGGGCAATGGTATCGGCCAGCGGGTGGCCGACGAAACGCACCGGTACGCCCTGCTCTTCGTAGAAGCGTGCCTCGAACGGCAGCAGCGTGAGCATGAGGTCACAGCCTTCGCGGATCTTCAGCACCCGCTTCTGCCGCCACGCCCAGACCGACGGACTGACGTAATGCACGGTCTTGATCCCGGCGCGACGCAGCTTGAGCTCGATGTCGAGGTTGAAGTCCGGGGCATCGATGCCGATGAACACGTCCGGCCGCTGGGCGATGAGGTCGGCCACCAGCGCCTTGCGCCGCTTGAGCAGCTCGCGCAGGCGGCCGAGCACTTCGACCAGCCCCATGACCGCCAGGCGCTCCATGGGAAAGCTCGAAACCAGGCCTTCGGCCTCCATCAACGGGCCACCGACGCCGATGAACCGTACGTTCGGGTGGCGCGCCTTCAGCGCGCGCATCAAGCCGGAACCGAGAATGTCGCCGCTCGCCTCGCCCGCGACCAACGCAACGCAGAGCTGGGCCATGTCAGCGCGTGATGCCGCGGGCGGAGGTCAGGATGGACTGGCGGAACAGTTCGACTTCGGCGAACTGGGTCGCCAGCGGGTCCAGCTCGTTGAGCGCCTCTTCGACCCCCAGGCCCTGGCGGTAGACGATCTTGTAGGCACGGCGCAGGGCATGGATCACGTCTTCGCCGAACCCGCGCCGGCGCATGCCTTCGAAATTCATGCTGCGGGCCTCGGCCGGGCTGCCGAACACCGTGACGAACGCAGGGACATCCTTGCCGATCGCCGTGCCCATGCCCGAGAAGCTGTGGGCGCCGATACGGCAGTGCTGGTGCACCAGGGTGTAGCCGGAGAGGATCGCCCAGTCGCCAACGTGAACGTGCCCGGCCAACGCGGTGTTGTTGACCAGGATGCAGTGGTTGCCGATCACGCTGTCGTGGCCGATGTGGGCATAGGCCATGATCAGGTTGTGATCGCCGATGGTGGTTTCGCCCCGGTCCTGCACGGTGCCGCGGTGCAAGGTGACGCCTTCGCGGATCACGTTGTGGTCGCCGATCACCAGGCGTGTCGGCTCGCCGTTGTACTTCAGGTCAGGCGTGTCCTCGCCGATGGACGAGAACTGATAGATACGGTTGTGCTTGCCGATCACCGTGGGGCCCTTGAGCACCACGTGGGGACCGATGACGCTGCCCTCGCCGATCTCGACACCTGGCCCGACGATCGACCAGGGCCCGACCTCGACACCATCGGCCAACACGGCCGAAGGATCGATGATTGCCCGTGGATCGATCAAACTCACAGTGCGCGTTCCGCGCAGATGATCTGGGCCGAGCATACCGGTTTGCCATCGACCGTGGCCTGGCACTCGAACTTCCAGATCTGGCGCTTGCGGCTGAGGAACTTCGCCTCGAGGATCAGCTGATCGCCTGGCAGCACGGGCTGACGGAAGCGCAGGTTGTCCGAGCCCACGAAATAATAGAGCGTGCCGTCGGCCGGCTTGGCGTCAAGCATCTTGAACCCCAGGATGCCGGCCGCCTGGGCCATCGCCTCGATGATCAGCACGCCCGGCATGATCGGGTGAGCCGGGAAATGGCCATTGAAGAAGGGCTCGTTGATGCTGACATTCTTGTAGGCACGAATGCTCTGGGCCTCGAAATCCAGCTCCGTCACACGGTCCACCAGCAGGAACGGGTAACGGTGAGGCAAGTATTCGCGAATCTCGTTGATGTCCATCATTTCGGGGGGAAGCCTGTAGTAATAATAAGGAGCGCAGGTGCTGACCACACGCTCCTCATGCAATGCCAGAGGGGAGCCAGCGAGCCACGGTTCACGCTTGCTCGGAAAATGTTATCAGCCTTCTGATGGTGGCTGGCCGTCCGAGGTCACGGCGACGACGCGTTTTTCCAGTTGCACGAGACGCTTGGACATGTCGTCGAGCTGACGAATGCGCGCGGCACTCTTGCGCCAATCGGCCAATGGCTGCATGGCCGTGCCCGACGAATAGCCTCCCGGCTCAGTGATCGAACGGGTGACCATGGTCATGCCGGAGACGAACACGTTGTCGCACACGTCGATGTGGCCGACCATGCCCACACCGCCAGCGATGGTGCAGTGCTTGCCGATCCGGGTGCTGCCCGAAATGCCGACGCAGGCGGCCATGGCCGTGTGATCGCCGACTTGCACGTTGTGGGCGATCTGAATCTGGTTGTCGAGCTTGACCCCGTCACCGATCACGGTGTCGGACAGCGCGCCGCGGTCGATGGCGGTGTTGACCCCCACTTCCACGTCGTCACCGAGCCTGACGCCACCGATCTGGGCGATCTTGCGCCACACGCCATTTTCGTTGGCGAAGCCGAAGCCCTCGCCGCCGAGCACGGCGCCGGACTGGATCACCACCCGCTTGCCGATGGTCACGTCATGGTACAGCGTGACCCGCGGGGCCAGCCAACCACCTTCGCCGATCACGCAACGCGCCCCGATCACGCAATGCGCACCGATGGTCACCGCCGGGCCGATCCGGGCGCCCTGCTCGATCACCACGAACGGACCGATGCTGGCCGTGGCGTCCACCTGGGCATCATCGGCCACCACGGCGCTGGGGTGGACCCCCGCGACCGCCTTGGGCTTGGGGTCGAACAGGTGCGAAAGGCGTGCATAGGCCAGGTACGGATCGGGCACGATCAGCGCATTGCCCTGGAACCCCTCGGCATCGGCCGCCTTGAGCAACACCGCTGCCGCCGAGCACCCGTCCAGGTACTTGCGGTACTGCGGGTTGGCGAGAAAGCTCAATTCACCGGGGCCGGCCTCCTGCAAGGTGGCCAGCCCGGTGATCGCTACGGACTCGGCGCCCTGCAAGGTGGCGCCGAGGGTCTCGGCCAGTTGGCCGAGCGTGATGGTCGCGCTCATGATCAACGGGCTTGGTTCATGCGCTCGATGACTTGGCGGGTGATGTCGTACTGAGGTTTGACATCGATGACCGCGCCGCGCTCGAGCACCAGGTCGAAACCGCCCTTCTTGATCACTTCCTCGACCGCGCCGTCTAGCTTGGGCTTGAGCTGCTTGAGCATGTCACGGTCAGCGACTGCCTTGGCTTCGTTCAGCTCCTTGGACTGGAACTGGAAGTCGCGGGCCTTCTGCTTGAATTCGAGCTCCAGGCGCTCACGATCAGGCTGCGGCATCTTGTCGCCACCCTTGATGATGCGGTCCTGGATGCCCTTGGCGCTGCTTTCCAGGCTCTTGAGCTTGGTCAGTTGCGGGCCGAACTTCTTCTCGGCATCGACCGCGTACTTCTTGGCGGCATCGGATTCGAGCAGGGCCATCTGATAGTTCAGCACGGCGACTTTCATTTCGGCGAAGGCCGGGGTGGCGACCAGCGCCGCGGCCACGATGGCCAGTTTGAACAGGTTGCGCACGATGTACTCCTGCAAGATCCGTTGTCGTTGAGCTCAGGTCAGACCTCAGAAGGTCTGGCCCAGGGAGAATTGGAACACTTGGGTTTCGGCGTCGTCCGGCTTCTTGATCGGCATCGCCAGGCTGAAGCTCAGCGGGCCCAGGGCGGTGATCCAGGTCACGCCCAGGCCGACTGAACTGGCCATGTCGCCGAATCCGACGCTCGGGCAGTTGCGCTTCGAATCGCAGTTGGTGTCGAACACGTTGCCCACGTCCCAGAAGACCGAGGTGCGCAGCGAGCGCTGGTCCTTGACGAAGGGCAGCGGGAAGAGCAGTTCGGCGCCGCCCTGGACGAGGACGTTGCCGCCGAAGGCCAGGGGGTCTTGGTCTGGGTCTCTTTCCGTTCCATTTTTACCGGTACTTGGCGTACTACGCGGCCCAAGCGTGTTGTCCTTGAAACCACGCACCGAGTTGAAACCACCGGCGTAGTAGTTCTCGTAGAACGGCAGGCCCGAGGTCGAACCATAACCGTCGCCATAGCCCAGCTCGGTGTGCAGACGCAGGGTGTAGTTGTTGGTGATCGGCTTGAACACCTGACCACGGTAGTCGAGCTTGTAGAACGACAGGTCGCTGCCTGGAATGGTGGTTTCCAAAGTCAGGCTTTGAGAGTGACCACGCGTCGCCAGCACACCCTTGTTCAGGGTCGATTCCGACCAACCGATCGAGGCCTTGAAGTTGGTGAAGTCCTTACCTTCCTTGTCGAGGAAGTCGAAGATCTCGTCGACGGTGTACTTGCCGGTCTTGATCTCGTCCTGCTGCACGCTCAACCCGTAGGTCAGGCGCGAGGTCTCGCTGATCGGGTAGCCGATGTTGACGCCCATGCCCAGGCTGTCCACCGCATAGCTCGCCACGTCGACGTCGAGGTCGTCGTAGTCGGTGCTGCGGTAGAAGGCGTTGTAGCCCAGGCTCACGCCGTCGGCGGTCCAGTAGGGGTCGACGAAGCCGAAGTTGTACCGGGTCTGGTATTCGCTGCGGTTCAGGCCGATGGACACCTTGTTGCCGGTGCCGAGGAAGTTGCTCTGGCTGATCGAGCCGCCCAGGATCAGGCCGGCGCTCTGGGCGAAGCCGACGCTGGCGGTGATCGAACCGGAGGCCTGCTCCTCGACGCTGTAGTTCACGTCGACCTGGTCGTCGGTGCCCGGCACCGGCGGCGTCTCGACGTTGGCTTCCTTGAAGTAGCCCAGGCGCTCCAGGCGGGTCTTGGACTGGTCGATCAGGTAGGTCGAGGCCCAGCCGCCTTCCATCTGGCGCATCTCGCGACGCAGCACCACGTCGTCGGTCTTGGTGTTGCCACGGAAGTTGATGCGGTTGACGTAGGCGCGCTTGCCCGGATCCACCACGAAGGTGATGTCGACGGTGTGGTCCTGGTCGTTCGGTTGCGGCACGCCGTTGACGTTGGCGAAGGTGTAGCCTTCGTTGCCCAGGCGGCGGGTGATCAGCTCGGACGTGCTGGTCATCACCTTGCGCGAGAACACCTGGCCCGGCTGCACCAGCAGCAGCGACTTGACCTGGTCTTCAGGCAACTTGAGGTCGCCCGAGAGCTTCACGTCACGGACGCTGTACTTCTCGCCTTCGTTGATGTTGACGGTGATGTAGACGTGCTTCTTGTCCGGCGTGATGGACACCTGGGTGGAGGCGATGTCCATGTTGATGTAACCGCGGTCCAGGTAGTAGGAACGCAGGCGCTCCAGGTCACCGGAGAGCTTTTCGCGGGCGTACTTGTCGTCGTTGCGGATGAACGACAGCCAGTTGGTGGTCTTCAGCTCGAACAGGCTGCTCAGCTCGTCGTCATCGAACACGGTGTTGCCGACCACGTTGATGTGCTGGATGGCCGCGACTTCGCCCTCATTGATCTTGATCTTGATGCCCACGCGGTTGCGCGGTTCGGGCACGACTTCGGCATTGACCTCGGCCGAGTAACGGCCCTGGGCCACGTACTGGCGCTGCAGCTCGTTGCGCACGCCTTCGAGCGTGGCGCGCTGGAAGATCTCGCCTTCGGCCAGGCCGGACTGCTTGAGCCCTTTCATCAGGTCGTCGGTGCTGATGGCCTTGTTGCCTTCGATCTCGATGCTCGCCACCGACGGGCGCTCGACCACGTTGATGATCAGGACGTTGCCGTCACGGCTCAGTTCGATGTCCTGGAAGAAGCCGGTCCGGAACAGCGAGCGGGTCGAGTCCACCAGGCGCCGATCGTCGGCCTGGTCACCCACGTTCAGGGGCAAGGCGCCGAACACGCTGCCGGCGGACACCCGCTGCAGGCCATTGACACGAATATCGGAGATGGTGAAGGACTCGGCGTGAACTTCAGCGATCATCAATGCGGAAAGCACCGCAGTTAGCAGCAGACGTTTCATGAAGTCCTTTTATTCCAACTGGCAATAAACAACCTGCCGCACGGGGGCGGCAGGTTCGCAATGCGCGTAGCGTTAAAGTCGACCCAGATCGTTGATCAGGGCGAGTAGCATCACCCCAAGGACCAAACTGACACCGATCTGGACCCCCCAACCTTGCACCCGATCCGAGAGCGGACGACCGCGCGTCCACTCGATCAGGTAGAACAGCAAATGCCCCCCATCCAGCACGGGAATGGGCAGCAGGTTCAGAACTCCCAGGCTTATGCTCAGGTAGGCGAGGAAATTCAGGAAATCACCGACGCCGGACTGGGCTGAAGCGCCCGCCACTTTAGCAATGGTTATCGGTCCACTCAAGTTTTTTACCGAGAGCTCGCCGAACAGCATTTTCTTCAGCGACTCGAGGGTCAGCACGCTCATCGACCAGGTTCTGGACAGCCCCTGACCGACGGCTTCCAGCGGCCCGTAGCGGACTTCGCGCAGCATCTCGGCAGGCCATTGACCGCCTTTCACGCCCGCGCCCAGGTAGCCGGCCGCCGCGCTGCCTTCCCCCCGGTGCGTCAGCGTGACGCTGCGCTCGATCACTTCACCGTCGCGCTCCAGGCGCACCTGCACCGTGCCGTCGGCACGACCGCGCACCGTGTCGACCACCTGCTGCCAGTCGCCGAGCGCCTGGCCATCGAGCGCCAGCAACCGGTCGCCGGTCTTGAGGCCTGCCGCTGCGGCAGGGCCGTCGGGGTCGAGCTGGGCCAGCACCGGAGCAATGGCCGGCCGCCAGGGGCGAAGGCCCAGGGACTGGATCGGGTCGGGCTCACCCTCCCCCTTGAGCCAGTCCTTCACGGTGATGCCATGGGCCGATTCGGCAAGGCTGCCCGGCTCGAGCACACCGACCCGCACGGTGCCGGTTTCGCCGAGGCGCCGGACCAGCTGCAGGTTCACGGCCGACCAGCCGGTCGTCGGCTCGCCGTCGACCGACACGATCTCCTGCCCCTCGCGCAGACCGGCCTGTGCCGCCAGGCTGCCAGGTTCGACCGCGCCGATGACCGGGCGGATCTGCTGGCTGCCGAGCATGGCCAGCAGCCAGAAGAACACGATGGCCAGCAGGAAGTTGGCGATGGGGCCGGCCGCGACGATGGCGATGCGCTGCCCCACCGTCTTGCGATTGAACGCCTGGTCGAGCTGCGCCTCGGGCACCGCCGCCTCGCGCTCGTCGAGCATCTTCACGTAGCCACCCAGGGGGATGGCGGCGATCACGAACTCGGTGCCCTGGCGATCGTGCCAGCGCACCAGGGGCATGCCGAAGCCGACCGAGAAACGCAGCACCTTGACCCCGCAGCGACGAGCCACCCAGAAGTGGCCGAACTCGTGGAAGGTGACCAGCACGCCCAGGGCGATCAGGGTGCCGACAATCATGTAGAGCGCAGTCATGGGAATCTCCGAAGGCGTTCAGCCAGGGTCAGCGCGCGGTGGCAGCCTTATCGGCCATGCCGCTCCAGCCACTGCCTCGACAGCTCGCGGGCACGCCGGTCGGCCTCGAACACGGCCTCCAGTGACGCCACGGGCTCGACGGGCTGCTGCTCGAGGACCTGGGCAATGATACGCGCGATCTCGGGGAAGCGGATACGCCCCTGGAGGAATGCCTCCACGGCGATCTCGTTGGCCGCGTTGAGCGTGGCCGGCGCGCTGCCGCCCGCTTGCGCGGCGTCTCGCGCCAGGCGCAGGCAGGGGAAGCGCTGGTCGTCCGGCATCTGGAAGTCCAGTCGGGCGATGGCGAACAGGTCCAGCGGCGCCACGCCCGAGTCGATGCGCCTGGGCCACGCCAGCGCATGGGCGATGGGCGTACGCATGTCCGGATTGCCGAGCTGGGCCAGCACCGACCCATCCACATAGTCGACCAGCGAATGGATGACGCTCTGCGGATGCACCACCACCTCGACCTTCGACGGCGGCGCGTCGAACAGCCAGCAGGCCTCGATCAGCTCGAGCCCCTTGTTCATCATGCTCGCCGAATCCACGGAGATCTTGCGCCCCATGGACCAGTTGGGGTGCGCGCAGGCCTGTTCGGGCGTGACGTCGAGCAGCGCCTCGGCCGACAGTTCGCGGAACGGACCACCCGACGCCGTGAGCAGGATCCGGCGCACGCCCACGGCGTCCAGCCCTCGGGCATAGTCGTGAGGCAGGCACTGGAAGATCGCGTTGTGCTCGCTGTCGATGGGCAGCAGTACCGCGCCACTGCGCTGGACGGCCTGCATGAACAGCGCACCGGACATCACCAGCGCTTCCTTGTTGGCCAGCAGCACCTTCTTGCCCGCCTCGACCGCGGCCAGGGTCGGCCGCAGTCCGGCGGCGCCGACGATGGCCGCCATCACTGTGTCGACCTCCGGTGCCGACGCCACCTGGCACAGGCCGGCCTCACCCACCCGCACGTCGACGTCAACCTGCGCCGTCGCCAGCCCCTGGCGCAGTCGCCGGGCTGCCGCCTCGTCCGGCACCACGGCGCAGACCGGGCGGTGCTGCACGCACAGGGCCAGCAGCTCGTCGAGACGGGAGAACCCGGTCAAGGCGAAGACCTGGTATTGCTCGGGGTGCCGGGCGATCACGTCCAGCGTGCTCAGCCCGATGGAGCCGGTCGCCCCCAGCACGGTGACCTGTTGCACGCGACTCACATCACACCCCATTCGGCAGCCCACAACAGCACGGCGAACAGCGGGATGGCCGCCGTCAGGCTGTCGATGCGATCGAGTACGCCACCATGGCCTGGCAGCAAATTGCTGCTGTCCTTGATGCCGGAACGACGCTTGAACATGCTTTCGGTCAGGTCCCCGATCACCGAGGCCATCACCACCAGCGCCCCACCTAGCACGCCGATCAGCACCTGGCCCAGGCTCCAGTCCCGGTACAGGCCGACCGCGACCACGATCGCCAGGCTCACCGCCAGGCCACCGTAGACGCCTTCCCAGCTCTTGCCAGGGCTGACCTGAGGTGCCAGCTTGCGCTTGCCGAAGGCGCGCCCGGAGAAGTAGGCACCGATGTCCGCTGCCCACACCAGCACCATCACCGAGAGGATCAGCCAGTTGCCCATCGACCAGTGCTTGAGCAGGATCAGGCCCTGCCAGGCCGGCAGCAGCACCAGCACGCCGATCAGCAGGCGGCAGGCCGCGCTGGCCCACAGCTCGCTACTGCGTGGGTAGGTCAGCACCAGCCAGGTGGCGACCCCCCACCAGATCACCGACGCGCCCAGCACCCAGGGCGCCAGGTCCGGCATCAGGTGCAGCACCATCAGCGCGCCAGCGATGACCGCCGCGTAGGCCAGCCGCAATGGCTGCGCCTCGAGCCCGGCCAGGCGCGCCCACTCCCAGGCACCCAGGCTGACCACCAAGCCGATGAACAAGGCGAAGTCCCCCCCTTGCAGCAGGAAGAAGCCGCCCAGGGCGATCGGCAGCAGGATCAGCGCGGTGATGATGCGTTGTTTAAGCATTAGGCACGAGCTCCAGATTCGACCTGCTCGCTCGTCTTACCGAAACGACGCTGGCGCGAAGCGAAATCGGCCAGCGCGGTGCGCATGGCGTCGTGTTTGAAATCCGGCCAGTACAGGTCGGAAAAGTACAGCTCGGCATAGGCCAGCTGCCAGAGCAGGAAGTTGCTGATGCGATGCTCGCCACCGGTACGGATGCACAGGTCCGGCAGCGGCAGGTCGCCGGTGACCAGGCAGGTCTGCAGCAACTCCGGGGTGATGTCTTCCGGACGCAGGTGCCCGGCCTGGACCTCGCGCGCCAGGCGCTGCGCGGCCTGGGCGATGTCCCACTGGCCACCGTAGTTGGCGGCGACCTGCAAGGTGAACCGGGTGTTGCCCGCCGTCAGCGATTCGGCCTCGCGGATCGCCTGCTGCAGTTCGGGGTGAAAGCGCGAGCGATCGCCGATGATGCGCAGGCAGATACCGTTTTCGTTGAGGCGCCGGGCCTCCCGGCGCAAGGCCGAGAAGAACAGCTCCATCAACGCCCCCACCTCGTCGGCGGGGCGCTGCCAGTTTTCGCTGGAGAAGGCGAACAGGGTCAGTACCTCGACCCCGGCCTCGGCACAGACCTCGATGACCGCACGGACGGCGTCGACACCTGCCTTGTGCCCGGCGACGCCAGGCAGCAAGCGACGCTTCGCCCAGCGGTTGTTGCCGTCCATGATGATCGCGACATGACGCGGCACCGAGGACGGGGCCGCTGGCTTGGTCTTTTCCATTGAAAAACCCTGGCCTTAAACGGCCATCAGGTCCTTTTCCTTGGCTTTGAAGGCGGCATCGACTTCGGCGACATACTTGTCGGTCAGCTTCTGGATCTCGTCAGCGGCGCGACGCTCTTCGTCCTCGCTGATCTCCTTGTCCTTGGTCAGCTTCTTCAAATCGGCCAGGGCATCACGACGGACGTTGCGCACGGCGACCTTGGCATCCTCGGCGACGCTGCTGGCCTGCTTGGTGTAGCCCTTGCGGGTTTCTTCGGTCAGGGCCGGCATCGGGACACGGATGGTGGTGCCGGCGCTGGACGGGTTCAGGCCCAGGTCGGAGGTCAGGATGGCCTTCTCGATCGCGGCGCTGAGGTTCTTGTCGTGGGCGACGATCTTCAGGGTGCGTGCGTCCTCGACGCTGACGGCAGCGACCTGGTTCAGTGGCATCTCGCTGCCCCAGGCCGGGACCTTGACGCTGTCCAGGATGCTGGGGTGGGCGCGGCCGGTACGGATGGCCGCCAGGTTGCGTGCCAGGGCCTCGAGGGACTTGCCCATGCGGTCCTGGGCGTCTTTCTTGATGTCGTTGATCATGCTTGGCCTTCCTCGATCAGGGTTCCTTCAGCGCCACCCACCACGATGTTCAGCAGGGCGCCAGGCTTGTTCATGTTGAAGACACGCAGTGGCATCTTGTGGTCGCGGCACAGGCAGATCGCCGTCAGGTCCATGACGCCGAGCTTGCGATCGAGGACCTCGTCGTAGGTCAGGCGATCGAACTTCTCCGCGTGCGGATCCTTGAACGGGTCGGCGGTGTATACGCCATCGACCTTGGTCGCCTTCAGCACCACGTCGGCATCGATCTCGATGGCGCGCAGGCACGCTGCGGAGTCGGTGGTGAAGAACGGGTTGCCCGTGCCGGCGGAGAAAATTACCACATCGCCGGACTTGAGTTGACGATTGGCTTTGCGGCGATCGTAGTGATCGGTCACGCCCACCATGGAAATCGCCGACATGACGATCGCCGAGATGTTCGAACGCTCCAGGGCGTCGCGCATGGCCAGGGCGTTCATGACCGTGGCCAGCATGCCCATGTGGTCACCCGTGACGCGATCCATGCCGGCGGCACTCAACGCGGCGCCACGGAACAGGTTGCCACCGCCGATCACCAGGCCGACTTCGACCCCGATGCCGACCAACTGCCCGACTTCCAGGGCCATGCGGTCCAGGACTTTCGGGTCGATGCCAAACTCTTCCGAACCCATCAGGGCCTCGCCGCTAAGTTTGAGCAAAATGCGTTTATAGCGAGGTTGGCGACCACTCACCTGCTGAGCCATTGCGAGTCTCTCCTGCGGCGTTGTATAGAAAATTCTGGGCGGGCTGGATGCAGCCTGCCAAAGACTGTAGCGCGGCGCTGCTTCAGCGCCAACGACTGCCGGCAGGGTAAACCGGCAGGCGCTTTGAAAAAGAGGCTGCGCGCGTGAGCGGGCAGCCTCTTCGGGGCGACAGACGGGGCTGTCTTACTGCTTGGCGGCAGCGACCTGGGCGGCCACTTCAGCAGCGAAGTCGTCGACCGGCTTCTCGATGCCTTCGCCTACCTTGAAGTAGGTGAAGGACACGATTTCAGCACCGGCTTTCTTGGCCAGTTCGCCGACCTTGACTTCCGGGTTCATGACGAAGGCCTGCTCTTTGAGCGACGCTTCGGCCTTGAACTTGGTGATACGGCCGTTGATCATGTTCTCGACGATGTTCTCTGGCTTGCCAGCGATCTTGTCGGCGTTGAGCTGCAGGAAGACGCCCTTCTCGCGCTCGATGGCTTCGGCGGAGATTTCCGACGAGTCCAGGAACTCCGGGTTCGACGCTGCGACGTGCATGGCGATGTTCTTGGCCAGCTCGACGTCACCGCCTTTCAGAACGACGGCAGCGCCGATCTTGTTGCCGTGCAGGTAGGCACCGACGACATCGCCCTCTACGCGCACCAGGCGGCGGATGTTGACGTTCTCGCCGCACTTGGCGACCAGGGCTTCACGGGCGGCTTCGCGCGAAGCGATCAGCGGCGCGGCATCGGTCAGCTTCTGGGCGAAGGCTTCTTCGAGGCTTTCGGCGACGAAGGTCTTGAAGTCGTCTTGCAGGGCCAGGAAGTCGGTCTGCGAGTTCACTTCCAGCAGGACGGCGGACTTGCCGTCGGTCTTGACGGCGATCGCGCCTTCGGCAGCGACGTTGCCCGCCTTCTTGGCGGCCTTGATGGCGCCCGAGGCACGCATGTCGTCAATGGCTTTTTCGATGTCGCCGTCAGCCTTTTCCAGGGCCTTCTTGCAATCCATCATGCCTTCGCCGGTACGCTCGCGCAGTTCTTTGACCAGCGCTGCAGTAATTGCTGCCATTTCAAAATCCTCTTGGAAAGTTTTTCAACCATTCCACCCGTCGATGACGGGCGTTCAATGCTGCCAATCCGCTGTCTGCGCCTGCATGCCCTGAAAGGCACGGTGGCCGACAGCAGGATCTCAAGGTGGCAAAAAGGGGGCATAGCCCCCTTTTCGCGTGCCCAGTCGACGCTAAGCGTCTCTTACTCGGCAGCCGGTGCAGCCGCTTCTTCAGCGTAGACTTCGGTGCCGCCAGCCACGTTGTTGCGGCCGCGGATGATGGCGTCGGCCATCGAAGTCATGTACAGCTCGATGGCGCGGATGGCGTCGTCGTTGCCTGGGATGACGTAGTCAACGCCTTCCGGGCTGCTGTTGGTATCGACAACGCCGATGACCGGGATGCCCAGCTTGTTGGCTTCGGTGATGGCGATGCGCTCGTGGTCGACGTCGATCACGAACAGTGCGTCCGGCAGGCCGCCCATGTCCTTGATGCCGCCCAGGCTACGGTCCAGCTTTTCCAGGTCGCGCGAACGCATCAGCGCTTCTTTCTTGGTCAGCTTGGTGAACGTGCCGTCTTCGGCCTGGGTTTCCAGGTCACGCAGACGCTTGATCGAAGCGCGGATGGTCTTGTAGTTGGTCAGCATGCCGCCCAACCAGCGGTGGTCGACGTACGGCGAGCCGCAACGTGCTGCCTGCTCGGCGACGATCTTGCCCGCGGAACGCTTGGTGCCGACGAACATGATCTTGTTCTTGCCCTGGGCCAGACGCTCGACGAACGACAGTGCGTCGTTGAACAGCGGCAGGGTTTTTTCCAGGTTGATGATGTGGATCTTGTTGCGCGCGCCGAAGATGTACTTGCCCATCTTCGGGTTCCAGTAACGGGTCTGGTGGCCGAAGTGCACACCGGCCTTCAGCATATCGCGCATGTTGACTTGGGACATGATTGTTCCTTGGTAAGTCGGGTTGGGCCTCCACGCATCCCAATGACCAACCGCGAATCCAGTGGTCCGCGGCACCCAGGCCATCGTGCCGACACGTGTGTGGGTTCAGGCAGACGGGGTCGTCCCCGAAAGCGGCGCATGTTATACCACAGCCGGCAAGGGAACGGAACCAGAACCTTGCGCCTGCGGACATGGCATGGCACGCGGGCGGAAGGTCCAGAAACCTGGCCAGGTCTGCTAGAATCGCGGTTTTCCGTTCGTTCGCGCCCTGGCGGCGCCGTAGAGAGCCTGCAATGACCGTAACCCTCAAGACCGCCGAAGACATCGAAAAGATGCGGGTCGCCGGCCGCCTGGCCGCCGACGTGCTCGAAATGATCGAGGAGCACGTCAAGCCTGGCGTGACCACCGAGCACCTCGACCGCCTGTGCCACGACTACATCGTCAACGTGCAGAAGGCCATCCCCGCGCCCCTGAACTACAAGGGCTTCCCCAAGTCGATCTGCACCTCGATCAACCACGTGGTCTGCCACGGCATCCCGGGTGACAAGCCGCTCAAGGAGGGCGACACGCTGAACATCGACGTCACCGTGATCAAGGACGGTTACCACGGCGACACCAGCCGCATGTTCCACGTCGGCACCGTCGCACCCTGGGCCGAGCGCCTGTCCCAGGTCACCCAGGAGTGCCTGTACAAGGCCATCGAGCTGGTACGTCCCGGTTGCCGCCTCGGCGACATCGGCGAGGTGATCCAGAAGCACGCCGAGAAGAACGGCTTTTCCGTGGTGCGCGAGTTCTGCGGCCATGGCATCGGCAAGGTGTTCCACGAGGAGCCCCAGGTGCTGCACTACGGCAAGGCCGGCACTGGCATGACCCTCCAGGAAGGCATGACCTTCACCATCGAGCCGATGATCAACCAGGGCAAGGCCGACACCAAGGTGCTGGGCGATGGCTGGACCGCGATCACCAAGGACCGCAAGCTGTCGGCGCAGTGGGAGCACACCCTGCTGGTGACGGCCACCGGCTACGAGATCTTCACCCTGCGCAAGGATGACACCATCCCCCGCACCTCGGCCTGACCCCAGGTCGGCCGCCCAGACAGGAACCCGATCGATGCCCCAGGTGGATCCCGAACTGTTCGACCGCGGCCAGTTCCAGGCCGAGCTGGCGCTTAAGGCCAGCCCCATCGCCGCCTTCAAGAAGGCCATGCGCCAGGCCGGCGACGTGCTCGACCGGCGCTTTCGCGACGGCCGCGACGTGCGCCGGCTGATCGAGGACCGCGCCTGGCTCGTCGACAACCTGCTGCAACAGGCCTGGAACCAGTTCGACTGGGGCGAGCCGGGCGGCATCGCCCTGGTGGCCGTGGGCGGCTACGGGCGCGGCGAGCTGCACCCTTATTCGGACATCGACCTGTTGATCCTGCTGGGCGAGGACGACCATGAGCGCTACCGGGGCGCCATCGAGCGCCTGCTGACCCTGTTGTGGGACATCGGCCTGGAGGTCGGGCAGAGCGTGCGCAGCGTCGCCGAATGCGCCGAACAGGCGCGTGCCGACATCACGGTCATCACCAACCTCATGGAAAGCCGCACCATCGCCGGCCCCGAGACGCTGCGCAAGCGCATGCTCGAGGCCACCGGGACCGCGCACATGTGGCCGAGCAAGGCGTTCTTCCTGGCCAAGCGCGCCGAGCTGCAGGCGCGTCACCACAAGTACAACGACACCGAGTACAACCTCGAGCCCAACGTCAAGGGCTCGCCCGGAGGCCTGCGCGACATCCAGACCGTGCTCTGGGTCGCCCGGCGCCACTACGGCACGCTGAACCTGCACGCCCTGGCCGGCGAAGGTTTCCTGCTGGAGAGCGAGAACGAACTGCTGGCCTCGTCCCAGTCGTTCCTGTGGAAGGTGCGCTATGCCCTGCACATGCTCGCCGGGCGTGCCGAGGATCGCCTGCTGTTCGACCACCAGCGCAGCGTCGCCACCCTGCTCGGCTACAGCGACGAGAACCCCAAGCGCGCCATCGAGCAGTTCATGCAGCAGTACTACCGGGTGGTGATGAGCATCAGCCAGTTGTGCGACCTGATCATCCAGCACTTCGAAGAGGTGATCCTGGCCGACGACAATGGCACGACCCAGCCGCTCAACCCGCGCTTCCGCCTGCACGACGGCTACCTGGAGGCGGTCAACGCCCAGGTGTTCAAGCGCACGCCATTCGCCATGCTTGAGATCTTCGTGCTGATGGCCCAGCACCCGGCGATCAAGGGCGTACGTGCCGATACCGTGCGCCTGCTGCGCGAGCACCGGCACCTGATCGACGACGCCTTCCGCCACGACATTCGCAACACCAGCCTGTTCATCGAGCTGTTCAAGTGCGAGGTCGGCATCCACCGCAACCTGCGGCGCATGAACCGCTACGGCATCCTCGGGCGCTACCTGCCCGAGTTCGGCTTCATCGTCGGGCAGATGCAGCACGACCTGTTCCACATCTATACGGTCGATGCGCACACGCTCAACCTGATCAAGCATCTGCGCAAGCTGCAGTACACGCCGGTGTCGGAGAAATTCCCGCTGGCCAGCAAGCTGATGGGACGCCTGCCCAAGCCGGAGCTGATCTACCTGGCCGGCCTGTATCACGACATCGGCAAGGGCCGCCAGGGCGACCATTCGGAAATCGGCGCCGAAGAGGCCGAGGCGTTCTGCCGACGCCATCACCTGCCGGCCTGGGACAGCCGCCTGATCGTCTGGCTGGTGCGCCACCACCTGAGCATGTCCACCACGGCCCAGCGCAAGGACTTGTCCGATCCCCAGGTAATCAACGACTTCGCGCTGCTGGTCGGCGACGAGACGCGCCTGGACTATCTCTACGTGCTCACCGTGGCCGACATCAACGCCACTAACCCGAGCCTGTGGAACTCCTGGCGCGCCAGCCTGCTGCGCCAGCTCTACACCGAGACCAAGCGGGCCCTGCGCCGTGGCCTGGAAAATCCGCTGGACCGCGAGGAGCTGATCCGCCAGACCCAGAGTGCCGCGCTGGACATCCTGGTGCGCGAGGGCACCGACCCGGACGACGTCGAACAGCTCTGGTCGCAGCTGGGCGACGACTACTTCCTGCGCCACACCTCGGCCGACGTCGCCTGGCACACCGATGCCATCCTCCAGCAGCCTGCCGACGGCGGCCCGCTGGTGCTGATCAAGGAAACCACCCAGCGCGAGTTCGAGGGCGGCACGCAGATCTTCATCTATGCGCCGGACCAGCACGACTTCTTCGCCGTGACCGTGGCGGCCATGTCGCAGCTCAACCTGAACATCCATGATGCGCGGATCATCACCTCCAGCAGCCAGTTCACCCTCGACACCTATATCGTGCTGGACACCGACGGTGGCTCGATCGGCGACGATCCACAGCGCGTACGGCAGATTCGCGAGGGGCTGACCGAGGCGCTGCGCACGCCTGAAGACTACCCGACGATCATCCAGCGGCGGGTACCGCGCCAGCTCAAGCACTTCACCTTCGCCCCCCAGGTGACCATCCACAATGACGCGCAGCGGCCGGTGACCGTCCTGGAGCTGACCGCCCCGGATCGCCCCGGCTTGCTGGCGCGCATCGGCCGGATCTTCCTGGAGTTCGACCTGTCCTTGCAGAACGCCAAGATCGCCACCTTGGGCGAGCGGGTCGAGGACGTGTTCTTCATTACCGATGCCGACAACCAGCCGCTGTCCGACCCGCAACTGTGCAGCCGCCTGCAGGAGGCGATCGTGCGCCAGTTGCAGGCAGGCCAGCAGAGCGATGGCACCCCTACCCGTGTCACCTTTTGACGATTGACGAGACCTTGCGCCGATGAACCATGCCTTGACCCAGCTTCAGCCCTACCCGTTCGAGAAACTTCGCGCCCTGCTCGGCAGCGTGAAACCGGCGGCGGACAAACGGCCCATCGCCCTGTCGATCGGCGAGCCGAAGCACGAATCGCCGGCCTTCGTCATCCAGACCCTGGCCGACCACCTCGGGGACCTGGCGGTGTACCCCAGCACCCTCGGCCTGCCGGCACTGCGCCAGTCGATCGCGCAGTGGTGCGAACGGCGCTTCGACGTGCCTGCCGGCTGGCTCGACGCCGAGCGTCACGTGCTGCCGGTCAACGGCACCCGCGAGGCCCTGTTCGCATTCACCCAGGCCGTGGTCAACCGGGCCGACGATGGCCTGGTGGTGAGCCCCAATCCGTTCTACCAGATCTACGAAGGCGCCGCGTTGCTGGCCGGCGCCACGCCCCATTACCTGCCATGCCTCGAAGCCAATGGTTTCAACCCCGACTTCGACGCCGTGCCGGCGCAGGTCTGGGAGCGCTGCCAGATCCTCTTCCTGTGCTCGCCAGGCAACCCGACGGGCGCCTTGGTCCCCCTGGAGACCCTGAAGAAACTGATCGCCCTGGCCGACGAGCATGATTTCGTGATCGCCGCTGACGAATGCTACAGCGAACTGTACTTCGACGAAGACAGTCCACCGGCCGGCCTGCTGACGGCCTGCGCCGAACTGGGCCGCCAGGATTTCCATCGCTGCGTGGTGTTCCATAGCCTGTCCAAGCGCTCCAACCTGCCAGGCCTGCGTTCGGGTTTCGTCGCCGGCGATGCGCGCATCCTCAAGCCGTTCCTGCTGTACCGCACCTACCACGGCTGCGCCATGCCGGTGCCGACCCAGCGCGCGAGCATCGCGGCCTGGGGCGACGAAGCGCACGTGCGCGCCAACCGTGACCAGTACCGCGCCAAGTTCGATGCGGTCCTGGACATCCTGCAGCCGGTGCTCGACGTCCAGCGCCCGGACGGCAGCTTCTACCTGTGGGCCAAGGTCCCGGGGGACGACGCCACCTTCGCCCGTGACCTGTTCGAGACCGAGCATGTGACGGTGGTGCCCGGCTCGTACCTGTCGCGCGAGGTGGACGGCGTCAACCCAGGCGCCGGGCGCGTACGCATGGCCCTGGTCGCCCCGCTGGCCGAATGCATCGAGGCGGCCGAGCGCATTCGCGACTTTCTGTCGCGCTGAGCCCACTCGACCCCGCATTCTCTAACGCGCAGCGCGCACCAGGCGGCATGAGACTCCGGGGCTCTACCTCACCGGAGTCTCGCCATGCTGGAACTGATGCTGTGCCACTGCCGCAAACCCCTCGATCCGCTGCTTGCCTACCAGGTCGCCGTCGCCGAAAACCCGGTCAACGCCGGCCCAGGCCGGCATCAACACACGCCTCAGCGAGAAGGACAAGCAGCTCATGCGCCTGGCCTACCCGCGCTGAAGCGACGGCTCACTTGTTGCGGGCCAGGTTGGCCTCGCTCAGGTCGAGTTCGCCGAGGATCTGCCGGACCACCTCGTTGCCGACCTGATGCCGACGGTGCAGCGCATACAGCTCCAGACGCTGAGCACGCAAGGCCTTGAGCCGCAGGTGCCGTTCGAGCTGGTCCATGCGCTCGGCCAGCGCGCGCGTCTCGGCGCTGTGGTTGTAGCGTTCGAGCTGGTCACGGTATTCGGCCATCAACCGCCCCTTGAGCTCGACCGCGAGCGTGGCCAGATCGGCGTTCTGCGGCGCGTCGGCCTCGCTCAGGTCCTCGGCCTCCAGGGCATGGATGGCCGCTTCGGCCGTTCGCCGCCAGGCCTCCTGCACTTCCTGGTCCATGCGTTCGTCGGCGCTCTTGTCGACCCCGCGCAGCAACAGCGGCAGGGCGATGCAGGCGCTGACCAGCGACAGCAGGATCACCCCGGCGGCGATGAAGATCAGCAGGTCGCGCTGGGGAAAGGCCTGGTCGGCACCGATCAGCAGCGATACCGACATGACACCGGCCAAGGTCACCGCCCCGCGCACGCCGCCCAAGGTCAATAGCCAGCAGGAACGCGCAGTCGGCAGCATCACCAGGGCCGACTTGCCCCGCCAGTGGCGGATCCGGCCGATGATGCGCCAGATGCTTTGCACCCAGATGAAGCGCAGCAGCACCAGCGTGGCGAAGATCGCCAGCACGTCCAGGCAGCGCCAGGCCAGGGTCGGCCAGAGGGAGGTCTCATGGCTGGCCACGGCCTTGACGATGTCGGGCAACTGCAGCCCCAGCAGCAGGAAGATCAGGCCATTGAAGGCGAACTCCAGCAGCGACCAGACGCTGCGGTTGAGCAGGCGGGTGCTGGTCTGACGCGGCAGCAGGTCGAGCCAGCTCTGCATCATGCCGGCCGCCACCGCCGAGAGAATGCCCGACGCACCGAGACGTTCGGCCAGGACATAGGCGGCGAACGGCAACAGCAGCATGAACACCACATGGGTGGCCGGATCGTCCCACCCTCGGCCGATCATCCACATGCGCAGCCGCCCGATCAGCCAGCTCAGGGCCACGCCTACCGCCAGCCCGCCCAGCGCCACCAGCAGGAATGTCACGCTGGCCTCGGCCAGCGAGAAGGCCCCGGTGATGGCCGCCGCCAGGGCGAACTTGAAGGTCACCAGGCCCGACGCATCGTTCATCAACGCTTCGCCCTGGAGCATGTGCATCAACGGCTTGGGCAGACGGTCCTGGGTGATCGCCGACACGGCCACCGCATCGGTGGGCGAGAGGATCGCTGCCAGAGCGAAGGCGGCGGCCAACGGAATGCTCGGCAGCAGCCAGTGGATGAAGTACCCGGCACCGACGACGGTGAACAGCACCAGCCCGACCGCCAGGCCCACCACAGGTCCGCGCAGCCGCCACAGGGCGCGCTTGGGAATGCGCCAGCCATCGACGAACAGCAGTGGCGGCAGGAACAGAAAGAGGAACAGTTCAGGGTCCAGCGCCACGTGCAGGCCCAGGGTCGGCCAGGCCAGCAAGGCCCCGGCGGCGATCTGGATCAACGGCAAGGGCAGCGGAACGACGCGAACCAGCAGTTTGGAAAGACTTACCAGCGTCAGCAGGATAAGCACGGTGTAGGCTGACTGCATTGGAGCATGTGTCCTGTGTGAGCGAAGGCCAAGGGCGGCCGGCAAGCGCGGGCGGCGTCATGGTAAGGGTGAAGGGCATGGCAGGGCCGTGCGACCAACGTCGTACCCCGGCGGCGCCCGCGTCGAGGGCCGCGACGACCTGCAATGGACCACGGTGCGGCCCTCAGGTGCCACGCTCGTGGCATCCGCGCCGTCGATGACGCATAATCGGCCGTCCACTGTTCAAGGAGCACCGAGGCGGTACGCCAGGCTCGGACAGGGGTCGGTCGAGTTGCCCTGACCGTCCGGAGACGGTAGAGCCCGTCGTGGCTCCCTTCCGGTCGATCAGTCGCCCTGCACCGCTTCCTGCCCGTTCGAACCGCGCATGGCCTCACGACACGCAATGACCCCGACTCTCTACGGCATCAAGGCTTGCGACACCATGAAGAAGGCCCGCACCTGGCTCGACGAGCAGGCCATCGCCTACACCTTCCACGACTACAAGACCCAAGGCATCGACCGTGACAGCCTGGCGCGCTGGTGCGACGAACACGGCTGGCAGGTCGTCCTGAACCGTGCCGGCACTACCTTCCGCACGCTCGACGAGGCCAGCAAGGCCGATCTCGACCAGGCCAAGGCCATCGACCTGATGCTGGCACAGCCTTCGATGATCAAGCGCCCGGTGCTGGACCTCGGCGAACGCACGCTGGTCGGCTTCGCACCGGACCGGTATGCCGCTGCACTGACCTGATTTTCCGCTTTCCCTTATTTGCAAGAGGTAACTGCATGTCCACTACCCTGTTCAGCCTGGCCTTCGGCGTCGGCACCCAGAACCGCCAGGGCACCTGGCTGGAAGTCTTCTACGCGCTGCCCCTGGTGGCGCCCTCCAGCGCCCTGGTCGAGGCGATCGCTCCGGTACTCGGCTACGAAGGCGGCAACCAGGCCATCACCCTCAGCACCACCCAGGCCGCGCAACTGGCCGACGCCGTGCGCTCGGTCGACGCGGCCCAGGCCGCCCTGCTGACGCGCCTGGCAGAAAGCCAGAAGCCACTGGTGGCGACCCTGCTGGCCGAGGACGGCGCCCTGACCTCGACCCCGGAAGCCTACCTGAAGCTGCACCTGCTCTCGCACCGTCTGGTCAAGCCCCATGGCGTGAGCCTGGCCGGCATCTTCCCGCTGCTGCCGAACATCGCCTGGACCAGCCAGGGCGCCATCGACCTGGCCGAACTGGCCGAGCAGCAGCTCGAAGCTCGCCTGCGCGGCGACCTGCTGGAAGTGTTCTCGGTCGACAAGTTCCCGAAGATGACCGACTACGTGGTGCCGGCCGGTGTGCGCATCGCCGACAGCGCGCGGGTTCGTCTGGGCGCCTACATCGGCGAAGGCACCACCATCATGCACGAGGGCTTCGTCAACTTTAACGCCGGCACCGAAGGCCCGGGCATGATCGAAGGCCGCGTCTCGGCCGGTGTGTTCGTCGGCAAGGGGTCGGACCTGGGCGGCGGCTGCTCGACCATGGGCACCCTGTCCGGTGGCGGCAACATCGTCATCACCGTCGGCGAAGGCTGCCTGATCGGCGCCAACGCCGGTATCGGCATCCCGCTGGGCGACCGCAACACCGTCGAGGCAGGCCTGTACATCACTGCCGGCACCAAGGTGCAGCTGCTGGACGAGCAGAACCAGCTGGTCAAGGTGGTCAAGGCGCGCGACCTGGCGGGCCAGGCCGATCTGCTGTTCCGTCGCAACTCGGTGAGCGGCGCGGTCGAGTGCAAGACCCACAAGTCGGCCATCGAGCTGAACGAGGCCCTGCACGCCCACAACTGAGGCCTGCACCGACCTGAAGTGGTAAGATCGGGCCTGGCTTTGCGCCAGGCCCGTTTCTTTTCCAGGTCCACCATCATGCTCCAGCCCTCCCCCTGGCGCGCCGACTTCCCCGCCGTCGCCGCCCTGCACCGCCAGCACCAGACCTACCTGGACAGTGCGGCCACCGCCCAGAAGCCCCAGGCCATGCTGGACGCCCTCACCCGTTACTACGCAGAGGGCGCCGCCAATGTGCATCGGGCCCAGCACGTACCGGGCGCCCTGGCGACCCAGGCGTTCGAGGCGACGCGCAGCGCGCTGGCCGCCTGGACGGGGGGTGGCGAAGCCCAGCAGTTCATCTTCACCCACGGCGCTACGTCCGCGCTGAACCTGCTCGCCTATGGTCTGGAACATGGCTTCGAGGCCGGTGACGAAATCGCCGTCAGCGCCCTGGAGCACCACGCCAACCTGCTGCCCTGGCAACAGCTGGCACGGCGCCGTGGTCTACGCCTGGTGATCCTGCCGATCGATGCGCAGGGCCGCATCGATCTCGAGCAGGCGCTGCAGCTGATCGGCCCACGGACCCGGCTGCTGGCGGTCAGTCAGCTGTCCAACGTGCTGGGCACCTGGCAGCCTCTGGCGCCCTTGTTGGCGCATGCCCGTGCTCAAGGCGCGTTGAGTGTGGTCGACGGCGCCCAGGGCGTGGTCCATGGCCGTCCCGACCTGCACCAGCTGGGCTGCGATTTCTACGTGTTCTCCAGCCACAAGCTGTATGGGCCGGACGGCGTGGGCGTGCTCTACGGCCGCCAGCCAGCGCTGGCCCACCTGAAACACTGGCAGTACGGCGGCGAGATGGTCCACCTGGCCGGCTACCACGAAGCGAGCTTCCGCCCCGCCCCCCTGGGGTTCGAGGCAGGCACGCCGCCGGTGGCAGGCGTGATCGGCCTGGGCGCGACCCTGGCGTACCTGAACGGCCTGGACCTGTCGGCCGTGGCGGCACACGAGGCTGCGCTGCACCGTGCGCTGTGCGAGGGTCTGGTCGCCCGCGAAGGCGTGCGACTGCTGGGCGATCCGCAGGTGGCGCTGGCCAGTTTCGTGGTCGACGGCGTGCACACGGCCGACATCGCCCACTTGCTGACCGAGCAGGGCATCGCCGTGCGCGCCGGACACCACTGTGCCATGCCACTGCTCGAGCAGCTTGGCCTGGGCGGTGCGATCCGCGTGTCGCTGGGCCTGTACAACGATGGCGACGACCTGGCGCGGTTCTTCGACGCCTTCGATCACGCCTTGGCGCTGCTGCGATGAGCCTTTCGATCGCAGCCCGCGAAGCCTTGCAGGCGTTCGAGCAGGCCCACGGCTGGGAGCAGCGCGCGCGCCTGCTGATGCAGTGGGGTCAACGCTTGCCGCCGCTGGACGAAGCCGACAAGGTCGAGGCCAACCGCGTACACGGTTGCGAAAGCGTGGTCTGGCTGACCGCGCAGGCTGTCGACGGACACTGGCAGTTCCAGGCCGACAGCGAAGCGCGGCTGCTCAAGGGCTTGCTGGCCGTGTTGCTGGTGCGCGTGCAGGGGCTCGACCGGGACGCACTGGTTGGCGTCGATCTGCCCGACTGGTTCGCGCAACTGGGCCTGGAGCGCCAGCTCACACCATCACGCAGCAACGGCCTGCACGCCGTGCTGCAGCGCATGGCTCAGCTGGCCGCAGGCGCTTGAGCCACGGCACGCTCCGAAGGTCGGCGAGCCCCGCCCACCAGTTTCTCCACCAGCTTGCTGGCGGCGACCATGCCGAAGGTCGCGGTGACCATCATCACCGCGCCGAAACCGCCTGAGCAGTCCAGGCGCACGCCGTCACCGACGAAGCGCTTCTGCAGACAGACGCTGCCATCGCCTTTGGGGTAGCGCAGCTGCTCGCTGGAGAACACGCACGGCACCCCGTAGTTGCGGCTGACGTTGCGTGAGAACTGGTAGTCACGGCGCAGGGTGGAGCGCACGCGTGAAGCCAAGGGGTCATTGAAGGTCTTGTTGAGGTCGCCGACCTGCACCTGGGTCGGGTCGATCTGCCCGCCGGCGCCGCCCGTGGTGACGATGGCGATCTTGCGCCGCCGGCACCAGGCGATCAGCGCCGCCTTGGCGTTGACGCTATCGATGCAGTCGACCACACCGTCGAAGCCCTCGTGGATGTACTCGACCATGGTGTCGCGAGTCACGAAATCGGCCACTGCATGGACCACGCAGGCCGGGTTGATCGCGCGCAGCCGCTCGGCCATGACCTCGACCTTGGCGCGCCCCACCTGCCCCTCGAGCGCATGGGCTTGCCGGTTGGTATTGCTCACGCAGACATCGTCGAGGTCGAACAGGGTGATCTCGCCGACCCCGCTGCGCGCCAGGGCCTCGGCCACCCAGGAGCCCACCCCGCCGATGCCGACCACGCCGACGTGGGCGCGACGCAGGCGCTCGAGGCCGTCGTCGCCGTACAGCCGGGCAATGCCGGCAAAGCGTGGATCTTGTGTGCTCATGTCGCCAAACCCTGGAAAAAACCGGCGCGCAGTATAAAGCAGTTGGCCGGATGACGAACCCTTGGCGGACCAGGTGCGCAGTGCTGCAAGCCTTGAACGGCCCCATCAAGGGGATTAATCCGCGCAAGCCTGCTTTAATGAGCGCTGTTCACACGGAAAAGCCCGTGCCCCCCGGCGGGGCGCAACCCTCACCTTCGGACAGTCGCCTCTGCCCTCGTCGGCGCGGGCGTCGGAATCTCACACGCTCATGTCATCACGCACATTCGGCCTCCATCTGGTCGTGGTATTGCTCATCGCCGCCCTGTTCACCGGGTTCTGGGCCTTGATCAATCGCCCCGTGGCCGCCCCCGCCTGGCCTGAGCAGATCTCGGGCTTCTCGTACTCGCCGTTTCGCCTGAACGAGAGCCCGCAGCGGGGCCAGTACCCCAGCGAGCAGGAACTGCGCGAAGACCTGACGCAACTGAGCGCGCTGACCGACAGCATCCGCCTCTACACCGTCGAGGGCAGCCAGGCGCAGATTCCGCGGTTGGCCGAGGAACTGGGCCTGCGCGTGACCCTGGGCATCTGGATCAGCCCGGACCTGGAACGCAACGAGCGTGAGATCGCTCAGGCCATCGCGCTGGCCAACACCTCACGCAGCGTGATCCGCGTGGTGGTCGGCAACGAGGCGCTGTTCCGCGAGGACGTCACGCCAGAGGGGTTGATCGCCTACCTGGACCGGGTGCGCGCCGCCGTCAAGGTGCCGGTCACCACCAGCGAGCAGTGGCACATCTGGAAGGCGCACCCTGAACTGGCCAGGCATGTGGACCTGATTGCCGCACACATCCTGCCGTACTGGGAGTTCGTGCCGAGGAGCGATGCGGTGCAGTTCGTGCTCGACCGTGCCCGCGAGCTCAAGCAGCAGTTCCCGCGCAAGCCGCTGCTGTTGTCCGAGGTCGGCTGGCCGAGCAACGGGCGCATGCGTGGCGGCGCCGATGCCACCCAGGCCGACCAGGCCATCTACCTGCGCACCCTGGTCAACACGCTCAACCGGCGCGGCTACAACTACTTCGTGATCGAAGCCTACGACCAACCTTGGAAAGCCAGCGACGAAGGGTCGGTAGGCGCGTACTGGGGCGTGTTCAATGCCGCGCGCCAGCAGAAATTCAATTTCGAGGGGCCGGTGGTGGCGATCCCGCAGTGGCGCGCCCTGGCCGTGGCCTCGGTGGTGCTGGCCTTGCTGGCCCTGGCGTTGCTGCTGATCGACGGCTCGACCCTGCGCCAGCGCGGGCGCACCTTCCTGACCTTCATCGCGTTTCTCTGCGGCTCGGTGCTGGTGTGGATCGGCTACGACTACAGTCAGCAGTACAGCACCTGGTTCAGCCTGACCGTGGGCGTGCTGCTCGGCCTGGGCGCGCTGGGCGTGTTCATCGTGCTGCTGACCGAAGCCCATGAGCTGGCCGAGGCGGTCTGGATCCACAAACGCCGCCGGGAATTCCTGCCGGTGCACACCGACCGCGCCTACCGCCCCAAGGTATCGGTGCACGTGCCGTGCTACAACGAGCCACCCGAGATGGTCAAGCAGACCCTCGATGCCTTGGCGGCGCTGGACTACCCCGATTTCGAAGTGCTGGTGATCGACAACAACACCCGGGATCCGGCCGTGTGGGAACCGCTCAAGGCGCATTGCGAGCGACTCGGCGAGCGTTTCCGGTTCTTCCACGTGTCGCCGCTCGCCGGGTTCAAGGGCGGCGCGCTGAACTACCTGCTGCCGCACACCGCTGCGGATGCCGAGGTGGTCGCGGTGATCGACTCGGACTACTGTGTCGATCGCCACTGGCTCAAGCACATGGTGCCCCACTTCGCCGACCCGAAGATCGCCGTGGTGCAGTCGCCCCAGGACTACCGTGACGCGCACGAGAGCCTGTTCAAGACGCTCTGCTACAGCGAGTACAAAGGTTTCTTCCACATCGGCATGGTCACGCGCAACGAGCGCAACGCGATCATCCAGCACGGCACCATGACCATGACGCGCCGCTCGGTGCTCGACGAACTGGGCTGGGCCGAGTGGTGCATCTGCAAGGATGCCGAGCTGGGCCTGCGGGTATTCGAGCATGGCTACTCGGCCGCCTATGCCCACGACAGCTACGGCCAGGGACTGATGCCGGACACCTTCATCGACTTCAAGAAACAGCGCTTCCGCTGGGCGTATGGCGCCATCCAGATCATCAAGCACCATGCCGGTGCCCTGCTGCGCGGCCGTGGCAGCGAGCTGACCCGCGGCCAGCGCTACCACTTCCTGGCCGGCTGGCTGCCCTGGGTGGCCGATGGCATGAACATCTTCTTCACCGTCGGCGCGCTGCTCTGGTCGGCGGCGATGATCATCGTGCCCCAGCGGGTCGATCCACCCTTGCTGATGTTCGCCATCCCGCCCCTGGCGCTGTTCGGCTTCAAGGTCGGCAAGATCCTCTTCCTCTACCGCCGCGCGGTGGGCGTGGACCTGAAGGATGCCTTCGCGGCGGCCCTGGCCGGCCTGGCGCTGTCGCACACCATCGCCAAGGCGGTGCTGTACGGGTTCTTCACCCGCAGCATGCCGTTCATCCGCACGCCCAAGCATGCCGACAGCCATGGCGTGCTGGTGGCCATCGCCGAAGCCCGTGAGGAGCTGTTCATCCTGCTGCTGTTGTGGAGCGCAGCGGCGGGCATCTGCCTGGTCCAGGGCCTGCCCAACACGGACATGCGCTTCTGGGTGGTGATGCTGCTGGTGCAATCGCTGCCCTACCTGGCGGCCCTGGTGATGGCGTTTCTGTCGTCGTTGCCACGGCGGGAAACGCTGGCAGAGCGCTCTGCCGTCGAATAAAGCGCTTCGTGCATGAGTCGGGACAGGCGAAATCCGGCTCGGCCGAACACCGCTATGCCGTCGCGTCGTACGTGCCCTCGGCGTGGCTTTGATATAAGATAACGGGCTTTATGGGTGGTCTCGGTGCATCAGGGTCTGGCTGATCCTGGGGCCGCTGCGCGGTCCATCGCGGCGCAGGGGCCGCTCCCACAGGCTGACCTCGGGGTCCGGACCGGGGGCAGTCCTGTCGCGGCGAGGGATCGCAAGACGCCGCTGACCACCTCGCCCCCGCCCTGCCCCTGGAGTGACCCATGACGGCCTCAGCCGACCTCTCGCCTACCCTTCAACTGGCCTGCGACCTGATCCGCCGTCCGTCCGTGACCCCGGTCGATGCCGATTGCCAGGCGCAGATGATGCGCCGCCTGGAACAGGTCGGCTTCTCGCTCGAGCCGATGCGCATCGAGGACGTCGACAACTTCTGGGCCACCCACGGCAGCGGGGACGGCCCGGTGCTGTGCTTCGCCGGGCATACCGACGTGGTCCCCACCGGCCCGCTGCAGGCCTGGACGCACCAGCCTTTCGAGGCGCTGATCGACGATCAGGGCATGCTGTGCGGGCGAGGCGCCGCCGACATGAAAGGCAGCCTGGCATCGATGGTGGTGGCCAGCGAGCGCTTCGTGCGCGACTACCCCGACCATCGCGGGCAGGTCGCCTTCCTGATCACCAGCGACGAGGAAGGCCCGGCCGACCATGGCACCAAGGCCGTGGTCGAGCGCCTGCGCGCTCGTCAGCAGCGGCTGGACTGGTGCATCGTCGGCGAGCCATCCAGCACCTCGCTGCTCGGTGACGTGGTCAAGAACGGCCGTCGCGGCTCGCTGGGTGCGACCTTGACCGTGCGCGGCAAACAAGGCCATGTGGCCTACCCGCACCTGGCGCGCAATCCGATCCACCTGGCCGCGCCCGCGCTGGCCGAACTGGCAGCCGAACACTGGGATGCCGGCAATGCGTTCTTCCCGCCGACCAGCTTCCAGATCTCCAACCTCAACGCCGGCACCGGCGCCACCAACGTGGTCCCGGGCGAGCTGACGGCGCTGTTCAACTTCCGCTTCTCCACCGAATCGACGGTCGAAGGCCTGCAGCAGCGCGTCGCGGCCATCCTCGATGCGCACCAGCTGGACTGGTCGATCGACTGGTCGCTCTCCGGCCTGCCGTTTTTGACCGAGCCGGGTGACCTGCTCGATGCCGTGGCCGCCAGCATCCACGCTGTGACCGGCCGCCAGACCCAGCCCTCCACCAGCGGCGGGACGTCGGACGGGCGCTTCATCGCCACGCTCGGTACCCAGGTGGTCGAACTGGGCCCCGTCAACGCCACGATTCACCAGGTCGACGAGCGTATCCTGGCCAGTGACCTCGATCTGCTGACCGAGATCTACTACCAGACCCTGGTGAGGTTGCTTGCCTGATGCTCGCCTGTCCGCTGTGCCATGCACCCCTGTCGCGCCTCGACAACGGTGTGGCCTGCCCGGCCGGTCACCGCTTCGACCGTGCGCGCCAGGGCTACCTGAACCTGCTGCCGGTGCAGCACAAGAACAGCCGCGACCCGGGCGACAACCAGGCGATGGTCGAGGCCCGTCGCGGTTTCCTGGAGGCCGGCCACTATGCGCCGGTGGCCCAGCGCCTGGCCGAACTGGCCGCCGAGCGTCACCCGGCCACCTGGCTGGACATCGGCTGCGGCGAAGGCTACTACACCGCCCGGATCGCCGAGGCCCTGCCTGAGGCCGACGGCTATGCCCTGGACATCTCCCGCGAAGCGGTCAAGCGCGCCTGCCGACGGACCGCCGAGCTGACCTGGCTGGTCGCCAGCATGGCGCGGGTGCCGCTGGCCGATGCCAGCTGCCAGTTCATCGCCAGCGTCTTCAGCCCGCTCGACTGGCAGGAGGCCCTGCGCCTGCTGAGCCCGGGTGGGGGCCTGATGCGTGTGGGTCCGACCCGCGACCACCTGATGGAACTGCGCCAGGTGCTCTACGATGAGGTGCGCCCCTACGCCGACGACAAGCACCTGGCCTTGGTGCCGGCCGCGATGCGGCATGCCCACAGCGAGACCCTGACCTTCCGCCTGTCGCTGGCCGAGCCCCAGGCGCGTGCCGACCTGCTGGCGATGACGCCCCATGGCTGGCGTGCCAGCGCCGAACGGCGTGCGCGGGTGATCGACCAGCCCGAACCGTTCGACGTCACCGTTTCCATGCGCTATGACTATTTCGTGCGCCAAGACTGAGCACACCTGGAGCCCCTTTGATGCGCCAACCCGATATCGAGATCTACCTCAAGGACAGCGACGTTTCCCGCCATCAGGTGACCACCTGGCTCGAGCAGGCGCTGGGCCAGTGTTCGGCCTGGCAACAGCAGGGCCAGACCTGGAAGTGCCGCGCCGGTAACATTCCGGTCACCTGGGTACCCAACGCTGTAGGGAAATGGAACAGCCTGCTGCTGGAGAGCGACCAGACCCCCTGGGCGGACGACATCGCCTGCGCCCACGCCGTGTATGCGGCGCTGCAGGTGGAAGTGCGCTGCGCCCCCGGCAGCTGGGTGGAAGAAGAAGGCGAGGAAGACGCCGATCGCTGGGTGCGCATCAGCGCCGATGGCGAACAGGAAATCACCTGGCGGACCTGACCGTCCTGGCGTGGCGGCTTGCCTGACCGGGCCTTGCCCTCCGACGCCCTGTGCATCGGGCCACGCCTTGCAGGACGCGGCCCGACGACGCCTCACAAGCCCAGGACGTCCTCGGCCTGGAGGCCTTTCTGGCCTTCGACCAGCGCGTATTCCACACGTTGGCCTTCGAGCAGGGTGCGGTGCCCCTCCCCACGGATGGCCCGGAAATGAACGAAGACATCCGCGCCCCCTTCCCGCTGAATGAAGCCATAGCCCTTGGCATCGTTGAACCACTTCACGCTTCCAGTTTCACGAGACGACATCGGTACCACTCCTGATCTTTTGTTTTTGACGAGCATCGCAGCCCTGCGGCTCCTGCAAGGCCTACACGACTCAAAGAAGTTTCCTGCAAGCTACGGACCGGATTTCAAATCCTGCCGCCAAAAAACCCTGTGATGGACTTTTGCCGAACGTCAGCGGATGCGGCAGACTGGCGGCTTGCGCGTCACTTCACACCGTCCAGCCAGAGCCCTGCCCCGATGACCCGTTCCCCCCTGCGTCGCCTGATGTTCGGCGCCTTGCGCCGTGTGTTGTACCTGTGGGTGCGCTCCGAAACCATCAATCCGTCGTCGCTGGGGCTCAAGCCCGATCCCACCTGCCCGGTGGTCTACGCCCTGCCTTCGCCGTCGGCGAGCGATCTGGCGGTGCTGGACCGTGAATGCGTCAAGGCCGGCCTGCCACGGCCGGTCGTGTCCGTGGTCGTCGGCGACCGACAGGAGCCTGCGGCGTTCTTCTACCTGACGCCGGAAGCCGACTGGCTCGGGCGCCGCGACACGCGCGGTACGCCACCGGCCCTGCGGCGCATCGTCGAGACGGTGAGCGAGCAGCCGGGGACGGACGTGCAGATCATTCCGGTCAGCGTGTTCTGGGGGCAGTCGCCGGACAGCGAGTCGAGCCCGTGGAAGCTATTGTTCGCCGACAGCTGGGCGGTGACCGGGCGCCTGCGCCGGTTGCTGACCATTCTGGTGCTGGGACGCAAGACCCGGGTGCAGTTCTCCGACCCGTTGCGCGTGCGCGATCTCGTGGCGCAGGGCAAGGGTCCCGAGCGCACCGTGCGCCTGGCGCAGCGCCTGCTGCGGGTCCACCTGCGCAACCTCAAGACGGCGGTGATCGGCCCGGACATCTCGCATCGCCGCCACCTGGTCAAGGGTCTGCTGCACGCCGACCTGGTGCGCCAGGCCATCGCCGATCAAGCGACACGTGACGGTATCCCGCCGGCCAAGGCCGAGGCACAGGCCCTGCGCTATGCCAACGAGATCGCCTCGGACTACACCTACACCGTCATCCGCTTCCTGGAGGTGGTGCTCAGCTGGTTCTGGAACAAGATCTACGACGGCATCAAGGTCAACCACATCGAGCAGGTCCAGGATCTGGCACCGGGCCATGAAATCATCTACGTGCCCTGCCACCGCAGCCACATCGATTACCTGCTGCTGTCCTACCTGCTGTTCCGCAACGGCCTGACGCCCCCGCACATCGCGGCCGGCATCAACCTGAACATGCCGCTGGTCGGCAACCTGCTGCGCCGTGGCGGCGCGTTCTTCATGCGCCGCACCTTCAAGGACAACCCGCTGTATGCCGCCGTGTTCAACGAGTACCTGCACACGCTGTTCACCAAGGGGTTTCCGGTCGAGTATTTTGTCGAGGGGGGGCGTTCGCGCACCGGCCGGATGCTGCAACCGCGGCCCGGCATGCTGGCCATCACCCTGCGCAGCTTCCTGCGCTCGTCACGCACGCCGATCGTCTTCGTACCGGTGTACATCGGCTACGAACGCGTGCTCGAAGGCAGGACCTACCTGGGCGAGCTGCGCGGCGCCAGCAAGAAGAAGGAATCGATCTTCGACATCTTCAAAGTCATCGGCGCGCTCCGGCAGCGCTACGGCCAGGTAGCGGTCAACTTCGGCGAACCCATTCGGCTGGCCGAGTTCCTTGACCAGCAGCGTCCCGACTGGCGAACCTGCGCCGACACGCCCGAAGCCCGTCCGGCGTGGCTCAAGACGGTGACCACCCGCCTGGGGGATACCGTGGCCCAGCACCTGAACGAGGCCGCGGCGATCAATCCGGTCAACCTGGTGGCGCTGGCGCTGCTGTCCACCAGCCGCCTGGCCCTCGACGAACGCGCCCTGCGGCGGGTACTCGACACCTACCTGGCGCTGCTGCGACAGGTGCCTTACTCCCCTCATTCGACCTTGCCCGAGGGCGATGGCCTGGCCCTGATCGAACACGTCAAGGGCATGGGCCTGTTGTCGGAGCAGAGCGATGCGCTGGGGCGCATCCTCTATCTGGAAGAGGCCAACGCGGTACTGATGACCTGGTATCGCAACAACGTCCTGCACATCTTCGCCCTGCCCGCCCTGCTGGCGAGCTTCTTCATGAGCAGTTCGCGCATGAATCGCCAGCAGATCGGCACGTACGCCCGGGCCTTGTACCCTTACCTGCAAGCCGAGCTGTTCCTGCGCTGGTCGCCCGACCAGCTCGAGGCCGTCATCGACCAGTGGCTCGAGGCCCTGGTGGCGCAGGGACTGCTGCGTCAGGAGAACGGCGTGTACCTGCGCCCGGCGCCCAGCTCGCGCCAGTTCGTCCTGCTGACCCTGCTGGCACGGGCGATCACGCAGACCCTGCAGCGCTTCTACATGGCCACCTCGCTGTTGCTGGACAATGGCCAAGGCAACCTGACCGCCGAAACCCTGGAAGGCCTGTGCGTGACGATGGCCCAGCGCTTGTCGATCCTGCACGGGCTGAACGCGCCGGAGTTCTTCGACAAGAGCCTGTTCCGGCACTTCATCCAGACCCTGCTGCGCGAAGGCGTGGTGCGTGCCAACCAACAGGGGCAACTGAGCTATCCCGCCCGCCTGGGCGAGCTGGCCGAGGGCATGGCCAAGCGCGTGCTGTCGGCCGAGCTGCGCCTGTCGATCCGTCAGGTCACGTCGAACACCGATGCCTCGACCAGCATCGACGCGGGGTAGCGTTTCAGGCTTCATCCAGGGGGGACAGGGCGCGCAGGATCGGTGCGCTGCGCACATCACGGCACAGGCCGTGATGCCTAGCCAAGCGCGCCAATGGCCACGGTCCGTACCTGCCTGCTCGGGCCCTGGCTTATGATCTTGTCCAAACAGGAGTTTCCTCATGGGATCCACACTCAGCCAGCTGACCCTCAACCTGGCCTACCCCCCTTCACTGCACCTTCCTCAAGAGACGCTCGTGACGTTTTCCCTCCAGGACAGCGCACGCACCGACGTCGCCGCCGTCACACTGGCGAGCCAGACGCTACGGTGCGTGGGCCTGCCACCCTCTCCGCTCGTTCTGCAGTACGATCCGCGCGCAGTGGACCCGAGGGGTACCTTGGGCATTCAGGTCCGCATCGCGTACGAGGGCCATCTGTTGTTGATCAACGATGAACATGTACCCGTTGACCCGTCGCGCCTCAGGAAGTCCGAAGACCTGTGGCTCACGCCTATCACGGTCCCGCTGATCACGGTCGATGCGAGGACCGGTCAAGGAACTCAGGGTGCAAACCTGATCGAAGGCATCCATGGCGCCAATATGGCCGAAGGGATCCATGGCGATAACCGGGTAGAAGGCATCCACGGCGGCAATATGGCCGAAGGGATCCATGGCGGTAACCGGGTCGAAGGCATCCATGGCGGCAATATGGCCGAAGGGATCCATGGCGGTAACCGGGTCGAAGGCATCCACGGCGGCAATATGGCCGAAGGGGTCCATGGCGATAACCGGGTCGAAGGCATCCACGGCGGCAATATGGCCGAAGGGATCCATGGCGGTAACCGGGTGCAATAATCCGGCCGTTGAGACGATGTGGCCTGTCACCTGACGACACGGCGGCTGGCCCTTCTCCTTCGTCAGCCAGGCGGGCCACTGTACCCTGATCTGTACCGTCTCCTCGCTGTGCGGATACGTGCCGATCCGGTACGCTGAGCCCGCTCATCGACCCTCGCAAGGAACCTCACATGCTTCGCACGCCCATTCGTCTTGCCCTGTTCTGCACCAGCCTGCTGTTCGGTGCCAACGCCATGGCGCTGTCACTGGGCGACCTGACCCAGGCTGATGCCTCCGGTGGCCTGAAGGACGCCTTGATCCAAGGTGCCCAGGTCGCCGTCAGGCAGCTGGGGACGCCCGGCGGTTTCGCCAACGACCCTGAGGTGCGCATCGAGCTGCCCGGCAAGCTGGGCAAGGCCGCCAAGGCGATGAAGATGTTCGGCCAGGGCGCGCAGGTGGAAGCCCTGGAGAACAGCCTGAACCAGGCAGCCGAGGCAGCGGTGCCCCAGGCACAGGTGATCCTGGTGGACGCCGTGAAGAAGATGACTGTCGCCGATGCCAAGGGCATCCTGGCCGGCGGTCAGGATTCGGCGACCCAGTACCTGGACAAGAGCAGCCGCGAGGCGATCCGCGCCAAGTTCCTGCCCATCGTCAAGGCGGCGACCGACAAGGTCGGCGTGGTGCAGAAGTACAACAGTTTCGCGGGTCAGGCGGCTGCCCTGGGGATGGTCGACACCAAGAATGCCAACGTCGAACAATACGTGACCGAGCAAGCGCTCGATGGCCTGTTCAAGCGAATCGCCCTACAGGAGCAGAGCATCCGCCAGAACCCGGCCGAGGCGGCGACGCGCCTGGCGAAGCAAGTCTTCGGGGCACTCTGACGCACCCTCGCTGCAATCGCCCGCAGGCCGACGCGCCTCGAGGCGTGGATCGCGCCGTCGCGCCGTGAACATCATGGGCGGCTTGGCGTAGCGTCACGTGTCAGCGCCCTTCAGCCTTGAGGGTGCGACGCGGATAGATGTCGTAGCGGCTCGACTTGCCCTCCAGACCATGGCTGGGCTTCGGGCCGTCGATGATCGGCGCCTTGCGCGGCCGCTTGACCACCACCCGGTGGGTGGCCAGCGCCAAGGCGGCTTCGAGCAAGGCGGGCGCATCCAGGTCATCGCCGACCAGGGGCCTGAACACCCGCATCTCCTTCTTCACCAAGGCACTCTTGTCACGGTGCGGGAACATCGGATCGAGGTAGATCACCTGTGGCGCCTCCCCTTCCCAGGCCCGCATGCGTTCGATGGCATTGCCGGTGAGCAGGCGCATGCGCGCGATGATCGGCCCGACCTCCTCGTCCACCCGCCCTCTCGCCAGACCATCTTCCAGCAAGGCGGCGATCAGCGGTTGACGCTCGATCAGCGTCATCGAGCAGCCCAGGCTGGCCAGCACGAAGGCATCCTTGCCCAGCCCTGCCGTAGCATCCAGGACCGACGGACGCACCCCTTGAGCGATACCGACTGCCTTGGCGATCATCTGCCCGTTGCCACCGCCGAACTGACGCCGGTGCGCGGCCTGGCCGTCGACGAAGTCCACCCGCACAGGTCCCGGCGCCTGGGGGCCCAATTGCTGTATCTGCAGGCCGTCGGCACCCACCTGCACGGCGAATCCGGCAGCATCGTCCTGCCGGGGCAGGTCGAGACGCTCGGCCCAGGCAGCCGCCTGCGGCTCGAAGGCGGCCGACAGGGCCTCTACCCTGATTCCCGTGTGGTCGTGTGAATCGCTCATCTGTGCCCGTACTCGAATGGATTAATGAAACCTCGGCCGTCGCCGATACAACAGTATCGCCCATTCTGCCAGACCACTTCACGCGCCGCTGCCATGTCCGACACTCTTGCCATTGGCCTGACCTACCTGTCGCCCGTCGACCATTACGGCCGACACAACACCCAAGCGCTCGGCGGCGTCAGTCACCTGTGGTCGGATTTCTTCGCCCGAGCGTTGAGCGAGCAGCAAGGCAGCCAGGCGCCCGCCGACGCACAGGCCCATGCAGCCGTGGACCCGCGCACGGGCGAACCCATGGCCGGCAGTGACACCCTGGCGCTGATCAGGACGCAACGCGACTGCGAGGTCGGCGACCGTGACGTGCGTCCACCCGAGCCACTGTTCCTGCCCAAGGCCGAACTGGAGGCCGACCTGCTCGAGCCTGCCGCCGAGCCCTTCAGTGCCGCCGAACTGATCGCCCAGCAGCGTCACCTGGAGGTCGAGACCCAATGGCAGCGGCCGACCGTGATGCGCCAAGGGCACCCCTTGCCCACGCCAGGCGATGGACCCGCGCCCCGCCCGCTGCACCTGCCGATCGCCGAGTTCGAGTGGTCCTTGCTGGACGAGGCGCCTGTTCCGTTCGACGAGGCCACCTTGGCCGAGCAGACGACAGACCTGGCGTTCGACCTGCACTGGGCCCGCCCGGTGGTGCTCAACAACGTGCGCCTGACCGCCTGAACTCAGCGGCAGACCTGCCAGCGACCCATGTCGAGGTGAAAGTGATTGCGGTGCGCGGCGTTGTAATCCGGCCCCAGCACGGTATTGAAGTGGTGGCAGGCAGCCTGGCGCACCTGCCTCAGGAACTCGGCCTCGGGCCCGCTCCCCTGCCAGTCGCGCAACAGCACCAGGCGTCGCCCGTCCTCTAGCCGAAAGCCGCTGACATCCAGGGCATTGGCCGTGGCGTGCTGGCTCAACGGCGCCTGTGGCCGGTGATAGATGTTCCGACAGGCGAAGCTGCCCAGGTGATCGACCTGTACCACACGCTGGCCCAGCACCTGCTGGGCAATGGGTTGCAGCGCCTGGGCCTCGAACATCGCATAAGCCACGGCCAGCGGGCAGCTGGCGAGAAAGCTGCTGCTCAACCGGGCTTGTCCGCCTTCGATACGCCAGACGTTGCGCAAGGGGCAGCGCGCACTGTCGGGGCTGTCGGCCTGGGCGCGGTACCGCAAGGCCGAAGTGGCCAAGGCCTGCCGACACAGCGCAGGGTCGTCGCGCAACCGAGCCAGTTTGTAGGGGGTGAGCAGGTTCGGCGGCTGGCGCACATCGAGCGTGGCCCACGGATCGAATTGCGACGGCAGTCGCCAGCCGGGTTGCCAGGTCACGGCCCCGAACGCTACCAGGATCAACGTCACCCACAGCAGCAGGCGCACGTCAGATCAGTCCCAGCTGTTCGACCTCGGGAGCACGCGGCCACGTCTCCAGCGGGGGCAGGCCGGGCAAGCGCAGGCTCAACTGTTGGTGAAAACGCTGCGCCAATGCAGCAGCCAGGCGGTTGTCGGCAGTATGCAGGAACACATAGGGCGTGCGCCCCTCTTCGATCCAGCCAGCCACTTTGTCCAGCCAGGGCACCAGAAACGCATCGTTGGTCTCGAGGTGCGGATGGCCGATGAAGCGCACCTGCGGGCAGGCGGTGAACGCCGCCGGACGCGGTGGGACACGGGGTTTCTTGGCCTGGGCATGCCGGATGCTCGGTTCGCGGGGATCGCCGCTGAACAAGGCCCGCGGGTCCAGGCAGATGCGTTCGACACCACGATCGTGCAGCAGCCGGTTGAGTACACGTTCCTCATCGCCGCGGGCGAAGAACGCGTCATTGCGCACCTCCACGGCCACGTGCGCGTCGAGTCCGTCGAGAAAGGCGGCCAGTTCGCTCAGGCGCGAGGGGCCAAACGCGGCTGGCAACTGCAGCCAGGCAGGCGACACGCGCTGGCCCAAGGGCGACAGCAACTGGAGAAAGTCCCGGGCCGCGTCGATCTGCTCACGCAAGTCGCCCTGGTGGCTGATGTCACCGGGGAACTTGGCCGTGAAGCGAAAGTGCGCCGGCATGATCTGCGCCCAGCGTGCAATGGTCGTCGCCGCCGGACGGGCATAGAACGTGGTATTGCCCTCGACGGCGTTGAACACGTGGCAGTACAGCGCCAGAAAGTCGGTGGAGCGTGCGTCGGCCGGATACAGGTACTCGCGCCAGACTGGGTCGCTCCATGAAGGACAACCCAGGTAATAAGGCAGCGCCGCCGTCATGGATCAGATGTACAGGTCGAGACCCAGGACATCCATGTCCCAGTCGCTCAGGGTGGCCGTGCTCAGGTAGCTGGCCAAGGCAGTCGCCGTGCGGCGGTCGCGGGCACGCGGATAGATCATGTCCTGCTGACGCGCTGGCAACCCGGCATTACGGCGCGTGGCACGCTGCGGCGGGACCGGCGTGTCCTCGATCAGCTCGGCGTCTTCGGCCACGTCGTCGCGCGGCGCCGGCTTTCGTGGCGCGCGCTTGACCGGATAGGACTGAGGTGAAAAACCGTCGATGCGCATGGATCATCTACTCGGGGAGCAATGAAGGCAATCCCGCAGTATCGGGTTCCCTCGCCGATGCCTGCCTATGACTGGACCACCCAGAGCGCCGAAGGTTTTATCAGGATACGTTCAACGCGCCTTGGGTGTAGCGACATTATCACGTAAGTACACCGGTTGTGCCTGTTCGGCGACGACTGCCTCACCCCGCATCCAGGCACCGGTGGCCAGGTGCAGGATGTCCAGGGCATCGGGCAACTGAGCGGGATCGCAGGCCGTGACCGAGGCAGTGATGCGCTCGCGCAGGCTCCAGCCGGTCCCGGCGCCGTACCACTCGCCCTGACTGCCGGGGGCCAGCATGGCACGCTCCGGCGCCAGCACCTGCTCCTGGCCGAGCAGGCGCATCTCGCCGTCCTGGGCCTGATAGCAACCCCAATACACTTCGTCCATGCGCGCATCGATGGCCGCCGCGACCTGCTGCACCCCGTGGTGACGCAGGGCACCCTGAGCCAGGGCAGCCAGGTTGGACACCGGCAGCACGGGACGCTCGAGGGCGAAGGCCAGACCCTGGACCACGCCGATGGCGATGCGCACGCCGGTGAAGGCGCCTGGGCCACGACCGAAGGCAATCGCATCCACTGCACTGAGGGCGACACCCGCGTCGGCCAGCAGGCGCTGGATCATGGGCAGCAGTTTCTGCGCGTGCAGGCGCGGTATCACCTCGTGATGGCCAGTCACGCGACCGTCGTGCAACAGGGCGACGGAACAGGCTTCAGTGGCGGTATCCAGGGCCAGCAAGGTGGTCATCGAACAGGTATCCAGAGGCAGAAGACAAAGGCGGCAGTATAAACGACAACGGCCCGCAAGCGGGCCGTCGATACCAGGCAGGAGCGATCAGGAAAGCGCGGCCATGACCTTGGCGGTGATGGCCTCGACCGAACCGACACCTTCGATGTGGCTGCACTTGGGCTTGCCTTGCTGGGCCTCGAGGTTCTGGTAGAACGCCACCAACGGCTTGGTCTGCTGGTGGTAGACGCTCAGGCGATGACGCACGGTTTCTTCGGTGTCGTCCTTGCGCTGCACCAGCGGTTCGCCGGTCGCGTCGTCCAGGCCTTCGACCTTTGGCGGGTTGTAGACCACATGGTAGACACGGCCCGAGCCTTCGTGCACGCGGCGACCGGCGATGCGCTGGACGATCTCTTCGTCCTCGACGGCGATCTCGACCACGGCATCCAGTTCGATGCCGGCCGTCACCAGGGCTTCAGCCTGGGGAATGGTGCGCGGGAAACCGTCGAACAGGAAACCGTTGGCGCAATCGGGCTGGGCGATGCGGTCCTTGACCAGATTGATGATCAGGTCGTCGGAGACCAGCTGGCCGGCATCCATGATCGCCTTGGCCTGAAGACCCAGCGGCGTGCCGGCCTTGACCGCGGCGCGCAGCATGTCGCCAGTGGAGATCTGAGGAATGCCGAATTCCTCGGTGATGAATTTTGCCTGAGTACCTTTACCGGCCCCGGGAGCTCCCAGCAGGATTACGCGCATCTTGTGCTCCTCATGTTTTTTTATGCAGATCTGTGGAGTCGGCGCTCAGGGCCAATTCCGGACAATCGGATCGTGGCCATGAATCGGCCAAAAGGCTGCTCAAGATACACAGCGCCTGGCAGGCAGACAAGCGTCCCAACGTCGCAAACGGGGACGCCTGAGGCCCTCTGCATACCCAGGTTGCGCAGGGTGCAACCGCCCTGCTCAGGGCCGGCGCTGGAGGACTCGCAGGCCGCTCCGGCGCAGGCGTTGGCATCACCCGGTGTTGCGCAGACCGGCCGCGATCCCGGCGATGGTCACCAGCAACGCCTGCTGTAGCGGGCTGTCTGGCACGCTGTCCTGCGCGCGGGCACGGGCCAGCAGTTCGGCCTGCAGGTGATGCAGAGGGTCGAGGTAGGTATTGCGCAGGCGAATGAATTCCAGGGTCTGCGGACTGTGCGCCAACAGCTCCGGCTGGCCGGTCAGTTGCCGCACGACCTGGCACGACTGCGACAATAGGTCGCGTAGATGCGCCCCCAATTGGAGCAGCTCGGGTTGCACCAGACGTTGGTCGTAGGCCTGGGCGATGTCGGCATCGGATTTGGCCAGGACCATCTCCAGCATGTCGATGCGCGTGCGGAAGAACGGCCACTGTTCGCGCATCTGCGCCAGCCGCTCACCCTGCCCGTTCGCCAAGGCATTGCTCAACGCCGCCTCCCACCCCAACCAGGCGGGCAGCATCAGGCGCGTCTGGGTCCAACCGAAGATCCAGGGGATCGCCCGCAGGCTCTCGATGCCTCCGGCACGGCGCTTGGCGGGTCGGCTGCCCAGCGGCAGACGGCCCAGTTCCTGCTCGGGCGTGGCCTGGCGGAAGTACTCGACGAAGTCGGGATGCTCGCGTACCACATGGCGATACGCCCTGACGCCGTCGCTGGCCAGTTGGTCCATCAGCGCACGCCAGTCGGCCTGGGGCGGCGGCGGTGGCAGCAAGGTCGCTTCGAGCACAGCAGCCAGGTAGAGGTTGAGGTTCTGCTCGGCAATGCCCGGCAGGCCGAACTTGAAGCGGATCATCTCGCCCTGCTCGGTGGTGCGGAAGCGCCCGGCCACCGACCCCGGCGGCTGCGACAGGATCGCCGCATGCGCCGGGCCGCCACCGCGCCCGACGGTGCCGCCACGGCCATGGAACAGCAGCAACGCCACGTCACGTTCGCGGCAGATGCCCACCAATGCCTCCTGCGCCCGGTACTGCGCCCAGGCCGCCGCCGTGGTACCGGCGTCCTTGGCCGAGTCCGAATAGCCGATCATCACCTCTTGCGGCCCCTCCAGGCTGGCGCGATAGTCCGGCAGATCGAGCAGGCGCTGCATGACCGGTCCGGCATGGTCCAGGTCGTCGAGGGTCTCGAACAATGGCACCACCCGGATCGGTCGGATCAGGCCGGCTTCCTTGAGCAGCAGTTGCACGGCCAGCACGTCCGAGGCGGCACCGGCCATCGAGATCACGTAGGAGCCCAGCGAGGCGGCCGGTGCCGAGGCGACTTCGCGGCAGGTTGCCAGGACCTCGGCGGTGTCGGGTTCGGGCTGGAAGCAGGACGGCAGCAAGGGCCGACGGTTCTTGAGCTCCTGTTGAAGAAAAGCGATGCGCTGCTCCTCGTCCCATTGCTGGTAGTCGCCCAGTTCCAGGTAGCGGGTGATCTCGGACAGCGCAGCGGCATGCCGGGCCGCATCCTGGCGTACATCCAGGCGCACCAGGAACAGGCCGAAGGTATGAGCGCGGCGCAGGCTGTCGAGCAAGGCACCGTCGGCGATCACGCCCATGCCACAGGCCTGCAGCGAGGCATGGCAGGCCTGCAGCGGTGCGATCAGGTCCTGGTTGTCGACCAGCACCATCGGGTCCATCGGCTGCGGGCCTTGCAGCGAAGCCTGGGCCCAGGCGCGGGTGGCTCGCAGCCGTTCGCGCAGTCGCTTGAGGACTTCGCGGTAGGGTTCGGCGCTGTCGCCGGCCTGCGCTCGCAACGCGGCATCGGCCTGTTGCATGGACAGCTCGGCCGCCAGGTGGTCCACATCGCGCAAGAACAGGTCGGCGGCCATCCAGCGTGCCAGCAACAGGACTTCGCGGGTGACGGCAGCGGTGACATTGGGGTTACCGTCGCGGTCACCGCCCATCCAGGACGCAAAGCGGATGGGCGCGGCGTCCAGCGGCAGACGCTGCCCGGTGGCCTCGAACAGCGCGTGGTCGACCTGGCGCACGTGCTCGGGAATGGCATGCCACAAGGAATGCTCGATCACCGCGAAGCCCCACTTGGCCTCGTCCACCGGCGTTGGCCGCTCGCGGCGGATCTCTTCGGTGTGCCAGGCCTCGGCGATCAGTCGGTGCAAGCGTTCGCGCACGCGCGCATGCTCGGCAGGACTCAGGTCGCGGTGATCCTGCACGGCCAGTTGTGCGGCGATCGCGTCGTACTTCTGGATCAGGGTGCGCCGGGTCACCTCGGTCGGGTGCGCGGTCAGCACCAGCTCGATGTCCAGCCCCGTCAGTTGCCGCGCCAACGCATCCGGTGCGTGACCGGCGTCCCGCAGGCGGGCGAGCAGCTCGGGCAGCACGCGCTGCTCGAAAGGTACCGCCTGATCGGCCTCGAGACGGCGAATCGATTGGTACTGCTCGGCGATGTTGGCCAGGTTGAGAAACTGGTTGAAGGCCCGTGCCACGGGCAGCAGGTCGTCCTCGGCCAAGTCGTCCAGGGTGCCACGCAATTGCGCCTGCGCCCCGCCCCGATCGGCCTTGGCGCTGTGGCGAATGGCTTCGATCTTCTGCAGAAAGGCATCGCCATGCTGCTGGCGAATGGTCTCGCCCAGCAGCTCGCCCAACAGGTGCACATCCTCTCGCAAACGCTGATCGATCTCGGTCATCGGGCCTCTCCAGTCCAGGGAAACAGCACAGCCCTCAGAGTGCCGCCTGCGCGGACGCCTTACAAGGCCCCAGGTCGCGGGCAACTAACCCGAGAGGCGACCGTCTGACACAGTGATCGACCTTACATTCGCTGGAGGATGCCATGAAGATTCGTGAACTTGCCCACCACTGGGAACAGGATGCCAACGGCCAGCTCAGCCCGACCGGCCACGTGCTGCACCTGGATATCGAGGCCGAAGCGCGTCTGGCCGCCCTCGCCGAGATGTACCCGCGGCGTACGGTCGACGCGCTGCTGGGCGAGTTGGTCGGCGCCGCCCTCGAAGAGCTGGAAGCGAGCTTTCCCTACGTCAAGGGCGAGCAGGTCATTTCCATCGATGAAGAAGGCGACCCACTCTACGAAGACGTGGGCGCCACTCCCCGTTTTCTGGCGCTGTCACGACGGCATCTGCACCGTCTCGAAGGCCTTCGGAGCGACGCTGTCACCTTGGACGAAGAGACGCGAAATCGTTAGTCACAAGGTGCATACAACCGCACTGAAACGTGAAAGTTCCGGGCAAAAAAAGGCTGACTGATCAGTCAGGAAAAATAATATCCGTCGCGCAAATTTCTGTGAACTATTCAAAAAACGACCCGGTCACAGCCAGTAAGCCATTACGGTAAAACCCTGTAAACACGGGCGGTCCGCGGTTCTGATCCGCGCTCGTACTGTCAGGGCGTCACCGATGGACTGCTACGGACATCGTCGTTCATCAGGAGTGTTCCAATGGAGTTGACCACCATGAAGACCCGCATCGCAAAAACCCCGTCCGCTCACCTGCGCGGGCTCAAGCTGGCCGCACTGGCCCTGGGCAGCAGCCTGGTCCTGGCCGGCTGTGCTGGCAACCCGCCCACCGAGCAGTATGCCGTGGCTCAATCGGCGGTCAATTCCGCTGTGAGCGCTGGGGGCACCGAATTTGCCGCCGTCGAGATGAAATCGGCGCAGGACAAGTTCAAGAAGGCGGAAATCGCCATGCACGACAAGAAATACGAAGAGGCCAAGCGCCTGGCCGAGCAGGCCGAGTGGGACGCCCGCGTCGCCGAGCGCAAGGCGCAGGCTGCCAAGGCCCAGAAAGCCGTCCAGGACGCTCGTCAGGGCGTAGAGGAACTGCGTGAGGAAGGTATGCGCAGCGCTAAATAAGCCTGTTGCCGACCCATGCACTCGTTATCGATCAAAGGATGAACCATTATGCGTAAACATGTCATGATCCCCGCCCTGCTGGCCCTGAGCGTCGGTCTGGCTGCCTGCTCCCACCAGCCCAACCCGAACCTGGAAGCGGCGCGCAGCAACTTCTCCACGCTGCAGAGCGATCCACAGTCCAGCAAGGTTGCCGCCCTGGAAACCAAGGACGCGCAAGACTGGCTGAACAAGGCCGACAAAGCCTACCTCGACCGTGACGACGACAAGAAAGTCGACCAACTGGCGTACCTGGCCAACCAGCGCGTCGAAGTGGCGAAAGAAACCATCGCCCTGCGCACCGCCGAAGGCAACCTGAAGAACGCTGCTGCCCAGCGCGCCCAGGCTCGCCTGGATGCTCGCGACGCCCAGATCAAGAAGCTGCAGGACAGCTTGAACGCCAAGCAGACCGATCGTGGCACCCTGGTGACCTTCGGTGACGTGCTGTTCGACTTCAACAAGGCCGAGCTCAAGAGCAGCGCCTTCCCGAACATCACCAAGCTGGCTCAGTTCCTTCAGGAGAACCCAGAGCGCAAGGTGATCGTCGAAGGCTACACCGACAGCGTCGGCTCGGCTTCGTACAACCAGAGCCTGTCCGAGCGTCGTGCCGGCAGCGTGCGCATGGCCCTGGTCCGCGCTGGTGTCGACCCAGCCCGCATCGTCTCGCAGGGTTATGGCAAGGAATACCCGGTTGCCGACAACTCCAGCAACTCGGGCCGTGCCCAGAACCGTCGTGTGGAAGTGACCATTTCCAACGACAACCAGCCGGTTGCGCCACGCACTCACTGAGTGAGCGTGCTCGATCGATAGCCTGAGCGGTTGGCGTCTTGGCGCCACGCTCAGGCCATCCGGTAGATCCCATCGCCGGCCAGCCGGCTTTCATACCCATCGTGATGACGAGTGGAGATGAAAGTCGGCTGGTCGGCGATGTGCGTTTCAGCGTGGGCCCTGCGCCGCGATTGGGCCCGCAGGGCTCATAAAATCCGCCAAGGTGATCATGCATGGATCGGTACGGGAAAAGCCACGTGCGCCTGGACGTTCCAACGCAGAACCGCGTTTGTCTACAAGGGATGTTGCCCACGATCAGCGTCCATCTGCCAGCGCTCGCTCCTCTGAATCAATCCCCCACCCCTTTCGCCCCCTGCGGCTTTTCAGGGTAGTTCGGCACCTCCCCCAACCGGCGCAACCCGTCGAACCGAGCCGGATCATCGAGAAACCGCAGCATCACCTCCCGCCAGGTCGGATCGGCGAACGTCTGCACGTGAGGCCCTCGGGTCAGCTGGAAGACGCGGGGCGGTGGCGCCTCTTTGTACAAGGCCAGGCCATTTTCCAGCGGCACCAAGGTGTCGTCGAGGCTGTGGAAGAACAGCTTGGGCGGCCCTTGCAGGCGCGCCATGGAGCGGATCGGGCTGTCACCGTCAGGCACCGCCCAGGACAACGGCACCTGCAACGGCCAGCTCAGCCAGGACGTGCTCAAGGCATACTGCCCCACCTGCCGGTAGCTGGCCGGCACGCTGTCCAACACCAGGGCAGTGAAGCGCTTGGCCTGTTCGGGGTGTGCAGCCAGGTAGTGGATCGCCAGCGCACCACCCAGGCTCTGCCCCAGCAGCACCAGCGGCTTGCCCTGCACGTCCGGCGCCTGCCCAAGCCAATCCATGGCGGCCTGCACGTCCTGGTATACCTCGGGCAACCGTGGCGTGCCCTGGGAAAGGCCGTATCCCCGGTAATCGATCATCAGCACCTGGTAGCCCTGTTCGGGCAGCCAGTAACTCCCTCCCAGGTGCCAGGCCATGTTGCCGCCGTTACCATGCAGGTGCAGGACCGTCCCCTTGACCGGTACGCCCGCCTTGGCTGGCAGCCACCAGCCATGCAGACGTGTGCCGTCCTGGGCAGTCAAGGTCAGCTCGCGAAAGGCCAGTTTCGCGTAGGCCGGGGTGAACGGTTGTCCAGGTTCGGGGTAGAACAGCAGGCTGCTGCAGCCCCCGAGGCCCATCAGCGTGACCCCCAGCAACCAACCACGGGCGCGTCTAGAGAATGTTCGAGTAGTCGGCTTCAATGCGATCGAGGCTCAGGTGGTTGAGGAAGTTGGAAAAGCACATCCACGCCGACAGCGCGTTCAGGTCACGGAATTGCTCGGGCAGATAGCGCGGCGGCTCCACCAGGCCCTCATCGACCAGCTGGCGCAAGGTACGCATGTCTTCCAGGGTGGTCTTGCCACAGAACAGCAAGGGAATCTGCTCCAACTTGCCCTTGCGCACGGCAAGCTGGATGTAGTTGTAGACCATGATGAAGCCCTTGAGGTAGGACAGGTCCTTGGTGAACGGCAGGCCGTCCGGCACCGATCCGCGGAACACACGGCTGGCGTTGCCGTAGCTGTCCGCCATCTCGAAACCCTGGTCACGGAAGAAGCCGTACACCTGCATGAAGTCGGCGCCCTCCTCCACCATGTGGATGGCACGGGTGCGGTTGGTCAGCTTGCGCAGTCGGCTGGGGTAGGAGGCGAAGGCGATGACTTCCATGAGGATGGCCAGCCCTTCCTGGGTCACGGTCGACGACGGCGGCCCTTTCGACAGGAACGTGCAGATAGGCTGGTTCAGGCCGTTCAGGGTGGTGCCGACGTGCACCAGGCCTTCGTGCACCTCGAGCGCGCGCACGTCGCGGGTATTGAACATGGCGTCGGCGCGCACCTTGATGTAATCGGCCCCAGCCGCAGCGTCGGCGACGATGCCGTCGGACTCGAACACGCGGATGGTGCCTTCGGCCTCGCCGAACACCTTGTTCAGGCGGGCTTGCAGGATTTCCACGGCCTGGGTGGCGGTCAGGTTCTTCGGTTCGTCCTTCAGGTCACCGCGACCGTCGATGTTGTTCAGGTAGTCCGAGAGCATCAGGCCCAGGTCGGCAAGCGTCGGATCGCCGGCATGGAACGCATCGGAGGCGGCGCCGTACAGTTCCTGGGAGATCAGCCCGAAATCTTCGGTACCTCGGGCTTCGAGCATGCGTATCACCATGCGGTATTCGCGGCACATCCGTCGCATGATCTGACCGACCGGACTGAACTGACCAAGCCGACGGGTCACGTCGCGCTCGATGCTCTGGAACTCGGCCTTGACCGCACTGGCGTCGAACGACAGCGGCCGCGATTGGTAGTAGGCCTTGTCGATGGCAGGCGGCTCGCGGCCCTTGCCCTCGAGAAAGCCCTGGCGAATGCTGTCATCCCACTTCACCGCATCGAGCACACGGATTGGCGTCTGCGCGGCCACGATGCGGTCGGACAACGCGCGTATGGTCTGTTGGTAATCGTCCACCCTGTACTCCTTGGGTTGGGGCGTCAGCGGGCAACGCGCTGCAGCCGTGCGGTTTCGACGAACACGTCCGAATTGGCCGAGTCGTCGAGGTAGGCCATGACACGCTCGGCCGGGCTGTCGATGTGGACGCCAGGGGTGTCGTCCTGCCCGACGGTGGTGAGGCGGCCAGACAGCTCCTGCTGGGCGACTGCCTGGCGCAAGGGCTCGACATCCAGGGTATAGATCACCAACTGCCGGTTTTCGATCAATTCGAATCCACCGATCAGGGCCCCACGGGCATCAGGCTGCACGCTCGACGCGTACCAGCGCCCGCCATGGTGCGACACGGTGAAGGTGTAGCGGTGGGTCGGCTTGTCGTGCAGGCGGACCTTCGCCCGGTAGGTGTTATTCGGGAGGGCGCTGATCACCAGATCGACCGGTTCGCCCCAGCCGTCCTTGCCGCTCCAATGGCCCAGCAAGGCCTTGGGAGCCGACTGATTGCCCGGCAAGGGGTGTTCGAAGGTCGCCAGGCATCCGCCCAGCAGCAGGAAGGACAAGATCAACAGCTTGCGCCAGACGCTCATGAAGCACTCCTTGGAAGGTGCGATGGCCGGCCGGGGCGGTCTGAGCGAAGGTCAGCAGCCGAGACAGCGAGCCCTTGCCTGGCACGGGTGCAGGCGTGCAGCCATGGCAGGTTTCGATCTTCTAGCTGAGCGGTTCGGGGGCGTCAACCTGAAAGAGGATGGGCGTGGCGAGAAGCGTCGAGCCTGTGTGGAGGATGCCCTGTCTGCGCTGCACAGGGGAATGCGTTTGGGGGTGGGGTGAGAGCGTGTCAGCAGTGCTGATCTGACAGGGAGGGGTGGCGGATTTTACGGGCCCTGTGGGCCCGATCGCGGCACAGGGGGCCGCCCACATGGACCGCGATTACCTGTACCACCGCAGCCGGTGTAGGAGCGGCCCCCGTGCCGCGATTGGCCCCGCAGGGGCCGCATCGGACTTGGCAGACACCATAGAATCTCCCCGGTCGCCTGCATCGTCGCGGTGTCACTGCGGGTGGGAGCAGCCCCTGCCGGGGCACCGGACCGGCCGCGATCCAAGCCAGCTGTTTGCCCAGCGTTGATCGCGACGCTGACGCGTCAGGGCACGGCTGTGCCGTTGCAGGCCACAGCCGCCGGTTATGCCTGCGGACGCATGTGCGGGAACAGGATCACGTCGCGGATCGACGGCGAGTTGGTCAGCAGCATCACCAGACGGTCGATGCCGATGCCTTCACCCGCCGTAGGCGGCATGCCGTATTCCAGGGCACGGACGAAGTCGGCGTCGTAGTGCATGGCCTCGTCGTCACCGGCGTCCTTCTCGGCCACCTGGGCCAGGAAACGCTCGGCCTGGTCCTCGGCATCGTTGAGCTCGGAGTAGGCATTGGCGATCTCGCGGCCACCGATGAACAGCTCGAAACGATCGGTGACACTCGGGTTCTCGTCGTTGCGACGGGCCAGCGGTGAGACCTCGAACGGGTACTCGGTGATGAAGTGCGGCTGCTCCAGCTTGTGCTCGACCAGCTCTTCGAAAATCATCACCTGCAGCTTGCCCAGGCCTTCGTGGCCCAGCACCTTGGCCCCGGCCCGCTTGGCGATGTCACGCGCGCGGTCCACATCCTGCAGGTCCGCAGCGGTCAGCTCGGGGTTGTACTTGAGGATCGAGTCGAACACCGACAGGCGCACGAACGGCTCGCCGAAGTGGAACACCTTGTCGCCGTACGGCACGTCGGTGCTGCCCAGGACCAACTGCGCCAGCTCGCGGAACAGTTCCTCGGTCAGGTCCATGTTGTCGCGGTAGTCGGCGTAGGCCTGGTAGAACTCGAGCATGGTGAACTCGGGATTGTGCCGGGTCGAGACGCCTTCGTTGCGGAAGTTGCGGTTGATCTCGAAGACCTTCTCGAAGCCGCCGACCACCAGGCGCTTGAGGTAGAGTTCCGGGGCGATGCGCAGGAACATGGCCATGTCCAGGGCATTGTGGTGGGTCTCGAACGGCTTGGCCGCGGCACCGCCGGGGATGGTCTGCAGCATCGGCGTCTCGACTTCGAGGAAGTCACGCTCGATGAGGAACTTGCGGATGTGCGAGATGACCTGCGAGCGCACGCGGAAGGTGTGGCGCGTATCTTCGTTGACCATCAGGTCGACGTAGCGCTGGCGGTAGCGCTGCTCGGTGTCGGTCAGGCCGTGGTGCTTGTCCGGCAGCGGACGCAAGGACTTGGTCAGCAGGCGCACGTCGGTCATCTCGACGTACAGGTCGCCCTTGCCCGAACGGGCCAGGGTGCCTTCGGCGCTGATGATGTCGCCCAGGTCCCAGGTCTTGACCGCTGCCAGGGTTTCGGCCGGCAGGGTCTTGCGGTTGACGTAGACCTGGATGCGGCCGGTCATGTCCTGAATGACCATGAACGCACCACGGTTGAGCATGATGCGGCCTGCGACCTTGACCGGAATCGCTGCGGCTTCCAGTTCTTCCTTGGTCTTGTCGACGTACTGCTTCTGCAGGTCGTTGCAGTAGCTGTCGCGGCGGAAGTCATTGGGGAAGGCCTGGCCCTTGGCCCGCTCGGCGGCCAGTTTTTCCTTGCGCAGGGCGATCAGGGTGTTCTCTTCCTGTTGCAGGTCTTGCGATTCGGTCTTCAGGTCGCTCATGTCGTCATCGTTTCCATCAGGTATTCATTGCCCTCGCGGGTGAGGGATCGCGCGGGCAGGCACGCCGACACGCGCCTGCCATGCACGGAAGGGTTACAGGCCCTGCTTGAGGCTGGCTTCCAGGTATTGGTCGATGTCGCCGTCCAGCACCTTGTTGCAGTCGCTGCGCTCGACGCCGGTCCGCAGGTCCTTGATGCGCGAGTCGTCGAGCACGTAAGAGCGGATCTGGTGGCCCCAGCCAATGTCCGACTTGCTGTCTTCCAGCGCCTGGGAGGCGGCGTTGCGCTTCTGCATCTCCAGCTCATACAACTTGGCCCGCAGCATCTTCATGGCGGTGTCCTTGTTGGCGTGCTGGGAACGTTCGTTCTGGCAGGCCACGACCGTGTTGGTCGGCACGTGGGTGATCCGCACCGCCGAGTCGGTGGTGTTGACGTGCTGGCCACCGGCACCGGAGGAGCGGTAGGTGTCGATGCGCAGGTCGGACGGGTTGATCTCGATCTCGACCTTGTCGTCGATCTCGGGCGAGACGAACACCGCGGAGAACGACGTGTGGCGACGGGCGCCGGAGTCGAACGGACTCTTGCGCACCAGACGGTGGACGCCGATCTCGGTGCGCAGCCAGCCGAAGGCGTATTCGCCCTTGATGTGCACGGTGGCGCCCTTGATGCCGGCGACCTCCCCCTCGGACAACTCGATGATGGTGGCGTCGAAGCCGCGCTTGTCGGCCCAACGCAGGTACATGCGCAACAGGATGTTGGCCCAGTCCTGGGCCTCGGTGCCGCCGGAGCCGGCCTGGATGTCCAGGTAGGCGTTGTTCATGTCCATCTCGCCGCTGAACATGCGACGGAACTCGAGCTGGGCCAGGGATTCGTCCAAGGCCTTCAGTTCGGTCTCGACGTCGCTGACGGTGCCTTCGTCGTCTTCCTCGACAGCCATGTCGAGCAGGTCCTTGCAGTCGGCCAGGCCGTTGGCCAGCGTGTCGAGGGTCTCGACCACCTGGGCCAGCATGGCGCGCTCGCGACCGAGGGCCTGCGCGTACTCAGGCTTGTTCCAGACGTTGGGGTCTTCCAGCTCGCGGTTGACTTCGGTCAGACGATCATGCTTGTGATCGTAGTCAAAGATACCCCCGAATGGACTGGGAGCGCTCGGTGAGGTCCTTGATGGTGTTCAGGATCGGTTGGATTTCCATGGCGGGCGGCTCTCGTCGATAAACAGTGAAAAGCCGAGGAGTATACCTCAAGCCCTGCGGGGCGCGGCAACCGGGAAGCGATGAGACGCTGGATGGCTCGCGGCGTGTGTCGAGCGACAAGCGAACGCCGGTCGCTGGCGGGCAGGCGGCATGCGTGAGCGTGCTCAAGGGCTGCACGTCCTGATCGCTGGCAAGCCGGCTCCCGCAGGTCCCGATTTCACCCCTGCTTCGGCGTGACGAGCGCCCTTCTGTGGGAGCGGGCTTGCCCGCGATTGGACCGCACAGCGGCCCTTCACTGCCTCGGCCCTAGACGACACACACCTGGTTGCGCCCCGACGCCTTGGCCTGATACAGCCCCTTGTCCGCCGCCAGGATCAACTGCCGGCACTGGCTGCCGATGCTCGGCACCTGGGTGGCCAGGCCGATGCTCACGGTCAGGCACGCCTCGGCATGGGGCGAGGTGTGCGGGATGTTCAGCGCCACGACGCTCTGACGCAGCTTCTCGGCCACCAGCCGGGCACCGCCCGGCGAGGTGTTGGGCAGCACCAGGGCGAACTCTTCACCGCCGTAGCGCGCCGGCAGGTCACTGGGCCGGCCGCACGAGCCGCGAATGGTCTCGGCGACCTTGTGCAGGGCTTCATCGCCGGCCAGGTGCCCGAAGGTGTCGTTGAACGCCTTGAAGTAGTCCACGTCGATCATCAGCAGCGACAACTGCTGCTGCTCGCGCATGGCCCGGCGCCATTCCAGCTCCAGATACTCGTCGAAGTGGCGCCGGTTGGACAGCCCGGTCAGGCCATCGGAATTCATCAGCCGCTGCAGCACCAGGTTGGTGTCGAGCAACTGTTGCTGGCTGACCCGCAGGGCGCGGTAGGCCTCGTCACGCTGCAGCAAGGTCAGGTAGGAGCGCGAGTGGTAGCGGATGCGCGCCACCAATTCGATGGTGTCGGGCAGCTTGACCAGGTAGTCGTTGGCGCCGGCGGCAAAGGCCGCGCTCTTGATCAAGGCGTCCTCCTTGCTCGACAGCACGATGATCGGAATGTCCTGCGTGGCCGGGTGCGCACGGTACTCGCGCACCAGGCTCAGGCCATCGAGCCCGGGCATGACCAGGTCCTGGAGAATGACCGTCGGCTTGAGCTCGATGGCCTGCTCCAATGCCTGGCGTGGGTCGGCACAGAAATGGAAATCGATGTTGTCTTCATGGGCCAGGCTACGCCGCACCGCCTCGCCGATCATGGCCTGGTCGTCGACCAGCAGCACCATCGCCGACTGTGCGTCGGTATGCATCAAGCCATCCAGCGGGAGTTCGCTCATTGAGGGGCCACTGGGCTGGCGGCCGTTACAGACCGCATGTCGTTGCTGGTTTTCATGTCGGGAAACTGTCCGTCAAACGTTGAGCGATGCCGTCCAATGGACGAATCTCCACCGCGGCATCGATGGCCGCGGCAGCCTTGGGCATGCCGTACACTGCACTGCTGCGCTGGTCCTGGGCAATGGTCAGAAAGTCGTGTTGGCGCATGGCCTTCAATCCCTGAGCGCCATCGCGTCCCATGCCGGTGAGCAAAACCCCGACTGCGTCCCCGGTCCAGAACCGCGCGACACTGTCGAAGAACACATCGATGGAAGGTCGATAGATCTCATCCACTGGATCGGCTGTATAAGCCAAATGGCCACTACTGAGCAAGCGCAGATGGTGATTGGTGCCGGCCAGCAGCACCTGGCCAGGCTGTGGGGTCTCGCCTTCGCGGGCCAGGCGCACGGGCAAGGCGGACACACTGTTCAGCCAGTCGGCCATGCCACCGGCGAAGACCTGATCGACGTGCTGCACCAGCACGATGGCTGCGGGAAAGCTTTTGGGCAATGCCCGCAGAATGACTTCCAACGCGGCGGGGCCACCGGCGGACGAGCCGATAGCCACCAGTTTCTGCCGTTGCACATTGGGCCGAGACACGACTGGCAGGCTATGGACCGCTTCGCGACGCTGCTGGCCGATCAGCCACCCGATGTTGAAGATCTTGCGCAGCAAGGGGGCAGCCGCCTCGCGTGGATCACCGGCGCCCAGCGCTGGGGTGTCCACCACGTCCAGCGCACCGTGCCCCATCGCTTCGAAGACCCGGTGCACGTTCTGCTTGCGATCGACGGTGACGATGACGATGGCGCAGGGAGTGTTGGCCATGATCTGGCGGGTGGCTTCCACGCCGTCCATCACCGGCATGATCAAGTCCATCAGGATCAGGTCCGGCGTCTGTTCGGTACAGCGCCGGACGGCTTCGGCACCGTTGCTGGCCACCCAGATCACCTGATGAGCGGGTTCGAACGCCAAGGCACGGCGCAGGGCCTCCAGCGCCATGGGCATATCGTTGACAAGAGCAATCTTCATCCTTGCGCCACTCCGATCAAATCGACCACGGCATCCAGCAACGCATCGTCATGGAAGCTGGCTTTGGCCAGATAATAGTCGGCCCCGGCGTCCAGACCACGCCGTCGGTCTTCTTCACGATCCTTGTAGGACACCACCATGACCGGCAACGACTGCAACCGCTGGTCACGGCGTACCAACGTGACCAGCTCGATGCCGTCCATGCGCGGCATGTCGATGTCGGTGATCAGCAGGTCGAAGGCTTCGCCGCGCAGGGCATTCCAGCCATCCATGCCGTCCACCGCCACGGCCACGTCGTAGCCACGGTGCGTCAGCAGCTTGCGCTGCAGCTCGCGTACGGTGAGCGAGTCGTCCACCACCAGGATGCGTTTTCGAGGCAGCCCTGCCACGGCGCCAGCGCCGGGTTCGATGCGCTCCAGGCGCCCGGTGCCCAGCAGCTTGTCCACCGAACGCAGCAGGTCCTCGACATCCACGATCAGGACCACGCGGCCGTCGTCCAGCAGCGCGCCGGCCGAAATGTCCTGCACCTTGCCCAAGCGTGGATCGAGTGGCATCACCACCAGCACGCGCTCGCCGAGCAGGCGGTCGACCGCCACGCCGTACAGACGCGCCTGCTCGCGGATGATCACCACGGGCATGTCTTGCGTCTGCCCAGTATCACGAGGCCGGTCGAGCAGCTGGCTGGCGGCGACCAGACCGACCAGCTGCCCTTCGTACCAGAAATGCTGGCGCCCCTCGGCCTGCACCACCGACAGGCTCGCCACCCGCACCGTGCGCTCGATGTGCGCCAAGGGGAAGGCATAGGCCTCGCCGCTGACCTCGACCACCAGGCTGCGTACCACCGACAGGGTCAGCGGGACTTCGAGGTGGAAACGACAGCCCTGGCCTGCCACCTGCGTCAGGCGAATCGACCCATGCAGCTCGCGCACCATGTGCTGAACCGCATCCAGCCCTACGCCACGTCCGGACACCTCGGTCACCGTGTCGCGCAGGCTGAAGCCTGGCAGGAACAGGAAGCTGAGCAGTTCTTCTTCACTCATCTCGGCCACGGTCTCGGCCGGCGACAGGCCGCGTTGAACGATGCTGCGGCTCAAGGTCCGCAGATCGACGCCGGCGCCGTCGTCGCTCACCTCAAGCACCAGCAGACCAGCCTGATGCGAGGCACGCAGACGAATCGTACCCCGTTCGGGCTTGCCGGCCAGTGCCCGCTGCGCAGGGAGCTCCAACCCATGGTCCACCGCGTTGCGCAACAGGTGAGTCAGAGGCGCGTCCAGCTTTTCCAGCACGTCGCGGTCGACTTGGGTCTTGTCGCCCTCGATGTGCAGTCGGGCCTGCTTGCCCAACGACCGTCCCAGGTCTCGCACCATACGGCCTTGCCCGGTCAACACGTCGGCGATCGGCCGCATGCGGCAGGCCAACGCAGTGTCATACAGCGATTGCGCACGCTGGCCGGCCTGCCAGCCGAACTCGTCCAGCTCGGCGGCCTGCTGCTGCAACACTTCACGGGTCTGGACCAGCAGGCGCTGGGTCTGCGCCAGCGCATCGATCACCTCGACATCGTGGGGCTTGCCTTCGATCTGGGTGCGCAGATCGTCGAGTGCGCGCATGCCTTGGTCGTGCAGGCGCCTGAGGCGCTGCAAGGTGGTCAGCAAAGGCTTGAGCCGCTGGGTCTCGACCAGGGCCTTGCTGGACAGGTCCAGCAGGCTATCGAGCCGGTCGGCAGTGACACGCAGCACGCGCTCGGCGCCCTCCCCGACACGCCTGGTCGACTCGAGGGCAACGGGCTCGGTCACGACGGAGGGCGGCGTCGACGGTGCAGGTGACGGCGAAGGCTCAGAGGCGGGCGCAGGCGGCTGGAGCGTGCGCTCCGGCAAAGCAGGCGCAGCCAGCAGCCCAGTGATACGCGCCAGGTATCCAGGCACGGCGTCACGGGCCTGGGTATCACTTGGCGTGGCGATGCGCATCAACAGGTCGGTCCCCTGCAGCAGCGCATCGATATGTTCGGCACGCAGGCGCAACTGCCCTTGCTGGGCGGCGACCAGGCAATCTTCCATGACATGGGCGACCTGCACGCCAGCATCGAGGCCGACGATACGTGCTGCTCCCTTGAGCGAATGCGCCGCACGCATGCACGCCTCGAGCTGATCGGCCTGACGGGGATCGCGCTCCAGCGACAGCAGGCCAACATTGAGCACCTGCGTCTGGGCCTCGGCCTCGAGGGCGAACAGTTCCAGCAGTGAGGCATCGCGCATCTGCTCGGGGGTCATGACAGGCTCCGGTTCGCGGCGGCTACCACCTGCTGTTGATCCAGCACGCGCACGGTGCGCTCCCGCCAATGCAACAGCGCTGCGGTAAAGGGCGCGGCCTGTCCGTCGTTCGCCTGCACACCGATTTCCAGGCGATGAATACCCTCGATTTCGTCCACGGCCAACACCACCGGCCCCTGGGGCGTGGTCAACGTCAGCATGCGCGGTATGCAGCGCCGGGTCACCGCAGGGGAGGTTCCAGGGTCGATCTGCAACAGCGCGGCCAACGACAGGCAGGGCACCAGGGCACCGCGCACGTTGGCCACACCTTGCAAGGCCTGTGAGCGTTGATGGGGCAACGAATGAATGGTCTGCATCGGCGCGATCTCGACCAGGCAGGCAGTGGGCAGGGCCAGCCATTCCTCCCCCAGACGGAACAGCAACAGCGGTCGACCACCGGCAGGCGCCGAGGAGACCGGCACCGTCGCCTGCTCGGTCCCCGCCTCCTGACGAACCAGCGCATACCGATCGAGCAGGCGCGTCGCCGCCTCGGCATGGACCTCGCAGTTGCGACAGTGCACGTGCTGGGCCAGCCGCGTGCAGCTGCGATCGCCTTGCACACCGATGCGGTTCCAGCAGTCGTCGATGCGGTCAGCATCCTGGGCGATCAGCGGAATGCGTGGCGCCTCCATCATTCAACCTCCCCGCGTGCACGCGCCGCACGGGCCAGCAGACGCTGTGCGCCGGACGCATCGCCGCTGGCCGTCAGCAGCGCAGCCAATTGCGCCAAGGCCTCGGCATGCTGAGGCTCGAGGTACAGCGCCTTGCGGTACAGCTGCTGGGCCTGCTGGGCATCGCCAGCGGTATCGCTGAGCAGCCCCAGCCAGTAGAAGACCTGCGCACGTGGTTCGAACTGCTGCAGATAGCGCTGGCAGGTACGCCGCGCCTCGTCGCTGGCCCCGGCGTTGGCCTGGGCACGAATCTGCGCGAGCAACTCGGCTTCGCTGTCGCGCCGAATCGGCGCGGCCATCGGTGCGGGTGTCGACATCACCTGGCGCAGCGGGCGTGGCGGTGCAGGCAAGGGCCGATGCAGGGAGGGCAAGGAAAATGCTCGAGGCTTGCTCACCGACGCACGGGGGGTCGGCAGCGGCGCCTGGCGGACATAGGCGAACGACTGTGGGACGCCCAGTGGACGCATGCCCAGGCGCGCCAGCAGGCTTCCCTCGGCAGGACCGATGAACAGCACGCCGTCGGCGTGCGTCATCAACGTCAGCACTTCAAAGGCGCGCTGCTGGGTCGGGGTGTCGAAATAGATCAACAGATTGCGGCAGAACACGAAATCGTAATGTCCGGCACGGGCTTTGAGCTGCGGGTCGAGCAGATTGCCAGCGCGCAGGTCGACCTGACGGCGGACCCGCTCGTCGAGCCGGTGCCCGTCGGCCTCCAGGTGGAAGTAGCGATCGCGAAACCCCAGGTCGGTGCCGCGAAACGCGTTGCGCCCATAGACACCGCGTTCAGCCTTGGCGATCGAGTCTGGGCTGATGTCCATGGCGTCGACCCTGAAGGCGCTGCCCGGCACGCCGGCATCGAGCAGGGCCATGGCGATCGAATACGGTTCCTCACCTGTGGAACAGGGCAGACTCAGGATGCGCAGGGGACGGCTGTCGTGGAGAGCAGCCAGGCGTGTGCGGGCCAGTGTCGCCAACGCGCCGAATGACTCGGGGTAGCGGAAGAACCAGGTTTCTGGAACGATGACCGCTTCGATCAGAGCCTGCTGTTCCTGAGACGCATGCTGCAGGCTCAGCCAATACTCATCCAGGCCGTTCAGCCCCAAGACTTCGCAGCGCTGGCGAAGGGCGCGCTGCACCATGGTCTCGCCGACCGATGCGACGTCCAGCCCGATGCGCTGGCGGAGGAAATCGAAGAACCGCTGCTCGATCATGATGGCCTCGTCTCGATCGGCACGGGGAACAGCAGGGCGCGGACATCGTCGGGCAACAACTGCCGGACCTCGATGCGCTGCAACAGGCCTTGCGGATCCTCGAGCACCGGCCCCAGGTAACGGGCCTGGCCCGTGTCCAGCCCGTAGGGTTTGAAGGCCTCGGCAGGGTAACGCACGGTGTCGGTGGCCCGCTCGAGCACCAGCCCCAAGGGCTGGCGTGCTGCCGTCGTGTCGGGCTGATAGTGCACCAGCACCAGGCGTGTGCTGGTGCGACGTTGCGCCGGCCAACCGACACTGCGTGCCGACAGGTCCAGCACCGGAATCAACTGTCCGCGGTGGGCCAGGATGCCAGCGACCCACGCCGGTGCCTCGGCGATCGGTTTGAGCGGACGATCGGGCAGCACCTCGATCACCTCGCGCACGTCCAGGGCGAAGCGCTGCTCGCCCAGCGTGAACTGCAGGTACAGGGTGCCCTTGGCGTGCGTCGATGACGAAGGCGCGGACATCGGCAGGTCCACCGTGCTCACACCTTGAAGCGCGACACGCCGCCGCGCAGGCCGACCGCGACCTGACTCAGCTCGTCGATGGCCGAGCTGGCCTGGCGCAGGGATTCGACGGTCTGGGTGCTGGCATCGCTGAGCTGGGCCAGGGCCTGGTTGATCTGCTCGGCCCCCGTGGCCTGGGCCTGCATGCCGTCATTGACCATCAGCACACGGGGCGCCAGGGCCTGCACCTGGTGAATGATCTGGGTCAGCTGCTCGCCTACTTGCTGTACCTCGAACATGCCCCGGCGCACTTCTTCGGAAAACTTGTCCATGCCCATGACCCCTGCCGACACCGCCGACTGGATCTCGCGCACCATCTGCTCGATGTCGTAGGTGGCCACGGCGGTCTGGTCGGCGAGGCGCCGCACCTCGGTGGCGACCACGGCAAAGCCCCGCCCGTACTCGCCGGCCTTCTCGGCCTCGATGGCGGCGTTGAGTGACAGCAGGTTAGTCTGGTCGGCCACCTTGACGATGGTGACCACGACCTGGTTGATGTTGCCGGCCTTCTCGTTGAGGATCGCCAGTTTGGCATTGACCAGGTCGGCAGCGCCCATCACCTGGTGCATGGTTTCTTCCATGCGCGCCAGCCCTTGCTGGCCGGAACCGGCCAGCACCGAGGCCTGATCTGCCGCCGAGGTCACCTCGGTCATGGTGCGCACCAGGTCACGGGAGGTCGCGGCGATTTCCCGTGACGTCGCGCCGATTTCGGTGGTGGTCGCTGCCGTTTCGGTGGCCGTCGCCTGCTGCTGACGCGAGGTGGCGGCGATCTCGGTGACCGAGGTGGTCACCTGCACCGACGAGCGTTGCGCCTGGGACACCAGGGTCGCGAGCGATTCGGCCATCTCGTTGAAGCCGGTCTGCACGGCATCGAACTCGTCCTTGCGGTCGAGGTTCAGGCGCATGCTCAAATCCCCGGAGCGCAGGCGATCGAGGGCTTCGACCATGGCGCGCATGGGTGTGGTGATGGCACGCAGCAACAGTAGGCCGCAGACGCCAGCGGCGACGATCGCCAGGGCCAGGGACACGATCATGCTGCCCTTGGCCGTGGCCACCGCAGCGACGATCGCAGTGCTGGCCTGATCGGCGGCCTCGCGGTTGCGCTCGATGACCGCATTGAGGTGCTTGCGCCCTTCTGTCCAGACCGGCGTCAGCTGGTCGGTGATCAGCCGCTCGGCCTGGGTGTAATTACGTTGCCGATAAGCCGTCAGCACCTGTTCGATCAACGCCAGGTAGTCCTGCTGCAGCTTGACGAACACATCGAAGCTGGCCTGGTCTTCCGGGGTGCGGATGGTGCCTTGGTAACTGGCCATGTGCTGCTTGAGGCGATCCTCGAAGTTCTTGTAGAGCTCCAGGTCCGTCGAGGTGATTTCGCGATGGCCGCTGAGGCCGACCAGCTGCTGGCTGGTGACGTAGCTGTCGACCCAGGCGCTGCGGATCATCGAGCTGTAGTAGACACCGGGAATGCTGTCCGAGCCGACGGCTTCTTCGCTGGCTTCGATGGCCACCAGCCTGGAGTAAGCCGCCACGATCATCAACAGCATGATGGCGATGATCACGGCAAAGCTTGCCAGGATACGGTGGCGCAGTGTCCAGTTCTTCACGGTCAGCCCTCAACGATACTACGAGCGGAAAAATCGCCGAAGTATAGCGCACGCGTCCTACACGTTGCGGCTGATCTGACCGCGAACGGGCGTCCTTGCCCCTGCCAGGCATCACGCGCCGGACGCAGCGGCCTTGGCCTGGCTTTCGAGCTCCTGGCGCAGGGCAGGCGCCAGCTTCAGCTGACGGGCCAGTTCGTCGAGGTAGGCGCGCTCCATGAAGCTCTCCTGATCGACCACCATGACGCTGGCCAGGTACATTTCGGCAGCCATCTCGGGCGTCTGCGCCGCACGTGCCACCTCGGCCGGGTCCAGGGGGCGCTCGAGCTGCTGGCGCAACCAGTGTTTCATCTCTGGATCGTTGTCCAGTTTGACGAACTCACCTTCGATGGCTGCACGCTCCTGCTCATCCACATGCCCGTCGGCCTTGGCCGCGGCCACCAGGGCCGTGAGAATGGCTTGACTGTGCTGCTCGGCCTGGTCGGCCGGCAGACGATCGATCGTCTGCGGCTCGGCAGCGCTGACTTGGCCCTGTTGCGCCTGCCAGTTTCCCAACGCCTTGTAGGCCAGCACGCCCAGGGCGGCCAGGCCACCATAAGTGAGCGCCTTGCCGCCATACTTGCGGGCCTTCTTGCTGCCCATCAGCACGCCCAGGGCACTGGCCGCCATGGCGCCGCCCCCGGCCCCTGACAGCAGACCGCCCAGCCCGCCCGACTGGCCTTTGACGCCCCCGAGCAGACCGCCCAACCCACCCCCGCCCTGGGTGGCGCCCTTGGCCGCTCCCAGCAGGTCGCTCAGCCCGCCCCCTTTGCCCGAGGCACGGTCCTGCAGCAGCGATTGGCCGGATTTGAACAGGTTTTCGAGCAAGGCACGGGTATTCATCTGCAGTCTCCTGAAGGAAGTGGCTTGCAGATTAGAGCCCTTGGCTTAACGGGCGCTTAAAAGATTATGCTTCGGGATGTTGCGTGGGGAACGTGAGCAGCCTTGATGGCCCCCTGCACCGGAGCGCGACCCCAGGCACGCGACGAGCGGCCCAGGGCCTTGCCGTCAGTCGCGCAGGTCCGACTCGTGAATCGGCTGATCACGGTGCGTGGCGCGCTGGTATTGCGCCGGCCAGACCGCCTGTTTGCCGCCCAGGTCGTCGTCGGCGTGCAACGGCCAGTAGGGGTCGCGCAGCAGCTCCCGGGCCAGGAAGATCATGTCGGCCTGCCCGGTACGCAGGATGTGTTCAGCCTGGGCCGGCTCGGTGATCATGCCCACCGTACCGGTGGCGAGCCCCGACTCCTTGCGCACCTTCTCGGCAAAGCGCGTCTGATAGCCCGGCCCGGTCGGAATCTCGGCGTTGGCCGAGGTACCGCCCGAGGACACGTCGATCAGGTCGACACCCAAGTCCTTCAGGCGCCTGGCCAGTTCGACGGTTTCTTCCGGGTTCCAGCCGTCCTCGACCCAATCGGTGGCCGAAACGCGTACGAACAACGGCAGGTCCTGAGGCCAGACCTCACGCACGGCTTCGGTCACTTCCAGCGTCAGACGAATACGATTCTCGAAGCTGCCGCCATAGCTGTCGCGCCGCTGGTTGCTCAGCGGCGAGAGAAACTGGTGCAGCAGATAGCCGTGCGCGGCGTGGAGTTCGACCACCTTGAAACCCGCGGTCAGGGCACGTCGGGCCGAGGCGACGAAGGCCTGCACCATGGCCTGGATCTGGCTCTCGCTCAGTTCGAGAGGCGCGGTGTGCTCAGGGTCGAAGGCGATCGGCGAAGGCCCGACCGGTTGCCAACCGCCCTCCTCGACCGACACGCTGCCGTGCTTGCCCAACCAGGGGCGATGGGTGCTGGCCTTGCGCCCGGCATGGGCCAGCTGGATGGCTGGCACCGAACCTTGGGCAACGATGAACCGGGTGATGCGCTGCAGCGGCGCGATCTGCTCATCGTGCCACAGCCCCAGGTCTTCGGCGGTGATGCGGCCATCCGGCGTCACGGCGACGGCTTCGGTCATGACCAGCCCCGCGCCACCGACGGCGCGGCTGCCCAAGTGGACCAGGTGCCAGTCGTTGGCCAGGCCATCGACACTGGAGTACTGGCACATCGGCGAGACCGCGATGCGGTTGGGCAAGGTCAGTTGGCGCAGGGTGTACGGCTCGAGCAGCAGGCTCATGGAAGGTCCTCCGAGGGCGGCAAGGGGGCCGACCGTGCTCACCCGTGGAGGGCAAGCTGCATGCCGGCTTCTTTGAGCCTAGACCCGTTTCGCCGTACCCGGTTCAGCGCGGTTCGAGGTGCGTGATCAGCAACTGGACACTTTCCTGGCCGCGAAACTCGTTGACATCCAACTTGTAGGCCACTTCCACCCAGCGTACGGCAGGATCAGGCCAGACAGTGAGATCAACGCCAAAGGCGATCCCATCCAGGCGCACACTGCCGCATTCGCTTTTGAGCACCACCTTCAAATGACGCTCGCCGACGATGCGTTGCTCGACCAGCTGGAATACCCCGTGGAACAACGGCTCGGGAAAATGCTGGCCCCATGGGCCGGCATGGCGCAACGCGCGTGCCAGCTCCAGGTGGAACTCCTCCACCGCAAGGGTACCGTCCGACAGCAAGCGGCCGGTCAGGTCTTCTTCACGCAGCTGGCGTCGCACTTCCTCGTCGAAGGCCTCGGCGAACGCCGGGAAATGCTCGGCCGGCAGCGACAGCCCAGCCGCCATCGCGTGCCCGCCGAACTTGCTGATCAGCGCGGGGTGACGGGCCGCCACTGCATCCAAGGCATCGCGCACGTGAAAACCGGGCACCGAGCGTGCCGAGCCCTTGAGCATGCCGTCGCCCGCATCGGCGAAGGCGATGGTCGGACGGTGGTAGCGCTCCTTCAGGCGCGAGGCCAGGATACCGATCACGCCCTGGTGCCAGTCGGCGTCGAACAGACACAACCCATAGGGCATGGACTCGCTGGGCAGGTCCTTGAGCTGCGCCAGCGCCTCGCGCTGCATGCCCTGCTCGATGGACTTGCGATCCCGGTTGAGGTCGTCGAGCTGGGCGGCCATGTCGCGCGCCAGGTCCGGGTCGTCGCACAGCAGGCATTCGATGCCTAGGCTCATGTCATCCAGACGGCCTGCGGCATTGAGTCGGGGACCGAGGATGAAACCGAGGTCCGTGGAGCTGATGCGCTGGTGGTCGCGCCGCGCGACCTCGAGGATGGCTTTGATACCAGGCCGCGCGCGGCCCGCCCGGATGCGCTCGAGGCCCTGGTGGACCAGGATGCGGTTGTTGGCGTCCAGCGGCACCACGTCCGCCACACTGCCCAATGCCACCAGGTCCAGCAGCTCGCCGATGTTCGGCTGTGGCTGGGCATCGTAGCGGCCCAGGCTGCGCAGGCGCGCACGCAGGGCCATCAGCACGTAGAAGATGACCCCCACGCCGGCCAGGGACTTGCTCGGGAACGGGCAGCCGGGCTGGTTGGGGTTGACGATGGCGTCGGCGTCGGGCAGCTGAGGCCCGGGCAGGTGGTGGTCGGTGACCAGCACCCTGAGCCCGGCGGCCTTGGCGGCGGCGACCCCTTCGACGCTGGAGATGCCGTTGTCCACGGTCAGCAAAAGGTCCGGCTGGCGCTGCAGGGCGACCTCGACGATCTCCGGAGTCAGCCCATAGCCGTAGTCGAAGCGGTTGGGGACCAGGTAGTCGACATGGGCGGCACCGAGCAGGCGCAGGCCGAGCACACCGACGGTGCTGGCAGTGGCACCGTCGGCATCGAAGTCGCCGACGATGAGGATGCGCTGGCGCGCCTCGATCGCCTGGACCAGCAGCTCGACCGCCGTGTCGATCCCCTTGAGCTGCTGGTACGGCAGCAGACGCGCCAGGCGCTTGTCCAACTCGCCTTCGCACTGCACGCCACGCGCGGCATACAGGCGTGTGAGCAAGGGCGGCAGTGGCCCGAGAAACGGCAGGGTGTCAGGCAGGGGGCGGGGTTCGATACGCATGGCCATCTTCAGTCGGAATCGGAGGAAATCAGCCGCGCTCGCCGAGCAGCCACTCGAGCTGGACTTCGTGCTGACCACGGTCGTCGGTGACGAACACGGTGCCTTCGCTGATCATCACGTCCCACTTGATGGTACGCGGCATGTCCTTGGCCAGGACGTCCAGTACCTCTTGCGGCACGGCGGCGATGTTCAGGTTCTTCAAGCCCTTGACCGCATCGACCACCTTGCCCTGCCAGACGCGCAGGCTGCCGTAGGCCAGCAGGCTGGTGCGCTCGGTGCGGCGCGAGCACCAGGTCAGGCGCTCGGCATCCGGCTGGCCGACTTCGATCCAGTGCAGGATGCGGTCGTCCAGGCTGCGTTCCCACAAGGCCGCTTCGTCGACGTCCGACAGACCGCGTCCGAACGACAGCTGCTCGTTGTACCACAGGGCATAGGCCAGCAAGCGCACGGCCAGCCGTTCCTCGGTCTCCGACGGATGGCGGGCGATGGTCTGGCGAACGCTTTCGTAGACACCTCGGTCGAGGTCGGTCAGGTTGAGTTCGAACTTGTAGGTGGTGGACGGCTGGGCCATGGACGCGGGCTTCTGCAAGAAAAGGCGCACAGTCTACCTGATCCTGCCGCCGGGTGGGCCGCAGCGGTATCGGCCCGACAAGGGCCTGTGGTAAAACCAGGCGCCTGTCCCCCACCGCCATGGATGCGCCATGACTACGTCCAGCAAACCCCTCGCCGGCCTCAAGGTCGTCGAACTCGGCACCTTGATCGCCGGCCCGTTCGCCTCACGGATCTGCGCCGAGTTCGGTGCCGAGGTCGTGAAGATCGAATCGCCCGATGGCGGTGATCCGTTACGCACCTGGCGCAAGCTTTACGAGGGCACCTCCCTGTGGTGGTTCGTGCAGGCGCGCAACAAGCGGTCACTGACACTCAACCTCAAGCACCCCGAAGGGCTGGACGTGCTCAAGCGGTTACTGGCCGAGGCCGACATCCTGATCGAGAACTTCCGCCCCGGGGTGCTGGAGAAGCTCGGCCTGGGTTGGGACGTGCTGCATGCACTCAATCCGCGCCTGGTCATGGTCCGGCTGTCCGGGTTCGGCCAGACCGGGCCGATGAAGGACCAGCCAGGCTTCGGCGCGGTCGGCGAATCCATGGGCGGTCTGCGCTACATCACCGGTTTCGAGGATCGTCCGCCCGTGCGCACGGGTATCTCCATTGGTGATTCGATCGCAGCGCTGTGGGGCGTGATCGGTGCGCTCATGGCCTTGCGTCACCGCGACGTCAACGGTGGCCAGGGGCAGATGGTGGACGTGGCGCTCTACGAGGCGATCTTCGCGATGATGGAAAGCATGGTGCCGGAGTTCGATGTGTTCGGCTTCATCCGCGAGCGTACCGGCAACATCATGCCCGGCATCACCCCCTCCTCCATCCACACCTGCGCCGATGGCCGCCACGTGCAGATCGGCGCCAATGGCGATGCGATCTTCCAACGCTTCATGCGCGCCATCGATCGCGCCGACATGGCCGACGACCCGGCACTGGCGAGCAATGAGGGTCGCGACCGACGGCGCGACGAGCTGTACGGCGTGATCGATCGCTGGGCAGGCGGATTGCCTCTAAATGAGGTCATGCGCGTGCTCACTGCGGCAGGCGTGCCGGCCAGCCGCATCTACTCGGCCGAGGACATGTTCAGTGACCCGCAGTTTCTGGCGCGCGAGATGTTCCTTCACGCCAAGCTGCCTGACGGGACGCCCTTCCGCATGCCAGGGATCGTGCCGAAACTGTCGGAGACACCGGGTGGTGCCGACTGGGTCGGCCCGGCACTGGGCGAGCATACCGATGCCGTGCTGACCGGGCTGGGGTTCGACCCTGAGGCGATCGCAGGGCTGCGGGCGCGTGGCGTCGTCTAGGGCCAGGTGACGCGGTCAGGCACGGCTGCCCGAACGCTGGAAAAAAGAAACCCCAGGCGCTGGGGAAGACGCCCGGGGTTCAAGCGAAAGCCCTTGGGAGCTTTCCAAGGCAGCCAGCCAACACCGGAGCAAAGCGCCGCACGACTGCCATTAACCTGTCTGACGACGCCCTCAGGCGAAGGTTCCCACCGACTGCTGACAGTGTTGCAAGGCGGCGATCATGCACGGCTGCAGGCGCCCTTCGGCGATCTGCAGGTCACGGTGCAACCCATCCACCAGGTCCACCAGCAGGCGCTGGTCCTGCAATTGCGAGAGGGTCACAGCACGGCGCAGCACCAGACGACCTTGGCGGTCGAAGAGCGACAGGTCACGCATCGAGCGGGCATCGGCATCACCCAGGGTGGCATGGTAGGGAGTCAAGGCTTCATTGAGCAGTTTGCAGATTCGTTCCATCCGACTCACTCGCTTGTGCTGGTTAGGTAGGAAGACTGACCGTGCCAAGACAGAGAAAGTTCGCGCCCTGCCTGGCCTCGTTCAGCGAGCATGCGATGTCGTCATGACCGTTTGCTGACACCGCCCGCTCATGCGCGGGCTGCTGCGCCGCAACCTGTGCAGGTGACGCGCCAGGGCTAGGGTCGACAAAGGCCAGTCCAGTTCCCCCAGCACCCAGAGGCCGAGCGCCTGCGCTTTGCCGGCCAGGTCGCGTTCACCGTCGCGCGGATGACCGACGAACAGGACGGCACGTGCACCCTGGCTGCGGGCCACGCGTTGGAGCAGCCGCACGCCTTCGGCCAGGCAAACGCCGTGGTCCACCACCAGCAGGTCGAAGCGTCGATCAGGTTTGAGCCAGGTGCAGGCCAATGCCAGATCGTCGCTCACCCGGACGTCATACACGCCTTGTGCGTTCAGGGCCTGGTGCAGGTGTATCTGGTGGAAGGGGCTGTGCTGATGAATCAGGACGCTCAGACGGTCCATGCATTTCTCCTGCAGTAGACGAGCACGACGGCTGGCCACTGTAGGAAAGGTCTTCTGGAGCGGTCTGTAGGAAATAACTGAAGGGCTCGGGGAAATGGCTTAGAAACGAATTGAAAACGGCGCCCTCTGGCGCCGTTCTCGACCTGCTGGATTAAAGCGGTTTGCCCCGATTGCCGTGCTGCGCCACGAAGGCCTGGATGGTCTTGAGGTCATTGGGCAGGACAGTGCAACGCTCTTCGCGGCTGAACAGGTCGCTCAGGTGGCTGGGCAGTTCCAAGGCCTTGCCGACACCGGCCTGCTCCACGGCCTCCGGGAACTTGACCGGATGCGCGGTCCCCAGGATCACCATCGGGGTGTCCAGGCTGCGACGGCACTCGCGCGCGGCCTTGACCCCGATGGCAGTGTGCGGGTCGAGCACCTCGCCGGTTCGGGCAAAGACCTCGGCAATGGTCTGGCAGGTCTGCTCGTCACTGACCGCCAACGAATCGAACAGCTTGCGCGCTTCGGTCCAGCGGTCTTCTTCGACCGTGAAGCCGCCGCCCTGACGGAAGCGATCCATCAGCTCGGCAATCGCCGCGCCACTGCGCCCGTGCAGGTCGAACAGCAGACGCTCGAAGTTCGACGACACCATGATGTCCATCGATGGCGACAGGGTGGCGTGCAGGGTTTCCTTGACGTAACGATTGCCGCTCATGAAGCGGTGAAGGATGTCGTTGCGGTTGGTGGCGACCACCAGCTGACTGATCGGCAGCCCCATGTTGCGCGCCAGGTAACCGGCGAAGATGTCGCCGAAGTTGCCGGTCGGCACCGAGAAGGCCACCGAACGCGCCGGCCCGCCCAGCTGCAGGGCAGCATGGAAGTAGTAGACGATCTGGGCCATGATTCGCGCCCAGTTGATCGAGTTCACCGCCACCAGGCGGGTACCCTTGAGGAAGGACTGGTCGGCGAAGCTGGCCTTGACCATCTCCTGGCAGTCGTCGAAGTTGCCTTCGATGGCGATGTTGTGGATGTTGTCGCCGAGGATGGTGGTCATCTGCCGACGCTGCACCTCCGAGACGCGCTGGTGCGGGTGCAGGATGAAGATATCGACGTTGTCGCACCGACGGCAGCCTTCGATGGCGGCCGAACCGGTGTCGCCACTGGTGGCACCGACGATCACCACGCGCTCGCCGCGCTTGAGCAGCACGTGATCGAGCAGGCGGCCGAGCAGTTGCAGGGCGAAATCCTTGAACGCCAGGGTCGGGCCGTGGAATAGTTCCATGACCCACTCGTTGCTGTCGAGCTGACGCAGCGGCGCCACGGCGGCATGGGCGAACTCGCCGTAGGTCTCTTCGAGAATCCGTTTGAAATCGGCGTCGGCGATGCTGCCTTCGACGAACGGGCGCATGACGCGGAAGGCCAGCTCGTGATACGGCAGGCCAGCCCAGGAGGCGATCTCTTCCTGGGTGAAGCGCGGCAGGTTTTCCGGCACGTAAAGGCCGCCGTCGCTGGCAAGGCCCGCCAGCAGGACGTCTTCGAAGTTCAGGGCCGGGGCCTGGCCGCGAGTGCTGATGTAGCGCATGTGTGCAAACCTCTGGGCGCGGGGCGGGGACATAAGCTGCAAGTCACGAGCTTCAAGCGTCAAGCTTGCCTGCGGTGCCTGAGCGTAATGTTCTGTCGTCCCGCGCGACTGTAATGAATTCTAGGGTCTCGAAAGGGAAGGGTTCCGGCTTGCAGCTTGTCACTTGCCACTTGCCAATCAACCCCCTCAGCCCAGTTGCTCGACCCGAATGCGAACCACCTTGCCGACCACGTCCTGCAGGTCTTCCAGCGCGACGATGGCATCGTTGATGCGCTGTTCGATGACGCGGTGGGTGACCAGGATCATCGGCACCAGGCCATCCTGCTCCTCGGCTTCCTTCTGCATGATCGATTCGATGTTGATGCCACGCTCGGACAGGATGCTCGCGACCTGGGCCAGCACGCCTGGATGATCCTTGGCCTGGATCCGCAGGTAGTAGGCGCTTTCGCAGGCCTCGATCGGCAGGATCGGGTGGGCCGACAGCGCATCGGGCTGGAAGGCCAGGTGCGGCACACGGTTCTCCGGGTCCGAGGTCATGGCGCGGACCACGTCGACCAGATCGGCGACCACCGACGAAGCGGTCGGCTCCATGCCGGCGCCGGCGCCATAATAGAGGCTCGAACCGGCCGCATCGCCGTTGACCATGACGGCGTTCATCACGCCGTTCACATTGGCGATCAAGCGGTCGGCCGGAATCAGCGTCGGGTGCACGCGCAGCTCGATGCCGCTGTCGGTGCTGCGGGCAACGCCCAGGTGCTTGATGCGGTAGCCCAGGGCCTCGGCGTAGTTGACGTCGGCCGTGGTCAGCTGGGTGATGCCCTCGGTATAGGCCTTGTCGAATTGCAGCGGAATGCCGAAGGCGATCGAGGCCAGGATGGTCAGCTTGTGGGCCGCGTCGATGCCTTCGACGTCGAAGGTCGGGTCGGCCTCGGCATACCCCAGGGCCTGCGCTTCGGCGAGCACGTCGGGGAAGGTGCGGCCTTTGTCGCGCATCTCGGTGAGGATGAAGTTGCCGGTGCCGTTGATGATGCCGGCGAGCCAGTTGATCCGGTTGGCCGACAGGCCTTCGCGAATGGCCTTGATCACCGGGATGCCACCAGCCACGGCGGCTTCGAAGGCAACGATCACGCCCTGCTCGCGGGCCTTGGCGAAGATCTCGTTGCCATGTACGGCGATCAGCGCCTTGTTCGCGGTGACCACGTGCTTGCCATGCTCGATGGCCTTGAGCACCAGGTCGCGCGCCAGGGTATAGCCGCCGATCAGCTCGATGACGATATCGATCTCGGGGTTGCTCGCGACCTCGAACACATCGGCGGTAATGGGGGTACCGGCAATCTGACAGTTGGGGTTCTGCGAACGCATGGCGATCTGCGCCACTTCGATGCCGCGGCCGGCCCGCCGGGCGATTTCCTCGGCGTTGCGCTGAAGTACATTGAAGGTACCGCCACCGACGGTCCCCAACCCACAGATGCCTACTTTGACCGGTTTCACTGTCAACTCCCCATGAACGGCCAGCCACGTGCCGACCGTGAAAACAGCCGTCTCCCCATGGCGACGGCGTCAGATTAGATTACTTGCTTTCGCCCAGGACCAGCTTGGCCAGCTGTGGCGCGGGCTGATACCCCGGGATGACCTGGCCGCTCTCCAGCACGATCGCAGGCGTCCCGTTGACGCCGATCGACTGGCCGAGGTGGAACTGCTTGGCGACCGGGTTGGCGCAACTGGCGGCCTTGACGTCCTTGCCATCGATCAGCTTGTCCAGCGCCGCACGGCGATCGCTGGAGCACCAGACCGCCTGCAACTGCTCGTCGCCCGCCGAGCCGGGCCCCTGGCGCGGGAAGGCGACGTAGCGCACTTCGATGCCGCGACGGTTGAGTTCGGGCACTTCGGCGTGCAGCTTGTGGCAATACGGGCAGGTGGTGTCGGTGAACACGGTGATGTGCGACTTGGCCTTGCCCTGGGCAGGATAAACCACCATTTCACCGACGGGAATGCTGTTGATCAGCTTGGCCACGCCCGTGCGCTCGGTCTTCTCGGTGAGGTTGACCGGTTTGCCGTCCTGGACCTGGAACAGGTAGCCCTGCATCACGAACTGCCCGTCGGCACTGGCATACAGAACACGACCGCCCTGAAGTTGAACTTCGTACAGGCCGCTGACCGGACTAGTCGACACGCTTTCCACCGGCACGTCCAGCTCGAGGGTCTTGAGTGTCTTGCGGATGGCCTGCTCGGCGGCCGGATCGGCGCTCGCCGCGACGGCGAACGTGCTGGCCAGCGCCAGGGCGGCGGCGGCGAAAAGCGGGGTCACACGCATGAAAACTCCTGGGGGCGGACAAGGACGGCGCAGCTGCCTGGTGAGCGCCATGGGGCGACTCGACAGCGCAGGCTACAAAGCGCCCAAGCCTACCACAACCCGAGGCTGCTGACCGACAGTCACGGAGCCTGTGGCGCAACATGAGCACTGTTCATCCACGCGGGTGGTGCTCGGCGTGCAGCTGCTGTAGCCGCGCCTTCGCCACATGGGTATAGATCTGCGTGGTCGACAGGTCGCTGTGACCCAGCAGCATCTGCACCACACGCAGATCGGCGCCGTGGTTGAGCAGGTGCGTGGCGAAGGCATGACGCAACGTGTGCGGCGACAAGCCCTTGTCGATGCCTGCGACGAGCGCGTGGTGCTTGATTCGATGCCAGAAGGTCTGCCGGGTCATCTGCTCGCCCCGCTGACTGGGAAACAGCACATCGCTCGGCCGTCCGTTGAGCAGGTCGGCACGGCCACCGCGCAGGTAGCGCTCGACCCAGACCACCGCCTCCTCTCCCATCGGCACCAGGCGCTCCTTGCTGCCCTTGCCCATCACCCGCAGCACGCCCTGGCGCAGGTTGATCTGGTCGAGCCGCAGACTCACCAGCTCGGTCACCCGTAGCCCGCAGGCATACAGCACCTCGAGCATGGCCCGATCGCGTTCGCCGAGGGGCTCGCCCAGGTCAGGCGCCTGCAACAGCGCCTCGACATCGGCTTCCGACAGCGACTTGGGCAGCGGCTTGCCCAGTTGCGGCATGTCCACCAGCAAGGTCGGATCGACCGCCACATGGCCTTCGCGCAGCAGGTAGCGGAAGAACCCACGCAGTCCTGAGATGAAGCGCGCCGTGGAGCGTGGCTTGTAGCCCTGATCCACACGCCAGGCCAGGTGATCGAGGATCAGCTCGCGCCCGACCCCTTCCAGCGTGACGCCATGCTCGTGCAACCATCCGTTGAACAGGACGAGGTCACTGCGATAGGACGCACGCGTGTTGTCGGACAGGCCCTTTTCCAGCCACAGGGCGTCGAGAAAAGGATCGATCAGGGGGTGGTCGAGTGCGGGCATGGGCTACCTGGGTGGGGCGGCGAGCTACAAGCTAGAGCGAGTCGCGCCGACATTATTCATTCAATCAACATTCACACAGCGCCGCAGTCCAGCTTGCAGCTTATGGCTTACGGCTTGCAGCTCACTCCCCCACCGGCAACACCGGCACCGGCCGCTTGTCCTCGTCGATCGCCACGAAGCTGAACACGCCATGGATCGCCCGCTCGCGTCCATCCACGTACATGTCCTCGACGAAGACTTCGACCTCTACCTGCAGGCTGGTGGTACCGACCTTGATCACCGTTCCGACCAGCTCGACGATGGAGCCGGCAGCGATCGGATGCTTGAAGTCGATCCGATCGGTCGACACCGTCACCAATGGCAGCCGGCAGAAACGGGTCGCGGCGATGAACGAGACTTCGTCCATCCAGGCCAGGGCCGTGCCGCCGAACAGGGTGTTGTGGTGATTGGTGGTGGACGGGAATACCGCTTTGGTCACGCGCGTGACCGACGATTCGGTACGGCGCTGGATTTCATGGTCACGGGTCGTCATGGCATCGCTTCACGAAAACGGGGAAGGCACATAGCAAAAAAGCAGCCCGAAGGCTGCTTTTTGTCTCGCGAGGTGGCCTGGGCCACCGGTCAAACTGCACTCAGGACAGTTTTTCCTTGATGCGAGCGGCTTTGCCGGACAGGTCGCGGAGATAGTACAGCTTGGCTTTACGCACGTCACCACGACGTTTCACGGCCAGGCTGTCGATCTGCGGGCTGTAGGTCTGGAAGGTACGCTCGACGCCAACGCCGCTGGAGATCTTGCGCACGGTGAAGGCGCTGTTCAGACCGCGGTTACGCTTGGCGATCACGACACCTTCGAATGCCTGCAGACGGGAACGCTCACCTTCCTTCACTTTCACCTGGACGACGATGGTGTCGCCGGGTGCGAAGGTCGGGATTTCCTTGCTCATCTGCTCGGCTTCGAGCTGCTGGATGATCTTGTTGGTCATGCTGTGCTCCTAAGGCGGATGTTCGATCCACCATCGATACGTTTAACTATCGTTCCGCTCGCGGAGATATTCCTCGAGCAGCTTGTTCTCTTCTCCAGAAAGCGAGCGACTTTCCAGAAGATCGGCGCGTCGCTCGAAGGTTCTCCCGAGGGATTGCTTCATTCGCCAACGCCGGATGTGTGCATGGTTGCCACTGAGCAACACGTCGGGTACGCGCCGATCCGCATACACCTCAGGTCGGGTGTAATGCGGGCAATCCAGCAGACCGTCGGTAAAGGAATCCTCTTCCGCCGAGTCCACATGCCCCAAAGCTCCGGGCAGCAGTCGCGTAACCGCATCGATCAGCACCATGGCCGGCAGCTCGCCACCGGACAGAACATAGTCGCCAACCGACCACTCCTCATCGACATGCGTCTCGATGAAACGCTCGTCGATGCCTTCGTAACGACCGGCGATCAGGATCAACGATCCTTCTTGCGCCAGGTCCTTGACCGCCTGCTGCGTCAGCTTGCGGCCTTGCGGCGATAGGTAGATCACCTTCGCCTGTGCTCCGGTCGCCTGCCTGGCACTGGCCAGGGCATCTTCCAGAGGCTTGATCTTCATCACCATGCCTGGGCCGCCACCGAAGGGCCGATCGTCCACCGTGTGGTGTCGGTCCGTGGTGTAGTCCCGCGGGTTCCAGCAGGTCACCTCGAGCAACCCCTGTTTCACCGCGCGGCTGGTAATGCCGTACGCCGTGATGGCCGAGAACATCTCGGGGAACAACGTGACCACATCGACGCGAAGGTTGCCCATCGGTCAGAAGTCCGCGTCCCAGTCGACCCGCATCACGCCCGCATCCAGATCGATGGCTTGCACGCATTGCGCCGTGTAGGGCAACAAGCGTTCGCGATCGTCCAGGCTGCCTGCGCAGGGCCGTACCACCAGTACATCGTTCGCGCCGGTCTCCAACAGGTGATCCACCTTGCCGAACAGCTGTTCGTCCTGGTTGATGACGCTCAGACCCACCAGCTGGTACCAGTAGTACTCGCCGTCGGTCAGGTTGGGCAAAAGGCTTCGCTCGACACAGATGTCGTAACCGCTCAGAAGACGTGCTTCATCGCGATCGTCGAGGCCCTTGAGCTTGACGACCAATCCCTTTTGCGAGGGTCGACCGCTGACCAGCTCTGCCTGCTTTACCACGCCTTCGTGCCGGAGCGTCCAGCGAGGGTAATCCAACAGGTTTTCAATCGGATCGGTAAAGGAATACACCTTCACCTCGCCGCGAACGCCGTGAACCGAAAAGATCTTGCCGACGACGATCAGGTCGCCTGCGTTTTCTGGCGTCGCGTTCATAGTGCTCAGGCAGCGGCCTTGGCAGCGTCCTTCAGCAGCTGAGCAACACGCTCAGACGGCTGCGCACCCTGGCTCAGCCAGTAGGTAGCACGTTCCTGATCGACCGACAGACGAACTTCGCCGCCAGCTGCGATCGGGTTGAAGAAACCGATACGCTCGACGAAACGGCCATCACGGGCGTTACGGCTGTTGGTCACGGTCAGGTGGTAGAATGGGCGCTTTTTGGAGCCGCCACGGGCAAGACGGATGGTTACCATGTGAACATCGTTCCTGTAGTCGGTGCTGCAAATCTGAATGCACAGTGGGCACGGGTGCCCAAAAGGCCGCATATTCTCAGGGAATATACGGGCTTTTGCAAATGCCTTTTGGAAAAAAGGCCCCTCGCCTGCGTTCGAATCTGCCGTTTACGCCGCTCGCGAGAGCGACAATGTCCCCGCCAGGGCGGGTTTTGCGGTCGAACGCGGCAGCCGCGATCGACCTCAATCGGGGTCAGAGCTTGGGCAGGTTGCCGCCGCCTGGCAGCATGCCGCCCAGGCCGCGCATCATCTTCGACATGCCGCCCTTGGTGGAGAACTTCTTCATCATCTTCTGCATCTGCTTGTGCTGCTTGATCAGACGCCCGACATCCTGCACCTGGGTGCCGGAACCCAGCGCGATGCGGCGCTTGCGCGAGCCGCTGATCACGTCAGGGTCGCGGCGCTCGGCCGGGGTCATGGAGTTGATGATCGCTTCCATCTGCTTGAACTGCTTCTCGGCCGCACCCTGGGCATTGCCCATCTGCGACAGGTTCATGCCGCCGATGCTCGGCAGCTTGTCCATCAACCCGCCCAGGCCGCCCATGTTCTTCATCTGCTGAAGCTGGTCACGGAAGTCTTCCAGGTCGAAGCCCTTGCCTTTCTTGAGCTTCTTGGCGAGCTTGTCGGCCTTGGTCTTGTCCAGGGTCTGCTCGGCCTGCTCGATCAGGCTGAGCATGTCGCCCATGCCGAGGATCCGCGAGGCGATACGCTCGGGGTGGAACGGCTCGAGCGCGTCGCTCTTCTCGCCCATGCCGATGAACTTGATCGGCTTGCCGGTGATGGCCCGCACCGAGAGCGCGGCGCCGCCACGGGCGTCGCCGTCGACCTTGGTGAGGATCACGCCGGTCAGCGGCAATGCATCGCCGAAGGCCTTGGCGGTGTTGGCGGCATCCTGGCCGGTCATGGCGTCGACCACGAACAGCGTCTCGACCGGCTTGACTGCAGCGTGCAACGCCTTGATCTCGTCCATCATGTCGGTGTCGACGTGCAGGCGGCCAGCGGTGTCGACGATCACCACGTCGATGTACTTGAGCTTGGCTTCGCGAATCGCCGCCTCGGCGATGGCCACCGGCTTCTGGCTGATGTCGGACGGGAAGAAGGTCACGCCAAGGTCGTTGGCCAGGGTCTCGAGCTGCTTGATCGCCGCCGGACGGTAGACGTCGGCCGAGACCACCATGACCGACTTCTTCTTGCGCTCCTTGAGCAACTTGGCCAGCTTGCCCGCCGTGGTGGTCTTGCCCGCGCCCTGCAGGCCGGCCATCAGCACCACCGCCGGTGGCGCGGCATTGAGCGTGAGCTCTTCGTTGGCGGCGCCCATCAGGCTTTCGAGTTCGGCCTGAACGATCTTCACGAACGCCTGGCCCGGGGTCAGGCTGCGCGACACCTCGGTACCGACGGCCCGTTCCTTGACGTTGTTGACGAAATCCTTGACCACCGGCAGTGCGACGTCGGCTTCGAGCAGGGCCATGCGCACTTCGCGCAAGGTGTCCTTGATGTTGTCTTCGGTCAGCTTGGCCTTGCCGGTGACATGGCGCAGCGTCTGTGACAGGCGGTCGGTCAGGTTTTCGAACATGGTGATCCTTTCAGGCTGGCGAGCCGAGATTTTCAGGCGCCGGGGCGGCAGACGACACGCGCGCGGCGCAACAAGCCGGCGAGTATAACCAAGACTGGCGCCGTCGCCCACCTGCCCGGACACCCCGCCGCCGCCGGACGGCACGCGCGGCCTGTCCCGGTGCCGGCTGGCCGGCAGGCTTCCTAGGCGAGCGCGTTCTATGCCAAACTCCCGCCTTTAGGGCTTGCCTACCAGGACTTATGCTCTCCTCACCCAGCCTCATCCCCAATCTGATCGCCGCCTGCCTGTACGCCATCGCTGCGTTCCACCAGGGCACCTGCCTGGCCAAGGGCAGGCGTGCCGACAAACGGCTGCTCGGCGCGCTCGGGGGCATCGCCGTGGTGGCGCAGGGCATCGCCCTGTTCTTCCAGCTGCTCACACCACTGGGCCTGAGCCTGGACTTCTTCAGCTCGGCCAGCCTGATCGCCACCGCCGTCATCGCCCTGACCCTACTGGCCTGCCTGCGCATCCCGGTGGAAAACCTGCTGCTGTTGCTGTTCCCGCTGGGCGCCATCACTGCGTTGCTGTCGCAGTTCGCCCCACCCGGCACCGTGCCGCTGATCAACGAGCAACCGGGCATCCTGGCGCACATCCTGCTATCGATCCTGGCCTACGGGCTGTTCACCATGGCGATGTTCCAGTCTCTGCTCTTGCTGCTGCAGGACCGCCAACTCAAGCACAAGCACCCTTCCGGGCTGATCCGCAACTTCCCGCCCCTGCAAACCATGGAAAGCCTGCTGTTCGGCTTCCTGTGGGCCGGCTGGGGCCTGCTCACGCTGTCGCTGATCTCCGGCTGGCTGTTTCTGGACAACCTGTTCGCCCAGCACCTGGTGCACAAGACCTCGCTGTCGTGCATCGCCTGGGTGGTGTTCAGTGTCCTGCTGCTGGGTCGCCACCGGCTGGGCTGGCGCGGACACAAGGCGATCCGCTGGACGCTGGCCGGGTTCTGCCTGCTGATGCTGGCGTACTTCGGCAGCAAGCTGGTACGCGAATTCATCCTGCACATCTGATCGCTCATCATGGACGCTTCCACGCCCGATCCGTTGATCGCCCTGCTGGTACTGGCCTTGTTGTGGACGATGCTGTTCAGTGCGGTCGAGGCAGCGCAACGCCAGGCCACGACGGCCTTACCTGACAGCTCGCCCGATGCACCACGGCTGTCGGTGCGGGCACTGATCCTGTGCGCCGCCATGGGCCGCCTGCTGGTGCTGGGCAGCGCCCTGCTGATGGGCCAGCGCCAGGCGCCCGTCCAGGGCTTCTGGCTGGCCGGCCTGGGGGCGATTCTTGCGCTGCTGGTGCTCACCGATTACTTGCCGCGCCGTCTGGCGCATCGTCATCCGCGTGCCGTGCTGAACCTGGGCCACAGCCTGCTGCGCGCGCCGCTGCTGATCGTCCAGCCGTTGGCCTGCCTGCTCGACGGCTGCGCGCGTCTGTTGCTGCGGCCGTTCCAGCGTGGGCCGGTCGCCCATCCTGCGCAGGTCCAGCAGCACGATGCCCTCGAGGAGTCCGCGCGTGGGGCGCCCGTGCGCTCCGACCTGGTCGAAGGGCTGCGGGCGCTGCAGCGCATCACCGTCGACGACATCCTGATTCCGCGCAACGAGATCGACGGCCTCAACCTCGACGATCCGATCGAGGTGCTTGCCGCCCAGCTTCGGGGGACACGCCACACGCGCCTGCCGGTCTACCATGCCGATATCAATCAGGTGCAGGCGGTGCTCAACCGCAAGACCATCGAGCATCTGCTCAAGACCGACAGCCTGACCGTCGAGCAGCTGAAGGCGGCCTGCCACGAGCCCTACTTCATCCCCGAGGGCACGCCCCTGCAGCAGCAACTGCTGAATTTCCACAAGCAACAACGCCGCTTGGGTCTGGTGGTGGACGAATATGGCGATGTGCTGGGCCTGGTCACGCTCGAAGATATCCTGGAAGAAATCGTCGGCGAGTTCGAGGACGAGCAAGGATTGGACAACCCCCATGTCCATCCTCAGGCCGATGGCCGCTACGTCATCGACGGGGTGGCGTCGCTGCGCGAAATCAATCGCAGCCTGGGGTGGCACTTGCCCTGCGATGGTGGGCCCAAGACCCTCAACGGGCTGGTCACCGAGGCACTGGAAAGCATTCCCGCCAGCGCCGTGTGCCTGAAGGTCGGGCGTTACCGCCTGGAGATCCTCGAAACCGAAGACAACCGTGCCAGCAAGGTGCTGGCCTGGACCCTGACCCGCTAGCTATACTCGAGCCACGCTTACCCAGCCCTGCCGCACCCCCTGCTACCCGCGCCCGGGGGTCAGCGGCCAGTCCACGGCTCGACGCACCCGCGGCATCGCCTCGTCACCCTGAGCGCTGTCCTCCCGGCCCCATCCGGCCCCGCCCGTCGAGACGTCGAATCACAAGAACAGGCTCCAGCCTGCGCGCCTGCGCAGGCCATGAAGCACCAGACTGCCAGGGATCGATGCCATGACTTCCAGCGACACGTTCGCCTCCACCGCGCCGACCGCGCCGGTGAATTCTCCTGCCCGCGTGGCCACCGCCAGCTTCATCGGTACCGCCATCGAGTTCTACGACTTCTACGTCTACGCCACAGCAGCGGCCCTGGTGATCGGGCCGGTGTTCTTCCCCTCCGGCTCAGGCACCGCCCAGATGCTGGCGGCGTTCATGACCTTCGGTATCGCCTTCCTGGCCAGGCCGCTAGGCTCGGCGCTGTTCGGGCACTTCGGCGATCGCATCGGACGCAAGTCGACGCTGGTCGCGTCGCTGTTGCTGATGGGCGTCTCCACCACGCTGATCGGCGTACTGCCGGGCTATGACAGCATCGGCCTATGGGCGCCGGTGATCCTGTGCCTGCTGCGCTTCGGCCAAGGCCTGGGGCTGGGTGGCGAATGGGGTGGCGCGGCGCTGCTGGCGACCGAGAACGCCCCGGCCGGCAAGCGCGCCTGGTTCGGCATGTTTCCGCAACTGGGCCCGTCGATCGGCTTTCTGGCCGCCAACGGCCTGTTCCTGACGCTGGCCCTGCTGCTGAGCGACGAGCAGTTCCGCGCCTGGGGCTGGCGCATCCCGTTCCTGCTCAGCGCGGCGTTGGTGATGGTGGGCCTGTACGTGCGCCTCAAACTCGAGGAAAGCCCGGTGTTCGCCAAGGCCGTCGCTCGCCAGGAACGGGTGAAGCTGCCGGTGGTCGAGCTGTTCGCCCACTATTGGCAGCCGATGCTGCTGGGCGCCATGGCCATGGTGGTGTGCTATGCACTGTTCTACATCTCCACGGTGTTTTCCCTGAGCTATGGCGTCTCGACCCTGGGCTACACCCGCGAAGGCTTTCTGGCGATGCTGTGCTTCGCGGTGATCTTCATGGCCCTGGCCACCCCGTTGTCGGCCTGGCTCAGTGACCGTTACGGGCGCAAGCCGGTATTGATCGTCGGCGGTGTGCTGGCAGTCGCCTCGGGCTTTGCCATGGAACCGATGTTGACGTCCGGTTCGAGCGTGGGCGTGGCCGCGTTCCTGGCACTGGAGCTGTTCCTGATGGGCGTGACCTTCGCACCGATGGGTGCCTTGCTGCCCGAGCTGTTCCCGACCCACGTGCGCTACACCGGCGCCTCGGCTGCCTACAACCTGGGCGGGATCGTCGGCGCCTCGGCGGCACCGTTCTTCGCGCAGAAGCTGGTGAGCCTGGGCGGATTGAGCTGGGTCGGCGGGTACGTGTCAGGCGCGGCAGTGATCAGCCTGGTGGCGGTGATGTGCCTGAAGGAAACGCGGGATCGGGTGCTCTGAGCGGCAAGCGAGGAGGAGGATCGTCGGGGGTACGTCGGTTGCGAGGGTGCGGCTGACTTTACGGCCTCTGGCGAGGCCGATCGCGGCACGGGGGCCGCTCCTACAGGGGGATTGCGTCAACCTGGAAGGTCAGTGGTGCGGTCCAACCTGTGGGAGCGTCCAGCATCCGCTACGCTTGTCGCCTACAACTCCACGCAGACCGCTTGCGATGCACGGGTCGCCTTGGCACGGGCCGCCTCGATCGACTCGTCCCGGGCCAGGCAGACGCCCATGCGCCGTTGTCCCTTCACCTCAGGCTTGCCGAACAGCCGAATGGCCGTGTCCGGTTCGGCCAGGGCCGCGCCAAGGTTGGCGAAGGCCGTCTGGTTCGACTGGCCCTCGACCAGGATCACCGCCGAAGCAGAGGCACCGAACTGGCGCACCGCCGGGATCGGCAGGCCAAGAATGGCCCGGGCGTGCAGGGCGAACTGCGACAGGTCCTGGGAGATCAAGGTGACCAGGCCAGTATCGTGAGGCCGTGGCGAGACCTCGCTGAACCAGACCTGATCGCCCTTGACGAACAGCTCGACGCCGAACAGCCCACGCCCACCCAACGCCTCGGTGACCGCCTTGGCGACCCGCTCGGATTCGGCCAGCGCCTTGGGGCTCATGGCCTGGGGTTGCCACGATTCCTGGTAGTCGCCGCCTTCCTGACGATGGCCGACCGGCGCCAGGAAGGTGGTGCCGCCCACGTGGCGCACGGTCAGCAGGGTGATCTCGTAGTCGAAGTCGATGAAGCCTTCGACGATTACCCGCCCCTTGCCTGCACGACCACCTTCCTGGGCGTACTGCCAGGCCTTTTCAAGGTCGGCCTCGCCACGCAGCAGGCTCTGGCCCTTGCCCGACGAACTCATCACCGGCTTGACCACGCAAGGGTAGCCCAGGTCGGCCACGGCGCGGGCATAGTCCTCGAAGGTGTCGGCGAAATGGTACGGCGAAGTGGGCAGGTCGAGCTCTTCGGCCGCCAGGCGGCGAATGCCCTCACGGTTCATGGTCAACTGCGTGGCACGCGCCGTGGGCACCACGTTGAAGCCTTCGCTCTCCAGCTCGACCAGTGTCGCGGTGGCGATGGCTTCGATTTCCGGCACGATGTAATGCGGCTTCTCGGCCTCGATGACCGCGCGCAGCGCCGCACCGTCGAGCATGTCGATGACATGGCTGCGGTGGGCCACCTGCATGGCAGGCGCATCGGCATAGCGGTCCACGCCGATCACCTCGACGCCCAGGCGCTGCAGCTCGATGACCACCTCCTTGCCCAGTTCGCCACAGCCACAGAGCAGTACACGGGTCGCGGTAGGCGACAAGGGGGTTCCGATACGGGTCGTCATCTCAGGTCCTCGAACGGTGCGGGGCGGACCACTCGGGCCCGCCGCTGAAAAGGACCGGTAGTTTACACCTGGTGTTCTAATTTGGGGGCCTGGGGAGCTGCGAGCTTCACGCTGCGAACCAAAGCAGAAGGGTGTTGGCTTCTGGCTTGCCGTTCAGGCACCGGACAGGGCGCTGCGTCGGTCTCGCCAAGCCATGGCCAGCCATACGACGGTCACGCCCGCGCACTTTGACAGCAACGCCGTGCCTGCCACTGCGGGCGTCAGGGCGCCGATCATGCCGAAGAAGATGACCGTGTCGACTGGGATGCTCAGCGCCGAACTCAACCACAACCGGTCGCGCAAGGGCCGACGGGTGATGCTGAACACCAGCCAGTCGATCAGCTCGGAGACGAAGAACGCCGTGGCGCTGGCCAGGGCAATGGCCGGTTCGGAGGTGACGTAGGACAGCACCAGCGCCGCCAGCATGGCCAGCAGCGCACCGTGGCCGTAGCGGGTCTGGACCATGTCGCGCAGGACGAACACCAGCCCGCCCCAGGCAGACCAGATGACATCCAGGTGAGGCGCACTGGAAAACGCGTAGTTGATCAGCACCACGCTGCTGATGTAGGCAAGAAGATAGAACATGGGCAGGACCATCGGACAGGCCGCACAGGGTACGTGAGTCGTTGCCGTCGGCCAAGTCTGTCTGGCTAGCCGAGGACCAGCCCGGCCTCGACGGCACGCGCATGACACCGCGCCAGGACCTGACGGCGCTCGACGTCGTCCATGCGCGACCACCGTGTGATTTCCTCGACAGTGCGCTGGCAGCCGGTGCAGATGTCCTGTTCGTCCAGTGCGCAGATGCTCACGCAGGGCGAGGCGACGGGCCGTTCCTTGACATCCACTTCAGCGCTCCTGGGGCGCGAGGTCGCGCGCGTAGCGTTGGGCATTGGCCACGTAATGCGCAGCGCTGGCTTCGAGCAGGCGCTTCTGGGCATCGCTCAGGGTACGCACGACCTTGCCCGGCGAGCCGACCACCAGCGAACCGTCAGGGATTTCCCGCCCTTCGGGAATCAGGGCATTGGCGCCGATGATGCAATGCTTGCCGATACGCGCCCCGTTGAGAATCACCGCATTGATGCCGATCAGGCTGTAGTCGTCCACGTGGCACCCGTGCAGCATGGCCTTGTGACCGATGGTCACGCCACGCCCCAGCGTCAGCGGCGAGCCTGGGTCGGTGTGCAGGACCGCGCCATCCTGGACGTTGCTGTCCTCGCCGATGTCGATCAGTTCGTTGTCGCCGCGCAACACGGCGCCGAACCAGACGCTGGCCTGCGCCTGCAGGCGGACCTTGCCGATCAGGATCGCCCCTGGTGCGGTCCAGCTGCTGGGATGGGTGTCGACGCGCAGGTCGCCAAGGCGGTAGTTCATGAAAAAATCCTCGCAATTGCCAGAGAAGCGCACGTCGGTCAGATCTCGATGAAGTGCGCGGGCGGCTGATGCAAACCGATGTCGGCGTCGAAGAGCAGGTTCACCAGCTCGACGATCATGATCGCGGTCAGGCCCCAGATCCGGTACTCGCCGAAACGGTAGCTGGGCACATACCAGTGCCGGCCCTGGGCATCGACCCGGTGCGTGTGTTCCTGAGGCGGCTCGCGAAAGAATGCCAGTGGCACGCTGAAGACCGCCGCGATCTCGGCGTCGTTGGGCTCGTAGTCGACGTAGTCGGGAATGACGCCGACAAAGGGTGTCACCTTCAGGCCGTGCAGCGAGATCAGCGGGCTCAGCGGGCCGAGCACCTCCACCAGCCCCGGAGGCAGACCGATTTCCTCATGGGCCTCGCGCAGTGCCGTGAAGATCAGGTCAGGGTCCTCCGGATCGCGCCGCCCGCCGGGGAACGCCACTTCCCCCCCGTGGGTCGACAACCCCTTGGCGCGCAAGGTCAGGACCAGCTCCGGCTCATCGCCACGGGTGATGGGCAGCAGCACCGCAGCCTCCGGAAGGCGGCGGTCGATCGTCAAGGTGCCGGGGGTGTGGTTGCTCATCCGGCGAACAAGCTCGTCCAGCATCGTGCAGTCTCGAATCAAGGCCTGCCTGCATCATGCACCAAAGCCATGACGCAACCCAAGCCCTGCCACGACTTGCGGCGTACCGTACCGGCACGCCAAGATAGCGGCATCCACCAGGAAGCCAGTCATGAATTTCTGCAGCGCGTGCGGTCAACCGGTCATCCAGCGCATTCCCGAGGGCGATACTCGCCTGCGGTATGTCTGCGAGCATTGCCATACCATCCATTACCAGAACCCGAACATCGTCGCCGGGGTCCTGCCGACCCACGAAGGCCGCGTGCTGCTGTGCCGGCGTGCCATCGAGCCACGGCAAGGTTACTGGACCCTTCCGGCCGGCTTCATGGAGAACGGCGAGACCCTCGAGCAGGCCGCCCGTCGCGAAACCGTCGAGGAAGCCTGCGCACGCGTCGGCACGATGACGCTGTACCAGCTGTTCGACCTGCCGCACATCAATCAGGTGCACGTGTTCTTCCGCGCCGAACTGGCCGACCTCGACGTCGCCATCGGCGTCGAGAGCCTGGAGGTCAGGTTGTTCGAGGAGCACGAGATCCCTTGGTCGCACCTGGCGTTCCGCACCGTGACACGCACCCTGCAATGCTATTATCGTGACCGCCTCACGCAGCACTACCCCATCGGCAACGAATACCTGCCGCCGATGCAGCTTGCCCCACCTCATAGCTAGTTCCACAGGATCGCTCCATGCGCTGGTTGCTCGCCCTGCTCTGCTTCGGTTTCGCCGGCCTGTCCCAGGCGGCCTACACCGAAACCCTCATCCGCAAGCCCCTGCCCGCCCCCGGGCAGACCCCGGCCGTCGTGCCCGCGCAGGTCGCCCCGCGCGTGGTGGACAAGGTGCTGGTGATCAAGTCCGAGCGGCGCCTGCAACTGATCAGCCGGGGCGAGCCACTCAAGACCTACCGTATCTCGCTGGGCAAGCAGCCCAACGGGCCCAAGCTGCAGGAAGGCGACAAACGCACGCCTGAAGGGCTGTACTGGATCGACTGGCGCAAGGTCAGCGACCGCTACAACCTGGCCATGCACATTTCCTACCCCAACATCAGCGACGCGGCCCGTGCCACCCGCGAGGGCGTTCCCGCCGGCGGCATGATCATGATCCACGGCACGCCGATCGACGAACATTACCCGGAATGGTACTTCCACACCTTGGACTGGACTGAAGGCTGCATCGCCATGCGCAACGATGACATGCGCGAGGTCTGGAGCCTGGTCAAGGACGGGACGCTGATCGAGATTCGCCCCTGACGTCCTAGGATGTAGGAAAAGTCCCCAGATCCCCCCTACCTGATCCCTCGCCCCTGGCCGACACGCTTCTCGGCCAGGGACGGCATCGCCCACGCGCCCTGCTTTTTACAGTCGTCGCAGATCCACTACGATGGGTATCTGCGACATGTTCCTGCTCACACCGTCCACCCCTCTCACGGCCCTGCGGCTGCTGTGCCTGGTCAGCTGCCTGGCTCTGCCTTCGGTGGCGTTGGGCATCGACCCGGCCAGCCAACTGTTGCGCGAGCAGCAATCGGACTTTCGCACCCTCGAACAGCAGCAGCGCCTGAAACGCTGGCAACAGCGCGAGCAGACGGCACCGACGTCCGAGACCGAGGCGTCGGCGGACGTGGACGGTGCCTGCTGGCCCTTCCCCGGCCTGCGCCTGAGCGGCAACCAGGTTGTATCGAGCGCTGCCCTGGAGGCGGCCATCCAGCCGATCCTGCGTCCCTGCATGGGCGTGGCCGACATCAACCGGCTGCTTGTCGCCATCACCCGACGCTACGTCGAGGCCGGCTACCCTGCCGCGCGCCCCTACCTGGCCAGCACGCCACATCAGGGCGAGCCGCTGCAGGTGGTGATCGTCGAAGGCTTCGTCGAGTCGATCGCGCTGGCCGACCCCAGCCTGCCCTTGTCGCTGCGCGGCGCGTTCCCGGGCATGCTCGGCGAACCGCTGCGCCTACCCGATCTCGAACAGGGGCTTGACCAGCTCAACCGCCTCCAGGCCTTCACCCTGTCGGCCGACCTGTTGCCGGGTGATCTGCCCGGTGGCTCACGGCTGGTACTGCAGCCCCAGCATGTGGGCAGGCGCTGGCGCCTGTCGGGCACACTCGACAACCGCGCCAGTCAAACCGTCGGGCGTCACCGTCTGGGCCTGCGGCTGGGGCTGGACTCGCCCGCCCGGTTGAACGACGCCCTCAGCGTCTCGCTGTCGACCGCACTGCCGGGTGCCGCAGGCCAGAGTCAGGCCGTGGCGCTGCACTACAGCGTGCCTTACGGCCCCTGGACACTGGGCGCCATGGTCAGCCGCCTGACCTACCGCGCCACGCCACGGACACCTGGGCGCCCAGAGGGTGAAAGCCGTTTTCAGGGGCTGAACGTGAACCGAATGCTGTGGCGCAATCAGCAAGGTCTACTCAGCGCGTCGGTGCGGCTCGACCAGAAGCACACGCTCAATCGCCTCTACGCACGCAAGACGCTGCTGCAGAGCACACGCCTGACCACGCTCGAGGCCGGCCTGGACCTGCTCTGGCTTCATGAAGGTCTGTGGAACGTCTCGCTGGGGGTGTCCCAGGGGCTACCTTTCCTGGGCGCCGATACCCTGCCCCTGTCCCGTCAGGCGCCACGTCCGGACTTTCGCAAGTACCGGGCCAGCCTGCTGCACCTGCGCCAAGGCCGACGCCCCGCCGATTGGCACTGGCAGAGCCTCGTGAGCCTGCAATACAGCGCCGATCGCCTGCCGGCCCTCGAACAGCTGGCGCTGAGCGACGACCTGGCGGTACGCGGCTTCCGTCAGCATTACGTCGCGGGCGCGACTGGCGCCTTGTGGCGTAACACGTTCAGCCACCCTCTCTGGCAACCCGATGTCGCGGGTGTGGACCTGCGTGCCTCGGCCGGACTGGACCTCGGCTGGAGCCGCTACGCCCAGGGCGAACCGTCGCAACGACTGGTCGGTGGTGCCTTGGGTCTGCACCTGAACCTGCCGCACGCGCGGCTGCGCCTGGACCATCAGCGTGCGCTGTCCGCCCACGGGCCGCGCCGGAGCCGTCTGGAACCTGGGTTCTGGGTGGCCGAACTGAGCATCGACCTTTGATTCATCCAACAAGAAGAGAGACCCCATGAAACCGCACGTTCATAGCGCCCTACGGCGTCCCGACACCTTGCGCTGGGCCATTTTCCTGGCTGTTCTGGGCAGCGCCCCTGCCTTGGCCGCCGGGCCCTTGCAGGCGACGCCAGGCCCTGGCGGCACTCCCCTGATCAATGACGCCCACGGCGTGCCCGTCATCGACATCGTGGCGCCCACGGCCAATGGCCTGTCGCACAACCAGTTCCTCGACTACAACGTCGGCAAGCCTGGCCTGGTGCTGAACAACGCCCTGGAGGCCGGGTCCTCGCAACTGGCCGGCGCGCTGGCGGCCAACCCCCAGTTCCAGGGCCAGGCGGCGTCGACCATCCTCAACGAGGTGATCAGCCGCAATGCCTCGCTCATCGAAGGCCAACAGGAAATCTTCGGTCGTCCGGCCGACTATGTGCTGGCCAACCCCAATGGCATCACGGTCAATGGCGGCCAGTTCATCAACACCACCCGTGCAGGCTTTCTGGTCGGCACGCCGATTCTCGAAGACGGGCGGATCCGCTACCTCGACACCCTGGGCGCCGAAGGCAGCCTGACCGTGCTCAAGGAGGGTGCCGCCAACCGCGACGGCGCCCTGGCCCTGATCGCGCCACGCATCGAGGCCCTGGGCAGCCTGGAAGCCAAGGCCGACCTGGACGTGATCGCTGGCCGCAACCGGGTCGACAGGGTCGATGGCAGCATCGCGCCGCATGCCGGCGCACCGTCCACCGAACTGGACGCCACGCTATTCGGTGCCATGCGCGCCGGGCGCGTGCGCATCGTCAGCACCACCGACGGTGCAGGGGTACGCATGATCGGGACCGACATCCAGGCCCAGGACGGGATCGACGTGCGCTCCGCTGGCGGCCTGCATATCGACGGCAGCCAGACCGAGCACGGTCAACTGCTCACGGAACGGGGTGATGTGGTGCTAGCGGCCATGCGCGGCCTGTATATGCGTGACGTCAAGGCCCGCGCCGAACGGGTCGACCTGAGCGCTGGCGGCACCCTGACCCTGGATGCCAGGATGCGCCAGGACATCGAGCGGCAACGGGAGAACTGGAAAAACAAGATCTTGTTCATCACGCACGAAACCTACGACAGCGACAAGACCCTCACCACGCGCACGCACGCGGGCACCGAGCTGCTGGCGCGCAGCGATGTACGCCTGAAGTCCGGCGGCGATCTCGACGTGCGCAGCGCACGCATCGAGGCGGGTGGCGACCTGGGCCTCGACAGCGCGGGCAAGCTGAGCCTCGGTTCGACGCTCGACAGCCGACACGTGGCAGAGCGCATTCAGCACCGCAAGCACCTGTGGCGTGGCGATACCGAGGCTGAGCGCTACCAGGAATCGGGCAACCCGACCACGTTGGCCGGCCAGCGCGTCAGCCTCACGGCCCAGGACGCACTGAACGTGACCGGCAGTCGAGTGACCAGCCGCGACGACATGCGCCTCATGGCCCGGCACGTCACCCTCGATGGGCAGAAGGTGCGGCAAACGGAGACTAAACAGGCTTACCGCGGCGACCTGGTGTCGGGGACGTTCTTCGGCGGGCGCGGCAACGACGACGTACAGGGCGAACGCACCCTGGGCAGCACGGTACAGGCCGGTGGCACGCTCGAGGTCACTGCCGACCAGGTCCGTATTCAGGGCAGCCAGGTGCGCAGCCAGGGGGATGCCGTGCTGTACAGCCGAAGCGGCGCCTTGTCGTTGGAAGCCGCCGTCGATACTCAACGTCAACAGCGACAACAGAAGGACAGCCAAGTCTTCGGCCTGCTCGGCTCGCATACCCAGAGCCAGAAGGAGCGCCAGGACGTGCTGGTCAGCGATGTCTCGTCGGACACCAACCTGCGCCTGGCCAGCGAGGCCGAACTGCAGGTCCGTGGCGCGCACCTCAAGGCGGGACAACGCCTTGAGCTGCAGGCCAAGGGTGACCTGGACATCACCCCCGAACGGCAGGTCCAGACGCAGCATGACATTGAGCAACGCCGCGGTTTCACCGCGAGCGCCGGGCAGACGCGCGAAGCGAAGGACGGCACGCCAGGCTCGAAGCAGTACACGGCCAGCGTCGGTTATGAGGTCGACGACACCACCACGCGCACGCGCACGGACACCGCCATCGGCAGCCAGCTCAAGGGCGCCGAGATCATGCTCGACGGCGCCAGTGACGTGCGCCTGGACACGGCCACCCTCGTCACCGACAGCGGCGATGTCACGGTCAAGGGCCAGAAGGTGACACTGGCTGCCAGCCACGATGAGCGCGACAGCGAAACCACCACCACACGCACCGGCGGCGGCCTGGTCGTGGGTGGCGGCATCGACCGTGTCAGCAGTGCCTTCGAAGGCCATCGACGGCAGCAGGTCGACCAGGTGCGCGACACCACGGTGGCCCGCACCACGATCACGTCGGCCGGTGACCTGACGATCGAGACGCCGCACCTGGTCAACCAGGCAGCGCACCTGAGCGCCGGCAAGCAGGTACACGCCGTGGCCAAGACCGTCGACAACCAGGCCGTCAGCGATACCCATGAACGCACGCAGCGGCAGACCGATTGGCAGGGCACGCTGGGTGCCAGCCTGGAGTACCGCGACCTGACCCGCCCGATCGAACGCCTGGTCGCCGGTGAAGAGGCCGCGCGCTTCCAGCAGGCCGGCCCGGAAGACGCCATGGCGCCGCCCAGTGTGGGTGTCGACGTCACCGGTGGCCATCTGCGCCGTGAGGTTCAGGACGCGAGCACCCAAGCCCAGGTGGCCCAGTACACCGGTAGCGCCGTCAAGGTCGAGGCCGACACGCTGCTGGACGAGGGCACGGCGTACAAGGCCGACGCCGGGCGGCTGGATCTGGCAGCCGAAACCCACCAGGCACGTGCGGCGCAGGACACTACCCGCCGGCAGGTGCACGAGCTGGCCGTGGACGGCGATGGCCGCGTGGACACCAGCACCGGTGAAGACATCAACCTGCGCGTGGCCGGCAAGGGAAGCTCGCTGACGCAGCACACCGAGCGCAGCACGGCGCGTCCTGCCCTGTTCCAGGGACGCCAGGGCGTGCAGATCCAGCTGGGCAGCGACGGTCGCTACGAAGGCAGTGGCTTCGAGGGAGGCCAGGGCGATGTGACGGTTCGCAGCGAAGGGAAACTCGACGTCGCACAGGCCAACGACACGCAGACCGAGCAGATCGACCAGCTCAGCGGCAATGCCTGGGCCAAGGGTGGCAACCGCCCGACGAACATCGGGGCAGAAGCACGCGGCTACCTCGACCGCACCCATCGACAGGGTACCGACACCCAGGCACGGGTGGCCGAGGCCCAGGCTGAAGGTCAGGTGAGTTTCACCAGCGCTGGCGACCTGCGCCTGGAAGGCCTGCGCATCGGGACACGCGAGCGGCCTGCGGCGAGCGTCGAGCTGGACAGTGGCGGCGTGACCCAGGTCATGGCAGCGGTCGACACCCATGAACTCAGCGGTTCGACCCTCGGCGGCGGTGGCGAGCTGGGCTACAAGCAGGGCACGACCCACGGCGGCAGCCTGGGCGGGCACCTCACCACCGGGCGCATCGATGAGCGCAGCGCTACGTCTTCGGTGGCCGAAGTCCATGCCCAAGGCAAGGTCACGGTCGCCGGCCAGGCCCGTGACGATCAGGCCGTACACGTGCGTGGCGTGCACATGACGGCGGGCGAGATCGACCTTCGAGCCCCCAACGGCGGCCTGCGGGTGGAGGCCGGCGAGAACCGCGAGTACCGTAACAACCTCGAAGTCACAGGTGGCGCCGGTTTTGCCATGAGCAAGACTGGCACCCCTGAAAACGCTACCCGAGGGCTGCACGGTCGCCTGCAGGTCGTCCTGGACAAGCGCGACAATCATACCCACGTCGACAGCCAACTGCGCGCTGACCGCCTCATCCTGCTCAGTCAAGGCGATACGCGTCTAGAGGGTGTGCAGGTACAGGCCGGCCAGGTCTCGGGTGAGGTCGGTGGCGACCTGCACGTGGCCAGCCGCAAGGACCGCATCGATGCCCTGTCGGTCAAGGCCGACGCACGCCTGAGCCAGGAGAAGAATCCACAGGGTTACACCAACGCGGTGGCCGCGGTGACGGGGCCGGCCAGTGGCAAGGTCCTGGACAAGGTCGGGCCGGCCTTGAGCAAAGCCGAGCCGGGCTTCTCGCCGACGATCAAGGTCGATGTCTCGCACCAGCAACGCGACACGGTCGCTCAGCAGACCTCGATCAACGGCCAGAAGGGTATCGACCTGAACGTGGGCGGCGACACCTCGTTGGTCGGTGCGCGCCTGCAATCGGTCAACGGCGCCGTGGACCTGCAGACCGCTTCGCTGACCAAGGAAACCCTCAAAGGGCATGACTACCGTCGGGACGTCAGCCTGGATGCGTCGAACGCGCCGGTAGACCTGGGGACGGCGATCGTCCAGGTCAGCCAGAACGTGGGCGCGGCGCAGGGCGAGAACGCCCTGGACCTGGGGCTTCTGCGCACCAGCGGTCACAATAACTCCGCACGCTGGGACGCGACGGTCCGGGGCAAGCAGGATCGCTGAGGCGCGGCCGAGCCAGGCCGAACAGTCGTTCGATACCCGGTCGGCCTGGCGCATCCCCGTCTGAGCATGCTCCACAAGAGGTGCACTGCACGCCCCTGGCCCCGTGCCAGGGGCGTTCATATTTCTGCCAACTGAACGTCACATTGACGTACTACAGTCGCCGTTCGTTTCCCTTACGAGCCGCAAGGATTTCCCGATGAGTCGAGCGTCTGGCGATAGCCTGAACCGCAACCCGAGCGACCACGCGCCCATGGCCCGCGTGATGGACGCCTACCTCAGTCGTCGTACGGTACTGCGCGGTGGCCTGGGGGCCGCTATCACGATGATGGTTGGCACAGGCCTGACCAGTTGGCTGGGCGATGCGCAGGCCACGACGCTCGGGCAGCCACCCGCTGGACCTGGCCCGTCACCGCTCACCTTGGGCTTCCAGTCGATCCCCGGCTCGCGCACCGATGCCTGCACGGTCGCACCCGGCTACAGCGCTCACGTACTCGCCCCCTGGGGCACACCCCTCAACGATCGCGCCAACCCTTGGAAAGCCGACGGCAGCAACAGCGCGGCCGACCAGGCCAATGCCATGGGCATGCACCACGATGGCATGCAGTTCTTCCCGCTCGAGGGCCGCTCCGATGCCGGGCTGCTGGCCATCAACTTCGAGTACATCGACGCCCAGGCCCTGCACCCGAACGGCCCGACTCAGGATGCCCAGGGCAGGCGTCCGGCCGAGGAAGCGCGCAAGGAGATCAATGCCCATGGCGTCGGCGTCGTACGCCTGGACAAGATCGACGGGCGCTGGCAGGTGGTCATGAACGACCCGCTCAACCGGCGCTTCACCACGGCCACGCCGATGGCCATCGCCGGCCCTCTGCGTGGATCGGCGCACGTCAGGACGCGGTTTTCTCCAGACGGCACCCAGGCGCGAGGAACCAACAACAACTGCGGCAATGGCTATACCCCCTGGGGGACTTACCTGACCTGCGAGGAAAACTGGCCGGGCATCTTCGTCAACAAGGCGCCCTTGACGGCCGACCAGCGCCGCCTGGGCATCGGCACCAGCAGCGGCCAGCACCGATGGGAAACCGCCGCAGGCGATCCCAGCGAGGTGGACGACGAGTTCGCCCGCTTCGACGTGACGCCGCAGGGCGACAGCGCCACCGACGATTACCGCAATGAAGCCAACACCTACGGCTACATCGTCGAGATCGACCCGTTCGATGCAAAGGCCCCGGCCACCAAGCGCACCGCACTGGGTCGCTTTCGCCATGAGGGCTGCTGTCCCGGCCTTCCGGTGGCCGGCAAGCCCCTGGTCTGGTACATGGGCGACGACTCGAACAACGAGTACCTGTACAAGTTCGTGTCCGACGCTGTCTGGGATCCGGCCGATGCCTCACCGGCCGACCGCCTGGCCACCGGCGCCAAGTACCTGGACAAGGGCACACTCTATGTGGCGCGCTTCGACGCCGATGGCAGCGGGGTCTGGTTGCCGCTGACGGTGAACGCGGCCACGGCCTCTGGCGCGACCCTGGGCGCCCTGTACGGCGATCTGGCCGGCATCCTGCTCGACACCCGCAGCGCTGCCGACGCCGTGGGCGCCACGCCCATGGATCGCCCCGAATGGACGGCGGTCAATCCGCTCAACGGCGACGTCTACCTGACCTTGACCAACAACAGCGTGCGCACTCCGGCGAACGTCGATGCGGCCAATCCACGCGGCCCCAATCGCCATGGCCACATCATCCGCTGGCACGACAGCGACGATCACATGCACTTCACCTGGGACATCTTCGTGTTCGGCGCCAACGCCGCAGGCGCCCCAGACATCAACCGCTCGGGCCTCACCGAGCTCAATCAGTTCGCCAGCCCGGACGGGATGCGTTTCGATGGCCGCGGTATTCTCTGGTTCGAGACGGACAATGGCGAGACCTCGGTGACCGACTACACCAACGATCAATTGCTGGCGGTCATCCCCACGCAACTGGTGGATACCAGCGGCAAGCAAGTGCCAGTCGATGCACACAACCAGGTCGATCTGCGCCGGTTCTTCGTCGGGCCCAACGGCTGCGAAGTCACCGGCCTGGCGTTCACACCGGACCACACCACGCTGTTCCTCAACATCCAGCACCCGAACAACTGGCCCTGGCACGATGACGCGACCCTGGCCACGCCTGCCCACCAGCGCGTGCGACCCCGCTCAGCGACGGTGGTGATCCAGCGCAACGATGGCGGCCCGATCGGCGTCGGTTGACCACGACGGCTCACTCATTTGAACCTCCGCTCCAGGTGGCGCGCGGCAGGCACGACAGGCCTGCCGCGCAGCGTCACAGGGTCGAAGGCACTCTTGTCATGGCGCCTGGCCCGGTAATCATCCATCGTTAAAACCGATGAAGCTATTGCGCATGCTGCTCGCCCGATCCTTCAACGAGCATGCGTCATGAGCCACCTGTCCGCCTTGCCCCCAACCGCCTCCTTCGCCAGCCGCCTGGCCCTCGACCTGCTGAAACACGTCGCTGAACACACCGATGAATCTTCGTTCGTCCTGCTCTTCAGGCCGCTGGTCGGGCGTCACTGCACGCTGAAAGCGTTCCTGGCTTTCCGGGAAGATCTGAAACATGGCCGCGTCGCTCCGCCCGCCTACACCCTCGTGCCGGGTCAGCAGCGGGCGGCGGTGTACAACCCCGACACCCGCCGTATCGACGTGAGCGAAACGCTCATCGAAAGCGCACTCCAGACGTCCAGAGCCGACTTCGACCTGCTGACCGGACTGCTCGAGGCCTTCGCTGGCTATGTCGAAGACAGTCTGTCGCAGCGCACGGACGCCCTCGAGCCAGGGGACGCGCCCAGTCCACTGGATCAAGGGGCCGCAGTCGCCTTCGCCAAAGCGCTGCTGTTCTATGCAGAGCCCGTCAAGCCAGGTGACGTCCTGGCGACCTATCGCCCCAAGGCCGAAGCCCCCTGGGTGACGATTTCGCTGGACACGCTCACGCTGCCCGAAAGCCGCCGGCGCCGAATCAAACGTTTCGCCGCCGGCCACGGTGAAGCGCATGTGCCCGGATCATCGGGTCATGGCTCCCTCTCACGCTTGCTGGGCGAGGTCGGCTTCAGCACGGCCCAGTGCGATGCCATCTATTTCGGTAACTGGCTGCGCGATCACTCGCAACTGATCGATCAGAAGCTCGTACGCCCTGCCGATATGTCTGCCCTCGCTCCCGAGACGCGCGAGCAGATCGGCAAAGCCTCGCTACGGTTCTCCCGCGAACGATTGACGACCCTCGTCGACCTGTTGGCCCTGAAGGCGTTTGCCCATCTGCAGACGACGCCGGACAGCCGCGCCGCCTACAAGGTCACCCCCGACAGGCTCGGGGTCTACCGGCCCCATGAACATATCGACAATCCGTTGATGCCCACCCCACAGGCCTACGACCCTAGGCAGATCGATCCCGACTTCCTGCCCCTGGTGCTTCCGGGCGATCCCCGGCTTGGCCTTTTGCCCAAGCGCTCGATCAAACGCTACATCCGTCGTTCCATCGCCTACATGCAGGCAAAACTGTCCGCGGCCATGAAAGAGGGACCGACCCCTGCCGGGTTGCGCTACCTGGGTGAAGCGCTGCATGTCCTGGAAGACTACTTTGCGCACTCGAACGTCGTCGAGCTGTGCCTCAAGCGCACCGTCGATGACCGGGTGCTGGTGTGGACCCCGGAGCTCGAAAAAGGCGCGCCCTCAGGCCATGACTGGCCTGTAGTGACGGGCATGTTCGGCCAGCTCGACCTGATCAACAGCCTGCTCGACCCCCTGGCCAATCACTTCTTCCCTACCGACCTGGATGAAAGCCAGAGCGAAGACGAGCAAGCGGTGTTCGACCAGATCGTCACGACGATCCTGGAGGAGGAAGAGCTGCCCTTGCTGCTCAGGCTGTACGGGCTCTACGTGCAGGCTCGCCGGCAAATCGCCAGCAACTATTACTACAAGCTCTACAACGCCACGAGCAGTGCATTGCAGCATCACTTCAAGCCCTTGAACTATGCAGGCAACTTTCTCATGAAGCCGTTGGTGAAATGGGCCGGCGACCATATCGCGACCTTGCAGGTGCTGCTGGACAAGGATCCCAACACTGACCCTGAGGCGCTCCTGACCCACTCACAGGTGTCCAAGGACCATGCCACGCACCCGTTCCACACACTGGCCGTGCAACTGGCCGGCGTGGCGGTCAAACAGGTGGGTCAGGCGATGTACGCTCACTGGGCAGGACATACCGAGCAGGCCGACAGTCCGATCGACATCGCCAAGGGCTTTCTCGTGCACCCGTGGGACGTGACCTGGTGGGAGGCGATCGTCGTTCAATGGGCGCAAGACAACCCACATAAGGTCGCGCAAGGCACGTCGATCGACACGCTACGGACCCTGCAGTTCTCCGAGCTAGACCATCTCAGTGACAGGCTATCGAAGGTATTGGAGGAAACCGGCGAGTTCATTCAAGAGATCGAGGACGCGACGGGTGCCAGCTGGATTCAAACCACCTTTGCACCGGACTTCATTCCCCTCTGACCCTGCAACGGCAGACGACAGGGCCGGGGCAGGTCAGATGTCCGCCAGACGCCAGACGTCGTAGGCGGGCGTCTCGTATGGGTGGCTCTGCTTGAGCGCGCCGACGACCTGAGCGATCAGGTCGTCGTTCACCACCAGCTCGACCTTCCATTCTTCCAGCCGCTCGAGCTGGCCAGCCTGCCCGAGGAACGGCTGACTGCCGTCCCTCGGGCAGAACTGGCCTTGGCCCAACGTCTGCCAGGCACACTGGTCGTAGTTACCGATGCGTCCGCCACCGGCGGCGAACACAGCGGCCTTGACCACGTCCAGGTGACTGGGCGGAACGAAGAAGGCGAGCTTGTACACGCTTAGTTCACCCACACCCGCGCGTTGCGGAACATGCGCATCAGCGCACCGTCTTCCTGCCAGTCGTCCGGGCACCAGGAGTTCTGCACGGCACGGAACACACGCTCCGGGTGCGGCATCATGATGGTGACGCGACCGTCCCGGTTGGTCAGGCCGGTGATCCCGCGCGGCGAGCCGTTCGGGTTGGCCGGGTAGGCTTCGGTCACACGACCGTGGTTGTCGACATAGCGCAGCGCCACGCAACCCGATGCATCGGCGTCGATCAGCGCCTGTTCGCTGGCGAACTCGGCGTGACCTTCACCATGGGCGATGGCGATCGGCATGCGCGAACCGGCCATGCCCTCGAGGAAGATCGAGTTGGACTTCTGCACCTCGACCATCGCCACGCGCGCCTCGAACTGCTCCGAGCGATTGCGCACGAAGTGCGGCCAGTGCTCGGTGCCCGGAATCAGCTCATGCAGGTTGGACATCATCTGGCAACCGTTGCACACGCCCAGGGCGAAGCTGTCGCCACGCTCGAAGAAGGCCTGGAAGGTATCCCGGGCACGTGCGTTGAACAATGCCGACTTGGCCCAGCCCTCACCAGCACCGAGCACGTCGCCGTAGGAGAAGCCACCACAGGCCACCAGGCCCTTGAACTCGGCGAAGTCGACGCGACCAGCAAGAATATCGCTCATGTGCACATCGATGGCGGCGAAACCGGCGCGATCGAAAGCCGCAGCCATCTCGACCTGGCCGTTGACGCCCTGCTCGCGCAGAATCGCCACCTGGGGTCGAACGCTGGTCTTGATGTACGGCGCCGCGATGTCCTCGTTGACGTCGAAGCCCAGCTTGGCATCCAGGCCTGGGTTGTTCTCTTCGAGTAGCGCCTCGTATTCCTGGTCGGCGCAGTCGGCGTTGTCGCGCAGGCGCTGGATCTGGTAGCTGGTCTCGGCCCACTGGCGCTGCAACAGACGACGCTGGTCGTCGAACAGCACCTCACCGTTGAGGCTGATGGACACTTCACCGTTGTTGATCGGCTTGCCGATCACCGCGACGCAGTCGCCCAGGCCCGCGACACTGAACTGGGTCAGCACGTCGGGGGTGGCGTCCTGACGCACCTGAATGACGGCACCCAGCTCTTCGTTGAACAGAATGCCCGGGACTTCGCTGCGGCTGTCGGTCAGCGGATCGAGGTGCAGGTCCAGGCCGCAATGGCCGGCGAAGGCCATCTCCAGCACGGTGGTCACCAGGCCGCCGTCGGAGCGGTCATGGTAGGCCAACAGGTGACCGTCGGCATTCAGACCCTGGATCACCGCAAAGAAGGCCTTGAGGTCTTCGGCGTCGTCCACGTCCGGCGCCTGGGCACCGAGCTTGCCGTAGGTCTGGGCGAGGATGGAGGCGCCCATGCGATCCTTGCCACGGCCCAGGTCGATCAGGATCAGGTCGGTCTCGCCCTTGTCCATGCGCAGGCGTGGGGTCAGCGTGCCACGGATGTCCATCACCGGGGCGAAGCCGCTGACGATCAGCGACATCGGCGCGGTGACGCTCTTCTCGGCGCCCTCCTCGCTCCAGCGGGTCTTCATCGACATGGAGTCCTTGCCCACCGGAATGGTCAGGCCCAGCGCCGGGCACAGCTCCATCCCGACGGCCTTGACGGTGTCGTACAGGCGCGCGTCTTCACCCGGGTGACCAGCGGCCGACATCCAGTTGGCCGACAGCTTGATGTCAGAGAGTTTTTCGATACGGGCGCCGGCCAGGTTGGTCAGCACTTCGCCGATCGCCATGCGCCCGGACGCTGGCGCATCCAGCAGGGCCAGCGGTGTGCGCTCGCCCATGGCCATGGCTTCGCCGGTGTAGACGTCGAAGCTGGTGGCGGTGACGGCGCAGTCGGCGACCGGCACCTGCCACGGGCCGACCATCTGGTCGCGGGCGACGAGGCCGGTGATGGAACGGTCGCCGATGGTGATCAGGAAGCTCTTGCTGGCCACGGCCGGGTGGCGCAACACGCGCTCCACGGCTTCATCCAAGTCCAGCGTGCTCGGGTCGAAGTCATCGCCCAGCTCGGCTTCGCGGGTGACCGAGCGGTGCATGCGCGGCGGCTTGCCCAGCAGCACGTCCAGCGGCATGTCCACCGGCGTGTTGTCGAAGTGGCTGTCGGTGACGGTCAGGTGCGGCTCTTCGGTGGCTTCGCCGACCACTGCGAATGGGCAGCGCTCGCGCTCGCAGATGGCCTTGAAGCGCTCGAAGTCGTCCGCGCCCACGGCCAGCACGTAGCGCTCCTGGGATTCGTTGCTCCAGATCTCGTGCGGGGCCATGCCCGGCTCGTCGTTGGGCACGTTGCGCAGCTCGAAACGACCACCGCGGCCACCGTCATTGACCAGCTCGGGGAAGGCGTTGGAGATCCCGCCGGCACCCACGTCGTGGATGAAGGCGATGGGGTTCTGCTCGCCCAGTTGCCAGCAGCGGTCGATGACCTCCTGGCAACGACGCTCCATCTCCGGGTTCTCGCGCTGGACCGAGGCGAAATCCAGGTCCGCGGAGCTGGCACCGGTGTCGACCGATGAGGCCGCACCGCCGCCCAGGCCGATCAGCATGGCCGGGCCGCCGAGCACGATCAGCTTGGCGCCGACAGTGATCTCGCCCTTCTGCACGTGGTCTTCACGGATGTTGCCCAGGCCGCCGGCGAGCATGATCGGCTTATGATAACCGCGCACTTCTTCGCCGTGCGGGGTCTGGATCGACTGCTCGAAGGTCCGGAAGTAGCCGGTCAGCGCCGGACGCCCGAACTCGTTGTTGAACGCGGCGCCACCGAGCGGGCCGTCGATCATGATGTCGAGGGCGTCGACGATGCGCTCGGGCTTGCCGTAGGCCTGCTCCCAAGGCTGCTCGAAGCCGGGGATGCGCAGGTTCGACACGGTGAAGCCGGTCAGGCCTGCCTTGGGCTTGGCACCGCGGCCGGTGGCACCTTCGTCACGGATTTCGCCACCCGAGCCGGTGGAGGCGCCGGAGAACGGCGAGATGGCGGTCGGGTGGTTGTGGGTCTCGACCTTCATCAGGATGTGCACGGGCTCGCGCACCGCACCGTACTGACGTGTCTCGGGGTTGGGATAGAAACGACCGGCGACGTTGCCGACGATCACCGAGGCGTTGTCCTTGTAGGCCGACAGCACGCCTTCGCTGTGCATCTGGTAGGTGTTCTTGATCATCCCGAACAGGCTCTTGTCCTGGGCCTGACCGTCGATGTCCCAACTGGCGTTGAAGATCTTGTGACGGCAGTGCTCGGAGTTGGCCTGGGCGAACATCATCAGTTCGATGTCGTTCGGGTTGCGTGCCAGGCCCTGGAACGCCTGGACCAGGTAGTCGATCTCGTCTTCGGCCAGGGCCAGGCCCAGGTCGATGTTGGCCTGGGCCAGGGCGGCGCGGCCGCCACCGAGGATGTCCACGGAAGTCATCGGGCGCGGCTGGGCGTGGCTGAACAAGTCGGCGGCCTGCTCCAGCTGGCTCAGCACGCGTTGGGTCATGCGGTCGTGCAGGTGCGCGGCGACCACGGCAGCCTCAGCCTCGGACAGGTCGCCGGCGACGGAGTAGGCGATGCCACGCTCGAGGCGACGCACGTTGCCCAGGCCGCAGTTGTGGGCGATGTCGGTGGCCTTGCTCGCCCAAGGCGAAATGGTGCCCAGGCGCGGCACGACCAGGAACAGACGACCGGCAGGTTCCTGCACCGGAACGCTCGGACCGTACTCGAGCAGACGACCCAGCACCTGCTGCTGCTCGGCGGTCAGCTCGCCGTCGACCTCGGCGAAGTGGGCGAATTCGGCATACAAACCAGAAACAGCGGGGACTTTCTGGCTCAATTGCTCGAGTAATTTACCGTGGCGAAAGGCAGAAAGGGCAGGAGCGCCGCGCAGGATCAACATCGTCGGGACAGCCTCAAGAAGGGGTGTGCTTGGAGGCCGGGCATTCTAGCGTAAAACACGGGGAATCGGCACCCAGTTGGAACGAGCGGTCGGCGGTGAGGTCGAGCCGCACGCTGCACGTCAGCGCATACCACGCCCCCTGAGGCCGTATGCACCTCTGAGCGACCGCCCAACGGCCAGCGCGTAGTCGCTACCAGAGCCCTGGTCGATTGTCGAGATATGGCGCAGCCAATGCTTTGCGTATACTGCACCCCATGTCCGCCACCATTGCTTTGCGCCAGCGTTGCGCCAGATGGCTCCTCGCAACCGCCCTCTTCCTGATGCTCGGTGCCTGTGTTGAAAAACCCAGCACCCTCGAGCGAATCAAGGAGGACGGCGTGCTGCGCGTGGTCACCCGCAACAGCCCGGCGACCTATTTCCAGGATCGCAATGGCGAAACCGGTTTCGAGTATGAGCTGGTCAAGCGCTTCGCCGACGAGCTCGGAGTCAAGCTGGAGATCCAGACCGCCGACAACCTCGACGACATCTTCGCCCAGCTGAGTGCGCCCTCGGGGCCGGTGCTGGCGGCGGCCGGGCTGGTCAGCAGCGAACAGCGCAATGCCCAGGTGCGTTTTTCGCATCCCTACCTCGAGGTCTCGCCCCAGGTCATCTACCGCAACGGCCGGTCACGACCGACCGATCCACAGGGGCTGGTCGGCAAGAAGATCATGGTGCTCAAGGGCAGCAGCCACGCCGAACAGTTGGCCGCCTTGAAGAAAAGGTATCCCGCGCTCGAGTACGAAGAATCCGATGCGGTCGAGGTCGTCGACCTGCTGCGCATGGTGGACGAAGGGCAGATCGATCTGACCCTGGTGGATTCCAACGAACTGGCGATGAACCAGGTGTACTTCTCCAACGTGCGGGTCGCCTTCGACCTGGGCGAAGCACGCAGCCAGCGCTGGGCCGTGGCGCCAGGCGAAGACAACAGCCTGCTCAACGAGGTCAACGCGTTCCTCGACGAAGCGCAAAGCAATGGCGTGCTGCAACGTCTCAAGGACCGGTACTACGGGCATGTGGACGTGCTGGGCTACGTCGGCGCCTACACCTTCGCCCAGCACCTGCAACAGCGCCTGCCGCGCTACGAGAAGCACTTCAAGGCCTCGGCCAAGGTCGAGGGCGTGGACTGGCGGCTGCTGGCGGCCATCGGCTACCAGGAATCCATGTGGCAACCGGAGGTCACGTCCAAGACCGGCGTGCGCGGCCTGATGATGCTGACCCAGCGCACGGCCCAGGCCATGGGCGTGTCCAACCGCCTGGACGCCCGGCAGAGCATTCAAGGCGGGGCCAAGTACCTCATGCTGATCAAGGCGCAGCTCGACGACAGCATCCAGGAGCCGGACCGTACCTGGTTCGCCCTGGCCGCCTACAACGTCGGCAGCGGTCACCTGGAAGACGCGCGCACCCTGGCCAAGCGCGAGAAGCTCGACCCCAACAAGTGGCTGGATGTAAAGAAGATGCTGCCGCGCCTGGCGCAGAAGCAGTGGTACCGCCAGACCAAGTATGGCTATGCGCGCGGCGGTGAGCCGGTGCACTTCGTCGCCAACATTCGTCGCTACTACGACATCCTCACGTGGGTGACCCAGCCGCAGCTGGAAGGCCAGGCCGCCGAGGGCAACCTGCACGTGCCGGCGGTCAAGCCGGACAAACCGACCGAAGGGGCTGCGCCGAAGTAGAAGCCACCCTAGTCCTGCGGGCTCGCCTTGCGCCCGCGCCTGGCCTTGAAGAACGCGCTCAGCATCTGCCCGCACGCCTCCCCTAGCACACCCCCTTCGTACAGCACGCGGTGATTGAGAAACCCCTGCTCGAAGAACTGCCCCTGGCTCTGCACCACGCCGGCCTTGGGCTCCAGCGCGCCATACACCACGCGTGCCACCCGTGAATGCACGATCAGCCCGGCGCACATGCTGCAGGGCTCGAGGGTTACGTACAGCGTGCTGCCCGGTAGCCGATAATTGCCTGCCATGCGCGCTGCTTCACGGATGGCGACCATCTCGGCATGGGCGCTCGGGTCGCTGTCGAGGATCGGGCGGTTGAAGCCCTGGCCCACCACCTGCCCGTCCTGGACCAGCACGGCGCCCACGGGCACCTCGCCCAGGGCGGCGCCTTGCGCCGCCAGCGCCAGGGCCAGTTCCATGAAGGCCTGATCGCGACTGCGATCGATGATCCTTGGCCGCATCAGACCACCGCGATCGCGGCCATCAGGCCGGTTTCCATGTGGTCGATGACATGGCAATGGAACATCCAGGTGCCGGGGTTATCGGCCACCAGCGCCACCTGCGCCCGCTCGTTGCGGCCCAGCAGGTAGGTGTCGGTGAACCAGGGTTCGGTGATTTTGTGGCGATTGGAGCCGATCACCTTGAAACTCATGCCATGCAGGTGGATCGGGTGCTGGTACTGGGTCATGTTCTTCAGGTCGAAGATGTAGCTCTTGCCCTGCTGCAAGGTGGCGATGGGCCGGTCGGCACAGGTCTTGTCGGTGATGTCCCAGGCCTGTCCGTTGATCTGCCACAGGCTGGGCGGCTTGCCGTCGTCCACCCCGGTCGACAGCTTCCCGGACCACTCGAAGTTGAAGTTCAGTGTCTCGGCGCGCTCGAGGTCCGGCTCGGCGATCGGGTTGGGCGGCAAGGCCGGTGGCCACTCGCCAGAGGTCTGGTCGCTGGCGACCGAGCGCAAGGTGCCCAGGCGCACGAACCCATCGCGCAGCGAGATCTCCTCGCCGGCCTCGGGAATCTTGATGGCCAGGCAAAGGCGCATGCCAGGGCCGAGCCAGTACTCTTTCTCCAGCGGTCTGGGCCGGATCGGATTGCCATCGATCGCATAGATTCGGGCTTCGCAATTGCCCTTGAGGTTGATCCGGTAGGTCCAGGTGTTGTCGAGGTTCAGCAGCCGCACCCGCACCACTTGCCCTGCCGGCAGCTCGGTGACCGATTCAGCATCGCCATTGATGGTGATCAAACGCCCGGCCGTACCATTGCGCGCCGCTTCGCGGGGCACGCTGAACGGCATGAAGGCACCCTGCTCGTCCACGTGCCAGGTCTTGAGATTGAGCACGCGCTCGTGCCGGAAGCCGGTCGGCTCGCGCTCATCGACGATCAGCGGCCCGACCAGCCCACGGCCCAGTTCTTCGGAACTGGCCACATGGGGGTGGTACCAGTAGCTGCCGGCGTCCGGCACGCGGAACTTGTAGTCGAAGTATTCGCCTGGCTTGACCGGCAGCTGGGAGACGTAGGGCACGCCGTCCATCTCCAACGGCAGGCGGATGCCGTGCCAATGGATGGTGGTCTCGATCGGCAGGTGGTTGATGAAGCGGACCCGCAGCCAGGTGCCCTGACGAACCCGCAGCTCGGTGCCAGGCGCGGAGGGGCCGAATGCCCAGGCCGGGGTGATGTGGCCCGGTACCAGCTCGACGTCCAGGGGCGCGGCGATCAGCTCGTAGTCGTGCCCGGCATTCTCGTCTTCCACCTTGCCCAGCCAATAACGCGTGGCGCCCCCTGCGCCCAGGCCAACCACGGCCAGGCCAGTCAGGCCCTTGAGAATGTGTCGGCGGGTCAGGGACATCGGGCGGGTACCTCGTCATGCAGGAGCGTTGTGCCAACAGCGTGGCAGCGAAGGGCGAATACGATACACCTGCAATTGCGAAAGATTAAGCGATGCGTGACGGCTGGAGCTGAAAGAAATGTCATGTTGGCCGGCCCAAGGCGGCTCAGATGGACGGAGTGCAGCGATCCACCTGAGCCGCCAGGCCCGTGCGCCTAGCGCTTTTCTGCCTTGGCCAAGGCTCGCCGGTAGCGCATTCCGCCCATCAGCCCTTCGCTCAAGCGTTCGCGCAATCGCACGCTGCGCGCATCGTCCGGCTGCAGGCGACAGGCCTGTTCGCACCAGTAGACCGCCTGTGGGTAGTCATGACCCTGCGGGCAGTCCTCGGCGCGGTAGTGTTCGGCGAGCACGTACATGGCATCGGCCCAACCGCGTTCGGCATACTGCCGCAACACCGCCAGGTTGCGCCGCACGCGTTCGGAGTCGACCTTGTGCCCGGTCAGGTAGCCGTGAATACCGATGAAACAGTTCGGAATCCGGTTGAGCTCCCGTGGGGTGAGTGTCGGCCGGTCGACCAGCTCGTCCAGGCACGCCATCTCGCAGTCGTTGCCCAGCTCACGCAAGGCCTCCACCTCCCATCCGGGCAGGCCACCTGCCTCCACGCCCTGGTCGCAGACCACGCTCAGGTTGTACAACGCGCGGCCAAAGCCATGGGCAGCCGCCTGGCGATACCAGTGCAGAGCCGTCACCGGATCGTCTTCCTCGTGCAGATAGGCCAGAGCGAACTGCATCTCGGGCACGCCCAGCGCGGCCGCGTATTCCACCATGTGCCGCAGCGCCGTGCCATGCAGGCTCTCGTCGAACGCGTAGTACACGTCATTGAAGGGACACTCGCCTTCCGGTTCCGGCATCGGCCCATGGGTGAGGGCCTGTCGGTACCAGTGCTCGGCCTGGGCAGGATCACGGGGCACCGCACACCAACCGGTGTCGCACAGCAGCCCATAGAGCACCGCAGCGAAGGCCGACTGCTGACGCGACTGGGCTACCACCTGGCCGAACCAGGGGCCCATGCCGGTGTGCGTTGCCACGCACAGCATGCGATAGAGCACGTCGTCCGCCACGGTCAGCTGGGGCCAGTCGACCAGCACATGCGCGTAGCAGGCCTGGGCATGGTCCATCTGCTCGGCCTGGTACGCCAGATCGCCCAGGGCCAGGTGGATACGCGCGCGCGCGGAGGCCGGCATCGGGCGCGTCAGCAACTGCTGGCCACGCTGGAAGGCGGCCTGGCAGGCAGCGTCATCCTCGACGTCCACACTGTCGGCATCGAGGTCGTCGAGCCAGGCGACCAGGCGGATCGCGTTGCGCTGTGCTTCGTCGAGACGGGCGGCCAGCGGCGAATCGGCCAGCCAGAGAATTTCCTCGTGACTGCCCCCCCAGCGCGGCGTGCGCAGGAAGGCGTACAGTTCCAGGGCCCAGGCGCCGACCGGTGAGGCCTGCACGGCCTGATGCAACCAGAAGAACGCCTGTGGTTCACCCTCACTGCGGGGGTAGACGGCCATTGCAGCCGCCAGAGCAGTCGGGGGCACGGCAGGCAGGGCCGGTACAGGGGGCAGGTTCGGCCAATGGGCCAGCGCCGCCTGCCGACGCTGATGCAACGCACTCAGCGTGGCTTCGTCCGCCTGCCCCGTCAGCCAGGGTGTCAGCCAGTCGGGTTCGCCGAACACCAGTACGGCGCGCATCAGGCTCACGGTCACGATCCAGGGCAAAGGGTGACGCTGAGCCAGGTCCAAGGCCTGGAGAAACAACGCTTCGCAGGCCAGATGCGCCTGCTGCCACTGCGCGTCGCTCACGTCCTCGGCCAGGCCCTGGCCGCGCGACTCGCTGGCCGTCTTTTCCCACAGCAGGCAGGCGACGACGTCAGGCCAGACGCTGTCCGGGCACTGGCGCTTCCACACGGGCCATTGTTCGGCGTATTGCTGGCAGGCCCCGGCGAACGCCTGAAGCGTCGCGCAGTGGTTGCCGAGGGCCTGTTCGCTGGCGTTGTCGCCAGTGGACAGCAGGCCCTGCAGACGTTCGTCGACGGCGTCGAAGCGCGCTTCGATCAGGTCTTGTACCAACTGGGGTCGCCGGGCGGCGTGGGAGGGATCAGTGGAGTGAGGAGATGACATGCAAGTCCTTTTTGACTAGGAGAGAGACGCGTGCAAGCCTACATCACGTTCACAGCCAAGTGGGCCATGACGTCAGTGAGCGGCGCCAGCGCGGAATCGACGGATCAGTTGCACCACCAGCAACGCAGTCGCCACGAGCATCAGCATGGCGCCTGCCGGTATCGTGGCCAGCATGTACCAGGCCATGACGCCCAGTCGATACAGTGTCGGGCCCGCGTCCCAACCCAGGATCCAGCAGGGGTGCGGACTCCCCTCGTCCACCTGGCAGCCGAACCGGCCGGCCACCGTGCCGGCACACAGCGCCAGGAGCAAGGGGGCCGCGGCGAACAAGGCGATGCCGAGCATGCTCAGGGTGTAGTAGCCCAGCAGCTGACGGAGGCTGAAGAGAGTGGATCGCTGGGTCGACGAAGGACGTGTAGGCATGGGCAGGTAGGCCGTGGGGGCGGATGTGGGGAATCGAGCGGCAGGAAGGCCAGGTTCACGTCAACGTAGCACAGCTAGCGAAACCGGTGGCGCAGCAAAAAGCGTCTCAGACGTGCAGGCTTCCTGGGGCAAGCGTGGCCCGCTGACGGAACGAAGTCAAAATGCCACCAGTCGTAGGCACTGCAGAAACCACAGGGCCGGCCGATATCCCCAGGGGAGCATGCGTGCAGCCCTGCTCGGTCCGGGCTGGAAGAGACAATCCGGTCGGTTGTCCATCTGGTCGCCTTTCAGAGCATCGCCCAATGAAGAAAACCCTGCTCGGTATTCGAGCGTTGATGTCCGTCCCCAAGGACAACCCTGGCCTGGTCGAAGCGCAGTACATGGCACTGTCGCGCCAGCTGCCGATGATGTACTTCATCCTCCTGGTCAACACCTTGATGCTGGCAGGCACTCACTTTGCGGTCGCGCCGCACTGGCTGGTGGTGTATTGCCCGGCGATCATGACGGTGTTCGGCGTGATCCGTGCGGCGAACTGGATACGCACGCGCAAGCGCACACGCACGCCAGAGCAGATGCTGGCGGCGATCAGGCGCACCAACATGCTCGCACCCTTCGTGGCCGTGGCGTTCACCGCCTGGTCCCTGGCGCTGTTTCCCCACGGCGACACCTACACCCAGGCGCATGTGGCCTTCTACATGGCGATCACCGTCATCGGCTGCATCTTCTGCATGATGCACCTGCTGCCCGCCGCCCTGGCCACCACGGCCGTGGTGAACACGGCATTCGTGGTGTTCTTCGCGTCCACCACCATCCCGACCTTCATCGCCACGGCGATCGATGTCTTGCTGGTGTCCATCGCCATGCTGGTCATTCTCAAGGCGCAGTACACCGACTTCACCCGATTGGTGAACATGCAGGCGCAGACGGCCAAGCTCAGCGAAGAAAACCTTCACCTGGCCAATCAGGACAGCCTGACCGGGCTGGCCAATCGGCGGCAGTTCTTTTCCCGTCTCGAGACACTGCTGTCCCATACCCCGGAGCAAGAGGCTCGTCTGGCCGTCGGATTGATCGACCTGGATGGCTTCAAGCCGGTCAACGACCTCTACGGCCACAGTGTCGGTGACAAGCTGCTCTATCAGGTGGGCCGGCGCCTGACCCACCTGCTCGACGACGGGACGCACCTGTCCCGACTGGGCGGCGACGAGTTCGGCCTGATCATCACGCGGGCCATGAGCGACGACCAGTTGCGGGCATTTGGCGAGAACCTCTGCAACAGCCTGCGCGAGCCGTTCCTGCTGGTGGACATTCCCATCCAGATCAGCGGGTCGCTGGGCATCGCGACCTTCCCGGATCAGGCCACCTGCGCCATGCAGGCGTACGAATACGCCGACTATGCCCTGTACCAGAGCAAGCGCCACCGGCCTGGCACGGTCTGCCTGTTCAGCGGCGCCCATCGCCAGCAGCTCAACCGCGAAGGGTTGACCGAACAGGCGCTGCGCCGAGCCGACCTGGAGCGCGAATTCTACATGGTGTTCCAGCCCATCGTGGACATTCACCATGAACACACCGTCGCCTTCGAAGCCCTGGCCCGCTGGGAAAGCCCGGAGCTAGGTCATGTGTCACCAGGCGATTTCATTCCGATCGCCGAGCGCATCGGCATGGTCAACCAACTCACGGTGCCCTTGCTGAGCAAGGCGCTGGAGGCGGCTGCGGACTTCCCGCCGGGTATGCGTCTGTCGTTCAACCTGTCCGCCCACGATTGCGGATCGGAGGACGCCGCCCAGCAGATCGTCGAGCTGATCAAGCGCAGTCGGTTCGACCCGGCCTTGCTGGACCTGGAAATCACCGAAACCGCCGTCATCCAGGACTTGCCACAGGCCCAGCGCGCCATCGCCCGGTTTCGCGAGCTGGGCTGCGGGATCTCCCTCGACGATTTCGGCACCGGCTATTCCAGCCTGAGCCAGGTCCATGCGTTGTCGCTGACCAAACTGAAGGTGGACCGCACCTTCGTCACCCACATTCACCTCAACCCGGCCAGCTCCAAGATCGTCAAGTCGCTGGTGACCTTGTGCCAGGACATGCAGCTGGAATGCATCGTCGAAGGCGTGGAGACCGCCGACGAACTGGGCGCCTTGAAAACCCTCGGCTGTACCCTGGCACAGGGTTACTTGTTTTCCAGGCCCATGCGCGCCGGCGATATCAGCGCCTGGCTCGAGGGCGAGCAGTTGACCAAGGTCCAGGCGGTGTGATCGCAGCGTGAGACAACCTCGCACGATGCTGCTTGCGCCTCGAGACGGTCACCCTCCTCCGATGGCAGCCGTTTCGTCCTGCCAGTGCCGATCCCTGTCGAAGGCACCTCGAGCGCCCGCTACGCTCCGGCAACAGTCTGCCGAACAGTGGCAGCGCCCACTGTCACGCGTCCATCCGTCGCATCCCCTCCAGCCTTCCTGCAACCGGCCGATAGTCCTGTTAACCGCACGTTGCCCTTTTTCCATGATCGAGCACCCATGAACGCACTCGCCTTCCTGAACAAAAGCCGCCCGTCGCGCCAAGGCACCGCCACGCTCACCAGCACCGCCAACGATCTGGAGGCTGGCCTCGCCGCCCTGCGCATCACCCCTACGCTGATCACCGGCTTCATCTCGCCGCACCTGGACATCGACGCCATCGCCGCCAGGCTCAGGCGCCGCTTCCCGCACGCCAGCATCAGCCTGTGCACCACCTCCGGCGAGCTGTGCAATGCGCCCCGTTCGCTGTACTGCGCCACGGGCGAGCGCTGGGACCGGATCGTGCTGCAGCTGTTCGATGACAGCGTGATCGCCTCGGCCGAAGTGGTGATGGTGCCACTGGAGTGCGAGGACATTCGTGGCGGTGGCCAGCGGTTGGGGATGCAAGAGCGGATCGCCAAGCTGGTGGCCAATATCAAGCGGGCGCAGGTGCGCACCTCGATCGATCACCGCGATACGCTGGCGTACGTGGTGTTCGACGGGTTGTCGGCGTCGGAGTCGTTCTTCATGGAGGCGCTGTACGAATCCGGGCGGTTCCCCTGCCTGTTCGTGGGCGGATCGGCCGGGGGCACGTCGGACTTCCAGAAGACGCTGATCCATGACGGTCAGCGCAGCTATCAGAACCATGTGCAGATCGTGTTCCTGAAGACGGCGGCGAACGTGCGGTTCGACGTGTTCAAGAGTCAGAACTTCAAGGCCGAAAACCTGGCCTTCAGTGTGCTGACGGCTTCGGTGGAGGACCGCACGATCGACCAGGTGATCGATGGCAGCGGCAACATCAAGAGCATGGTGCAGGCGCTGTGCGACGCGTTCGCCTGCACGCCACAGGCGCTGGAGTCGAAGTTGGCGGACTACTCGTTCGCGATTCGGGTCGGCAGTGAGCTGTTCGTGCGGTCCATCGCGCGTATCGATTACGAACAGCAGATCGTGCAGTTGTTCTGTGACGTGGCGCCGGGCGAAGAGCTGGTGATGGTACGGCGCACCCCCTTGCGCGAGGCGACGCGCCTGGACTACGAGCAGTTCCTGCGGGGCAAGGGTGGCCAGCCAGTGGCGGGCATCCTCAACGATTGCATCCTGCGTCGGCTGAACAACGGCGCCGAGCTGGGCAACATGACCGGCGTGTTCGGCGATGTGCCGCTGACCGGGTTTTCGACCTTCGGCGAGATCCTGGGCCTGAACCTGAACCAGACGCTGACGGCGATCTTCTTCTTCCGTGTCGCCAAGGGCGCGAGCTTCACGGCCGAATACGTGGACAATTTCATCGCCCATTACGGCGAGTTCAAGGCCTTCTTCCTGCGGCGTCAGGTGAAGAAGCTGGCGGGCTTGAACCATGTGGTGGTCAAGCAGATTGCCGCGTTCAAGAACAACGACTTCACCGACACCTTCAATACCCGTGGTCTGGATCGCACGATTCTGCCCGTTTTCGAAGGTCTGGCCGACCTGGGTCAGGTGCTGGCCCAGGCCGAGCGTCACCAGGAAGACATCGCGTCGCAGCTCAAGCAGTACTCCGGTGAGCTGCATGCGTCGATGGACGAGCTGGTAGGCACGATTGGCCAGCAGAACACGGTGTCCGTCCAGGCCGGGACCACGGTCGAGGGGTTGTCCAGCCAGGCGGAAACGGCAGTGGAAGGTGCGCGCGCGCTGGCGGGGTCGAGCTTGCGGATCCAGTCGATCGTGCAGGTGATCCAGCAGATCGCCGGGCAGACCAACCTGCTGGCGCTGAACGCGGCCATCGAAGCGGCGCGCGCGGGCGACCTGGGCCGGGGCTTCGCGGTGGTGGCGGACGAGGTGCGCAAGCTGGCGGAAATCACGCGCAAGAACGCGGCGGACATCGGCGCGGACATCGACGTGTTGTCGGGGGAGATCCAGCGGGTGGCCCAGCAGATCGAGGATCAGTCCACCGGGGTGGGTGCGCTGCGCGAGATGCTGGACACGCTGGAAGCGTCCAGCCGGGCGACGGAGGGCACGGCCCAGCGCACCAAGACCCTGGCCGATACGTTGACGGGGCTGACGCATGCGTGACGTCGTCAACTGCGTTTTCTTGACTACCCTTCGTCAAACCTTCGGGCAGCGCCTCAACTATCGGACTTGGCTGCCGTAACCCATAACAGTCGACCCTCATTTCACGGAGCCTCAGCATGGCACTACTTCCCGACCGCATCTCAGGCCGAATGACGCTGGGCATCCTGACGCTGCTGGTGCTGACCACACTGGCGATCTACGCCGTCATGACCTTGGGCGGCAAGCCCCGGCTGGTCGCCGCAGGTACCGAGGCCGCGGAGCAATCGGCCAATGCGATCACCCGTCAGCTGGCCATGCAGGTGAACCGTATCGAGGGGACCGTGACAGCGATGGCGCACCTGGCCGAAACCCTGCCTCGTGACGAGGCCCTGCTCAAGGCCACGCTGCCCAACGTGATCGACAGCCAGGGCGATGCCGCGATCGCAGGCGGCGGGCTGTGGCCTGAACCCGGCGCGTTTACGGCCGGAACGGATCGACGCAGTTTTTTCTGGGCCCGCAACGCCAGCAATGGGCTGGTGTATTCGGACGAATACAACGCCGCGCAAACCCCGTCGTACCAGGCTGAATCCTGGTACACCGGCGCGAAGACCGCGCCACCGGGGCGTTGCGTCTGGTCGGACGCCTATCAGGACCCGGTCAGTGGCGTGGCCATGACCACCTGCAGCGTGCCCTATCAGGCACAGGGCACGTTCGCCGGAGTGGCCACGATCGACCTCAAGCTCGACGGCCTGGCCGCGTTTCTCGAAGCCAATGGCAACGTCACCGACGGCTATGCGTTCGCCGTCGACGGTTCAGGGAACCTGCTGTTCTTCCCCGGAGCGAAAAGCACGAAGGGCCTGCCGACCCTGGCCAACTTGAGCCAGGAACAACCGTGGCTCAAGCCAGTCGTCGACAGCCTGTCAAGCCATCCCGCCGGCACGACGACGCTGCACCTGGAAAACGATGCGCGCCTGGACGGGCCGGCTTACGTCACCTTGGCGACCATGGAAGGCACTGGCTGGCGCATTGGTCTGGTCACGCCCGAGGCCCGCGTGGTCGGACTGGCGAACACACTGACCGGGCAGATCCTGCTGTTCCTGCTGCCGCTGCTGGGCATTCTGCTGGGGCTGGCCTGGCTGGCGGGCAAACGACTGCTCACCCAGATCGAGGAAACCACCACGCAGATCGAGCGCCTGGGCCAAGGCGGTCAAGCCGGTGCGCAGCTGGAGATTCTGCGTTCGGATGAGCTGGGTGCGCTGCGCAGCGCCGTCAACCATTACGCCGGCTCCTTGCGGACCATGCTGCGACAGATCGCCGATGAGTCGGTGTCTCTGGAAGCCCAGGCCAACGAGCTGGCGCAACTGTCCAACGGCCTGGCGGAGCGGGCAGAAGCCCAACGCCAGGACAACACCCTGCTCGCCACCGCCATTACCGAAATGTCGGCCAGTGCCCATGAGGTCGCGCGCAACACCACCGACTGCTCGGACACGGCGCGCAGCTCGTTGGCAGAGGCGCAAAAGAGCCAGCACCAGGTCAACCGCAATGGTGAGTCCATCGAAAGCCTGGCGACCGACATCTCAGGCGCGGCCACCGCGATCACTCAGCTGGGTGAAGACATCGAACGCGTCGGCAGCGTGCTGGAGGTCATCAAGTCGATCTCCCAGCAGACCAACCTGCTGGCGCTCAACGCGGCCATCGAGGCCGCGCGCGCTGGTGAACAAGGTCGGGGGTTTGCGGTGGTGGCCGATGAGGTGCGGACACTCGCAGGCCGCACACAGACGTCTGCCAACGAGATCCAGGAGATGATCACTCAGTTGCGTGAGGCCTCGACGTCTGCCGTCACCACCATGCAGAACGGCGCCCACCGCACCCGCGAGTCCGTGCAGCAGGCCATCGGTGTGGCCGCCACCTTGGGCACGACCGTGGGCAGCTTCGATGACATCGTCCAGCGCGCCCAGCAGATTGCTGTCGCGGCCCAGGAGCAGAGCCATGTGACGCAGGAAATCAACGAGCTGGCGGTGCGTATTCATGCGGCGAGTGAGGAAGGTGCGCGGGATGCGAACACGCTTCGGGAGCTGGGCAGGGGGATGCAGTCGATTTCGGCGCGGTTGGGGGGGTTGAGTCGGGGGGCTGAGTAGGTTTTGAGAGGTGGGTGAGCATTGGTTTCTTGGGGCTGGTGCCTGCCGTTGAGTAAGTGCTTACCTACCACTCAGAGAGCAAGATCATGGCATATGGATTGATGACTGATTTTCCCTACGAAGTGGGCGACGGTGTTGGAAAGTTCTTGACAGAGGAAGAGAAAGCGGACTTCATACCTTTGAGCTTAAAGGACATCGTCCTGCACACGTTTTTGATGAACGTTCTGTGACTGCCCGACAAGGCACCTCAAACTCGGTCATGACGTAAATTATCAGCGCTTTTCAGACAATAATGACCGTGTGAATGCACGGCCTTAGTGGTGGCTAAAGGGATACCCTTGAGCGTGCAATATACGCTCCTGAGTTGCGCCTTATGGTTTTTTCACCCAGGACACCCGAGCAATCTTAACTTTCCGGACCGCCTCGGTCGGACCGCGAAACATACAGCTCCACCAGACTACTAGACCTTTCACCCCACGGCGTTATGGCCAAAGCAACTCGCGAGCTTGCCTGAACGCTGTAGACCTTGAGGTACAGGTCGCCACGTTCGATATCGCTGATGATCTGTCGCTCCCCTGATGTAAATAGCCATTACTGTCGTTCATGTGGTGGATCTTGCCTCTATCAGTCAAGGTCAGCTTAGTGAGGTTATCGAGCGAGTCGTACACCTAGGTCAGCTTGCTGTAGGACATGACTTTACAAGTCATCCTGCCCGAGGTATTTGTAGAGATAGGTCAGTAGCCAAGCAGGCTGTCCATACACTTCAATTCAAGTGGGAGGTCAAATCGCAAACATGACATACACTACTACATGCTGCCTGGCCCTTCGAAAAGCGCGACACCTTTAAGCTGTGCAGTGTCTAATCGCTGCGCTAGCGCGTCGCTAACGATGACGCTAGCGCGATCTTCTTCCGCCAGGAATATGTCATGCTTCGGGCTGCTGCTCAATAGGCTGATGCGCTCAAATTTTTTCGGCCCTTCAGGCATTGACTTCAACAGCGGACAACAAACGCACCCGTCCATATCAAATGCTTTATCGATATTTAGAATATTTACCACATAGTACCCGAGCCATGCTTGTCCATTGGAAATAACCTCTGCGGGCACCAGCTGAATACCAGCAAGGCAAGCTTTCTCGAGAATACGTGCAAGCCCTGCAAGCCACCACCACTGAGATCGAGAGGGCGTTACGGCTCGCATCAGGACTCTGTCGCCGTAAATAGTGAAGAGCGGTTGCACTACAGACTTCCTGCTGTAGAAAACGATAAAAACCACCGTACTTACGATCGGCGCAAGCGTCATAGCCAGCGACTTTACATACACAAGCTTTCCACTCGTAAGTACGGCAATGAGCGCCGACGAAAATAAAGGCGCAACAGACAATTGGAGCGAGATTATCAATATTGCATAACTAGAGAATCGCTGCCCCCAGTACACACAGCGACACCGAATTATGAACAGCTCAAGAACCACCACGACGACTGGGACAGTGAGCATACGAAATTCTATAGCAATAACAGCTAACGGCACAAAAACCAAAGCAAGGCCTGCCAGTGAACCTTTGAACATGTAATCAGGACCAACATTTATCACATCAACTTACATGCCATTCAGAACACAGCCGATCATACCGCGAAACTTTCTTACTGAACATTGTTGCGCACATAGAAATCCACTTAGCTTCCCTACCTATTGAAAACACTCCCTGCAACATTTATGTCCAGTCCTCTAAAATCACCTACATGTTGTCGAGCTCATTATAAAACTCCACGCCCTTGATTCGCGCACCGCTCAACATCTGAGCAAGCTCATCACTTAGGACAATACTGGGATTGTGCTCTTCTGCTCGAAATATATCGAATCTAGGCTGATTTTCCAACAACCGAATACGCTTAAATTTTTTGGGCCCCTCAGGCAGTGCTGCTAACAGAGGCCTGTAAACACACCTCTCCATATCAAAAGCCTTGCCAGCATTTAAAATATTCATTACGTAATACCCTGACCGGGCACTTCCATTTAAATTGATAATCGCCGCAATCAATTGAACCTCAGATCCGCACCTCTGCCTCAGCATATTTGCAAATCTTTCAGAAATCACATCAGGACCATCACTAGAAAAGTAATCATACCTGTTGAAAGCCTCAAGACTAACACGCCCTTTTAAATCAAAAATTAAAGGACCTAAAATGTCGTCAACTCTACGTCTTTCCAAAAATATTAAATGATCAGGATTCGCCCCCCAATTATAACTAAGCCAATAATTATCAGGGTATCCATCTGAGACAACAAGAATTTTCACTAGCACGTACTCCTCAATGATCTTTTATTCAGCATGATCTGACCCAGCCGTAATCCCTTGCGGTTTTCTCTAATTAATTCGTGTACCGCAACTCGATACTGGGCATTAGTCCAATTAAGTTGCCGACCAACACTATATATTTCATCAAGCCCTTCGGCAACTCTTTGAGTATAAGCACGGTGTGTTCCTCGGTGAACAGTTCTTGTAGGATGCGACTCAGCCGAAGAGGGTAAATAAATAATATTTTTAAAGTCGTGGATACTCATACCAGACGCTAAAAATGCCGGATGCTTGGCTAATTGCTGAGGTATAATGTGATGCTTTTGAAAACCCGCTATGCTAGGCATAGTGTTATAAGTCAATAACCCTAAAGGATCTATCCAAGCCAGCGGATTAGGTGCATATCTGTAAAGATTTACCCCTCCCTCAGTGCCTATTGGATCTTGACAAACATAACGTCCTATTACTGCATCATAGCAGCGAAATCCGTTATAGTAGAGCCCACTTTCACTATCTGAATATTGTCCCTGAAACCGCAAATTCTGCTCAACCGCTTGGACTATAAACTGCTCCACGTATCCCCAAGCGCGATACGTCACTTGCCATACTACTTCCCCATCAGCATTGGTCAGTTCCAATGGCGTTCCAATCTGATCGGTATGGAAATAGTAAACCTGCCGCCCTCCAGCTTCGTCATCGTCTATACGTGCCAACGGCGCATAGCTGTTCGGCTCGTACATGTACAGCCGATCCGTCTCTGCCGTCTGCTCACGCAACATGCGCAGCCCCTGCCACAAGAAACGCCTCTGCTCGATCACCCCATCGACCTCGGCGTGCTTATAAACCCGCCGGCCTAGGCTGTCATAGCGGTATTGCCCAGTCGCCGTCAGCTTACCCGCCACAAACGTCTCGGCCTTGACCAACCGATTCTCACAGTCGTACTCAAACTGCTGCTCCGTGGCAGGCCCCGAGAACTTCTCGATCAGGTTGCCCCACGCATCGTACTGATATTCGCAGTTGCGCCACTTGGCAATCCGGTTGTCCGTGACCTTGGCAAACTGCCGTGCATTGAAATCCAACCGGTTGCCAGCCGCGTCATAACGGAACTCTTCACTGGTGAGAATCGAACCTGTGTCACGGCTGCGCAACTGCCCATTGGCCTGATAGGTGTACCGCGTCTCACCGCGCAGCTTGTCCAGCGTGCGCACCAACTCCCCCGCCGGATCGTACTCGTAACGGCGATGAATCGGATTGTAGCGATGCTCCACATACAGCTCCGTATGGATCCCCGCATTGTGCACCTGCGACAGCTTGTCGGCAGGCAGCGTCGAGGCGTGCTGCCAGGCCTTGCGCCCCATGGCGTCATAGCCGAAGCAACTGGTGAGCTTGCCTTGGGTGCGATAGACCTCGCGGTGCAGGTCGTCACGCTCGATGTCGCTGATGACCTGCCCATCTAGGTTGATCTGGTGCAGATGGCCACTGCCATAATACAGGTGATTGACCTTGCGACCATCGGGCAAGGTCAGCGTGGTCAGGTTGTCCAGTGGGTCGTATTCATAGCGCGGACCTCAGGAACTCACCACGTAGCGCTATCCGGCCTTCGACCATGGCGATACCACGGTCATGCCTTAGGTGTTAAATGACGGTGTCAAACAACAATGTTCAGCTGCCTTCCCATGGATCTATAACTGTGACACCTGCTGCCTCATAAGGAGCGGTATCACGTGAGGCCCCGATAAACCCACGTGATGCAGCAATCGCTGCAATATAACCATCCGGCGTTGGGAATCCTCTTCCACGGGTTCTGGCAGTTACAGCCAACCCTGCATAGCAACGTGCGGTCTATGTATCGAAGTTCAGCACTCGTCCTTTGAACAACCCCAGAAGACCTTCAAAGGCGTTGTCCAGCATGTGTTTACGCTTACCCGCCGGCAGTGCAACAATTCCGAACGTCAACTCAGCAATGCTCACGCAGGAAAGATAAAGCGTGTCTGCGGCCTGTTCATTCAACCAATCCCAGACTTTTGGGTCTGGTGTTGGCTTCATCGCCTCAGATACGACATTGGTGTTCAGGACGATCATTCGAACCTCATAGGTTCTGCTGGGGTGGTGTCGCGCACTTGATCAAACACTACAAAATCTTCATGGGTCAGCCCTACTTTCTTACCCAACTCTGCCAAGGCATCACCAAGACGCAAACGCTGATCAGGCTTCACCACATTGGCCAAGATTTCCCGAATCTCTGCTTCTGCGCTACGGCCATGCTGAGCGGCCCGAACGCGAATGGCGCGGTGCGTTTCATCAGGTACATTCCTTACCGTCAAGATTGCCATCGTCACACCTCAAAAAAATGCATTCAATGACAGCAAATACGACAGTGCAGTCAACCTGGCAAGATCAGGACACTGCCGCTCAGCGTTTCGTTTTTAGCATGAAAATTTCACTCATCACGCCATGGAGAAGCGCTTAGTCGACTTCATGCTACGCAGGCTGCCTGCTCTGCCGGAAAATGCCAGGCGTACAATGCGAGAAGCCCGCGACGAGGCGGGCTTCTTGATCACGCTAACAGAGCAGGATCACTCCCACTCAATCGTCGCTGGCGGCTTGCTCGACACGTCGTAGGTCACCCGCGAGATCCCTTCGATCTCGTTGATGATACGACCGCTGACCGTTTCCAGCAGCTCATACGGCAGGTGCGCCCAGCGAGCGGTCATGAAGTCCACGGTCTCGACCGCACGCAGGGCCACGACCCAGGCATAGCGACGGCCGTCGCCGACGACACCGACCGAACGCACCGGCTGGAACACCACGAACGCCTGGCTGGTCTTGTGGTACCAGTCGGCCTTGCGCAGCTCTTCGATGAAGATGTGGTCGGCGCGACGCAGGATGTCGGCGTATTCCTTCTTCACTTCACCCAGGATGCGCACGCCCAGGCCCGGGCCTGGGAACGGGTGGCGGTAGACCATGTCGTAGGGCAGGCCCAGTTCCAGGCCGATCTTGCGCACTTCGTCCTTGAACAGTTCACGCAGCGGCTCGACCAGCTTGAGGTTCATTTCCTCGGGCAGGCCGCCGACGTTGTGGTGGGACTTGATCACGTGAGCCTTGCCGCTCTTGGCGCCGGCCGACTCGATCACGTCGGGGTAGATGGTGCCTTGGGCCAGGAACTGGATGTTCTCGAGCTTGCTGGCTTCGGCATCGAAGATGTCGATGAAGGTGCGACCGATGATCTTGCGCTTCTTCTCCGGGTCGGCTTCGCCGGCCAGGTTCTCGAGGAACTGGGCCTCGGCGTCGGCGCGGATCACCTTGACGCCCATGTTCTCCTTGAACATGGCCATGACCTGGTCGCCTTCGTGCAGGCGCAGCAGGCCGTTGTCGACGAACACGCAGGTCAGCTGGTCGCCGATGGCGCGGTGCAGCAGCGCGGCGACCACGGAGGAGTCGACACCGCCGGACAGGCCGAGCAGGACGTTGGCCGAACCGACCTGTTCACGCACCTGGGCGATGGCGTCTTCGACGATGTTGGACGGGGTCCACAGGGCTTCGCAGCCACAGATGTCCTGGATGAAGCGGGACAGGATGCGGCCGCCCTGCTTGGTGTGGGTCACTTCCGGGTGGAACTGCACGCCGTAGTAGCCACGGGCATCGTCGAACATGCCGGCGATCGGGCAGCTCGGCGTGCTGGCCAGGACGTGGAAGTCGGTCGGCAACTGGGTGACCTTGTCGCCGTGGCTCATCCAGACGTCGAGGCCCAGGACGCCGTCGGCATCGATGTGGTCTTCGATGCCGTCGAGCAGGCGGCTCTTGCCGACCACGTCGACGCGGGCGTAGCCGAACTCACGCAGCTCGGAGCCTTCGACCTTGCCGCCCAGCTGTTCGGACATGGTCTGCATGCCGTAGCAGATGCCCAGCAGCGGGACGTTGAGGTCGAACACGGCCTGCGGTGCGCGCGGGCTGTTGGCTTCGTGGACCGACTCGGGGCCGCCGGCGAGGATGATGCCGCGCGGGTTGAATTCGCGGATCGCCTCGTCGGACATGTCGAATGGGTGCAGTTCGCAGTAGACGCCGATCTCGCGCACGCGGCGGGCGATCAGCTGGGTGTACTGGGAACCGAAATCCAGGATCAGGATGCGGTGGGCGTGGATGTCGAGGGCCATGGGGAACTCTCTGGTGCAGCCGGGGCGTCGAGCCACGGGCCGCAAGTTGATCGGGGAAACAGGAAGAGCAGTTGCAAGCGATAGCGGCAAGCTGCTGTGCAAGCGCGGTGAATGCGCACTGCGCACTCACCGCCGTACCTTCTCTTGTGGCTTACCGCTTACGGCGTGCCGCTCGAAGCGGGCCGTCAGCCTACGCGGTAGTTCGGCGCTTCCTTGGTGATCTGCACGTCGTGCACGTGGGACTCGGCCATGCCGGCACCGGTGATGCGCACGAACTCCGGACGGGTACGCATCTCGTCGATGTTCGCGCTGCCGGTGTAGCCCATGGACGAACGCAGACCGCCCATCAGCTGGTGGATGATCGCGGCCAGGGCGCCCTTGTAGGCGACACGGCCTTCGATACCTTCAGGGACCAGCTTCTCGGCACCGGCCGAGGAGTCCTGGAAGTAACGGTCCGAGGAACCTTGCGACTGGGCCATCGCACCGAGCGAGCCCATGCCGCGGTAGGCCTTGTAGGAACGGCCCTGGAACAGTTCGATCTCGCCTGGCGATTCTTCGGTACCGGCAAACATCGACCCCATCATCACGCACGAGGCACCGGCGACGATGGCCTTGGACAGGTCACCGGAGAAGCGGATACCCCCGTCGGCGATCAGCGGCACACCGGTGCCTTCGAGGGCTTCGGCGACGTTGGCGATGGCGCTGATCTGCGGCACGCCGACACCGGCGACGATGCGGGTGGTGCAGATCGAGCCTGGGCCGATACCGACCTTGACGGCGTCGGCGCCGGCTTCGACCAGGGCCTTGGCTGCGGCACCAGTGGCGATGTTGCCGCCGATCACCTGCACCTGCGGGTAGGTTTCCTTGACCCAACGCACGCGGTCGATCACGCCCTTGGAGTGACCATGGGCGGTGTCCACCACTACCACGTCGACACCGGCAGCGACCAGGGCAGCGACGCGCTCACCGGTGTCCTTGCCGGTGCCGACCGCGGCGCCGACGCGCAGGCGACCCTGGTCGTCCTTGCTGGCCAGCGGGTAGGCCTTGGCCTTCTCGATGTCGGTGACGGTCATCATGCCCTTGAGGTTGAAGGCGGCATCGACGATCAGGACCTTCTCCAGGCGGTGCTTGTGCAGCAGCTCGCGGACTTCTTCCTTGTTGGCGCCTTCACGCACGGTGACTAGGCGATCCTTGGGCGTCATCACTTCGCGCACGGTGACGTCCAGGCGGCTTTCGAAGCGCACGTCACGGGAGGTGACGATGCCGACCAGGTCGCCGTTCTCCAGCACCGGCACACCGGAGATGTTGTTCAGGCGAGTCAGTTCGAACAGGTCGCGCACGGTGGCGTCGGCATCGATGGTGATCGGGTCGGTGACCACGCCGGCCTCGAACTTCTTGACCTTGCGCACTTCGCTGGCCTGCTGTTCGATGGTCATGTTCTTGTGGATGATGCCGATGCCGCCTTCCTGGGCCATGGCGATGGCCAGGCGGGCTTCGGTCACGGTATCCATGGCGGCGGAGACCAGGGGGATGTTCAGCTCGATCCCGCGGGTCAGGCGGGTCTTGAGACTGACCTCGTTGGGCAGTACCTCGGAGTAGCCAGGTACAAGGAGAATGTCGTCGAAGGTCAGTGCTTCTTGGCTGATACGCAGCATCGCGGATGCTCCCGGGCGGGAAAAATGGAAGCGCGCCATTATACTCATGCCGGGGCCGTTGCTCAACGCGAAATGCCGAGTGGCAGGGGGAGTCGCTGACTTTTTCTGTCAATCCCTGCGCTAGTGCATCGACGGTGCTGGTGGGTCCTGCGGGCCCAATCGCGACACGGTGGCCGCTCAGAGAACCACGATGGCCTGCAACGCTGCACAGTTTGGGAGCCCCTGTACCGTGATTGGGCCCGCAGGCCCCGCACATCCGTCACTACGCTGGCACATGGATCGACAATGCGCTTCAGGCTTCAGGCTTGTAGCCACCCTCCCCCTTCTACCGCTCCACGCTCACCACCGCCACCGGCTGGTCGAGCCAGTCGGCGAACTGTTCGAGAAACGCCGGCGTGAAGCCTGCCTCGCCCCAGCCGTTGAAGATGAAGCCCAGGTTGGAGAACGCGCAAGGCTGCAGGAACAGAAAGCCATTGATGTCGTCTTCGAACCCGCACAGGGGGCAGGTGAAGTTGTCGGTGAGGCCTGGCATCCACTCTTCCAGGCTTTCGAACAGTGGCTCGCCCACCTCGCGTCGACATTCCGGGCAACCGGCCTCTTCGAGAAATCCGACGGTAGGGGTATAGATGCAGCGCTTGAGGATCACTTCCACCCCGTTGGCGGATTGCCCGAACGGCAGCTTTTCCGGATGCAGGGCGATCTTGCGCGCACCGTCGGCCAAGGCGTGCCCCATACGGATGCCGGTGCTGCCACAGGTGCTGAGGGCCTCTTCGACGACCCGCTCGCGCACCAGCCAACGCAGGATCGCCCGGGCTCGGGCTTCGTGGGCGACGAGGGTCGACTGCCGGGGGACGAGGATACGTTGCGAGTTCATGGGCGATGGGCGGCCTGAGCGTACGGAAAGGACCATGGATTCTACCGCGCGCGTCGGTACCGAGGTAGCGACCGTTGGGCACAGGACCGATGCGTCCTGCTCCGCTGTTCGCCACCACGATCGCCTGCTATTGCACCGCCTCGTCGGGACGTTATGATGCCCAGCATGATCAAAGACCCTTTCGAACGACTCGGCCTGGACCGCGAGGTCCTTACCGTCAGCCAGCTCAACGGCCGCGCACGCGTGCTGCTCGAGGACGTGTTCCGCTCCATCTGGGTGGAGGGCGAGATCTCCAACCTGGCCCGGCCGGCGTCCGGGCACCTCTATTTCACCCTGAAGGACAGTGGCGCCCAGGTACGCTGCGCCCTGTTCCGGCAGAACGCTGCGCGGGTACGCCAGGCGCTGCGTGACGGCCTGGCGGTGCGGGTGCGGGGCAAGGTCTCGCTGTTCGAAGGGCGCGGCGACTACCAGCTGATCCTCGACACGCTCGAGCCGGCCGGTGACGGCGCGCTGCGCCTGGCGTTCGATGCCCTGAAAGAAAAGCTCGGTGCCGAAGGGCTGTTCAGCGCAGACCGCAAGCGCGCCCTGCCCGCCCACCCCCGACGCATCGGCATCGTTACCTCGCCCACCGGTGCGGTGATCCGCGACATCATCAGCGTGTTCGGCCGCCGTGCACCGCAGGTAGAGCTGAACCTGATCCCCACCGCCGTGCAGGGCCGCGACGCCATCGAGCAGATCGTCAAGGCCTTGCAACGGGCCGATGCGCAAGGTTTCGATGCGCTGATCCTGGCCCGCGGCGGTGGTTCGCTGGAAGACCTCTGGTGCTTCAACGAAGAGGCCGTCGCCCGGGCCATTGCTGCCTGCGCCACGCCCATCGTCAGCGCCGTGGGCCATGAGACGGACGTCTCGATCAGCGATTTCGTGGCCGACGTGCGGGCACCGACGCCGTCGGCGGCGGCCGAACTGCTGGCCCCCGACAGCAGCGGGCTGCGCCAGACCCTCGAGAGCCTGGAGCGGCGCCTGCTGCTGCGCCTGCGCAACCGCCTGGCCCATGATCGCCTGCGCCTGGACGGCCTGACCCGACGTCTGCGCCACCCGGGCGAGCGCCTGCGGCAGCAGGCCCAGCGTCTGGACGACCTGGACATGCGCCTGCGCCGGGCCTTCACGCTGCACCTGCGCCATCAGCATCAGCACCTGGAGCGCTTGCAGGCACGCCTGGGCGCACAGCACCCCGGTCGCACCCTGACCCTGCTCGGCCATCGCCTGGACGCACTGGCCGAGCGCCTGCCGCGGGCCATGCGCGACGTGCTCAAGGACCGCCGCCAACGGCTCCAGTCCCAGGCGCAGACCCTGCAGGTGGTCAGCCCGCTGGCGACCCTGGCGCGCGGCTACAGCATCCTGCTCGACGAAAAGGGCCAGGCCGTTCGCAGCGCCGCCGACACCCACATGGGCCAGCGCCTGACCGCTCGCCTGAACGAGGGCGAACTGAAGGTGCGCGTCGAAGACAACCACCAGACGCCCGTCACCCTTTCCCTCCTGGACTGACCCATGCCACGGCTTATCGCGCCCCTGCTCGCCCTGACCCTACTGCTGATCGGCACGTGCGCCCAGGCCAGCTATATCACCCGCCAGCTGAACAAGCCGGTGCCTGGAGGCGTGGCGGTGGTCGACCTCGGTCCTTCGGCACAGCCCCCCAGCGCGCGTTTCGAGGGCAAGCCGGTGCTGGTGGTGAAGGAGCAGGACACCTGGCTGGCGATCGTCGGCATACCCCTGACCCGCAAGCCCGGTCAGGCGGTGGTGACGCAAGGCTCGCGCAGCCTGCCGTTCACGGTCGGCAGCAAGCAGTATCCCGAACAGCACATCACCTTGAAGAACAAGCGCCAGGTCAACCCGGAGCCCGACGACCTCAAGCGGATCGAGCGCGAGCTGGCCGAGCAGACCACCGCCTATCGCAGCTTCAGCCCCGTCCTGCCGAGCAACCTGCTGCTGGACAAACCCGTCAACGGGCCTTTGTCGAGCAAGTTCGGCGTACGCCGCTTCTTCAATGGCGAGGAACGCAACCCGCACGCCGGCCTGGACTTCGCGGTGCCGGCCGGCACGCCGATCAAGACACCGGCCAACGGCAAGGTGATCCTCATCGGTGACTACTTCTTCAACGGCAAGACCGTGTTCGTCGATCATGGCCAGGGCTTCATCAGCATGTTCTGCCATCTGTCGCGCATCGAGGTAAAGAAGGGGCAGGCGCTGCGCCGCGGCGAGGTGGTCGGCCGAGTAGGTTCGACCGGGCGCGCCACCGGGCCGCACATGCACTGGAACGTGAGCCTGAACGATGCGCGGGTGGACCCGGCGATCTTCATCGGCGCATTCCAACCCTGAACCCGGTGGGTGGACAGGTTTCGAGCATGCGCCGATGGTGAAACCAGGGACGCGGGCACGCCAGTCTGGCCCCGCTTTCGATCAATGCTTTGCTCGCGCAATAAAATGCATGCTTTCTTTCCAAAAGCGCCTGACAGGTTATCTTAGACCCGCCTTTATGATCATTCCTCTCAATTTCTCTGCGATGCTTGCCATTCCCTGCGCCTGTGGTTAGGGTTGGATGCATGACGACTCCATTCACCCTCATTCTGCTCCGCCAGCATCGCAGCCTTTCCCTGGTCAGCGCACGACTATCGGGTTGAGCCGCGTTACCCCGCTTTCGACCGGTTATCGTCTGGCAGGCCCGATCACGGCCGCTCATTAAAGGATTGCACCCATGTCCATGCTCAAAGACCCTTCTCGCAAGTACCGCGCGTTCCCGACCATCGACCTGCCCGACCGCACCTGGCCGTCGAAGACCATCACCCAGGCGCCGATCTGGTGCAGCTCCGACCTGCGTGATGGCAACCAGTCGTTGATCGAACCGATGGACTCGGCGAAGAAGCTGCGTTTCTGGCAGACCCTGGTGCAAGTGGGCGTGAAGGAAATCGAGGCGTCCTTCCCCTCCGCCTCGCAGACCGACTTCGACTTCGTGCGCACGCTGATCGAAGACGGTCACATCCCGGACGACACCACCATCCAGGTGCTCACCCAGGCCCGTGAAGACCTGATCGCGCGGACCTTCGAGTCCCTGCGCGGCGCCAAGCAGGCCATCGTGCACCTGTACAATGCCACCTGCCCGTCGTTCCGCCGCATCGTCTTCAACCAGGACAAGCAAGGCGTCAAGGACATCGCGGTCAACGCCGCCAAGCTGTTCGTCAAGTACGCCGCGCAGCAACCCGAGACGCGCTGGACGTTCCAGTACTCGCCGGAAACCTTCAGCGCCACCGAGCTGGAGTTCGCCAAGGAAGTCTGTGACGCGGTGATCGAGGTGTGGAACCCGACGCCCGAGCACAAGATCATCCTCAACCTGCCGGCCACCGTCGAAGTAGCGACACCCAACGTCTACGCCGACCAGATCGAATGGTTCTGCCGCAACGTCAACCGTCGCGACAGCGTGATCATCAGCCTGCATACCCACAACGACCGTGGTACCGGCATCGCCGCCACCGAGCTGGGCCTGATGGCCGGTGCCGACCGTGCCGAAGGCTGCCTGTTCGGCAATGGCGAGCGCACTGGCAACGTCGACCTGGTGACCCTGGCCCTGAACCTCTATACCCAGGGCATCGATCCGCAGCTGGATTTCTCGGACATCGACGGCGTGCGCAAGGTCGTCGAGGAGTGCAACCAGTTGCCGGTCCACCCCCGTCACCCGTACGTGGGCGATCTGGTCCACACCGCGTTCTCCGGCTCGCACCAGGACGCCATCCGCAAGGGCATGAGCAAACAGCAGGACGACGCCTTGTGGGAAGTGCCCTACCTGCCGATCGACCCGGCCGACATCGGTCGCAGCTACGAGGCGGTGATCCGCGTCAACAGCCAGTCGGGCAAGGGTGGCATCACCTACCTGCTCGAGCAGGAATACGGCATCAGCCTGCCGCGTCGCATGCAGATCGAATTCAGCCAGGTGGTCCAGGGTGAAACCGACCGACTGGGCCTGGAAATGACTGCCCAGCAGATCTACAGCCTGCTGCAGAAGGAATACCTGCAGGCCAATACGCCCTATGCGCTGGTCAGCCACCGCCTGCGGGAAGAGAACGGCCACAGCGCCGTGGAAGTGGACGTCGCCGGTGAAGGCGAAACCACCCTGAAATGGTCCGGCAAGGGCAATGGCGCCCTGGAAGCCCTGGTCGCCGGCCTGCCGCTGGCGGTCGAGATCATGGACTACAACGAGCACGCCATCGGCGCGGGCACCCACGCCAAGGCCGCCGCCTACATTGAGCTGCGCGTGGCGGGCGGACGTCCGGTACACGGGGTGGGCATCGATGAGAACATCACCACCGCCAGCTTCAAGGCCCTGTTCAGTGCGCTGAACCGTTCGTTGAGCCAGCAAAACGCCAAGGCGGCCTGAGCACCAGACGCATGAAAAAAGCCCGCATCCTGGATGCGGGCTTTTTCGTGTCTGACGGTTCGAAAAAGCGCCTCGAGAGGCGCTCCTGCGTCGAACGTCTCCCCATTACTCGAACAACGCCAACGCCTCGGCGCTGCACTCGGTGATGCGGCCCCAGTCGCCGTTCTTGATCCAGCTGCTGTCGAGCATCCAGGTGCCGCCCACGCACATGACGTTCGGCAAGGCCATGTAATGGCGTGCGTTGCTCGCGTTCACCCCCCCTGTCGGGCAGAAACGAATGTCGCCGAAGGGGCCAGCGAAAGCCTTGATGGCCGCGACGCCGCCCGCGATCTCGGCAGGGAACAGCTTGAAGCGGCGATAGCCCAGCGCATAGCCGGTCATGATCTCCGAAGCCGTGCTGATACCTGGTAGCAGGGGAATGTCGCTGTCCACACCGGCCTTGAGTAGCTCCGACGTGATCCCCGGGGTCACCACGAACTGCGCACCGGCAGCCTGTACGGCGGCGAACATCGCACCATCGAGCACGGTGCCGGCCCCTACGCACAGCTCGGGGCGCTGCTCGCGCAGCACCTCGATGGCCTTGAGGCCATGCTGGGAGCGCAAGGTCACTTCGAGCGTGCGAATGCCGCCCGCGGCCAGGGCGTCGGCCAGCGGCAGGATGTCCTGCTCACGGGCGATGGTGATGACCGGAAGAATCCGGGCGCGCTCGCACAGGGCGTCGATGCGCGCCACCTTCTCGGGCATGGTCAGCAGAGGCTGAGGGCGTTCAAGCGTGGGCATGGCTGGGAATCCTTGGCTCATGGGCACCAGTACAGATGCAACGGGTCCTGAAGAAATGCGCGGATCGGCATCGACGCGGCATCATCGCCGGCCAGCGCCTCGCGCAGGGTCGCGAGCTTGCCCTGCCCTTGCACGGACAGCACCGTGAAAGCAGCGGTGGCCAGCAGCGCACGGGTCATGGTCAAGCGTTGATGGGGCACGCTGGGCGCGAGCATCGGCAGGCAGCGCCGCTCACCCGTACGCTGTAGCCCGGCACGCAGGTCGGGGCTGGCCGGGAACAGCGATGCGGTATGCCCGTCGTCGCCCATGCCCAGCACCAGCACGTCGATCGGTGGCAGATCGACCAGGGCGCGGTCGGCTGCTTCGGCCGCCGCGTCGAGGGTCTCGGCCGGCCGATACAACCCGATGAAGCGCGCCTCTGCCGCGTCACCCTTGAGCAGGTGCTGGCGCAGCAGCCCGGCGTTGCTGTCGGCATGCTCCACCGGCACCCAGCGCTCGTCGGCCAGGCTCACCACCACCTTGGACCAGTCCAGCGGCTGACTGGACAAGGCCTCGAGAAACGGCACCGGGCTGCGTCCACCGGACAGCACCACGGTCGCCTGCCCCTTGGCCTCGAGGGCCTGGCGCAACCGCTCGGCCACGTCCTGAGCCAGGCCGTTGGCCAACGCACTGGGCTCGGTGAACGTGTGCGCCTGTACGTTGGCCGGCAGTTGCAGTTCAGATATCGCCATACCATGACCTCCCATCGCGTGTAATCAGGGCGACCGCGCTCATCGGCCCCCAGGAACCGGCCGCGTAGGGCCGAGGCGTGTCGCCGGCCTGCTTCCAGCCGGCGATCAGTTGGTCGCACCACGTCCAGGCGTGCTCGATCTCGTCCTTGCGCACGAACAGGTTCTGATTGCCGCGCATCACTTCCAGCAGCAGCCGTTCGTAGGCGTCGGGGATGCGCGCACTACGGCGCCAGGTGTCGGAGAAGTGCAGCTGCAGCAGGTCGCTGCGCAGGTGCATGCCCTTGTCCAGCCCCTGCTCCTTGGTCATCACCCGCAAGGAAATGCCTTCGTCCGGTTGCAGACGGATGACCAGCTTGTTGCCGATCTGCAGGCGCTGCTCCGGGGCGAAGATGTAGTGCGTCGGTTCCTTGAAGTGGATGACGATCTGCGACAGCTTCTGTGGCATGCGCTTGCCGGTGCGCAGGTAGAACGGCACGCCCGACCAGCGCCAGTTGCGGATGTCGGCGCGCAGGGCGACGAAGGTTTCGGTGTCGCTCTGGCTGTTGGCGTTGTCTTCGTCCAGGTACCCCGGCACGGGCTGGCCATCGCTGTGACCGGCGATGTACTGGCCACGCACCACACGGCTGCCCAACCCTTCGCCGGTGATCGGTGCCAGGGCCTTGAGCACCTTGACCTTCTCGTCACGGATGCTGTCGGCCGACAGGTCACCCGGCGGGTCCATGGCGATCAGGCACAGCAGCTGCAGCAGGTGGTTCTGGATCATGTCGCGCAACTGGCCGGCCTTGTCGAAATAGCCCCAGCGGCCCTCGATGCCGACCTTCTCCGCCACGGTGATTTCCACGTGGGAAATGGAGTTCTGGTTCCACTGGGTCTCGAACAGGCTGTTGGCGAAACGCAGGGCAATGAGGTTCTGCACGGTCTCCTTGCCCAGGTAATGGTCGATGCGGTAGACGCGGCTTTCCGGGAAGTACCGGGCCACGGCATCGTTGACCCGGCGCGACGACTCCAGGTCATGGCCGATGGGCTTTTCCAGCACCACACGGGTACGTTCGGCCAGCCCGACGCCATCGAGGTGTTCACAGATGGCCCCGTACACGGCAGCGGCCGTGGCGAAATAGGCGATCAGCGGCTGATCGGGCGTGACCGTCTCGGCCAGGCGTCGATAGCCTTCACGGTCGAGGAAGTCCAGGTGCAGGTAGGTGATGCGGGCCATGAAACCCTGCATGGCCGTTTCGTCCACGTCGCTGGCCGGCAGGTAGCGCCGCAGGTGGCTCTCGATCGAGGCCAGGTGCGTGTCGTTGCTGCCGGCCTCGCGGGCCAGGGCCAGCAGCCGGGTATCCGGGTGCAGCAGGCCGGCTCGATCGAGCTGGTACAACGCCGGGAACAGCTTGCGCAGCGCCAGATCGCCAAGGGCGCCGAACAGGCCGAAGGTACAAGGTTCTACGCTGATCGCAGGCATGATGTTGGGTTCTTTCATAAATTGACCCTAGGAATACCGGTTCATTGGCTTTTTTTCAAGGGAATATGTAGTAATAAACACAACATTCTCCAGCCCGTATGCGCACAGGTGGTGTGCGCACAATGGCTGCAAGTACGATAGACCTCACAAATGGCCTGCTGCTTCCTCAGCCGGCCGCCTCCCGACTCAAGGACACCCCATGGACCGTGTGCGAAATCTCCTGGAGCAGATCCAGGGACGCCTCGAGGATTTGAACAAGGCCGAGCGCAAGGTGGCCGAGGTCATCCTGCTCAACCCCCAGCAAGCCACGCGCCTCAGCATCGCGGCGCTGGCACAGGCGGCGAAGGTCAGCGAACCGACCGTCAACCGTTTCTGCCGCTCGTTCGGCGTCAGCGGCTACCCCGAACTCAAGCTGCAATTGGCGCAAAGCCTGGCCAGTGGCGCGGCTTACGTGAGCCGTGCGGTCGCCGAGGACGACGATCCGGCGGCGTACACCCAGAAGATCTTCGGCAGCGCCATCGCGTCGCTCGACAGCGCCTGCCAGCAGCTTGACCCGCAGCAGGTCAGCCGTGCGGTGGACATGATGATCCAGGCACGGCAGATCCACTTCTTCGGCCTTGGTGCGTCGGCGCCGGTGGCCCTGGACGCCCAGCACAAGTTCTTCCGCTTCAACCTGGCGGTCTCGGCCCACGCCGATGTGCTGATGCAGCGAATGCTGGCTTCAGTGGCCCATACGGGGGATCTGTTCGTGATCATTTCCTACACCGGCCGCACGCGCGAGCTGGTGGACGTGGCGCGACTCGCCCGGGAAAACGGCGCCTCGGTGCTCGGCCTGACGGCGGCCGGTTCGCCGCTGTCACAGGCGTGCAGCCTGAGCCTGCACATCCCGCTGCCCGAGGACACCGACATCTACATGCCGATGACCTCGCGCATCATCCAGCTGACCGTGCTCGACGTGCTGGCCACCGGCATGACCTTGCGCCGTGGCGTGGATTTCCAGCCCCACCTGCGCAAGATCAAGGAAAGCCTCAACGCCAGTCGCTATCCCGTCGAGGACAGCGACCTTGGTTGACAGGTCAGGCCGACCGACTCAGAAGGTCGACGAGACTTTCAGGCCCATGACCCAGGCGTCATCGACTTGGCTGACGCCGCCGGGACGCTTGATGAACTGCACGTTGGGGCGCACGGTCAGCCAATCGGTGACGTGCACGCCATAGTAGAGTTCGGCGTCGTATTCGCTGCCGCGCAGCGGTACGAACCCAGGGTTGTCGTAGTCGTCGATGCCACTGAGGGTATTGAGCAGCGCAGCCCGCTTGCGCACGTCCTCGTTGACATGGATACGTGCCACGCCCAGGCCGATCACGTCCTTGGGACGGGCGTCGAAGGCACCGGTGTAGAGCACGCCCACCTGCTGGTAGTTGTCGATCAGGTTGGTCGCCTTGTCATGCACGGTGGCATTGGCGAACACGCTCAGACCACGGCTGGCGTCCGAGGCCTGGGAGGTCAGCTGCTGCTGCGCCACCAGCCAGCCGCCATGCTTGCTGCCATGAGACTTGAAGCCCTTGCCGGTAAGCGCCTGCTCCTGGCCGTCGACGTCCTTGTGCAGGTCGTCGGCCGATGCGCTGCTGCGGTAGTAGCCCAAGCGGTACTCGCCTGGCAGACCACCCGGACGTGGCGACCAGATCAGCTCGACGGGCACGATCGTGCCGCGGCTGCCGCTGCCGCTCATCTTGAAGCCATTGCCGGTCTCGAGGTTGGACGGGTTCTGCTCGAACACCCCCACCTGCAGCGCCAGTTCGGGCGAGACGTTGTACTTCAAGCGCGCGCCCCACTGGCTGACCGGCCAGTTGTACCAGATGTCACCGACCCAGTTGCCAACCTGCGAACCGCACAATGCCAAGTTCTGGAACTCGCACGGGAAGCTGTTGAACTCCTCGCCCGGGCCGTAGCGGCCGACCTTGAGGTCTAAGGCGCCGTCCAGGTAGGTCTGACGGAACCACAGCTGGGTCAGGCGCCAGGTCTGGCCACGCCCCCAGACTTCCTGCACCGAGCTCAGATGCCCGGCACGCGGGTCGCCGATGCGGTCATTGGACAGGTTGCGCCCGCTGCGCTCGGTGATGCCGATCTTGAACTCGGCATTCTTCCAGCCCAGCACCTTGTCCAGGTCCGTCAGCAGGCCGAAGGCGAACTGGTCGCTGTAGCGCGCCGTACGGTCATGGTCATAGCCGCCATGCACGTTGGTCGCCGCCTCGCCCACGTACTGCAGGCTGAAGTTGTAGCCCTTCTCGATCAGCTCCGTGCGGGTGCCGCCCCAATCCCCGCTCATCCAGGGTGAATCCGTCGCGAACGGTTCGAATGCCTGAGCTTCGCCGCTGGCGATGACGCCCAGCAGACCCAGCGCTCCCAGCGCCCCCATGCGTTTGCACTGCTCCATGATGTAGTTCCTCTTCTTGTTATGGGTATCCCAACGCGTATCAGCAGCCCTGCTCCAACGGGGCCGCGCCCTGCCCGGCCGACAGCACGGGCGAATGGCGCAAGCGCTCGCCGCTGACGCTGTCGAACAGCAATACCTTGCTGGCGTCGAGCGCCAGGTCCAGGTCATCGCCCGCCTGACAGGCCACGTCCGGCGCCAGGCGACAGCAGACCTTGGTGTCATTGAGCGTGACGAATGCCAGCAGGTCCGGGCCGGTCGGCTCCGTGACCTGGACGCGCGCGCGAATGCCGGGCAGTGCAGTGCCCTGCCCCGGGCGGGTGCTGATCTGTTCTGGGCGGATACCCAAAGTGACCGTTCGTTCTCGTAGTTCGGGCGTCATACGCCCAAGTGGCAATTCATGCAGCCCCTGGCCACTGTCCAACCGCACCAACGCCAGGCCGTCGCGCTCGACGACGGTCGCAGGGATGAAATTCATCGGTGGCGAGCCGATGAAGCTGGCCACGAACAGGTTGGCAGGGTTGGTATAAATGTCGCGGGGCGTGCCGAACTGCTGGATGATACCATCCTTCATCACCGCCACCTTGTCGCCCAGTGTCATGGCCTCGATCTGGTCGTGGGTCACGTAGACGGTGGTGGTCTTGAGCCGCTGGTGCATCAGCTTGATCTCGGTGCGCATCTCCACCCGAAGCTTGGCATCCAGGTTCGACAGCGGTTCGTCGAACAGGTAGATCTTCGGCCGACGGGCCAGGGCCCGCCCCATGGCCACGCGCTGCTGCTGGCCGCCCGACAGCTGGCCGGGCTTGCGCGCCAGCAGGTGTTCGATCTGCAATAGCCGGGCGACCCGGTCCACCTCGGCGTCGATCTCGGCCTTGGGCAGCTTGCGGATCTTCAGGCCGAAGGCGATGTTGTCGCGCACGGTCATGGTCGGGTACAGCGCATAGGACTGGAAGACCATCGCGATGTCGCGGTCCTTGGGGCTCATGCCGCTGATGTCGGCGCCGTCGACCAGGATGGCGCCGCCGCTGATGTCCTCGAGCCCGGCGATGCAGTTCATCAGGGTCGACTTGCCGCAGCCGGACGGGCCGACCAGGATCAGGAACTCGCCGGAGTCGATCGCCAGGTCGATCGCCTTGAGCGTGTCCGGCAGGCCGCTACCGTAGTGTTTGTTGACGTTGCGTAATTCGAGCCGTGCCATGTCTCACCCCTTGACCGCGCCGGCGGTGAGGCCGCGCAGGAAATATTTGCCAGCCACGACGTAGACCAGCAGGGTCGGTAACCCGGCGATCAGTGCCGCTGCCATGTCGACGTTGTATTCCTTGACCCCGGTGCTGGTGTTGACCAGGTTGTTCAAGGCCACGGTGATCGGTTGTGCATCGCCACTGGCGAACACCACGCCGAACAAAAAGTCGTTCCAGATCTGGGTGAACTGCCAGATCAGGCACACCATGATGATCGGCAGCGACATCGGCAGCAGGATGCGCGTGAAGATGGTGAAGAACCCCGCGCCATCGAGCCGTGCCGCCTGCACCAGGGCCAGCGGCACGCTGCAGTAGTAGTTGCGGAAGAACAGCGTGGTGAAGGCCAGGCCGTAGACCACGTGCACCAGCACCAACCCGAGCGTGCTGCTGGCCAGGCCCAGCTTGCCGAGGGTGAAGGACGCCGGCAGCAGGACGGTCTGGAACGGCAGGAAGCAGCCGAACAGCAGCAGGCCGAAGAACAGCTGCGAGCCGCGGAAACGCCACATCGACAGCACATAGCCGTTCAGGGCGCCGAGCAAGGTGGAGATCAGCACGGCAGGCACGGTGATCTTCACCGAGTTCCAGAAATGCCCGCCCACCGCATCCCAGGCCTTCAGCCAGCCGATCCCGGTGATCACGTCCGGCCAGCTCAGCAGGTTGCCGGTGCGGATGTCCTCGGGCGACTTGACGCTGGTCAGCAGCATGACGATCAGCGGGATCAGGTAAAGGGCGCAGGCCGCCAGCAAGGTGGCGTGGATGGCCAGGCGGCTGGGCGCGTACCAGCGAGGACTAGTCATGGCGCTTGTTCCTGAGTTCGGAATACAGATACGGCACGAGGATGGCGAGGATCGCGGCAAGCATGAGGATCGCGCTGGCCGAGCCCATGCCCATCTGCCCCCGGCTGAAGGTGAACGAGTACATGAACATCGCCGGCAGGTCCGAGGCATAGCCCGGCCCGCCCGCCGTCATCGCCGCGACCAGGTCGAAGCTCTTGATGGCGATGTGCGCCAGGATCATCACCGCGCTGAAGAACACCGGGCGCAGGCTGGGCAGGACGATACGCAGGTAGATGCGCGGCAGGCTGGCGCCATCGACCTGCGCCGCGCGCACGATCGACGGATCGACGCCGCGCAGACCGGCCAGAAACAGTGCCATGACGAAACCCGACGCCTGCCAGACCGCCGCAATCACCAGGCAGTAGATGACCCGCTCCGGATCGACCAGCCAGTCGAAACGAAAGCCCTCCCAACCCCAGTCGCGCAGCAGCTTGTCCAGGCCCAGGCCAGGGTTGAGCAGCCATTGCCAGGCGGTGCCGGTGACGATCATCGACAGCGCCATCGGGTAGAGGTACACCGTGCGGATGAACCCCTCGCGACGGATACGCTGGTCCAGCAACACGGCCAGGACCACGCCGATCACCAGGCTGATGCCGATGAACAGGCTGCCGAACACCAGCAGGTTCTTGCTGGCGACCCACCACCGGTCGTTGCCCAGCAACTTGATGTATTGCTCGAACCCGGCCCAGCGGTAGTTGGGCATGAAGGTCGAACGGGTGAAGGACAATACCAATGTCCAGAGGATGTAACCGTAAAAGCCCACCAGGACGATCAGCATGCTCGGCGCCAGCACCAGTTTCGGTAGCCAGCGCTGCAACGCGTCCAGGGGTGCGGCCCGCGACGGGGCGGCGACTGTGGTCATGTTCGGGTCTCCAGAGACGAGAAGCAGGGTGCGCGGCGTCAGACCGCCACGCACCCGTCACGCGACAGCGTCAGCGTGCGGCCTTGATCGCCGCGTTCAACTGTTGAGCGGCCTTGGCCGGGTCGGCCTTGGGGTCGTTCATGAAGTTGCTGACCACATCGAAGATCGCGCCCTGCACGGCCAGCGAGGAGGCCATGTTGTGCGCCATGCTCGGCTGCAGGCCATCGCCCTGCTCGGCCTGCTTGAAGTCCTTGGAGGACTGCTGGGTGCAGGCGTCGAAGGCGTCCATGGCCATGTCCTGGCGTACCGGCAACGAACCCTTGGCCTGGTTGAAGGCGGTCTGGAAGGCCGGTTCCAGAGCGACCTTGGCCAGGTCGTTCTGCGCGGCGATGTCTTTTTCATCCTTGAGCTGGAACATGGCCAGCGAATCGATGTTGTAGGTGAAGCTGCCCTGGGTGCCCGGGAACGGTACGCACTGGTAGTCCTTGCCCGCCACCTTGCCGGCGGCGGTCCATTCGCTCTTGGCCCAGTCGCCCATGATTTGCATGCCGGCCTTGCCGTTGATGACCTCGGCGGCGGCGATGTTCCAGTCACGCCCGGCGCGGTTCGGGTCCATGTAGGTACCGAGCCGTTGCAGAACGCTGAAGGCCTTGACCATGTCCGGGCCGGTCAGGGTTTCCGGATCGAGGTCGACGAAGGCACGGTGGTAGCCGGCCGGGCCGAGCACGCTCAGCACCACGTCCTCGAACACGGTGCTGTCCTGCCAGGGCTGCCCGCCGTGGGCCAGCGGCTGGAAGCCAGCGGCCTTGAGTTTGTCGGCGGCGGCGAACAGTTCGTCGAGGGTGGTCGGCACGCGGGCGCCGGCCTTTTCGAAGACGCTCGGGTTGATCCACAGCCAGTTGGCGCGGTGGATGTTCACCGGCACGGCCACGTAGTGGCCGTCGTACTTCATGATCTCGGCGACCTTGGCCGGCAGCAGCGCGTCCCACTGGTTGGCCGTGGCGACCTCGTCCAGTTCGGTGAGCAGGCCGAGGGCGCCCCACTCCTGGATGTCCGGCCCCTTGATCTGGGCGGCGGCAGGCGGGTTGCCAGCGACTGCGCGGGTCTTGAGCACGGTCATGGCCGCCGCACCGCCGCCACCGGCGACAGCATTGTCCTTCCAGGTGTAACCGTCCTGGACGATCTGATCCTTGAGGGTCTTGACGGCGGCGGCTTCACCCCCGGAGGTCCACCAGTGCAGCACCTCGACGGTGCCCTTGTCGTCGGCGAACGCCGCCAGGGGCATCAACGAAGCGAGGGAAATGGCAGTAGCGATACGCGTGAACGTAGTCATGGGCAATACCTTGTTGTTGTTATACGAAGTCGTTTCGAGCGAACGATTCAGGCCATGACGGCATGGCCGGTATTGGGCAAGGAGTCTAACCAGACCTTCAGGCCTGGCAGGTCACGAAAGGTTGGAGAAATGTCACCGAATGGTGACATTTCATGGCCAATGGCCGCAGGACTCACCGGGGCAGACTCAAGGTCACACGCAGCCCACCCTGGCGCAGGTTGAGCAGGCTCACTTCGCCGCCGTGGCTGTGGGCGATGTTGCGCGCGATGCCCAGCCCCAGGCCATACCCTTGCTGCTGCTGGCCCAGGCGCACGTGGGGCTCGAAGACCTGCTCCAGTTGCTGGGCCGGCACGCCTGGCCCTTGGTCGTCGACCTGCAGGACGAACCCGCTGGGGCTGTCGAGCACCCGCAGGTGGGCACGTTCGCCGTACTTGATGGCGTTGTCGATCAGGTTGCCGATGCAGCGGCGCAGGGCCAGCGGCTTGCCGGGATACGGCGACAGGCTGTGCCCTTCCAGGGTGACGCGCCCGTCCTCCAGGTAGGGTTCGGCCAGCAGCTGCAACACGTGATCGAGGTCCACCGGCTCGACGTTCTCGTGGATGTCGGTGTCCTTCACGCATTGCAGGGCCCCCTTGACCAGCAGCTCCAGCTCGTCGAGGTCACGGGTGAAGCGCGCCTGCACCTGTTCGTCCTCGAGCAGCTCGACGCGCAGGCGCAGGCGCGTGATGGGTGTGCGCAGGTCATGGGAAATCGCGCTGAACAGTTGGCCCCGCTCGGTCAGGTAGCGTGTGATGCGCTCGCTCATGCTGTTGAAGGCACGTGCCACGTCCGCCACCTCGCTCCCCCCACCCACCGGCACCGGCGCCACCTCGCCGCTGAGCGACATGTCTCGCGCCGCGCGGGCCAACCGCTTGAGCGGACGGCTCTGCCAGTGCACCAGCAGGCCGATGAACAGCAACAGCAGCACGCTGGTGATGACCATGAACAGCAATTGCTGGCGTGGCAGCTCGGGCGGTTCCGGCTCGGTGTAGGGCGCCGGCAGCAGCGAGGCGATGTACAGCCATTCGTTTTCGGCCAGGCGGATCTGGGTGACCAGCACGGGCGGGTCGAGCGGCTCCAGGGTGAGGGAATAGTGCGCCCAGGAACGTGGCAACTCGTCCAGGCGCAGGCCGCTGTTGAAAATGCGCAGCTCGCCGGGGCTGACGAAGTTCACCTCGAACTGCACGCCCTCGCCCAGGCGCTGGCCCAGCACCTGGCGAAACACGTCGATCACGGCCTGCTTGCGCGGCGTCGCCGGCAGCGTACGCATCTGCAAGGCATGCTGGTTGAGGGAGACGAAAAAGCGCGTGCCCCCCATGTGCCGCAACTGGTCCAGCACCATCGGTCGGTAGGCCACGGGCAGCGAACGCAGGTAACTGGCACTGGCGCCCATGGAATGGGCCAGGCTGCCTGCGCTGGCCTGCAAGCCCTGCACCTGGCTGGCACGCCATTGGGAGACCCAGACCAGGCTCGAGAGCGCCTGGGCGAGCGCCACCACCAGCAGCGTCAGCAGCAACATGCGCCCCAGCAGCGAGCGGGGCAGCAGCCGCCAGCGACGCTCAGCGACCGGTGCTGACATGTGCGGCCAGCAGGTAGCCACTTCCCCGTACGGTGCGGATCAACCGCGCCGGCCGGTCCACGTCGCGCAAGCGCTGACGCAGGCGGCGCACGGCCATGTCGACCACGCGGTCCAGGGGCATTGGCTCGCGGCCACGGGTCACGTTGCCGATGGTGTCGCGGTCGAGGATCTGTTGCGGACGCTCCAGAAACAGCTTGAGCAGGGCGAAGTCCGCCCCGGACAGCAGCACTTCCTCGCCGTCGCGGTGGAACAGTCGGTGGCTGACCGTATCCAGGCGCCAATCGTCGAAGATCAGTACCGCCGAACCGGTATCGCGGGCGAACGACGAACGCCGCAACAGGGCCTTGATGCGGGCCTGCAGTTCCCGCGGACTGAAGGGTTTGCCCAGGTAGTCGTCGGCCCCCAGCTCCAGACCGATGACCCGGTCGGCCTCGTCGGAGCTGGCAGTCAGCATGATGATCGGCACCTGGCCGCGCCGGGCGTGCTGGCGCGTCCAGCGGCACAGGCTGAAGCCGTCCTCGTCAGGCAGCATGACGTCCAGGATCACCAGGTCGCAGTGGCCCGTGTCGAGGGCCTGGCGAAAGGCCTGGCCATCGGCGACGGCGTGCACCTCGAAGCCGGCGCGGCTGAGGTAGGTGTGCAGCAGTTCGCGAATCTCCTGATCGTCATCGACCAGCAGAATCGAATGTCCGGCAGTGCTCAACGGTAATTCCCTCTGACAAGCACGCGGGTCTACGCCCGCTGTGATCCATGTTCGAGCGATTGTTGCAAGGCGACGCCCGCCCCGAGCAGACCGGAGAACGGCGCCGTCACCAGCCAGATCGGGATGCCGTCGAAGTAGTCGCCCATCACCCCCTTGTCGCACAGGCTGTCGGCGAAGCCGCTCTGGCGGAACAGCTCGACGAAGCGCGGGATGACGCCGCCGACGATGTAGACCCCGCCGCGCGCGCCCAGGGTCAGCACATGGTTGCCGACCACCCGACCGAAGAAGCGGCAGAACTGCTCGACCACCGCCAGCGCCCGGGGCTCACCCCCCAGCGCGGCATCGGTGATCTGGGCAGGTGAATCGTGCCGGGGCCGGTCGCCGTCCAGGGCGCACATCGCCTCGTACAGGCGTACCAGGCCACCGCCGCTGAGCACGTGCTCGGCACTGACGTGGCCCAGGCTGGCGTGCAGTTGCTGATGGATCGCCGCTTCGCGCACGTTGCTCACTGGCAGGTCGACGTGTCCACCCTCGCCAGGCAGTGCCAGCCAACGGCGCCCGTCGAGATGGAGCAGGCCCGCCACGCCCAGGCCGGTGCCTGGCCCGATCACCAGCGCCGGTCGCGTCAGGTCGGCCTGGCCGTCACGAATCGACTGGTACTCGTCCGGCTCCAGACAGGTCATGCCCAAGGCCATGGCCGAGAAGTCGTTGATCAGCAGCAGGTGCTCGACGGCCAGACGCGAGCAGAACGCATCGCGCTGGATGCGCCAGGGGTTGTTGGTGAAATGGAATTCGTCGCCTTCGACCGGCCCGGCCACCGCCAGGCACACGGCCGCCAGGCCACCTCGGGCAATGCCCTGCTGTTCGAGGTACAGCTCGATGGCGTCCTCGACGCTGTCATGTTCGGCGGTCGGAAACACCTGTACCGCGTGCAGTCGATGATCTTGCCAAAGCGCGAAGCGTGCGTTGGTCCCTCCGATGTCGCCTACCAGCAGGGCTGTCATTCCAGATTCTCCAGGGCCGAAGTAAAGGCGCTGGCGCCCTGCTCCGCCGAGCTGAAGGCCACGCGCATGAAGCCGAAGAGCTCGCGCCCGCACCCCAGGTCGTTCCCGCTGGGTGCAGGTGGCACGTCGCGTGCGGCCAGTTCTTCGGCCGACACCATGACCTGCAGCGTGCCTTGGGCACCGTCTACGCGCACCCTATCACCATCGCGGACTTTTGCCAGCAGGCCACCGTCATAGGCTTCCGGGCAGACGTGGATCGCCGCCGGAATCTTGCCGGAGGCGCCGGACATGCGCCCGTCGGTCACCAGCGCGACCTTGAAGCCGCGGTCCTGCAGCACACCGAGGAACGGGGTGAGCTTGTGCAGTTCCGGCATGCCATTGCAGCGCGGCCCCTGGAAGCGCACCACGGCGACGAAATCGCATTCCAGCTCGCCGGCCTTGAACGCGTCGGCCAGTGCCTGCTGGTCATGGAAGACCCGCGCTGGCGCTTCGACCACCCGATGCTCCGGCGCCACGGCCGACACTTTCATCACGCCCCGGCCCAGGTTGCCCTGCATCACCCGCAGCCCGCCTTCAGCGGAGAACGGCCGCGCCACCGGGCGCAGGATGCTCTCGTCGAGGCTGTCCCGGGGCCCATCGCGCCAGACCAGGCGCCCGGCGTCGAGGAACGGCTCCTGGGTATAGCGGCGCAGGCCTGGACCCACCACGGTCTGCACGTCGTCGTGCAACAGGCCGGCGTCGAGCAGCTGGCCGATCAGGAAGGCCATGCCGCCAGCGGCCTGGAAGTGGTTGATGTCGGCCTTGCCATTGGGGTAGACGTGGGCCAGGGTCGGCACCACCTCGGACAGGTCCGCCATGTCCTGCCAGGTGAGTTGCAGGCCGGCCGCCTGGGCCATGGCCGGCAGGTGCAGGGTGTGGTTGGTCGACCCCCCGGTGGCATGCAGGGCGACGATGGCGTTGACCATCGACTTCTCGTCGACGATCCGGCCCAGGGGCGTGAACGCGCCGTCGGCCTTGGTCAGGCGCGTGACCTGCCGTGCAGCCTCGGCAGTGAGTGCATCGCGCAGCGGCGTGTAGGGGTTGACAAAGGAAGCGCCAGGCAGGTGCAGGCCCATCACTTCCATCAGCAACTGGTTGGTGTTGGCCGTGCCGTAGAAGGTGCAGGTGCCTGGGCTGTGGTAGGACTGCATCTCCGCCTCGAGCAGTTCTTCGCGGCTGGCCTTGCCTTCGGCGTAGCGCTGACGCACGTCGGCCTTTTCCTTGTTGGACAGCCCGGAGGGCATGGGACCGCCTGGAACGAAGATCGTCGGCAGGTGCCCAAAGCGCAAGGCCCCCATCATCAGGCCAGGAACGATCTTGTCGCAGATGCCCAGCAGCAACGTGGCGTCGAACAGATTGTGCGACAGCGCGATCGCGGTGGACATGGCGATGACTTCACGGCTGGCGATCGCCAGCTCCATGCCCGGTTCGCCCTGGGTCACGCCGTCGCACATCGCTGGCACGCCGCCGGCGAACTGGCCGACCGAACCGATGTCGCGCAGGGCTTGCTTGATCTGCTCGGGAAAGTGCTGGTAGGGCTGATGCGCCGAGAGCATGTCGTTGTAGGCCGACACGATGGCGACATTGGCGGCGTTCATCAACCTCAGGCGCTGCTTGTCCTCGCCCCCGCACCCGGCCACCCCATGGGCGAAGTTGGCGCACTGCAGGCTGGCTCGGACCGGGCCGTCGCTGGCAGCGGCATCGATCAGCGACAGGTAACGCTCACGCGTACGACGACTGCGAGCGACCAGTCGCTCGGTAACCTCAAGGATGCGCGGGTGCATGGTGGACTCGACTCCAGGCTGACATTCAGGGCGGTCTTGAGCGTCCGGCTCGCACATCGTCAGGGCTGAGACGCACATGCCCGGACCATCGGTAAGCCTGAAGTGCTCGACTGCTCGTTGTAGGTTTGATAAAAATTCTGCCACTACCGGGGCTTGTTTTCTATAATTGAACGAATAATCTTGTAATTCCAACAACAAAATCGTTTCAGTGACGCGACATTCTTGTCACAGCTTTCTTCCCTTCGCCAGAGGTATCGCCCATGACACTTCGCATTGCCATCAACGGATTCGGTCGTATCGGACGCAACGTCCTGCGCGCACTCTACAGTCAAGGCTACCGCCAGGACCTGCAGGTGGTCGCCATCAACGACCTCGGCGACCTCGCGGTCAATGCCCACCTGCTCAAGCACGACAGCGTACACGGCCTGTTCGACGCCGAGGTGCACGCCGAGCAGGACAGCCTGACGGTCAATGGGGACCGCATTGCGTTCAGCGCCATCCGTAACCCGGCCGAACTGCCATGGCGCGACGCGCGTATCGATGTGGTGTTCGAATGCACCGGGTTGTTCACCGACCGTGACAAGGCGGCCGCCCACCTGACCGCCGGCGCGGCCAAGGTCATCGTCTCGGCGCCAGCCAAGGGAGCCGATGCCACGATCGTCTATGGCGTCAACCACGATCAGTTGCGTGCCTCGCACCAGATCATCTCCAACGCGTCCTGCACCACCAACTGCCTGGCACCGGTGGCCCAGGTGCTGCACCGCGAGTTCGGCATCGAGCATGGCCTGATGACCACCATCCATGCCTTCACCAACGACCAGGTGCTGATCGACGTCAGCCACAAGGATCCCTACCGCGCCCGCGCCGCCACCCAGTCGATGATCCCGAGCAAGACCGGCGCGGCCGAGGCGGTGGGTCTGGTTCTGCCAGCGCTGGCCGGGCGCCTGACCGGGATGGCGGTGCGCGTGCCGGTGATCAACGTGTCGCTGGTGGACCTGACCGTGACCTTGGAGCGTGAGGCCACGGTCGAGGCGGTGAACCAGGCGCTGAAACAGGCCAGCGAGCATTCCCCGGTGCTGGGCTACAACACCTTGCCGCTGGTGTCCTGCGACTTCAATCATGACCCCCGCTCGTCGATCTTCGACGCCAATCACACCCGCCTCAGCGGCAGGATGCTCAAGGTCATGGCGTGGTACGACAACGAGTGGGGGTTCTCCAACCGGATGCTCGATACCTGCCTGGCGGCTTGGCGTGCGGGTGAGTGAGAGGCACTGAAGCATGAGGGCGGCTGACGGCAGGTCTGCCTGAGATAAGGCGTGGCTGATTTCATGGCCCCTGCGCCGCGATTGGGCCCGCAGGGGCCACACTCGCACTGGGCAGAAACCATAGAATCTCCCACAGGCACCGCGATGGCCTGCAACGCCGCGGTGTAATTACGGCCGCAAGGCAGCCCCGTGCCGCTCAACGCCGCACGCTGCACCTCAATGATCGTGGTGCAGGTACTCGGCCTGCTTGGGCAGCCGCAGGCTGAACAGGAAGGCGATCGCCATCATGGCGGTGACGTACCAATAGAACGTGTTCTCCATCCCCAGGGACTTGAGCCCCAGCGCCACGTACTCGGCCGACCCGCCGAACATCGCGTTGGCCACCGCATAGGCCAGCCCGACGCCCAGTGCACGCACCTGCGGCGGGAACATCTCGGCCTTCACCAGCCCGCTGATGGAGGTGTAGAAGCTGACGATGCACAGCGCCAGGCTGACCAGCACGAAGGCCATGAACGGGCTGCTCACCGTCTTGAGCGCCATCAGCAGCGGTACCGTGAACACGGTCCCCAGCGCGCCGAACAGCAGCATCGAGGTACGCCGGCCGATCCGGTCGGAGAGCATGCCGAACAGCGGCTGCAGGCACATGAACAGGAACAGGGCACCGGTCATGACGAAGCTGGCGTCCTTGGCGTGCATCCCCGCCGTGTTGACCAGGTACTTCTGCATGTAGGTGGTGAAGGTGTAGAAGATCAGCGAGCCGCCTGCGGTGTAGCCCAATACCGTGACGAACGCAGCGCCATGGTTGCTGAACAGGCCTTTGACACTGCCAGCATCGGCACTCTGGCGGGTTTCGGCGCTGCTGGTCTCCTTCAGCGAGCGACGCAGCATCAGCGAGATCAGCGCAGCGAGGGCACCGACCACAAAGGGGATGCGCCAGCCCCAGGCGCGCAGCTCGTCTTCGGTGAGCAGCTGCTGCAGGATCACCACCACCAATACCGCCAGCAATTGCCCGCCGATCAAGGTGACGTACTGGAACGAAGCGAAGAAGCCGCGCTGTCCGCGCAGGGCCACCTCACTCATGTAGGTGGCGGTGGTGCCGTATTCACCGCCAACCGACAGGCCTTGGATCAACCGCGCCACCAGCAGCAGAAACGGAGCCCAGGCCCCGATGCTGGCGTAGGTCGGCAGGCAGGCGATGACCAGCGAGCCGAAGCACATCATCAATACCGAGATCATCAGCGAATGCTTGCGTCCGCGTCGATCGGCCAGGCGTCCGAAGATCCAGCCGCCGATCGGGCGCATCAGGAAGCCGGCCGCGAACACCCCGGCGGTGTTGAGCAGTTGCACGGTGGGGTTGTCCGAAGGGAAGAACACCGGCGCGAAGTAGAGGGCGCAGAAGGCATAGACGTAGAAGTCGAACCACTCCACCAGGTTGCCCGACGAGGCCCCCACGATCGCGAAGATGCGCTTGCGGCGCTCGTCCTGGGAATAAGGCGTTGAGGTCATGGTGGGGTGCTCCCGAATAATTATAGTGTGAGTCTAGACACAACTAGTAACAACACCGTTCCCAGGACCCGCTCTACACCCGCTCGATCGCCAGCGCCAGCCCTTGCCCCACGCCCACGCACAACGTCGCCAAGCCCTTGCGCCCACCGCGCTTCTCCAACTGATGCAAGGCCGTCATGACCAGCCGGGCTCCACTCATGCCCAAGGGGTGGCCCAGCGCGATGGCGCCACCGTTGGGATTCACCTGCGCTGCGTCGTCCGCCAGACCCAACCCGCGCAGTACGGCCAACGCCTGGCTGGCGAACGCCTCGTTGAGTTCAATGACATCGAAGTCACTGACCTTCAGCTCCAGCCGGCTGACCAGCTTGGTGACCGCCGGCACCGGACCTATGCCCATCACCCGCGGCGCCACGCCTGCGCTGGCCATGCCCAGTACCCGGGCCCGCGCGATCAACCCATGGCGCTGCACCGCGTCGGCCGATGCCAGGATCATTGCGGCGGCGCCATCATTGACGCCTGAAGCGTTGCCTGCCGTGACGGTCTTGTCAGGTCCATTGACCGGCTTGAGCCGGGCCAGCGCCTCGAGCGTGGTTTCGGCCCGTGGGTGCTCGTCATGCTCGACCCTTGTTTCGCCTTTCCTGTGCACGACGCGCACGGGCACGATTTCTTCGGCGAAGAAGCCGGCCGCTTGGGCGGCGGCCGCGCGCTGCTGACTGCGCAGGGCGAAGGCGTCCTGGTCGACACGGGAAATGCAGTGGTCCTCGGCGACGTTGTCGGCCGTCTGCGGCATCGAGTCGACGCCATGCGCCGCGCGCATCGCCGGGTTGACGAAGCGCCAGCCGATGGTGGTGTCCTCGAGCTGCTGCGTACGCGCATAACCGCTTTCGGCCTTGCCCATGACAAACGGTGCCCGAGACATGGATTCCACCCCCCCTGCGATGGCCAGCTCCATTTCGCCACTGGCAATCGCACGGAATGCCGTGCCGATGGCCTCCATGCCGGAGGCGCACAAGCGATTAAGCGTCACCCCAGGCACCGACTCGGGCAACCCCGCCAACAGCGACGCCATGCGCGCCACGTTGCGGTTATCTTCGCCGGCCTGGTTCGCGCAGCCGAGAAAGACCTCGTCGAGCCGCGTCCAGTCCACCGACGGGTTGCGCTCGACCAGCGCCTTGAGCGGTACCGCCGCCAGGTCGTCGGCGCGCATGCCGGCCAGGGCGCCGCCATAGCGGCCGATCGGGGTTCGTATGGCGTCGCAAATGAAGACGTCACGCATCATGGTTCTCCTGCCTGTGGGCCGTGGCGCCCGATGAGGCAGCAGCATAGTGAGCCGCGTTCGAGCGCGGCAATCCAGGCAGCGCGTCTGTGGGCGGTTATCGAACACATTCAAGGCACCTGGCAACCGATTGGCCTGGCCGGCTCACGTGTTGCCTGGCTCGACTCGGGTTACCGCCTCCGACGTCACCTACCCGAAGAGCTGGGCACAGAGATCGCGACTGGCGGCCAGCAGGATGGGCAGAAACCGCTGCTCGAGCTCACCTCGCGTCACACGTCCGACGTGGGTGCTGACGTTGAGCGCGGCCAGCACCTGCCCCGAGGCGTCGTACACCGGCACGGCAATCGAACGCAGCCCTTGCTCCAGCTCCTGATCGACCATGCACCAGCCCTGCTCGCGGACCTGCCGAATGCACGCCAGCAACGCGGCAGGCTCGTGCAGGGTGCGGCTGGTACGTGGCTTCATGTCGGCGCGGTCGAGGTACTCCTGCAAACTGGCATCGTCGAGCGCCGCCAGCATGATCCGCCCCATCGAGGTGCAGTATGCCGGCAGGCGTCCACCCACCGACAAGTCGACCGAAATCAGCCGTTCGACGGTGGCCGACCGCGCGATGTAGAGGATGTCGTCGCCCTCGAGCGTGGCCATGTTGGCGGCCTCGTGCAATTGCTCGCTGATACGGTCCAGGTAGGGTTGCGCGGAAACGGCCAGCGGCGTCGAGGACAGGTAGGCATGGCCCAATGTCAGCACCTTGGGCAACAGCGAATAGGTACGTCCATTGGTGGTCGCGTACCCCAGCTTCATCAAGGTGTGCAGGCAGCGTCGCACGGCAGCGCGGGGGATTTCGGTGCGGTGACTGATCTGGGCGATGGTCAGGTGACGCTTGCGCTCCTGGAACGCCTGGATCACGGCCAGCCCTCGGGCCAGCGAGGTCATGAAATCCGGATCCCCGGTGAATGCCTGGATACGCTTGGCAGGCGAAGCGACGATCGGCGGTGCCAGGCCTACGGCAACAGGCGGTGCCTGGCGCTCCGAATCCTGGGGAGCTGTCGGCTCTTGTTCGGTCATGACTCACCTCGAAACCCTTGGTTGTGCGATTATCGAACAACCGACCGATAATCGCAATTGACCGCTGCTACATTTACTTATACCTTGACCAGGCCCATGTGGCTTCTATTGGAGAGACTGGTCAGGTACCCACCGTGGAAGTCCCTAGGCACGGCCTTGCTCTGCGGCGAGGCCGTCTCACTTTCTTTTTTGTTGTTTCAGAACTTTCTTACAAGCAACGCCTCATAGCATCATGAGGCGCTAGTTGTTTGCTGCCGTGCTGAATGTTCTACTTCATCGCGCGTCAAACATCAGTCGCCTCTGGAGCGACGTTGTAGGGCGTTGCTATAATCATCAACGCTCTTTTTCGCCATGACCGTTCGGCTGCTGGATCCAATCCTGTATCGCGAGACTGTATGTCCGCACTCTGCCGAGCGTGTTCTGATCCTTGAGCGTGTTTGAACCCGAGTTGCTACGACACCTTTATTTTGCCTTGGCCACGTAGCCCCATGCGCCCTGCATGGTGTGCCAGGCTTCATTGATGAATGATGGAAACGACTGTGACGAAAGATGAACTGCGCGCCGAACTCGAGCGTCAGGCCGACCGTTACAAGGATGTCTATGGTGGCGAAGTCACCACCTATGCCGCTCAATCGGAACCCGAGCGCAAACCCTGGCGCAAACGCTCTACCGTCCAGGATCAAGTCTTCGCCCAAGAACTGGAGAAGATGGAAAAAGAGTTGCGTGAATCTAAAGGCTGAAGGCGATCCTGCCGTCGAAGGCAGCATGATGGCTCCTCGAGCCCCTGCCTGGAACAAGGCAGACATGTAATTTGACAAATTTCATGTGAATTTCCTGCCCGGTTCGTAACGATCCATTTCGCTCTTGTTTGCAGCCTGTTCACCGGCGATCAAAACGACTCCTGCGCGATCGCTCAGTGAGCGGCTCATCGTGCCTGACAGGCGCCAGGGTTCCGGTTCGTCGCCGCCTGCCCCAGGGGGGGATCGATTGCCTGGGTTTTCTGGCATAATCCGCCCCCCCTACGACCGCCAGACAAACTTCATGATCGATTTATTCAGCGGACTGGATGCCTGGGTTCTGGTGAGCCTGGTGCTCGCAGTCACCTTCGTGCTCGCCTTCGAGTTCATCAACGGCTTTCATGACACCGCCAACGCGGTAGCCACCGTCATCTACACCAAGGCCATGCCACCTCACCTGGCCGTGTTCCTGTCCGGTGTCTTCAACTTCCTCGGCGTGCTGCTGGGCGGCGTCGGCGTGGCCTATGCCATCGTCCACCTGCTGCCGGTCGAGCTGTTGATCAACGTCAACACCGGTCACGGTCTGGCCATGGTCTTCTCGTTGCTGGCTGCAGCCATCACCTGGAACCTGGGTACCTGGTACTTCGGCATTCCGGCCTCGAGCTCCCACACGCTGATCGGCTCGATCCTTGGCGTGGGCCTTGCCAATGCCCTGATCAACGGCATCCCGCTGGGTGACGGCGTCAACTGGCAGAAGGCGATCGACATCGCGCTCTCGCTGGTGGTGTCGCCCGTGGCAGGCTTCGTGGTCGCCGCCCTGGTACTGATCGGCCTGAAGTGGTGGCGCCCGCTGTCGAAGATGCACAAGACCCCGGAGCAACGCCGCAAGCTCGACGACAAGAAGCATCCGCCGTTCTGGAACCGCCTGGTACTGGTCATTTCGGCCATGGGCGTAAGCTTCGTGCACGGCTCCAACGATGGCCAGAAAGGCATCGGCCTGATCATGCTGGTGCTGATCGGCATCGTGCCATCGCAGTTCGTGCTCGACCTGGGCAGCAGCACCTACCAGATCGAACGCACCCGTGACGCCACGCTGCACCTGAGTCAGTTCTACCAGCGCAACGAAGCGACGCTGGGCGAGTTCCTGGCCTTGGGCAAGGCCAAGACGGGTGATCTGCCAGAGCAGTTCAGCTGCGACCCCCAGCAGACCGAACCGACCATCAGCGCCTTGCAGCACACGCTCAAGGGCGTGACGGACTACCACGCGCTGCCTGCCGAGCAACGCGTCGAAGTCCGTCGTTACCTGTTGTGCCTGGACGACACGGCCAAGAAGGTCGGCAAGCTGCCAGGCCTCGACGCACGTGAGAAATCCGATCTCGAGAAGCTGCGCAAGGACCTGACGGCGACCACCGAGTACGCCCCGTTCTGGGTGATCGTGGCCGTGGCCCTGGCCCTGGGTCTGGGCACCATGGTCGGCTGGAAGCGGGTGGTACTGACCGTGGGCGAGAAGATCGGCAAGCAGGGCATGACCTATGCCCAAGGCATGGCCGCCCAGATCACCGCGGCCTGCGCCATCGGCATGGCCAACGTGTTCAGCCTGCCGGTGTCGACCACCCACGTCCTGTCCTCCGGCGTGGCGGGCACCATGGTGGCGAACAAGAGCGGCCTGCAAGGCGGCACGGTCAAGACCATCCTGATGGCCTGGGTCCTGACCCTGCCAGCTTCCATGGGCCTGGCCGCCGGGCTGTTCTGGCTGGCGTCCAAGGCACTGGCGTAACCTGGCAAGCGGCAAGCGGCACGTGATCGCCGCTTGCCGCTTTCGCCCTTCCTCTACGCGCAAGCCCTGCTTGCCGCCCGTGCACCTGTCACCTCCTTCTGGCGTGTCCTCAGGGTTTGCAGCTCGTCACCTGCGACGCTCCCCTCCGCTTTTTCCCACCCCCCCTCAAGATTTCCCCCTCCCCAGCCGATACCCCCTGTCGATGTCCGACGGAATGTCAGGAGCGACGCCGGAACGACATGCGGGCAGCGCGCGGTAAGCGCCGACCCCACCCGCCCGAATACCCTGTTTCATCCCTTTGCGGAACCGATTACGCCATGAACAAAAGCTTGAAATTCAGCCATAAGATCCTGCTGGCGGCGTCACTGATCGTCATACTCGCCTTCACCCTGTTCACGCTGTACAACGACTACCTCCAGCGCAATGCGATCCGCGCCGACCTGGAGAGCTACCTGAACGAGATGGGCGAGTCCACGTCGACCAACATCCGCAACCTGCTCGATGGCCGGATCAAGCTGGTGGAAAACCTGGCGCAGAACATCGCGCAGGCGCCGGACAGCGCGGAAGTCTTCATGGGCCAGAAGGCCGTCACCTCGAGCTTCCTCACCGCCTACCTGGGCCGTACCGATGGCCGTTTCAGCGTACGCCCCGACTCGCCGATGCCGGCTGGCTACGACCCGCGCACCCGCCCTTGGTACAAGGATGGCATGAACGCCAGCGGGGCGATCCTCACCGAGCCCTACATCGACCTGACCACCAACAAGATGGTCATCGGCATCCTCTCCTCGGTGTCCCGTGACATCGGCGTGGTCGGCGGCGACCTGGCGCTCGACGGGCTGGTGCAGATCATCAACTCGCTGGATTTTGGCGGCATGGGCTACGCGTTCCTGGTCAACGACCAGGGCAAGATCCTGGTGCACCCTGACCACGACCTGGTGATGAAGTCCCTGTCGGACGTGTTCCCTGGGCAAACGCCGCGCCTGACCCGAGACCTGAGTGAGGTCGACGTCGACGGCAAGGCCCGCCTGCTGAGCTTCACCCCGGTCAAGGGCCTGCCGAACGCCAATTGGTACGTGGGCCTGTCGGTGGACAAGGCTGACGCCTACGCCATGCTCAGCACCTTCCGCACCTCGGCGGTGATCGCCACGGTCGTGGCGGTGGTGATCATCATCGCCCTGCTCGGCCTGCTGATTCGTGCGCTGATGCAGCCTCTGCACACCATGACCCGCGCCATGGAGGACATTGCCGAAGGTGAAGGCGACCTGACCAAGCGTCTACGCATCCATCACCAGGACGAATTCGGCATCCTGGGCACGGCCTTCAACCGCTTCGTCGAGCGGATCCACACCTCGATCATCGAGGTTTCTTCGGCCACCGAGCACGTCAACGAAGTGGCGCTGCGCGTGGTCAGCGCCTCCAACTCGTCGATGAGCAACTCGGACGAACAGTCCAACCGCACCAACAGCGTCGCGGCCGCGATCAACGAGCTGGGCGCCGCAGCCCAGGAAATCGCCAACAATGCGGCCCAGGCATCCCAGCATGCCACCTCGGCACGCCTGCTGGCCGAAGAAGGCCAGCAGGTGGTGGACCGCAACATCCAGGCGATGACGCGCCTGTCCGACCTGATCGTCAGCTCCAGCGGACACATCGAGAAACTCAACAGCAAGACGGTGAACATCGGTCAGATCCTCGAGGTGATCACCAGCATCTCGCAGCAGACCAACCTGCTCGCGCTCAATGCCGCGATCGAAGCGGCCCGTGCCGGCGAAGCCGGTCGCGGTTTTGCCGTGGTCGCCGACGAAGTGCGCAACCTGGCGCACCGCACCCAGGAGTCGGCGCAACAGGTGCAGACGATGATCGAGGAGCTGCAGGTCGGCGCGCGCGAGTCGGTCGACACCATGGGCCAGAGCCAGCGCCACAGCCAGGACAGCGTCGAGATCGCCAACCAGGCAGGCGAGCGACTGGGCAGCGTGACCCAGCGCATCGGCGAGATCGACGGCATGAACCAGTCGGTGGCGACCGCCACCGAAGAGCAGACCGCCGTGGTCGACTCGATCAACATGGACATCAACGAGATCAATCTGCTCAACCAGGAAGGCGTGGAAAACCTGCAGGCCACCCTGCGCGCCTGCACCGACCTGGAACAACAGGCGGCTCGACTCAAGCAACTGGTGGGCAGCTTCAGGATCTGAGGCAATCGGCAAGCGAGGGCGGGCGTGTGCGAAGAACTGTAAGCCTTCGTTGGCGCAGACGTCAGCTTTTGCGAGTGCGCGCATGACGCTGCCGCCGCCGCGACTCGCGGTGTGCGGCCGTCCTGCCGATCGAACAAACCACCCTTCGGAACGGTCAATGGGTAGGCGCGTCATCTCCGGACTGTGACTACCGGATGACAGACCACCAAGACGATCCCGGAGGGATGCTGATCGTGCACATCGCTGACATCACCATGTTCTATGCCCCGGCCAGCGGGGGTGTACGTACTTACCTCGATGCCAAGCACCGTCGCCTGGGCAACATGCCAGGCGTGCAACACAGTCTTTTGATTCCCGGCCCCAAGCCCAGCGACGCCAATGGCATCTACAAGGTGCCCGCCATGGCCCTGCCCTTCGGCAACGGCTACCGCTTTCCCGTTCGGCTGGCGCCCTGGTGCAAGGTCCTGCGCCGCCTGCAGCCAGACCTGATCGAGGTCGGCGACCCCTACTTCACGGCCTGGGCCGCGCTGGAGGCACGCCGCCAGCTCGATGTACCTGTCATCGGCTTCTACCATTCCGACCTGCCCTTGCTGGTCAAGAACCGCATGGGCGGCTGGTTCACACCCAACGTCGAGGCCTACGTCAGCAAACTGTACGGCAATTTCGACCGCGTGCTGGCGCCCAGCCAGGTCATGGCCGACAAGCTGACCCGGTTGGGCGTGAAGGACGTGCACGTACAGCGCCTGGGCGTGGACCTGACAACCTTCAACCCCGATCAGCGCGACACCCAGCTCAGGGCCCGTCTTGGCATCCCGGACACCGCACGCCTGCTGGTCTTCGCCGGACGCGGCTCGCGGGAAAAGAACCTGCCGGTCCTGCTCGACTGCATGCGCCAGCTGGGCAAGCCCTACCACTTGCTGCTGGTAGGCTCGAACATGCCCACGGCCGTGCCCGACAACGTCACGGTCATCAACCATTTCTCGCCGGCCCAGGACGTCGCCCGCCTGATGGCCAGTGCCGACCTGCTGGTACACGCCGGCGATCAGGAAACCTTCGGTCTGGTGATCCTCGAGGCCATGGCCAGTGGCACCCCCGTGGTGGCCGTGCGGGCCGGTGCGTTCAGCGAGCTGGTCAACGACCAGTGCGGCCGACTCTGCCGCCCCAACGATGGTCGGGCAATGGCTGAAGCCGTGCGCGAAGCGTTCGAAGAAGGCACACGCAAACTGGGCGCTCAGGCACGCCGCCATGTCGAGCAGCACTATGCCTGGGATGCGGTGGTCAACGGCCTGCTGGAGCATTATCAGGCCGTGCTCGGCCATCAGCCCGAGGTGCTGGCCCATGCATGACGCCATACCAAGGACGCGCAGCCTGATGGTCGTGCTGCATGACGTCGCCCCGGAAACCTGGCCAGACTACCGTCCATTCGTGGAGGCCGTGGACGCCATGGGCAACGTGCCGATGACCTGGCTGGTGGTGCCTGACTTCCATCACCGTAACGCGCTGTCGCGCTCTCCAGATTTCTGCAACCTGCTTGAGCGCCGGCTGGCCAAGGGCGACGAGCTGGCGCTACATGGCTACTACCATGCCGACGACGGCCCCGCCGCCCGCTCCCCGAAAGAATTCTTCATGCGCCGGATCTACACGCACGAAGGCGAGTTCTACGGCTTGAGCCAGACTGCCGCCCTCGAACGCCTGCACGAGGGCATGGCCCTCTTCGAACGCCAGGGCTGGCCGCTGGCCGGGTTCGTCGCACCGGCCTGGCTGATGAGCGAGGGCACGCGCGAGGCCCTGAAAACCTTGCCGCTGCGCTACACCAGCACGCCGCAGCACCTGTACAGCTTGCCTGATTTCACCCCGATCACCGCCCCAGGCCTGGTCTGGAGCGCACGTAGCGCCTGGCGTCGTGGGCTGTCACGGCTGCTGTGTGACTGGCAACGCCGTCGCCTGGAGAGTGCCGACAGCCTGCGTCTAGGCCTGCACCCGGTGGACATGCGCCATCATTCCTCGCGCGAGTACTGGCTCGAGGCCGTGCGCGAGCTGCTGGCGCAAGGCCGCGTTCCCATGACCAAGTCGACCTGGCTGGACCACAGGGCCGCCGCATGAGTCGTTTCGCCTGGCTGGGCGCAGCACTGGCCTTGGCCGTGCTGGTGCCGGCCTTTCTCGGGGGCAGTGAACTGCTACCGCGTCTGCGCACCTTCCCTCCAGGACTGATGACCGGGCTGCTGGGCATGATCGTGCTGTGCTGGATCCTCAACGCCATGCGCCTTCGCCTGCTGCTGGGCCAGCAAGGTGCTCACCTGGGTCGGCTCAAGAGCGTGGGCGTGCTCATGGCCACCGAATTCGCCATCTGCACCACACCCGGCGGCAGCGGCGGCCCGGTGGCGCTGATCGCGCTGCTGAACAAGGAAGGTATCGCCCCTGCACGCAGTGGCGCCGCATTCGCCATGGACCAGCTCAACGACCTGGCCTTCTTCATCTGTGCACTGCTAGGGATCGCGGGTTACGCGCTGTTTCACAGCCTGGGCAGGAGCCAGGAGTCGATGCTGATCAGCAGCGCATTGCTGCTGTGCAGTGTCCTGGCGGTGGTCATCGCGCTGCTGCGCTGGCGCCGTACGGTGATGCGCTTCAACGGTCGCTGCCTGCGGCGGGTGGGCCTGTCCGAAGCCCGGTGTCGGCGCTGGGCGCGCAAACTGCTGCATTTTCTGGACGCCTTGGCGGAGACCTGGCGGTTGCCCAAGCGTACGCTGGTCATGGTCTTCACCCTGACCTGCCTGCACTGGGGCCTGCGCTACAGCGTGCTGTACCTGGCCCTGCGTGGCCTGGGGTCGGACCTGGCGTGGATTCCGAGCTTCCTGGTGCAGATGCTGGCCTTGAGTGCCGGTCAGTTCAGCCTGCTGCCCGGTGGCGCCGGCGCCGCCGAGCTGACCTCGGCGACCTTGCTGTCCCCGCTGGTGGGCAGCTCGACGGCGGCTGCGGCGATCCTCATCTGGCGGATCGTCACGTATTACTTCTACCTGGCGGCGGGCGGCCCGGTCTTTCTGTGCCTGTTGGCGAGTCCTCTGCTGAAGCGCTGGCGTCGGCAGCCGAGCTGAGCTGACGCCACAGCTCGGCGGCGCCTTCGAACGCAGTGCCCAGCGTTTCGTCCATGGCCTCAGGGTCGTAACGCGCCAGGCAGCCCTCGCCGAGTCGCGGCGGCGCACTGGCGGTCGCTTTGTCACGGGGGTCTGCCATGCACGCCTCGCTCAGTCGAAGACCACGGTCTTGTTGCCGTGAACCAGAACGCGGTCTTCCAGGTGGTAGCGCAGGCCACGTGCCAGCACCATCTTCTCGACGTCACGCCCGAACCGCACCATGTCGTCGATGGTATCGGCATGGCTGACGCGTACCACGTCCTGCTCGATGATCGGCCCGGCGTCCAGCTCCTCGGTCACGTAGTGGCAGGTGGCGCCGATCAGCTTCACCCCGCGCAGCGCGGCCTGGTGGTAGGGCTTGGCACCGACGAACGAAGGCAGGAAGCTGTGGTGGATGTTGATCACCTGGCCTGCGTAGTCCTGGCACAGCTGGGGCGGCAGGATCTGCATGTAGCGGGCCAGCACGATCACGTCGGCCTTGTGGGCCTCGACCAGGCGCGCGACCTCGGCGAATGCCGGCTGCTTGTCCTGTGGGTCGACCGGTACGTGGAAGAAGGGGATGCCGTGCCATTCGACCATGCTGCGCAGGTCGTCGTGGTTGGAAATGACGCAAGGGATGTCGCACTCCAGCTCACCCGTGTGCCAGCGATGCAGCAGATCGGCCAGGCAGTGCGATTCACGGCTGGCCATGAGCACGACACGCTTCTTCTCGGCCGAGTCGGTGATGTGCCAGCTCATGGAAAAGGCTTCGGCGATCGGCGCGAATGCTTCACGGAAGGCTTCGATGCCGAAGGGCAACGAGTCGGCGCGGATTTCATGGCGCATGAAGAACCAGCCGCTCTGCTCGTCGGAATGGTGGCTGGCCTCATTGATCCAACCGTTATGAGAAGCCAGGAAGTGGCTGACGCTGGCCACGATGCCCACGCCGTCGGGGCAGGCGATCACCAGTCGGAAGGTGCGCATGAACAAGAACTCCAGAACTTGCAAAGGGGCGTAGTCTAACGATTTGCAAGGGAATCTGCAGTAGTGATTCAGCGTATGCTGTGTGGAAAAGACCTACGGCCTGTACAACCAGGTTACGCAGGTGGGCCGTCAAGAAAGGCATTTCGCAAACACCGCGTGAATTTTTCTTAACCAATAAGTGCAACGTGGCCACATTCTCGCCGCCGGACAATTTGCACGGTACTTGTTTACTTGTCGATAAACCCTGTTTACTATCGACACCACTGTCTCTCTGAATATGTCGCAAGGACTCTCTCATGTCGTTGATCAACGAATACCGTGCCACCGAAGAAGCCATCAAAGAACTTCAGGCCCGTCTGGCCAATCTGTCGCAAGACGACAAATTGAAGAAAGAGCTGGAGTTCGAAGGCAAACTGCGCACCCTGATGGGCGAATACTCCAAGTCGCTGCGCGACGTCATTGCACTGCTCGACCCGGAATCCAAGTTGAGCAAAGGCCCACGCGCCACGGCCAAACCGGCCACGACCAAGCGTGCCCGCAAGGTCAAGCAATACAAGAACCCGCACAATGGCGAAATCATCGAAACCAAAGGCGGCAACCACAAGACGCTGAAAGAGTGGAAAGCCAAGTGGGGCGGTGACGAAGTTGAAAGCTGGTCCAGCCTGCTGGACTGATCGCGAGCCCGTCTCCCGATGCCTGAAAACGCCAGCTCGCTGGCGTTTTTTCATGGTCGCGTATCAAGCCTGCAACCGTGCCCTCAGGGCGGCCACATGGGCCTGCCAGGCCGACAGCACTTCGCGTTGAGACACAGTGGCCTCAAGCCACGCGTGCTGCCAGGCCGTGTCGAACGCGCTCAGCGTCAAGGGCGCTCCCCAGGCCGAATCTTCCAGCCGGTCCTTACAAAAGCTCGACCAGCGCTGCTGCTCTTCGCTGTTCAGTGTCGCCGGAAAGTTACGCGCCCGGTAACGGAACAACAGTTCCGGCAAGCGCGTATCATCAAACATCCAGCCCCCCCTGGATAATTGCTCCGGGTCCGACACGCGCACCTGTTCGCACACGCGGCGATCGCGGTCACGAATGAAGCCGTCATACAACTGTTGTTCCGGATCGTCGCTCGGCGTGAAATCTTCCTGCGCGAAGAGTTCATCGAGTACGGGTTGCCAGAGGGCTGCCTGCTGTACCAGCTGCGTGGCCTTGGTGTGATACAACGACAGGTCCAACCCTAACCGCTGTTGATCCGCCGGCCGGACGACCGACAAGGGCGCCACGACCGGGCAACGGTTCACATGGATCAACTTCAAGGGAACGGGAAGTTGCCCCTCGGACAGCGCATCGCGTCGACTGTACAGCCGCTGGCGCAAGTCGGCGGCCGATTCGGTGGTCAACGGCGAGGGGTCCATGTGCAGGTCGCACACGATCAGCGCATTCCGATTGCGCGGATGCCAGGCCAGCGGCAGGACCACGCCCAGGTAATGGCGCGCGGCCGAGAACCGCCCGCTGATATGCACCACAGGTTCCAGCAACTTGATCTGCTCCAGGACGGCATGCTTGCTGCGCAAGGCGAACAACCAGTCGTACAACCTAGGCTGACGCTCGCGGAGCAACCGTGCCAGCCCGATGGTGGCCCGCACGTCGGACAAGGCCTCGTGGGCATGGCCGTGATCGATCCCGTTGGCCTGGCTCAGCAGCTCCAGGCGCAGGCTGGTACGACCGTCCTGCTGCGGCCAGACGATGCCTTCCGGGCGCAATGCATAGGCCGTGCGTACTACATCGATCAGGTCCCAGCGGCTGTTGCCGCCCTGCCACTCGCGTGCATACGGGTCGAAGAAATTGCGGTACAGGCTGTAACGGGTGACCTCGTCGTCGAACCGCAGGGTGTTGTACCCAGCTCCACAGGTGCCCGGACGGGCCAGTTCGGTGTGCACACGGGTCATGAAGTCGGCTTCGACCAGCCCATGTTCGGCCAGCTGCCGGGGTGTGATGCCGGTGACCAGGCAGGCCATCGGGTGCGGCAGGATGTCATCGGAGGGCTGGCAATAGAGATTGACCGGCGCCTCGATTTCGTTGAGGTCAAGGTCGGTACGTATTCCTGCCAGCTGCAGGGGGCGGTCGCAGCGAGGGTTGATGCCGGTGGTTTCGTAGTCGTGCCAGAAAATGCTCGCGCTCACGGGGTCGTCCTGTAACAAGATCGACCAGAGTCTAGGGCCTGGCGCGTGTGCGGGCCAGCTTCAGGCAGAGGCGTTGAGCGAGTTGAACGTGAAGTAGGTGTGCAGGGTGCGCACGAAACCATTGTACTCTTCGGGCGCCTGCAGCAGCATGAACCCCGAATCGTAATGGCCTGGCATCTGGTCTTCCTGGCACCACAGGCAGCTGGCGGTCAGGTTGATGAACTGCCAGCCGTCACCGGGCAGCGGAATGCGCAGCTGCAGCTCGAAATCCGGCCCGACCAGGATCGGCAGCTCGCTGATCACCATCAGGCCCGCTTCCGACACGTTGCCCAGGTACCCCAGCAACTGGTCGGTATAACGGTTGTAGACAGTGAGGTAGAGCGGAAGCTGGTGGCGTTCTATCTGGCGCTCGATAAACATGATGGCGGTCACTGTCCTTCGCGGGGTGGCAAATGGGCGTGCAATCGCCTGGATCGTTACATTCATTCGACGGATTCGTCCAGACCGTTCGGCAGCTGCGCCCTCATTTGGGGCGACGGTGGCGCTTACCGCCCTACAGGTGTCGCAAGTGGCACCGTGACCGCAGGGGTGCCGGGCCGGTAATGTCCCAGTTGTTCGAGCGTCTGCAGACGGGCCTGGGCACGGAAGGCGTATTCGTTGCCAGGCCAGCGCTGCATCAGGTACTGATAGGTCTGCGCGGCATCGACATAGAGTTTCTGGCGCTCCAGGCACTGTCCACGCAGCAGTGCGACCTCTGGATGGATGAACGGTCGCGCACGGCTGGTACGGTCCACCTGCGACAACTCCAGCATCACCCGCTGGCAGTCGCCCCGCTCGTAGGCGCGGTAGGCATTGTTCAAGTGATGGTCCATCGACCAACGGGTACAGCCGACGACACTGGTCGCCAGCATCAAAACGATCATGGCACGCATGGGGCGCTCTCCTCTGCTGCACGGTGTATCGGCGGCGGCGGACGAAACTGGAGGTCGCAAGCACGCTGCCCTCCTCTCCACGGTAGTGCATCCGAACAATGACTACAGCCCGATTCAGGAGTAGCCTTTCGCTGCGCTTCACTATAGGAGTCTGTGCATGACCATCCGCCGTACCAAAATCGTCGCCACCCTGGGCCCGGCCAGCAACTCGCCGGACGTGATCGAACAGCTGATTCTGTCGGGCCTGGACGTCGCACGCCTGAACTTCTCCCATGGCACTCCGGACGAGCACAAGGCCCGCGCCCGCCTGATCCGTGAAATCGCCGCCAAGCTTGGTCGCCACGTCGCGCTGCTGGGCGACTTGCAGGGTCCGAAGATCCGTATCGCCAAGTTCGCCAACAAGCGGATCGAACTGAAGGTCGGTGACCGTTTCACCTTCTCCACGGCTCACTCGTTGACCGAAGGCACCCAGGAGGTGGTCGGGATCGATTACCCGGACCTGGTCAAGGACTGTGGCGTCGGTGACGAACTGCTGCTCGACGACGGTCGAGTGGTCATGCGCGTCGAGACCGCGACGGCCGATGCCCTGCACTGCGTGGTGCTGATCGGTGGCCCGCTGTCGGACCACAAAGGCATCAACCGTCGCGGTGGCGGCCTGACCGCGCCGGCCCTGACCGAAAAGGACAAGGCCGACATCAAGCTCGCGGCGGAAATGGACCTGGACTACCTGGCGGTCTCCTTCCCGCGTGATGCCAAGGACATGCAATACGCCCGTCAGCTGCGTGACGAAGCCGGCGGCAGTGCCTGGCTGGTGGCCAAGATCGAGCGTGCCGAGGCCGTGGCCGATGACGAGACCCTCGATGGCCTGATCGCCGCCTCCGACGCCGTGATGGTGGCCCGTGGCGACCTGGGCGTGGAAATCGGCGATGCCGAGCTGATCGCCATCCAGAAGAAGATCATCCAGCACGCCCGCCGCAACAACAAGGCAGTGATCGTCGCGACCCAGATGATGGAGTCGATGATCCAGAACCCGATGCCGACCCGTGCCGAAGTGTCCGACGTGGCCAACGCCGTACTGGACAACACCGATGCGGTGATGCTGTCGGCCGAGAGTGCCGCGGGCGCCTACCCGATCGAAGCGGTCCAGGCCATGGCACGCATCTGCCTGGGTGCGGAAAAACACCCGACCAGCCAGAAGTCCAGCCATCGCCTGCACACCACCTTCGAGCGCTGCGACGAAAGCATTGCCCTGGCGGCCATCTACACGGCCAACCACTTCCCGGGCGTCAAGGCGATCATCGCGCTGACCGAGAGCGGCTACACCCCGCTGATCATGTCGCGCCTGCGCTCGCACGTGCCGGTCTACGCCATGTCGCCGCACCGTGCCACCCAGGCGCGCAGCGCGATGTTCCGCAACGTCTACCCGATCGCCTTCGACCCGGCCGCCCTGGCGCCGGACAAGGTGAGCCAGGCGGCCGTGGACGAGCTGCTGCAGCGTGGCCTGGTGCAACAAGGTGACTGGGTGATCTTGACCAAGGGTGACAGCTATCACACCATCGGCGGCACCAATGGCATGAAGATCCTGCACGTGGGCGACCCACTGGTCTGAGCCTGAACGGTTCGCGGAGGCCGTCCGGCCCGCGAACCGCGCTACCGGGGTGCCTCCAGCACCTCGGTCAGCACCTGCCCCCTGGGCAGCCCTGCCATGAACAGGCGCCGGGCGCATCCCTCGACATGCCGCGCATCGCCACAGACCAGAACCACGGTCCGTCGGTCGAGCCCACGCATGCCGGCCAGGCGTGCTTCCACCTCCTCGCGCGTCAGCGCTTCGCTCCGCAAGCAAGACCAGGCTCCAGCCAAGTGCTGCAGCGGCTCGTCCAGGCAGGACCGCTCGCCTGCGTCCGTGACCTGCACCAGCCAGACCTCACCCTCATGCCCCTGCGTCCGCGCCTCATGGGCCAAGCCCAGCAGCGATCCGATCCCGGCGCCCTGCCCCAGCAACCACAACGGCTGCGCCTGCCATTGGGCGTCATAGTGCACGGTGCGGGCACGCCGCGCGCTCACGTGCACCTCGGTACCAGGCGCCAGACCCCGTAGCGCCCTGAGCACCTCATCGACGCCCTGGGCCTCCACGTACACCTCCAGCCAGCGCGCTTCATCCACGCGGGTCAGCAGCGCCGGCACCGTGTGCGGTCCCACCGTCAGCGACAGGTCATGACCGGTTGGACGGTGCTGAGGCCCCTGGGGCAGCAGGCGCAACCGTGCGCCCCGAGGTGTCGGCCACGTCACCTCGATCACCTGGGTGGTCAGGCCTTGTGCGCAGTCGGTGTCGAGCACGACGCGCAGGTCCTCCACCACCGCGCACTGGCACGCCAGCCGCCATCCGTGAGCACGTTGCGCAGGGTCCAGAGCGTCGGGACGCGCGTCGAAAGGCTGTCCATGCACGCACAGGACGCGGCAGGTCTGGCAGGCGCCCGCCCGACAACCATAGGGGACGGCCAGGCCAGCGTCGTTCAGGGCATCGAGCAGGTTGCTGCCGAGCGCGACCTGCCAGCAGCGTTCACCGACACTCAATTGGGGCATGGCACAAGCCTCCTCCAGTCAAACCGCCACTCTAGGCGCTCGTGCGTACCACCACCAGCCGAGGACGCAGAAACGCCGGCCGTTGGCAATCGACCTTGGTCCAGACCACCTGCAGGTGTACCGACCCGGGATGCGCGCTATACTGCCGCGCCTTTTTTCGCGTCGGCCTGACCTGCCGGCGCGCCTTGCCAGGTTTTGCGTCGTGGCCCTGCGCCAGCGCGAGGCCTCCACGAATGTTCCCGGATCCAGAGGAGCGCGCTGCATGACCGTGATCAAGCAAGACGACCTGATTCAGAGCGTCGCCGACGCCCTGCAATTCATCTCTTACTACCACCCCGTCGATTTCATCCAGGCGATGCACGAGGCCTACCAGCGTGAAGCGTCGCCCGCCGCGCGCGACGCCATCGCCCAGATCCTGATCAACTCGCGCATGTGCGCCACCGGCCATCGTCCGATCTGCCAGGACACCGGCATCGTCACGGTCTTCGTGCGTGTGGGCATGGACGTGCGCTGGGACGGCGCGACCCTCAGCGTCGACGACATGATCAACGAAGGCGTGCGCCGCGCCTACAACCTGCCGGAAAACGTCTTGCGCGCCTCGATCCTGGCCGACCCGGCCGGTGCCCGCAAGAACACCAAGGACAACACCCCGGCCGTCATCCACTACTCCATCGTCCCGGGTGACAAGGTCGAAGTGGACGTCGCGGCCAAGGGCGGCGGCTCCGAGAACAAGTCGAAGATGGCCATGCTCAACCCGTCCGACTCGATCGTCGACTGGGTGCTCAAGACCGTACCGACCATGGGTGCCGGCTGGTGCCCACCGGGCATGCTCGGCATCGGCATCGGCGGCACCGCCGAAAAGGCCGCGGTGATGGCCAAGGAAGTGCTGATGGAGTCCATCGACATCCATGAGCTCAAGGCCCGCGGCCCGCAGAACCGCATCGAGGAGATCCGTCTGGAGCTGTTCGAGAAGGTCAACCAGCTGGGCATCGGCGCCCAGGGCCTGGGCGGCCTGACCACCGTGCTCGACGTCAAGATCATGGACTACCCGACCCACGCCGCCTCCCTGCCGGTGTGCATGATCCCCAACTGCGCCGCCACCCGCCACGCACACTTCGTGCTCGACGGTTCCGGCCCGGCCGAGCTGGAGGCACCGTCGCTCGACGCCTACCCGGAAATCGTCTGGGAGGCCGGCCCGAGCGCCCGCCGCGTCGACCTCGACGCCATCACGCCGGAAGAAGTCGCCAGCTGGAAGCCGGGCGAGACCATCCTGCTCAACGGCAAGATGCTCACCGGCCGGGACGCCGCGCACAAGCGCATGGTCGAGATGCTCAACCGCGGCGAAGCGCTGCCGGTCGACTTGAAAGGCCGCTTCATCTACTACGTCGGCCCGGTCGACCCGGTCGGCGACGAAGTGGTCGGCCCAGCCGGCCCGACCACCGCCACGCGGATGGACAAGTTCACTCGGCAGATCCTCGAGCAGACCGGCCTGCTGGGCATGATCGGCAAGTCCGAGCGTGGCCCGACCGCCATCGAGGCGATCAAGGACAACAAGGCCGTGTACCTGATGGCTGTGGGCGGCGCCGCCTACCTGGTAGCCCAGGCTATCCGCAAGTCCAAGGTGCTGGCCTTCGCCGAGCTGGGCATGGAAGCGATCTACGAGTTCGAAGTCAAGGACATGCCGGTGACCGTGGCCGTGGACAGCAACGGTGAGTCGGTACACATCACCGGCCCCGCGCTGTGGCAGGGCAAGATCGCCCAGAATCTGGCGGTCGAAGTGAAGTAAGGCTTCGCCCGCGCGGCACACGAACGCCCGGTCCTGCCGGGCGTTCGTGTTTCGAGGGCCCGGCCGGCGACAAGCGCCCTAGGCTGTCCTGACGTCCAGCAAGCCTTCGCCGAACTGACCCGACCAATCCTTGTACGTCCAGACCTGTCCCTGCTCACGCGTGCGGGCCACTGCGTCGATGTCCAGCGAACAGTGCAACCAACGGCTGGCGGTGCCGTGCACCGTGTCGCTCTGGGCGATCACCCCATCGCTCGGCAGCCCATGATCCGGTGGCACGAACAACCCCGCACGCCCCACGTTCTCGTCCAATGCCGGCGACCATGGCGCTCGCCCCACGGTCGGGCTTTGCAGCACGGCGATCTGGTTCTCCAGGGCGCGGGCCTGGGCGCCGATCCTGACCCGGTGATAGCCTGCCTCGGTGTCGGTGCAGCTGGGCGCGAGGATCAGGTCGACACCCGCCTCGGCCAGGCGCCGGGCCAGCATCGGGAACTCGTTGTCGTAGCAGATCAGGATGCCCAGCCGCCCCAGTGTCGTGTCGAAGACCTGCAGGCCCTGCCCTGGACTGATGTTCCACTGCTCCTTCTCGAACCGGGTCATCATCAGCTTGTCCTGATGGCCCAGCCTTCCCTGAGGACCGAACAGCCAGGCACGGTTGCGGTAGCGACCATCCTCGTCGAGCACGGGCAGGCTGCCCGGTTGCAGGTAGATGCCGTGTCGTCGGGCGATGTCCTCGCACAGTGCCAGCCAGCGTGGCATCAACGCCTGAACCCCTGCGATCGACCCGTCGAGGTCGCTGCGCTGCTCGACCGGCAACTGCCCACTGAGCACAAGGCCGGCGTACTCAGGCAATAGCAGCAGTTGCGCGCCGTCCTCCACTGCCTCGGCGCACAGCGCTTGCAGGTGCGCCGCATAGGTGCCCCAGGTGTCGAACAGCTCGATGGCGTATTGGCACGCCGCCAGCCGAATCATGCCGGCAAGGCCTTGAGCCAAAACGACATGATCTTGTCCGAGGCCTCCGTCTCGTCCAGGTCGCGCCAGGCATAGCGGGTGCGCAACGAGGGCTCGTGGAGGAAACCGCGATTACGCCAGAACCCTTGCAGCGGCTTGTAGTCAGCCGGGCGCAAGGGATGGCCCGAGGGACGCTCGACCGCACAAAAGGTGCAACACTCGAACTCGGCCAGCTTGTGCGCATAGGACTCGCGCTCGATGAAGAAGCGCACGCCCAGCCCCTGGTTGCGGTACTCGGGCAGCACCAGCGACTCGCCAAAGTAGTAGACCGCACCGGGGTCGCGCCCCTGTTCGAGGAAGGGTTGCCGGAACGCCTCGGTCTGGTCAGCCAGCGGCAGGCCGGTGGAGGCGCCGACCACTCGGCCCTGGTCGAGCGCCAGCACCAGCAGGCTGCGATCCGAGCGGGCATAGGGGGCCAGGTAGTCGGCTTCGTACGCCAGCGTACCCTCGTAGAGGTAGGGAAACTCGCGAAACACTGTCAAGCGCAGGCGAGCGAGGTCATCGATGTAAGGCGCGATCGCAGCGCCATGCAGCAGGCGGATTTCCATGCGAAGTGGTCGTTTTCCCGATGTGGATGGCGCGCTCGGCTAAGCCGGGCCTGAGGGGAAACCCTATCATCCGGCCCTCGTCCTTTCCTTTCCCGTACACGACAGGAACATTGCCATGACCGCTACGGAACTCGTCCAGGCCTACTACGCCGCGTTCAACGCCGGTGACATGCCAGGCTTTCTCGCCCTGCTCAGCGAAGACGTCGTCCACGACATCAACCAGGGCGAGCGGCAGATGGGCAAACAGGCCTTCGCGGCCTTCATGGAGACGATGAACCGCTGCTACCGCGAGCGCCTGACCGACCTGGTGGTGATGCAGAACGCCGAAGGCGACCGCGCCGCCGCCGAATTCGTCGTCCATGGCCAGTACCTGACCGCCGACGAAGGCCTGCCCGCAGCCAATGGCCAGACCTACGTGCTGCCGGCCGGCGCCTTCTTCTACATCCATGCCGGCAAGATCGCCCGGGTGAGCAACTTCTACAACCTCAACGACTGGCTTGAGCAGGTGGCCTGACCGCGCCTAGCTGCGGCGGTCGAACAGGTTGGCCACCAGCCGGTCGAGCCACCCCCACAGCCGCTGCTTGGCCCGTCGCCCCAGAGGTCGCGCGCGCCAGCTGGCCAGGTCGACCTCCTGACTCTGGGCGAAGTCCCGCTCGAAGCTGGCCACCACCTGGCCGGTCAGCACCGGGTCCAGGCTTTCGATGTTGGCCTCAAGGTTGAAGCGCAGGTTCCAGTGATCGAAGTTGCAGGAGCCGACGCTGACCCACTGGTCCACCAGCACCATCTTCAGGTGCAGAAAGCACGGCTGGTACTCGAAGATCTTCACCCCGGCACGCAGCAGCCGGGGGTAGTAGCGATGGCCCGCGTAACGCACGGCCGGGTGGTCGGTGCGCGGCCCGGTCAGCAGCAGGCGGACATCCACCCCCCGTTGCGCGGCGCGGCGCAGGGAGCGGCGCACGCTCCAGGTCGGCAGAAAATACGGCGTGGCCAGCCAGATGCGCCGTTCTCCGGCGCTCAATGCGCGCACCAGCGAACGCAGGATGTCACGGTGCTGGCGGGCATCGGCGTAGGCCACCCGACCCAGCCCCTGCCCTTCGGCAGGCTGCCTGGGCAGGCGCGCCAGCCCCTCGAACCCCTCCGGAGGCCGCCAGGCGGTGCGCCCTTCGTTGGCATGCCACTGGCGGTCGAACAGCACCTGCCAGTCACTGACCACAGGCCCTTCCAGGCGCACCATGACTTCGTGCCAATCGCTGGTGGACTCGCCCGGCCGCCAGAACGCGTCGGTGACCCCGGTGCCACCCACCACGGCCCAGCGCTGGTCGACCAGCAGCAGTTTGCGGTGATCGCGGTACAGGTTGCGTACGCCACGGCGCCAGTTCAGCGGGTTGTACAGGCGCAGCTCGACACCGGCCTTGCGCAGCCGCTGGCGCAGGCTCGACGAGAAGGCCAGGGACCCGTACCCGTCGAACAGGCAACGCACGCGCACGCCACGGCGGGCCGCCGTCTCCAGGGCGTCGACCATGGCCTCGGCGCAGGCGCCCGCTTCGACCAGGTACAGCTCCAGGTCGACTTGGTACTCGGCGCGTACGATCGCCAGGATCATCTCCGGGAAGAACGCCGGACCATCGACCAGCAGCTCGAACTGATTGCCCACACGCCAGGGAAAGACCGGGCCCGGCATGTCAGCGGGCGTTGAAGATCAGCACCGCATTGACCGGTACCGACGGGCTGATGGAAGTGACGCCGGCCAGTTTGCGCAGCGCATCCAGCCCTGGCACCAGGCCGAAGTCCTCGGCATGCAGCACCACAGGCTCGAGCGTCACCACCTGGAAGCGTCGCTGGTCCAGGCGGGTGGCCAGCAGGGGCGCCTCGTACTGGTGCTGGCGCCCGCGTACGGTGACGGTCAGCGGCAGGCGCAGCTCGACCTGGGCACCGTTGGCCAGGTCCTGGATGGGTCGCAGGTCGATCCGCGTCTGCACCGTGACGTCGGGGTACTGCTTGACCTCCAGCAGGGCATCACGGATGCGTTCGTCACGCAGCGGCACACCACTGAACACCGAATCGGCCTCGATACGCAGCTGGGCGGCACCGCCCTCATCGACCTTGCCATGCAGCACCAAGAAACGATGCACCAGCGAGGTGTCGCCATTCTGGCTGGCGATGAACGACAGCCGCGACGACTCGCCGTCCAGGTGCCAGTCGGCCTGGGCCGGCACGCTCGAGGCACACAACAGGGCAAGCAAGACACGTGACAGCTTGAGCATGGGAAACCCTTCGGAAAGAGGCTGTGAACATTAACCAGCCGTCGGGTTCCCGGCAAGCCTCCACGGCGTTGCGTCAGCCGCCGCCCGGTGCGGGTCGGTGCGGCACCCTGTCACGCAAGCATCACTCGAGCGTCATTGGCCTGACACCGGGGCTTTCTAGTCTGGCGTTACCCGCTCGGTTCGACTGCGCGGCACCCTTGCTGACAGGCTCACGGAGACTCGCATGATTCGGACCGCCCGCTCGATTGGTGATCGCCCCCTGCCGCGCCTGCGCGCCGAGCGCCTGACTGGCGAGACAGCCTTGCGCGAGGCTCAGGCCCTGCGCTTTGACGTGTTCAGCCGCGACTTCAAGGCCATTTTCAAGGGCGCGGAGCCGGGGCTGGACCAGGATGCCTACGACGTTCATTGCCAGCACCTGGGTGTGCGTGACACCGTCAGCGGCCGCCTGGTCGCCACCACACGCCTGCTGGACCATCGTGCGGCCTGCCGGATTGGACGCTTCTACAGCGAGGAGGAGTTCTGCCTGCAAGGGCTGACGCAGTTGCAAGGGCCGATCCTCGAGCTGGGCCGCACCTGCGTGGATCCGGCCTATCGCACGGGCGCCACCATCGCCCTGCTCTGGACCGAGCTGGCCGAGGTGCTCAACGAGGGTGGCTACCGCTACCTGATGGGTTGCGCCAGCATCTCTCTGCACGACGGCGGCGTGCAGGCCCAGGCGATCATGCAGCGCCTGCGCGAGCGCCACCTGTGCCACGACCACCTGCGTGCCGAGCCGCGCACGCCGCTGCCGACCCTGGAAGTACCCGCCAACGTCATCGCCGAGCTGCCGCCCCTGCTCAAGGCCTACCTGCGCCTGGGCGCCAAGGTCTGCGGAGAGCCATGCTGGGACGAGGACTTCCAGGTGGCCGACGTGTTCATCCTGCTCAAGCGAGATCAGCTGTGCCCACGCTATGCACGCCATTTCAAGGCCGCCGTCTGATGCCCGGCTGGCAAGTGGCGCTGCGCGCCTGTCGTTTGCTGCCGGTGCTGGGCCTGGGCAGCGCGCTGGCCTGTGCCCTGATGACGGGCGAGCGACTGGGCCTGCGGGTCTCGATGCGACGGCGCCAGCGCTGGACCTGCCTGTTCATGAAACGACTGATGGCAGTGCTGCCCGTTCAGGTCCAGGTCAGCGGCCGACGTCCGACGCAGCCCATGCTCTGGGTCAGCAACCATGTGTCGTGGATCGACATCCCCATGCTCGGCACGCTCGCCCCGTTGTCGTTCCTGTCCAAGCAGGAGGTCCGGCATTGGCCCCTGGCCGGCTGGCTGGCGCACCGCGCCGGGACGCTGTTCATCCGCCGGGGCGGTCATGAAGGTTCGCGCCTGCGCCAACGCATCACGAACCGCCTGCAGAACGGCTGCCCGGTGCTGGTCTTTCCCGAAGGCACGACCACCGACGGCCAGACGCTGCGTACCTTCCATGGGCGCTTGCTGGGCGGGGCGATCGAGGCCGGTGTACCCGTGCAGCCAGTGGCCATCGCCTATGTGCGTGATGGACAGCGCGATACGCTGGCGCCCTTCATGGGAGACGACGATCTGCTGTCGCATGTGCTGAGGATGTTGGCGCATCCGCCTGCGAGGGTGCACGTGCAAATACTGGAACCCCTGGTGAGCCTGGGGCGGGAGCGAACGGCACTGGCGCGGGAGGCACAGCAGGCGATCGAAACGGCATTGCGCAGGCCGATCGAAGATGAACAGGCCCAGGCTGCGCACGCATCCATTCTGACGGTGCCTTGAAGGCGCGTCTGCCGCCTCGGTACTGTGCTGTCGCGCTGGGACATGCCGGTAGCGGGCAGGTTCCAAAGCGTCATTGCTGAACGATTTCAGGGCCGCTTCGCGGCCCATCGCGGCCGGTCCGGCGCCCCGGCGCCGCGATTGAGCCCGCAGGGCTCACAGAATCTTCAAATCAACACGATATTTTTCTATGAGAGCAGGCTCGCCCGCGCCGTCCTGTCCTCGATCGCCTGCACGATCCGCACGTGTTCTTCCTGTGCGAAGCGCTGCAACTGCGGGTAGAACGCCCGGAAGTCCGCGAACAGCGGCTCGTACAGCGACTCCAGTTCCTCCATCACACCCAGCAGGGCCTCCGGCCGCGACAGGCGCCGCCCGATGCCACGAAACACCGGCTCGAGCGTGTCGAACTCGGCGTATGCGCCCAGCCAGTCGTCCGCCGCCATGAACGGGGCGATCTGCGCCAGCCGGCCTGGTAGGTCGGGCTGCGCCAGCAGGATGCGATAGAACCGACCGGTGAAGGCCTCGAGCGAAGGCTGGGCATAGGCCGACCATTCCCGCGCCAGGCAATGGTCGAAGAACACGTCCAGCACGATTCCGGCATAGCGGCGTCGAGCCTTGGGAAAGCGCGCCAAGGCGGCCAGGACGCGAGGATGACTGTCGGTATGGCTGTCGATGCGCCGGTGCAGGCGTATGCCGGCCTCGAGCGCAGGCGCGAAGCGGCCCTCCAGCGGCCCTTTGACGAAGTCGCCGTACAGGCTGCCCAGAAGCTGCTGCGGCTGGTCGCCGCCCAGATGCAAATGTGCCAGGTAGTTCATGGGTGCGAGTCTAGCACCCCCCGGTTGGTACCGGATGCAGGCGCACTGAACCCCTGCCCGTACGTCCTCTCGAATGCAGAACCTGCGCCCTGGCGCACCCCTGACCCGAGGCCAACCGATGACGACGCTGTTCGATCCGATCACCCTGGGCGACCTGCCCCTGCCCAACCGCATCATCATGGCGCCGCTGACCCGCTGCCGCGCCAGCGAAGGCCGCGTGCCGAACGCCCTGATGGCCGAGTACTACACGCAACGCGCCAGCGCTGGGCTGATCCTCAGCGAGGCGACCTCGGTGACGCCGATGGGCGTGGGCTACCCGGACACGCCAGGCATCTGGAGCCAGGAACAGGTCCATGGCTGGACCCAGGTGACCAAGGCAGTACATGCCGCCGGCGGGCGGATCTTCCTGCAACTCTGGCACGTGGGTCGCATCTCGCACCCCAGCTACCTCGACGGCCAGGCACCGGTCGCGCCCAGCGCGCTCAAACCCGAAGGCCACGTCAGCCTGATGCGCCCGATCACCGATTACCCGACGCCCCGCGCACTCAGGACCGAAGAGATCGCCGAGATCGTCGAGGCCTTCCGGATCGGCGCCGAGCATGCCAAGGCAGCCGGTTTCGATGGCGTGGAAATCCATGGCGCCAACGGATACCTGCTCGATCAATTCCTGCAAAGCAGCACCAACCAGCGCGACGACCGCTACGGCGGCAGCCTGGAAAACCGTGCGCGGCTGATGCTAGAGGTCACCGATGCGGTGATCGGCGTATGGGGCGCGCGACGGGTCGGCATGCACCTGGCACCCCGTGCCGACGCTCACGACATGGGCGACGCCAACCGGGCCGAGACCTTCACCTACATCGCCCGCGAGCTGGGCAAGCGTGGCCTGGCGTTCCTCTGCGCTCGGGAGCACGTGGCCGATGACAGCCTGGGACCACAGCTCAAACAGGCGTTCGGCGGCGTGTACATCGCCAACGAAGGCTTCGACAAGGCCAGCGCCACGGCGGCGCTGACCGACGGCCGCGCCGATGCAGTGGCGTTCGGCGTACCCTTCATCGCCAATCCGGACCTGCCCGAGCGCTTGGCCGCCGACGCGCCGCTCAACCCGGCACGGCCCGAGACGTTCTACGGCCAGGGGCCGGTGGGCTACACCGATTACCCGCGACGCTGAGACGGCCGCACCCCGTACAGATCGACGCCGTGCGCTAGTGCCCGGCGTTGATCTGCTGCTGCAGGTTCTGCACCTGGCTCTGCAGGGTATTGAGATTACGGCTCACCTGGGTGCGGAAGGCATCGAACTCCTGCACCGAGGCGCCCCCGGCCGGGTTCGAGGCCGGACGGTTCTCCAGCTGCGCCTTGAGCACCAGCATGTCCTGCTGCAGATCGCTGAGCGCCGCCGTCGGGTCGCCTTGTTTCTTCAGGGCCGCCAGCTCGCCGTCCAGACGCTTGAGTCCGTCTTCCACGCGGCGTCCATCGACCTGGGCCGCCTTGAGCGCGGCGAGGTCGGCCGTGATCGACTCCACCTGCGCCTGCACCCGCGCCTGCGCCTCGCCCAAGGCGGCCTGCTGACGCTGCGATTCGGCCAGCACCTGTTCCAGACGCTTGTCCAGGTCACTGGCCTGGCCTGCCGCCCCGGCTTGCTGCTTACCCTGCTCGGCCAACGCGGTTTGCAGCTGACGGATCTGCAGTTTCAGGGCTTCAGTGTCGGTGCTGGCACTGGATTCGCGGGCCTGCACCCGACCACTGATGACGTTCAGCCGTCCCGCGGCATCCTCGCTGATGCGCGCGAAGCTTTCCTGGGTCGCGACCAGTTGCTGCTCGAGCAGGGCGATTTGCTGGGCGCTCCACCAGCCCAGCCCGGCCAGCGCGATGCACGCGGCGCCCAACAGCGCCCACAGCGGCCCGGTGCCGGTCACTCGCGGCGGGCGTGGATGGCCATGGGCGGCGCGCAGGGGGACGTCGTCACGGGCGCCGACATGCAGCACAGGAACATCATCGGGATCGTCGTGGGTATCGTTACGCATCTGAAGCTTCACCGCAGGGGCCACCAAAAGAGGCGCCAGTATAGACCGTCCAGGGCCGCGTTCGGCAGCGACGTCTACTGGCCGCCTTGGCCCTTCCACCACGTGCAGAATTCGTCCAGGGCCGCCCACAGGCTGACCTGGGGACGATAATCGAGCCGCTGACGCGCCCGGCTGATGTCCAGGATGAAGTCCTGACTCAAAGCCTGCACGTCATGGCGCGACTGGCTGGGCTGTGGACGTCCCGGCCAGGCCCGGCAGGCGGCTTCGCTCAGGGCACCCAAGCCATAGGCCAGCCCGGAATCGCAGTAACGCGTCACCGGCGGCATCCCCATCTGGCGCATGACGTAGTTGACCACGTCCCACAGCGGCAGCGGCTGACCGTTACTGAGGTTGTAGACCTGACCCAAGGCCTGCTCCTCGGCGAAGACCGCAGCCAGCAATCCCTCGTTGAGATTGTGCACGCTGGTGAAATCGACGCGGTTCAGGCCATTGCCGATGATCGCCAGGCGACGCTTGCGATGGCGCTGCATCAGGTGCGGGAAAAACCCGGCATCGCCAGCGCCGGTCACCCGATGAGGACGTACAGCCAGGGTTTCGAGGCCGAACTCCTGGGCACCGAAGACCTTCTGCTCGGCCAGGAAGCGGGTCAGCGCCTGCGGCCCGCGCAGGCGACGAGGCAGCGGCTCCTCAGGAATCTCGGTACGCTGCTGCCCCGTGCCATAGACCGCGGACGACGAGACGTAGACCAGCCGCCGGACCTGCTCCTTGAGGCTGCCTTCGACGATGTTCTCGGTGGTCACCACATTGGCCTGGTGAAGCGCCTGGTAACCGCCCCACTGTCCCTGCATGCCCGCGCAGTGCACCACGACATCGACACCCTGGCACACGCGCCGTGCCAGGCGAGCATCGCCCAGGTCGCCCGGCATGAAGTGCGCGCCGCGCCTGACCAGGTGCTCGACCCCCTCGGCACGCCGACCGTTGACCCGGACATCGAGGCCCTGCTCGAGCGCGAAACGGGCAAAGCGCCCGCCTATGAAGCCGCTCGCACCGGTGACCAGAATTCGCATGTTTGACCTCGTCTTGCCAGATTCCAGATGCAACAGACGCCCGCCGGGCCTACAACGGCACCAGCCAGTGGGCTGCAGCCTGTCGCAGATGCTCGGTCAATTGGCCGAGCAGCATCCCGCCATTGCGCCAATGATGCCAGTACAGCGGTACGTCGATGGGTGTGTCCGGGCAGATCTCCACCAGTTGGCCCGTCTCAAGGTGAGTCAGTATCTGGCACTCGGGCACCATGCCCCACCCCAGGCCCGCTTCGGTCATGCGCAGGAAGCCTTCGGCCGAAGGGCACAGGTGATGGACGAATCCGCCTTCCAGACCCAGCGATGCCAGGTAGCGGTGCTGAAGAAAGTCGTCCGGCCCGAACACGATCGCCGGCAGTCGGCTCAGCCGTGCCTTGTCGAACCCGCCCGGGAAATGGCGTGTCATGAAGGCCGGGCTCGCCACCGCACGGTAGCGCATGGCGCCCAGCGGCAGGCAGCGTGCGCCGGCCACGGGGCGCTCGCTGCCGCACAGGCAGGCGGCGACTTCGCCGGCCTTCATGCGTCGCAGACCCACGTCCTGGTCTTCGACCACCAGCTCCAGCAACAGGGACTGGGCAGCGCAGAAGGGACCGATCGCGCCTGCCCACCAGGTCGCCAGGCTATCGGCATTGAGGGCAATGCGCATCCGTTCCGGCATGCCCTCGGCATCCAGCGCCGGTACCTGGCGCTGCAGGTCGCGTTCCAGCAATCTCACCTGCTGGACATGGTTGAGCAATTGACGGCCTACATCGGTGGGCAGCGGCGGCGTGGCGCGCACCAGTACCGGCTGCCCCACACGCGCCTCGAGCAGCTTGACCCGTTGCGACACGGCCGACTGCGACAATCCCAGCACCTGTGCGGCACGCTCGAACCCACCCTGCTCGATGACCGCTGCCAGGGCGGCCAGCAACTTGTAGTCAAACATCGTTTTCTCTAATGACAGATCAGCGCTATTTGTTTTTCTTATACCGCGTCCGCCGCCAGAATGCCCGCATCCATCTCGACAATCGCGCTGTCCACAGGACCAGCGCCAGGGGAGCGTTTCTCTCATGTGGCAAAGTTATCTCAACGGGCTGTTGGTCTCCCTCGGTCTGATCATGGCCATCGGCACCCAGAACGCGTTCGTGCTGGCCCAGAGCCTGCGCCGCGAACACCATCTGCCGGTGGCCGCTCTCTGCGTGGTATGCGATGCGCTGCTGGTGAGCGCCGGCGTCTTCGGCCTGGCCACGGTACTGGCCGACAGCCCAACGCTGCTGGCCGTGGCTCGCTGGGGCGGTGCGGCGTTTCTGGTGTGGTACGGCAGCAAGGCGCTGCTGCGCGCCTGCAGCCGGCAGAGCCTCGAGCAGCAACAGGGGCTGGGGCTGCGTTCGCGTCAGGCGGTGTTGCTCAGCGCTCTGGCGGTGACCTTGCTCAACCCGCATGTCTATATCGACACCGTCCTGCTGATCGGCTCGCTCGGTGCCCAGCAGCCCGTACCCGGCGCCTACGTGGCCGGCGCCGCCAGCGCGTCACTGGTGTGGTTCTTCACCCTGGCCCTGGCTGCCGCCTGGCTGGCGCCCTGGCTGGCCCGCCCGACCACCTGGCGACTGGTCGATCTCATGGTCGCGGTCATGATGTTCGCGGTGGCGGTGCAGTTGGTGGTGGGGTGAACAGCACGTGTTTGTCCCTTGTCTCTCTAGCTCTAACTTGCGGCCTGCCGCGTCCCAGATGCTATGATCCGGCCCCGCATCGCAAAGAGTACAAACTCGCCGATGCGCTGAAGGCCGCCCGTGATCGGCCTTGCGTCCCCTCGCAAACAGACCTGAACAGGAGAACGACCATGGCTTTTGAATTGCCGCCGCTGCCGTACGCCCACGATGCCCTGCAGCCGCACATCTCCAAGGAAACCCTGGAGTATCACCACGACAAGCACCACAACACCTACGTCGTGAACCTGAACAACCTGATCCCAGGTACCGAATTCGAAGGCAAGAGCCTGGAAGAGATCGTCAAGACCTCTTCGGGTGGTGTGTTCAACAATGCCGCGCAGGTCTGGAACCACACCTTCTACTGGAACTGCCTGTCGCCCAACGGCGGCGGCGAGCCGACCGGTGCACTGGCCGAGGCCATCAATCAGGCGTTCGGTTCCTTCGAAAAATTCAAGGAAGAATTCAGCAAGACCTCCATCGGCACCTTTGGCTCCGGCTGGGGCTGGCTGGTGAAGAAAGCCGACGGTTCCCTGGCCCTGGCCAGCACCATCGGTGCCGGTAACCCGCTGACCAACGGCGACACCCCGCTGTTGACCTGCGACGTCTGGGAACACGCCTACTACATCGACTACCGCAACGTGCGTCCCAAGTACGTCGAAGCGTTCTGGAACCTGGTGAACTGGAAATTCGTCGCCGAGCAGTTCGAAGGCACCCCCTTCACCGCCTGATCCCGACGTTTCCTGAGCCCGGCGCGTGCCGTGATGCCGTTCGATCCCGAACGTCGTCGCGGCAACCGCCGGGCTTTTTTCGTTCTAAAGTGCGCCAGGACAACTTGCCCCGTGCGTATGGCACGCTAACATCAACCCGTGGACGCGCTGACGCGCTCAAGCAGCGCCCGACAGCGGTCGATAATGTCCTCAGGACGCCGCAGCACCCCATGAAACAAACCTCGCTGCCCGAGCAGCCATCGGTGGATAGTGCGCGAGCCACTTTAATGGCAGTATGCCGTCACGCGCATGGATGAAGGACACCTCCGTTGAAGCTGGAATTCAAGAACAGCTTGTCGGTCAAGCTGCTGAGGGTCGTGTTGCTGTCGGCGCTGGCGGTAGGCGTCGTCCTCAGCTGCGCGCAAATCGTCTTCGATGCCTACAAGACACGCCAGGCCGTGGCCACCGATGGCCAACGCATTCTCGACATGTTCCGCGATCCGTCGACGCAGGCGGTCTACAGCCTGGACCGGGAGATGGGCATGCAGGTCATGGAGGGCCTGTTCCAGGACGAGTCGGTGCGCATGGCCTCGATCGGTCACCCCAACGAAACCATGCTGGCAGACAAGGCGCGACCGATGAAGGAGACGCCCACACGCTGGCTCACCGATCCGATCCTGGGCAGCGAGCGTAGCTTCACCACGCAACTGGTGGGCCGTGGCGCCTACAGCGAATACTATGGCGACCTGAACATCACGTTGGACACCGCCAGCTACGGTGAGGGCTTTCTGGTCAATGCGGTGATCATCTTCGTGTCCGGCGTGCTCCGTGCGCTGGCCATGGGCCTGGTCCTGTACCTGGTGTACCACTGGCTGCTGACCAAACCGCTGTCGAAGATCATCGAACACCTGACCCACATCAACCCCGATCGCCCCAGCCAGTACCAGATCCCACCGCTCAAGGGCAACGAGAAGAACGAGCTGGGCCTGTGGGTCGACACCGCCAACCAGTTGCTGGCCTCCATCGAACGCAACACGCACCTGCGTCACGAAGCCGAAAGCAGTCTGCAGCGCATGGCCCAGTACGACTTCCTGACCGGCCTGCCCAATCGTCAGCAGTTGCAACAGCAGCTGGACATGATCCTGGACGATGCCGGACGCCTGCAGCGTCGCGTGGCCGTGCTGTGCTTCGGGCTCGACGACTTCAAGGGCATCAACGAACAGTTCAACTACCAGGCCGGTGACCAGTTGCTGCTGGCCCTGGCCGACCGCCTGCGCGCCCACAGCGGCCGGCTGGGTGCATTGGCCCGATTGGGCGGCGACCAGTTCGCCCTGGTCCAGGCCAATATCGAACAGCCCTACGAGGCTGCTGAACTGGCGCAGACCATCCTCGACGACCTGGAGGCGCCCTTCTCCCTCGATCAGCAACGGATCCGTCTGCGTGCCACCATCGGTATCACCCTGTTCCCCGAAGATGGCGACAGCACCGAGAAACTGTTGCAGAAAGCCGAACAGACCATGACCCTGGCCAAGGCACGCTCGCGCAACCGCTACCAGTTCTACGTCGCCAGCGTGGACAGCGAGATTCGTCGACGACGGGAGCTGGAAAAGGACCTGCGCGAAGCGCTGGCGCACGACCAGTTCTATCTGGTCTACCAGCCGCAGATCAGCTACCGCGACAAGCGTGTGGTGGGTGTCGAGGCCTTGCTGCGCTGGCAACATCCACGTCTGGGACTGGTCCCGCCCGACCAGTTCATCCCGCTGGCCGAACAGAATGGCTGCATCGTCGCCATCGGCGAATGGATTCTCGATCAGGCCTGCCGTCAGTTGCGCGAGTGGCACGATCAAGGCTTCAACGAGCTGCGCATGGCGGTCAACCTGTCGACCGTCCAGCTGCACCACAACGAACTGCCCCGGGTGGTCAACAACCTGCTGCAGATCTATCGGCTGCCGCCGGCCAGCCTGGAACTGGAAGTGACCGAGACCAGCCTGATGGAGGACATCAGCACGGCGGCGCAGCATCTGTTGAGCCTGCGCCGCTCCGGCGCGCTGATCGCCATCGACGACTTCGGCACCGGCTACTCGTCCCTCAGCTACCTGAAGTCGCTGCCCCTGGACAAGATCAAGATCGACAAGAGCTTCGTCCAGGACCTGATGGACGACGACGACGATGCGGCCATCGTGCGGGCGATCATCCAGCTGGGCAAGAGCCTGGGCATGCAGGTGATCGCCGAGGGCGTGGAAACCGCCGAGCAAGAGGCCTACATCATTGCCCAGGGCTGCAACGAGGGTCAGGGCTACCACTACAGCAAGCCTCTGCCGGCACGGGAACTGACGCACTTCATCCGACAGACCCAGCATGCGCAGGTCTCGGCGCTCTGATGCAGGCGCTGGACCTGGATCGACGACGCGCCCTGTAACGACCCTCGTCGTCGAGATTTGCGCCAACCCCTTTACATAAAATGCAAATCTTTCGCATTATGTCCCGGTTTCGCGTGCCGCCGGCACCCAGTCCCACTCCCTTGACGCAGGAAACACCGACCATGATCCGTATGCCCCTGGCCTCCGCCAGCCTGTTGGCCATCGCCATCGCCCTCGCCGGGTGTGGCGAGAAGGATGACAAGACTGCCGCGCCGAACGCCCAGGCACCCGCTGCCGCCAGCACCCCTGCCGTGGCCCCGGGCGCCGTCGATGAAGCAGCCGGCAAGGCTGTGGTCAAGCACTACGCCGAAATGGCCTACGTCATCTATGGCGATTCGCTGAGCACCGCCAAGGCCCTGCAAAACGCGGTCGACGCGTTCCTGGCCAAGCCGGACGACCAGACCCTCAAAGCCGCCCGGGACGCCTGGATCGCCGCACGCATTCCCTACCTGCAAACCGAAGCGTTCCGCTTCGGCAACACCATCATCGACGACTGGGAAGGCCAGGTGAATGCCTGGCCCCTGGACGAAGGCCTGATCGACTACGTCGACAGCAGCTACGAACACGCCCTGGGCAACCCAGCCGCCAGCGCCAACATCATCGCCAACACCGAGATCCAGGTGGGCGAGGAGAAGGTCGACGTCAAGGACATCACGCCCGAGAAACTTGCCAGCCTCAACGAGCTGGCCGGCTCGGAGGCCAATGTCGCCACCGGCTACCACGCCATCGAATTCCTGCTCTGGGGCCAGGACCTCAATGGCACCGGCCCTGGGGCCGGCAACCGTCCTGCTTCCGACTACCTGGAAGGCGAAGGCGCCACGGGCGGCCACAACGACCGTCGCCGCGCCTACCTCAAGGCGGTCACCGACCTGCTGGTCAGCGACCTGGAAGAAATGGTCGCCAACTGGGCGCCGAACGTCACCGACAACTACCGCGCCACGCTGGAAGGCGAGTCGGTCAACGATGGCCTGCGCAAGATGCTGTTCGGCATGGGCAGCCTGTCGCTGGGCGAGCTGGCCGGCGAGCGCATGAAGGTCTCCTTGGAAGCCAACTCGCCTGAAGACGAGCAGGACTGCTTCAGCGACTACACCCACTTCGCGCACTTCTACGACGCCAAGGGCATCCGCAACATCTACCTGGGCGAGTACACCCGTGCCGACGGCACCCAACTGACCGGCCCGAGCCTGTCATCGCTGGTGGCCAAGGCCGACCCGGCCACCGACAACGCCCTCAAGGCAGACCTGGCAGCCACCGAGGCGAAGATCCAGGTCATGGTCGACCACGCGCTCAAGGGCGAACACTACGACCAGCTGATCGCGCCGGACAACGCGGCGGGCAACCAGATCGTGCGTGACGCCATCGCGGCGCTGGTCAAGCAGACCGGCACCATCGAGCAGGCCGCGGGCAAGCTGGGCATCACCAACCTGAGCCCGGATACGGCCGATCACGAGTTCTGATCGACCCTCGGCCTGAGGCGTCGTTCGCGGCGTCGCAGGCCGATCCCCTCGCGGCTTCATGCACCTGGACTGACGTCGATTTCATCCGGCAAACGCAAATCCCTCTTATTCATACCTCGCCAGCCTGCTAAGCTTGCACCCCTGTTTTTCGCTCGCACCCTCCAGGATTGTCGATGTCCTCGCCGCTGCTTCGTCTCTCGCCCTTGCTGCTGCTCTGTGCGCTGACCGCCTGTGATGACGCATCGCGCTTCACCCAGGCCGGGCCGGGCGAAGCCTTGTCGGGTGGTACCACGACTGTGCAGCGACAGGACCGCCAGGCATTTTCGCTGCCATCGGCCAACCTGACCCCAGAACGCCGGCTGGACTTCAGCGTCGGCAACAGCTTCTTCCGCAGCCCCTGGGTGATCGCCCCGTCGACCACCACGGCGCGTGATGGCCTGGGCCCATTGTTCAACACCAACGCCTGCCAGAACTGCCATGTGCGCGACGGACGTGGCCATCCCCCGGCGCCCGGCGCGCGCAATGCCGTGTCGATGCTGGTGCGCCTGTCGATCCCCGACCAGCCCGCCTACCTTCAGGAAATCGAGCGCCTGGGCGTCGTCCCCGAGCCTACCTACGGCACCCAACTGCAGGACATGGCCGTGCCCGGCGTCGCGCCGGAAGGCAAGGTGCGGGTCGACTACAGCGCCGAGGCGGTCCGCTTCGCGGACGGCTACACGGTCGAACTGCGCCGGCCGCACGTGCGCATCACCCAGCTGGGGTACGGCCCGATGCATCCGGACACGCGCCTGTCGGCACGGGTCGCCCCGCCCATGATCGGGCTTGGCTTGCTCGAGGCGATCCCGGAGGCGGCGATCCTGGCCAATGCCGACCCGGACGACCGCAACGGCGATGGCATCCGCGGGCGCCCGAACCGCGTCTGGGACCAGGCGCGACAGGAGACGGTCCTGGGGCGTTTCGGCTGGAAGGCCGGGCAACCCAACGTCAACCAGCAGAACGCCCATGCGTTCGCCGGCGACATGGGGCTGACCACGACCCTGCTGCCCCATGACGACTGCACCCCGGCCCAGGTGGATTGCCTGCGCGCCCCCAACGGCAACGGCACCGACGGCGAGCAGGAGGTCAGTGACAACATTCTGCGCCTGGTGACCTTCTACACACGCAACCTGGCCGTCCCGGCGCGCCGTGACGTCGATGCACCCCAGGTGCTGGCCGGCAAGCGACTGTTCCACGAAGCCGGTTGCCAGGCCTGCCATACCCCTACCTTCACCACGGCGACCGAGGGCGTCGAACCCGAACTGGCCAACCAGGTCATCCACCCCTACAGTGACCTGCTGTTGCACGACATGGGGCCGGGACTGGCAGACGGCCGCAGCGAGTTCGAGGCGAGCGGCCAGCACTGGCGCACGCCACCTTTGTGGGGTGTCGGCCTGACCCAGGCGGTCAGTGGCCATACGCAATTGCTGCACGACGGGCGTGCCCGCAACCTGCTCGAAGCGGTGCTCTGGCACGGCGGCGAAGCGGATGCGGCCCGTCGTCACGTACTGACGTTCGACGCCGAGCAGCGTGCCGCGCTGCTGGCCTTTCTGAATTCACTCTAAGCGCAAAGGACCCGGGCATGTTCCGACCCAAACTGTTGTTCACCAGCCTCGCCGCACTCGCCCTGGGCGCCTGCGCCCCTCAGGACCCGCAAGCCGTGACCTCGGCGGCCATCGCCAAGCAGGTCATCCTGCCGACCTACAGCCGCTGGGTCGAAGCCGACCGGCAACTGGCCGCCAGCGCCCTGGCCTTCTGCGAAGGCAAGGAGACCCTGGATGCGGCGCGCAGCGACTTCCTCGCCGCGCAGAAAGCCTGGGCCGAGCTGCAGCCACTGCTGGTCGGCCCGCTGGCCGAAGGCAACCGCGCCTGGCAGGTGCAGTTCTGGCCGGACAAGAAGAACCTGGTCGGTCGCCAGGTCGAGCAACTGGTCAACGGCGACAAGCCCGTCGACGCGCAGACCCTGGGCAAATCCAGCGTCGTGGTGCGCGGCCTGTCGGCCTACGAGTACATCCTCTTCGACAGCAAGCCGGACATCGCCAGTGCCGAGCAGAAGGCGCGCTACTGCCCGCTGCTGGTGGCCATCGGCGAGCACCAGAAGGCCCTGGCCGAAGAGATCCTCAAAGGCTGGAACAGCACCGACGGCATGCTCTCGCAGATGAGCACCTTCCCCAACCAGCGCTACGCCGACTCCCACGAAGCGATCGCCGATGTGCTGCGCGCCCAGGTCACAGCGCTCGACACCTTGAAGAAGAAGCTCGGCGCGCCGATGGGGCGCCAGAGCAAAGGCATCGCCCAGCCGCTTCAGGCCGAAGCCTGGCGCAGCCATGCGTCGATGAAGAGCATCGAGGCCAGCCTCAAGGCGGCGCAAGCCCTGTGGGTGGGGGTCGACAACAAAGGCCTGCGCGGCTTGCTGGGCAAGGAACACGCGGCCCTGGCCGGCAAGATCGACGACGCCTACGCCACCTCGCTCACGCTGCTGGCCGACAACCAGAAGACCCTGGGCGAGCTGCTGGCCGACGACGCCGGCCAGCAGACGCTCGACCGGATCTACGACAGCCTCAACGTCGTCCACCGCCTGCACGAAGGCGATCTGGCCAAGGCGTTGAACATCCAGCTGGGCTTCAATGCCAACGACGGTGACTGATCATGCTGCGAGACCAGGCCAAGCGACTCGGTAGCACCTTGCTCAACGCCCTGACGCTGCGCGGCTGGACGCTGCGTCGCGACACCGCCGACGGCCAGTTGCTGCTGTCGGCGCGCGACGATGCCGATGGCAAGCACTATGCCGTGGCCTATCGGCTCGACGGTCGCCAGGTGTTCGCCACCGAGGTGGGGCAACGCTGCCACGCCATCATCGACCACCCAAGGCTGCCGGTGGCGCTGTTCGTCGCCCGTCGCCCGGGCACCGAAAGCTACCTGATCGACGTACGTGACGGACGCTTGCTGCAAACCCTCACGTCTCGGCCTGGCCGCCATTTCTACGGGCACGCGGTGATTCATCGCGACGGTGAGTGGCTGTACACCACCGAGAACGACACCACCGACCCCGGTCGTGGCGTGCTGGGCATGTACCGGTTCGACGGTGAGCGCCTGGTCCACGCTGGCGAGCTATCGACCCACGGCATCGGGCCCCATGAGGTGTCCTGGATGCCGGATGGCGAGACGCTGGTCGTGGCCAATGGCGGCATTCGCACCGAAGCGGAAAGCCGTGTGGAGATGAACCTCGACGCGATGGAGCCCAGCCTGGTGCTGATGCGACGCGACGGCAGCCTGATCAGCAAGGAAACCTTGTCCCAGTCCATGAACAGCGTTCGTCACCTGGCGATCGGCGGCGACGGTACCATCGTGGCCTGCCAGCAGTTCATGGGCGATGCCGACGAGACCGCCGAGCTGTTGGCGATCAAGCGTCCGGGCCAGCCGTTCCAGCCGTTCCCGGTGGCGGAGGCGCAACTGCGCTCGATGGCGCAGTACACCGCCAGCGTGGCCATCCATGACGCGCTGCGCCTGGTGGCGCTGACCGCGCCGCGTGCCAACCGGTTGTTCGTCTGGGGCCTGGACGATGGTCAGGTACGCCTGGATGCACCGATGCCGGACTGTGCCGGGGTCGGGGCGGTGAAAGACGGTTTCGTGGTGACCTCAGGGCAAGGCCGATGCCGTTACTACGATTGCCGTACACCGGCGCCGATCGGCCAGCCCCTGCAGATGCCGTCGGGCTTCTGGGACAACCATCTGCATTTGGTCTAACGGCGGGCAGTGAACACGGGGCCCGCCCAGGCCCCGTCTGTCTTGTCGAGGGCCAGGGACTAGCCCCCAGCACGTAATCCTTGGCGCATGCCGAACAAGAACAGCAGCAGGTCCTGATCCGGCTCGGCGGCGACGTGGACCTTGGCTTCGCGGGGTACCAGGCACTGCGGCGTGCTCAGTACCTGCGGTCGAGGCTCGTGCCAGGCCGCAGCCGCTGCCGTGGTGACCACCAACGCGGCCACCAGAAACAAAGCTCGTGCTATTTCTAGTTTCATTACCCTAACCCTTTGATAGCGCTGCCAAACGCTTCTCGATAAAAGTAGAGCAGCTTTTGCCATTCTGCTTCGGTGAGTGACGAATGGCGTTTGAGCTGACGCAGGTCGTTGCCCGCCGCCCGCTGACGACTCAACCGGGTACGGCTCTTCTCCAGATCCAGCAGGGCTACGTCGACCGTGGCCTGGGCACCCTCACCTGTCACACGCACGAAGACATGCTTGCCATACAGGCAACCGTGTTGCCGATGCCCCCGGTGCAGGCGGGCCAGGTTCACCGCCAGTGCCTGCAGCATGGCGTCATGCACGGCCGGCCCGTGATGCAGGCGCGCGTCCTGGGCATGCCAGGTGTCGAGGTCGACGAAACCGTCGAGGGCCTTGCTCACCAGCAGTGCCCGCCACTGCCGCTGCGGGTCGCGCTCCACGCCACAGAACACGATGTCCGGCACCCGCACCCCCAGGGCCTGGCAACTGCGCAGGGCGTCGAGTTCGCGCAATACGGTGGGGCGCCCGAACGGATGCAGCAAGGTGCGGTACACATGGCCGATCTGGCGCTTGGCATACAGCGTCTGCCCCTGCTCGTCGCGCAGGCGCTGCACGCCACTCTCGCCGCCACGTCGCTGGTTGGGTTCCTCGACCCATTCGCCCTGCTGTTGCCAGTAGAACTCGAACTGCCGGGATGCCCCATGGGGTACTGCCATCGTCACTACCTCTTTCTCAATAGATACACGCGCCACATCGCATAGAACGGCAGAAAATCCAGACGCTCTTGAACGGTGAAGCCGGCTGCGGCGAACTCCGCCTCGACCACCTTGGCCGGCAGCACGTAGCGGTTCTGGTAGCGTTCGTCCTGACGCACCGTGTGACGGCGTGCTTCGAGCCGCTTGCGTCGCCACGCCTTGAAATTGCCATCGACCCACAGCGACAGGATCACGCTGTCGCGACTGACGCGTTTGAACTCTTGCAACAAGGCCCGCCGGTGTGCGGCTTGGCCTACATGGTGAAACAACCGCATGCAGAAGATGCTGTCGACGGCATTGTCCGGCAGGTCCAGCGCGAACGCGGACGTGCGCAACGGCTTCACCCGGGCCACCACCTCAGGCGGCTGCGCGGCACACGCAGTGTCCAGCATGGCCGCCGAATAGTCGGCGCCAATGATCACGCGATTGGGTTTCTCCGCCAGCAATGGCCAGAAACGCCCGGCCCCACTGGGAACATCGAGCACCAGGCCAGGATCGCCCGCCAAGGCCAAGGCACGCCTGGCCAGTTGCTCGTCACGCTGGTGCGAGAGCTTGCGGGCCAGGCTGTCCTGGTGCTTGCGCAGGTAAGTCTGGGCGTGTTCCCAATCGTATTTTTCGGAAAACTCAAGCTTGATGGGGTCGTGCATCGCGCATCTCCGGAGAAGGTGCGCCACCTTAAGCAGACGAACGTTGCCATCCGGTCACCTCGATGTGAAAAAACCGTCGATGCTTTCGGGCTGCTCCAACGGTTCACGACGGGTCAGCTTCGGGAGACGCTGTCAGCGGCACCATGCCGGCAGCCTTGCCAGGCGCCAGGCTGACCTGGAAGCGGCAACCGTGGGGCAGCGTCGTGGTCAGCGTCACCTGCCAGCCCTGGTCGTCACAGATCCGCTGGACCAAGGACAGCCCCAGCCCCAGCCCCTCTCCGCGACGCTCTTCACCCCGCACGAAGGGTTTGAACATCGCTTCGCGCTGCTCCTCGGGAATACCGACACCACTGTCCTCGACACTGAAGCCCTCGGACTCCAGGGTCAGGCGAATGTAGCCGTGATCGGTGTAGTGCGCAGCGTTGCGCAGCAGGTTGCCCATCACCGACTGCAGGAAGGTCGCGTTATAGAGCACCGAACCGGCCTTGGCGCGCCCCTCGTAATGCAGGGTCAGGCCCTTCTGCTCGATGGTGTCGCGCCAGACGCCGATCAGGTCATCCGCCACTTCGCGCAACGACGCCCGGGAGGCCACTGCGCCTTCGTCGCGCTGGGCCCTGGCCAGCATCAGGAAGGTCTTGACCAGCTCGCGCATTTCCTCGGTGGCCCGAGCGATCCGCTCGACCTGGTTGCGGGCACGGCTGTCCAGCGCGGGGTTCTCCTGCAGCAGTTCGCAGGAGGTGGCCAGCACCATCAGCGGCGTGCGCAGCTCGTGGCTGACATCGCTGGTGAACAACCGCTCGCGCGTCAGTGCATCGCGCAGACGCCCCAGGGTATCGTCGAAAGCCACGGCCAATTGCCCCACCTCGTCGGCGGCGTAGTCCGGTGCCAGGGGCGGTGCCAGGCCCAGCAGCTGATCGCGGTGGCGCACTTGGCGGGCCAGGCGGATAACCGGTGCCATGACCCGTCGCGCCAGGACCCAGCCCAGGAACGTCGCCAGCGCCAGGCTCAGCACGAAGCCGACCACGACCACGGCGAACAGCACCCGCTCACGCTCCTCGAAATCGCTCTGATCCTGCAGCAGCACGTAATGGCGGCCGTCGACGATCTCGACCATGGCGTGGTAGGACAGCTGGTCCCGGAACACCTCGTGAAAGCCTGGCGCCAGGTGGTGCAGGTCCTTGGGCAGGGCGAAGTCGTCGCGACCGTCACTGAAATAGAACAGCTGGTCCGGGCGCGGTCGATGGCTCCAGTCGCTGATGCTGTCCATGCGCAACAATCGCTGCAGGTCGCCGCCGAGCACCGCCGAGATCAGCCGCTCCTCGACCAGGTGCACGGTGGCGACGATGCCGAAGGCGAAGGCGCCGGCAACCAGGGCGCTCATCAAAGCGAAGGCGATGATGATGCGCTGGGCAAGGCTCTGTCTAAACTCCATCACGACCCTCGGCGAGGCGATAGCCGACGCCGTGGACGGTGTGCAGCAGCGGGCGGTCGAACGGTTTGTCGATGACCTGGCGCAACTGGTGCACGTGGCTGCGCAGGCTGTCGCTGTCCGGGCAGTCGTCGCCCCACAGGGTTTCTTCCAGGACCTCGCGGCGCAGCACGTGCGGGCTCTTCTGCATCAGTACCGCCAGCAGCTTGAGACCGACCGGATTGAGTTTCAGCGGCCGGCCCTCGCGGCTGACTTCCAGCGTGTCCAGGTCATACGTGAGATCGGCGACCTGCAGCACACGGCGTCCACCGCCCTGGGCACGGCGCAGGACCGCCTCGATGCGTGCAGCCAGCTCCGACAGCGCAAAGGGCTTGAGCAGGTAGTCATCGGCACCGGAACGGAAGCCTTGCAGGCGATCATCGAGCTGGTCGCGGGCGGTAAGCATGATGACGGGCGTGTCGCGGCGGGCATCCTCGCGCAGGCGCTTGCACAGGGTATAGCCATCGATCCCCGGCAGCATGATGTCGAGCACGATCAGGTCGTAGTGCTCGGTGGCCGCCAGATGCAGCCCGGACAGGCCATCCTGGGCGCAGTCGACGGTATAACCCTTCATGCCGAGGTAGTCGGCCAGGTTGGCGAGAATGTCGCGGTTGTCTTCAACCAATAAGATGCGCATCGGGTCTCCTGTGCGGCGCTCGTGGGTCTGCGCGGCAGGCGCAGCTTACGGGCATCACGGGAAGGGCTTCAAGCTGCATGGACAGAAAGCCTTGCGAGAGACGCATGAGGAGGCCGAAGCGCGTGCCGTGCTACCGACTCATCGACCCAGTTTCTCCAGGGCTGCATCGGCCAGGAAGGAGGAGCGACTTTTGACATTATGGTCGCGTACGTACTGATCGATTCGTTGAATAACCATTCCTGGCAGTGTGACGTTGACCTTTTCGGTCTTGCCCAAGTACGGCGCGATGTCGATGTCCAACAGGCCCCACCCCATGTCCGCCCACTCAGGATCGTTCCGATGGACAGACGCATCGGAGGGCATGGGTATGGCCCCACCAGAAGCTGCAATGTCCTCCAGCATCATATGGGCCACCTCGACCGCCGCCGCATACGCTTCTTCGAACGTATCTCCTGCCGTCACCGCTCCCGGAATATCAAGGATGTTTGAACACGTGATGACTGCCCGTAACCCGGACCAGTGCCCACCCCGCTGCTTCAAGCTCCTTTATCAACTGTCTACTTTGCACGCCGACTTCTGCCCACTAATGATAACTCTAGAGTTACCTTGATTGAAGCAAGGGCGTGGAAAAGCATTGGAATGACGCACGATGTATCTAGCGAAATGACCTCACACAAAAAAACCGGCATCAGAAAACTGATGCCGGTTTTTGAAGGTCTCAGCGTGTACAGGTCCGTACAGACACCGTTACACAATGTGACCCATGGGGGTCATGCAGGCCGGTCGGCTGTTACATCATGCCGCCCATGCCACCCATGCCGCCCATGTCTGGCATGCCGCCAGCTGCAGGCTTGTCTTCCGGCAGGTCGGCGACCATGGCTTCGGTGGTGATCATCAGACCACCGATCGAGGCCGCGGCTTGCAGGGCCGAACGGGTGACTTTGGCAGGGTCGAGAATACCCATCTCGATCATGTCGCCGTACTCGCCGGTCGCGGCGTTGTAGCCGTAGTTGCCCGAACCTTGCTTGACCTTGTCGGCCACGACGCTCGGCTCGTCACCGGCGTTGGCAGTGATCTGACGCAGCGGCGATTCGACGGCGCGACGCAGCAGGGCGATACCGACGTTCTGGTCTTCGTTGTCGCCCTTGAGGTCGATGATTGCAGCCAGGGCGCGAACCAGGGCCACACCACCACCAGGCACCACGCCTTCTTCGACGGCTGCACGGGTCGCGTGCAGGGCGTCTTCGACGCGGGCCTTCTTCTCTTTCATCTCGACTTCGGTGCCTGCGCCGACCTTGATCACGGCAACGCCACCGGCCAGCTTGGCCAGGCGCTCTTGCAGTTTTTCACGGTCGTAGTCGGAGGACGTCTCTTCGATCTGGGCGCGGATCTGCTTGACGCGGCCCTCGATGTCGGCGTCGGTGCCGGCACCGTCGATGATGGTGGTGTTTTCCTTGGACAGGATGACGCGCTTGGCGTTACCCAGGTGCTCCAGGGTGGTGGTTTCCAGGCTCAGACCGATCTCTTCGGAGATCACGGTACCGCCGGTCAGGATGGCGATGTCCTGCAGCATGGCCTTGCGGCGATCGCCGAAGCCAGGTGCCTTGACCGCAGCGACCTTGACGATGCCGCGCATGTTGTTGACCACCAGGGTCGCTAGGGCTTCGCCCTCGACGTCTTCGGCGACGATCAGCAGCGGGCGACCAGCCTTGGCGACGGCTTCCAGAACCGGCAGCAGCTCGCGGATGTTGGAGATCTTCTTGTCGACCAGCAGCAGCAGCGGGCTGTCCAGCTCGGCGACCATGGTGTCCGGCTTGTTGACGAAGTACGGCGACAGGTAGCCACGGTCGAACTGCATGCCTTCGACGACGGACAGTTCGTTCTCCAGGCCCGAGCCTTCCTCGACGGTGATCACGCCTTCTTTACCGACTTTTTCCATGGCCTCGGCGATGATGTCACCGATGGAGTTGTCGGAGTTGGCCGAGATGGTGCCGACCTGAGCGATGGCGCGCGAATCGGCGCAAGGCTTGGACAGGTTCTTCAGCTCGGCGACGACGGCGGCGGTGGCCTTGTCGATGCCGCGCTTGAGGTCCATCGGGTTCATGCCGGCAGCGACGGCCTTCAGGCCTTCGTTGACAATGGCCTGAGCCAGAACGGTCGCGGTGGTGGTGCCGTCACCGGCAGCGTCGTTGGCCTTGGAAGCAACTTCCTTGACCAGCTGGGCGCCCATGTTCTCGAACGCGCACTTGAGTTCGATTTCCTTGGCGACGGAAACGCCGTCCTTGGTGATGGTCGGCGCGCCGAAGCTCTTGGCCAGGACCACGTTGCGGCCTTTCGGGCCCAGGGTCGCTTTTACCGCATCAGCCAGCACGTTGACGCCAACGAGCATTTTCTTGCGGGCGGAATCACCGAATTTTACGTCTTTAGCAGCCATGATCGTTCAATCCTTAAAATGCTGGGGTTACCGGAAATCGGGGAATCAAGCTTCGATGACGGCGAGGATCTCGTTCTCGCTCATCACCAGCAGGTCCTCACCGTCGACCTTCACGGTGTTGCTGCCCGAGTACGGGCCGAACACGACCTTGTCACCCACTTTCACGGCCAGCGCACGCACTTCACCGCTGTCGAGCACACGGCCGGTACCGACGGCGACGATCTCGCCACGGTTTGGTTTTTCAGCGGCCGAACCCGGCAGGACGATACCGCCAGCGGTTTTCGATTCTTCTTCGCTGCGACGGATGACGACGCGGTCATGCAGAGGACGAAGCTTCATTGTCGATCTCTCCCAAGTGTGGTTTTCATCGGCCGGTGTCGACACCGGCGGGTTTGATACGGTCCGGCGTGGCCGGAGGTGACCCGCCTTGGGCAGGCCACCAAAGTTATGTCCGGCGCCAGCGGCGCCAGAAACCTTGCGGTGACTCCAACATGAGGTCGCCGACTTCGATTACAAGGGTGTGATCTGGAATTTTTTTCGCACCGTGATCAACCGCCTACGCAAACGGCCCCTTTCGGGGCCGTCGTGGAGGGGCATGAACGGTTCGATCACTGATCGCGCCGCTGGTACTCGCCCTCGATGACGTTCGGACGGTGGCCAGGCTGCTGAGGGCGGCCGGCCAGCGGGTCGTCGTTGAACGCACGCTGACGCAGGGTCTGGGCCTCGGCGCGCTCGCGCAGCTTGCGGGCGATCAGGCGACGGGTGAACGGCAGCAGGCACAGCACGCCGAGCACGTCGCTGATGAAGCCAGGAATCAGCAGCAAGCCGCCACCCAGCGCCATCATCAGGCCCTGGAACATGTCTTCGGCCGGCAGCTCGCCGCGCTGAATGCTCTCACGGGCACGCAGCGCCGTGGCCAGGCCCGCCAGACGCATCACCACCAGACCCAGCGCAGAGCCGGCGATGATCAACAGCAAGGCCGGGAAAAAGCCGATGGCGGCGCTGACTCTGACGAAGACGAACAGCTCCAGCACCGGGAAAATCAGGAACAGCAGGAGAAAAACGCGCATCAAGGGATCCTCTGCGGAAGACAGCCTTCCAGTAAGACTCCAAATGGATGCAATCAGTCGCTATTTCAACCCGCGACCTTCTGAGCGGTCGGCCAATGGGAGGCGCGGGCCAGGCACACCAAGGCCTCGCGTACTTGTGTCGGCGTGTTGCAAACCGTGGGAAAGGGCAGCCAGTACACGGCATGCCCGATCCGCAGGTGCAGCCCTTCGCTGTCCAACCCGACCAGGCACGCGGGCGCCGTGTCAGGCAGCCCGGCCAAACGAACATAATGGGCGAGCGCGTCGGCATGGTCGCTGTTCATGTGCTCGAGCATGCGAGCCTCGACGTTGCCCGCGAAGGGATTGGCCAGGGTCACCTGATCGAGCCAGTGGATGGCGCCGAACCCACCGATGTAGCGATGCCGGACGGGCTCGAGGACCCAGAAGTCGAACGCATGCGCCTGGTGGTACCCCGCCGATTCCGGGAAGTAGCGGTAATAGCGTTGGGCAGCGAGGTCCAGCGCCTCGGCCTCTTCCAGCTTGCGGGCCTGCGCCAGTAGCGTCAGGCGCCCTACGGCCTGCACGTCCGCTGCATCGCGCTCACCGACCAGCAGCGAACACTTGGGATCGGCCAGCAGGTTGTGGGTGTGCTGGGCGATACGGCTGATCAGGATCAGCGGCTGGCCTTGGGCATCCAGGCAGTACGGCACGCTCGAACCGAAGGGAAAGCCCGGCATGGCCTTGGAATGCGTCGAGAGGACGCCTTGGTACGCCTTGAGCAGCAGTTCGCGGGCGTTGCGCAGGGGGATGGCGCTCATGGTCGGATTCCGTGGCAAGTGGCAAGTGGCAAGTGGCAAGTGGCAAGTGGCAAGTGGCAAGTGGCAAGTGTAGGGCGTTGAGATTGGGCAGGGAGGGAAGTTAGGCAGGGCTGATTTGTGGGCCCTGCGGGCCCAATCGCGGCCGGTCCGGCGCCCCGGCAGGGGCCGCTCCTACAGGGGGCAGTGATGGCCTGCAATTCCGCGGTGGGGGCTACGGGTGAGCGGCCCCTGCCGGGGCGCCGAACTGGCCGCGATTAGGCACGCAGGGCCACGGAGTCAGCCACCGTGTTTCATGGCTGGACACGGCTGGCCCCACCTCGCTTACCCTTGTAGCGTGTGGTTTACAGCTCGCCCCTCCGTTTACCAGGCCACCCCGAACCCTGCCGTGTACCGTGTCTTGTCCAGATCGCTCCCGCTGGTCCCGCTGATCACGTCCTTCTCGGCCTTGAGGTTCAGCGATGCCCATTCGGTGACCTTGTAGCGCAACCCGATCTCGGCATCCAGTGCATAGTCGGCCACGTTGCCCAGCGGCTTGCCCAGCTCGCCATTGGTGAACACCTCGAACTTCTTGCCGACCAGGTAGCGGTTGTAGTCCCACTTCATGGCCACCGAATAGAAGTTGTCCTTGCCGCCGTCGGCATACTCGTAGTCGGTACGGTTGAACAGGCTACCCAGCGAGAACGCCCCCAGTTCGTCGTCCCAGAACTGGTAGCCCGGGCCGGTACCGACCGTACGCTGGCGCGCCAGGTCTTCCACGTGGTCGCGCTTGTACTCCAGACGTCCCTGCCAGAACCACTGGTCGGTCAGGAAACGGTCCAGTGCGTACTCGGCGCTCCAGTTGTCCGTGGTGGTCACATCATCCTTGGTTTCACGGTTGTACTCGCCTTCGGCACTATGCCGCCAGCGACCGTGTCGCGCGGTGGTCTTGAAATCGATGTCGTAGTCGTCGGTGTCGTTCTCGGCGCGCTTGTAGTCCAGCGCCAGGTCGACGTTACCCTTCCACACCAGATCCTGCACCACCGGCTTGGGCTTGAGGATCTGCTGGATGGAGGCCAGTTCCACGGTCTTGGGCGCCTCGCCATTGGCCAGGGTGACCTTGCCGGCCTCGGCAGCGGTGAGCGACTTGGTCTTCTCGCCGGTGTAGGCGTCCTGCTTGACCAGCAGTTCCTGATCGCTCTGCAGCGTCTTGACCTGTTTCCAGTCCAGGGCGATGGAGCCCCCATAGGGGGTCTCGAGCAACAGCTTGCCGCCATCGAATACTTTGATCTTGCCGCTGAGGCGGTCGCCGTTCTTCATCCAGACGGTATCGGCAAAGGCAGACGACGACAGCGCGACAGCGGTGAGGCACAACAGAAGACGTGAATACATAGGCGACTACGGGTTAGATTCCAGAAAAAAGGCAGGCATTATCCAGCGACCCTTCATTGAAGCAAGGACAGACCGCACACATGCACTTGAGTTCCGTTCTCATCTTTGTCACCGACCCTTTCGTCCCGTTGCCTGATCAGGCGAAGCCCTGATGGCCAAGGTCGGCAGCCTGACCGCCGAACAGGCGGACGCCCGACGAATGGCACTGTTTCTGGTGCTCGACCAAGTGCCACCGGGCAAGGTCGTCAGCTACGGCCAGTTGGCCGACCTGGCCGGGCTGGGGCCTGTCGCGCGCTGGGTCGGGCGTGCCTTGAGCCAACTGCCCGACGGTACGCGCCTGCCGTGGCACCGTGTGCTGGGAGCAGGCGGCCGCCTCTGCCTGGCATCTGGTACGGTCTCAGGGGAAGAGCAGCGCGCACGGCTGCGTGCCGAAGGCGTGACCGTCCGGAACAATCGTGTGGATATGTTGCGCCATGGCTGGCGCCCGGTGGAGCACAGCGGTTAGAGTGCGCGCTTTGTTTTCGCAACCTTGAGGCAGATGTTGCTCCATGCCCCGTAAAACCTGGCGCGCTGCGCTCGCTGCCTACGCCAGCCCGTCCACGCTGGTACTACTGCTGCTTGGATTCGCTGCCGGGTTGCCGTACATGCTGGTGTTCTCGACCCTGTCGGTCTGGTTGCGCGAGGCCGGCGTGGCCCGGGAAACGATCGGCTACGCCAGCCTGATCGGGCTGGCCTATGCGTTCAAGTGGGTCTGGTCGCCCCTGCTCGACCAATGGCGCCTGCCGGTGCTGGGGCGGCTGGGACGGCGGCGCTCCTGGCTGTTGCTGTCGCAGGTGCTGGTGATGGCGGGCTTGATCGGCATGGGCCTGTGCGACCCGCAGAAGCACCTGTCCTGGCTGATCGCCCTCGCCGTGCTGGTCGCGTTCGCCTCGGCCACCCAGGACATCGCGGTGGATGCCTATCGCCTGGAGATCGCCGACGACCAGCGCCAGGCGGCCCTGGCCGCCAGTTACATGGCCGGTTACCGTATCGCCGCCCTGCTCGCCACCGCCGGCGCGTTGTTCTTCGCCGAATGGTTCGGCTCCACGGGCTTCAGCTACCTGCACGAAGCCTGGACAGGCACGTATGTGCTGTTCGGCCTGATCATGCTGCCCGCGGTGTTCACCACACTGGTCATGCGCGAGCCGCCGGTCGCGCTGCAGACCCAGCTGTCAGCCGCACGCTATGGCCTGACCCACCAACTGGCCTCGGTCTTTGTGCTGATCATCCTGCTGGTCTCGGTACCAGCCATGTTCACGCAGCTGTTCAACACCGACTGGGCCAGCATGGTCTTCGGCAGCGCCACGCCGCTGGACCTGCTGCTCGAGGACCGGGCCTTCCTGCGCGCGATCCTCTACACCAGCCTGACCTGGGCCTGCCTGTCCTCCATGGGACGGCGTGGCCTGGCACCGGTGCTGACGCCCATCAACGATTTCATCGTCCGCTACCGCTGGCAGGCGTTGCTGCTGCTGGGGTTGATCGCCACCTACCGGATGTCCGACACGGTGATGGGCGTGATGGCCAATGTGTTCTACATCGATCAAGGCTTCACCAAGGACCAGATCGCCAGCGTGAGCAAGATCTTCGGCCTGATCATGACCCTGGTCGGCGCGGGCGCAGGCGGTCTGCTGATCGTGCGCTTCGGCATCCTGCCGATCCTGTTCATCGGCGGTGCGGCATCGGCGGCGACCAATATCCTGTTCCTGATGCTGGCCGACATGGGACCGAACCTGGAGATGCTGGTGGTGACCATCTCACTGGACAACTTCAGCTCCGGGCTGGCGACCTCGGCCTTCGTGGCCTACCTGTCGAGCCTCACCAACCTGAAGTTCTCCGCGACCCAGTACGCCCTGCTCAGCTCGATCATGCTGCTGCTTCCGCGCCTGATCGGCGGTTATTCCGGGGTCATGGTGGAAAAACTCGGCTACCACAACTTCTTCCTGATCACCGCCCTGCTCGGGGTGCCGACCCTGATCCTGATTGCCCTGCATTGGCATCAGGAGGTCGGTCGTGGCAAGCAGGCACTGAGCGAATCGCAGGCCACCGACGCATCCTGATCAGGGCGTGGAAGGCTCGCCTCTGGCGCCCTCGAACGCCTCACGGCTGTCGCGAATCACCCGGCGCAACGGCCACAGGGCCAAGGCCCCGGCCACGCCGGCGATCACCGCGAAGTGCAGCAGGCTGGCGCCCGCGCCAAGCATGGCCATCAGCACGCCGCCCAACCCCAGCAAGGCGATGGTAATCATGCCCAGCATCGCCGACACCAACCCCTTGCTCTGATCGCTGGCGAACAGCGTCAGCCGGTACAGCACGGCGTTGGCCACCCCCAGGCCCAGGGCGTAGACCGTCAGCCCGACCACCAGGCTGAGCACGCTCGGCCACCAGGCCGTCGCCACCACCATGCCCAGCAGACCGGCCAGGTACGGCCACAGCGCGCCCTGTACCAGTCGGTGCAGCGGATAGCGATCGGCGATGCGGTTGATGATCAGGTTGCCGCTGATCAGCCCGGCGAAGACGGGAAGCTGCCAGAGCGCATAGGCCAGGGTGCTGAGCCCTTCGTCGTGGATCAGCAACACGGGCGACAGGCCGATCCAGCCGATCAGGGGCAGACTGACCAGCCCCAGGGCCATGCTGCCGGCGATGAAGCGGCGGTTGGCCAGCAAGCGTCCGTAACCTTGTACCAGAGGCAGCACCTGGATCGGCGTGAACGGCAGGCGTGAGCCATCACGGCGCTCTACCCCCAAGGTTTCCGGCATCAGTCGATAGAGCGCCAGCCAGGTCAGCACCGCCCCCGCCGCGAACGCCACGAACAGCCAGCGCCAGTCGAGCCACTGCAGCATCAGGGTGCCGATCAACGGCCCCAGCAGCGGCGACAGCAAGGCGATATTGGCCAACAGCGCCATCATGCGTACCGCATCCGCCTCGCTGAAGGCTTCGTTCAGCGCGGGGTAGCTGACCGTGACGACGAAGCCCAGGCCGATGCCCTGCAACAGCCGCAGCAGGTTGAACAGACCGATGTCATGAACCCAGTAGGTCGCCAGGCAGGCAATGGCGAAACAGGCGCAGCCACTCAGCAGCAGAGGCCGTCGGCCATAGCGATCGGCCAGCGGGCCGATCAGCCATTGCAGCACCACACCGCCGAGCAGGTACAGGTTGAGCGCATGGGGAATGTAGTCAGGGCTGGCCTGGAGGTCGGCGACCACGACCGGCATCGCCGGCATGACGGCGTCGCTGGCCAGGTAGGTCAAGAGCTCGAAGAGCGCCAGGATCAGGCCGAAGGCCAGGGCGCGGCGTGGAGTGATGTGCAGAAGAGGCGTCATGACGGGGTTCGGAGGCAGGAAGGTGGCGCGCAGGCTACAGGCTGCGCGCCACCTACTACAAGCTACAAGCGGCAAGCATCGAATACCGAACTATCAGTCACCTGCTTCAGCTTGCCGCTCGAAACTTGCAGCGTGTTGCCACCGAATCACTGCGCCACCGGCTCCTGCACCACGCGGATCACGCGCTGCGGGAACGGAATGTCGATGCCTTCGGCGCGCAGACGGTCGCGGGCCTGCTCGTTGAGCATGAACATCAGGCTCCAGTAGTCCGGCGTCTTGACCCAGACCCGCAGCGACACGGTGATCGAGCTGTCGCCCAGCTCCGACACCACGGCGGCAGGCGCCGGATCGGGCAGCACGCGCGGGTCCTTGGCCAGGTCGAGCAGCACCTGCCGGGCCTTCTGCAGGTCAGCGTCGTAGTCGACCCCGACGTTGAATACCACCTGGCGCGTCGGCTGACGGTTGTAGTTGGTGATGATGCCGTTGGACAGGCTGCCGTTGGGCACGATCACGGTCTTGTTGTCACCGGTGCGCAACACCGTGTGGAAGATCTGGATGGTGTCGACGGTCCCGCTGACGCCCTGCGCCTCGATCCAGTCGCCCAGGCGGAACGGACGGAACAGCAGGATCAGCACGCCACCGGCGAAGTTCGCCAGGCTGCCCTGCAACGCCAGGCCGATGGCCAGGCCCGCGGCACCGATGGCGGCGACGAAGGAGGTGGTCTCGATGCCGATCATCGACGCCACGCTGACGAACAGCAGGATCTTCAGGATGATGTTGGCCAGGGTGCTGATGAACCCTTGCAGCGCCGGGTCGGAGTGGCGCAGACCGACCAGCTTGCCTAGGCGGACGCTCAGGCGGTTGACGATCCACCAGCCGATCGCCAGGGTCACCAGGGCCAACAGCAGGCGGCCGCTGTATTGCAGGATCAGGGGAATCCAGCTCTGCGAGGTGCGAACCAGGTGGTCCACTTCGGCGTTCAAATCCATGTAGGTCTCCCGAAATCGAGCGGCAGGAACAAAAAAACAGGCCGCCTGGGTCGGCGGCCTCGGGAAGCGGTGGACTGTGTCAGGCGGGCAAGGTTCCGACCCGGCCGGCCATCAATCGCGGAAGTTGTTGAATTGCAGCGGCATGTCGAAGTCCATGGCACGCAGGGTGGCGATGGCCTCCTGCAGGTCATCGCGCTTCTTGCCGGTGATGCGCACCTGCTCGCCCTGGATGGCCGCCTGCACCTTGAGCTTGGCGTCCTTGACCTTGGCGACGATCTTCTTGGCCAGCTCCTTGTCGATGCCTTCGCGGAAGATCGCTTCCTGTTTCATCTCTTTGCCGGACGGGTAGGCGTCCTTGACTTCCAGGCACTTGACGTCGATCTTGCGCTTGACCAGGGCCAGGCGAAGGATCTCGACCATCGCTTCGAGCTGGAACTCGGCTTCGGCCGTCAGCACGACGGTCTTGTCCTTTTCCTTGAACTCGAAGCTGCCCTTGCCCTTGAGGTCGTAGCGGCGATCGAGCTCCTTGATGGCGTTGTCGACCGCGTTGTGCACCTCGTGCTTGTCCAGTTCCGATACCACGTCGAACGACGGCATGCTGCTCTCCAGATGTAGGCGCCCCCCGCATCGAGAACGACGATGGAGCGCGTGGGGATTGAGGGTTAAAATGTGCGCTGATTATAACGGGTTGTGAAACGCAGATGAGCAGCACCTGGCACATTCTCGGCGCGGGCAGCCTCGGTACGTTGTGGGCCTGCCGGCTGGCAAGGGCCGGCCTCCCGGTCCGGCTGATCGTGCGCGATGCCGAGCGCCTGGCCGCCTACCACGCCGCGGGCGGCCTCACGCTGGTAGAAGACACGCGCGTGACGCATCACCCCCTCCCGGCGCAGACGCACGATCACGATTCGCCGATCCATCGCCTGGTCCTGGCCTGCAAGGCCTACGACGTGGCCGAGGCCGTGCGCCGACTCAAGCCGCGTCTGGCCCCTGACGCCGACTTGATCCTGCTGCAGAACGGCCTGGGCAGTCAGGACGAGGCGGCCGCGCAGGCAGGCCAGGCGCGGTGCCTGTTCGCCTCGAGCACCGAGGGCGCCTTTCGTGAAGCACCCTGGCAGGTGCGTTTCGCCGGGCAAGGCACCAATTGGCTGGGCGATCCGCTCGACCCGACGCTGCCGGCCTGGTTCGACGAGTTGCGCCAGGCAGGCATCCCCGCGCAGTGGAGCGATGACATCCTGGGGCAGCTATGGCGCAAACTGGCGCTCAACTGCGCGATCAACCCGCTGACGGTGCTGCTGGACTGCCGCAACGGCGCGCTGCGACAGCACGCCGACGAGGTGGCGGCCTTGTGCGAAGAGCTCACGGCCCTGCTCGAACGCTGCGGCCAACCACGAGCGGCCAGTGATGTGCTGCACGCAGTCGAACAGGTGATCGAGGCGACCGCGGTCAACTATTCTTCGATGCACCAGGACGTCCAGCATGGTCGTCGGACCGAGCATCGCTACCTGCTCGGCCATGCCTGCGCCATGGCTAGGCGCCATGGCCTGCACGTACCGCGCCTGGAACGCCTGCACCGACGCCTGGTCGATACCCTCACGGCGCGCGGCCTGCCCATCGACTGACGGCCCGCCCTCCACCTCGACGGACAGTGCCACGCCCATGACTTTGCGCCAACGCCTGGAAAACCTCCCGGTCGGGCAGAAACTGCTGGCAGCCTTGCTGGTTCTGCTGGTGACCATTCTGGTGGTCGCCAACCTGACCTTCATCAGCGCGGCCTACTGGATCACCCAGGAAAGCATGGCTCCCCAAGCCTTGCAGACCATCGGTCGGCTGGTCGCCAACCCCCAGCTGTCGGCGCGTGCCGGCGAATCACCGGCCTCCGCCACGGCGCTGCTCGAGACGTTGCACGACTACGCGCCGCTGCGTGCTGGCGCGATCTACGGCAGCGACGGACGCCTCTTGGCGCAGCTCCAGCATGGCGAGCCGCTGACCCTGCCCAAACGTTACCGCAACATCGAAGCCTGGCGCCTGACCGAATTTCGCAGCACGCAGCTGATCCGCCTGCCCCGCCCTGGCAGCCCGCCCTCGCACCTGCTGCTGGTGGCCAGCAGCGAATTGCCCACGGCGTTCTACACCGGCACCCTGACCGCCAGCCTGGGTATCCTGGTGTTCAGCATTCTGCTTTGGCTGGTGGTGGCCCGGCAGATCAAGCGCCTGGTCACGCAACCGATCCACCAGCTCGAAGAGCTCAGCCGCCAGGTCACCCGTGAAGAGAGCTACGCCCTGCGCGCCCAACCTGGCAATGCCGATGAGATCGGCAGCCTGGCCCAGGCCTTCAATACCATGCTGTCGCGTATCGAGGCGCGCGAGCAGCAACTCAAGCGCGCCCGCGACGAATTCCAATCGGCCTTCGACCAGGCCCAGGGGCTGGCCGAGGAAACCCGCCACACCAACCGCAAGCTGGAGCTGGAAGTCCAGGTACGCAGCAAGATCGAAAAGAAGCTCACCGGCTTTCAGAACTACCTCAACAGCATCATCGACTCGATGCCCTCGGCCTTGATCGCGCTCGACGAGCAGCTCTACGTGACCCAGTGGAACCAGGAGGCCACGGCGCTCTCCGGCACGCGCCTGGAGGAGGCCTTGAACCAACCGGTGTTTCTCGCCTTCGAACCGCTCAAGCCCTTCCTGCCGCAGCTCAGGGCCAGCGTGCAGCAACATCGGGTGGAAAAGATCGAGCGGGTCACCTGGCCCAAGCATGATGAGCTGCGGCACTACGCCCTGACATTCTATCCCCTGACCGGCGGTGGCGGCCGTGGCGTAGTGATTCGGATCGACGACATCACGCAGCGCCTTTCGCTGGAGGAAATGATGGTCCAGTCGGAGAAGATGCTCTCGGTAGGCAGTCTGGCCGCCGGGATGGCGCACGAGATCAACAATCCGCTTGGGGCGATCGTGCACAACGTGCAGAACATCCGCCGCCGCCTGTCTCCCGAGCTGCCACGCAACCTGGAGCAGGCCGAGGCGCTGCACTTGGACCTGGCCGACATCAACCGCTACCTGCAAGCCCGTGAGATTCCGCAACTGCTCGAGGGTATCCAGCAGGCTGGCGGACGAGCGGCCAAGATCGTCACGCACATGCTCAATTTCAGCCGTCGCAGCGATCGACAGCTGAGCCCTTGTGACTTGGCCGTCTTGATCGACCAGGCCGTGGACATCGCCGGCAATGATTTCGACCTGACCATCGGCTTCGATTTCAAGGGCCAGTCGATCGTGCGGCAGTTCGACCCGGCCCTGGGGCCGGTGCCCTGCACGGCGAACGAGCTGGAACAGGTGCTGCTCAATCTGCTGAAGAATGCTGCGCAGGCGATCCACCAGCGGCCCGACGACGGCGAGCCTGGGCGAATCACCGTGCGCACCCGGCTCAACCCGCCCTGGGCGGAGATCCAGGTCGAGGACAATGGCGTCGGCATGCCTGAGGCGGTACGCAAGCGTACCTTCGAGCCGTTCTTCACCACCAAGGAAATCGGCCAGGGCACAGGGCTGGGCTTGTCCGTGTCCTACTTCATCATCACCAACAACCACAAAGGGCAGATGGAAGTGCACTCGGCGCCTGGCCAGGGCACCTGCTTCACGCTACGGCTGCCCCTGGGCACGCCAGCGCTGCCCGTGGACACCAAGGAATCATGACATGGGCTTTCGGCTTTCCAAGATCTACACACGCACCGGCGACAAGGGCGAGACAGGCCTGGGCGATGGCCGCCGTGTGCCCAAGGATCACCCACGCATCGAAGCCATCGGCGAGGTGGACAGTCTGAACAGCCAGCTTGGCGTGCTGCTGGCCGGATTGGCCGAGGCCGGCCTGAACGAAGTGAGCGAGGTGTTGGCGCCCTGCCAGCACCGGCTGTTCGACCTGGGTGGCGAGCTGGCGATGCCCAGTTACCAGGCCCTGGACGCAGGCGAAGTCGAGCGGCTGGAAGCGGCGATCGATCACTGGAACGACGAGCTGGGGCCGTTGGAGAACTTCATCCTGCCCGGCGGCTCGGCGTTGGTGGCCCAGGCCCATGTGTGCCGCAGCCTGGCGCGCACGGCCGAGCGCCGTTGTCAGCAGCTCAACCAGGTGGAGCCGTTGGCCGGAGTGGGATTGGCCTATGTGAACCGGCTGTCGGACCTGCTGTTCGTGGCCGCGCGGATCATCGGGCGCCGCCAAGGCGTGGACGAGGTGTTGTGGCAGGCGGCGAAGCAGGCGCCGCGTTGAGGGTGTTGTGGGCCTTTCAGGCCCAATCGCGGCACGGACCGCTGCCCTGCGCGGCCTGCAGGCGCGTCTTCAACTTGCCGGCCAGAACGCCCGAATGCCCGCCACGCCCTGCGCCCCGATCGCACGCGCACGCGCACTGTCCTGCGGCCCTACGCCTCCGAGCAGAAACACCGGCTGCCCATGTCCATCGATGAGCCGCTCAGCGGTCTCCCACCCCAGGGGCGTTGCCTCAGGGTGGGTCTGAGTCGCCTGCACGGGTGAAAGCGTCACGAAATCCACACCCATCTGCCGCGCCAGGCCTAGCTCCTCTTCATCGTGACAAGACGCCGCCAGCCAGCGGTCGACCGGGAACGGTCGGCCCTTGGCCGCGTACTTGCGCAACTGCTGTGCGGTCAGGTGCCAGCCGGCCGATGGAAAATCACCCAGCCACTCCAAAGGCCCCTTGAGCATGAGCTGCGCCTTGCCCGCGCACAGCCCGATGGCATCCACCGCCACGTCACGGTACTTGGGGTCGTACAGGTCCGGGGCGCGCAGCTGGATGAGCTTGCAACCTTGGGCCACGGCCTGGCGGATGCCTCGCAGCAACGCCGGCACGTCGAGCCCGTCGGGCGTGATCAGGTACTGGTCGGGCAGGCGTGCGGCGGCAACGATCGGCTTGTTGGCCTCGGGAAAGGCATAGTCGCCCAGCGCCTTGGGCGAAACCCAGGCCACGGGCTGACCCTCGGCGCCATGGGGCTCTCCCTCGAACGCCTCCACCTCCTGCACATCGAGCAGGATCTGTTTGTCGGGATAGTCGTGACGCACCTTGATCAACGGCCTCGCACGCAGCACACGAATGCCCAGCTCTTCATGCAGCTCACGGGCCAGGGCCGTGCCGACGTCCTCGCCCTCCTCGACCTTGCCGCCGGGAAACTCCCACAGTCCACCTTGATGCTGCGTCTCGGCACGTCGGGCGATCAGGATGCGTCCGTCCTCACTGCGAATGACCGCAGCCGCAACGTGTATCCGCTTCATCGCGCGTCCCTCCGGCAGCGCCTGGCATTGCAGGAGGAGAAGGCCAGGGCAGAGACTGGGCGGCAGACCAGTGGTGAAGGCCGGCACGCGTAGGGCGTAGGGCCGAGGATCGGGTGATGGCGCATGGGAGGCTCCCTGGGGTATCGCAGACGATGAGGCAGATGGGCCACGGGCCCGATGCCCGTCGCCGCGACCGTGGAACACGGTCAGCGACGGGCGAGGCGTGATCGATCAGGTCCGGTATTCGGCGTTGATCCTCACGTACTCATGGGACAGGTCGGTGGTCCAGATCGTTTCGCTGCACGCGCCACGGCCCAGGTCGATGCGGATGGTGATTTCTTCCTGCGCCATGACCGCAGCACCCTGCGCTTCGGTGTAGCTCGGGCTGCGCCCGCCCTGACTGGCGATGCACACGTCACCCAGGTACACGTCGATCAGGCTGACATCGAGTTCCGGTACACCGGCACGGCCCACGGCGGCCAGGATACGCCCCCAGTTGGGATCGGAGGCGAACAGCGCGGTCTTGATCAGCGGTGAATGCGCCACGGCATACCCGACATCCAGGCACTCCTGGTGGTTACCACCGCCATTGACCTGCACGGTGACGAACTTGGTAGCGCCTTCGCCGTCACGCACGATGGCCTGGGCCACTTCCATGCACACGTCGAACACGGCGGCCTTCAGCGCGTCGAACAGCGGGCCGCTGGCCTCGGTGATTTCCGGCAGGTCGGCCTTGCCGGTGGCGATCAGCATGCAGCAGTCATTGGTCGACGTGTCGCCGTCGATGGTGATGCGGTTGAACGACTTGTTGGCGCCGTCGAGCATCAGGTCCTTCAGTACACCCGGAGCGACCTTGGCATCGGTGGCGATGTAGCCGAGCATGGTGGCCATGTTCGGGCGGATCATGCCCGCACCCTTGCTGATGCCGGTCACGGTGACGGTGACGCCCTCGTGCTGGAACTGGCGGCTGGCACCCTTGGGCAAGGTGTCGGTGGTCATGATGCCCGTGGCCGCGTCGGCCCAGTTGTCTTCCGACAGGTCATCCAGCGCAGCCTGCAGGGCGCCCTCGATCTTCTCCACCGGCAGGGGTTCGCCGATGACGCCCGTGGAGAACGGCAGCACCGCACTGGCGTCGACGCCCGCCAAATCGGCCAGGGTCGCACAGGTGCGCTCGGCGGCTGCCAGGCCCGGCGCGCCCGTGCCGGCGTTGGCATTGCCGGTGTTGGTCAGCAGGTAGCGCACGGTACCCTGCACGCGCTGCTTGGCCAGGATGACCGGCGCGGCGCAGAACGCGTTGAGGGTGAACACACCGGCCACGCTGGCGCCTTCGGCGCAGCGCATGACGACCACATCCTTGCGTCCGGGACGCTTGATGCCCGCCGAAGCGATGCCGAGTTCGAAACCGGGAACCGGGTGCAAGGTAGGCAGGGGACCAAGACCAACAGCCATGTAAGCGCTCCTAGGTAGATAGATCGCACAGAGTAAGGCGAAGCGGAAGAAGGAACAACGCCGCGGCGGTCGAAACCGGCGCGGCGCAGTGTTCAGTAGCGAGGTATCGCCGGGTCAGGGCTGATCAGTCGATCTGGCCATGGCAGTGCTTGAACTTCTTGCCCGAACCACACCAGCAGGGCTCGTTGCGACCCAGCTTCTGGTCGTTGCGCACGGGCGCGGTGGCGACGGCGGTGTCGGCAGCTTCACCTTCCGCGACCGGCTGCTCTTCCAGACCTGGCGCTTCAGCGTGCTCGAAGTGCATGCGGCTGGCCAGCTCCTCGGCATCGCGACGCAGGCGCGCCTCTTCCTCGGCCGGGTCTTCGCGGCGGACCTGAACGTGCGACAGCACGCGGATGGCGTCGCGCTTGATCGAGTCGAGCAGCTCCTGGAACAGGGTGAAGGATTCGCGCTTGTACTCCTGCTTGGGGTTCTTCTGCGCATACCCACGCAGGTGAATGCCGTGACGCAGGTGGTCCATGGTCGACAGGTGGTCCTTCCACAGGTCGTCCAGCACGCGCAGCACGATCTGCTTCTCGAACGAGCGCAGCGCCTCGGCACCGGCCTGGTCTTCTTTCTCGTGATAGGCGGTGGTGATCTCGCTCAGCAGCTTCTCGCGCAAGGTCTCCTCGTACAGGCGCTCGTCCTCGTCGAGCCACTGCTGGATCGGCAGCTTGATCGCGAAATCGCTGGCCAGCGCCGCCTCCAGGCCGGCCACGTCCCACTGCTCGGGCAGCGACTGCGGCGGAATGTGCTGGCTGATGGTGGCGTCGAGCACTTCCTGGCGGAACCCGATGATGGTCTCGCCGATGTTCTCGGCCGCCAGCAGGCTGTTGCGCATGTGGTAGATCACCTTGCGCTGCTCGTTGGCGACGTCGTCGTACTCGAGCAGCTGCTTGCGGATGTCGAAGTTGCGGCCTTCGACCTTGCGCTGGGCCTTCTCGATGGCGTTGGTGACCATGCGGTGTTCGATGGCCTCACCGGACTGCATGCCCAGGGCCTTCATGAAGTTCTTCACCCGATCGGAGGCGAAGATGCGCATCAGGCTGTCTTCGAGCGACAGGTAGAAGCGGCTGGAACCGGCATCGCCCTGACGGCCGGCACGCCCACGCAGCTGGTTGTCGATCCGGCGCGATTCATGACGCTCGGAGGCGATCACGTGCAGACCACCAGCCTCCAGCACTTGCTGGTGACGCTTCTGCCAGTCGGCCTTGATCTGGGCGATCTGCTCGGCGGTGGGGTTGTCCAGTGCGGCGACTTCGGCTTCCCAGTTGCCGCCCAGCAGGATGTCGGTACCACGGCCGGCCATGTTGGTGGCGATGGTCAGCGCGCCGGGGCGACCTGCCTGGGCGATGATCTCGGCTTCCTTCTCGTGGTACTTGGCGTTGAGAACCTTATGCTCGATGCCTTCCTTGACCAGCAGGTTGGCCATGTGCTCGGACGTCTCGATGGTCGCGGTACCGACCAGCACGGGACGGCCCTGGGCCATGCTTTCCTTGATGTCGGCGATGATCGCGGCGTACTTCTCGTCGGCGGTCAGGTACACCAGGTCGTTGAAGTCCTTGCGCGCCAACGGCTTGTTCGGCGGAATGACCATCACGTTGAGGTTGTAGATCTGGGCGAACTCGAACGCCTCGGTGTCGGCGGTACCGGTCATGCCCGAGAGCTTGGTGTAGAGACGGAAGTAGTTCTGGAAGGTGGTCGACGCCAGCGTCTGGCTCTCGGCCTGGATGTTGAGGTTTTCCTTGGCCTCGATGGCCTGGTGCAGGCCTTCGGACAGACGACGACCCGGCATGGTGCGGCCGGTGTGCTCGTCGATCAGCAGCACCTGGCCGTCCTGCACGATGTACTCGACGTTGCGGTGGAACAGCTTGTGCGCACGCAGGCCGGCGTAGACGTGGGTCAGCAGGCCCAGGTTGTGCGCCGAGTACAGGCTCTCGCCCTCGGCCAGCAGCCCGGCCTGGGTGAGCATCTCTTCGATGAACTGGTGCCCGGCCTCGTTGAGCTCGACCTGACGGGTCTTCTCGTCGATGGTGTAGTGGCCCTCTTGGGTCACCTGGCCTTCGACTTCTTCGATGTGCTGGGTCAGGCGCGGGATCAGGCGGTTGATCTCGATGTACAGCTTGGAGCTGTCTTCGGCCTGGCCGGAGATGATCAGCGGGGTCCGGGCTTCGTCGATGAGGATCGAGTCGACTTCGTCGATCACGGCGAAGTTGAGTTCGCGCTGGAATTTCTCGTCCTGGCTGAACGCCATGTTGTCGCGCAGGTAGTCGAAGCCAAATTCGTTGTTGGTGCCGTAGGTGATGTCGGCGGCGTAGGCGGCGCGCTTCTCTTCCGGCGGCTGGAAGGCCGAGACGATGCCCACGGTCAGGCCGAGGAACTCGTACAGCGGACGCATCCAGTTGGCGTCACGGCCGGCCAGGTAGTCGTTGACCGTGACCACGTGCACGCCTTTGCCGGACAGTGCGTTGAGGTAGACGGCCAGGGTACCGACCAGGGTCTTGCCCTCACCGGTCCGCATCTCGGCGATCATGCCTTCGTGCAGCGTCATGCCGCCGATCAGCTGGACATCGAAGTGACGCATGCCCATGACACGCTTGCCCGCCTCACGGGCCACCGCGAACGCCTCGGGCAGTAACTGATCGAGCGTCTCGCCTTTGGCCAAGCGTTCCTTGAACTCTGCGGTCTTGGCACGCAGTTGCTCGTCGGACAAGGCCACCATCTTCTCTTCGAAGGCATTGACGGTGTTCACCGTCTTGAGCATGCGTTTGACTTCACGCTCGTTCTTGCTTCCAAAAAGTTTTTTTAACAAAGGCGCAAACATATCGGCAGGATCTTCCACACGTGGGGATGGAGGGCGGCCCCGTGAAGTCGCCCGTGCAGCCGGAGGCCGCATGCGAACGAGCATTCTACCCGGAAACGATGGTGAGGAAAGTGGCGGATGTCCACGATACTGGCACAGCGCTGTGACGGGGCCCTTGTAAGATAGGGACGATTCCAGGGAGTTCAAGGCATGAGGAAAAAGCGGTGAGCCGTGCGCTTGACGCCGATCAACGAAGTCCACCCTGTGGAATCTCAGCCACACACGTGTGAGAGCGGGCTTGCCCGCGATGGCAGGCGGTGACGGACCGGACGCCATCGCGGGCAAGCCCGCTCCCACACGCTGCTTGCGCAGCCATGTCTACACCGACGGCTGCAGAGGTCTGGGTGGAAGCTGGCTTGCCAGCGATGAGGCCCTGTCAGGCGCCGCACTTGCCACTCACCGCTTCCCCGTCTGGTAAGCTAACCCCCACGTCCACGTCGGTTGTTCTATCCATGGCCTACAAGCCCTCCCCCGCCCGCCCGCCGTCCGAACTGCTGCGTGGCGCACGTCCGCTCAAGCTGCTGCTCAACCAGGCCCAGCGTCTGGCGCATTTGCAGCGCCTGCTGGAAAGCCAGCTGCAGCCGGCGGCACGCGCCCATTGCCATATCGCGGCATGGCGCGACGGCGTCCTGTCGCTGGTGGTCACCGACGGGCATTGGGCCACGCGCCTGCGTTATCAGCAAAAACGCCTGCAACGCCAGCTCCAGGCACTGGAGGCCTTTGGCAACCTGCAGAAAATCCGCTTTCAGGTCCGCCCCCCTCTGGTGTCTGCACCCCGGATCAGTCAGCCATTGGTGCTATCGAACGATGCGGCCGCCAGCATCCGTGACTCGGCCGAAGGGATCAGCGATCCGCGCTTGCGCCAGGCCTTGGAGCGTCTGGCCAAGCACGCGCCGGCCAAACCCTGACGCCACGAAAAAGGCCGCCCCGAAGGGCGGCCTTTTCAGTACAGCGCAAGACGATCGCTTACACGGCGGCGACAGGCCGCATGTAGGAAATCGGCGCCGTGCTGGCATCTTCGAACGTCACGACTTCCCAGGCATCGGTCTCGTCGATCAGGCGGCGCAGCAGCTTGTTGTTCAGCGCATGGCCGGACTTGAAGCCGTAGAACTCACCGATCAGGCTCTTGCCCAGCAGGTACAGGTCGCCGATGGCGTCGAGGATCTTGTGCTTGACGAATTCGTCCTCGTACCGCAGACCGTCTTCGTTGAGTACACCGCTCTCGTCGACGACGATGGCGTTTGCCACGCTGCCGCCTAACGCGCGGTTGTGCTTGCGCATGTACTCCAGGTCACGCATGAAGCCGAACGTACGGGCGCGGCTGACTTCCTTGACGAACGAGGTGCTGGAGAAGTCGACGCTGGCCGTTTGCGTGCGGTTGCGCAGCACCGGGTGGTCGAAATCTATTTCGAAGCTCACCTTGAAGCCTTCGAATGGCTTGAAGGTCGCGCGCTTGTCGCCGTCGGTGACGGTGACTTCACGCAGAATACGGATGAATTTCTTCGGCGCATCCTGCTCTTCCAGGCCTGCCGATTGAATCAGAAACACGAATGGACCGGCGCTGCCGTCCATGATCGGGACTTCCGACGCGGAGAGCTCCACATAGGCATTGTCGATGCCGAGGCCCGCCATGGCCGACAGCAGGTGCTCGACGGTATCGACCTTCACGCCGCCGTCGACCAACGTCGTCGACATGGTGGTTTCACCGACGTTCTTCGCCCAGGCGGCGATTTCCACGACCGGGGTCAGGTCGGCGCGGCGAAAGACGATGCCAGTGTCGACAGGCGCGGGCTTGAGGGTCAGGTAGACCTTTTCCCCCGAGTGCAGGCCGACGCCTGTGGCACGGATGGTATTCTTCAGGGTGCGTTGTCTAATCATGGCTTCGGCCGCTTCAGCGCAAATTGCGAACAGGTATCAACAAAGGCCAGGGATGATAACAGACCCGACCTTTGCTGAACACCAATCACCTGCATAGCCCTGATAAATTCCATCAATCGGCCTGACGGCGCAGGAAGGCTGGAATGTCCAGGTAATCCAGGTCGTCCTGCGGGTTGAGTTTGGCAGCGGCCGCCGCACCTTGATGCGCCTGGTTGCGCATGACGGTCGGACGCTCGAGGTCGCGGTAGTTGACCGAAGACTGCTCGTTGCGCACGGGCGCCGGTGCCGGGGTCTGCTGGGAGGCCGAAGCGGCCGCCGACTGCAGCGTGTTGTCGATCACCTTGACCGGCTTCTCGATGCGCGCGCCCAGGCCGGTGGCCACGACGGTCACGTGCAGCTCGTCGCGCATGTCTGGATCGATGACGGTACCGACCTTGACCATGGCGTGATCGGAGGCGAAGGCCTCGATGATGCTACCGACGTCGGAGTATTCGCCCAGGGAGAGGTCGGGACCGGCGGTGATGTTGACCAGGATGCCACGGGCGCCCTGCAGGTTGACGTCTTCGAGCAGCGGGTTGCGGATGGCCGCCTCGGTCGCTTCGCGCGCACGGTTCGGACCGCTGGCGCAGCCGGTACCCATCATGGCCATGCCCATCTCGCCCATCACGGTACGCACGTCGGCGAAGTCGACGTTGATCATGCCGGGACGCTTGATGATGTCGGAGATACCGCGCACGGCGCCGGCCAGCACGTCATCGGCCTTGGCGAACGCGGACAGCAGGCTGGCGTCCTTGCCAAGAATGGTCAGCAGCTTTTCGTTGGGAATGGTGATCAGCGAGTCGACGCTTTCGGCCAGCGAGCGGATCCCCTCGTCGGCGATCTGCATGCGCTTGCGGCCTTCGAACGGGAACGGACGCGTGACCACGGCCACGGTCAGGATGCCCATTTCCTTCGCCACTTCGGCGATGATCGGAGCCGCACCGGTACCGGTACCGCCGCCCATGCCGGTGGTGATGAACACCATGTTGGTGCCTTGCAGCACTTCGGCGATACGTTCGCGGTCTTCCAGCGCGGCCTGACGGCCCACTTCCGGGTTGGCACCCGCGCCCAAGCCCTTGGTGACCCCGGTCCCCAGCTGCAGGATAGTGCGCGCACCAATGTTCTTGAGCGCCTGAGCATCGGTGTTGGCGCAGATGAACTCGACGCCTTCGATGTTGCTCTTGACCATGTGGTTGACGGCGTTTCCACCGCCGCCACCGACGCCGATCACCTTGATGACCGGGCTTTGCGGGACGTTGTCTACGAGCTCGAACATTTTCCCTCTCCTTACATTCTCTAGTTTTGTGCGCCTGCCACTACTGCTTTTGAAACTTAGAAATTGCCTTGGACCCAGCGCTTGAAGCGCTCAAGCACTGGGGCCTTCGTTTCTTCGCCGTAACTGTTACCGCCGTGCCCGGCCTGCGGGATGTCGTCGGACTGCTTCTGCAGACCGTAGGCGAGCAGCCCCACGCCTGTGGAATAGATCGGGTTGCGCACGACGTCGCTCAGTCCCCGAACGCTATGCGGTACGCCCAGGCGCACCGGCATGTGGAAAATCTCTTCGGCCAGTTCCACGGCACCTTCCATCTTCGCGGTGCCACCGGTCAGCACGATGCCCGCGGGCACCAAGTCTTCATAACCGCTGCGACGCAATTCTGCCTGGATCAAGGTGAAAAGCTCGTCGTAGCGCGGCTCGACCACTTCGGCCAGCGCCTGACGCGACAACTCGCGCGGTGGGCGATCACCCACGCTCGGCACCTTGATCGTTTCGCCCGCACTGGCCAGCTTGGCCAAGGCGCAGGCATAACGGATCTTGATCTCCTCAGCGTACTGGGTCGGCGTGCGCAAGGCCATGGCAATGTCGTTGGTAACCTGATCACCGGCAATCGGAATCACAGCTGTGTGACGAATGGCACCCTCGGTGAAGATGGCGATGTCGGTCGTGCCGCCACCGATGTCCACCAGGCATACACCCAGTTCCTTTTCGTCGTCGGTCAGCACCGAGTAGGCCGAGGCCAGTTGCTCGAGGATGATGTCGTCGATTTCCAGGCCGCAGCGGCGCACGCACTTCTCGATGTTCTGCGCAGCGTTGACCGCGCAGGTCACCACGTGGACCTTGGCCTCCAGACGTACGCCGGACATGCCCAGGGGTTCACGCACGCCTTCCTGGTTGTCGATCACGTAGTCCTGCGGCAGGGTGTGCAGGACACGTTGATCGGCCGGAATGGCGACGGCCTGGGCGGCGTCCAGCACGCGTTCCAGGTCGGCGGTGCTGACCTCGCGGTCGCGAATGGCGACGATGCCGTGGGAGTTCAGGCTGCGGATGTGGTTGCCCGCCACGCCGACGAAGGCCGAGTGGATCCGGCAGCCGGCCATCAGCTGAGCCTCTTCCACGGCACGCTGAATCGACTGCACGGTCGATTCGATGTTCACCACCACGCCTTTCTTCAGGCCGCGGGACGGGTGCGTCCCGATGCCGACGATTTCCAGCGTACCGTCTTCACCGACTTCGCCCACCAGCGCCACCACCTTGGAGGTGCCGATGTCCAGCCCGACGATCATCTTTCCGCTATGCGCGTTTGCCATTTGTCCTGCCTCTCTCTAATTCTTGGCAACGGCGGGTTGGGCCGTCGTCGGTGCAATCGGTTCCCGCCAACCAACGGCCAGGCCATTGGCATAACGCAGATCGATGCGGGCAATGTGGGTGATCTGCTCTTTGAGTGTCTTGTCGTAAATGGCAATGAAACGGCGCATCTTTTCTACCAGGTGGTCACGTCCCAACAGTAATTCGATCCCAGGTCCGGCCGTGCCGGAACCGGTGGTGAGGAACCAGCTGCCGCGCTCGCGCAGCTCCAGCCGGGCAATGGAGAAGCCCAGCGGACGCAGCATCTGGCTCAGCACCTGGTATTGCTGCATGACCTGCTGCGGCGCGCGCTGCGGCCCGGCCAGCTTGGGCAGGTGTTCGTAGTTGGCCAGCTCGCGTGGCGCGAACGCCTGGCCCTGGTTGTTGAGCAAGGCATCGTCGCCCCACCGCGCCACGGGCAGTTGCTCTTCGAGTCGCACCACCACCTCGTCCGGCCAGACGCGACGCACTTCGGCATGGGCGATCCACGGCATCTGCTCGAGCTCGGCGCGCATCGCGCTCAGGTCGACGGTGAAGAAGCTGGCGGCGACGTACGGGGCGATCCGCTGCTGCACCGCCTGCTGGCTGATGTAGCTCAGGTCGCCCTGCACGGCGATCTTGGTGATGGGGCGGTCGGCATACGGCATCAGGCGGATGGCGCCTTCGTAGGCGCCGAACCCTGCGGCCACCAGCAGCACGGGCCAGAGCAGGCGCTTGAAGAAGCCGAAATGGGTTTTCTTCAGGCGCGCCGCCACCGGCTCTTCAGCCACCAGACGACTGGCACCGCGCGGCACCGGCTTGTTGCGGCCGGGGGCGGGTTGCTGCTGACGTACCATCGCGCCTTGCATGGCTCGTTAACCTCGTTTCTCGACGCTGTCCGCCAGGATCGCCAGCACCAGTTGCTGGAAGTCCAGGCCGGCGGCACGCGCCGCCATGGGCACCAGGCTATGATCGGTCATGCCGGGTGCGGTGTTGACCTCGAGCAGCCAGAACCGGCCCTGCTCGTCCTGCATGACGTCGAGCCGCCCCCAGCCCTCGATGCCGATGGCCTCGCAGGCACGTGCGGTCAACTCGACCAGCTCCTGCTCGCGGTCACTGCTCAATCCACACGGAATGCGGTACTGCGTGTCATTGGCCAGGTACTTGGCATCGTAGTCGTAGAACACGTGCGGCGTACCGAGGGCGATTGGCGGCAGCACCTGCCCGCGCAATACGCTGATGGTGTACTCGGGACCGTGAATCCATTGCTCGACGAGTACCTGCGAATCGTACGTGGCAGCCTCCTTCCATGCGGTGACCAGTTCCTGCACGCTGTTCACCTTCGCCATGCCGATACTTGAACCTTCATGCGCGGGTTTGACGATCAAAGGAAAGCCCAGTTCCTGCCCAGCGGAAAAACAATCGTTTTCGCTGCCCAGCACCGCATGGCGTGGCGTCGGAATGCCCAGGCTCTGCCAGACCTGCTTGGTGCGCAGTTTGTCCATGGCCAGGGCAGACGCCAGGATGCCGCTGCCGGTGTAGGGAATGCCCAGGCACTCCAGCAGGCCTTGCATGCTGCCGTCCTCGCCTCCGCGGCCATGCAGGATGATGAAGGCGCGGTCGATGCGCTCTTGCTGCAAACGGGTCAGCAGGTCGTCGCCGACATCGATGCCGAATGCATCGACACCGCCGCTCTGCAAGGCGTCGAGCACGGCGGCGCCCGACTTGAGCGAGACGTCGCGTTCGGCGCTGGTGCCGCCGTACAGCACCGCGACCCGGCCGAAGGCCTTGGGGTCGAGGGTCGAATGCAGGGCTTGGTACTGGGCCGCCGTCATTTCGAGTGCTCCTGGTTCATCTGGGCAGCCGCGAACAATGGGCTGCGCAGCAATTGCGGGGCCAGGCCACCGATGTCGCCGGCACCTTGGCAGATGAGGATGTCACCGGCACGCAGCATCGGCTTGACCACGGGGGCCAGCTCGGTACCACGCTCGATGTAGACCGGGTCGAGTTGGCCACGCTGGCGAATGCTGTGGCACAACTGGCGACTGTCGGCGCCCGGGATCGGTTCTTCGCCCGCCGGGTAGACTTCCATCAGCAGCAGCACGTTGGCATCGCCCAGCACCTGGACGAAATCGTCGTACAGGTCGCGGGTGCGGCTGTAGCGGTGCGGCTGGTACACCATCACCAGACGGCGCTCCGGCCAGCCGCCACGCACGGCCTTGATCACGGCGGCGACTTCGGTCGGGTGGTGACCGTAGTCGTCCACCAGCATCACGCTGCCACCGTCCACCGGCAGTTCGCCGTAGACCTGGAAGCGTCGACCGACGCCCTGGAAGCCCGACAGGCCCTGGACGATGGCTTCGTCGCTGATGCCCTCGTCGGTGGCGATGGCGATGGTCGCCAGGGCGTTGAGCACGTTGTGGTTGCCTGGCATGTTCACCGACACGTCCAGTGGCGCACGATCGCGGCGCAGCACGGTGAAGTAGGTCTGCATGCCCTGCTGGCGCACGTTGATGGCGCGCACGTCGGCTTCTTCGCTGAACCCGTAGGTGACCGACGGGCGCTTGACCTGCGGCAGGATCTCGCGCACCACCGGATCGTCCAGGCACATCACCGCCAGCCCGTAGAACGGCAGGTTGTGCAGGAACTCGACGAAGGTCTTCTTCAACCGGTTGAAGTCGCCTTCGTAGGTGGCCATGTGGTCGGCATCGATGTTGGTCACCACGGCCACCAGCGGCTGCAGGTGCAGGAAGCTGGCGTCGCTTTCGTCCGCTTCGGCGATCAGGTAGCGGCTGGTGCCCAGTTGCGCATTGGTGCCGGCCGCGTTCAGGCGGCCACCGATGACGAAGGTCGGGTCCAGGCCACCGGCGGCGAACACCGACGCCAGCAGGCTGGTGGTGGTGGTCTTGCCGTGGGTGCCGGCGACCGCGATGCCGTGACGGTAGCGCATCAGCTCGGCGAGCATCTCGGCCCGTGGCACCACGGGGATGCGTCGCTCGAGTGCGGTGGCCACCTCGGGGTTGGCCTTGTTGACCGCGCTGGAGACCACCAGCACATCGGCCTTGGCGGCGTTCTCGGCGCGGTGGCCGACGAAGATCTCGGCGCCGAACGACTGCAGGCGTTCGGTCACGGGCGAGGCCTTGAGGTCCGATCCGGACACCTGGTAGCCCAGGTTGAGCAACACCTCGGCGATGCCGCACATGCCGACGCCGCCAATACCGACGAAGTGGATCGTGCGGATGCGGCGCATCTCGGGTTGCGGCATGGCTTTCTGACTTTCAACCATGGGCGACCTCCAGGCAGAGGTCGACCACGGTGCCGGTTGCGTCAGGCTTGGCCAGGCGGCGTGCGGTGCCGGCCATGGCGTTGAGTTTCTCGGGTTGCATCAGCACCTCGTTCAGGCGTTCAGCGAGCTGCGCTGCGCCGGTTGTCGCTTGTGGCAGCAGGAAGGCGGCGCCTTCACGTGCCAGATAATGGGCGTTGTGGGTCTGGTGATCGTCGATGGCATGGGGCAAGGGCACCAGCATCGACGGCAGCCCGGCGGCAGCCAGTTCGCTCACGGTCAGCGCGCCGGAGCGGCATACCACCAGGTCGGCCCAGCCATAGGCCTGGGCCATGTCCTTGATGAACGGTTCGACCTGGGCGTCGAGCCCGGCCTCGCGGTAGCGCTCGGCCGTGACCCCGGCATGCTGCCGCCCTGCCTGGTGGAAGACCTCCGGGCGCACCTGGCTTGGCACCTTGGCCAAGGCCTGGGGCAACAGCACGTTCAGCGGCTCGGCCCCCAGGCTGCCACCGAGCACCAGCACGCGTGCCCGACGTCCGGCCAAGGGCGCACGGACGTCGTTCAGGAACAGTTCGGCACGCACCGGGTTGCCGGTGGTGCGGCGCTTCCCGCTCGGCGGGAACGTCTCGGGGAAGGCCTCGCAGACGCGCGTCGCCAGCGGCACCAGCAGACGGTTGGCCGTACCGGCGCGGGCATTCTGCTCATGGATCACCAGCGGAACGCCACACAGGCGCGCCGCCACGCCGCCAGGGCCGGTCACGTAGCCACCGAACCCCAGCACGCAGACCGGCTTGACCTGCCGGATGATGCGCCGTGCCTGGGCCACGGCCTTGACCAGGGTCAATGGGGCCTTGAGCAGGGACAGCTTGCCCTTGCCGCGCAGACCGGTGACCTGGATCAGGTGCAGGGGCAGCCCTGCCTGGGGCACCAGCTCGTTCTCGATGCCGCGCGGCGTACCCAGCCAGTGGACGCGGTAGCCGCGAGCCTGGAACTCGCGCGCGCAGGCCAGGGCCGGGAAGACATGTCCACCCGTGCCACCGGCCATGATCAGTACGCACTTGCCGTCATCGGCCATGGGCAGGCTCCTCGGCAAAATCACTTTCCTTGAATTCGTGCTCTTCGCTGCCCAGGTGCGTTCGGCTCTCCCACTCGATGCGCAGCAACAGCCCGACGCAGGCACAGCAGATCACCAGCGAGCTGCCCCCGTAACTGAGGAACGGCAAGGTCAGCCCCTTGGTCGGCAGCAGGCCGACGTTCACGCCGATGTTGATCAGGAACTGGCCAATCCACAGGAACGACAGGCCGAAGGCCATGTAGGCGGCGAAGAACTGCTTGGCCTTCTCGGCCCACAATCCGATGTACAGGGCGCGCACGGTGACGAACACGAACAGCGCCACGGTGACCAGCGAACCGACCACGCCCAGCTCCTCGGCCAGTACCGAGAACACGAAGTCGGTGTGCGCTTCGGGCAGGTAGAACTGCTTCTGCACGCTGTTGCCCAGGCCTACACCCAGCCATTCGCCACGGCCGAAGGCGATCAGCGCCTGGGTCAACTGGTAGCCCGAGCCGAACTGGTCGGACCAGGGGTCGGTGAAGGTGATCAGACGGGCCATTCGGTAAGGCTGTGCCTGTACCAGCACGAACACCGCCACCACCGCCAGCACCACCATCAGGCTGAAGCGGAACAGCCCCACCCCGCCGAGGAACAGCATGGCGGCGGCGGCGCCCATCATCACCACGGTAGCGCCGAAGTCGGGTTCCATCAGCAGCAGGCCCGCCATGGGCAGCAGCACGATGAACGGCTTGAAGAAGCCCATCCAGCTTTCGCGCACTTCCTGCTGACGGCGCACCAGGTAGCCGGCCAGGTAGATGACCACGAAGACCTTGGCGACTTCCGAGGGCTGCACGTTGAAGAAACTGAAGCCGATCCAGCGCATCGAACCGTTGACCTCGCGCCCGATGCCGGGCACCAGCACCAGCACCAGCAGCCCGAAGGCGCACAGCAGCATGGTGAAGCCCATGCGCTGCCAGGTGGCGATCGGCACCAGCATGGTCACGCCGCAGGCGCCGAGACCCAGCGCCACGTACACCAGGTGCCGGAACATGTGGTACAGCGGGTTGCCGGACTGCACGGCCGCCACTTCCGACGACGCCGAGGTGATCATCACCAGCCCCAGGCCGAGCAATGCCAGGCAGCCGGCCAGGAAGGCGAAATCCAGGTCGATGCCACGGCCGCTGATCAGCGGCGAGGGATAGGGCTTGATGACGTTGAAGATCATGCCAGTGCTCCCACGGCCTGAGCGAACAGGCGCCCACGCTCTTCGAAATTGCGGAACATGTCGAGGCTGGCGCAAGCAGGCGACAGCAGCACCGCATCGCCCGGTCGGGCCAGGGCAGCACTGCGCTGCACGGCCTCGTCGAGCGTGGTCACGCGCACGTGGAGCACACCCTCGCCCAGCGCCTCGGCCAGGCGATCGGCGTCACGCCCCAGCAGCACCACCGCGCGACAATGACGCGCCACCGGGTCACGCAGGGCCGAGAAGTCGGCGCCCTTGCCGTCACCGCCGGCGATCAGCACCAGTTGGCCGTCGATGTCGGCACCCAAACCTTCGATCGCCGCGAGCGCCGCACCGACGTTGGTGGCCTTGGAATCGTCGTACCAGTTCACCGCCTCGCGCTCACGTACCCACTGGCAACGGTGAGCCAGCCCGGTGAAGGCCCGCAGGGCCTCGAGCATCGGTGCGAAGGGAAGACCGACCGCATGGCCGAGGGCCAGCGCGGCCAGAGCATTGCTCTGGTTGTGGGCGCCCCGCACCTTCAGCTCGCGCACCGGCATCAGGGCCTGGAACTCGAACGCCAGGTGCTTCTCGCCATCGACCTCGCGCAGCCCGAACGCCTTGAAGTCCGGCGCATTGAGGCCGAAGGTCCAGCAGGGCTGGCCTTCGACCGGCAACGGCCGGCTCAGGGCGTCCTGACGGTTGACCACCACCTGGCGCGCGCCGCGGAAGATCCGGTGCTTGGCCAGGTGGTAGGCCGGCAGGCCGCTGTAGCGGTCCATGTGGTCTTCGCTGATGTTCAGCACCGTCGCCACCTCGGCGTCGAGCTGGTCGGTGGTCTCCAGCTGGAAGCTCGACAGTTCGAGGACGTACAGCTCGACATCGTCGTCCAGCAGGTCCAGCGCCGGCGTGCCCAGGTTGCCGCCGACGGCCACGCGCTTGCCTGCCTGCGCCGCCATTTCGCCGACCAGCGTGGTCACGGTGCTCTTCGCATTCGAGCCGGTGATGGCCACGATCGGGGCCTTGGCGTGCCGGGCGAACAGCTCGATGTCCCCTGACAGGCGCACGCCTCGTGCCGCCGCCGCTTGCAGCGCGGGCGTGGCCACGGCCAGGCCTGGGCTGACGTACAGCTCGTCGGCCCGGCAGAGGAACTCGACGTCCAGCTCACCGCAGCGTACGTCCACGGTCGGGTAGTCGCGGCGTAGCGTCTCGAGCTCTGGCGGGCACGCACGCGTGTCGGCGACCGCAAACGCGATGCCCTGGCTCGCCAGGAAGCGAACCAGGGACATGCCGCTCTTGCCGAGGCCGACGACGATGCGGAAGTGATCAGATGCGATCAAGGACACGCGCGACTACCTCAGCTTCAGGGTGGCAAGGCCGATGAGCACCAGGATCACCGTGATGATCCAGAAGCGCACGATCACGCGGGGTTCAGGCCAGCCCTTGAGTTCGAAATGGTGGTGGATCGGTGCCATGCGGAAGACCCGCTTGCCGGTCAGCTTGAACGAAGCGACCTGGATGACCACCGACAGGGTCTCCATCACGAACACGCCGCCCATGATGAACAGCACGATTTCCTGGCGGACGATGACCGCGATGGTGCCCAGGGCCGCGCCCAGGGCCAGAGCGCCGACATCGCCCATGAACACCTGGGCCGGGTAGGTGTTGAACCAGAGGAAGCCCAGGCCCGCGCCGATCAGCGCGCCGCAGAACACGATCAGCTCACCGGCGCCTGGCACGTACGGGATGAGCAGGTACTCGGCGAACTTCACGTTGCCCGACAGGTAGCAGAAGATGCCCAGGGCGCCACCGACCATCACGGTCGGCATGATCGCCAGGCCATCGAGGCCGTCGGTGAGGTTGACGGCGTTGCTCGAGCCGACGATGACGAAGTAGGTCAGCACGATGAAGCCTGCGCCCAGTGGCAGGGTCAGGTCCTTGAACATCGGCACGATCAGCGTGGTTTCGACGCTGGTGGGCGCGGTCATGTAGAGAAAGACCGCCGCCCCCAGACCGAACACCGACTGCCAGAAGTATTTCCAGCGGCTCGGCAGGCCACGGGAGTTCTTCTCGATCACCTTGCGGTAGTCGTCGACCCAGCCGATGGCGCCGAACAGCAGGGTGACGATCAGCACGACCCACACGTAGCGGTTGGTCAGGTCGGCCCACAGCAGCGTGCTGATGCCGATGGCGGACAGGATCAGCGCACCGCCCATGGTCGGCGTGCCGGACTTGGACAGGTGCGATTGCGGACCGTCATTGCGAACGGCCTGGCCGATCTGACGGATCTGCAGCGTACGGATCATCCACGGCCCCAGCCACAGCGCCAGCGACAGGGCGGTCAGGACGCCGAGAATCCCGCGCAGGGACAGGTACTGGAAGACCGCAAAGCCTTTGTAGAACTGTTGCAGGTACTCGGCCAACAGCAGCAGCATTAATGTTTCTCCCCGCCGGCACCGCACAATGCCGCCACGACGTGTTCCATCGCAGCGCTGCGTGAGCCCTTGATCAAAATAGTGGTGTCGCTGGCGTTCTCGGCGCGCACGGCGTCGATCAGCTCAGCCTGAGTGGCGAAATGGCGACCGTCGGCACCAAAGGCCTGTACGGCATGCCGCATGTCGACGCCCGTCGCATACAGCGCATCGACCTTGCCGCGGGCATACTCCCCGACCTCGCGGTGGCCTTGCTCGGCCCAGTCACCCAATTCGCCGATATTCCCCAGCACCAGGACGGTGCGGCCGGAAAAGCCGGCGAGTATATCAATCGCCGCGCACATGGAGGTGGGATTTGCGTTGTAGGTGTCGTCGATCACCCGTGCGCCGCTGGGCGTCACCTGTGCCACCGTACGGCCCTTGACCGGCTGCAGCGCACCCAGCCCGACGGCGATCGCGTCGAGCCCGACGTTCAGGGCATGGGCGGCAGCGGCGGCGGCCAAGGCATTGGCCACGTTGTGGGTGCCGAGCAGGTTGAGTTGCACGGCCACCGAACCGTTCGGGCCATGCAGCTGGAAGGACGGGCAGCCGCGGGCATCGTGGGCGATATCCGAGGCGTGGAAGCTGGCGCGCGGGTCACGCAGCGCGAAGGTGAGAAGCGGACGACCCGCGGCGCGCTGCTGCCAGATCGGGAAGGCCTTGTCGTCCAGGTTGAGCACGGCAGTACCGTGGGCCCCCAGGCCCTCGAGGATCTCGCCCTTGGCCTCGACGATCTTGTCCGGGCCACCGAACTCACCGACGTGGGCGGTCCCGGCATTGTTGAGGATGGCCACCTGGGGACGGGTCAGACCCACGGTGTAGCGAATCTCGCCCAGACGCGAGGCGCCCAGCTCGATCACGGCCGCACTGTGCTCGCGGCCAATCTCCAGCAAGGTCAGCGGCGCGCCCAGGTCGTTGTTGAGGTTGCCACGGGTGGCCAGGACGGGGCCGACGGTGCGCAGGATGCTGGCCAGCAGCTCCTTGACCGTGGTCTTGCCGCTGGAACCGGTGATCCCGACCACGGGCCTGTCGAAGGCTTCGCGGTTGAGCGCGCCGAGTTGGCCAAGTGCCAAGCGCGTATCGGCGACCACCAACTGGGGCAGGTCGATGCCTGGCACTTCGCGCTGCACAAGGGCGGCAACCGCGCCCTTGCCCTGGACCTCGGCCAGGTAATCATGGCCATCGAAACGCGGCCCGCTCAAGGCCACGAACAATTGGCCCGGGACAACGCTGCGGCTGTCGATGCTGACGCCGGTGAAGGTGGCGTCATACCCGACCAGGCGGGCACGCAACGGTTCGACCAGCGTGTTCAGGGTGAAAGGATGAATCATGGGTGAGCCTCCCAGGCTGCCAGCGCCTTGTCGGCTTCGATCAGATCGGAGAACGCATGGCGTTGGCCCGCGATTTCCTGATAATCCTCGTGCCCCTTGCCGGCCAGCACGACCACATCGTCGGCATGGGCGCTGGCGATCAGCGAGGCGATGGCGTCGCCACGTCCGGCGACGAAGGTGACGTCGGCCGAGGCGGTGAACCCCGGACGGATGTCGTCGAAAATCTGCCCAGGTGCCTCACTGCGTGGGTTGTCGTCGGTCACGCACACCTGGTCGGCCAGGCGCTCGGCCACCTCGGCCATCAACGGACGCTTGCCGCGGTCGCGGTCGCCCCCGCAGCCGAACAGGCACAGCAGCCGGCCGCGTGCATGGGGTCGCAAGGCTTCGAGGACTTTTTCCAGGGCGTCAGGGGTATGGGCATAATCGACCACCACCAACGGCCGCTCGCCACCGCCCAGGCGCTGCATGCGACCCAACGGGCCCTGCAGGCGGGGCGTGACGGCCAGGACTTCGTCGAGGGTGTAGTCCAGCGCCAGCAGTGTGGCGACGGCAGCCAGCACGTTGCTCAGGTTGAACCGGCCCAGCAGTGGGCTGCGCAGCGTACGCTCGCCCTGTGCGGTGACCAGCGTGGCGCACACGCCTTCGTCACTGAACACGGCCTCGCGCGCGTACAAGGAGGCGTCGGCCCGTACCAGGCTGTAGGTGATCAGGCGCGTTTCGACGTGATCGCTGACAGGACGTTGCGCATAGGCCTGGCACAGCCGCTCGCCGAACGCATCGTCCAGGTTCACCACCTGGCTGCGCAGGCTTGGCCAGGCGAACAGCTTGGCCTTGGCCGCTTCGTAGGCCTGCATGCTGCCGTGGTAGTCGAGGTGATCACGCGACAGGTTGGTCAGCACGGCGACATCGAAATCGACGGCCGCCACGCGGCCCTGTTCGAGCGCATGGGACGAGACTTCCATGGCCACGGCCTTGGCGCCGGCCTTTTTCAGGTCATTGAGGGTCGCCTGCACGGCGATCGGGTCGGGCGTGGTCAGGCGGCCGCTCTGCAAGGCGCCATGGAAACCGGTGCCCAAGGTGCCGATCAACCCGCAATGCTGGCCCAGCAGGTCCAGCGCTTGCGCCACCAGTTGGGTGACGCTGGTCTTGCCGTTGGTCCCGGTCACGCCGATCATCGGCAACTGCCGGCTCGGCTCGCCGTAGAAATGGCCTGCGAGGCTCGACAGTTGGGCGATCAGGCCGCGTACCGGAATCAACGGCACATCGGTCAGAGGCAACACGCTTGCCTCCCGCTCTTCGTAGGCGACCGCAGCGGCGCCTCGGGCCAAGGCATCGGCGATGTGCGCACGGCCATCGACCTGGGTCCCGGGCACCGCCAGGAACAGATCGCCCGGGCGCACCTGCCGGCTGTCCAGGGTCAGTTCACGGATCAGCGGATCGCGGCTGGCCTGGGGGAACAGTTTGCTCAATGGCATCGTCATCATCCACGCCCTCCCTTGGCGGGGTCTGCGCTGGCCTGCTGCGGCTCGGTCGGCGCAGGCAGGTTGTCAGGCGGTACGTTCATCAGGCGCAGGGTGCCGGACATGACCTTGCTGAAGACCGGGGCCGACACCAGGCCGCCGAAGTAGCCGCCCTTGCTCGGCTCGTCGATGACCACGACGATGGCGTAGCGCGGGTCGCTCATCGGGCCGAACCCGGCGAACAGCGAGCGATAGGCGTTTTCGGTGTAGCCCTTGGCGCCGACCGTCGCCTTACGTGCCGTACCACTCTTGCCGGCCACGTGATAGAACGGCACCTGGGCTCGATAGACACCGCGCGGTGCTTCGATCACCTGCTGCAGCATGCCCTGGATGGTCTCGGCCGTCTCTTTCGGCACGACCTGGGTCGATTCAGGCTCCTTGTCCACCTTGAGAATGCTCAGCGGCACCATCTTGCCGTCGTTGGCCAGGGCCGCGTAGGCATGCACCAGCTGCAGCGCGGTCACCGAGACGCCGTAACCATAAGACAGGGTCGCCGTTTCGGCCTTGCGCCACTCGCGGTGGTTGGGCAGGTTGCCGACACGCTCGCCCGGGAAGCCCAGACCGGTGTACTGCCCCAGTCCCAGCTGCGACATCACCCGGTAGATGGCTTCGCCACCGATGTCGAAGGCGATCTTGCTCATGCCCACGTTACTGGAGTTGATCAGGATGCCGGTCAGGTCGAGGATCGGGCCTTCGCTGCGCGACACGTCCTTGATGGTGTAACGGCCGATCTGCAGGCTGCCGGGGTAGACCTCGACCTTGTCGGTCGGCTTCCAGCGGCCGCTTTCCAGTGCGGCGCTCATGGACAGCGGCTTGACCGTGGAACCAGGCTCGAACACGTCGATGATGGCGCGGTTGCGCATCGCGGCGGGGAACATGCTGCGGCGGTTGTTGGGGTTGTAGGTCGGCTGGTTGACCATGGCCAGGACTTCGCCGGTCTTGACGTCCATGATCACCAGGCTGCCGGCCTTGGCTTCCTGCTCGGCGATCGCGTTGCGCAGCTCGCGGGTGGCCAGGTACTGCAGGCGCAGGTCGATCGACAGCTCCAGGGTCTTGCCGGCCTTGGCGTTCTTGGTGACCTGGATGTCCTTGATCAGGCGACCGCGACGGTCCTTGATCACCTGGCGCTTGCCCGGTACGCCGGCCAGCCATTCATCGTAGGCCAGCTCGACGCCTTCACGCCCGTGGTCGTCCAGGTCGGTGAAGCCGACCATGTGCGCCGTCACGTCGCCTGCCGGGTAGAAGCGGCGGAACTCTTCCATGCCGTAGACGCCCGGCACCTTGAGATCGACCACTTGCTGGCCCTGCTCGGGCGTGAGGCCACGCACCAGGTAGATGAATTCCTTGTTGGCCAGCTGCGTCAGGCGCTCGGTCAACTGCCGTGGATCCTGCCCCAGCGCGCGCGCCAGCTCCGGCCAGCGCTCCTTGGAACCCTGCATTTCCTTGGGGTTGGCCCACAAGGTGGTGACCGGGGTACTGACCGCCAGCGGTTCGCCATTGCGGTCGGTGATCAGGCCACGGTGTGCGGGGATCGGAATGTGGCGCAGGCTACGGGCATCGCCCTGCCCCTTGAGGAAGTCGCGGTCGACCACCTGCAGGTCGATGATGCGCCAGGCGATGGCGCCGACCATCACCGCCAGCAAGGCGATGACCACGCGGAAACGCCAAGGGTACAGTGCCCCTTCGAGCTTCATCATGGCGCGATCATCCGTATCTCGTCCGCCGCAGGCACACGCATCTTGAGCTGCTCGGTGGCCAGGCTCTCGATGCGGCTATGGGCGGTCCAGGTACTCTGTTCGAGGATCAGGCGACCCCATTCGGCCTGTGCCTTGTCGCGCTCGTTGAGTTCGCCGTAGAGCGTATTGAGCAATTGGCGGTTCCAGTGCGCGCTGTAGGACACGGCGATGGCCGAGACCAGCACGCCGATGAACATCAGCAGCATGAGAAAGCTCCCGCCTGGCAGCGGCTTGGCGAACAGACGGCTCACCTGAGCTTCTCCGCCACGCGCATGACGGCGCTGCGCGCCCGTGGGTTGGCCTTGAGCTCGGCCTCGGAGGCGAACTGGGCCTTGCCATGGACCTTGATGAGGGGCTGGAACGGTTCATGGCGCACGGGCAGGTTGCGCGGCAGGTTGTCGGCCTCGCCCTTGGCCAGCTTGCGCATGAACAGTTTGACGATGCGGTCTTCCAGGGAGTGGAAGCTGATGACCACCAGGCGGCCGCCGACTGCCAGCCCATCGAGCGCGGCCTGCAGGCCGGCCTCGAGATCGCCCAGTTCGTTGTTGACGTGGATGCGCAGCCCTTGGAATGCGCGGGTCGCCGGGTTCTTGCCCTTCTCCCAGGCCGGGTTGGCGACCTTGATCACTTCGGCCAGGTCGCTGGTGCGGGTGAACGGGGTCTGCTCGCGGCGCTCGACCACGGCGCGGGCCATGCGCTTGGCAAAGCGCTCTTCGCCGTACTCCTTGAACACCCGGGCGATCTCATCTTCCGGCGCGCTGGCGATGAACTGCGCGGCGCTCTGGCCGCGTTCGGGGTCCATGCGCATGTCCAGGGGGCCATCGTTCATGAAGCTGAAGCCGCGCTCGGGGTCGTCCAGCTGCGGCGAGGACACGCCCAGGTCGAGCAGTACGCCGTCGACCTTGCCCGCCAGGCCACGCGTGGCCAGTTCCTGACCCAGCTCGGCAAAACTGCGCTGCACAATGACAAAGCGGCCGTCTTCGGCCGCCAGCGCTTGCCCCGTGGCAATCGCTTGTGGGTCTTTGTCGAAGCCCAGCAGCCGGCCCTGCGGCCCCAACCGATCGAGGATCAGACGGCTATGCCCACCGCGGCCGAAGGTGCCGTCGAGGTAGCAGCCATCGGCGCGTAGGGCCAGGGCGTCGACAGCCTCGTTGAGCAGCACGGTGATATGGTTGAAGCCGCTATCTATGGTCACAGGATCAGATCACGCAAATCATCGGGCATGGCGCCCGGTTGTCGAATAGCTGCAAGGTCGGCGGCCGAGATGGTGTTCCAGGCCTCTTCATCCCACAGCTGGAATTTGTTCAGTTGCCCTACCAGCATGGCCTTGCGGTCGAGCCGCGCGTACTCACGCAGTCGGGGTGGTACCAGAAAGCGCCCACTGCCATCGAGCTCGAGATCCACCGCATTGCCGATCAGCAGACGCTGAAGGCGACGGTTCTCTTCGCGCAAGGACGGCAACGCGCGCAACTTGGCTTCGATATGTTCCCACTCGTCGAGCGGGTACACGCACAGGCAGGGGTCGGAGGCATCGATCGTCACGATCAGCTGACCAGCACACCGCGAATCCAGCTCGTCGCGATACCGACTCGGCATGGCGAGCCTGCCTTTTGCGTCGAGGCTGATGGCGTTGGCTCCGCGAAACACGGCTGCGATTCCCTACATTGTGAGCTGGATGATGGCAAAAAAAACCCACTTCATCCCACTTTTCGCCACTCGCGCACACTATAGGAATCCGCTCGCTGCACCGTCAAGGCACGTTCATAAGGAAATCCCTTACGGGGCCAAGATTTAGCGTCGCAAACGATCGAAGAACAGGACTTTTGAGGGGGATTCGAAGAACGATTGACTGCCCTTTCAAGGACTTGGGCGACAATGCTGAGACACTGCGTGAAGAGTAAGATTTTTTCATCTTACCGAGGACCGCTCGGCGGGCACTGACCGAGGGAAAAAGAGGTGGAGAGTCGATCTGTAAGCCGGGTTTTGTCGAGGACAGTCATTCCTCTACGACGGCCATCACTGGACGCCTCTAGCAACCTACCCGGTTCCAACGCGGGCCGCGCCATATGGAACCCTATTTGGTCTTGCTCCGAGTGGGGTTTACCTAGCCACGCACTGTTGCCAGCCGTGCGGTGCGCTCTTACCGCACCTTTTCACCCTTACCGGCGCCGAAGCGCTTAGGCGGTTGTTTTCTGTGGCACTTTCCGTAGGCTCGCGCCTCCCAGGCGTTACCTGGCACTCTGCCCTATGGAGCCCGGACTTTCCTCCCCCAACCTTCGCGGAACGAAGGCTGGCAGCGACTGTCCAATCGACTCTCCGCCGACAAGGGTACCGACAGACGCCGCGCGGGACAAGCGATAGATGCGCCGGATCAGTCGCCCTTCTGTTTTTCCAGGGCCGCCTGGTACAGCAGGTTCTTGCGCACACCGGTGATTTCCGCCGCCAGGGCAGCTGCACGCTTGAGCGGCATTTCAGCCAGCAGCAGGTCGAGCACGCGCAGGGCCTGGGCACTGACGGCCTGATCGTCCTCCGGCGCGCTCCAGCCGGCCACCAGCACCACGCATTCGCCGCGCTGCTGGTTGCTGTCGTTTTCCACGAACGCCCGCAACTCGGCCAACGGCAACCCCTTGAGGGTCTCGAAGGTCTTGGTCAGCTCACGGGCCAGCACGGCCGGACGCTCATCGCCGAACACGGCCTGCATGTCCTGCAGGCACTCCAGGATGCGATGGGGCGCTTCATAGAAAATCAGGGTACGCGGCTCTTCCTTGACCTGTTCCAGCCTGGCACGCCGTCCAGCAGCCTTGGCCGGCAGGAAGCCTTCGAACATGAAACGGTCGGACGGCAGCCCGGCAGCCGACAGCGCGGCGATCAACGCGCAGGCACCCGGCACAGGCACCACGGTGATGCCGGCGGCGCGTGCCTGGCGCACCAGGTGATAACCCGGGTCGGAGATCAGGGGCGTGCCGGCATCGGACACCAGCGCCACGTCGTCACCCGCCAGCAAACGGGCGATGAAACGGCTGCCTTCGTCCCGCTCGTTGTGCTCGTGGCAGGGCGCCAACGGCGTCTGGATGCCGAAGTGCTGCAGCAGGCGTACCGAGTGACGGGTGTCTTCGGCGGCAATCAACTTCACCGCACCCAGGATCTTCAGCGCCCGCGCACTGATGTCGTCCAGATTGCCGATCGGCGTGGCGACGACGTACAACGTCCCGGTGGTGGATTTCGAAGCGCCTGGAACCTCTGTCACTGCGTGCACCTGTCTTGATTCGGACCGAAAGCGCCATTGTAGCCCGACCGTCGGTCACAACGCGCAAACATCTTTGCCCGCCGACGCGTGCATACCGCCTATATTGGAGGATCCACGTCAGCGACATCGCACCCCGGCCACGGCTTGGGTACAATCGTCGACCTATTTGATCAGGTAACAGGACCTTTCCATGATCGCTTGCCTGCGGCTGCTTGCAGCCCTCTGTTTCGCTGCCTTGCTGGCAGCCTGCGCCAGCTCGCCTTCGTCCCGCCTGGGCGAGCTGCCGCGCACCCCGGATGCCAGCATCGAGCAACTGCTCGAGCAGGCGGCTGCGAGCCAGTCGCCGGAAGAAGCCGCGCTGTTGCGCCTGAGCGCGGCCGATCAAGCCTATCGCCAGAAAGACTACCCACGCGCCACGCACATCCTCCAGCAGGTGAAGCTCGATTCGCTCAAGCCGGCCCAGCAGGTCTTCGCCAGCGTCCTGTCGGCAGAGCTGGCCATGAGCCGCAACCAGCCCAAGGCAGCGGTCGACGCCCTGTCGCACCCGAGCCTGCAGTATGTCGGTCAATTGCCGCCCGAGCTGCAGGTACGCACCTACAGCGTTCATGCAGCCGCCCTGGAAGCCGATGGTCAACCGCTCGAAGCAGCCCGCCAGCGCACCCTGCTGGCGCCCCTGCTGAGCGAGCCGGCGGTAGCGGCCAAGAACCAGGAAGCCATCTGGACGCTGATCGCTGCCCTGCCTGCCGACCAGCTGGAAGGCGCCAGCAAGGGCACCGACGACCTGGCGGGCTGGGCCAGCCTGGCCCTGGCGGTCAAGCGCGCCGGCACGCTGGAAACCCAGCAGGCCGCGATCGACGCCTGGCGTGCGCAGTACCCGAACCACCCGGCCGCGCGCCAACTGCCCGAGTCCCTGGCCAAGCTGCGCGAGCTGGCCAACCAGCCGCTGACCAGCATCGCCCTGCTGCTGCCCCAGGAAGGCCCCCTGGCCAATGTGGCCAAGGCCCTGCGCGACGGCTTCATGGCCGCGCACTTCCAAGCGACCCAGGCCGGTCAACCGGCCCCGAAGATCCAGGTGTTCGACAGCTCGCGCATCACCTCCCTGGACGACTTCTACCGTGAGGCCCAAGCCGCCGGCGTCCAGCTGGTGGTCGGCCCGCTGGAGAAACCGCTGGTCAAGAAGCTGGCCGATTATCCCCAACTGCCCATCACGACGCTGGCCCTGAATTACGCCGACGCCGGTCAGAAGGCGCCCGCTCAACTGTTCCAGTTCGGCCTGGCGGCCGAAGACGAGGCGCGCGAAGTGTCCCGTCGCGCCCATGCCGACGGCCGGGTACGTGCCATCGCGCTGGTGCCGAGCGGCGAATGGGGCGACCGTGTGCTCAAGGCCTTCCGTCAGGACTGGGAAGCCCGTGGCGGCACCCTGCTGGCCGCCGATCACATCGCCCAACCCGTGGCCCTGGCCCAACAGATCGCCGACCTGCTGCAACTGCGCCAGAGCGAGGGCCGTGCCAAGAGCCTGCAAAACGCTGTCGGTGGCGAGGTCGCCGCGCAACCGGCACGTCGTCAGGACATCGACTTCCTGTTCCTGGCCGCGACCCCGCAGCAGGCTCAGCAGATCAAGCCGACCCTGAACTTCCAGTACGCGGGCAATCTGCCGGTCTATGCCACCTCCAACCTGTACAGCGCCAGCGGTGACGTCAACCAGTACAACGACCTGAACGGCGTCGTGTTCTGCGAAACCCCCTGGCTGCTCGACACCAGCAACGGCAACGCGCTGCGTCAGCAGGTGGTCCAGCAGTGGCCACAGGCGGCAGGCAGCCTGGGCCGTCTGTATGCCATGGGCGCCGACGCCTATGCCCTGGCACCCCGCCTGGGTCAGCTCAAGGCCCTGCCTGACAACCGCATCGACGGCCTGTCCGGCAGCCTGAGCCTGAACCAGAACCAGCGTGTAGAGCGCCAGCTGCCCTGGGCGCAGTTCACCGGGGGCCAGGTTCAACGTCTGCCGGACACGCCCCGCTGATGCCCGTCTCGTCACCCACCTCGCCAGGCCAGCAGGCTGAATGGCAGGCCCTGGCGTTTCTCCAAGGGCACGGTTTGCAGTTGCTGGCACAGAACTGGCGCTGCCGGGGTGGCGAGCTCGATCTGGTCATGCTCGACCGCGATACAGTAGTATTCGTCGAAGTCCGCTACCGCTTGCACGCGGATTTCGGCGGCGCCCTGGGCAGCATCGATGGGCGCAAGCAGAAGCGACTGGTGCTGGCCGCCAGCCACTTCCTGCACCAGACACCCCGCTGGGCCAGCTACCCCTGCCGTTTCGACGTGGTCGCCCTGCAAGGCAGCCAGCATGCCGGCCAACCGCTTCAATGGCTGAAAAACGCCTTCGAATGCTGAACCCGTTCTATCACTCTGTTCCGTGTTTCGCGGGCTGGTCTCGTGGTGCGCGTCGCGCCGGCCACCGCCCCCTTTAAGGTCTCACCAGATGGACATGCAATCCCGAATTCGTCGGCTGTTCCAAGCCAGCATCGACACCAAGCAACAGGCGATGGACATCCTGGCACCGCACATCGAGTTGGCCAGCGAAGTCATGGTCAACGCCTTGCTCAACGAGGGCAAGATGCTCGCCTGTGGCAACGGTGGCTCCGCCAGCGACGCCCAGCACTTCTCCTCCGAGCTGCTCAACCGCTTCGAGCGTGAGCGCCCGAGTCTGCCGGCGATCGCCCTGACCACCGACAGCGCCACGCTGACCTCGATCGCCAACGACTACAGCTACAACGAGATCTTCTCCAAGCAGATCCGCGCGCTGGGGCAGCCCGGCGACGTGCTGCTGGCGATCTCCACCAGCGGCAACTCCGCCAACATCATTCAGGCGATCCAGGCGGCACATGATCGCGAAATGATTGTCGTAGCCATGACCGGCCGCGACGGTGGCGGCATGGCCTCGCTGCTGCTGCCTGAAGACGTCGAAATTCGCGTGCCGTCGATGGTCACCGCACGTATCCAGGAAGTCCACCTGCTGACGATCCATTGCCTGTGCGATCTGATCGACAGCCAACTGTTCGGGAGTGAAGAATGAGCCCACGACGTTTCGGCCTGATGACCTTGACCCTCTGCTTGAGCCTTTCGGGCTGCAGCTCGGTCATCAACACTGCACGGGAAAAACCGATCGAGGACGATCGCAGCACCCGCACCCTGGGGAGCAAGATCGACGATTCGCTGATCGAGACCAAGGTCGAGGTGAACATCGCCAAGGCCAGCCCTGACCTGGACAAGCACTCGCACATCGTCGTCAGCAGCTACAACGGTGTGGTGCTGCTGGCCGGCCAGACGCCACGGGCCGACCTCAAGAGCCTCGCCGAACAGACGGCCAGCCAGGTGCAGCGGGTCAAGCGCGTGCACAACGAGCTGCAAGTGATGCAGCCCTCCTCGCTCCTGGCGCGCAACAACGATGCCTGGCTGACGACCAAGGTGAAGGCTCAGCTGCTGGGCAATGCCGACGTTCGCAGTTCGCGAATCAAGGTGATCACCGAGAACGGTATCGTCTACCTGCTGGGGCTGGTCAGCCAGCAGGAAGCCAACCAGGCGACCGCCGTGGTGCAGGGCGTGGCCGGTGTGCAGAAGATCGTGAAATTGTTCGAGTACATCGACTGATGAGGCAGATACCCGCCTAGGGTGCCTGGAGAAGTGACTTCATGGGCCCTGCGGGCCCAGCATGCCTTGCATAGCTGATCTTGTGGGTCCTGCGAAGCCAATCGCGGCGCAGGGGCCGCCCCTACACACGCCGCGGTGGCGCAGTCCAGCATGGCTTAGGTGGGAGCGGCCCCTGCCGGGGCGCCGGACCGGCCGCGATTGGGCCCGACGGGCCCATCACCCCAGCCATGCGATGGCCAGGGGAGCCTGCTCCCGATCAGCCCCGACTCACTGCCCGGTCCGCGCCTCGCTCAGCACCAACCGACCATTGTCGTCCAACGGAATCGTCGAGCCTGGATCGCGGTCCATCTTCACCTGCCCGGCCTTGTCGCCGATCGAGTACTTCACGTTGTACCCCACCACTTCCTCGCTCACGTCATTGACCGTGTTGCAGCGTGTCTGCGTGGTGGTATAGGTGTCGCTGTTCTGCATGTGCTCCTGCACTTTGTTGCCTGCGTAACCGCCACCCACCGCACCGGCCACGGTAGCGATCTTCTTGCCGGTGCCGCCGCCGATCTGGTTGCCCAGCAGGCCACCGGCCACGGCGCCCAACACGCTCCCTGCGATCTGATGCTGGTCCTGGACCGGCCGCTGGCGCGTGACGGTCACGTCCTTGCATACCTGGCGTGGGGTCTTGATGGTTTTCTTGATCGGCTGAACGTCGGTCACCTGGGCATACTCAGGGCCTTTGTTGACCAAGCTGTAGGTGGCGAATGCACCTCCGGCAGTCACTGCGACAGCACCCAGGACCGCACCCACGAGCATTGATTTGTTCACCTGAACCTCCTGATCTTGTCTGCGGGTCCGCGCCCGCGCTCTTCCCGGCCTTGGAGCGAAAAAAAAGGCGCGAGTTCAATGCTCGCGCCTTCTTCGTGTCCGCCCAGGGGCGTCAGGACAGGCTCATGGACGGTCGTCCACACCCTCGGCCTTGACCGGCGGAATCAGGTCTTCGCTGTTCAGGTTCAGCCAGATCAGCACCACGTTGGCGATGTAGATCGACGAGTAGGTACCGGCCATGACGCCGATGAACAACGCCAGCGAGAAGCCGAACAGGTTGTCGCCGCCGAAGAACAGCAAGGCGGCGATGGCCAGCAGGGTCGACACCGACGTGGCGATGGTGCGCAGCAGCGTCTGGGTGGTGGAGACGTTGATGTTCTCGATCAGCGAGGCCTTGCGCATGACGCGGAAGTTCTCGCGCACCCGGTCGAACACCACGATGGTGTCGTTGAGCGAGTAGCCGATGATCGCCAACACCGCCGCGAGCACGGTCAGGTCGAAGGTGATCTGGAAGAACGACAGGATCCCCAGGGTCACCACCACGTCGTGGATCAGCGAGATGATCGCGCCGACCGCGAACTTCCACTGGAAGCGGAAGGCCAGGTAGATGAGGATGCCACCCAGGGCCAGCAGCATGCCCAGGCCGCCCTGGTCACGCAGCTCCTCGCCCACCTGCGGGCCGACGAACTCGACGCGCTTGACCACGGCCGGGTTGTCGCCGCCGACCTGTTGCAGGGCCTGCGCGACCTTGGTGCCCAGCTGCGGGTCATCGCCCGGCATGCGCACCAGCAGGTCGGTGGTGGCGCCGAAGCTCTGCACGATCGCTTCGTGGAAGCCCGACTTGGACAGCTCGTCACGCACCGTCTGCAGGTTCGCAGGACGCTCGTAGGTCAGCTCGATCAGGGTACCGCCGGTGAAGTCCAGGCCGAAGTTCAGGCCCTTCTGCCACCAGCTGAACAAGGCCAGCACGGTGAGCAGCACGGTAATGGCGAACGCGGCGTTGCGTACGCCCATGAAGTTGATGGTTTTCATGGCAGCCCCTTAAACCCACAGCTTCTTGATGTCACGCCCGCCGCAGGTCAGGTTGACCATGGCACGGGTCACCATGATGGCGGTGAACATCGAGGTGAAAATCCCGAGGGACATGGTGACCGCGAAGCCCTTGACCGGCCCTGTGCCCATGGCGAACAGGATGCCGCCGACCAGCAGGCTGGTCAGGTTGGCGTCGAGGATCGCAGTGTAGGCGCGGTTGAAGCCTTCATGGATGGCGCGTTGCGCCGACATGCCCGCCTTCAGCTCTTCGCGAATCCGCGAGAAGATCAGCACGTTGGCGTCGACCGCCATGCCCATGGTCAGCACGATACCGGCGATGCCTGGCAGCGTCAGGGTCGCGCCGAGCAGCGACATCAGCGCCAGCAGCAGGACCATGTTGCCCGCCAGGGCGATGGTGGCGATCACGCCGAAGCCGCGGTAGATGGCGATGATGAACAGCGAGACGAACAGCATGCCCCACAGTGACGCATCGATGCCCTTGGTGATGTTGTCGGCGCCCAGGCTCGGGCCGATGGTGCGCTCTTCGGCGAAGTACATCGGTGCGGCCAGACCACCGGCACGCAGCAGCAGGGCCAGCTCGGACGATTCGCCCTGGCCATTGAGGCCGGTGATGCGGAACTGGCTGCCCAGAGCGGACTGGATGGTCGCCAGGCTGATGATCTTCTTCTCTTCCTGGAAGGTCTGCACCGCGACGTCCTTCTCGACGCCGTCGACGACTTTCTTCTCGTAGCGCGTGACCGGCTTCTGCTCGATGAAGATCACCGCCATGCTGCGACCGACGTTGGTGCGCGTGGCACGGTTCATCAGTTCGCCGCCATGGCCGTCCAGACGGATGTTGACCTGCGGGCGACCGTGCTCGTCGTAGCCCGCCTGGGCATCGGTCACCTGGTCACCGGTGATGATCAGGCCACGCTCGACGGCAGCGGAACGACCGCCATCACGGAACTCGAAGACCTCGGTGGTCGCGCGCGAGGCACCGGGTTCGGCGCCGAAGCGGAACTCCAGGTTGGCGGTCTTGCCCAGGATACGCTTGGCTTCGGCCGTGTCCTGCACGCCCGGCAGCTCGACCACGATGCGGTTGGCGCCTTGGCGCTGCACCAGCGGCTCGGCCACGCCCAGCTCGTTGACACGGTTGCGCACGGTGGTGAGGTTCTGCTTGACCGCGTAGTCGCGAATCTCGGTGATCTTGGCCTGGGTCAGGGCCAGACGCAGCACCGCCAGATCGTTGCGCTCATTGGTGGTCAGGTCGAAATCGTTGAAATTCTTGCGCACCAGGCTGCGGGCCTGTTCGCGGGTCGCATCGTCGGCGAAGCCGAGCATGATCGCGCCGTCCTGCTGCGGCAGGCTGCGGTAGCGGATGCGTTCTTTGCGCAGCAAGGTCTTGACCTCGCCTTCGTATACTTTCATGCGCGCGCTCATGGCCTTGTCCATGTCCACCTCCAGCAGGAAGTGCACGCCACCGGACAGGTCCAGACCGAGCTTCATGGGGCTCGCGCCGAGGTTGCGCAGCCACTGCGGGGTGGTCGGGGCCAGGTTCAGCGCCACCACGTAGTCATCGCCCAGCGCCTTGCGGACCACGTCCTTGGCCGGCAGCTGGTCTTCCTGGTTGACCAAGCGCAGCAGCGCGCCCTTGCCCTGCTCACCCAGGTTGGTGCCCTTGACGGCGATGCCGGCATCGGTCAGCGCCTTGCTGGCGCGGTCGAGGTCGGCCTGGTTGACCTGCAGCGCCGTACTGGCACCGCTGATCTGCACCGCCGGATCGTCCGGGTAGAGGTTGGGAGCGGAATAAATGAAGCCGACCGCCAGTACCAGCACGATCAGTGCGTATTTCCACAGAGGGTATTTGTTGAGCATCACGCCGCCCGTTCAAGACGCGGGGCGCGTTGCGCGCCCCGACTGGAAAAATAAAACCGGTAACTCAGATAGCCTTGAGCGTACCTTTCGGCAGGGTCGCCGCCACGGCACCCTTCTGGAACTTCAGTTCGACGTTGTCGGACACTTCCAGCACCACGAAGTCGTCGGCGACCTTGACGATCTTGCCGGCGATACCCCCAGTGGTCACCACCTCGTCACCTTTCTGCAAGGCACCGAGCAGGTTCTTCTGCTCTTTGGCACGCTTGGCCTGCGGACGCCAGATCATCAGGTAGAAGATAACCAGGAAACCGACCAGGAAGATCCACTCGAAGCCGGTACCGGCAGGGCCTGCGGCAGCAGCAGGGGCAGCATCCGCATAGGCGGCTGGAATCAGAAAGCTCATTTGACACTCCGGTTGTTAACTCGTGATCGCGACGTCATCGTCTGCGAGGTCACAGGAAGGACAGTCACGCCAAAGGCGGCACGGGAAGCCCGCGTTTGGCATAGAAGGCGTCGACGAAGGCGGCCAATTTACCCTGTTGAATAGCCTCGCGCAAACCAGCCATCAGGCGCTGGTAGTGACGCAAGTTATGGATGGTATTCAACATGCTGCTCAGCATTTCACCGCACTTGTCCAAGTGATGCAGATAGGCGCGGGAGAAGTGCGTGCAGGTGTAGCAGTCGCAGGTCGGATCCAGCGGCGAATCATCGTGGCGATGGAACGCGTTGCGGATCTTGATCACCCCGGTGTCGATGAACAGATGACCGTTGCGCGCATTGCGCGTCGGCATCACGCAGTCGAACATGTCGACGCCGCGGCGCACACCCTCGACCAGATCTTCCGGTTTGCCTACCCCCATAAGGTAACGAGGTTTGTCAGCCGGCATCTGCCCCGGCAGGTAGTCCAGCACCTTGATCATCTCGTGCTTGGGCTCGCCCACCGACAGGCCGCCGATCGCCAGGCCGTCGAAGCCGATCTTGTCCAGGCCTTCCAGCGAGCGCATGCGCAAGTCTTCGTGCATGCCGCCCTGGACGATGCCGAACAGCGCAGCGGTGTTGTCGCCATGGGCGTTCTTCGAGCGTTGCGCCCAGCGCAGCGACAACTCCATCGAGGTGCGTGCGACATCCGGCTCGGCCGGGTACGGGGTGCACTCGTCGAAGATCATCACGATGTCCGAGTCCAGGTCGCGCTGGACCTGCATCGACTCCTCCGGGCCCATGAAGACCTTGGAGCCGTCGACCGGCGAGGCGAAGGTGACGCCTTCCTCCTTGATCTTGCGCATGGCGCCCAGGCTGAACACCTGGAAGCCGCCGGAATCGGTGAGGATCGGGCCTTTCCACTGCATGAAGTCGTGCAGACCACCGTGCTTCTTGATCACTTCGGTGCCCGGACGCAGCCACAGGTGGAAGGTGTTGCCCAGGATGATCTCCGCGCCGATGGCCTCGATGTCCCGCGGCAGCATACCCTTGACCGTGCCATAGGTGCCCACCGGCATGAAGGCCGGGGTCTCCACGGTGCCACGGGGGAAGGTCAACCGGCCGCGACGGGCCTTGCCGTCGGTGGCCAGCAGTTCGAAGGACATACGACAGGTGCGACTCATGCTTGATCCTCTGGGCCGCGTGGCGCGGGATTGCGGGTGATGAACATGGCATCACCGTAACTGAAGAAGCGGTACCCCTGCTCCACCGCCGCGGCATAGGCGGCCATGGTCTGCGGGTAACCGGCGAAGGCCGAGACCAGCATCAGCAGCGTGGACTCGGGCAGGTGGAAGTTGGTGACCAGGGCGTCGACCACGTGGAAGGGCCGGCCGGGGTACAGGAAGATGTCGGTGTCGCCACTGAAGGCCTTGAGCTCGCCATCGCGCGCCGCGCTTTCCAGCGAGCGCACGCTGGTGGTGCCCACGGCGACCACGCGCCCGCCGCGGGCACGACAGGCCTGCACCGCGTCGACCACGTCCTGACTGACCTCCAGCCACTCCTTGTGCATGTGGTGGTCTTCGATGCGGTCGACCCGCACCGGTTGGAAAGTACCGGCGCCGACGTGCAGGGTCACGAACGCCTGCTCGACGCCCTTGGCGGCGATCCTGGCCAGCAGGGCCTCGTCGAAGTGCAGGCCCGCCGTGGGCGCCGCCACCGCACCGGCGCGCTCGGCGTACACGGTCTGGTAACGTTCACGGTCGGCGCCCTCGTCCGGGCGGTCGATGTAGGGCGGCAGCGGCATGTGCCCGACGCGTTCGAGCAGCGGCAGCACCTCTTCGCTGAAGCGCAGCTCGAACAGCGTCTCGTGGCGCGCGACCATCTCGGCCTCGCCGCCACCGTCGATGAGCAGCACGGTGCCGGCCTTGGGCGCCTTGCTGGCGCGCACATGGGCCAGCACCCGGTGGCTGTCGAGCACACGCTCGACCAGCACCTCGAGCTTGCCGCCGGAGGCCTTCTGGCCGAACAGCCGCGCCGGGATCACCCGGGTGTTGTTGAACACCATCAGGTCACCGGGCTGCAGGTACTCCAGCAGGTCGGTGAACTGCCGGTGCGCCAGCGCTCCGCTCGGCCCATCCAGGACCAGCAGACGACTGCCATGGCGCTCGGCCAGCGGATGGCGGGCGATCAGGGAATCAGGGAGTTCGAAAGAGAAATCGGCGACGCGCATGATGATGTTCGGTTCGACAGGGCCGGGAAGTTTAGCCCAACGCGTGAAAATTCACCATGAAAGCCGATTGACCGGCCCTTGGCGCCTCTCTATACTGCGCCCCCACAAGCCCTGATGGCGGAATTGGTAGACGCGGCGGATTCAAAATCCGTTTTCGAAAGGAGTGGGAGTTCGAGTCTCCCTCGGGGCACCAAGATCCAGAAAAAACCGACCCTAGCGTCGGTTTTTTTGTGCCTGTTTCAAATCGGGTGTTTCCCTTCGATTCAGGCTGTCAACGCGCTCAACCACGCGATGCCTTAACCCTCTATCCCCGGACACATCACCCGCGCAATCTCATCGAACGTCCGATCCTGACTCGCCCGCTCGGCCGCGCTCAGGAACCCCTGCTGCTTGACGAACCCGGCGCTCTGCTGGCGAATCGCGTCCACCTGCTTCCACAACACGTCCGCCTGCTCATGGGTCAAGCGCTGTGCCCTGCGCAGGTTGCCGATGTCGGCCTGCAGGATGTTGGCGCGCATCGCGATGTGGGCGTGGCGTGGGTCGGAAATCTCGCCGCCGGGTTGGCCGGCGATCTGCCGTTGCTGGGCCAGGTCGCAGCTGGGCAGGTCAGGCTGAGGGCCGGCGGCCAGCGCGCCGAGGCTGATCGAGGTCAGGAGGGCGGCGATCACACACTTCATGGGGAGCTCCAACGGTTGAGGTCGCACGGGACGACAGGGGCATGCCTGCTATGAGTGGGCCGCTGCCACTTCGTTCCTGGCATAAAGGACCAGCCGGTTCATGCCCTGCCCTTTCGTGCCTTGATCAGCGCAACCCGTCCAGCGGCACGAAGATCCAGCCTTCACGGGGGTCGATGCTCGCGTCAGGCTGTGCCAGCCGGTCCGGCGCATGATGGAAGGTCCAGCCGATAAGGGCGCAAGTCAGGGCATCGTCGATGTCCTGATGCACTGGCGGCGCCTCGGTATGCGTTGCCTCACGCGCTGTTCGAAACGGCGCCCTCAGCGTCTCGATGTACGCCGAACGCTTGCAGGCCGACGGGTAGGCCTCGATCGCGGTGAGGCCCTGGCCATTGCTCCAGACGCCGCAGCGTTCCACCTGGGGTGCGTAGCGGGCCAGAAAGTGCAGGCCCTTGGTGGCCTGGCTGCCGATCATGTCCTTGAGCGGCGACAAGGGCGACAGCCCGCGCTGGAACAGGAAGTGTTCGGTCTTGCGATGCAGGTACGGGTTGTCGGATGCCGCGCCGAGGGTGTCGACGGCACGCCCGTGGACCACCAGGTCGATGAAGGGCGTCGAGAACCCCAGGGGCGTGTCGATGGCGAACAGCAGCGTGGGCCGTTCGCCGATCGCGGTCTCGACCTGGCACAGGTCGAACACCGCCTCGACCAGCTCGGCGCCGGTCATGGCCTCGTTGAACACGGCCCTGAGATTGCCGCGCCAGGGCCTGCCGAGGGGCCGTCGCTGGTCGTCGAGCAGCACCAGCGCATCCCGGCTGCTGGGGTTCTTGTCGCAATTCCAACCGCCTACATCCCACCCTACGAACACCCTCGCGCTCATCTGATTCCTCGTCCGCTCGAACACGCCTGCCGGTTCGACCGCACATGCGCTAGATCATCACGACCCGTTTGGGTTGCTCCCTGAGCGTGTGGAACGGACTGACCAGGCGAATCGGGGTGCCGTTGATCTGGGTCAGGCGACCGCTCCAGGCGTCTTCGTACAGCTGCTTGAGGTCCTGGCGGTCATCGTCCGTCAGCTGGCTGTCCGGGCCGTAGTTCATGATCGACACGGCGTTCTGCGCGCCGTAGGGCGTCGAAGGAAAGCCTGCCTCGCGCTGCGGGGCGAACCAGTGGCGCAGGCCGAACACATGGCCCAGCTCGTGGGCGAGCGTCTCGATCTGCTCGGCTTCGTCCTGCTTGAACAGGGTCGGGTAGATGACCAGGTCATGCCGACCGGGATCGGGGAAGAACGCGCTGGCCAGCACGCAGCCACCGCTATCGTCGCAGCGCTCGACGGCCTGCACCACGACCTGGAAGTCCCAGGCATCGTCGTCGCGCGCAAAACTGACCGGAACCGCCTCGCCCCAGGCGCGCAACGCCTTGCAGAACAGCGCTTCGATGGCGGCCTTGACCGCCTTGGGGTCCTCGAACGGCAACAGTGACTGCTCGCGAAAGCGCCAGCGCAGGATCGAGCCTTCGCTCCACAACGGGATGAAGCCCTGGGTGGCGTCGAGTTGCAGCTCGGCGATGTCGCGCACGCCACCGCGGGACTCGGTGTCGCAGATGATCGAGCTGTGCGGCCCGTAGCGGTGCACGTTCGAGTGTGCCGGGTCGGGCGTGGCGTGGGACTTGAGGCGGAAGGGGTCGGCCGTCACTGGCTGGTCGGGCCGCTGCTTGGGGGTTCTGGGCGCCATGGTCGCTTACCTGCGTCGAGGGGGATGCTTGAAACCCTAGTCGAGCAGACGACGAGCGCAAGGCAGGCTGGGCAGAGGTCGTCCGCCCTGCCCTGCATCAGCCGACTGGACGCGCGCGCTGCTCGGCATAGGCGAAGAACGCCTGCAGGTCCGGCACCGACAGCAGGGGCGCGATCGACAGGACCTCCTCGTGGGGCCAGGTCCACCAGGCCAACGCCAGCAGGCGCTCGCGGATGTCCTCGGGGAAGCGGTAGCCGATGACCTTGGCCGGCACGCCGCCGACGATCGCATAGGGCGGCACGTCCCGGGTCACCACCGCGCCCGTGGCGACCACGGCGCCGTCGCCGACGGTCACGCCGGACAGGATCGTCGCGGCAGTGCAGACCCAGACGTCATTGCCGATCACCACATCGCCCGTGGGCGGGGTCGGATCGGGCATGTCCAGGGACAGGAAGGCGTGGAACGGGTACGAGGTGACCGAGTCGATGCGGTGGTTGCCGCCCAGCAAGATGCGCGAGGTGCCCGCCAGCGAGGTGTAGGCACCGATCCTCAGGGTCTGCCCGGCGCGGTAGTCCTGCACCGTCGGCGTGCCGTAGGAGCCACGTCCCATGCTGTATCGGGGATAGCGGGCGAGGAACTCGGCGCGGCCCCGATCGACCTTGGACAGCCCCTTGATGCCCTTCTTCAGCACCTTGTGGAAGCGCTTCTTGGCGGCCGACGGCCCCAGCAGTCGGCGCGCCAGACGGACCTGCCAGGCGGTGCGCGCGGCGGTCAGGACCTGGTCGACCGGATCGTCGACTGGAGAGGGGGTGGTGTTCTGGTTCATGTATCGATCTCTTCGGCTCAGCATTCCCTGCCCGACGGCAGGGTGTCGATACTAAACGCCCCGCGTCGGCTTGTCCTGTGTCCGCACGCTGCGCCACGCGTCAGTCGGGGACGCGTTTGCCCTCTGGCACATGCCGGTCGGCGCCGAGAAAGCGCGCCTGGTCCCGTGCATCCGGCACCTGGCAGTGCGCATGGCGACCGAACCAGCGGTAACGGTGTCGCGCCACGAAGTCGTAGACCGCATCGCGCACCGCCTTGGGCACGTACCGAAGGACACCGAGCCAGCGCCAGCGTCCGGACAGCTGTGGCACCAGCTCGAAGAACGCATCGGAGCGCACCCAGACCTGGTCGTCGCGGATCACGGCCACGGTGTCGAAATGCCGCTGAGGCAAGCCGGCCCAGGCCAGCAGGGCCTGCCCCTCGGGGGACTGCACGGTGGCCAGGCGCAGACGTGCTTGGGGATCATGACGCAGCAGGAACCGCACCACGCCATTGCAGAGCTTGCAGACCCCGTCGTACAGCACGACGGTTTCGCCGGGGCGTAGCAAGGGCGCGGGGGTCAGGCGTCGTTCGGGGGCGGGCATCGTGACGGTCTCCAGGAAGGGGGTGAGCGGCAAGCCATGCGCTACACGCTAGCAGTCATTCGCTGACGGCTTGCAGCTTGTCGCTTGCCACTTGTCACTCAAGCCCCGCCTGCCTCGCACTCACCCCGCCGCCCGTTGCGGCTGCCCGGGTGTCGTCATCACGATCCGATTACGCCCCGCGTCCTTGGCCTCGTACAGAGCCATGTCCGCAGCGTGCAGCCAGGCGTCGGCGCTGCTCAAGCGGTAGTCGAACGGCGCGACACCGATGCTCAGGCTCAGGCGCAGGCCGGGCAGTCGCGGATCCTGCCAGGCCTCGACGGCCTGACGCAGACGCTCCAGCACCTCGATGGCGTCGGCAGCGGTGACGTCAGGCAGCATCACGCAGAATTCATCGCCACCGTAACGGGCAGCGGGGTCGCTCTTGCGCAGTTGTCCGGTGAGCGCCGTGCTGATGACCTTGAGCACCTCATCCCCCACCAGGTGACCATAGCGGTCGTTGACCGCCTTGAAGTGATCGATGTCGATCAGGGCCAGGGTGTTGACGTGCGCCACGTCGCGACAGCGTTGGAATTCCAGGCGCAACAGCTCTTTCCAGGCGCCATGGTTGATCAGTCCGGTCAGGCTGTCGGTCTTGCTCAGGTGCGTCAGGGTGCGCTTGTGCGCGCTCAGCTGGGTGGTGATGCGGTAACAGACCAGGCCGACCACCATCGGGTAGATCAGCAGGATCGGCAGGCAGGCGAGCATCTGCTGCTGGGTGGTCTCGGGGAACAAGGGCGGTGCATAGAGCCACAGGACCAGGGCAATGCCCACGACCTGCGCTACCAGCACCTTGATCAGCATGTGCACGCCACCGGCCGCGATCTTGTCCATGGCGATCATCGACAGGATGATCACGCTCGGCAGCGGATTCAGGCCCATCGCGCCGGCCCAGCAACCGCCGAGCAGGCCATCGCAAACCAGGCTGCGCTGCTCGGCTCGAAACGGCTGGGCGGACCGACGTGCCAGCTGATAGGCCAGGTGCGGCCAGAGAAAGCCGTGGGCCAGCAGCAGACCCCACAGCCACCAGGCTGGCTGTTGCGGCCCTAGGCCGATCGTCACGCAGAAAAAGCCCAGCCCCGTGCCGAGGGCGCGAGGCACGTACATGCGCTTGGCAAAAGAGAGGCCTTTGCCCGTTCGTTCGCTCATCAAGGTTCACCGAGTTGTAAGCTGTCCATGGCTACTGCACCGGACAGTCGGCAAGCCAGGCTTGCGGTTCGGCGACGACATTATTGTGCCACTATTGAAAAGCGGAGTTCAAACCTCTCGGACGAGCAACCCGAACCCCTGCGATTCACGGCAGAGCCCGACGCCAGCGATCAGGCCCGCCGACGTGTCTAGCACGCGCCACACGTCGGCGGGCGTCGAACCTTGTTTGATCGACGACGTCCGAAGCTGATCCGCTGCCGTTCGAGAGCTTTCCCATGAAAAACATGCTGATCCACAAGTACCGCCTGGTGGTGAAGACGATCGGCTACATCGGCTGGTCGCTGTTCTGGCTGCTGATCTGGGACATCCTGGTCACCATCGACTTCATGCTGTTCTTCGACAGCAAGTTCTCCCTGCCGCTGATTCCGCTGACCTTGCTCGGCTCTGCGCTGGTGGTGCTGGTCAGCTTTCGCAACAGCAGTGCCTACAATCGCTGGTGGGAAGCGCGCACGTTATGGGGTGCGATGGTGAACAGTTCGCGCAGCTTCGCGCGCCAGGTGTTGACGCTGATCGACAACGACACGGACGGCAGCAACCCGATCAAGGCAACCCTGCTGCGCCGTCATGTGGCCTACGTCAACTGCCTGGCCGCGCACCTGCGCCGCGAACCGTGCCCGGCGGAACTGATCGCCTTCATCCCGCCGAGCGAGTTCGACCGGCGCAACCACTCGAACAACTTCGCCAACGACATTCTCAGCGGCTCGGCCACGCTGCTGGCCAAGGAGTACCAGGCCGGCCGGCTGGACAGCATTCGCCTGGCGCGTCTCGAGTCGACGCTGGTCGACCTGTCCAACGCCCAGGGCGGCATGGAGCGCATCGCCAACACGCCCCTGCCCTACCCGTACGTGTACTTTCCGCGGCTGTTCATCAGCCTGTTCTGCCTGATCGTACCGGTCGGCCTGGTGGAGTCGCTGGGCTGGTTCACGCCACTGGCCTCCACGGTGGTGGGCTTCATGCTGCTGGCCATCGAACGGATCGGCACCGACCTGCAGAGTCCGTTCCGCACCAGCGAGCACCAGATCCCGATGGACACCATCTGCGAGACCATCGAGCGCAACCTGGAATCGATGCAGCGTGAAGCGCAGCACGTGGACATGGCGGAACAGGCCCCTGCCTTCACGCCCGAACGTACCGCTGACGCAACCAGCCACTGAAGGCATCGACCAGCATCACCAGCGCCAGCATGGCCAGGATCACCGTGCTGGCCTGGGCTTCCTGGAACAGGCTCAGGGTGGTGTAGAGCATCTGCCCCAGCCCGCCTGCGCCGACGAAACCCAGCACGCTGGCCATGCGGATGTTGTTTTCCCAGCGGTACAGGCCATAGGCCAGCCATTGCGGCCAGAGGTTGGGCAAGGTGCCGAAGCAGAACGCCACGAGCTGCCCGCCGCCCTGCTGCCGGATGGCGCGGGCCGGCGCGACGGGCGCGTTCTCCAGTGATTCGGCGAACAGTCGCCCGAGCACGCCTGCGGTGTGCAGCGCCAGGGCCAGGGTGCCTGCATTCGGACCCAGCCCGGCTGCCAGCACGGTCAATGCTGCCCAGACCAGTTCGGGAATGGCCCGCAAGGCATTGAGCAGCAGGCGCGCAGCGCCTTGCAGAAGCCAGCCGAAGCGCCCGGCCGCCGGCAGCGCCAACAGGACACCGATGACCACGGCCAGCAAGGTGCCAAGCCCCGACATGGCCAAGGTTTCCAAAGCAGCGTGAGCGACGGCGCGCAGTGCCTCGGTCGAGACGTCCGGATGGGCGAAGCGTCCGGCGTAGTCGGCCATCTGGCTCAGGCTGCCATCGCCGATCAAGGCGGGCAGGTCCAGGCCCAGGTAACCGAACGACGCCAGCATCGCGGCCAGGATCGCCACCAGCAGCAGCCCGTCGATCGCCCGATTCATGTCAGCCTCCCGCGCAGCAATCGACTCAAGCCATCGGCAAGCATCACCAGCACGAGGAACGCCAGCAGCATGCTGGCCACCTGCGCCCCGTCGAACATGCGCATCGACAGATCGATCTGCTGGCCCAGCCCACCGGCGCCGACGAAGCCCATCACCACCGAGGCGCGTACCGCACACTCCCAGCGATAGACGGTGTAGGACACCAGCTCGGCCATGGCGCTGGGCAGGATGCCGTAGCAGAAGGCGACCAGGCGTCCGCTGCCTGCCTGCAGCAGGGCATGGGCAGGACGCTGATCGACCGACTCGAAGATCTCGGCGTAGACCTTGCCGAGCATCCCGCTGTAGGTGATGGCGATGGCCAGTACCCCGGCCGTCGGCCCCAGGCCCACCGCGCGCACGAACAAGAGCGCCCAGACGATCTCAGGCACGCTGCGCAGGAAGATCAGCACACCGCGCACCGGCCAGCGCGCCAGTTGCGCCAGGGGGCTGGGCCGACCGCCCCGGGAAGCGGCGCTCAGCGACAAGGCGCGGCTGGCCAGCAGGCTGGCGGGAATGGCCGGCAACAGCGCCAGGCACAGCCCAGCCGTGGCGACGGCCAGCGTCTGCAGGGTGGCGTCGAGCAACAGGGCCAGGAAATCAGGGTCATGGGCCGGCGGCCAGAAAGCGCTGACGAACCCGGCCATCTGCTGGCGATTGTCGGCCTGCCACAGCACGGCCGGATTCAACTCGCTCACGTGCACACCGGGCCACAGCACCAGCAGGGCCATCCCGATCAACCACAGGCGTGGCAGTGTCGCAGGATCACGCTGATCGACCTTCAGCATCGCGGCATCTGCACACCTGGGATGGGCTCGACGCGCGGCGGCGACAGCTGCTCATTGGCATACAAGGCTTCCAACAATGCCTCGGTGACGCCTGCGGACGGGCAGTCGAAGACCACGTGTCCGGCGCGGATGCCGACGATGCGCGGGAAATGCGCCATGGCCAGGTCGACCGCATGCAGGCTGGCGACCAAGGTCATGCCATGGGTCTCGGCATGCCGGTTGAGCAGCCCCAGGCTATGGGTGGCCAGCACGGGGTCCATGGCCGACACCGGCTCGTCGGCCAGCAACAGCGCCGGCCGCTGATACAAGGCGCGGGCGATACCCACGCGCTGCAACTGTCCGCCCGAGAGCTGGCCGCACTGGACGAAGAGCTTGTCGGCCAGGCCCAGCTCGGCGAGCGCCTGACGTGCGCCAGGCACATCGGTGGGGTACAGCAGATTGAGCAGCCCGCGCAGGCTGCTCCACTGCCCCAGACGACCGGCCAGGACGGCCGTGACCACCCGCTGGCGCGGTGGCAGCGGGGGCGCCTGGTGCACCAGTCCGATGCGCGCACGCAGCCGTTGCCGGCCACGGCTGGACAAGGCCCACGGGTTTTCACCCAGCACCTCGACCTGCCCTGCGCTCAACCGTAAGGCGCTGCCCATCGCGTGCAACAGGCTGGACTTGCCCGCACCGGATGGGCCGATGATGGCCACCCGCTCCCCGGCTTCGATGCGTAGCTCCACATCGCGCAGGGCCTCGACCTGGCCATGGCGCAGGCCGGCCCCGCGCAGGTGGATGCTCACTTGAGCAGCTCGGCGGCACGCGCGGCCTGCTCGATGCCGTCGTAGTTCTCGGGGCGCGTCTCGATGAAGCGGCTGGCAGCCTGCAGGTCCAGGATCGCCTTCTGCTCCGGCTTGGCCGGATCCAAGGCCAGCAGGGCTGCCTTGATCTTGTCCTTGAGCGCCGGATCCAGGCTGCCGCGCACGGTCCAGTTGTAGTCGAAGTAGGTCGGCGTGGTGGCGAACACCTTGACCTTGTCGGTATCGACCTTGCCCGAGGCGACCAGCTTGTCCCAGACGCTGGAATTGAGCACGCCGGCATCGACCTTGCCGGCCTGCACCCAGGCGGCGGTGGCGTCGTGCGCGCCGGAGTAGGCGATGCGGCTGAAGTAACCTTCCGGCTTGATGTTGTCGTTCTTGAGCATGAAGTAGCGCGGCATCAGGCTGCCCGAGGTCGAGGAGATCGAGCCGAAGGCGAAGGTCTTGCCCTTGAGGTCGGCCAGGCTGTGGACATCGGGATTGGCGGTGATGAAGGTGCTGGTGAAGCGCGCATCCTGCTCCCGCTGGACCAGCGGCGTCGCGGTCTTGTCCTTCTGGCGCACCTGGACGAAGGTGAAGCCGCCCAGCCAGGCCATGTCTAGCCGGTCGGTGGCCAACGCCTCGACCACGGCCGGGTAGTCGCTGACCGGCACGAACTGGACCTTCATGCCCAGTTGCTGCTCGAGGTAGTCGCCCAGGGGCTTGAACTTGCGCAGCAGCTCGGTCGGCGCCTCGTCGGGGATGGCGCTGACGCGCAGGGTGTCGGCGGCCTGGGCGAGTACGGCGCTGCAGGCCAGCACGAAGCCAGCGGCCAATGCGAGGGGACGTTTGAACATGAAAGCTCCGCGTGAGAAAGGACAAAAGAAAGAGGGCGGCATGGACAAGGTCACGCCGAAGGACAGGCCATCGCGCATGACACCAGGCAGGCGGCGCAAGGAAGTGGGATCGCGACGCAAGCAACCCCGCGCCGAACACCCTGTTGCCGATTGACACCCGTCGCCGCGTGTCGGCTGATTATAAGAGCCACGGGCGCAAAGGCCAGCTTTGCTACAATCGCGCATCAGAACTTCAGAGGTGCGTATGAGCGAGCCGATTCGCCTGACCCAGTACAGCCACGGTGCCGGCTGCGGTTGCAAGATCTCCCCCCAGGTGCTGGACGTGATCCTCGCCGAGAGCGGCGCCCAGGCCCTGGACCCCAACCTGTGGGTCGGCAACGCGTCGCGCGACGATGCCGCGGTGTATGCCCTGGACGAAGAGCGGGGCGTGGTTTCGACCACCGATTTCTTCATGCCGATCGTCGACGATCCTTATGACTTCGGCCGGATCGCCGCCACCAATGCCATCAGCGACATCTACGCCATGGGTGGCGATCCCCTGATGGCGATCGCCATCCTGGGATGGCCGGTCAACCTCCTGCCCCCCGAAGTCGCCCGCGAGGTGATCCGGGGCGGCCGCGCCGTGTGCGCCGACGCTGGTATTCCCCTGGCCGGCGGGCACTCGATCGACGCGCCCGAGCCGATCTTCGGCCTGGCGGTCACCGGCGTTGTCAGCAAGCGCCACCTCAAGCGCAACGACACCGCCCGTGCCGGTTGCCGGCTGTACCTGACCAAACCCCTGGGGATCGGCATCCTCACCACGGCTGAAAAGAAAGCCAAGCTGCGCCCCCAGGACCAGGGCCTGGCCCGTGACTGGATGTGCACCCTCAACACGCCAGGCAGCCGCTTCGGCAAGCTCGACGGCGTCCTGGCCATGACCGACGTGACCGGGTTCGGTCTGTTGGGCCACTTGGTCGAGCTGGCCGAGGGCAGCGGCCTGACCGCCTGCCTGCACTACGACCAGGTGCCGCGCCTGCCCAGCGTCGAGCACTACCTGGCCGAGGGCTGCATTCCCGGCGGCACCTTGCGCAACCATGCCAGCTACGGCCACAAGATCGGCGCCCTCAGCGACGATCAGAAACACCTGTTGTGCGACCCGCAGAGCAGCGGCGGCTTGTTGGTGGCGGTCTCGCCCGACGGTGAGGCCGACTTTCTCGCGGTGGCCGCCGAACTGGGCCTGGACCTGGCGCCGATCGGCGAACTGGTCGAGCGACAGCGTCATGCGGTCGAGGTGCTCTGATGCGCGACGACTGCACGGACTTCCGCACGCTGTTCCTGCAAGGCGCGCCGATGATGGACATGCGCGCGCCCATCGAATTCGCCAAGGGCGCCTTCCCCGGCACGGTCAACCTGCCCTTGATGACCGACAGCGAACGCCAGCGCGTGGGCACCTGCTACAAGCAGCAGGGCCAGGCAGCGGCCATCACCCTGGGGCACCAGTTGGTCAGCGGCGAGGTCAAGCAGGCGCGTCTGGACGCCTGGGCGCAGTTCGCCAAGGCCCACCCTGACGGCTACCTGTACTGCTTCCGGGGCGGCCTGCGCTCGCAGATCGCCCAACAGTGGCTCAAGCAGGACGCCGGCATCGACTACCCGCGCATCACCGGTGGCTACAAGGCCCTGCGCACGTTCCTGCTGGAGACCACCACCCAGGCGGTGGCGCAGTGCGACTTCGTGCTGATCGGCGGGTTGACCGGCACCGGCAAGACCGACGTGCTGACACAGCTGGACAACGTGATCGACCTGGAAGGCCATGCCAACCACCGCGGCTCCAGCTTCGGCAAGCGCGCCACCGGGCAACCGGCGCAGATCGACTTCGAGAACGCCTTGGCGATCGACGTGCTCAGGAAGCGCGATCGCGGGGTCGGCCAGTTCGTGCTCGAAGACGAAGGCCGCATCGTCGGCAGCTGCACCGTACCGCTGGAGCTGTACCAAGGCATGCAGCATTATCCACTGGTATGGCTGGAAGACCGCTTCGACAACCGCGTCGAGCGTATCCTGCGCGACTACGTGATCGACCTGAGCGCCGAATTCGTCGCGCTCCATGGGCCGGAACAGGGCCTGCCGGCCTTCGCCGAGCGGCTGCAGCAGAGCATGGCGCGCATCTACAAGCGGCTCGGCGGCGAGCGTTTCCAGCGCTTGTCGGGCCTGTTGCAACAGGCGTTGGACGAGCAGTTGCGCAGTGGTTCGGTCGAGGCGCATCGGGGCTGGATCGAAGGTCTGCTCAACGAGTACTACGATCCGATGTACGCCTATCAGCGCGAGGCCAAGGCCGACCGCATCGAGTTCATCGGGGATGCCGTGCAGGTCAAGGCCTATCTGGAAGCGCGGGCCTTGCGCGATACGACGGTCCAGTAAGCGGCTGCGTGCCACGTACACGACCGCGCGAGGGGTCGGGCCGGCCGGTCAGAGCACCGTCTGCACCGGCGGCATGAGTACCTGGTCGGTGTCGAAGCGCAGCGAATCACGCTGCGTCGCCCCATAGACCAGCCCACCGATCGCCACCAGCAGCACCAGGTCCGGCCAGGACCATCCGGGCACGTCCTGGCGGCCTCGCGCGGTCCAGACCTGCCAGCCCTGCCCCAGACAGAACACGGCCATGGCACTCGACCACAGGTAGAAGCCCAGGCCCAGGTGGGTCACGTCATGGAAGGCGTAGCTCTGGTTGTCGGGCAGGCGCTCGATGGCCACGCTGGTGGCCGCCAGGTACAGCGCCCACAGCCCCAGGCCCAGGGACAGGCGCCGGTAACGGCGATGGGTCAGGATGGCCAGGGCGAACAGCGGGTTGGCGAACCATTGGGTCAACCCGAAAGGCACACCCCAGGGTCCATAGATCAGCATCTGCAAGGCAGGCATGTGGGCACCGCCACGCATGTGCGCGCCGTCGAAGCACAGGCCGATCCCTAGCAGGGCCAGGGTAAGGGTCAGGTAGCGTGCGGCCAAGGTGGCCCTCCGGATGATGCAGCGAAGGCACCGACCTTACCTGACCTGTCCTGTGCACGACAGTGTCGGCGTCAGGCCACCGCGATGCCGTCATCCGGCCAGTGGGGTTCGTTGGCCCCGGGCGGCGTGAGCGCCGGCAAGCCATAGGCGGCCCGTGCCGCGTCGCAGCTCGGGTTGTGCTCACCGTGTTCCCACGAGGCTTCGAACTCACGGCAGGTGCTCGAACGCTGGGCGTAGAGCGTGCAAGCCACCTGCCGCCCCACCTCCCCGCTCAAGGCCGTGCACCGGCAAGGCTTGCTGTCGGTACCGATCATCGCCACGCGGCTTGGGCTGATCTGCACCACCGCCTCGTCAGGCACGAGCCCGCCGGCCGATACACACTCGCCCCAAAAGAAGGACACACGGAAATACCCGCAGCAGGCGCCGCAGTTCAAGCAAGGATTGGTTTCGGACATGATGGGCAGGCTGAAAGAGGTTGGCGTTGGGCGGGTCTGCCCCGCCGCTCTTTGTAATCCAACCGCAGGCGCCTGAGAAGGGGGTGGGAGGGGAAAAGTTACGAGCGGTGAGCGGTGAGCGGCGGGCTGCAAGCGCTGCATGGCTATGCTTGCAGCGCTTGGCTCAACTATTTCTTTCGCTATCGCGCAGCATTGGAAGTCGGCGTGTAGCGTCCCGCCTACCGGGCCAGCAACCCATCGGCCCGGAACATCTGCCGAATCCCGCGGATGGCCTGGCGGATGCGATCAGGGTTCTCGATCAGGGCGAAGCGCACGTGGTCGTCGCCGTATTCGCCGAAGCCGATACCAGGCGACACGCAGACCTTGGCCTCGGCCAGCAGCTTCTTGGCGAACTCCAGCGAGCCGAGGTGGGCATAGTGCTCGGGAATCTTGGCCCAGACGTACATCGAGGCCTTGGGGTTCTCGACCATCCAGCCCAGCTCGTGCAGGCCCTTGACCAGCAGGTTGCGGCGCTGGCGATACTGCTCGGCGATGTCGCGCACACACTGCTGGTCGCCTTCGAGGGCCGCAATGGCCGCGACCTGCAACGGCGTGAAGGTACCGTAGTCGTGGTAGCTCTTGATCCGCGCCAAGGCGCTGACCAGCCCCGGATTGCCAACCATGAAACCGATCCGCCAGCCGGCCATGTTGTAGCTCTTGGACAGGGTGAAGAACTCCACCGCGATGTCCTTGGCGCCGGGCACCTGCATGATCGACGGCGCCTTCCAGCCGTCGTAGACGATGTCGGCATAGGCCAGGTCATGGATGACCAGCACGTCGTAGCGTTTGGCGAGCGCGACCACGCGCTCGAAGAAGTCCAGCTCGACGCACTGCGCGGTCGGGTTGGAGGGGAAGCCGAGGATCATCATCTTCGGTTTGGGAATCGACTCGCGAATCGCCCGTTCCAGCTCATTGAAGAAGTCCACCCCGGGGATCAGCGGTACGGAGCGTACCTGCGCGCCGGCGATGACCGCGCCGTAGATGTGGATCGGGTAGCTGGGATTGGGCACCAGTACCGTATCGCCCTGGTCGAGGGTGGCGAGCATCAGGTGCGCCAAACCTTCCTTGGAACCGATGGTGACGATGGCCTCGCTCTCAGGATCGATGTCGACCTGATAGCGGTCCTGGTACCAGCGCGAAATGGCGCGGCGTAGGCGTGGGATACCACGGGACGTGGAATAGCCGTGAGTGTCTTCACGCTGCGCGACCTGCACGAGTTTCTCGACGATGTGGGGCGGTGTGGCGCCGTCGGGGTTGCCCATGCTCAGGTCGATGATGTCTTCGCCACGGCGGCGAGCGGCCATCTTGAGGTCGGCGGTGATGTTGAAGACGTAAGGGGGGAGACGATCGATGCGCGCGAAGCGGCGCGGCGAACCTTGTTCGGCCATGATTTCCTCGAAAGACGTAAGCGCCCGGAACCGTCCGAGCGACGTGGGTCACGGCGGTGACCTATTCGAAAGATAATGCCGAATATGAGATTCTGTAAAGGGCAAAAACGTGTTTTTAGGATAATTTTCAGGGGTATTTAAACGCCGAGCCTGCGAACGCTCCCTCTCCCTGCCATTAACCTCACAAACAAAAACCCCGGCACGAAGGCCGGGGTCTTTGGTCAAGCCACTGCTGAATCAGCGAGCGTAGGTCATCAGCACGTCCGTCGCGGTCTGGCTGTCCACCGACATCATCACGCTCAAGGCAGTGACGGTGAGGATGGAGAAGCCGAACACCTTGCGTGCCCACTTGCTGTCGTCCTCGGCCTTGTAGCCGCCCCAGGCCATGTACAACCAGTACAGGCCCATGGCAGCGGCGACGGCCAGGTAGCCCAGGCCGGCATAGCCGCCCAGGGTCAACATCAAGGTCGCGAGCACGAAGGCCAGCACGTACAGCACGATCTGCTTCTTGGCCGCCAGGATACCGCGCGCCACCGGCAGGACCGGAATCTTCGCCGCGCGGTAGTCGTTGAAGCGGAAGATGGCGATGGCGAAGCTGTGCGGCATCTGCCACAGGCTGAACATCACCAGCAGGGTGACGGCTGCCAGGTCGAAGCTGTTGCTCACGGCGCAGTAGCCGATCACCGGAGGCATGGCACCGGACAGGCTGCCGACCAGGGTACCGTGCACCGAGCGACGCTTCAGCCACAGGCTGTAGAAGCCGACGTAGACGACGAAGCCCGCCAGCGCGCAGTAGGCGGCCAACGGGTTGGCACGCACATACAGCAGGCTGAAGCCGACGACGCCCAGCAGCGTGGCATAGGCCAGCGCTACCGGAAGGGACATGGCGCCCTGCACCATGGCGCGGTTCTTGGTTCGCTCCATCTTCTGGTCGATGTCACGGTCGATGCAGTTGTTGAATGCACAACCGGAACCGACCACCAGGGACGTCCCCACCACCACCGCCAGGAACAGCGCGAAGTCCACATGACCCTGCGCGGCGAGGAAGAAGCCCCCCGCCACGGAAAGCACGTTACCGAAGATGATTCCCGGTTTGGTGATCTGGATAAAGTGCTTCAGGGACATGCTGTCTTACCTCACTTGGCCATCATTTCGACGTGGATGCTGAACATGATCCACAGCGACAGACCGACCAGCAGAGCGATCACCACGGTGGTGAACAGGAACGTCGTCAGGTTGTTGCGCTGCTCTTTCGAGCGGTCCATGTGCAGGAAGTAGAACAGGTGCACTACAACCTGGATGACGGCCAGCGCCACGATGACCAGTACGGTCAGGTTCTTCGGCAGGCTCGGGTACATCGCCAGGCCGAAGGGGATCGCAGTCAGGATCACCGACAGGACGAAGCCGATGACATACGACTTCACGCTACCGTGATTGCCTTCGTGATGAGTGTCGTGTGCATTGGCCATTACAGAACCCCCAGCAGGTAGACGACGGTGAAGACGCAGATCCAGACCACGTCCAGGAAGTGCCAGAACAGGCTCAGGCAGCTCATGCGGGTCTTGACGGTCGGGGTGATGCCTTTGGTGTTGATCTGGTACATCAGGATCGCCATCCAGATCAGACCCGAGGTCACGTGCAGACCGTGGGTACCCACCAGGGCGAAGAAGCCCGACAGGAAGCCGCTGCGGTTAGGACCGAAACCTTCGTTGATCAGGTGATGGAATTCGTAGATCTCCATCCCGATGAAGCCGGCACCGAACAGGAAGGTGATGGCCAACCAGCCCAGCACGCCGCTCTTGTTACCCTTGAACATCTGCAGCATGGCGAAGCCGAAGGTGATACTCGACAACAGCAGCAGACCGGTCTCGACGGCCACGAACGGCAGTTCGAAGATGTCATGACCCGACGGGCCGCCGGCAAAACTGCCGGACAGCACCGCATAGGTGGCGAAGAGCGACGCAAACAGGATGCAGTCGGTCATCAGGTAGAGCCAGAAACCGAAGACGGTCATCTGGCCCGAGTCGTGGTGGTGATCATCGTGACCATGGTCGTGACCATGGTCACCAGCATTGATTACATGACTGGACATTGATTAAACCCGTTCAAACGTTTCGACACGAGCGCCACCGGTAGGCACGCCGGCGAGCTGCAGGGCCCGTTGACGTTCACCTTCGATACGCGCCACTTCCTCGGCAGGCACCATGTAGCCCTGGTCGTCACGTGCAGCGTGGCGAACGAAGACTGCGATGGTCGCGACCAGGCTGACGCCGACCAGCCACCAGATGTGCCAGATGAACGCGAAGCCGAAGACTGCCAGCAGCAGGCCCATGAACACACCGGTCGAGGTGTTGTTCGGCATGTGGATCGCTTCGTACTTGGCCGGAACCTTGTACGCGACGCCCGCTTCCTTGGCTTCATGCCAGGCATCCAGACCGACTTTCTCCGGCATGGTGGCGAAGTTGTAGAACGGAGGTGGCGACGAAGTCGACCATTCCAGGGTACGGCCGCCCCATGGATCGCCGGACACGTCCAGGTTCTGGTTGCGGTCGCGGACCGACACGAACAGCTGGATCAGCTGGCAGGCGATACCGCAGGCGATCAGTGCGGCACCGACGACGGCGACGTACAGGTAGGGTTCCCACAGTGGGTTGTCGGTGTGGTTCAGGCGACGGGTCATGCCCATGAAGCCCAGCGCATACAGTGGCATGAAGGCCACGTAGAAGCCGGAGATCCAGAACCAGAACGCTGCCTTGCCCCACTTTTCGTTCAGGGTGAAACCGAACGCTTTCGGGAACCAGAACGCGAAGCCCGCGATGTAGCCGAACACGGCACCACCGATGATCACGTTGTGGAAGTGCGCGATCACGAACAGGCTGTTGTGCAGCACGAAGTCGGCACCCGGTACGGCCAGCAGGACGCCGGTCATGCCGCCGATCGAGAAGGTGACCATGAAGCCCAGGGTCCACATCATCGGCGGGGTGAAGCGCACGCGACCTTGGTACATCGTGAACAGCCAGTTGAACAGCTTCACGCCGGTCGGGATCGAGATGAGCATCGTCGCCAGACCGAAGAAGGTGTTGACGCTCGCGCCGGCACCCATGGTGAAGAAGTGGTGCAGCCAGACCGCGAAGCCCAGGATGGCGATCGCACCCGATGCGTAGATCATCGCGTGGTGGCCGAACAGGCGCTTGCTGGAGAAGGTCGAGGTCACTTCCGAGAACACGCCGAAGGCCGGCAGGATCAGGATGTACACCTCAGGGTGACCCCACGCCCAGAACAGGTTGACGTACATCATCGGGTTCCCACCAAGCTCGTTGGTGAAGATGTGGAAGTCCAGATAACGGTCAACGGTCAGCAGGGCGAGCGCAGCGGTCAGGATCGGGAACGAAGCCACGATCAGGACGTTGGCCCAGGTGCAGGTCCAGGTGAAGATCGGCATGTCCATCAGTTTCATGCCAGGTGCGCGCATCTTGGCCACGGTGACCAGGAAGTTCACGCCGGTGAGCGTCGTGCCCAGACCGGATAACTGAAGCGCCCAGATGTAGTAGTCGACACCGACCCCGGGACTGTATTCGATCCCTGACAGCGGCGGATATGCGACCCAACCGGTCTTGGCGAACTCACCGACCCCCAGGGAGACGTTGACCAGGATCACGCCAGCGACCAGCAGCCAGAAGCTCAGGGAGTTCAGGAACGGGAAGGCAACGTCGCGTGCACCGATCTGCAGAGGCAGGGCCAGGTTCATCAGGCCGGTGAAGAACGGCATCGCCATGAAGATGATCATGATCACACCGTGGGCGGTGAAGATCTGGTCATAGTGCTCAGGCGGCAGATAGCCTTCGGAGCCGCCGGTGGCGAGCGCCTGCTGGGAACGCATCATGATGGCGTCGGCAAAGCCGCGCAGCAGCATGACCATGGCGACGATGATGTACATCACGCCGATCTTCTTGTGGTCGACCGAAGTCAGCCATTCGCTCCACAAGTAATTCCACTTGCGGAAGTAGGTGATGCCACCTACCACAGCGATACCACCGAGCGCGATGATGGCAAGCGTCACCATCACTATCGGCTCGTGGAAAGGTACCGCCTCCAGACTTAATTTACCGAACATCTCTTACTCCTCTGCCCCAGCAGCTGGTTGCATACTCGACTCCGCACCCTTGGTAGTGGCCACGTCCTTGCTACCTTCGTGGCTGAGTGGCTTGCCGCGGTTCATGCCTTCGTACTTGTCGACGATGGTCTGGAACAGGTCGGCCGGCACTTCGCCGTACAGCTCTACCGGGTTGTTTTCGCTAGGTTTGGCCAAGGCTTCGTACTGCGCCTTTTCCAGCTTCTTCGGCGACTGCTTGACTTCGTTGACCCAGGCGTCGAAATCGGCTTGGGACGTTGCAGTGGCCTTGAACTTCATGCCGGTGAAGCCGGCGCCGCTGTAGTTCGCCGAGATACCGTCGAACTCACCGTTCTCGTTGGCGATCAGGTGCAGCTTGGTGGTCATGCCCGCCATGGCGTAGATCTGGCCGCCCAGACCTGGGATGAAGAAGGAGTTCATCACGGCGTCAGAGGTCACGCGGAAGTTCACGGGCGTGTTGGCAGGGAAGACGATCTTGTTGACCGTGGCGATGCCTTGTTCTGGATAGATGAACAGCCATTTCCAGTCTAGCGCGACCACGTCGATTTGCACGGGCTTCACGTCGGAATCCAGTGGACGGTAAGGGTCGAGCGAGTGGGTCGTCTTGTAGGTCACGACGCCCAGGGCGATGATGATCAGGATCGGGATCAGCCACACGGCCGCTTCGATCTTGGTCGAGTGCGACCAGTCGGGCGTGTAGGTGGCGGCCTTGTTGGTGGCACGGTACTTCCAGGCAAAGACCAGGGTCATGATGATGACCGGGATCACGACCAGCAACATCAGGCCGAACGCGATCAGGATCAGGTTCTTTTGCTCAATGCCGACCTGACCTTTCGGGTCGAGCAGGGTCCAGTTGCACCCACTGAGTAAAAGCATGCCTAAAAAGGGCAGAATGCCAAACAGTCTGGGGTAACGCTTTTTACTCATCTCACGACCTCTAGATCAGCTTGCTTCAATGCAATTATGTTTTGGTCACCAACACTTCGTCCTGCCAAGCGTCAGCATGTGGTGCGAATGCGCTCGTGCCGGGGTGTTCGACTGCTGAAACGCGGCATCGAGCACAGTTGCGGTGTCATATGGCTTCGTAGGCTTAGCCCGTACTGCAGACCAAGTCCATTTGGTGCGAGAAAACGCGGAGGGAGATCCGCCCGGTATCGCCGTTGGGCGACGCTTGGCTAAGTCAGCAAAAAGGAGCCTTGGCTTCCTTCATTCCTGCGACTTGCAAGCAGTGCCGAACGGAAATTGGGGGCGATTGTAGATAGGTCGCAAACCCTTGACTATGACTTATTGAGCAACAGTCTATTGCAGAAACTGTAACAATAAGCCTCAAAAAATCAGGTTCGCGACAGTTTGTCACACCCCTTTCGAACCCCTTCCAGGCCTTCTATTTCAAGGCTTTGGCTAAGTCAGAAGGGATTAACCACAGGGTTTTCAAGGCCACTTGGCCAGTTGGCCGACTTGCACAAGTGACGCGCTTGGTCTAGGGGCGACGACGGTTACGAACGATGCCTACAGGCACCAGCACGGCGGTCAGGACGAAGGCCAGCAACGCCCACTGGGCCAGCGACAACCCCAGCACGGGCGGATAGGGCGTGGTGCAGAATCCATCGACCTGGAACACCAGTGGCCAGACCTTGGCCAGGGGCAATTCATCGACGATGGGCTGCAGGACATCGATACCGCAGCTGACGTCCGGGTTGGCGAGTATATACACATGACGGCCGGCTGCAATCACCCCGCCGATCGCGCTGAGCACCACAAAGCCTTCGAACAGTGTGACACCTCGGGCAGTGGGCATGGCGGCCCCGATGAAAGCGAACAGGGCGATCAGCAGCAGTGCATACCGCTGCAGGATGCACAGCGGGCAAGGCGCCTCGCCCAGCACAATCTGCATGTACAGCGCCCCGCCGATCAACGCCAGGCAGATGAGCCCCAGCAGTGCCAGAAAGCGCCGTTCACGGTTCAGGCGCGAGGTGTAGTCGTTCATTGCGGTTTCCTTCGGTGGACAAGACGGTGCGCAACACTGCTGAGCCGCGAACGTTCGTAGGGCACCGCCATCCAGTCTGTCCGGGAGGATTCAGACCTGTCTTTGCGCGAACGGTTCACGACGCATCCGCATGAAACGGGCGGCCACGGCGTGACGCCGCGACGTGCGGTAGCCGTCGCGAGTGAAGGATACAGGGATTAACCGTCGATTAAAGATGAAACGTGTTCGTATTTGAGACGACAAGGTGACTGACACTTGCAAGCCGCTCAGCGTGATTACCCTGTAGCCTTGGAAAGTCGGAAGCCCTTCGCGGGGAAGCTGCGCAATCGGCGCAAGGAGCAACGCAGCGTCTGATCGACAGGCGCGCTGAGCGTGCAACTTAGCCAAAGAGTTCGCTGTGAGAACCTAGATCGACAAAGGTCAGCATGCGACCATCGTCCTCGTACACCAGCAGAAAATCTCCCCCAATGTGACACTCTCGGGCCCCACCCCAGTTTCCTTGCAGTTCGTGATCCAAATACTCTGGAGGCAGTGGCTGCCCCTTGAAGAGTAACGCCATGACCTCGACAGCTTCGTTCATATTCCTCACCCCGGCGCGCTCGTAGCGTTGCCAAGACTTCTTGAACTCACGGGTGTACGCGACGCTTCTCGGCAGTGCGGCCCGCTTCGACGTGTGCGTCTTCGCCTGCTTCGCCATCCAAATCCTCTACCATCTCTTCTATCGAATAAAACTGACGGCGAATTTCACGAGCCTGAACGAGAGCTCGCGCGGTTTTTTCGCTGGGCACACGTACCTCGAAAGGCAGTCCTTGTGTGGCAACAACCTGGCGAAGAAAAAGACGCATTGCATCACTGACGCTGAGACCACAACTCTGCAAAACCGCAGTGGCACGCTCCTTCAAATCCTCTTCGATGCGGCAACGCACGTCAGTGGTTTTCAGTACGGTAGCCATGACATCACCTCCACTCATAATGTAGCTACATCGTAGCAACGTACGAGTATGCTAGCTGGTTGCTCGGTATTGAGCAAGGTTGCCGCGATAGCGATCCTTTTTTCAAAACGTTGACAGTAGCTCTAGGCAAAGCCAGAGATCCCATCATAGCCGTGCCATACGACGCACTTGGCGAAACGCCTGATGCGTCAGTTACCACTGGTATGGCATTCAAGCCAACGCAGCAGCCGGCCCGAAGTGCTCATGGTGCATCCGCGACTCGGGCACGCCCAGCGCCTGAAGGTGACGACGCACGGCTGCCATGAACGGTTGCGGCCCGAGGTAGTACACCTGCGCATCCCTAGGCAGCCAGCGCTCGAGCAGCGCCTGGTCCAGCAGGCCGATGGCATCGGCGCCTGGCGTGCCGTCGCTTTCGGCATAGCAGTAGAACCGCTTGAGCTGCGGATGGCGTGCCGCCAGCGCATCGACCCAATCGCCGAAGGCATGCACTGCCGCATTGCGTGCGCAGTGGATGAAGGTCACCGCTCGCCCCTGCTCGAGCGCGGTCTCGAGCATGGCCAGGGTTGGGGTGATGCCGACACCGCCGCTGATGAGCACCACAGGACCCTGCTCATTCGTCAGGATGAAATCGCCTGCGGGTGGAAACATCGGCACCGTGTCGCCCACCTGCAGGCGATCGTGCAGGTAATTGGACGCCGTGCCGTCCGGCTGGCGCTTGACGCTGATTCGGTACTGCCGACCATCGCAGCGCGACGACAGCGAATAGTTGCGTCGCTGCTCGACGCCGTCGATGAACAGCTGCAGGCCGATGTACTGGCCGGGTTCGGCCTTGAGCACGGGCTGGCCGTCCACGGGTTCGAAGTAGAACGAGACGATCTCCTGGCTTTCCCGCTCGCGCCTCACCAACCGGAAGGCCCGAGCACCCCGCCAGCCCCCGGTGGCCTGCGCCTTCTGCCGGTAGAGGTCTTCCTCGGCGCCCATGAGCAGGTCGGCCAGCTGTTGATAGGCGGCCGCCCAGGCTTCGACGACGGCTGGCGTGGCGATGTCCTCGCCCAGCACCTCACGGATGGCGCGCAGCAGGCAGGTACCGACGATCGGGTAATGCTCAGGCAGGATCTGCAAGGCCACATGCTTGTTGATGATCTGCCCGACCAGGCCACCCAGCTGTTCGAGGCGATCGATGTGCCGGGCATACATCAGCACGGCGTTGGCCAATGCGCGGGGCTGAGCACCACTGGCCTGGTGCGCCGGGTTGAACAGCGGGCGCACCTCTGGGTATTCGTCGAGCATCATGGCGTAGAAATGCGTGGTCAGCGCTTCGCCGCCGGTTTCCAGCAGTGGAACGGTGGCCTTGATGATCGCACGTTGTGAGTCATCGAGCATGGCAGTCACTCCAAAGGACAAGGTAGACAGGAATCGGATGCAGAGGCCTGTTCAGGAACCGTGCCAACCCCTCTGCCCCTGTAAACCGGCCTATCCTGATGCACGTCAGGTCATAATGACCCCTGATCCGGTAGAGTCTTACCGACTACTCAGGAGTCATTATGACCTCGAAACCTTTGCTGATGGCGCTACTGCCTCTGGTCAGCGACCTGTCCTGCGACCTGCCCGATCAGGAGCGCTATCGGCGACTGCTGCACGCCATGCGCACGCTGGTACCCTGCGACGCCGCGGCGCTGCTGAAGCTCGAGGGCGAGTGGCTGGTACCGCTGGCGGTCGACGGCTTGTCGGCCGACACCTTGGGCAGACGATTTCGGATCAGCGAACACCCTCGGTTCGCGATCCTGCTCGACCATCACCATCCCACACGGTTTGCCAGCGACAGCGAGTTGCCCGATCCCTATGACGGCTTGATCAACGCACCTGACGTCGACCTCCAAGTGCATGACTGCATGGGCTGCCCGTTGAGCGTCAACGATCGGCCGTGGGGGCTGCTGACGCTCGATTCGCTGACACCGGGTCAGTTCGGTGCCGTCGAGCGGGATGCACTGCAGGCGTTCGCCAGCCTGGCCGCCGCGACCGTCACGGTCGCCCAGCGCATCGAACACCTGGCCCTGCGCGCCGAGGATGCCCAGCAGCGGGCCGAGGTCTACCGTCAGGCAGGTGGCCAGCGCCAGGAAATGATCGGTCAGAGCCAGGCGCACCAGCACCTGCTGGACGAGATCGGCCTGGTGGGTGCGAGCCCGATGACGGTGTTGATCACCGGTGAGACGGGGGTGGGCAAGGAACTGGTGGCGCAGGCGCTGCACCAGGCCAGCGAGCGAGCGCACAAACCACTGATCAGTCTCAACTGTGCGGCACTGCCGGAGACCCTGGTCGAAAGCGAACTGTTCGGTCATGTACGGGGCGCATTCACGGGCGCGCACGGGGAGCGGCGTGGCAAGTTCGAGCTGGCCCATGGCGGTACCTTGTTCCTGGACGAGGTCGGTGAATTGTCGCTCACCGTGCAAGCCAAGCTGCTGCGCGTCATGCAGAGCGGCCACATGCAGCGCCTGGGCTCGGACCGCGAGCATCATGTGGACGTGAGGCTGATCGCGGCGACCAACCGGGACCTGGCCGCAGCCGTGCGCGAGGGTCGCTACCGCGCCGACTTCTACCATCGCCTGAGCGTGTACCCCTTGCAGGTCCCGCCGCTGCGCGAACGTGGGCGCGACGTGCTGCTGCTGGCCGGCTACTTTCTCGAGCAGAACCGTTCGCGCATGGGCCTCAATGGCCTGCGGCTGAGCCAACCGGCGCAGACGGCCCTGCTTCACTACGCCTGGCCTGGTAATGTGCGCGAACTCGAGCACCTGATTGGACGCTCGGCGCTCAAGGCGCTGGGCCGCCAGGAACGGCGTCCGCGCATTCTGACGCTGGAGGTCGCCGACCTTGACCTGGGCCCTGCGAGGCCTCCGCCCGTGCCCCCTGCCGCCCCCCCCTCTCCTGCTGCGACCGAGGGCGGGTTGCGCCAGGCGCTGGACGATTACCAGCGGCAGATGATCACAGCCTGCCTGGCGCGTCAGGCGGGTAACTGGGCAGCCGTGGCGCGCGAGCTGCAACTGGACCGGGCCAACCTGAACCGGCTGGCCAAGCGGCTGGGTGTGCGCTGAGCACTGCTGCCCGTCTTTATAGAGCACGACTGTGCAGAAGGGCTGCCGTGCAGCTCATCGCGGGCAAGCCCGCTCCCACACCGGCAGCTAGACAGCGCGAAGATCGGTTGTCGCGGCCCTGTGAGCGGGCTTGCCCGCGATGAGGACAGTACCAATGCGTTCTTGCTCAAGCCTGGGGCCGCTCATCACGTGCACAGACAGCGCGCCGGAAGGCAGTGGTTTACCGCTGCCCTGTAGCGCTACGGCTCAATATTGTCGCTGCCGTTAAAGCCAGCCCCGGGCAGGTCGATAACCTGACAACTGTTCAATCGAGCCTAACGATTCCCATGCCCACCCGAAACGCCCGTGCGGACGCTCTATCGCTGTTGCTGTTCACCCTGCGCAGTGGCAAGCTGATGGCGATCAACCTGCTCAAAGTCAGCGAAATCATCCCCTGTCCCATCCTGACCGTGCTGCCGCAGTCGCACCCGCACGTGCGGGGCGTGGCGACCCTGCGTGGCCAGGCGCTGTCGGTCATCGACCTGTCCCGCGCCATCGGCGAGCGCCCCTTGGTCGACCCGCAAGGGGGCTGTCTGATCGTCACCGACATCAGCCGATCGCGCCAAGGCCTGCACGTGCAGTCGGTCAGCCGGATCATCCATTGCCGCAGTCACGACATCAAGTCGCCGCCGCGCGGGTCCGGCCGCAGCGCCTTCATCACCGGCGTCACCGAAGTCGACGGGCAACTGGTGCAGGTCCTGGACATCGAGAAGGTCTTGCAGGGCATCGTGCCCCCCAGTCAGGAGCCTCATGTCGGCACTCTGGACCACGATCAGTCGATGCTGCTGGCCGCGGCCAACATCCTGGTGGTCGACGACAGCCTGGTGGCGCTGCAGCAATCGGTGTTCACGTTGCGCAACCTGGGCATCGAATGCCGTACGGCGCGCAGCGCCCGCGAAGCCATCGACGTGCTGCTGGAACTGCAAGGCACTGACAAGGAAATCAACATCGTGGTCTCCGACATCGAGATGTCGGAAATGGATGGTTATGCCTTCACCCGGACCTTGCGCGAAACGCCGGACTTCACGCACCTCTACGTGCTGCTGCACACGTCGCTGGACAGCGCCATGGCCGGCGAAAAAGCCAGGCTCTGCGGCGCCAATGCCATTCTGACCAAGTTCTCGTCCCCGGAACTGACCGATTGCCTGATGACGGCTGCCGAAACCGTGGTCTTCGCCGAACGCTGACATCATTCACGACGGTCGGACGGGTCAGACAGGACGCTTCGGCAACGAAGCTTTGAACCGACGAGGCGATTGGCATTACTCTGTGGTCAATGTCATGCCCACGCGAGACCGCCATGAAACGCTTCATTCTTCCTCTACTGGCCTGCCTGGTATCGGTCGGCACCGCCCAGGCCTCCAGCGAACAGGCCTGGACCGAGCACCGTCAGCAGGTGCTCAAGACCTGCCTGGCCGCCAGTCAATTCAAGGACGCCCACGTGCGTGGCAAACCGGTCGAGTTCGAAGACCAGGTCGGCTACAGCGCCCTCGTGCTCGAAGGCACCTACCCCCAGAAACACCTGAACAAACGCACCGGTACCGAACTGTGCCTGTTCGACAAGCAACAGCAACGCGCCTTCGTCAGTGAATGGCAAGCGTCATCCCTCAAAGGTCGACTGATTCGCTGAACACGAACGCGCGCCTCTCGTCGCCTCACTCCAGGTTTCCGGTTCACGCCCCGGTTGGCGTGCCTGCCCTGCTTGCGGGCTTGAATCGCTCAAGCTCGCGGCTTTGCAGAACGTGGCAATCCGCTTTCAGAAAATTGTTGCTTGAAATGCAATAGTCATTCTCGAACCGCCTGCTGTTTAAACGTCCGTTCCACGCCTACCGTAGGGGCATCCAACTGATACTTGCCTGGCAAGAAGGACGTTCGTCATGTCGATCCATTCCAAGCTCATCTGTGCCTCTCTCCTGTCGAGCCTGCTGGCGTCGCCCTGGGCGATGGCCGAGGAGTCACCTGCATTCGTCGCCCGCAACGCAGCGCTCGAAGCCACTCACCAACAGGCCCGTGAGGCGTTGGCCGCACACTCCGCCGAAGGGCTGCAAGACGCCCAGCAGACGGCTTCCAAGGTCACCGACGGGGCGCACGGCGATAGCTGATCCAGGCGCTGGCACCACGACATGCAGGGCTCCGGTATGGTAGTTTACGCAGCCGCTGGCCGACCGGCGGCTTTTCCTTCGCGTGCTGTTCATGCCTTCGCGGTATGTACGTTCCTGACGAGAAAGTAGCCGGGTCGACAACACGACCTGCCCACTCTCTCGTACAAAAGGAGCCCGTACCGGTGCCCATCGTGTCCCGTTTCACGCCGCTTTTCGTTGCACTGGCTGCAACGATCCCTGCCGCTGCCCAGGCGGCCGACGAACAGCCCGAAGGCTTCCTCGAAGGCGCTTCGCTCAACGTCAACGCGCGCAATGCCTATTTCAACCGTAATCAGCTCAACCCAGGCAATGCCGATAGTCGTGAATGGGGTCAAGGTTTCGTCGCGCGCTTCCAGTCCGGCTACACGCCTGGCACGGTCGGTTTCGGCCTCGACGCACACGCCATGCTGGGCCTGAAACTCGATGGCGGTGGCGGGCATGCCGGGACCAGCATCCTGCCGCTGCATTACCAGGACGATGGTGAGCTGGGCAAGGCGCCAGGTGCCTTTTCAACGGCAGGCGCGGCGATCAAGCTCAAGGCCTTCGACACCGAGCTCAAGGCCGGTGACCTGTTCCTCACCAACCCGGTGATCGCCGGGGGCGAGACGCGCATGCTGCCGCAGACCTTCCGTGGCGTCAGCCTGACCAACAACAGCATCGACGGGCTCATGCTCGAAGGCGGCCAAGCCAGCTTCACCAAGCCTTACAACCAGAGCGGGCACCGGCGTATCGACACCTTCTACGGCACGCTGGCCGACGGTCGCAAAAGCCACCACCTCAACTGGGCCGGTGCAACCTGGAGCGGTACACCCAACATCACCGCCAGTCTGTATGGCGCCGAGCTTCAAGACATCTGGAACCAGTACTACGCCGATGTCGAATACATCCACGTCATCAACGACCATGTCAGCCTCAACCCTGGACTCCACGTCTACCATACCCAGGACACTGGCAAGGCGTTGCTGGGCAGCATCGACAACAACACCTACAGCCTGCACCTGACCCTGGACGTCGATGGCCACAGCGTCACGGCCGCCTACCAGCGCGTCAATGGCAATACGCCGTTCGACTACATCAACCAGGGTGACAGCGTCTTTCTCGACAATTCGCGCATGTACTCGGACTTCAACGGCCCCAACGAGCGTTCCTGGAAACTGCAGTACGGTTACGACTTCTCCGGGCTGGGCTATCCGGGGCTGAGCACGACCCTGTCCTACTCGCGTGGCGAGATCGACCTGACCAAGGCCGCTCGCAACAGCAGCGGCTATGGCCACTGGTACAACCCCGAGGGCAAGGACGCCCACCATTGGGAGCGCGATCTGGACGTGCGCTACGTGGTCCAGGAGGGTCAGTTCAAGGACCTGGCCGTGCAGTTGCGCTACGCCAGCCATCGAGGCAGCCAAGGGTATTCGTGGGTCGACAACGATGTCGACGAATACCGGGTGATCGTCGACTACCCGCTGAACATCTTCTGACAGCAGGGCTTTATGCCCCAAACGGAAAGAGGCAGTGTCGTCGGCATGGCGCAACGTAGTCGCGCCAGCGTCGAGACACCGCCTCTGTCCGGTGATGACTCACGGCGTGTGGCCGTGAGCCTCAATGTCAGCCGTCGTGCATCAGGAATGCGGCAAGCGTGGTCCTGGCGACATTATGACGGCCTGTGAATCAGTGCTTGGCCTTGGCGATTTCACGATCGCGCAGGGCTTTGACTTCATCATGGTTCTTCTGCACGCCTTCGAGCTGCTTGCGCACCAGGGCATACGGGCCGCTGCCGGTCGCTGCAGTGGTAGCGGTACCGGTCAGACCATCAGTGGCGCCGACATGAGTGGCACCTACACCGGTGCTGACGGTGGTGTGGCCGACGGCGACGTCGCCATGGCCAAGCTTGGCCAGCTTCTCGACGGCATCCTTGTAGGCTTTCAGCGCGTAGTCTTCGCCACGCTCCAGCTCTTCGAAGACCGCCTTGTCTTCCTTGCCGGTCAGTGCCGATTTCAGGTTGACCCAGCCACGGTGCAGGTCACCGGTGAAGCTGGTGGAGGTCTCTGGGTCACCGCCCAGCGAACGCACTTCGGCCTGCAGCTCACGAGCCGCTTGTGCGCAGCCTTCGGCGCGCTGGCGGGCGAAGGCTTTCAGCTCTGGGTTCTTCAGATCATCAACAGCCTCTTCGAAACCTTTCTGGCCGTCCTTGCTGTACTCGATCAGGTTGTTCAGTACATCAATCACTTCTTTGTTTGGATTGCTCATGGCTCAAACTCCGTGGCAGTTGATAGTCCCTATATGTGAGAGCAGCCTTCATGCCAGGTTCAAAGAATTTTCGATGTCCTGAGAAATCAACAGGTTATCGACAAGAACGGCGCGACGGCGAGTGGTGTTCTGCATGATGGCGGCTTCAGCCATCATGCAGATTGCAGTATCGTGGGCGCTTTGCCCGGCCGGAGGCTCATCGTGAAACCTGAAGCGCTTCAATCGCTCGTCGAGCGGACCATGCCATTCGGCAAATACCAGGGCCGCACGCTCGCCGACCTGCCGGGCGATTACCTGGCCTGGTTCGCACGCAAGGGGTTTCCGCAAGGGGAGCTGGGACGGCTTCTGGCCTTGATGCACGAGATCGATCACAACGGGTTGGGTGCGCTGCTGGAGCCGTTGCGGCGCACTCGATGACAGCCCCCTGAAAAAGCCGAAGGCTCTGACGCCACCGCCCTCGCGGGGCTGTAGTGTCAGAGCCTTCGCTCCGTTCGCTGGGTACCCTCAGGGCCGCACCTGGCGACCCCGACGCCTTCCTGAGGGAAGGCTGGACGGCCTCACGACGCCGTAGGTGCCACAGTCATCTCGACCTGCTCACTGCGCTTGATCACCGCGTAGATCACGGCGGTCAACACGCTACCGGCCAGGATCGAAAGCAAGTACAGCGCCGCGTGGTTGATCGCGTTGGGAATCAGCAGCACGAACAGGCCACCGTGCGGAGCCATGAGCTTGCAGCCGAAGTACATGGTCAGAGCGCCGGTCAGGGCACCGCCGGCGATGCTCGCCGGAATGACCCGCAACGGATCCTTGGCCGCGAACGGGATCGCCCCTTCGGAAATGAAGCACAAGCCCAGTACCAGGGCAGCCTTGCCCGCTTCACGTTCGCTCTGGGCGAACTTGCGCCGCGCCAGGAAGCTGGCGATGCCCAGACCGATCGGTGGCACCATGCCCGCCGCCATGGTCGCGGCCATCGGCGCGTAGCTCGACGACGCCAACAGGCCCACCGAGAACGCGTAGGACGCCTTGTTGATCGGGCCGCCGAGGTCCACGCACATCATCGCGCCCAGCACCAGGCCCAGCAGCACGGCGTTGGTGGTGCCCATGCTGTCGAGGAAGTGCGTCAGGCCTTCGAGCAGGGCAGCCACAGGGTGACCGACCACGTAGATCATCACCAGGCCGGTGAACAGGCTGGCCAGCAGCGGGATGATCAGAATCGGCTTGAGCGATTCCAGGCTGCTGGGCAGTCGCACCCAGCGAGCGATCGCCTTGGCGCTGTAGCCGGCCAGGAAGCCCGCGACGATGCCGCCGATGAAACCGGCCTCGAGATTGCTCGCCAACAGGCCGCCGATCATGCCCGGCGCCAGGCCCGGCCGATCGGCGATGGACCAGGCAATGTAGCCGGCCAGCAGCGGCACCATCAGCTTGAAGGCTGCCTCGCCACCGATCTGCATCAGGGCGGCAGGCAAGGTGCCGGCTTCCTTGTAGGCCTCGATGCCGAAGATGAACGACAAGGCGATCAGCAGACCGCCAGCCACCACCATCGGCAGCATGAACGATACACCGGTCAGCAGATGCTTGTAGACGCCGACCTTTTCGCTGCTCTTGGTCTCGCCACTTGCCGCTTGACCTGCGCTCTCCACACGACCTTCGGCCAAGGCCTTGTCCAAGGTCGCACGGGCCTGCTTCAGGGCGATGCCAGTGCCACATCGGTAGATGCGCTTGCCGGCGAAGCGCGTGGTCGGCACTTCGATGTCGGCGGCCAGCAGCACGACGTCGGCCTCGGCGATGGCTTCGTCCGGCAGCGGGTTGCGGGCACCCACCGAGCCCTGGGTCTCGACGTGGAAGGTGTAACCGGCCTGGGCAGCTGCCTGCTGCAGCGCCTCGGCTGCCATGAAGGTGTGTGCGACACCGGTCGGGCAGGCGGTGATGGCAACGATGCGCGGCGTGGCCGTCACCGTTTGAGGCTCGGCGGACGCCGAAGCCTGGTGCACATGGGTGTTGGCAGCCGCTTCGTCGAGGAAGCGCTCGCGGTCGGCCAGGGCCTCGGCCGGTGTGGCCTGGTATAGACGCTTGCCGTCGAAACGCGCCAGGTCCACAGGGCCAGTGGCCACGACCAGGATCCAGTCGGCGGCCTCGATGTCGGCCGACGCGACCTGCGGGCTGGCATGCTGAGGGTCCTGGATCTCGACGTGGGTGTGCCAGCCCCGGGCATGGGCGCTGGCGGCCAGCAGGCGTGCGCTGAGCACGCTGGACACCTGGCCATTGGGGCAGGCGGTGACAATGACGATGTTCATCGGCAAGCCTCGTGTAGGGAAGTGAGTTGAACGCCTGCCTGCAAGCGCTCGAGCTGCGGACGGTCATGGATACCGAAGCCGACCTGGGTCACCGCCTGCGCGGCGATCGCCGTGGCGCGGCGCAAGGTCTGTTCGGCCGACTCGCCGCTGAGCAAACCGTGCACCATGCCGGCGACCAGCGAATCGCCGGCGCCCACGGTGCTGGCCACGCGCACCGCAGGCGGCTTGGCCTGCAGGGCGTGCCCAGGCGAGAACCAGCTGACGCCTTCCTCGCCCTGGGACAGCACCACGTGCTCGATGCCTTGATCGAGCAGGCGTGCCACGGCCTGGCGACGCGCCGTCGATTCCTCCAGCGGCACGCCGAGCGCGTCGGCCAGCTCTTCGGCATTGGGCTTGACCAGCCAAGGCGTCGCTTCGAGCCCGACCCGCAGGGCCTCGCCACTGCTGTCGAGCACCACCTTCAGGCCTTGCTCGCGCAATTGCACCAGCAGTTGCCGGAACCACTGCAGGCTGACGCCTCGGGGCAGGCTGCCAGCGACGACCACGGCGTCATGGCCGACCGCCAGGCTTTCCAGACGACGCAGCAGCGCCGTCTGCGCCTCTTCGCCGACCTCTGGCCCCTGGCCATTGACGTCGGTGACCCGGCCATCGGCTTCCACCAACTTGAGGTTGCTGCGTGTCTCGCCCGGAACGCGGATGAATCCGTCGGTAAAGCCACGCCATTGCATCAAGGCTTCGAACGGCTGCAGGTTGTCGCGTCCGAGAAAGCCGCTGACGGTCAAGGTATTGCCCAGGTCCGCAAGCACCTGGGCCACGTTGAGGCCTTTGCCCGCCGCATGGGTCGCCTGGCCTTGGCTGCGATTGACGTGCCCGGCGCGCAAGGCGTCCAGGGTGATGGTCACATCCAGCGCCGGGTTGAGGGTAACGGTCAGTATCTTGGCCATCAGTGAGCCTCCACCAGGGCACGAACGGCCTGCGCACTGTCCTGGGCCAGCGCTTCGCGGGCCAGGGCGCGCGCGGCCTGGTAATCGGTTTCGCGCACCAGCGCCTTGACTTCCGGAATGCTGCGAGCAGACACGCTCAGCTCGTCCACTTCCAAGCCGAACAGGATGGCGACCGCCTGCGGATCGGCGGCCAGCTCGCCACACACGCCGACCCACTTGCCTTCGGCGTGGGCGGCGCGCACGGTCATGTCGATCAGTCGCAGGACCGCCGGGTGCAGGCCGTCAGCCTGGGCCGACAGGCTGGCATGGCCGCGGTCGATGGCCAGGGTGTACTGGGTCAGGTCGTTGGTGCCGATGCTGAAGAAGTCCACTTCGCGGGCCAGCTGAGGGGCGAGCAAGGCCGCCGAGGGCACCTCGACCATGATGCCCAACTGCAGGTCGGCGACCGGAATCTCCTGGCGCAGGCGCTCGACCATCGCACGGGCCTCGCGCCATTCATGGATCTGTCCGACCATGGGGAACATGATCCGCAGGGGGCGAGCGCCGGCGGCCAGCAACAGCGCGCGCAGTTGATCTTCCATCACCTGCGGCCGCTGCAGGGTCAGGCGTACACCACGCACGCCCAGGAACGGGTTTTCCTCGGCCTCGATCGGCCAGTACGGCAGTGGCTTGTCACCGCCGACATCGAGCGTGCGCACCACCAGCGGACGCCCGTCCAGGCCTTCCAGCACGCGCGCGTACTCGGCCTGCTGCGTGGCCACGTCGGGCGCCTGCGCATGGGCCATGAAGATCAGCTCGGTGCGCAGCAGGCCAACCCCTTCGGCGCCGCAGTCGACGACCTTGTCCAACCCGGTGCTTTCACCGATGTTGGCGAACACCTCGATGGCGTGGCCGTCGCGACTGACGGCAGGCTCCATGCGACGTTCCCAGGCGGCCTGCAGGCGACGCTCGCGGGCGTCGCGTTCGGCCAGGGCCCGGGTCAGCTCGTCCGCAGCCGGTGCGACGCTGACCTGGCCGCGCTGGCCATCGAGCAGCAACGCCGTGCCGGCTTCCAGCAACAGCACGCTGTCGCCCGCACCGACCACGGCCGGGATGCCCAGCGCCCTGGCGACGATCGCGCTGTGCGCGGTGGCCCCGCCATGGGCGGTCAGGATGCCGGCCACGCGCGTCGGATCAAGCCGCGCCACGTCCGACGGGCCGACTTCGGCCATGACCAGCACGTAGGGCTCGGCCGGCTCTTCGGGTTCATTGATGCCGCACAGCTGGGCCAACACCCGGCGACCGATGTCGCGCAGGTCGGCGGCGCGTTCGGCCAACAGGGCATCACGCAGCGATTCCTGCTGCTGGGCCGCCGCCTCGATGACGGTCATCCAGGCCGCGGCCGCGCTTTCACCCTGGCCGATGCGCTGCTCGATCTCGTCGGTCAGCCCTGGGTCGGCGAGCATTTCCTGGTGAGTGACGAAGATCTCGCCGATCGCCCGGTCGCTGCGTTCGATCAACCGTTGCAGATCGGCGTTGACCGCGGTGATGGCCTGCTCGAGCTTGAGGCGCTCCTCGCGAGGCGACTCGCCCCGCTTCGGGTAGTCGATGACACGTTCGATGCGCAGATGCGCCGGGCCGCTGGCAATACCAGGTGCTGCAGCGACACCTTGAATCCGCGTGCCTGCGGCCGGCGCATGCACACTAGGTTCGGCCGCGGCGGACGGCGTCGGCTCCGCCGCGCCTTCGCTGGCCTGCACCGGTTCGACGGTTTCACCCAGGCCTTCCCCAATCGCTGCCAGCAAGGCAGGCAAGGCATCCGCCGCGATCGACGGCTCGGCGCTCAGCTCGAGGGTCTGGCCACGCTGGGCGCCCAGGCTCAGCAGCTTGCTCAGGCTCTTGGCCGACACGGCCGGCTGCCCGCTTTCCACCACGCGCACCCGCACATCGCCTTCGAAGTCCTTGGCCAGTTGCGCCAGCACCTTGGCGGGGCGTGCATGCAGCCCGTGGGCATTGGCCAGCACGATGCGTTCGCTCGGCCAGTCGGCTGGCACCTGCTCGCCCAGGACCTCCAGGACCGCGCGACTGCTGGTGGCCTGGTAGAGCATCTGGCCACGGCCTTCGATCAGCACCTGGCACAGACGCTCGAGCAAGGCTTGGTGTGCAGCACCCAGGCTGGCCAGGCAGAACAGGCCGTTGAGCGGCTGCCCGCGGTAGGTCTGCGGTTGTTGTGCGGTGACGAATGCCAGGCCGGGCTGGCGCACATGACGCTCGCTGTGCAGCCACCACAGCCCTTCACCCAGTGGCAGAGGCTCGGCCTGTTGCAGCACACCGGCGAAGCCTTCGTCGGCGCAGCCGGCGCGCTGCAGCAGCCGCGCGCCACGCCAGGCCAGTTCCTGAAAATCTTCGGCCGGTTGCTGCAGGCCGATCAACTGGGCATCCAGGGCCAGCTCCTTCGGCGCGCCCTGCAACAGCTTGAGCAGGGCCTCGGCAGAGCTGGCGCGACGCAGGGCTTCGGCCAGGTCGGTCTCGCCCAGGGCACGGGTCAGCAACTGCAGCAGCCGAAGGTGCTCGTCCGAACGTGCGGCGATGCCGATCGCCAGGTAGACGATCTGCCCGCCTCCCCAGTCCACGCCCTCAGGGAACTGCATCAGGCGCACGCCCGTGGTGAACACCAGTTCGCGGGTGTCCGGCGTGCCGTGCGGAATGGCGATGCCTTGCCCAAGGAACGTCGACCCCTGGGCCTCACGGGCTTCCAGCCCACCGAGGTAACCCTCGGCCACCAGGCCGTCGGCGACCAGGCGGTCGGCAAGCAGGCGCAGCGCGGCGGGCTTGTCGGCCGCCACCTGCCCCATGGCTATCTGCTCTTTGGCGAGCTCTAGCATGACCTTCTCCTTTACGGTACCCGATGCGGTACCTGGTATTGTTGTGAGTACAGGGCAGGAACGTGTCGCTGATCCCTGGCAGGCGTGAAGACGGTGACAGTAAGCGCCTGCTGAAACGATTAACCTGATTAACCGGCCACGTTACTCGATATTCGGCCGGCAAAAAAGCCCAGCCTGTCGCCCATGCCCCGGGCAACCCAGCCTCATCGCAGTTGTAGCCCAGTATGGCCCATCCTCGGTTCGCGACCTTCAGTCCCATGAACCGGGCATCACGACAGCCGACAGATGACGTACAACGTCTGACTTTCTGGGGACAACGGCGTTACCATGACGCCAGACAACGACGACCGCGGTCGCCTGCGCTGGATGCGGCGGCAAGACCGTCGAGCAAAGGCCGGCCTGTCGGCCATGACAAGGAATCTGTGGTGAAACTCAGCGATATCGCTCGACTGGCGGGAGTCTCCGTGACCACCGCCAGCTACGTCATCAATGGCAAGGCCGAACAGCAGCGCATCAGCCAGGCCACGGTCGAGCGTGTGCGCGCGGTGGTCGAGGCCCATGGGTTCACGCCCAACCCGCAGGCCGCCGGGTTGCGCAGCCGTCATACACGAACCCTGGGCTTCATCCTTCCCGACCTGGAAAACCCCAGCTATGCGCGCTTGGCCAAGCAGCTGGAGCAAGGTGCACGGGCGCGGGGCTACCAACTGCTGATCGCCAGCAGCGACGACCAACCCGAGAGCGAGCGGCAGTTGCAGCAGCTGTTTCGGGCACGGCGTTGCGATGCGTTGTTCGTCGCCAGTTGCCTGCCAGCGGACGATGACAGCTATCGTACGCTGCACGCCCAGGGCCTGCCGATCATCGCCATCGACCGGCCCATGGACCCTGCGCATTTCTGCTCGGTGATCAGCGATGACCAAGAGGCCAGTCGGCTGCTGACCGCCAGCCTGCTCGCCACCGTCCCCCAGCGCATCGCGCTGATCGGCGCGCGCCCGACGCTGGGCGTGAGTCAGGCGCGTCTGCAGGGGTTCGATCAGGCCTTGCAGGCCTACCCCGGGCAGGCGGCGCATTACGAGGGCGAGGCCTTCAGCCGTGACTGGGGCGAGCGCCTCATGCAGCGCCTGATCGACGACTTCGGCGGGCTGCCCGACGCCTTGGTGACCACTTCGTACGTGCTGCTACAGGGCGTGTTCGATGTCTTGCGCACCTGCGGCGACGATTCCCGGCACCTGCGGCTCGGCACCTTCGGCGACAACCAGTTGCTGGACTTCCTGCCGCTGCCAGTCAATGCCATGGCCCAGCAACACGGCCTGATCGCCCATACGGCACTGGAGCTGGCCGTGGCCGCCGTCGAACAGGGGCGCTACCAGCCCGGCGTGCACGCGGTGGCCCGCACCTTCAAGCAACGCCTGCTCAAGGCCTGACCATGCGCCTGATCGACACCCACACCCACCTGGACTTCGAGGATTTCGACCAGGACCGTCTTCAGGTCCTGGCCAGGGCTCGGTCAAGTGGCGTCGAGCGGATCGTGGTGCTGGGTGTCTACCAGGCCAACTGGCAGCGGGTCTGGGACCTGGCCTGCAGCCAGGAAGCGGTCCATGCCGCACTGGGCCTGCACCCGGTCTACCTCGACCAGCATCGTCCCGAGCACCTGGTCGAACTGCGCGACTGGCTCGACCGCCTGCGCGGCCAGAGGCGCCTGTGCGCCCTGGGCGAATTCGGCCTGGACTACTACCTGCCCGCCCTCGACAAGGCCCGCCAGCAAACACTGTTCGAAGCGCAATTGCAGTTGGCCGTCGAATTCGAACTGCCACCCTTGCTGCACGTGCGGCGCAGCCATGCCCAGGTGATCGCCACCCTCAAGCGCTACCGTGTGCCCAGGCCAGGCATCGTCCATGCATTCGCCGGTAGCGTCGAAGAAGCGCGTGAATACATCAAGCTGGGCTTCAAGTTGGGTCTGGGCGGTGCGGGCACCTGGCCACAGGCGCTGCGCCTGCAGCGCACCCTGCCCCAGCTTCCCCTGGACAGCGTGGTACTGGAAACCGACGCACCGGACATGGCCCCGTCGATGTTCCCTGGCCAACGCAACAGCCCGGATCATCTGCCCCAGATCGCCGCCGCCCTGGCCCAGGTCATGGGTATCGAGCTCGAGGAACTGGCGCAGGCCAGCAGCCGCAATGCCGACGCCGTGTTCAACTGGTAGATCTGACGTCCTGTTCAGGCAAGCACCACCGCCACCGCCAGGCCGACATACCACAGCATGGCGCTACGTTGCAGCAACGCCCACTGACTGTCCAGGTAGTCCAGCCCGGACTGGCCAGCGCCTGGCCCGAGGGGCGAGTCAGCAGCCTGCCCTGCCCTGGCCAGCAATGTCGCCGCCGGGAGGCGCCAGGCCAGCACGTCCTGCAGCAGCAGGCGCATGACGGCGACGAAATGACCGACCAGGGCGAAGCTGATCACCAACACCCTGGCCGGTATCCAGTCCAGCGCATGACGTAGCCGTGCGGCCTGGATCACCGTGCCGGGTCGGCGACCGTGTTGCCGGCACAAGGTCAACAAGCGCAAACCCAGGGCACCTGCAGGTCCCAGCACCGCGTACCAGAAGATCACCGCGAAGAATCCATCGTAGACTTGCCAGATCAGGTGCCCCTGGACCCGTCCCAGCACCGATTCGGCGTCTGCCTGCCGAATACCCAGATCGCGTTCGGCCGCATACAGACCCGCCTGGCTGTCGCCCCGGCGCCAGGCGTCACGGAACGGTCCGAGTGCACCCTTGGCCTGCCCTCGCCCCAGGCTGTACAGCAGCACCAGCACGTGCACAGGCAATGCCAGCAAGCCATACGCCACCGGTTCGAGCACGTACAACAGCCAAGCCAGCAGGCCCATGGGAACGAGCACCAGCATCACCAGCACGCCTAGAGACGGCATCGCCTTATCGCGTTCTAGGCGCGCCAGCCCTTGCAGAAACCACCCATCCCGTTGAAGCCGCGCACGCCAGGCCGAAAACGTCTCGATCCCCAGGATCAGGATCAACGCCAGGAAAGTCACGAAAGCACCTGGTCGCTCAGGTCGGCCTCGAACCGTGCCCAGTCGAAGGCCGGCCCCGGGTCGGTCTTGCGCCGTGGCGCAATGTCACTATGCCCCTGGATACGCGCAGCGTCGATGACCGGCCACGTGGCCTGGATGAGCCGGGTAAGCTGGGCCAGCACCCTGTATTGAGGCTCGGTGTAGGGCACGTCATCGGTGCCCTCCAGTTCGATGCCGATGGAAAAATCGTTGCAGCCTTCGCGGCCGTCGAAGCAGGACACGCCGGCATGCCAGGCACGGTCGAGCAAGGAAACGAACTGGGTCACTTGGCCCGTACGCTCGATGAACAGGTGCGCGGACACGGTCAGCCCTCGCAGGCCTTCGAAATAGGGATGCTCGGCCGGGTCCAGGCGATTCTGGAACAGCGCCTGGACCTTGCCTGTGCCAAAGTGGCCAGGCGGCAAGCTGATGTTGTGGATGACCAGCAGGGAAATCGGCTCGTTCGCCGGGCGGGCATTGAAATTCGGTGAAGGGCATCGTACGACGCCCGTGAACCAGCCAGTCGCGGGGTCCAGTTGCATGATCGTTCCTGCATCACGGAAAAGGAGGCGCCAGTATGCCGCGAGGCCTTGACGCTTGCATGAAGATTCAATGCAGGGATTGCCCACGCAAGTGGGTCAGGACACGCTGCCAGCAGCGCTCGAAGACCGGACCGTCTTCCAGCAACCGGACTTCGCCGCGGCGCATGGCCATGGCCAAGCCTGCGCGCGTCCACTCGCGGACCTTTCGCCCGCCCTGGTGGGTGAACACCAGTCGATCAGCGTCATCCAGAGAGGCCACCAGCTTGCAGCGGCTGGCCTCGCCATCGGTGGTGACGATCCACTGCCCTGGGCGAAGCGCGCGCACGCTCAAAAGCGCAGGATCGTCCACCGCGGGCTGCCAGAGGGGGCCGCAGACGGCTTCCTGAGGCACGGCCAGAACGATTTCATCCTGCACATGCACCAGCGCCTCCTGAGCACCCTCACTGTCTTCCGACTGGCTGCAGGCGCGCAGATGCAGTTGCTGCAGTCGCTGGAAGAACGTGCTCATGGCAGTCGACTCCATGGCCACGCCCGCCAGCCCTTCACGCAGGGCCTTGAGCAGCCCGGGCACGCGCTCGAGCAACTCCTGCCTGGCCAAGCTCTGACGATGAGGCGCCACGCTCAACAGCAGCGAGTCCATGGTCGCCAGGGCCTTGGACCACGGCAAGGAGCGCTCGCCATGCTTGAGCCAGGCCATCAGCAGCACCTGGCTCCAGCCGGTGACCAGCATGTCCACCACCGTATGCGGCATGAAACGGCCATGCAGGCGCAGGTTGAGTTCGCGCTGCACGCTCTGCCGTGCCTGCAACCAGCGCAGGCGGCCTTGCTCGGCGTCGCGGACGCGCTGTTCGAGCCTGGCGGTACGCTGCCGTTCTTCCTCGACTCGCACCAGGCACTCGTTCAGCACGGCGTTGAACAGGCCCATGTCCTCGGTGAAATCGGCCAGTAGACGATGGACCAGATGCTCGAGCACCACCTGCACGCCTTCGGGAGACTGCTCACCCTCGTCGCTCCAACCCATGCCGGTGTCGGCCAGCGCCTGGATCAGGCGTCTGGCCGGGTGGGCTGGGTGGTCGAAGAACCCTGGCTGCATCAGCGCGGCTTTCATCACGGGGATGCGCACACGCCCCATCAGCGTCTTGAGCGAGCGCGCAAGGTTCGGATCCTCCAGGATCTGGTCGAACGACAACCCCACCAGGTCGATCACCGCTTCGTCGTGCTCTGTGAGGCAGCAAGCCACGGCACCACGCTTGGTGATGTGCGACAGGGCCACGCCGAGCTGCTCGATGACGTCGAAGGTCACCGGCGCCTCAGGTGCAAGCGCACGCTGCTGCAATGCCGTGAGCAACCGGAACAGGTCGTGCCCTTCGATCACCTGCAGGCCGCGACCGCCCGAAGCACCAGACGACAGCCGGCCTCGACGAGGGGATAGCAGACCGTATGCCGTGGCGAAGCACTCGCCATCGACGCCCTTGTCCGATGCCAGGTGGGTGTCGTCCTGATTGGCAGGCAGCGCGCCGCTCATGCGCTGGCCATCCTGAGCACGCCGACGGGGCGTAGGCTTGAGCGCGCCCAGGACACCGGCGGCCATGAGCATCTGATTGCTTTCGGCATACATCAAATCCAGATCGCGCAAGACGCAGCGGTCGAAGAGTTTCACCAGAACCAGCTTGACCTTGGCGCTGACACTGAGCATGTGCACGACCCTGAGGAAATAGTCGCCAAGGCAACGGGGGCCCAGGGGGTTGTGCTGCATGTCCAGGGGCGCCTCGAGCAGGTGGTGGAAGCGCACGTTCAAGTGGTGCAACGCTTGGCTGTCGCGCGCGACCACCCGCTCGACCAGAGTGTCGAGCACCAGGGCCGATTCACGGTAGTCCGGAGGGTTCCAGCTCTGATCCATGGAGCGGGTTGGCCAGGTCGCTGCGCGGGAACGGCTGATCTGATAGAAGGCGTCATGGAACATATCCATGAATGTGCGCTCTAAATGTTTGCGCTGCTGACGAATCTCGTGCATGGCATCGAGCATCAGCCGTCGGTCATGGTCGCAGAGGGCCTTGTCGGCCAGCTCGAATACGGTATCGTCAGCAATGTCGAACAGCGTGCGCAGGCCTTGGTGCAGCTGCAGAGCCGCCTTGTCGCGCACCTGCACGACCAGCATGGGCAGCCCTGGCTCGACGGCACGCAGACCGTGCCGCATGGCCTGCGCCAGATTCACCACATTGCTTTCCTTGTACATCCCGATCTCCTTGACAGGGCGTGTCATCGACGCTGCTGCGGGTCCGTGTTCACGAGGTCAACCGGCGTGGCCTCGACCATGACGTCTGCACCGTCTTCCAGTGGGGTGAGAACGGTCGTTATGACAGACCGTGAAAGGCAGACAAAGCTCCCTGCCGCCTGACAAAAGGCAACACGTCGCGTCCCTGTACAGGAGTGCGACCTGTCCTATAATCGCCGGCATCCCGTTTTGGAGCCCGACATGCCGAACCTAAGCCTTGCCGACCTTTCTGCCGAAATCGACGCCAACGTCCGCCGCGCCCTGCTCGAAGACGTCGGCAGCGGCGACATCACCGCCCAGCTCATCCCGGCCGAGCGTCTGGCCAAGGCCACGGTCATCACCCGCGAGACCTGCGTGATCAGCGGCACGGCCTGGGTCGATGCCGTCTTCCGCCAGCTCGACCCACGCGTTGCAGTACATTGGCACGTCGTCGACGGTCAGCGGGCGGCGGCTGATCAGACCTTGTTCCACCTCGAGGGGCCAGCCCGGTCGCTGCTCACCGGCGAGCGCTCGGCGCTGAACTTCCTGCAGTTATTGTCGGGCGTCGCGACGCGTGTACGGCACTATGTCGACCTGGTGGCCGACACCTCGGTACACCTGCTCGACACCCGCAAGACCCTGCCCGGCCTGCGCCTGGCGCAGAAATACGCGGTCACCTGCGGCGGCGGTCACAACCACCGCATCGGTCTGTTCGATGCGTTCCTGATCAAGGAAAACCACATTGCCGCCAGCGGCGGCATCGCACAGGCGGTGAACGCAGCGCATGGCATCGCGCCAGGCAAGCCCGTGGAGGTCGAAGTCGAGAGCCTGGACGAGCTCAACCAGGCCCTGGACGCGGGGGCCGACATCATCATGCTCGACGAGCTGAGCCTGGACGACATGCGTGAAGCCGTGCGCAGGACGGCGGGCAAGGCCAAGCTCGAGGCCAGTGGCGGAGTCAACGAGACGACCTTGCGGGACATCGCTCTGACCGGCGTCGATTTCGTCTCGATCGGGGCCATGACCAAGGACGTCAAGGCCGTCGACCTGTCGATGCGCCTGAGTCTCTGAAACACAGGCACGAAAAAGCCCGGACCGCGCAGGCGGTACCGGGCTCTTTCGACACGTGACCCGGCGCAGGCCGGGTACGGTCGCTACTGACGGATCAGAACGAAGCGTTCTGCAGGCCGTCCAGGTAGCGCTCCACGTCCAGTGCGGCCATGCAGCCGGCACCGGCCGAGGTGATCGCCTGGCGGTAGACGTGGTCGGCCACGTCGCCTGCGGCGAACACGCCTTCGACGTTGGTGGCGGTGGCGTTGCCTTCACGGCTGCCGCTGACCACCAGGTAGCCGTCCTTGAGGGTCAGCTGACCTTCGAACAGCGAGGTGTTCGGCGTGTGGCCAATGGCGATGAAGACGCCATCGACCTTGATCTCTTCGCTGCTGCCGTCGTTGTTCTTCAACCGCGCGCCGGTCACGCCCATGTTGTCGCCCAGTACTTCGTCCAGGTTCGCGTTGAGCTTGAGCTCGATCTTGCCCTCGGCCACACGTGCATGCAGCTTGTCGATCAGGATCTTCTCGGCACGGAAGGTATCGCGACGGTGGATCAGCGTCACCTTGCTGGCGATGTTGGCCAGGTACAGGGCCTCTTCGACGGCCGTGTTGCCACCCCCGACCACGGCCACCGGCTTGTTGCGGTAGAAGAACCCGTCGCAGGTCGCGCATGCCGAAACGCCCTTGCCCATGAACGCCTCTTCCGACGGCAGCCCCAGGTAACGGGCGCTGGCGCCGGTGGCGACGATCAGTGCATCGCAGGTGTAGGTCGCACTGTCGCCCGTCAGGGTGAACGGCTTGTTGGCCAGGTCCACGGCATTGATGTGGTCGAAGACGATTTCGGTCTCGAAACGTTCGGCGTGTTCTTGCATGCGCTGCATCAGCGCCGGGCCGGTCAGGCCATGGGGGTCACCAGGCCAGTTGTCGACTTCGGTGGTGGTGGTCAGCTGGCCACCTGCCTGCATGCCGGTGATCAGCAAGGGCTTGAGGTTGGCACGCGCGGCATAGACGGCAGCGCTGTAGCCGGCAGGGCCCGAGCCGAGAATGATGACGCGCGAGTGACGTGATTCGGACATGATGCACTCCTGTCGACGCGATCACGCAGGACCGTCGTCGTGGCGCCGGCAAGGCCGGCTGGATGTCGAAGACCGTGGCCTGGCGCCTGGAGCGCCGGCCGCGGTGAAGCAAGGCTGTGTATTACAGGTTGGTAGCGTTCTCGGCCAGGTAGTCGGCAACGCCCTGGGCGTCGGCCTTCATGCCTTTCTGCCCCTTGCGCCAGCCAGCCGGGCAGACTTCGCCGTGTGCTTCGGTGAATTGCAGCGCCTCGACCAGGCGGACCATTTCGTCGACTTCACGCCCCAGAGGCAGGTTGTTGACCACTTGGTGCTGTACTACACCTTGCTGGTCGATCAGGAACGAGGCACGCAGGGCGACGCCCGCTTCGTGCTCGATGCCGTAGGCACGGGTGATCTCGTGCTTGACGTCGGCAACCATGGTGAACTCGACCGCGCCGATGCCGCCCTTCTCCACCGGCGTGCTGCGCCAGGCGTGGTGGGTGAACTGCGAGTCGATCGACACCCCCACCACCTCGACGCCCAGCTCGCGGAACTTGTCCATGCGGTTGTTGTGGGCAATGATTTCCGATGGGCAGACGAAGGTGAAGTCCAGCGGCCAGAAGAACAGCACGACGTACTTGCCGCGCAGCGAAGAGAGCTTGAAGCTGTCGACGATCGAGCCATCGCCCAGAACGGCGGCTGCATCGAAGTCCGGGGCCTGCTTGTTGACCAGAATGCTCATGGTGACTCCTTGTTAAGTCGAGATCCGAAGGGTTAAAAAGGTTGAGGGCACTGTAGCGAGGTCGCAGAGAGTAAGGAAATATCCATCGACAATCCACCTCATAGCCCCACTCTATGCCGTGATGCTGCCTTGTCGCTTGGAACCTGGGCCGTTACACCCCGTCACAGGCAGGTCGCTTCCGCCTGCCGTGCAAACTCGGTAAGGTCGGCCCCTCTGTCGAACCTGGAGTGCCTTAGATGCCTGTTCCCGTTCTGTCCGGCCCTCAGTACCTGCGCGAAGGGCTCAGGCTGGTGTTGAGCCCTGGCCTGCGCCTGTTCGTGTTGCTGCCGCTGCTGACCAACCTGCTGCTGTTCGGTGGCCTGGTGTATTTCGCCTGGCACCAGTTCGGCCTGTGGGTCGATACCCTGATGCCGAACCTGCCGGACTGGCTGGGCTTTCTGAGCTACATCATCTGGCCGCTGTTCGTGGTGCTGGTGGCGCTGATGGTGTTCTTCACCTTCACGCTGGTCGCCAACATCATCGCGGCACCTTTCAATGGCTTCCTGGCGGAAAAGGTCGAGGTGGTCGTGAGCGGCCAGGACCCTTTCCCGGCGTTCAGCTGGGGTGAGCTGGTGGCAATGGTTCCGCGCACCTTCGGCCGCGAGATGCGCAAGCTGGGCTACTTCCTGCCGCGGGCACTGGGCCTGTTCGTGCTGTCGCTGATCCCGGTGGTGAACGTGATCGCCGCGCCGCTCTGGCTGCTGTTCGGGGTATGGATGATGGCCATCCAATACATCGACTACCCGGCCGACAACCACAAGATGAGCTGGCAGGACATGCTCACCTGGCTGCGCAGCAAGCGCTGGCAGAGCCTGGGGTTCGGTGGCATCACCTACCTGGCGCTGTTGATCCCGCTGGTGAACATCCTGATGATGCCGGCGGCGGTAGCGGGAGCGACGGTGTTCTGGGTGCGGGAAAAAGGTGATACCCGCGTGACAGGCATGCCCGACCAGAGCCTTCAGTAACCACGTAAGCGGTGCTCTTTCCCAGCCAACTGATACACAAGGCTGGTACACATGGCACTCATAGCTCAACCGTTCAGGCACCCCGACTCGGGCATTTATTACCTCCGACGCAGGGTGCCGGATGACCTAAGATCGATCATCGGCAAGACTGAGATTCGCCGGTCGCTGAACACTCGACACCACCAGCAGGCGAAGGCTGCATTTGCCCTTGCGTATGCGGAGTCAGAAAGGTTGTTCAGTGATGCCCGTCAGGGCGTCTACGTTGAGCCCTGTAAGCGGGGAGCGGTAGACAAGCCTGCGTCTACGCCTCTACTGCTTGCTATTGCAGAAAGCTCCATAAGGGTTTCAGAAGCCCTTACGCGCTACGCGCAGTCCATCTCCCTGTCGGATAGGTCTGAGTACGTCTCTCGACGCCATGTAGTGGACTACAGTCGCGCCGTCAACCGATTCATCTCAGACATGGGCGACAAGCCCATTGCGGCGATTCAGCCCTCAGATATTCATGCATTTGCCGCCACCTTGATCCAACCAGGGGATGTTACCGTTAAGCCCTTGGCGACCTCCTCTGCACGGCTGCTACTGGCAAGGTTGTCTTCGGTAATGGCGTTCGCTGTAGATTCTGGACTGCTGGAAACCAATCCCGTAATTGCATCACGCATCCACAAGCGGTTAGGGTCGGGTAAACCGAAACGCCGCCTGGACGATAACAGAGGATACAGCTGGAGCGAGCTCGTCATACTATTCAGCCATCCCGAATTTCAGCAACTTCGAACTGCTGAAGGTCGTCCAGGCAACGCGGTGTTCTGGATACCGTTGATTGCCGCATACACTGGAGGGCGACGTGAAGAACTCGCACAGCTCTATGTTGAAGACATCCATCATCACGATAGAAACGGATGGTTCATTCGTATCATCGATGATCGCCCTGACAAATCGGTCAAAACCGATAGTAGCCGCAGAGAGATCCCTATACACCCTGACTTAATCGCCCTTGGCTTACTAACGCTTGTGCAAGGTCGCATGCATGGAACAAGATTATTCCCACAGCTAGTGAAGGTCAGTGATGGCTTTGCGGGGATCGTATCCAAATCATGGCGCCCAGTCACTCAGCGTTGCGGGGTTTATCTACCAGGCCGCAACCCACTTCATGCGTTCCGACATAGCTTCAAAACTCTTGCAAGGGAGCATGGCATACCCAAAGAGGTAAGCGACTGGATTACTGGCCATGCTTCCGGACACGTTGGAGATGGCTATGGCGTCAATCCGCTGTCTCGGATGGCGCTGGAAATACAGAAATTTCCCAGTCTCGCTAGAGCTGCAGGATTATTGCCTGACGAATGACGCGTGCGTGAGTCTGCTGCAAAATCCCCAAGTGATTTAAGAGCATCCCTATCAGTTAGATTGCTTACATCTGATCAATGAATTCTCCTAGTAAAGGGTAGCTACACAAGGGAAGCTACCATTACTGACACAAACAATTTCTTCAAACCTTCAACACAAAACCCAAACGGACAATGAACAATCAAGTCATTACGCATACACAATAAAAACCCTTTCATCTCTGAAAAGAATCCACCAAGCTTGCCATATTAAACAGACAAAAATAAAATAAGAGACCCACCTCAGAAAAGCCTTACACTAAAAACCCGTAAGTTCCAAATATTTTACGCCAGTCAAAAACTATACTTCTAAAAAGTCTTGCACTAGTCAAAACGCACGCCTCAAAAAACTCTCACACTAGTCAAAACGTACAGTTACGAAAACCTCCACACTAATCAAAACGCACAGTTACGAAAACCTCCACACTAGTCAAAACGCACAGTTACGAAAACCTCCACACTAGTCAAAACGCACAGTTACGAAAACCTCCACACTAGTCAAAACGCAAACTTTCAAAAACTCTTACACTAAACAAAATCAACAAAAAAAGTTCAAATTTTTTTGTTGACAAGCAAGAAAACCCTAGACCAAAATGTGTCCCAAGCAAACACCAAGAACCACAAAGGTTAAACCCATAACCGAAAACTTTCTTTAACCAACACACGCTCAACAGTTACTAGCACGTTATTATTTTTGCCACACAAAAACTCTAGCCAACCAGCAGGATTTTATTACGACCTAGACAGATACGCACCCTTATACAAAGCAGCAAACCAAACAAACATTATTAGCAATCATCAAACCATCTCGCCTTAAGCATTATATTGAAGCTTTGTGTGAGCTCGACAGGTATTGCCCTATGAAAATCCAGAACCCAACTAGCGAAGAAAGCTTGAAAAACCTACATACATATGAAAACAATCCATTCATCAACCCGGAAGATGGACAACTCCCAGCAATCACATGGCGATATATTTCAGATGTGGATGAGCTTTCACTCGATACAACTAACGACATCGATTCCTTCCCAGAGCATTATTTACAGATCACCCCTCAGGGAGAGGTACGCGGCGTGACGTGCGAGCCCAACACACACAGCAATTACTTTTCTGTAGCCAGTGACGGCCTCAACGTTGTATTTCTAAAAATGCATACCGAGCGCTACCCTGGCGTAGTCCCATCGCTGGCAGACCTGCTACCTTACCGGCAATACATGCAAGCCAAACTTAAAGGCAATCACCGCAGCTAACAAATCAACAGATGGGGCATCTGCTTCGCCAGCTGATAAGCTCTAAAGCTTCATCTTCACAAAAAAACCCAATGATTCGCTGCATTTATAATGCAAGCGAAAAATATAACAACGTCACTGCCAGAGCTTTACTAAGGACAATATCAAGGATGGTAACCGAAAGCTCTGCCAGTGTTCATTGATTCGGCAGACGAATTACACTAATCAAGTGGCATGCGCAGCGCACAATATAAGCATGAAAACAATCTATACGTTAATTGCCCCCCCAGGCGCAGGAAAAACCTCGTGGCTAATAAGCCGACTTTCCCAGCTAAACGAACAAAACTCGGTAATTGCATTCCCTACAAAAATTCTTGCATCAGAGGTAGAGAGACGACTGCGGAGCGCAAGTATTAATTTCAACTCCATTAACAGCAACACAACGGAAGGATCGGTTATTGAATGTCTTGAAACAGCTCTGGCACACAAGAATGATAGGGTCATCATTTGTACTCACGAGTCAATCAGACTCATTAGCCCTGACACGTTGCAAGGCTGGCACTTATACATCGATGAAGTTCCAAGCGTGTGGGATTGCATCACGTGCAGCTTCAACAATTTGTCGTACCATAAGGTATTTGACAGCATAGTCGACGTTCATAAAGTAGAAGGCAAAAGCAGGCTTAAAGCAAAAGGCAACTGTGAGACATTGATTGAAAAATTGGCAAATGGCGTTGACTCAACCTTATCCTCTGAAGCACGCAGCATACTCACTGCCTTATTAGACAATAGGTATATTGTTGAGATTGATGACCTTGATACAAAAGGCAACCGAGCAACGAGAATCATTGGAACTAAACATTACATACCTGCATTCGAAGCAGCAGAATCCACCATAATAATGGGAGCAGAAATTGAAAAAACTTTGCTGGGTGTAATTTTGAATGGTGCAGGCTGGCCTCTTATGTCCATTTCAGCAAAGCTTGATTTTATTGGGTATGGCAACAAAGTAACAATACACCCGTTTTTTCTAAATAAAAGCTACTCAAAAAGTGCAGCCCTTATGAAAGCTGGGAAGGTCAACCAGGACTATCAGGAAGGCTGCTTGCTTGATGCTTGGTTAGAAGTCGATGTATTCCGTTTAATTGGAAAAAAGAAAGCAATACTCATAGCACACTCTTGGTGTAAACCTGAACTTCCCTACCCTGATAACAGTGAATTTAGCAATGTTACGCTCATCCCTATAGACAATCGAGGCATCAATGACTATGACGACTACAGCATTGCGATCTGTTTACAGCATGGAAACATCACTCCTATAGAAAGCAGAAGCCTTCCTACTCTCGCCACCATGCTATCTGGCGCAAACAAAGTTTTTCCAGAGCAAATTTCAAGCGCAATTAAATATGAAAGATTTTACGAGTCAACACTCCAGTCTGTATGCAGGACGGCATTACGCTCAAAATCTAATACTGGTCCTATTTTGCTTTTTGTCCAAGATATGTATATCGCTGAATTCCTCGCAGAGAAGATTGGCAACTGCACTATAGACTATACATATCCTGAAAATTATGCACCGTCGACTTCGACAGCAAAACTCAATAGGAACGTGCTGAAGCAAGACTGCATTACACTATGGGAGCAAGGACACAGCCCGAAAAGCATAGCAGAAAAGATAGGCAAAACAGAGAGAACGATTAGGGAGTGGCTTAAGCCGTACCGGGAATTGCAACAGACAAAGTAAATGGCAATTTCCCCTTAAAAATACCTTAAGGCTTTTTTTCCTCATCCTGAGGAGCAATCTGCATGACACAAATTATTTATTACAACATTTACCTTCCTGCTTGGAGCACGGGAAAAAAGTATCTTGTAGAAAGATAGTGCTTGCAAAACGTCTATGCCATAACGCAGCCTGCATTAATGTAAATTTTCACCTCACCCTCCAGAGCTTACTCAAAACTAAAATCACAAGGAACTATATGTCACAAATTTCGATTCTGTGTGTAGCACATTTCCCATCGACAGATAAGCCATCCTATGTAGACCCTGCCCTTTTAACTGATGCGATTCAAATACCTCCAGACCTTTATTGCGATGATGACCATCATCGATCAATTTACTGTCCTGGCTGCGGCGTCATGTGTAGCCGAAACCCACGCAGAAAATCCACAAGAAAAGATAATGTCCATGCATTTTATTCTCACATCCCGGGATTCACTGATATTAGTTGCCCTTATCGAAAAGCTAGCAATATCACAAGTTCCGATAGCTCTAGCAGAGGTGCAAAGCCTTTTAACCTGGTTACTTTCTCTAAATGGAAAATCCTGGACAATGAAGCAATAATAGAGACACAAGGTGAGCAAAACTTAAATTATAAATCCATTGCTCAAGGTCGGTTTGGAAATCGCCGAGGAGTCAAACTGGCACCTTACGAAGATGAACAATCGCCCATCTCAGGTACATTTCACACCGTGCGAAGACTGGTAACCCTTGCAAAACAATCTATCGATATATATGTACAATTTCCCAAGCATGAGCCGATTCGCCTAGGCGATCTGATTCTATCCATACAGAAGGTTCAAAACGATAGCGATGCATACATAGGGAAAATGTATATTTTTTTTGGCCAGCCGACCTCAATTGCTAGAGGAACAAAATATGTATTCTTAAACTTCACTACTCTGAGCCATGAACTATCTGGATATTGCACTACTAGCGTTTTCGAAAATCTAGGCTGGAAGTTATCAGCGACTAATCATTATTATTATTTCTACGGACTCTTGGAAGGTAACACATTGAAGTCATCCGTGCGAATTCTTGAGCCTGGACAGATTCACCGAACTCTTTCGCTGCCACAGAATTTATGAGATGGGCTACCAAAGTATTTTTTCAACGTTATCTAAATACAGCTTAAGTCTGGATTTCAAAAGCGAAGCTTTCCGTTGTAACTGCATTATTGGTCAGCAACAGCAAATGTCAACTAAACACAAGGCGTAAGTTCAGAAGCCTATCAGCCATAGATTACACGAAATAACTAATTAATTATCTAATTTCTGTGCCAGATCATGTCGCAGACATTACAGGCTTATAGCGTGTTTACTCCCTATATACGTGGCATTGCGGGCATCGGTATCAAGAGAAATGCCCCTTTCTATCGCTTTGTCGATATGCACCAGCTTTCGTCTAGCATTTCTGTGCTCAGCTTTTTGAATCTGGTTTATATCGTGGCTGAGCCAATTTTCAATATCGCTCAAAATTTGATCAATGACAGTCGCAAAATCCAAATTAACTCCCTGAATCTACAAACTAAAAAATCCGACAGCTCTTTTTCCTCACACCACAGCTGGTAGTCCGCTCTCTCGCACAAAGATCGTATCTTAACGTTTCGTTGACGGTCATCAGCAATATGTTAAAGTTGGCAGGCACCGGATAATTAGTCGAGGAAGCGATGCAAGTAGTGGCCTACGCAAGGATGAGTACAGACGATCAGTGTTTGTCGGTCGGTGGCCAGTTCGCCGCCATCAAAATCGCAGCAGAAACCCACGGATGGGAGATTGTCGCCCAGTTTACTGACGAAGGGGTATCAGGTGCCGTCGATCCCCAGGACCGACCTCAATGCCGACTTGCTCTCGCTATGTCGAAAAAGCTGGACTACCCAGTTGTCGTACATCGAATCGACCGTCTCACGCGCGATCATGCTCACTTCGTCACCCTGCAGAAGAAGTACACCTTCATTGAGGCAGAAGACGTTCATAGCAGCGGTCTGCTGCGGAACATCAAGTCCCTACTCGCTGAAGAAGAGCTGTTGAAAATCCGTGCCCGTACAAAGGCAGGATTGGCTGAACTGAAGAAGCTTGCTGCCAGTGGCAATACTGAAGCTCGGGAGAAAATCGCCCGTCGTGACGCTGGCCGTGCGAAGGCATGGGCAGTAGGCAACGGCGCCGCTGTAAAGGCCAAGCAGGTAAATGCAAACAGTCGAGCTGATGCTATCGCTCATCATATCAAGGCCTGCTTGTATGATGGCTGCACTTCGCTTGCTGCTATCGCTCAATGCCTTAACTCAAAGGGTGTGACGACGGCACGGGGTAGTGCATTTCAACCCATGACGGTATCTCGCCTAATGGCTCGCCTCGGATTATCCTTCGCCGCTAACGACCGACAGCGCCTGTAAGCTCATGGGAAGGGATACAGCAACACCATCGGGCGGACTGCCCGGCCCTGCAATATTTCGTTTTCATGGCTGCTGGAGTCATCTGCTGAGGGCAGCGGCATTAGGCACCGACCCACATCCAGCTTACTCTGCCCCTATGATATTCCGCTCCCGATCCACTGATGATATTCGGCGGCGGCTGATGGTCGGTGTAGAAGGTTGCGCATATTTGCTAGTATGGCAGAGGAAGGTGCCAGCCCTCACGCAAAGTGGTGAGGGCGCACAGTTTAGTAGCAAGCCGATCAACGCTAGTGCTCACATCGAGAATGCCCATGGATGACGACAAGGCCACAGTGGCCGCAGACACCCTTGAACTGCTGATGATGAACCAGACAGCCATCCGGGCAGCCCTGGAAGAATTGTCGCTGTGGATAAGCCAGCGTGGCTCAACACATATCCACTACAACGTGCTCACAGCCATGAGAACGCTTGATGCAAACGCAGAAAGCATAAGCCGTGGACTTGCCTACCTACGCTCGGAAGAGAGCCGAACATGAACGCCTAACACGACGAAACCGTTTGAGAGCGGATTTTTCATGAACATTATGGTCTGATATGTTAACAGCAATTATCCTAGCATAAAAGAATTTGCTGCCAAAATGGCGGAATAGAAGTCCCCTCTAAACCGCCACCACTAGCATTACTTAAACATTTGAAAGGTTTTTAACAACCCGTTCCAATGAGCTCTGACAACTTTTAACATGCTTGTGAAATTTTACATCAGCCGGCAAGGTTTTAATACGCGCCACCACGTCATTGCAAAAACGAATAATATCAGCTTTATGACCTTCAGAAAGCTCTGCAAGATGCACAGAAATAAAGTCAGCAATAGATGCTGCCACCCTATACGGGTAATGCTTCTTTTCATGGAGCATCTGTTTTAGTAAGATCCCCTTTGCTTCTCGATACAGCTCAATCGAGCTTGCTACATCTTTTTCCCTAGAGGCCTTAACTAAGAGAAAACGCGCATAGTGATTATCAATTTGATAAGTATCGTAGTTTATACTCTGCGCAAACTTATATGCTGACTGGAAGTACGGCGAAATCTCATCAAAATCATCCTCAAACGACAGTCTTGCAATCGCATATTGCAGCCAATAATGTGGATTTTTTCGCGTAAACTTTAAGTTCTGGATTGATTCATAAAAGAATATAGTTGAGTTTCTTAGACCTGCCCGTGGAAGCATTTTCTGAAGCGAAGAGAAGCTCATCAGGCTTCGCATAAAAGACTCAAACTCGGGACCAAGCTCTGTTTTACTGTGAGATTGCAAGAACATCTCAATAAGAATTTCTACAACCTCTGATGCTTCAGAGAGATTTGTGAGATAGTACTCAGCAAGAACCGAGGACTTGAGCCGAATTCTGCCTGTTGTATCATCCCAGAAAAGCTTAGCGGTGGCCCTGTCTGCATTAGATAACTTAATTAGTGGAGCACCTCTGAGCAATTCATTAATCATTGACCGATCACTACTGAAACCAGCAGCACTGAGTATAAAAACACCGATAATCACACGCCTTACGTCGTCACTCAACCCACCAAATATCTCAGTTATTCGCTGAGAGATTTGCGGAGATTTATAAATCTTCAGCAGTAATTGATGAAGTTGCGCATCGCAAATTTTATAAACGAGATTATATTTATCTGTATCTGAATACGCCGAATACTCGCCCCACAAGCCATAACGATCAATCAAAGACACTACTGAATTTATCTCAATACGAGAAAGTCGATTAATATCAACTTCCAAGATCTCAGTAGTACCAAGCGCCACCTCAAGACGATCTCTAAATGCTTCGTGCACATGAGACCGAGCCGTAAGCAAAAACCTAATCGGCCTTCCAGTCCGCCTCATGCTAACGTAGTCTATGAAAGCAAGATATGGCACATAATTATCGATAACAATTACTGTGGGAGAAGCATTCCTCAATATAGCGCTGACTTCCTTGCGGGCCGCCTTATTATCAGTACTAAAGCAATAAATCTTGGCACCCTTCAGTGCAAGCTCATGCATAACCTGCTCTAGTGCTACAGTCTTACCATTTCCCAGATCGGAAGTCAGAACGACATCATGTTTTGTCATGACACATTCAGGTATCTCAGCTAACGATTGGCGTGCTGCGATATAGGGCCTACCTTCTGGGGCAGATTGATGATAGCCAATAAGGGAGCTTTCAATATCACCATATAAAAACAACTTCTCAATATCAGAGTTAGCCGGCTCTCTGGTCGTCATAGATGGACTAAATTCTTTGAGTGACAGAAACGCAGTTGGCGGAGGCAGTGGGCTATGAGTGCGTTTTAGCACATTAAGAGCATCTGCAGCAGCTTGCACACCGATAGGGTGTAATTCGCCAAATATAGGCAATAAAGCCTCATCAACTTCACTAGGCGAAGGGGAAGTGATAAATATGCATTTAGACTTTACATCTTCCGAATGAAGCACCCTTTGGATATCAAGATCGTAAAGTGAATATCCGATGAAAATTACGGCTTGCGCCATTACGATATCTTGACGAAAGACCGTACACCACTTTGAGCTAGTAAAGCTATCTGTAAGATAGCTCTCCGAGGTTAACTTGAAAGTTGATCTTAGATTATTCGGAGCAAGGGTATTAATGAATCCATTTAAGTGAACGCAAATACGGGGATTAGGAGCATGATTTTCCGGAGCATCCTCAAGGGTCACTGACGTCAGCGCCAGCGAATTTTCAGCAGCACTCTTCTCAATCAAATCATCATAGTTCGTCGTATAAATTCTTTGCCAAGGAACAGACAATAAATCTACATGATGAGGCGCCGCCCTCTTTATCGTGAATGAGTCACGACACAGATCAGCCAAACTTGGTGCACCAAACTTCGTTATGTAAAACTGAGATGCGATGGCAAGATTATCACTATTAGAGCTAAGCCCACACAACTTATTAATATACGTTGCAAAGCCAGTGCCAGACAAAGGCGACTCATTTTTTAAGTTTTCCGATAAGTAGGAAAATCCAGAGCCTGCAAAAAGAACAGCATTACCATTCAGGGCGTGAGTCAAAGCGGTATTCAAATCCATGAACAATACTCTAAGCTATTGTGATATTGGTAGTATTTGGCTATAGAAGCTCTAGGAGGACCTTGCTGGCGGGTTTTGACTGATTACGCGTTGATTCGCCGTACAAATTCCATCCTCCGCTCACAGCCCAGATCCCACATCCTAGTATCGCGACGCCATGCTGGCAATTACCAATCACGCCGGAACATTGGCCAAACAACGGCGGGCTCCGGAAAACCGTGCCTTAGGGCTATTACGCCTGTACGTGAGGCGGCAGCTCCCACGCCCCCATCTACCGATCTTTTCAGAGCATCCATTTAGCTGATACATTTGCCATCCACTCCCTTGGGAAAGGGCGTTGATTTCCGTGGCACACAGACGATGTACCTGGCTTTTGCTGTACATCGACTACCCGGCCGACAACCACAAGATGAGCTGGCAGGACATGCTCACCTGGCTGCGCAGCAAGCGCTGGCAGAGCCTGGGGTTCGGTGGCATCACCTACCTGGCGCTGTTGATTCCGCTGGTGAACATCCTGATGATGCCGGCGGCGGTAGCGGGAGCGACGGTGTTCTGGGTGCGGGAAAAAGGTGACACCCGCGTTGCAGGCATGCCCGACCATCGGGCCTGAAACGCCCGCGACATGAGCCTATCTCGTCCACAGGAGCTTCCCCATGAACCGCTTCAACCCTGCCAAGCTCAAGCTGTCGAAATGGACCGCGACGCAGCCGGTGAACCGTGAAAAACACTTTCTGGTCACCGATCTGGAACATGACGATGCAGGCACCCTTCTGCGTGTGGAGCTACAGGCCGTGCACAGCGGGCGCAGCGAGTGGCTGGACTGGCGCACGTTGCGCGATGCCCAGGTGTGGGCCATGGGCTGGCGATAGCCGAGTGGCTGGCGGCTACCGCCCTGGGCCGACCAGGCTTTGGGCATAGTGCCTGAGAGCGCTTCACGCTCCACGCGTGGCAGCGCTCAGCGTCATTGCTCCGGTCAGTTCATCGCCCCAGTTGATGGGCGAACTGGCCTACCGCGCCGACCACTTGGCGCGCGCCATCCTGGATCTCGGCGATCACCGCATCGGTCTGCCCGGCCAGCACCAGGCTCTGTTCGGCCTGGCGCTTGCTGGCATCGATGATCGCCACCGCTGCCTGGGCGAGTTGCTCGTTCTGCTTCACCACCTGCGCGATTTCTTCGGTCGCGCCACTGGTACGCGACGCCAATTGGCGCACTTCGTCGGCAACCACGGCGAACCCCCGTCCTTGCTCGCCTGCGCGGGCGGCCTCGATGGCCGCATTGAGCGCCAGCAGGTTGGTCTGCCCGGCGATGTCGCTGATGGTCTTGATGATCGCGCCGATCACCCGCGACTGCTTGTCCAGCGCCTCGATGCTCTCGGCGGCTTGCTGCATGCAGGCTTCCAGTTCGCGCATCACGCCCATCGACTGGCTGACCACCTCGCTGGCCTTGCGGGCGCTGGCGTCGGTCTGCACCGAGGTCGAATGGGCGATGTCCGCCGCCCTGGACACGGCCTGTTCCTGATTGACCTGGTCGGTGATCACCGTGGCGAACTTGACCACTTTGTAGAGCACGTCGTGGGCATCGAAGATCGGGTTGTACGAGGCTTCCAACCAGATGGTGCGGCCGCGTGAATCGACGCGCTGAAAGCGGCCGGCAATGTATTCGCCGTGCCGCAGCTTCTCCCAGAAGGCCTGGTAGTCGCTCGAACGTGCCTGCTCGGGCTCGCAGAAGAGGCGGTGATGCTTGCCACGAATCTGCTCCAGCGTGTAGCCCGTCGCCTCCAGGAAACGCTCGTTGGCGGTCAGCACTTCACCTTCGAGGTTGAACTCGATCACCGCGGTGGAGCGCTGCAGGGCCTTGATCAAGCTTTCGTGCTCGCGCGAGGCCTTGATGGTGCGCGTCAGGTCGCTCGAATGGATCGTGAAGCACTTGATACGGCCTGAAGCGCCCAGCACCGGTTGCAGGATCGAACGCAGCCAGGCCTCCTCCCCATCGCCGCGCAATAGCCTGAAGGCCCCGTGGTAATGCTCGCCATTGCGAATGGCACGGCTCATGCGCTGGTGAAACTCCAATGTCTTCACATGGGGTGGGACGATGTCCTCCAGCGGCCGTCCCACCAGCTGCTCGGCGCGATAGTGCATGTCCCGTTCGAAATTGCCGTTGACCGACTCGATGCGTCCCTGTGGATCGAGCTGAAGCACCAGCATCTCGTTGTCGAGACTCGTCTTGATCTGCGAGACCGACAGCAGGTCGTCGCGCAGGCGCTGGAGTTCTTTCTTCAGTTTGCTGTGGAACATTACCGCTCTCCTGGAGGGCATCGAGGGTTCGTTGACAGGCCATCGGCTAGGTGCGAGCGATTCTTGAGTGGCGTGAACAAATATTCACGCGCCAACCTTCCTCGCGTCGTCATCGGCCGGTCATGGCGATGACACGCCGCTGCAACGCAAAGCGTCCACACTGCCCTGCATGAGCACACCCTCCCTGCGCATCACCCTGGTCAGCGAAACGTTCCCACCCGAGATCAATGGCGTGGCCACTACCCTTGGGCGTCTGGTCGAAGGGCTGCGCCAGCGTGGCCACCGCGTGCAGGTGCTGCGCCCTCGCCAGACAGTCGATCTGGCCACACCGCCAGGCCCACAGGTGCTGCTGTCACGCGGAAGGTCATTGCCAGGCTACCCAGGCTTGCAGTGGGGCGAGATCCCCCTGGGGGTGCTGCTGCGGGAATGGGGTCGGGAACGGCCGGATGTGCTCTACATCGCCACCGAAGGTCCTCTGGGGCTGAACGCGTTGCGGGCGGCCAGGCGCTTGAACATCGCCGTGATCAGTGGGTTTCACACGAATTTCGCGCAGTATGCCGGGCATTACGGATTCGGCCTGTTGACCCGCCCGTTGACTCACTACCTGCGCTGGTTCCATCGCCGCACCCTCCTGACGCTGGTGCCAAGCCCCAGCCAGCGGACCGAACTGGAACGTCGGGATTTCGAGCGTCTGGCGCTCTTGAGCCGTGGCGTCGATGCCTCATTGTTCACGCCTGGTCGGCGCAACCAGGCGCTGCGCGATCGCTGGGGCATCGGTCCGGACGACACCGTGGTGCTGCATGTCGGACGACTGGCCACGGAAAAGAACCTGGGGCTGCTGCGCCCTTGCCTGCTGGCCCTGCACCGGGCTCACCCAGAGCGCCGCATGCGCCTGGTGATCGTCGGCGACGGACCACAACGTGCCGTCCTGGAACAGCAGCTGCCAGAAGCCGTCTTCTGCGGCGCGCAGCAGGGCGAGGCGTTGGCAGAGCACTACGCCAGTGGCGACCTGTTCCTGTTTCCAAGCCTGAGCGAGACGTTCGGCAATGTCGTGCTCGAAGCCATGGCTTCAGGGCTGGGCGTGGTGGCTTACGACCAGGCCGCCGCCGCCCAGCACATTCGCCATGGCGACAATGGCGTGCTGGCCATGCCGGGTGATCAGAACGGGTTCATCGAAGCGGCCAGCTGGTTGCTGGAAGAGAACGAGCACTTGCGGCGGGTTCGACTCAATGCGAGATGGCACGCCAGTCGACAGGGCTGGTCGACGATCGTCGAGCAGTTCGAGGGGTATCTGCGTGAGGCCTGTCGGCCCTCCAGCAGGGCGCTGGGTGCAGTGTCCGGCGCACGCCCAACCGTCGGACCGGACCTCACGCCGTCCCCCTCGGCGAAGTCGCTGTCGCCAAAGTGAGCCGCGGTCCAGGCCCTGCCTGACGCAAGACGTCAAGCCAAGGCTTTCTCGATGGCCTGGACCACCGCCGGATCGTCAGGCGAGGTACGAGGTGCGAAGCGTGCCAGCACGCGACCGTCCTTGCCCACCAGAAACTTCTCGAAATTCCAGGTGATGTCGCCTGGGAATTCGGCGCCTTCCCCTGCCAGCAGGCGATACAACGGGTGACGGTGAGGCCCGTTGACCTCGAGCTTGGCAGCCATGGGGAATGTCACCCCGTATGTCAGGCTGCAGAATTGCTGGATCTGCTGCTCGGTTCCAGGCTCTTGCCCGGCGAACTGGTTGCACGGTAGGCCCAGTACCGTCAGGCCGCGGTCCTTGTAGCGCTGGTAGAGCGCTTCCAGCGCCGGATACTGGGGCGTCAGCCCGCACTTGGAGGCGACGTTGACCACCAGCGTCACCCTGCCCTTGAACGGTGCCAGAGGCAGCGGCGCGCCGTCCAGGGTATGCAGGGTGAGGTCGTGAAACGCACTCATGATGAGATTCCCCCAACAGGCCGGTTATCGCGGCAATGAACGTTGCGCATCAAAAAGGCGCTGGGTATGCCGGTCATGCGTTGCGAGCGCGCATGTCCGGCGTACCCAGCGCCTCGTTCCTGCTTCTGAGCTTAGCGCAGAAATCAGTGCTGATGACCACCTTCGCCATGGATGTGGCGATGGGCGATCTCTTCTTCGGTGGCATCGCGCACGTCGACGACCTTGACCTTGAAGTTCAGACGCTGGCCGGCCAGCGGGTGGTTGCCGTCGACGGTCACGTCGTCGCCGTCCAGGTCACGAATGGTGACGATCTGCATCTGGCCATCCGGCGCCGAGGCGTGGAACTGCATGCCGACTTCCAGTTGGTCGACGCCTTCGAACATGCTGCGGTTCAGGGTGCTGACCAGCTCGGCCATGTACTCGCCGTAAGCCTCTTCGGGTTCGATGGCGACATTCAGCTCGTCACCGGCCTGCTTGCCTTCCAGTGCCTTTTCCAGGCCCGGGATGATGTTGCTTGCACCGTGCAGGTAGACCAGCGGCGCACCACCGGCGGAGCTGTCGATGACCTCCCCGGCGTCGTTGGTCAGGGTATAGTCGATCGAGACAGCCTTGTTGGCGGCAATCAGCATGGGGAGGAGACCTTTGCAAAAGAATGTAGAACGGACAAGTGTAACCAAGGCATCGCCCGATTGCGAACGCACCTCCAAAGATGTCGCCCCCACCAGTCGAATGGTCGCTTTTCATCAGGACGACCAAGGGCACTGGGTGGTCGAGCTGTCCTGCGGCCATACCCAGCACTTGCGCCACCAGCCGCCCTGGCAGGTTCGCCCCTGGGTGCTGGATGCCGAACGCCGGGCCGAGTGCCTGGGTCAGGTATTTGCCTGTGGCTGGTGCGCGCGAGGGGTCGATGGGACTACTCTTGGGGCCTGATCCTCCACCCGTTGCGTTCGAGAGCCTGCATGCAGACATTCTTCATCGCGCCGACCGATTTCGGTGTCGGCCTGACGTCCATCAGCCTGGGGCTGGTCCGTGTCCTGGAACGCGCGGGCCTAAAGGTAGGCTTCTTCAAGCCGATCGCCCAGCCCCACCCTGGCGACACCGGCCCGGAGCGCTCCACCGAGCTGGTGGCCCGCACCCATGGCATCAAGCCGCCCATGCCCCTGAGCCTGGCGCATGTGGAGCGCATGCTCGGCGACGGGCAACTGGACGAACTGCTCGAACAGATCATTCGCCTGTACCAGCAGGCCTGCGTCGACAATGACGTGGTGGTGGTCGAGGGCATGGTGCCGACACGCCACGCCAGCTATGCGGCACGGGTCAACCTGCACTTGGCCAAGAGCCTCGACGCCGAAGTGATCCTGGTGTCGGCCGCCGAGCACGAGGCACTCAGCGACCTCTCCGGCCGCGTGGAGCTGCAGGCGCAGCTGTTCGGCGGCCCACGTGACCCCAAGGTGCTGGGCGTGATCCTCAACAAGGTGCGCAGCGAAGAAAGCATGCCAGCCTTCGCCAGCCGCCTGCGCGAGCATCTGCCGCTGCTGCGCGGGGACGATTTCCGGCTGCTCGGCTGCATCCCCTACCAGGCCGAGCTGAACGCGCCACGCACCCGCGATGTGGCCGAACTGCTTGGCGCCCAGGTGCTCAATGCCGGCGACTATGAACAGCGACGCATGAACACCACGATCATCTGCGCGCGCACCGTGGCCAATACGGTCCCCCTGCTCAAGCCAGGCACGCTGGTGGTGACACCGGGCGATCGCGACGACATCATCCTGGCGGTGAGCCTGGCTGCGATCAACGGCGTGCCCCTGGCAGGCCTGCTGTTGACCAGCGACAGCAAGCCCGACCCACGGATCCTGGGGTTGTGCCAGGGGGCCTTGCAGGCCGGTTTGCCGCTGTTGTCGGTCGGCACCGGCTCGTTCGAGACCGCCAACCAGCTGCACCAGCTGAACCGGGAAATTCCGGTGGATGACCGGGAGCGTGCCGAAGTCATCACCGATTTCGTCGCCAGCCACCTGGATGCCGCCTGGCTGCATCAACGCTGCGGCACACCGCGGGAGCTGCGCCTGTCGCCAGCGGTGTTCCGCTACCAGTTGATCCAGCGCGCCCGTCAGGTCGACAAACGCATCGTCCTGCCCGAAGGCGCTGAGCCGTTGACCATCCAGGCTGCGGCCATCTGCCAGGAGCGAGGGATCGCACGCTGCGTGCTGCTGGCCAAGCCCGAGGAGGTCCAGGCCGTGGCCCAGGCTCAGGGCATCGTGCTGCCGCCGGGTCTGGAGATTCTCGACCCCGACCAGATCCGTGCCCAGTACGTCGAACCGATGGTGCGCCTGCGCAAGAGCAAGAGCCTCAATGCCCCGATGGCCGAGCAGCAGCTGGAAGATCCGGTGGTGATCGGGACCATGATGCTGGCGCTGGACGAGGTCGATGGGCTGGTGTCGGGGTTGGTGCATTCGACCGCCAACACCATCCGCCCGGCCTTGCAGCTGATCAAGACCGCACCGGGCAACAGCCTGGTATCGTCGGTGTATTTCATGCTGTTCCCCGAGCAGGTGCTGGTCTACGGCGACTGCATGATGAACCCGCACCCCGATGCGGACGAGCTGGCGCAGATCGCCCGGCAGAGCGCGGCATCGGCCCAGGCATTCGGCATCGCGCCGCGGGTGGCGATGCTCAGTTACTCCAGCGACCAGGCCGTGACCGACGATGAGGTGGCGAAGGTCCGCGAGGCCACGCGCCTGGCGCAGCAGGAGCAGGCATCACTGGTGATCGATGGCCCTCTGCAATACGACGCAGCGGCCAATCCGGCCATCGCCCGACAGCTGGCCCCTGACAGCCCGGTGGCGGGGCGCGCCACGGTGTTCGTGTTCCCCGACCTCAACACGGGCAACACCACGCACAAGGCCGTGCAGCGCAGTGCCGACTGCGTGAGCCTGGGCCCGATGCTGCAAGGGCTGCGCAAGCCGGTGAACGACCTGCCGCGAGGCGCGCAAGTGGATGACATCGTCCACACCATTGCCCTGACGGCGATTCAGGCGAGTACGGCCTGAGAGCGGGGGGCTGGCATGCGCGAGGAGCGATGGACGGGCGATTGTGACGGCGCTGTCGCCATCGCTGGCAAGCCAGCTCCCACAGGTTGGCTTTGCCATCTGGGCAAGTCTGCCGGCACAACCTCCATGGCCCCACAGGAACCGGCTTGCATGGACCCGCAAGAGCCGGCTTGTCAGCACAGCCTGCATCGGCATGAGACAAGGGCTGATGCGGTAGTCTGGCCTGACCTGGCCCTTGTGGGAGCGGGCTTGCCCGCGATGGCGGCCTGACCGGCGCTGTCCTCCTCGAAGGACGACGCCAGCCTGGCCCACCGCTTACTGCTGCCCTTGCTGCTGGTAGTCCTGCCCGGGAATGGGCTTGAGGTTCACCTCGACACGGCGGTTCTGCGCCCGACCATTGGCATCACCGTTGCTGGCGATCGGTTGGTCTGGCCCCAGGCCACGTGCCGAAACGCGCGAGGGATCAACCCCTTGCGAGGTCAGGTAACTGCTGACCGCCTGGGCGCGGCGCTGAGACAGGTCCATGTTGTGTTGACGACTGCCGGTGCTGTCGGTGAAGCCGACGACCTCGATGGTGTTCTGGTTGAACTGCTTGAACGATCCCGCCAGGTCATTGAGCGGCTTGTAGAAGTTGGGCGAGATGTTCGCCGAGTCGGTGGCGAAGGTGATGTTGCCCGGCATGATCAGCTTGATCTGGTCGCCCTGGCGCTGCACTTCAACGCCCGTGTTGGCCATGCTTTCGCGCAATGCCGCTTCCTGGCGATCAGCGTAGTAGCCATAGCCCGCCGCCGCTGCGCCCACGGCGGCCGCACCGATCAGCGCACCCTTGCCACGGTGGTTGTGGTCGATGGCCGCACCTGCCACGGCGCCTGCCAGTGCACCAAGCCCACCGTACTTGGCCGTCTTGCTCACGCCACCTGACGCCTGGCCCTGGTCGGTGTAAGGGTTCTGGCTGGCGCAACCGGACATCACGGCGGCAGCCGTGACTGCGATGACAAGACGCTGCATGTTGAACATGGGCAAGCTCCTACTCGATTCGAAAAGTGCATGGGCCTCTGGCAGGCCCGTGCCGGTTTGGATCGTGCGTGCGGAGAAAAATTCCTTGCCCGTGACGCGCTCGCCGCGTTCCTAGGGCAGGAACAGGCGGAACACGCCACCACCCAACGTGCCGCCGTTGGAGATCTCGATACGGCCCTGGATGCCGTCGCGCCCGTGCAACGCCGCGATACGCGAGGCGAAGTACAGCCCCAGGCCGGTGCTGCCGCTGCTCGGCTCGATGCCCTGGATGAACTCCTTCTGGCGATCGAGCATGGCCTGCGGGTAGCCCGGGCCATCGTCATTGATGCTGATGACGAGCTGCTCGTCCTCCTCGTCGATGGTCAGCAGCAAGGCATGGCCAGCATGCCGAACGGCGTTGTCGATCATGTTGCCCACCACCGACGCGACCAGCTCGCGGTCGAAGAATCCCAGCGGGCTGAAGGCATCCACACGCCACGAAGCCTGAATGTTGCGTTGTACCAGCACATCCTGGTGCAAAGCCAACTGCGCCTCGATGAAGTCGTCCAGCTCGTGGTAGTCCGGGCACACCGGTAGCTGGTTGACGCCCAGCTTGTACAGCCCCAGCAATTGCACCAGCATGCTGTTGAGGTGGGCGAATTCGTGCTCGATCACGCCATGTTCGGCACCGGTGCGCAGGTCCTCGGGCATTCGCGCGACCCACTGGCCATGGGCCTGGATCAGAGCGGCCAGGGAGTTTTTCATGTCGTGTACGGTGGAGGCGATCACCGTGGAGAAATCCAGCCCCTGGTTTTCCTGATTCATGCGCCAAAGACTCGAAGGTGCAGTTTACGGTAGCGTTCGTAGCGGCTGTCGCTGGTGGGAATGCCCGAAACGCCTTGGAGGCTACGACGGCACTCTTGCAGGATGTCATCGGATAGCTTGTCGCCAGCGATCCGCAGCAGGGCCTGGGTGGTGTTCAAGGCGATGCTGATGTTCTTCGGTTGCATGCCGAGCGCTCGCCGGAAGGTGTCCAGCGCCTGCGGCACCGCACCGGCCTGGTAGCTGCGCACGCCTTGACGGTTGAGCTCGACGGCCTGGGTCACGGCAGTGAGCACGCTCGGGTCGTCGGTCAGTTGCGAGACACTGTCCATGACCTTCGGGTCGTCGCCATAGGTTTCGACGCAGCTCTTGAGAATGGTGTTGGCCGCCTCGCCCTGCCCCAGTTGCTGCAGTTGCCTGGCCACGGTCAGCGCAGCGTCCACGGAGAAGAACTGGTCCATCTTCTCCAGCCGCTGCACGGCCTGTTCGGTCAGCTTGAGCGCCGTGTCGGGGTCGCCGACCTGCTGCAGGCTCGCCGCCTTCATCATGCGCGCACGCACCTGAAGGCCCGGATCGTCGGCGTTTTCCTTGGCGACTTCGCTGAGGGTGGTATTGATTTCGACCCGCGCCCGCGCATCCAGGCCCTGGGCCTGGCCACGACTCATCAGCGCCTGGGCCAGGCCCAGGTTGCACTCCGGGTCCTTGTAGCGCGAACTCTTGCCCTGGTTGACCGCCTGGCGAAACGCCCTGGCCGCGCCGTCGAAGTCGCCGTTCTCCATCGCCAGCTTGCCCAGCAGCGATTGACGGCGCACCGCCAGGGGCGACAGGCGTACGGCCTCCTCGAGCAGGGTCTGCGCGCGCTGGGTGTCGCCCTGCGCCACCAGCGCCTCGGCCATGCCGTCGTACAGGTTGGGCATGATCGGGAACGCCTTGAGAGCCTGTTCGAAGACGCCCTGGGCCTGGCCGTACTTGCCGCGCTTGTGCATGAGGTTGCCCAGCGCCGCGTAGGCCCAAGGCTGCGGGCGGCTGGCCAGGATCGCCTTGAGAAACTTCTCCAATTCTTCGAAGCGGTTCAGGTCGCGCATGGCGTCGGCACGGTAGCGCAGGCACAACGGCGCAAAGCGAGGGTCTTTCTTGCACAGCTCCGCGCAGGCCGCCAGCACTTCGCCGGGCCGACCGCGATCCAGGGCCTGGAGGATCGGCTTGAGCAAGGCCTTGCGCTGGGTCAGCTTTTCCAGACGCTGCGCCAGCCCGACACGGTTGAACGGCTTGGTGAGGTAGGCATCGGGCTCGTGTTCGATGGCGCTGAGCACGATCGCCTGACTGCTTTCGGCCGTGACCATCAGGAACACGCATTCATGGCTGATCAGCTTGTCGATGATCAGGTCCTCGAGCACCTGCTGGCCGTTCTTCTTGCCATCGCCCAGGTGGAAGTCCTGGAGCACGAAGTCGTAGCGCTTCTGCGCACACAGGCGCAGCGCCTGCTCGCCACTGTCGGCGGTGTCCACATCGCGAGCGCCGAGCTCGCGCAGCATGGAGCGCGTCGACGTCCGGAAGTCGGTGTAGTCGTCGACGATCAGAAAGGATTTTTGCCCGTACTGCAGCATCTACGCGACCTGTCCTGGTGTAGAAGGGAAATGGCGCATGCCGTTGCCAGACGCCATGCAGGCTATCGACCGCCATCGGGAAAAGATGAGGCGGATTTCATCACAGGCGCCCGATGGCGTCGAGCCATCATTTCCCGACGTGAAGAACGGCTAGAACTTCACGCCCACGCTCAACGTCAGGAAGTCGCGATCGCTCATCGTGCTGTAGGCGCCGCCGAAGAAGTTGGTGTAGGCCACGCTGGCCATGTACGTGTTCTGGTACTCGGCGTCCAGCCCCAGGCTCACGGCTTTGCGGCCCTCTTCGAACGTCGATTGCGGGCCTGGCGAATAGCCTGACACGTCGTGGGACCAGGCGATGCTCGGCGTGAGGTCGACACCGGCGAAGACATTGTCGTACTCCCAGGCCGCGCGCGCACGATAGCCCCAGGCCAAACGGGTGGTATAACCCTCGTTTTCGCAGTGACGGCCAGGATCGGCGCCGTTGCCGAGGCCTGAACCTGCATAGGTGCTGGCATTCAGTCGGGTGCAGCCGTTTCCGCCATCGGTCTGGGGCAAAGGCCCGGGACCAAACACGGCATCGCGGCCGTAGCGCGCCTGGTGGGTGCTGTCCAAGCCGCCCACGTAGGTCATGCCCAGCTCCCCCATCACGGTGAAGCGACGAGCGCCCATGACCTGGTCGAACACCTGGGTCAACGAGGTCTGGAACTGGGTGACGTCCTTGCGCCGATAGCCAGGGGTCCTTTCCCCGACAGCCCCGTCGAGCAACGACGCATTGGCCAGGGCGCCACCTGCAGGACGCAGGCTGGCGAACAGCACGTCATGGGTATTAAGCTGCACGGGCGCATTGGGCCGGTAGCTCAGCTCGCCGCGCCAGGCCATACCCGCGGAGAGCGTCGTGGCAAAGCTCACCCCGTACAGACGGATGTCTTCCGGGTACTCCACCGCATAGCGGCTGTTGCCGGCCACGGCCAGGGGACGTAACGCTTCGGGCAAGGCCTGACTCGCGGCCAGCGCCGATGCAGAGGCGCTCTGGGCGCTCAAGAACGGCGATCGGCTGTGGTAGTTCATGAAGTAGGCGCCGAACTCGGTATCCAGCGGTTCGGACAGGTAGTGCAGCGCCAGCCCGAACTGGCCCGCGTCCCGGGCGTCGCGATCCACGCCCCGACCGACCTTGACGCCTTCGTCGTCGACAGCGGCTCCCTGCCCGGCCAGCAGTGCCCGATCGGCGCTCGACAGGACGCGACGGCTGTCGAGCAGGCGCAGGTTGTCGGTGCAGCCATTGGCCAGGACGTCGGACTGCGAAAAGAACGTGCCACAGTTCTCCCCATCGGTTTGCGCCCACTCGAGCTGATAGAACGCTTCGGCCGACACGGTATCGGTCAGCTGTTGGGACACATAGAACAGGTTGACGGGCGCCTGAGCGTCCTTGAGCTCGGTGCCAGGTCGGCGCAAGGCGCTGACGTCGGTTCGGTTGATGGCATTGAGGCCGCCGCCGATGAACAGACCCTCGCCCCAGTTCACCACCTGCCGCCCCAGGCGGACCGTGCCGGGCTGCGCGCCGAGGGTGTAATGATGGTAGACGAACGCTTCGAGCAGCTCGCCGCCGGAGGACCGGGCGCTGCGCGCGCGGTGCGAATCGTCGATGTCCTTGAACGGGCGGCCTTCGTCCTTGAGTTCGAAGTCGTACCAGTAGCGGCCTCGCAGGTACACCCCGCTATCGCCGTACTTCAGTTCCAGGCCGTGCAGCCCGGTGAAGACCTTGGAGAAGGTTTCGCCGCGCTTGAAATTCTGCCGCCCATCATCACTGATCGGCGCCAGCCCCCGGCCACCGTTGTTGGCACCGATCAACCCCTTGTCGGGCTTGGCGGTGGACCAGCCAGCGCCGATCGACAACGTGGTGTCCAATTGCGCTTCTACTTCGCCGATGTTGAAGCTGACGCCGAACGCAGGTGTGGCGAGCGAGGATGCCAGGCTGATGGCCAGTGGCAGGCGGGCACGTCGCCAACAGGCGCGGGCAGAGGTCATCGACGGTTCTCCAGATCAAGGTGTGCACGCAGAATGGCGCGGCCGCGTCGGCGCGGCCAGGGGTCTGACCACGGCAAGCGGTGGACGTTGCCGAACGCAGTGTAGCGGGAGTGCTGTCAGCCTGGCTCTGCCATTTTGGCCCGCTCCGCGAGCGGGCGGGCAAGGCCTGCGCCAGCGCGCGCCAGACACCAGACTTGTCAACCTACCCTCCGCTGGGCCACTGTCCATCCCTGCCCTCTCGCTAGCGGAGTCTCCATGCCCAGCCCACGTCACGCCGTGTTCCTCGACCATCACTCGCTCGACCTGGGGGATCTCGACCTGTCACCCCTGCAACGCCTGTTCGATACGTTCACCTTGTACGACGCCACCTCCCCCGACCAGGTCGCCGAGCATCTGCGAGGCGCCTCGGTGGTGATCACCAACAAGGTCGTGCTCGACGCCGCCATCCTCCAGGCCAACCCGCACATCGACCTGATCCTGGTGGCCGCCACCGGGACCAACAACGTCGACCTGCCCGCCGCGCGTGCTCAAGGCATCACGGTGTGCAACTGCCAGGGCTATGGCACGCCTTCGGTCGCGCAACACACCCTGGCCCTGCTGCTGGCCCTGGCCACGCGCCTGTGCGACTACCGCCAGGCAGTCGCCGAGGGCCGCTGGGCGCAGGCCAGCCAGTTCTGCCTGCTGGATTTCCCCATCGTCGAACTGGAAGGCAAGACACTGGGCCTGCTCGGCCACGGTGAGCTGGGCGGTGCGGTGGCACGCCTGGCCGAAGCGTTCGGCATGCGCGTGCTCAGCGGCCAGGTACCGGGCCGTCCAGCGCGCGCGGACCGACTGCCGCTGGACGAACTGCTGCCACAGGTCGATGCACTGACCCTGCATTGCCCCTTGAACGAACGTACCCGGCACATGCTCGGCGCCCGTGAACTGGCCCTGCTCAAGCCAGGGGCACTGGTGGTGAACACCGCACGCGGCGGGCTGATCGACGAGCAGGCCCTGGCCGATGCACTGCGCAACGGCCACCTGGGAGGGGCGGCGACCGACGTGCTGAGCACCGAGCCGCCGGTGGCAGGCAACCCGTTGCTGGCTGCGGATGTGCCACGCCTGATCGTCACACCGCACAGTGCCTGGGGCGCCGTCGAGGCGCGCCAGCGCATCGTCGGTCAGCTCGCCGAAAACGCCCAGGCCTTCCTCGCTGGGCAGCCGCGCCGCGTCGTCTAGCCCGACGGCTCTGCTAAACTGCGCCCTTTTTGCCAGGAGACAATCCCCATGGACCCGCGCAGTGAAGTGCTGCTTCGTCAGGCCGAGCTTTTCCAGGGTCAGGTCCTGTTGGCCGGCCTGCCGCCGGACGACCTGCTCGGGCGCCTGCCACAGGCCCGGGGCTGGACCTGGCACGCAGGCGACCTGGCCCGTCTCGAGCAGCGCTTCGCCGGCCGCGTCCATCACGGTGTCGCACCTGCCGAGCATGCCTTCGAAGCCGCCGTGCTGTTCCTGCCCAAGTCACGCGACCTTGCGGCCTACCTGCTCGAGGCCCTGGCCGGTCAGATGACCACCGGCACGCTTTACCTGGTCGGCGAGAAGCGCGGCGGCATCGAAGGCGCGGCCAAGCAGCTGCAACGTTTCGGCGCACCGCGCAAGCTCGACAGCGCCCGGCATTGCCAGCTCTGGCAGGTGAGCGTGCAGGACGCGCCGCCTGCACGGCCCGTGGAAGCGCTGGCCGAGCGCTTCGAGCTGACCTTGAGAGACGGTCCGTTGCAGGTCGTGAGTCTGCCAGGCGTCTTCAGCCATGGCCGCCTGGACAAGGGCACGGCCCTGCTGCTGGATCACCTCGACGCGCTGCCCGAAGGCAAGGTACTCGATTTCGGCTGCGGCGCCGGCGTGCTGGGCGCGGTCGTCAAGCGGCGCTCTCCGGCCAGCGACGTCACCTTGCTGGACGTCGATGCATTCGCCGTGGCCAGCAGTCGTCTGACCCTGGCCGCCAATGGCCTGCAGGGCGAGGTGCTCAGCGGCGACGGCATCGAGGCTGCACCGCGTGAGCTGACCGTGATCCTCAGCAATCCGCCCTTCCACACCGGCGTCCACACCCACTACGAAGCAGCAGAGAACTTGTTGCGAAAGTCCGGCGAATACTTGAAAAAAGGCGGCGAACTGCGTCTGGTTGCCAATAGCTTCCTGCGCTATCAACCGTTGATCGAACAGGCGCTGGGGTCGTGTCAGGTGCTGGGCGAGGGCCAGGGGTTCAGGATCTACAGCGCACGACGCGGCTGAAAACAACACTTGCCCAACGGCGTTCGGCTAGGCAGAATCCGCCCCGTCCTAGGGGAGTAGTCTCCCGCGAGCGCCCTGCTCGCCCGGCATGCGTCAACATACTTGGCCTTCAGGCCATGGCGCATGCGACCCACGGTCCGCGCAGACGGATCCGGGGTTTGACAAGACCTATGACACGCACACCTTACCCGGGGCGGGAAGGTCGTACGTGTCATAGCCGTGTCGACCCGCCCCTGTAGGAATCCTGATGCTGGAATCGTTGCTCGTCCCAACCGCCATCGTGGCGCTCGCCGAAATCGGCGACAAGACACAGTTGCTCGCGCTCGTGCTCGCGGCCCGCTTTCGCAAACCCTGGCCGATCATCGCCGGCATCGTCGCCGCGACCTTGGCCAACCATGCAGCGGCAGGCGCGGTAGGCGCCTGGGTCGGGGACTTCTTCAGCGAGACCGTCCTGCACTGGATCCTGGCGGCCAGCTTCGCCGCCACGGCGCTGTGGACCCTGGTGCCGGACAAGCTCGACGATGACGAAGCCTCCACGGCACGCCGCTTCGGCCCCTTCCTCACGACCTTGATCGCATTCTTCCTGGCCGAGATCGGCGACAAGACGCAGGTCGCCACGGTCATGCTGGCCGCGCAATACCCTTACCTGATCATGGTGATCATCGGCACCACCGTGGGCATGCTGATCGCCAACGTTCCCGTGGTGCTGGCCGGCAACTTCGCCGCCGACCGGCTGCCGCTGACCTTGATCCGTCGCCTGGCCGCCGCGGCATTCTTCGTGCTGGCGGCGGTGGCGGTCTACGCGGCGATGCAAAGCAGTGGGTGGGTGTAGTGGCGGGCTGCGAGCGGCAAGCTGCACGCTAGGCGTTCGCGCCTCGGAGCGTGTCATGCCCGGGGACGCGTGGACGCCACGTCCAGCGTGAAGCTTGAAGCTTGCCCCTGACCTACTTCTTGGCCGCCTGATAGAGCGGCATGACCTTGGGAATGGCCGCCTGCAGCGAGGCGATGCGGCTGCTCGAGGCGGGGTGAGTGCTCATGAACTCGGGCGGCGCGCCGTTGGAGGCCTGGGTCATCTTGTTCCACAGGGTGATGGCGGCGTTCGGGTTGTAGCCGGCACGGGCCGAGAGTTCCAGGCCGATCAGGTCCGCTTCGTTCTCGTTGGAGCGGCTGTTGGGCAGGGTCAGGGAGTATTCGACGACCTTGTCCGCCAGCGCCAGGCTGGTCTCGCCCAGCCCGAAGATCGCGCCAGCACCTTGGCGCGCCATCTGCACGCCATAGGCCTTGGACATGGCTTCGCGGCCATGCTCGCGCAGGGCGTGAGCGATTTCATGGCCCATCACGGCTGCCAGCTCGTCATCGGTCAGGTTGAGTTTTTCGATCAGGCCGCTGTAGACGATGATCTTGCCACCTGGACCGCAGTTGGCGTTGAGCTCGTCGCTGTCGATCAGGTTGACCTCCCATTTCCACTGCGCCGCATCGGGGCGGAACAACGGCGCCTGGGCGATCAGGCGATCGGCGATGCGCTGCACGCGCTTGGCATTGACGCTGCTCTTCTCCAGCACGCCCTTGCTCGACGCTTCGCTCAGGGTCTGCTGGTAGGACTGGGCATACATGGTGTTGACCTCGTCGGTCGACAGCATGCTGAACATGTATTGCTTACGCTCCACCCCCACGGCTCCGCCGCTGGTGGTGTTCACGGCCTGGCAGCCGGCGAGCAGGATGCTGACGCCCAAGGCGCTGGCGACGAATGACTTGCGCATGAAAACACTCCCTTTTTACGTGCCGCGTATCCTAGGCGCAACGCCCGCTTCAAGCCAGCGCCACGCAGCGATTCGCTTCACCCGTGCGACCTGCGTCACGAAGCCGGGGTCAGGCACTCGGGGGCGTCCAGTGCCGGATCGTTGACGAAGTTGGCAAGCAGCCGCTCACGCAGACTCGCCGGCGGCTGAGCCAGCAACTCGTGCAGCCGTGGCATCGGCGTCTGCGGGTCGAGCCAGGCCGCTTGACCGGCAGCGTCGAGTAGCAACGGTCGACGCTGGTTCATGGCCGCCTGGGTGACCATCGCGCAGCTCAGCCAGACCTGGTCCTGCACCGGATAAGCCTCCCAGACCGCCGCGAAGGCCAACAGACCGCCCTGCCCGTCGGTCAGCCAATAGGGTCGCTTGCGTGCGGTACCGCGCCATTCGTAGAACCCATTGGCCGGCATCAGGCAACGGCGCTGGACGAAGGCGTCGCGGAACATCGGCTGATCGGCCAGGGTTTCGGCGCGGGCATGGGCCGGCGTGCGCGTCAGGTCGGTGAGCCAGGCCGGCGTCAGGCCCCAGCGCGCTTGGGCCACGTGCAACTGGCCGTCGACCTGTCGCTGGATGAGCACCCGGGCCCCGGGCGCGATGTTCCAGCGTGGGGGCTGCCCGTCAGGAAAGCCGGGCAGTGCCGTGAAGGTCGGCGGCCAGCGAAACAGTGCATAACGTCCAGACATGGGGCGTGAGGGGCCTAACAGATCAAGGTGGCAGAAAAACTCTCCGGCTCGTCACCGGCCAGTGGCTGGGCGCTAGTGTACGCGGCGATCAGCTCGCGCGCGCGCTCGGCGTCCTCATCGGCGACCGCCAGGGCCAGCAGCCCCTGCACCGGCAGCTCGCCGAGCGCACCGGTCAGGTGCCGTCCGGCCAGGTGCGCGACCACGCCCTCGCTGGACAGCATGTCGATCAGCAACTGGGCTTCCATGAGGTTTTCCGGGTCGTAGATCCGCCGCATCAGGCCTCATCCTCGCTGCGCGTCTGCAGGGTCCATTCGTCGTCCTGCACGTGCAGGGTGAACACGATCGGCCGACAGCAGACCTGGCAGTCTTCGATGTACGTCTGATCGCCGCCAGACAGGTCGACCGCGGTATCCACCGTCTCGCCGCAGTAAGGGCAATCGTAGAACGCTTCTTCAAGCATCGCGGCCTCCGGGAAGACTTGTGCGTATAATTGCCGGTCTGCCTGTAGACCGCGCCATTTCGCATCCGTTTGCAGGCGGCGGTGATCACCTTTTACCTTAGTCGTTTCCAACAAGAGAGCATGATGGGCGAATTCGATGCCATCCGACCCTACGACGACGCCGAGGTCCCTGCCGTGCTGGCACGGTTGTTCAGCGACGCGGCCTTCCTCGACATCCTCACCCACTTCCGCTTCCCGCGCGCGGCAGGCGCTTTGGGCTGGCTGCTCAAACCCCTGATCGCTCGTCGCCTGCGCAAGGAATTCGCAGGCGTCGACAGCGTGGCCACCTTGCAGGACAAGGTCGAGCACTACGTCGACAAGACCATCGAGCGCGCCACCGACGGCGTGACCTACACCGGCGTCGAACAGCTCAAGGCCGGCACGGCCTACCTGTTCCTGGCCAATCACCGCGATATCGTGATGGACCCGGCGTTCGTCAACTATGCCGTCTATCACGCCGGCCTGCCGACGCCACGGATCGCGATCGGCGACAACCTGCTGCAAAAGCCCTTCGTCAGCGACATGATGCGCCTGAACAAGAGCTTCATCGTGCACCGCTCGCTCACCGGCCGGCGTGAAAAGCTGGCGGCCTACCAGTTACTGTCGGCCTACATCAACCACTCGATTCGCCACGATTGCGTGTCGATCTGGATCGCCCAGGCCGAGGGGCGCGCCAAGGACGGGGACGACCGGACCGACTCGGCGATCCTCAAGATGTTCCACATGAGCCGCAAGGACGAACCCTTTGGCGAGGTGATCCAGAGCCTGCACCTCACGCCGGTCTCCATCAGCTATGAGTACGACCCGTGCGACCTGGACAAGGCCCGCGAGCTGTACATCCGCGCAACCACCGGCACCTATGCCAAGGCGCCCGGCGAAGACGACTCGAGCATCGCCAAGGGCATCACCGGCTACAAAGGACGGGTGCACATCCACTTCGCCACGCCGATCGCCGCGGCGTTCGAGGACACCAAGCAATTGGCGCAGGAAGTCGACCGTCAGGTCCTGGCCGGGTATCGGCTGTTCCCGGCGCACTACCTGGCCTATGCCATGTGGTCCGAGGCCGACTCGGCACTCGGCGTGCCGACGGCCGAGAGCCTGTTCGCCAAGGACGAGCTGGCGACTGCCCAGGCCGAGTGGCAGCGCCGCCTGGACGCCTGCCCTGTCGAGCATCGCCCCTACCTCATCGAGCAGTACGCGACGCCGGTACGCAACCAGTATCAGGTCAAGGCTGCCAGCGGGCGCTGAGCAGATCGCGCACGCAGCGTGCGGTCTTTTCCGACGCGGGTCGGTAACGCAGACGACCCGCACTCGCTGGGAGTAAACACCCGTGTCACACGCTCGTCATGCAAAGAGGCCACGCTGTCGGCCTTCTTTGCATGGGAGCCCATCATGTTGCACGCTGAAAACCAGGACCACCTGTACCGGGTCGCACACAGCGACGAGCAGGCCGCGCTGATCGATGGCTTTTCCATCAATGTGCACGATCGCCGCTGGCTGACCTACTGCGCCCTCGGGGGCCATGCCCATCATGACCTGCCGGATGTCGATGCACAGACGGGCATCAGCGTGCTGAACTGGGCCTTCGAAGCGGCCTGAGGGGCGCCGGACCCGCCGCGACTGGGCCCGCAGCGCCAGGAGAGGCGTGTCGATCACCGCCACCAGAACGTGCGGCGATCGACATCCGGACGAGCGTAATCGTTACTGCGCCAGTACCTGACCGATGGTCGGATCCTTGAACAGACGCGTCAGGGCGTCGCTCAGCACATCGCTGACCAGCTTGGTGTTGGTTTCCTGGTTCGGCGCCATGCCGAAGCGCTGATCCAGCGAGGCGCCGTAGCGACCGTTGTAACGACGGCCAGCGTTGTTCACATCCGCCCGGAAGGTCGCGCCGATGGTGGCCTCGGTGACGTACATCTTGTCCTTGGGCGACTGGTACTTCAGCTCGGCCAGGGTCACGGTCAGCTGAGGCGCGTTGTAGGCGTTGGCGGTCGGGGTGAAGCCCAGCAGGCGCACGGCTGCCTCGGCCTGGGCCTGCAGCTTGGGCACGACCTCGTTGCCACTGACGCTGATGGTGCTGGTTTCCGGGTACAGGCCACCACGGGTGCCCAGGGACTGGCTCTGACGTCCGTCCACCACGCGCACGACCACTGGCTGGCCACGACCGACGGCGGTCAGCTGTGCAGTGAGGGTGGGCTGCGGGCTGAGCTGTTGTGGACTGTGGGCACACCCGACCAGGCTCACGCTGGCCACCGCGATCAAACCGAACAACAGACGTTGCAACATGGGCGTTTCTCCAGAAAAGGCCGCAAAGGCCGCAGTATACCCAGCCGCCCGATGAGCGGCCATCGGCCTGCGAGGGCTGTCACACAGGGTTCATGGTCTGGCGGTTACCGTGTAGGCATACCCGCTCGCTCAAGGACCGACCCTCATGCTTGCTATCTGGAACCTGCTGCTTCGCCGTCCGACCCTGCGCGCCTATGCGCACCTCGATGCCAGAGGCCACTGCCAAGCCTTCAAGTACTGCGCCGAGCGGCCAGTCGGCGCCGGCTGGGTGGAGGTCACGGAAACGCGCCTAGGCTGGCTGGGCCTGCCGTTGCCGGCCAGCGCACGGGCGCGCGTGCAGGCGCAGGCGAACTGGCCGAGGCGCGGACTGCCGGCCTGAGCCTTGGAAAACGACAATTAAACCGCGAATAACGACCTTTCTGCCTGCGACATCGTTATAATCTCCCCCCGATTACAAGGACGTCTCCTGATCGGGCCCCGCAGTACGCCGCTTCCCCACGAACGGCACCTCCTGACTTCGCCCACAGAGAGCCTTCCACGACAGGTCTTGCATCGGCCCTCGCGCGCGTTTTCACGCGTTCGGCCCCGCTCGACACTGCGGGTCGTCATCGCACGGCCCACTTTCAGAGGTTCACGCATCCAGAAGAGCGTGAAAGAACGGGTAATTCACAACTTCACAAGAGTGTGGCGAGCAGAATGAACAGTCTGGCAAGTGCAATAGCTGTCGAAGTCCGCAGTAACGCCTTTTTCGACCGATGCACCAGCGCGTCCGGTGGTGCCGCCTGAGGGCGGACCATGACGCATTCCGGACATCTTGACCATTGGTCGAATTGCCGCAGGGCGGCAGCCAGCGTTCAATGCGAAGACGCTGTGACTGATTGGCGAGTGTCCGTGGCAATGGCAGGCATTGCGAACAATCGGACATGGCGATCCCAGGCACCCCAGGGATCCTGTGCTGTCAATTAGGCTGTAGAGTGTGGAGACGCGGAATGTCGCAGAACGAATCGGTTGATGTGGTACTGGTAGGCGCGGGCATCATGAGTGCCACCCTGGCCGTGCTGCTCAAGGAACTCGACCCCTCGATCCGACTGGAGGTCGTCGAGGCGATGGACTCCGGCGCGGCGGAGAGCTCCAACCCCTGGAACAACGCGGGCACGGGTCACGCGGGCCTGTGCGAGCTGAACTACACGCCGCAGGCGGCCGATGGCAGCATCGACATCAAGAAGGCCGTGCACATCAACGCCCAGTTCGAGGTATCCCGGCAGTTCTGGGCCTACCTGAGCCAGCAGGGCCACTTCGGCTCGCCCCGTGACTTCATCAACCCCGTCCCGCACCTGAGCTACGTCGAGGGTGACAAGGGCGTGGCATTCCTGCGCAAGCGCTTCGAGCTGCTCAGCCAGCATCATGCCTTCGCCGACATGGAATACACCGAAGACAAGGCAAAGATGAACGCCTGGATGCCGCTGATGATGCCCGGCCGCCCGGCCGATCAGCACATCGCCGCCACCCGCGTGGCACGCGGCACCGACGTCAACTTCGGCGCCTTGACCAACAAGCTGCTCACCCTGCTGAGCGGCAAGCCCGATGCCCAGGTCAAGTACAGCAAGAAAGTGGTCGGCCTGCACCGCAACGGCAGCGGCTGGACCGTCGCGATCAAGGACGTCAACAGCGGCAGCAGCCGCGAAGTCAATGCCCGCTTCGTCTTCCTCGGCGCCGGCGGTGCTGCCCTGCCCTTGCTGCAGGCCTCGGGCATTCCCGAAAGCAAAGGCTTCGGCGGCTTCCCGGTCAGCGGCCAGTGGTTGCGCTGCGACAACCCCGAGATCGTCCGCCAGCACCAGGCCAAGGTCTACAGCCAGGCGGCCGTGGGTGCGCCGCCCATGTCGGTGCCACACCTCGACACCCGCGTGGTCGACGGCAAGAAATCGCTGCTGTTCGGCCCCTACGCGGGCTTCACCACCAAGTTCCTCAAGCATGGCTCGCTCCTCGACCTGCCGCTGTCGGTACGCCTGGGCAACATCGGGCCGATGCTGGCCGTGGCACGCGACAACATGGACCTGACCAAGTACCTGGTCAGCGAGGTGATGCAGTCCATGGAGCAGCGCCTGGAAGCCCTGCGTCGCTTCTACCCCGAAGCCAGGGCCGAGGACTGGCGCCTGGAGGTGGCGGGCCAGCGCGTGCAGATCATCAAGAAAGACCCGAAGAAAGGCGGCGTACTGCAGTTCGGCACCGAGCTGGTCTCGGCCGCCGACGGCAGCCTGGCCGCCCTGCTGGGCGCTTCGCCAGGTGCATCGGTGACGGTGTCGATCATGCTCGACCTGTTGCAGCGCTGCTTCCCGGAGCAGGCCAACGGTGCCTGGAAGGCCAAGCTCGACGAGATCTTCCCGGCGCGTGAAAAAGCCCTGGCCACGGATGCCGAGCTGTACCGCAAGGTCAGCGCCTATAACGATCAAGCCCTGCAACTGGTGCCTCAGGACCACACCGCGCAACCGGCCTGATCGCTGCCGCCGGCCCTTGCCTGCGAGGGGCCGGCGGATTCAGGGCATCAGCCGCGTGCGTTCTCGATGACCTGAATGTATTCCTGAGCGTTGCGCTGATCGGCGATGACGTCGATGAACGTCTTGCCGTGCTCGTCCTTGCCATCCAGATCCAGGCCGGCCTCCTTGAAGAAACCCACGAACCGTTCGAAGTCGTCGATCCGCAACCCGCGATAGGCCTTGACCAGCTTGTGCAGCGATGGCGACGTCGCCTGGTCGGCAGGTTCGAACACCAGGAACGACTTCACGTAGTCGTCACTGATCGCATCGCCAATCACCTGTTTCTTGTCTTTACGCATTGCGGGCTCCCCTTGGCCGTCGGACTATCACGAAGCCCGGCAGTGTACCTGCGGCCGGTCACGCCGCTCAACGCGCGCGTACGGCGCCCGTGTGCAGGTCGGCCCAGACATGGCCGTTGGCATAGGTGAGAAACTGCACATAGACGACATCGTTGCGCAGCAGGTCCATGATCACCCGGTAGTGGCCGATCGGATAATTGAGGCTGAGGGTGCGGGTCTTCTCATCGTAGACGGGCTTCTTCAGGCTCTTGCCCCCTTCGCCATCGAAGCTGAGCAGCACCTGCGCGACGGTCGCGCCTTTGCTCAAAGGCTTGCCTTTCAGACGCAGGGTCACCGACGAGGTGATCGGAATCGGCTGCTGGTCGGACTGGCGCTGCGTGCCGACGACCACCGAGTATTCGGTGACCTGCAGCAACTGCTGGCCCTCGGGGGCCTGTTGCCGGACATCGAAGTCGTCCGGCGGCAGGAACTGGCTGTGCAACGGGGCTGCGGACAGCGGTAGCGCCACGGCCATCAACAAGGGAAGGAACACGCGCATGAGGGACTCCTTGGCAGAAGGCGTCCCACTCTAGCATGCACCTTCAGGACGAAGGGACGTGGAAACCCTGGACGCATGCCCCGCCATGGCGCCTGGAAACCAATACGCCATGGTGGTGCGCCTGGACGGGCGCCGATGGGTTCAGAGGCCCTTGACGGCGAAGATGCCGTTGGCGTTGCGCCAGTAGCCCTTGTAGTCCATGCCATACCCGAAGATGTAACGATCCACGCACGGCAGGCCGACGTAGTTGGCTTTCAGGTCCGGGCTGGCCTTGCGATCGTGGTCCTTGTCGATCAGCACGGCGGCATGGACCTCACGCGCGCCGGCGTGGCGGCAGAAGTCGATGATCGCGCTCAAGGTATGCCCCTCGTCGAGGATGTCGTCGACGATCAGCACGTCGCGATCGATGAACGAGATTTCAGGCTTGGCTTTCCAGAACAGCTCTCCGCCGCTGGTCTGGTTGCGGTAGCGCGAGGCATGCAGGTAGGACACCTCCAGTGGGAACTGCAGGTGCGTCAGCAGTTTGCCGGCGAAGATCAGGCCGCCGTTCATCACGCAGAAGACCACGGGATTCTTGTCGGCCATGACCTGGCTGATCTGCTGGCCGACCTGGGCGATCGCCGCCTCGACCTCAGCTTCGGTGTACAGGCAGTCAGCTTCGCGCATGACGTGATTGATGTGCTCGAGGTCGACGGACATGACGGACTCCAGGGGGGGCGGATGAGAAAAGCGGGCAAAGGTACGCACCCCTCGACGCCAGATCAAGCGTTTATGGACTAACGTGCAGAATGACTGCGACATGCCGTGCTGAATAGATTAATCTAGCGCGGTTTTTTTGCCCGCCTTCCGGAGCTTACCTTTTATGCCCATTCGTGAGATCCGCCATCCGCTGATCCGCCACAAGCTCGGCCTCATGCGCCGTGCCGACATCAGCACCAAGAACTTCCGCGAACTCGCCCAGGAAGTCGGCGCGCTGCTGACCTATGAAGCCACCCAGGACCTGCTGCTCGAGACCTACGAAATCGACGGCTGGCACAGCAAGGTGTCGGTCGAGAAAATCGCCGGCAAGAAGATCACCGTCGTACCGATCCTGCGTGCCGGCATCGGCATGCTCGACGGTGTGCTCAGCCTGATTCCGGGTGCCAAGGTCAGCGCCGTGGGCGTGGCCCGCAACGAGGAAACCCTCGAGGCGCACACCTACCTGGAAAAGCTGGCCCCGGAGATCGACCAGCGCCTGGCCCTGATCATCGACCCGATGCTGGCCACCGGTGCCTCCATGGTCGCCACCATCGACCTGCTGAAAAAAGCCGGTTGCCGCGACATCCGTGCCATGGTCCTGGTGGCCGCGCCGGAAGGCATTGCCACCGTCGAAGCCGCGCACCCGGACGTGCGTCTCTACACCGCCTCCATCGATCAGTGCCTGAACGAGGACGGCTACATCATCCCTGGACTGGGCGATGCGGGCGACAAGATCTTCGGCACCAAGCAGAAGGACGCCTGACATGCAGGAGGGTTTCAACGACCCGCTCTGGCGTCAGGTCGTCTCCGGCGCGCAGATGCTCTTCGTGGCCTTCGGCGCGCTGGTGCTGATGCCGCTGATCACCGGCCTGGACCCCAACGTGGCGCTGTTCACCGCCGGGTTGGGTACCCTGCTGTTCCAAGTGGTGACCGGCCGTCAGGTACCCGTCTTCCTGGCGTCGAGCTTCGCCTTCATCACGCCCATCATCCTCGCCAAGGGCCAGTTCGGCCTGGCCGAGACCATGGGCGGCGTGATGGCGGCCGGGTTCGTCTACACCTTCATGGGCCTGGCGGTGAAGATCAAGGGCACCGGCTTCATCGACCGGCTGTTGCCGCCCGTGGTGATCGGCCCGGTGATCATTTCCATCGGCCTGGCCATGGCCCCCATCGCCGCGAACATGGCCATGGGCAAGTCGGGCGACGGCAGTGTCCTGCTGCCCTACAAGACCGCCATGCTGATCTCGATGCCCGCATTGCTCACCACGCTGATCGTGGCCGTGTTCGGCAAGGGGATCTTCCGCTTGGTGCCGATCATCGCCGGCGTGCTGGTCGGATTCGCCGTGTCGTTCGCCTTCGGCGTGGTCGACACCGCCAAGATCGCCGCGGCGCCCTGGCTGGAGCTGCCGAATTTCACGGCACCGGCCTTCAACTGGCAGGCCATCCTGTTCATCGTCCCGGTGGCCCTGGCGCCTGCGATCGAGCACATCGGCGGCGTGATCGCCGTGGGCAGCGTGACGGGGCGTGACTACCTGAAGACGCCCGGCCTGCACCGCACCCTGCTGGGCGACGGCATCGCCACCACGGCAGCCGGCCTGTTCGGCGGTCCACCCAACACGACCTATGCCGAAGTCACCGGCGCGGTGATGCTGACCAAGAACTACAACCCGAAGATCATGACCTGGGCGGCCGTGTTCGCCCTCGTCCTGGCCTTCATCGGCAAGTTCGGCGCGCTGCTGCAGAGCATCCCGGTGCCGGTCATGGGCGGCATCCTCTGCCTGCTGTTCGGCTCGATCGCAGCCGTCGGCCTCAACACCATGATCCGCCACAAGGTGGACCTGGCCGAGGCACGCAACCTGGTCATCGTCTCGGTGACGCTGGTCTTCGGCATCGGCGGGGTCTTGATCGGCAGCGGTGATGGCCCGGACGACTGGGGCCTGAAAGGCATCGCGCTGTGCGCGGTGGTGGCCATTGCCCTGAACCTGTTGCTGCCGGGCAACGACAGCTGGAAGCACAAGGCCGCCGACGACTGATCGGCACCTTATGCAGGGATGACGTCGCCGACGCCCTGGCCCTTGCAGCCAGGGCGTTTTCGTTTCACACCGCCAGACACATCCCGGCCAGCGTCCTGGCCCACGCCGGATCATCGTTCAGGCACGGCACCAGCACCAGTTCCTCGCCGCCGGCCTCGATGAACTGCTCGCGTCCGCGATCGCCGATCTCCTCCAGCGTTTCGATGCAGTCGGCGACGAACGCCGGGCACATCACCAGCAGGCGCTTGACCCCGGCCTTGGCCAGTGCATCCAGGCAGGGCTCGGTGTACGGCTCGATCCACTTGTCCTTGCCCAGGCGCGACTGGAACGACACCGACCACTTGCCATCGGGTATGCCTGCCTGGCGCGCGAAGGCCTTGGCAGTCGCCAGGCACTGACCGCGGTAGCACACCGCGCGCGTCTGCGCGTCGGCATCCCGGCAGCAGTCGGCGGCGCGCAGGTCATGCTTGACGCCCTTGGCGAACAGCTTCTTGAGGTGCCGCTCCGGCAGGCCGTGGAAGCTGAGCAGCAGATGATCGTAAGGCTGCTCCAGGTGAGGCCGTGCACTGGCCGCCAGCGCCTCGATGTACACCGGTGAATCGTAGAACGGCTGCAGCACGCGCAGGCTCAAGGGCAATTGCTTGGCCTCGACGGTCTGGCGCGCCAGTTCCACCACCGTGGTCACGGTGCTGTCAGCGAACTGTGGGTACAGCGGGGCCAGGGTCACTTGGCGCACGCCCTGCGCGGCCAACCGCTCGAGCACGTCAGGCAGGGCCGGCTGGCCGTACCGCATGGCGAACTCGACCGGCCCGTGCGGCCAGTGCTCGACCATCGCCGCCCGCAGGCGACGGGTCAGCACGACCAGGGGCGAGCCCTCCTCCCACCAGATCGACGCATAGGCATCGGCCGACTGCGCGGGGCGCTTGATCAGGATCAGCGACACCAGCAGCCGGCGCAGCGGCCAGGGCAGGTCGACCACGTAAGGGTCCATCAGGAACTGGTCGAGGTAGCGCCGCACGTCGGCCACCGACGTGGAGTCCGGCGAACCCAGATTGACCAACAACAACGCATGATCGGTCATGCCGCATCCTATGTCAGAGGCGCTTGGACAGTGCGTCCAGCGCCGATTTCAAGTCAATGAAGCGAAACGCGAAGCCCGCCTCGCGCAAGCGCTGCGGCAGTGCGCGCTGCCCGCCCAGCAGCAGGTTCGACATCTCGCCCAGGCCGGCCTTGAGCAGAAACGCCGGCACGGGCAGGCAGGCCGGTCGATGCAGCGCGTGCGCCAAGGCCTGGGTGAACTCGCGATTGCGTACCGGCGCCGGGGCGCAAGCATTATAAGGACCGCTGCATTCGCCGTGCTGCACAAGAAAATCAATCAAGGCGATCTGATCGTCGATGTGCACCCACGGCATCCACTGCCGGCCATTGCCGATTCGCCCGCCCAGGCCCAGCTTGAAGGGCACGCGCAGACGCGCCAGCATACCGCCGTCCGAGGCCAGCACCAGCCCGGTGCGCACCCGGGCCACACGAATGCCCAGCGCCTCGGCCCGCTGAGCGGTCTCCTCCCAGGCGATGCACAGCTGGCTGGCGAAATCCGACTTGACCGGCGGTGACGCCTCGGTCAGCTCCCGTTCGCCACCGTCGCCGTACCACCCGACCGCCGAGCCGGAGACCAGGACCGTCGGCAAGGCGCCGCCTGCCTGACGGCGCCGTTCGAACCAGGCCAGCAGTTGCTCGGTGACACCGATGCGACTGGCCCAAAGCAGTTGCCGTCGCGCCGCGCTCCAAGGGCGATCGGCAATGGGCGCGCCGGCCAGATTGATCACCGCATCGACGGGGTCGTCGGACGCGACGTCATCGAGTCGGGCGACGCCGCGCACGGCCTGACCACACGCCCGCGATACCTGATCGGGCGTACGGCTCCAGACCGTCAGGCGATGGCCCTGCGCCAACCAGTGGCGGCAGAGATGGCGGCCGATCAGGCCCGTTCCACCAGTCAGCACGATATGCATGGTTTGCATCCTCTTGGGTTCAGCCATGGTCTATCGTCAAGACCAAGGCACTTTTCGGGGCATACGCTCTCGGATAAACATAGGCCACCCTGTTGCATCGCGCGGACCAAACCTTATACAACAGCGCTGGATTGTACAGGTATGCCTTGGCGGCACCGACCGCCTTCACGCACGGTTCGAAGAGGCCAACATGACCTTACCCATCGCCATCATCGGCGCCGGCATCGCCGGCCTGTCCGCTGCCCAGGCCCTGAAAAAGGCCGGGCATTCCGTACATTTGTTCGACAAGGGCCACGGCAGCGGTGGCCGCATGGCCAGCAAGCGCAGCGACGTCGGCGCGCTCGACCTGGGCGCTCAGTACTTCACCGCTCGTGACCGCCGTTTCGTCGACGAAGTTCAGCAGTGGGCCAATGCCGGCTGGGCCAAGCCCTGGTCGCCCCAGTTGTTCCAGTACCGCAGTGGTCAGCTGAGCCCCTCTCCGGACGAACAGCTGCGCTGGGTCGGCGTGCCGCGCATGAGCGCCATCACCCGCGGACTGCTCGACGGTCATGCCGTCCACTTTGGCTGCCGAATCACCGAAGTGTTCCGTGGCCAGGCGTATTGGCATCTGCAGGATGCCGAGGGCAACAATCATGGCCCTTACAGCCGTGTGGTGGTCGCCGTACCCGCGCCGCAAGCCACACCTCTGCTGGCGGCAACGCCCAAGCTGGCTGCCGTGGCCGCCAACGTGCAGATGGAGCCAGTCTGGGCGATCGCGCTGGCCTTCGAACAGCCGCTGGACACGCCCATGCAAGGCTGCTTCGTGCAGGACAGTGCCCTGGATTGGGTGGCGCGCAACCGCAGCAAGCCCGGCCGTGACGAACCGCTCGATACCTGGGTCCTGCATGCCGGCTCGCCCTGGAGCAAGCAGCACATCGATCTGTCGAAGGACGCCGTGATCGAACAGTTGCGAGGCGAATTCGCCGAGCTGCTCCACTGCGCGGTGCCTGCGCCGGTCTTCAGCGTCGCCCATCGCTGGCTGTACGCACGACCGGCCGGTCATCATGAATGGGGTGCACTGGCCGACGCCGACCAAGGGCTGTACGCCTGCGGCGACTGGTGCCTGTCAGGTCGTGTGGAAGGTGCCTGGCTCAGTGGGCTGGAGGCAGCGCGTCGATTGCTGGAGCATCTGGACTGAACCCTGCGCCTGTACAGGTTGCACGAAGCCGGTTTTTGCAATGGAATTGCCCTGTACACGCGCTGTCCTCTGTACAGGTATTTTCCGGAGATGACGATGAACACGTCCGTGCCTTCCCGCAAGCCCCGCATCGGGGTCAGTGCCTGCCTCGCGGGCGATGAAGTCCGCTACAACGGTGGGCACAAATCGTCCTCGCTGTGCCACAAGCTGTTCGACGAGCATTTCGATTGGGTCACCCTATGCCCCGAGATGGCCATCGGCCTGGGCGTGCCGCGCGAGCCCATCCGCCTGATCGGCGATCCCGAGGCGCCGAACGTGGTCACCACCCGTGATCCTGACGAGGACTATGGCCCTGCGCTGCGCGACTACGGCACGCGGATGGCCAGGGAACTGGGCGACATCTGTGGCTATATTTTCATGCAGAAATCGCCTTCCTGTGGCCTGGAGCGCGTCAAGGTCTACCAGGAGAACGGCCATCCTTCCCTCAAGGGCGGTCGAGGCGCCTATGCGGCCGCGTTCTGCGCTGAGAAGCCCGACCTGCCGGTGGAAGAGGAAGGCCGCCTGCATGACGCCGTGCTGCGCGAGAACTTCGTCAGCCGCGTCTATGCCTATGCCGACTGGCAAGCGCAGTTGGCGCAAGGCCTGGACCGCGGTGCACTGATCGCCTTCCACTCGCGCTACAAGTACCTGCTGATGGCGCACAACCCTCAGGCCTATCGCGAGTTGGGCCGTCTGCTGGGCACCATGACCCGCGACGACGACCCGCAGGTGATCGGCACGCATTACTTCAGTCAGCTCATGGCAGCGTTGCGCCGCTGTGCCAACCGGGGCACCCACAGCAATGTGCTGCAGCACCTGGTCGGCTACCTGCGCCCCGTCATCTGCAGTGATGACAAGGTCGAATTGCAGCGGCTGATCACCCAGTACCAGCAGGGCATCGTCCCGCTGGTCGTGCCCATGACCCTGCTCAAGCATCACCTGCACAATCACCCTGACCCTTACCTGCTGCAACAGACGTATCTCAACCCCCATCCAGAAAAGCTCGGACTGCGTAATGTCATCTGAGACGCTGCTGCCCATTCGCGACGTTGCCCGCCTGACAGGCGTCAATCCCGTCACGTTGCGGGCCTGGGAGCGGCGCTACGGGCTGATCGTTCCACAGCGCACCGCCAAGGGGCACCGCCTTTACTCCCAGGAACAGCTCGGCCGCGTGCGCGTCATCCTCGGCTGGCTCGACCGAGGTGCTTCGGTCGGTCAGGTTCGCGCCTTGCTTGAGCAGCAGTCGACGGCCCTGCCCGAGCTCCAGGGTGAGTGGCAGGTACGTGCCAAGCAATTGATCGAGGCCATCGGTCGCCTGTCACAGCGCGCACTCGACCAGCAGCTCAACCAGGCCATGGCGCTCTACCCGGCCATCACCTTGTGCGAGCATTTGCTGTTGCCGGTACTCGAGCACCTGGCGCACCGCTGGCAGCCACCGTTCGAAGCCGAACTGGAAACGGTCTTCTTCCACGGCTGGCTGCGCAGCAAGCTGGGCGCACGGGTGTATCACGACGTCCAGTCCCTGGAAGGCCCGGCCGTGTTGCTGGCCACGGACAACCGTGAGCCGTTCGATGCCCACTTCTGGCTGACGGCCTGGCTGCTCAGCAGCAGTGGTCAGGCGGTGGAAACCCTCGAGCAACCCGTGACCGGCCGACAGCTGCAACACGCCGTGCTGCGCCTGGCGCCCTGTGCGGTCGTGCTGCACCTGGGGCGCTCTCTGGATCTGGTGACCCTGCGCCGGACGCTCGAGGGCATCCATGTGCCCGTGCTCCTCGGAGGACCCTCAGTCACTCTGCACCAGGCGGACTTGCAGGACCTCGTTCAAGCCGGCCGCCTCCTGTTCGACACGCCTCACACCGCGCTGCGTCGTTTCCAGGCCATCAAACACGCCAGCACCTATCTCTCCCCTCCTGACGAAGACCCTGCATGCACCTGACTTGGTTGCGCAACGACCTGCGCCTTGACGATAACACTGCCCTGCATGCCGCCTGCGAGCGTGGTCCGAGCATTGCGCTCTGGCTGGTCACGCCTGGCCAGTGGCAGGCCCACGACGAAGCGGCGTGCAAGGTCGATTTCTGGCTACGCAACCTGCGCGCGCTGCGCGAGCGACTGGATGCCGTCAACATTCCGCTGTTGATCCGCCGGATCGATACATGGGATCAGGCCCCGGAAACCGTGCTGAGCGTATGCCGCCAACATAAAGTCGACAGCGTCCACTGGAACGATGAGTACGGCATCAATGAAGAGGCGCGCGACGCCGCCGTACGGGCCGCGCTGGAAGAAGCCGGTATCGGGGCGCACAATCACCTCGATCAATTGCTGTTCAGGCCCGGCTCGGTCCTGACCCGTAGCGGGCATTACTTCCAGGTCTTCGGCCAGTTCCGCAGGACGTGCATGGAGCGCTTGCTGGACAGCCTGCCCGCCCTCGTGCCGAAGGTCCGCAAGCAGGCGCCCCTGTCGATCCGCAGCAGTCAATTGCCCGCGCATGTCGAGGGATTCGAGACACCGCCCGAGTCACTGCGCGCGCACTGGCCGGCTGGCGAGGCCGAAGCGCAGCACCGGCTGAGGCGCTTTCTGGACGAGACGGCCGAAGAGTATGACCGCCTGCGCGATCTGCCGGCCAAGCACGGCACCAGTCAGCTTTCGGCCTACCTGGCCGCAGGCGTGATTTCCGTTCGCCAGTGCCTGCACGCAGCCGTCGGCCGCAACCGAGGCGATCTCGACAGCGGCAACAAGGGCGTGCAGACCTGGATCACCGAGCTGCTTTGGCGCGAGTTCTACAAGCACATCATGACCGGTTACCCGCGGGTGTCTCGCCATCGGGCGTTCCGGCCCCACACCGAAGCCCTGCCCTGGCGTCATGCGCCCGAGGAGCTGAAGGCCTGGCAGGAAGGCCGTACGGGCTTTCCGCTGATCGACGCCGCCATGCGTCAGCTGCTCGCCACCGGCTGGATGCACAACCGGCTGCGCATGATCACGGCCATGTTCCTGACCAAGAACCTGTTGATCGATTGGCGCGAGGGCGAACGCCATTTCATGCGTCACCTGATCGATGGCGATTTCGCTTCCAACAACGGTGGCTGGCAGTGGAGCGCCTCCACGGGTACGGACTCGGTGCCGTATTTTCGCATCTTCAATCCGGTGACACAGTCACGCCGATTCGACCCGGAAGGACGCTTTATCGGCCAATGGATACCGGAAATTGATCACCTGTTCAAAAATATCCATCTGCCGCCGCCCGATTCTGACATATTCAAAGACAATATTTATATGCGACCGATCGTGGATCTGAGCAAGAGCCGAGAACGTGCCTTGGAGGCCTTCAAGGGGTTGCCTCGTAGTCATGGGTAAGGAGTCGGTGTGGGGGAGTCACTGGTTGTATGGGTAACGGGCGCGTCCAGTGGTCTTGGGCACGCCTTGGTGCATTACCTGCTGGACAAGGGCCACCGTGTGGCAGCGAGCGTTCGGCCCGATGCGTCTTCAACGTTGTTCTCGAGCCATCAGCACCTGCCCGATCTGTTGCAGTTGCCTGGCCTGTTGACCGACGCGCAGACGGTGCTCGAAGCCAGCGCCGCGATCGATGCGCGCTGGGGTAGGTTGAACCTCTGCATTCTCAACGCCGGCACGTGTGACTATCTACCGGCCGACGTCACGCCCAATACGTTGTTTACCAGCCTGGTCCAGACCAACCGGCAGGCTGCCAGGCAGGTGCTCGAAGCGGCGACGCCCCTGCTGGTGAAGGCCCGCAAGCCCATGGTCCTTGGCCTGTTCAGTCAGGCCTCGGCGGCCCAGCAGGGCGACCCGACCCTGCCCCTTTCCACCAGCAACAGCCTCACGCAGTGGTTCAGGGAGCAACGTCAGCCGCTGCAAGCCCAAGGCATCGCGTTGTCGCTGATCGCACCTTCGTCCATCAAACTGCCTGTGCTCGGCAAACTCTTGCCGCCAGGCGAGTGGACCGCTGGCAAAGCCGCTCACCAGATCGTCGAGACGCTACCCGGCCGACACCCTGAGCTGGTGCTGGAAGCATTGAACATGGATGCGCTATGGCCGCTCTAGTCGGTACGCTTCGTCACTGAGCACGGCGCCTCTTCAGCGCCCCAGACACTCCACCTCATCGCAGGCGCCCCACAATACCGGCAGGGTTCGCGCGAAAGCGGCCGGATCGCCACTGGTCCAGAAGCGTGTGGCGTGTGCAGGCCCTCGTGCCAGTAGCTGGCGGTCTTCCAGTAGCCGGCGCACCTGTCGCGCCACCGCAGCGCCCGTGTCGATGAGAATGACCGAAGAGGGCAGCAGATCGGCCAGCAACGGCTTGAGGAATGGGTAATGGGTACAGCCCAGGATCACGGTATCGCAACCGGCGGCGATCAGCGGCTGCACGTAGCCTGCCAGCAACACTCGCAATGCCGGACTGTGCAGGTTCCCTTCTTCGATCAGCTCGACCAGCCCTGGACAGGGCTGGGTGATGACCCGCACGTCGCTGGCGAAGCGATCGAGCAAGGCCGCGAACTTGGCGCTCTGCAAGGTACCGGTGGTCGCCAGCACGCCGACCACGCCACTGCGCGTGGCCAAGGCGGCAGGCTTGACCGCCGGTTCCATGCCGACCAGCGGCCAACCGGGATAAGCCTCGCGCAGGTCGGACACTGCCGCGGCCGTCGCGGTGTTGCACGCCAGCACCAGGGCTTTGGCGCCCTGCTCGTGAAAGAAATCGGCAATGGTCCGGCAGCGTTGGCGAATGGCCTCAGGCGACTTTTCCCCATAGGGCACGTGCCCACCGTCGGCCACGTACAACAGACTTTCCGAGGGCAGCGAGCGTCGGATCTCGGCCAGCACCGACAACCCGCCTACACCGGAGTCCATCACGCCGATCGGCGCATCGCGCTCATCCATGGCGATGGCCGCAGACGGCACAGCCAGGGTCGCGCTTGACCCGAAGCTCGCGCAGGCGCGTGCCGAGCGCATCGATCAGCAGCAGCCGGCCGACCAGGGTTTCACCGAAGCCCGCCAGCACTTTCAATGCCTCGAGGGCCTGCAGGCTGCCGACCAGTCCGACCAGCGGGCCGAGCACGCCCGCCTCGCTGCAGGTCAGCTCGGCCTCGCTGCCATGCCCGTAGAGACAGTGATAGCACGGGCTGTGAGCCTGGCGGGTGTCGAAGACCGTCAATTGCCCCTCCAGGCGAATCGCCGCGCCGCTGACCAAGGGTTTTTCCTGGCGTACGCAGGCCCGGTTGACCGCTTCGCGAGTGGCGAAGTTGTCCGAGCAATCCAGCACCAGATCGACGGCGCCCACGGCCTCGACCAGCGCCTCGTCATCCAGGGCCTGTCGATGGGCGACCAGGCGCACCTCGGGGTTGAGCGCGCTCAGGCGCTGGAGCGCGGAGTCGACCTTGCTCGCGCCGACGCTGGCCGTGTCATGCAGGATCTGGCGCTGCAGATTGGTGACGTCCACCTCGTCGAAGTCGGCCAAGTGCAGCTCGCCAACGCCGGCGCCCGCCAGGTACAGCGCGACCGGCGACCCCAGCCCACCCAGACCGACGATCAGGACACGGCTGCGCTGCAGGCGCAACTGACCTTCGATGTCGACCTGCGGCAGCAGGATCTGGCGGCTGTAGCGCAACAGCGCCTGGTCGCTCAGCATGGCAGGCGACCCAGGCTGATACGCAGGTGCCCGGCCAGATCGGCCACACTGGCGACGTCGCCGAAGCCTTGGCGCGACAACAGTTCACGTACCGCAGCCGCTTGATCGAACCCATGCTCGAGCAGCAGCCACCCTCCAGGCAACAAGTGCGCCGGGGCCTGGGTGATGATCGTGCGCAAATCGTCCAGGCCATCGGGGCCGGCGACCAGGGCACTGCTAGGTTCGAAACGGACGTCGCCCGCGACCAGGTGCGGATCGGCGCTGGCGATGTAGGGCGGATTGCTCAGGATCATGTCGAAACGCTGGTCGGCCAGCGCCTCGAACCAGTGGCTGGCCAGGATGTGGACATTGTCTAGGCGCAGCCGCTGGCGATTGCGCTCGGCCAGGGCGACGGCCGCCTCGATACGGTCCACGGCCATGACCTGCCACGCCGGCCGCTCGCTGGCCAGGGCCAGGGCGATGGCGCCGGTGCCCGTGCCCAGGTCCAGCACGCGCGCCGGACCTGCTGGCAAGCGCTGCAGCGCGGCTTCGACCAACAGCTCGGTTTCCGGGCGAGGAATCAACGTGTGTGGCGCGACCTCCAGGTCCAGTTTCCAGAACCCTTGCTGCCCAAGGATATAGGCGATGGGCTCGCCGGCCCGCCGGCGCGCCAGGTAGTCGGCAAAGGCCTGCGCCGCCTCGCTGGGCACGATGCGCTCGGGCCAGGTGTGCAGGTAGCTGCGCGACTTGCCCAGCGCATGGGCGAGCAGCAGCTCGGCGTCCAGGCGTTCGGTGGGCGAGTCGGGCAACTGCGCGCTGCGCAGCAGGCTGGCGATGATGGTCATTCAGTCCCCCAGTGCGGCCAGTTGATCGGCCTGGTATTCGGCCAACAGCGGCTCGATCACGGCATCGACGCCGCCGGCCAGGATCTCGTCGAGCGAATACAGGGTCAGGTTGACGCGGTGATCGGTCACCCGCCCCTGTGGGTAGTTGTAGGTGCGGATGCGCTCGGAACGATCGCCCGAGCCGACCAGCAGCTTGCGCTCGCTGGCCATGGCGTTCTGCGCGGCGCTGGTCTGCATGTCGTTGAGCTTGGCCGACAGCCAGGCCATGGCGCGGGCGCGGTTCTTGTGCTGCGAACGCTCCTCCTGACATTCGACCACGATGCCGGTAGGCAAGTGGGTGATGCGGATCGCCGAGTCGGTCTTGTTCACGTGCTGGCCACCGGCACCGGAGGCGCGGTAGGTGTCCACTCGCAGGTCAGCCGGGTTGATCTCGATCGCGGCCTGCTCATCGGGCTCGGGCAGTACCGCGACGGTGCACGCCGAGGTGTGGATGCGCCCTTGGGACTCGGTTTCCGGAACGCGCTGCACGCGGTGCGCGCCGGACTCGAACTTGAGCTTGCCGTAGACGTTGTCGCCCTCGACCCGAGCGATGATCTCCTTGTAGCCGCCGTGCTCGCCCTCGTTCTCCGAGAGGATCTCCAGGCGCCAGCCGCGCTTTTCGGCATACCGCGAATACATGCGGAACAGATCCCCGGAGAAGATCGCCGCCTCGTCCCCGCCCGTACCGGCGCGAATCTCCAGGAATACGTTGCGCCCGTCGTTGGGGTCCTTGGGCAACAGCATGCGTTGCAGGCCGCCTTCGAGCGCCTGCAACTGCTGCTTGGCTTCGCTGACCTCCTCGACGGCCATTTCACGCAGGTCCGGATCGCTGTCCTTGAGCAGCGCCTCGGCGCCCTTGAGGTCGTCCTGCACCTTGCACCATTGACGGTAGGCGGCGATCACCGGCTCGACTTCGGCGTATTCGCGCGAATAGGTCCGGAAGCGTGCCTGGTCGGCGATCGTCTGCGCATCGCCCAGCAGGGCGGTCAGTTCTTCGAAACGGTCCTGGAGCGTGTCCAGTTTATTGAGCAGCGACGCTTTCATTGCGGAGTCTTGTCCGTGGGGCCTTCGTTGAGGGCAAACAATTCCTGAGCCATGGCCAGCGCATCGACGCGACCTTCGGCGGACAGCTTCTTCAATTGCACGCTTGGCGCGTGCAGCAGCTTGTTGGTCAGACCCCGGGCGAGCTGGGCCAGTACCTCTTCCGGACTCCCGCCGTTGGCCAACGCTCGCTGGGCCTTCTGCAGCTCTTCGTCACGCAGGCGCTCGCTCTGCTGCCGGTAGGCCTTGAGCACGTCCACGGCTGCCAGCTCGCGCAGGCGCACCATGAAATCCTCGGCACCGGCGCCAACCAGCTCTTCGGCGGCCTGCGCCGCACCCTGACGGCTCTTGAGGTTTTCCGCCACCACATCGTGCAGGTCGTCGACGGTATACAGATAGACGTCGTCGAGCTCACCGACTTCCGGCTCGATGTCACGGGGCACGGCGATGTCGACCATGAAGATCGGCTTGTGCCGCCGCTGCTTGAGCGCGCTTTCCACCGCGCCCTTGCCGAGGATCGGCAACTGGCTGGCCGTGGAGCTGATGACGATGTCGCTGTTGGCCAGCTCCTGGGGGATGTCGGCCAGCAGGACGGCATGGGCGCCGAACTGCTCGGCCAGCAGGCTGGCGCGCTCGAGGGTCCGGTTGGCCACGACGATCCGGCGCACGCCTTGCTCGTGCAGGTGACGGGCGACCAGGGTGATGGTTTCGCCAGCGCCGATCAGCAGCGCCTGGCTGCGCCCGAGGTCACTGAAGATCTGCCGGGCCAGGCTGACGGCGGCAAAGGCCACCGAGACCGGGTTTTCGCCGATCGCGGTGTCGGTACGCACCTGCTTGGCGGCGCTGAACGTGGCCTGGAACAGCCGACCCAGCAACGGGCCGACGGTACCGGCTTCGCGCGCCACGGCATAGGCCGACTTCATCTGGCCCAGGATCTGCGGCTCGCCCAGCACCAGCGAGTCGAGGCCCGAGGCCACGCGCATCATGTGGCGCACGGCATCGTGCTCTTCGTGCACGTAGGCGCTGGCGCGCAGCTCGTCCAGGCTCAGGCGGTGGTAGTCGGCCAGCCACAGCAGCACGTCGTCGGCCGACAGGTGCTCCTGTTCCAGGTACAGCTCGCTGCGGTTGCAGGTCGAGAGAATCGCGGCTTCACGGCTGGCGGTCAGGCGACACAGTTGCTGCAGGGCATCGACCAACTGCTCGGGGGTGAACGCCACGCGCTCGCGGACGTCCACCGAAGCGGTCTTGTGGTTGATGCCAAGTGCGAGAAAGGCCATGCAAAATCGCTGGTGATGACAGGAAGCCGATAATTGTCCTACTTCGCAGGTTCCAGAACAACCACCGTTCACTATTGTCTCAATAGACCTTGGCCATCGCAGGTGGGTTTGCCCCAGCGCTTGTGTCATGATTGCCACGACCGCCGGTGAGCCCTCCAAAGCCTCTTCTATGACCAGATCCCACGCATTGCTACTCGCCTTCGCCCTGCTCCAGGGCTGCCAGAGCCTGCCGTCGCAGACGCCGCAGACCACGGCGCCCGTGGCCGAGGCGGCGCCTGCCGAACCGGCCAAGCCGGTGGTGTACGGCTCCTTCGCGCCCGAGACGCTGTACAGCCTGCTGGTGGCCGAACTGGCCGGGCAGCGCAACCGCTTCGACATCGCGCTGGACAACTACGTCGACCAGGCCGAGAAGACCCAGGACCCGGCCGTCTCCGAGCGAGCCTACCGCATCGCCGAATACCTGGGCGCCGATCAGCCCGCACTGGACACCGCCCTGATCTGGGCACGGCATGCCCCTGACAGCCTGGACGCCCAACGTGCCGCGGCCATCCAGCTGGCCCGCGCCGGCCGCTACGACGATGCCATGACCTACATGGAGCGCGTGCTGCAAGGCCAGGGCGACACGCATTTCGATTTCCTCGCCTTGTCGGCGGCCGAGACCGACCAGGCCACCCGCGACGGCCTGCTCAAGAGTTTCGACCGGCTGCTGGTCAAGCACCCCGACAATGGCCAGCTGGTGTTCGGCAAGGCCTTGCTGCTGAACCAGGACGGCAAGACGCAAGAGGCCCTCGACCTGCTCGAGGCGCACCCGGCGCAGGGCGACGACATCGCCCCGCTGCTGCTGCGCACCCGGCTGTTGCAGGGGCTCGATCGCGGCCCCGAGGCACTGCCCCTGCTGCAGAAGGCGATCCGCGAGAACCCCGACGACAAGCGTCTGCGCCTGACCTATGCGCGCACCCTGGTCGAACAGGACCGCCTGGCCGAAGCGAAGGCCGAGTTCGCCAGCCTGCTGCAGCAGTACCCGGACGACGACGAGTTGCGCTATTCCCTGGCGCTGGTGAGCATCGAGACCCAGGACTGGCAGGAAGCCGAAGGTTACCTGCAGGAATTGATCGACCGCGACAGCAACGTCGATGCCGCCCACCTCAACCTGGGCCGCATCCGCGAAGACCGGGGCGACGCCACCGGCGCCCTGCGTGAGTACGCCCTGGTCGGCCCGGGCGAGCAGTACCTGGCCGCCCGCTTGCGCCAGGCGGCCATCATGATCACCCAAGGCCGCGACAAGGAAGCCTCGCGCCTGCTCGACCAGGCACGCGAGGCCCAGCCGGACCTGGCGGTGCAGCTGTACCTGGTGGAGGCCGAGGCTTTCAGCAACGATGGCAAGGACGCCCAGGCCGAGGCCGTGCTGACCCAGGCCCTCACGCACTACCCGGACGACCTCAACCTGCTCTACAGCCATGCCATGCTGGCCGAGAAACGCGGCGACATTGCGCGCCTGGAGCGTGACCTGCGGGCCATCCTGGCCCGTGAACCTCAGAACGCCATGGCCTTGAACGCCCTGGGCTACACCCTGGCCGACCGCACCACCCGCTATGCCGAAGCCAAGGCGCTCATCGAGCAGGCTCACCAGCTGACCCCGGACGATCCGGCCGTGCTCGACAGCCTGGGTTGGGTGAACTACCGCCTGGGCCACCTGGACGAGGCCGAACGCCTGCTGCGCCAAGCCTTCCAGCAGTTTCCCGACCCCGAGGTCGCGGCCCATCTGGGCGAGGTGCTCTGGGCCAATGGCAAGCGCCGTGAAGCGCGCCAGTTCTGGGCCAAGGGCTTCGCCGCCCAGCCTGACAGCCCCCTCCTGCGCAAGACCCTCCTGCGCCTGACCGGATCCGAGAGCCTTTAGCCATGTCCATGCTGCGCCACTGCACCACCTTCTTCCTGATCGCCCTGCTCGCCGGCTGTGCCGGCACCGGTTCGCGCGAGGCCCTGCAAGGGCACGGCAACCCACAGCAGTGGCAAGCCCACAAACAGCAGCTGTCGAACCTCGACGGCTGGCAGATCAACGGCAAGATCGGCATCCGCGCCCCGAAGGACTCGGGCAGCGGCACCTTGTTCTGGCTGCAACGCCAGGATTACTACGACATACGCCTGGCCGGCCCGCTCGGTCGCGGCGCAGCACGCCTGACCGGTCGTCCGGGCGGCGTGGTGCTGGAAGTCGCCAACCAGGGCCGCTACGAATCGCCCTCCCCCGAGGCCCTGCTGGAAGAACAGCTGGGCTGGAAGCTGCCGGTCTCCCATCTGGTCTGGTGGGTCCGCGGCCTGCCGGCACCGGACACCAAGAGCCAGCTGACGCTCGATGGCGACAGCCACCTGGCAAGCCTGAACCAGGACGGCTGGCAGGTGCAGTACCTGAGCTACACCGAGCAGAACGGCTTCACCGTGCCCGAGCGCATCAAGCTGCACGGTCAGGACCTGGACGTCACGCTGGTGATCAAGGACTGGCAGCCGCGCCAGCTGGGGCACTGATCCATGGCGCGCCTGACCTTGCCGGCCCCGGCCAAGCTCAACCTGTGGCTGCACATCCTTGGCCGTCGAGCCGACGGCTACCACGAGCTGGAAACCGTGTTCCAGTTTCTCGAGCATGCCGACCAGCTGAGCTTCGAAGTCCGCCAGGACGGTGAGATCCGCCTGCACGACACCCTCGCCTCGGTGGCCCACGACAGCAACCTGATCGTGCGCGCGGCGCGCGGCCTGCAGCAGGCGTCGGGTTGCACGCTGGGTGCGGACATCTGGCTGGACAAGGTCCTGCCCATGGGCGGCGGCATCGGCGGCGGCAGCTCGGACGCCGCGACCACCCTGCTGGCGCTCGATCATCTCTGGCAACTGCGCTGGAGCCATGATCGCCTGGCCGAACTGGGTCTGACGCTGGGCGCCGACGTGCCGGTGTTCGTGCGCGGGCACGCGGCGTTCGCGCAGGGCGTCGGCGAGCGGCTGACCCCGGTCGATCCAGCCGAGCCCTGGTACGTGGTGCTGGTGCCGCAAGTGTCTGTCAGCACTGCGGAAATTTTTTCACATACACAGTTGACACGTGATTCCCTCCCCCTTAAGATGCGCCCCGTTCCCGAGGGAAACAGTCGAAATGACTGCCAACTTGTGGTAGAGCACAGTTATCCAGCCATTCGCGAAGCATTGAATGACCTGGGTAAACATACTGAAGCTCGACTCACCGGGACTGGAAGTTGCGTGTTTGGGTCCTTCCCAAGCAAAGCCGAAGCTGATAGAGTTCTGGCCCTCCTTTCAGAGACCCAAACAGGGTTCGTCGCCAAGGGCAGCAACGTTTCGATGCTGCACCGAACGCTTCAAAGCCTGCTCTAGGTATCGAGTATCGCACTCGAAAGCAACAGATACAGGGGCGTCGCCAAGCGGTAAGGCAGCAGGTTTTGATCCTGCCATGCGTTGGTTCGAATCCAGCCGCCCCTGCCATTTTCCTTATACTCATCCAGGTATACCCTCAGCCTTCAGGTACTGCGCGTGTCCAAGATGATGGTCTTTACGGGGAATGCCAACCCCGATCTGGCTCGGCGTGTCGTACGTCAGCTGCACATCCCTCTGGGTGATGTTTCTGTCGGCAAGTTCTCCGACGGCGAAATCAGCACTGAAATCAATGAAAACGTCCGCGGTAAGGATGTCTTCATCATTCAGCCTACGTGCGCGCCAACCAACGATAACCTGATGGAACTGGTCGTGATGGCTGATGCCTTCCGCCGCTCCTCAGCCTCCCGAATCACCGCCGTGATTCCCTACTTCGGATACGCCCGCCAGGACCGCCGTCCGCGTTCGGCTCGTGTTGCCATCAGTGCCAAAGTGGTCGCTGACATGCTCACAGTCGTGGGTATCGACCGTGTACTCACCGTCGATCTGCACGCAGACCAGATCCAAGGCTTCTTCGATATCCCCGTCGACAATATCTACGGCTCGCCCGTACTGGTCGACGACATCGAGGACCAGCGCTTCGAGAACCTCATGATCGTGTCCCCGGACATCGGTGGCGTCGTGCGTGCACGTGCCGTCGCCAAGTCCCTGGGCGTTGACCTGGGCATCATCGACAAGCGCCGCGAGAAGGCCAATCACTCCGAAGTGATGCACATCATCGGCGACGTCGAAGGACGCACCTGCATCCTGGTAGACGACATGGTCGACACCGCCGGCACCCTGTGCCACGCGGCCAAGGCCCTGAAAGAACACGGCGCTGCACGGGTCTATGCCTACTGCACGCACCCTGTCCTGTCGGGTCGCGCGATCGAGAACATCGAGAAGTCCGTGCTCGACGAGCTGGTGGTGACCAACACCATCCCGCTGTCGGCTGCGGCTCAAGCCTGCGACCGTATCCGCCAGCTGGATATCGCGCCGGTCGTTGCCGAAGCGGTCCGCCGCATCAGCAACGAAGAATCGATCAGCGCGATGTTCCGCTAAGGCGGACGTCACGCTGATACATACGCCCCGCCCCGACGTTCGCGCCGGGGCGGGGCTTTTTTGCCCTCCCCGGTCCGGTGCTGGTCGCAAGCATCCTCCGGAAGGCTTATTTGGAGAAACAACATGACTGATTTCATCCTGAACGCCCAAGCGCGTACTGACCTGGGGAAAGGTGCGAGCCGCCGCCTGCGTCACTCCGCCAGCATCCCTGCCGTTGTCTACGGTGGTAACAAGGACGCCGAATCCCTGACCATCGTGGCCAAGGAAATCGCCAAACTGTTCGAAAACGAAGCGGCTTTCAGCCACGTGATCGAACTGAACGTCGACGGCGCCAAGCAGAACGTCATCGTCAAGGCGATGCAGCGTCACCCGTCCAAAGGCTTCATCATGCACGCCGACTTCGTTCGCGTCGTCGCTGGCCAGAAGCTGACCGCCAAGGTTCCGGTTCACTTCATCAACGAAGAAGCCCCGGTCAAGAAAGGCGGCGAAATCTCGCACACCGAGAACGAAATCGAAGTCTCCTGCGAAGCCAAGGACCTGCCTGAGTTCATCGAAGTGGACCTGGCCAACGCTGAAATCGGCACCATCATCCACCTGTCGGACCTCAAGGCTCCTCAGGGCGTCGAGTTCGTGGCCCTGGCCCACGGCGACGACAAGGCGGTTGCCAACGTTCACGCGCCACGCGTCGAAGCCGCAGACGAAGCAGAAGGCGCTGCCGAGTAATCACTCGCACGCCGGCGTTGACCGGGTCACCCTGCCCTGCGCACGGTGACCCACCAACTCCAAGGAAGAGCCCCTGACGTGACCGCCATCCAGTTGATCGTCGGCCTGGGTAACCCCGGCCCCGAATACGAACAGACCCGGCATAACGCAGGGGCTCTTTTCGTTGAACGCATTGCCAGCGCCCAGCGCGTCACCTTGACCGCTGACCGCAAGTATTTCGGCCTGACGGCTAAGTTCAGCCATCAGGGTCATGACGTTCGTCTGTTGATCCCCACCACCTACATGAACCGCAGCGGCCAGTCCGTGGCGGCCTTGGCGAATTTCTTCCGCATCAAGCCGGAAGCGATCCTGGTGGCCCATGACGAACTCGACCTGCCACCTGGCGTCGCCAAGCTCAAGCGCGGCGGCGGGCACGGCGGGCACAACGGGCTGCGCGACATCATCGCCCAGCTCGGCAACCAGAACGACTTCCATCGCCTGCGGCTCGGCATCGGCCACCCGGGTGACGCCAAGCTGGTGTCCAACTTCGTCCTGGGTCGTGCGCCGCGCGCCGAACAGGACAAGCTCGACGCCAGCATCGATTTTGCCCTCGGCGTGCTGCCGGACGTTCTGGCCGGCGATTTCGCCAAGGCCATGCGCGAACTGCACAGCCAGAAGGCCTGAATTCACCAAGAGGGGAATACCCATGGGTTTCAACTGCGGCATCGTCGGCCTGCCCAACGTGGGCAAATCCACCCTGTTCAATGCCCTGACCAAGTCGGGCATTGCGGCGGAAAACTTCCCCTTCTGCACCATCGAGCCGAACAGCGGCATCGTGCCGATGCCCGACGCACGCCTGGATGCCCTGGCGGCCATCGTCAAACCCAACCGCGTGCTGCCGACCACCATGGAGTTCGTCGACATCGCCGGCCTGGTCGCCGGTGCCTCCAAGGGTGAGGGCCTGGGCAACAAGTTCCTGGCCAACATCCGCGAGACCGACGCCATCGCCCACGTGGTGCGCTGCTTCGAAGACGAGAACGTGATCCACGTCTCCAACAGCGTCGACCCCAAGCGCGACATCGAGATCATCGACCTCGAGCTGATCTTCGCCGACCTCGACAGCTGCGAGAAGCAGTTGCAGAAGGTCACCCGCAACGCCAAGGGCGGTGACAAGGAAGCCCTGGCGCAGAAGGCCATTCTCGAGAAGCTCATCCCCCACTTCACCGAAGGCAAGCCCGCGCGCAGCTTGATGAAGGACATGGGTGCCGACGAGAAGGCCATCATCCGCGGTTTCCACCTGCTGACCAGCAAGCCGGTGATGTACATCGCCAACGTGGCCGAAGACGGCTTCGAGAACAACCCGCACCTGGACGTGGTCAAGGCCATCGCCGACGAAGAAGGCGCGGTCGTGGTGCCGGTGTGCAACAAGATCGAAGCCGAGATCGCCGAGCTCGAGGAAGGCGAAGAGAAGGACATGTTCCTCGAAGCCCTGGGCCTCGAAGAGCCCGGCCTGAACCGTGTGATCCGTGCCGGCTATGGCCTGCTCAACCTGCAGACCTACTTCACCGCCGGCGTGCAGGAAGTCCGTGCCTGGACCGTGCGCATCGGTGCCACCGCGCCCCAGGCGGCCGGCGTCATCCACACCGACTTCGAGAAGGGCTTCATCCGCGCCGAAGTGGTCGCCTATGACGATTTCATCCAGTACAAGGGTGAAAGCGGCGCCAAGGAAGCGGGCAAATGGCGCCTGGAAGGCAAGGACTACATCGTCAAGGACGGCGATGTGATGCACTTCCGCTTCAACGTCTGACGCGTCTCCGCGACGACCTGTCGCGCCGCACCTCGAAAAAGCCCCCATGATCGTAATCGGTCTGGGGGCTTTTTGATGGCCTCATGACACGCGCGCCGAAGCGAGGAATTTGCGTGCCATCCATCCTTGACGTCTCAAGAAAGCCTGTCAGGTGTCGATCCAGTAACACCAGCGCCCCAGAACTGGACATGGACGGCCTGGACAAGAAAAGACCGCTCGAGACAGTTCGGTCACTCTGCCCTTTCGCCAGGAGCCTTGCATGCCCAGCCCTCGTACCCACATCGCCTCCCAGCTCGGCGTCGCCCTCGCCGCCGTGCTGGCCGTCGTGATCACCGGCAGCACCCTCTTCGCCTTGCATGCGTTGAACGATGCCAACCTCGAGACCCGCCAGGAACATCTGCTCAGCGAAGCACGCCTGCTGGCCGACCAGCTCGACACCTTTCATGGCTCGCTCAAGGACAACACCCAGCGCCTGAGCGGCCTGTTCGAGCGGCGCTTCGCCACGGGCCTGGCCTTGCGAGGTGGCGAGACGGTGACCGTGGCCGGAGAAGCCACGCCCGCGCTCTACCTGAACGACCGATTGCTGAACAACGATGTGCAGCAGGTCGATGACTTCAAGGACATGACGGCAGGCGTGGCCACCGTGTTCGTGCGCAGCGGCGACGACTTCGTGCGCATCAGCACGTCGCTGACCAAACAGGATGGCAGCCGCGCCCTGGGTACCCGACTGGACCGTCAACACCCCGCCTACGCACGCCTGCTGTCAGGCCAGCCTTATGTCGGCCGCGCCGTGCTGTTCGAGCGCAACTACATGACGCGATATGTCCCCGTGCGTGATGGCAGCGGTCAGGTCATCGCCGCCCTGTTCGTGGGCTTCGATTACACCGATGCGCAGACCACCCAGTTCGCCAACCTGACGCGGTTCCGCATCGGTCAGACCGGCTCGTTGGCCCTGCTCGACGAACACGGCACCTGGCTGGTCGCACCGGCCGAGGTGAGCGACCTTACGGCAGCCAGCCAGGCCTTTGCAGGCATGGACAGCCAGCCGGGGCACTTCTGGCAGGACGGCAAGCGCACGCTGTTCAGCGTCACGACACCCTTCGTCGAAGGCCCATGGACGGTGGTCGCGAGCATGCCCGAGGCCGAACTGGAGGAAGTGACCTGGAACGTCGGCCTGCGCCTGGCCATCGGCAGCCTACTGGCCATGGCGCTCGCCATCGCTGCCACGCTGTGGCTGCTGCGACGCAAGCTGCGGCCACTGGCCGGGCTGGTAACCCAGGCCCAGGCCTTGGGTGCGGGCGACCTCGGCGCCCGCTTGCCGGTGACCAGCCAGGACGAGATCGGGCAACTGGCCGGCAGCTTCAACCAGATGGCCGATGCCCTGACCACCATGGTCGAGCACATTCGCCAGGCATCCGGGCAGGTCAGCGAGCGGGCGCACGCCTTGGCCGGTCTCTCCGCCGCGGCCTGCGACGGCATGGAGCGGCAGTCGGGCGAGATCACCAGCATGGCGGGCGCCGTGGAAGAGTTCAGCGCCACGTCCCTGGACATCGCCGACAACATGGCGGGCACCGAGCGTACCGCGCGGGACAATGCCCAGCAGACCCGGGTCGGACGCAGCGCCATGAACGAAGCCTCGACCTCTCTGCGGCAGATCGCCGATGCCTTGGGGGGCACGGCGGCGGCAATGGACACGCTGGGTGCGCGCTCCCAGGAGATCGGTGGCATCGTCGGGGTGATCACCGCCATTGCCGAGCAGACCAATCTGCTGGCGCTCAACGCCGCCATCGAAGCCGCACGCGCGGGCGAGCAGGGCCGTGGATTCGCCGTGGTGGCCGATGAGGTCCGTAGTCTGGCCGGGCGCACGCGTCAGGCAACCGACGAGATCTCAGGCATGATCGCCAGCATTCAGCAGCAGACCGAGCAGGCGATCGGCACCCTGGCGCACGGCAACCAGCTGATGCACGAAGGCCTGGCCCGCAACGACCAGGTCGCCCAGGCATTGGCCCAGATCGACGAGCAGAGCCGCGCGGCGGGTGAGCAGTTCGCATTGATCAACACCGCCACCCAGGAGCAGAGCAGTACGGCGACCGTGCTCAGCCGTAATTTGCAGAGCATCGCCCAGGCCAACGGGCAACAGCACGAGGTGGCCAACGACCTGGCCGCGACCGCCCAGGAGCTCGAAGGACTGGCCGCGCAGTTGCGCCGGGAAGTGGATCGGTTCAGGGTCAACGCCTGATCCAGGGCAGCACCGGGCACCCTGCGGGCGCCCGGCGCCGGGTCAATGGCTCATCAGCTCCTTGACCCGCATGGCCAGGGCATCCACCGCGAACGGCTTGGTCAGCACCTGCATGCCGGGGCCGAGGTAGTTGTCGTCGAGTGCCGCGCTTTCGGCATAGCCGGTGATGAACAAGGTGCGCATGCCAGGCCGAAGCTCGCGCCCGGCGTCGGCCAGTTGCCGTCCGTTCATGCCACCTGGCAGCCCGACGTCGGTGACCAGCAGGTCGATGTGCAGGTCCGAGCGCAGCAGCTGCAGCCCTGACAGGCTGTCGCCTGCTTCGAGCACGGTGTAGCCCAGGTCCCCCAGCACGTCGGTGAGCAGCATGCGCACGGTCGGCTCGTCGTCGACCACCAGGATGGTCTCGCCCGACTCGGTGGATGTCGTCGGGAAATTGCCGTCCTGGTCTTCGTCGCGCACCACGTCGCCCAGGTACCGCGGCAGGTAGATCGACACCGTCGTCCCCTGCCCGATCAGCGAGTGGATACGCACCTGGCCGCCGGACTGCTTGGCGAACCCGTAGATCATCGACAACCCCAGGCCGGTTCCCTGCCCCAGCGGCTTGGTGGTGAAGAACGGGTCGAAGGCCTTGGCGATGATGTCTTCGCTCATGCCCGTGCCCGTGTCGGCGACCGACAGGCACAGGTAGTGCCCACTGGCCAGGTCGAGGGCCATGGCCAGCTCGTCGCCGATGCGCCGGTTGCTGGTCTCGATGATGATGCGTCCGCCCTCGGGCATGGCATCCCGTGCATTGATCGCCAGGTTGAGCAAGGCGTTTTCCAACTGACTGGCATCGACCCGGGCCGGCCATAGCCCGGCCGTCGGCACGGTTTCGACCTGGATACCCGGGCCTACCGAGCGCTGGATCAGCTCGCTCATGCCGGCGACCAGGATGTTCACGTCGGTGGGCCGGGGATCGAGGGTCTGGCGTCGGGAGAAGGCCAGCAGACGGTGGGTCAGCGAGGCGGCGCGCTTGACCGCTCCCTGGGCCGCGTGCAGGTAACGGTCCACTTCGTTGGCGCGGCCCTTGGCGATACGCGCGCCGATCAGCTCCAGGGAGCCAGAAATGCCCGCCAGCAGGTTGTTGAAGTCGTGGGCCAGACCGCCGGTCAACTGCCCGACCGCTTCCATCTTCTGCGACTGGCGCAGCTTTTCCTCGGCCTGCATCAGGGCCGTGGTGCGCTCGGCGACCCGTTGTTCGAGGGTGTCGTTGAGCGCGCGCAAGGCGTTGGTGGCCCGGTCGCGCTCGGCCTCGATGGCACGGCGTTCCTGCACGTTGATCAATACGCCCGGGAAATCCGTGGGGGTGCCGTCCTCGGCATGATCGACCCGGCCATTGGCTTCGATCCAGTAGTAGTGACCGTCAGCGCGGCGCACGCGGTACTGGTGCGCGTAGGCGCCACTGCGGGCGATGGCATCGTCGATGGCATCGATCAGGCCCTGGCGGTCGTCGGGATGCACGGTGGCGATCACCTGCTCAAGGCTCAGTCCGCTACGGCCCAAGGCCGGATCGAGGCCGAAGGCGATGGCGAAGGCTTCGTCCACGGTAAAGCAGTCGGTCGGCAGGTCCCAGTGCCAGGTGCCGATGATCGCGCCGGCGGCCAGGGCCAGTTGTACGCGCTCGACGTTCTCACGGGCCAGGGCCTCGCTGGCGCGCAGACGCTCCTGGGCAGTGCGCCGGGCGGTGACGTCGTTGAAGACGATCCCGATCTGGCGCTCGGCCGGATCGCCCACCCGTGTGGCACGCACGTCGAACCAGCGCCCGAAGGCTTCGGCATAGTTTTCGAAATTGGCCGGTTCGCCCGTCTTGGCCACATGGCCATAGGTCTCGAACCAGAAGGGCTCCAGATCTGGGGCGAACTCGGTGACCCATTTACCGCGCAAGTCCACCCCGGACTCACGGGCAAACGCGGGGTTGACCTCGATGAAGCGGTAGTCGATCGGCTTGTCGTCACTGTCGAACTTGACCTGGACGATGGCGAAGGCCGCATCGATGGTGTCCACCACGGTGCGAAAACGCTCCTCGCTCTTGCGCAGGGCGGTCTGGGCGTGGCGCATGCTGGTCAGGTCGAGCATCGCGCCGATCATGCGGATGGCACGGCCTTCACCGTCACGGATGAGGTGACCGCGGTCGAGGACCTCGGCATAGGAACCGTCCTGGCGGCGGAAGCGGTACTCATCGCTCCAGGCGCTGCCCTGGCCATTGATCACGCCATGGATCGAGTCATGGATGCGCTGCCGGTCCTCGGGATGGATCTGCGAGAGCCACCATTGCCCGGTGGTCTCGATCTGCGCCAGCGGATGCCCGTAGGCTTGTTCGAGGGCGTCGTTCCAGAGCACGTGGTTGCCGACCAGGTCCCAGTCCCAGATGGCGTCGTTGGTCGCCTTGGCGGCCAGTCGATAACGCTCGCGGGTCTGCGCCATGGCCCGTCCGGCCAGATGCTCGCGTGTGCGATCGCGCAGGATCTTCATGAAACCCAGGTGCGTGCCGGCCTCGTCGAGCAGCGGCATCATTTCGCATGAGCCCCACAGGTGGCGGTCGCCCTCGCCCAGGAGCCAGCGCTCGTCGCTGGTGCGCCCCTCCTGCAGTGCCGCCTGCATGTCCTGTTCGACCTGGCCCTGGGCACGGTCCTCGGTCGTGAAGATGCGAGCGATGTGCTGCCCACGCATCTGCGTGGCGCTCCAGCCCATCACCTGCTCGGCGCCCGCATTCCAGTCGGTGATGATGCCGTCGGGGTCGGTGAGCACGATGGCGAAATCGATGGCACTGTCGAACACCGCCCGTTGCCGTGCGGCATCGCGGACGCAGGCCAGCGGGCCCTTGCGACAAGGGCTGGGCAGGAGCGAAGGGGGCTGCGGGTCGATTCCCGCCTGTTCGAGCACGGCACGCAGGCGCGTGACTTCCAGCTCGAGCGCTTCACGGGTAAGGTCTTTCAGGGTGTTTCCTCTCTGCACATCAAGGTTGCCGCTGGCGAGCCGGCTTACGCTGCGGGCGCCACGTAGCGCACAGTGAGGCTCGCCGGGGCGGGCGTCAAGCGTGCAGCGGGCATGGGACCGCGGCTGCGGCGGGAATGCTCACGGTCCCATGCCTGCGTTGTCCCCGTGGACCTGTCCGCTTCTTGGGCGATGCTCAGTCTGCCCCTATACTCCACCCCTGCACGAACCACCCAGGGAGCATGCCATGGAATACGACAAAGCACGTATCGACGACGCAGTCCTGGCCCTGCTGGAGACGTTTTCGTTCGACGGGGGCCGCAGTTGGAAAGGCTATGACTGGGGCGTGATGGACCGCCTGCACGAGCGCGGCCTGATCACCCAGCCGGCAGGCAAGCGTAAATCGATCCATCTGACGGAAGAAGGCGAGGCGCTTGGCCGTCAAGTGGCCGAGCGCCTGTTCGGCGTGTCCGAACCCGAACCGGCACCTGGCGACCCGCATCGGTCGTGAAACCAGTACGGGTCGCCTGACTCAGCCTTGCGTTGGCGCAGGCGTCGTCGTGGGTGCAGGCGCCGGCCCGACGGCCTGCGTGCCATCGCTGAGCAAGACCATGCTCTGCGGCGCCGACAAGGCGATGCCCTGCTCGCGCAGGCGCCCCAGGATGGTGAACAGCAGGTCGCTGCGGGTGCCGCCCACCACCCGCGGCCCGGCCACATAACCGCTGACGGCCAGCACCATGCCGGTGTTGGTGAGGTCCTTGAACGACACCGAAGGCGCCGGGGTATCGAGGATCGCGTCGTGCTCGGCATAGGCCTTGAGCAGCAGCTCGCGCACTTGCTGGGCGTCGGTGTCCAGCGGCAGCGTCAGGGTGATGCCGACCACGCCCAGCGCATTGGCCATGGTCACGTTGCGCACGTTCTGCGAGATGAACTGTGAGTTGGGCACGATCACCGTGGAGCGATCGGACATCTGGATCTCGGTGGCCCGCACGTTGATGCGCCGGATGTCCCCCTCCACGCCCGCCAGGCTGACCCAGTCGCCCACCTTGACCGGGCGCTCGGTCAGCAGGATCAGGCCGGAGATGAAGTTCTGCACGATGGCCTGCAGGCCGAAACCGATCCCCACCGACAGCGCGCTGACCACCCAGGTCAGGCTGCTGAGGTTGATGTGCAGGACCGACATCACCAGGCTGGCCAGGAACAGGAAGCCCAGGTAGCCGACCAGCGTCACCAGCGAGGCACGCATGCCGGCGTCCATCTCGGTCTCCGGCAGCAGGCGCTCGCCCAGCCAGCGCTTGAGCACACGGATGGCGAACAGGCCGATGAAGAACATCGCCACGGCGATGAAGATGTCTTCAGGGACCAGGTTCAGGTTGCCGAGGATGCGCCCACCGCTGCCGTCCCACTCGGCCAGGCTCATGACCAGCTCGCCCGGGCTGGTGCCCGACGGCAGGAAGGCGAACATCAGCGCGGTGAATAGCAGCAGGGTCTTGCCCACCCCCATCAGCAAGGTACTGGCCTGCGCCTGGTGACGCTGGGCCAGACCCAATGCCGACGCCAGCGCCAGCCCGCCTGGGTGGCGAGGCGACAGCAAGGTCTCGCACAGGTCGACGAAGACGCAGGTCAGCAGGTAGGCGCAGGTGGCCACGACGCTGATCCAGAGCAGCTTGGAGGCGAGGAAGTAGGCCAGGGCCAGGTAGCCGGTGAGCAGGGCCGCGACGATCAACACCACCCAGACCGTCAGCACGAACGGCACCAGGCCGGCCAGCCCACTGGGGCGCTGCAGCTGGTTCTGACGACGGGCGCGGCGGTAGCGAACCAGCGCAGCGGCGTACAGGGCCGCCACGGCCAAGGCGGTCAGGCCGTTGGTCGCCACGGTCAGGGCCAGGCTGGTCCCGATCACGCTGTTGATGCGCTCTTGGGTCAGCAACAGCATCAGCACCAATGCCAGCACTTGCGGGAACCAGGCCAGCGCGCTGGCGACCTGGTCCGGAATCGGCGGCAGCCGCCAGGAGGGGCGCTGCAGCATCAGCATGGCGCGGCCCAGACCGGCGATGAAGGCAGTGAACACCACCAGGGTCAGGATGTGATCGATCAACGCCGAGGTGTTGTCGCCCAGCGTGGCACTGTTCTCCAGCCCCCAGCGCACCAGCGAGACCGAACCACCGATGGTGGTCAGGGTGGCCACGGCCACGCTCAAGGTCAAGGCACTGCGCCGCAACCGGCCTTCGGGAATCCAGCGCAGCATGGCGGCCGCGAGCAGGCGCTCGAAGACACGCCGCACCAAGGTCCAGACCAGGAGTGCGGCCACCAGACTGACGATGAACAGCGTGCGATGCTCTGGACTCCAGGCGCTGGCCAGGGCATCGGCGGCTTCGCTGCGCAAGGTGCGCAGGCGCGTGAGGTCTTCGTCGGTCGGGCGGATCAGGCTGGACCAGAACGCTGGACTCAGGGGGCTCGCGGCACGGCTGGTGACCTGCGAGTTGAACTGGCTGCGACGCAGGTTGACGATCTGCGTCGACAGGTCGGTGGCCGACTGGGCCAGCTGCGTGGCCTGGGTCTGTTCGGCCACCAGCCCCTTGCGCTCGGCGGTGAGGTCACGGCGCTGGCGCGTCAGGGTATCGGCTTCGTCGGCCTGCACCGGCCCCAGCACGTTGAGCTGATCGTCCAGTCGGGCAATGTCGGTGGTGCGTTGCGCGGCCAACGCACTGGCCTGACGCTGCACCTGCAGGCTCGCCTGGCGCAGCTGGGCCAGCAGGTCATCGTTGGCATTGCTCGAGACACCTTGGCGAATCAGGTCGAGCCGGTCGCTCAACTGGGCCAGGCTGGCGTCTTCGGCCAGTACGGGAAGCTCGCCGCTGGATTGGCGCGCCGGTGCATCGGGGGCCGACCAGGCCGGCAGCGCGACCCACAACAGCAGGGCCAGCAACCCTGCGCAAACATGGTCAAGGCGTAGGCGCCTCATCGAAGTGTCCTCTTTGTCCATCGTCATTCGATCGACGGATTCTACGCTGCTTGCCCGGCTCAGGGTGCCTCGGCTTCACGCTCGAGCAAGGCGCGCTTGCGCTCCAGCCCCCAGCGATAGCCACTGAGCGCACCGTCGCTGCGCACCACGCGATGGCAGGGAATGGCCACGGCGAGTCGATTGGCGGCGCAGGCCTTGGCCACCGCGCGCACGGCGCTGGGTGCACCGATGCGCGTGGCAATGTCGCGGTAGCTGACACGAGCACCCATGGGCAAGGCACGCAGCGCCTGCCAGACACGTTCCTGGAAGGCCGTGCCGCGAATGTCCAAAGGCAGGTGCAGGCCGAGCGCCGGCTGCTCGACGAAGCCCACCACCTCGGCGACCACCTGCTCGAACGCCGCATCACCGCCGACCAGTTCGGCCTGGGCGAAACGCTCCTGCACCTGGCGCAGCAGGGTATCGGCATCGTCCTCCAGCCAAATGGCGCAGATTCCCTGCTCGCTCTGCGCCACCAGGATGGCGCCCAGGCTGCACTGGCCGATGGCGAAGCGCACGGTCATGCCAGCCCCCTTGCGCTGCACCTGACGTGGCTGCATGCCCAGGCGCTGCTGGGCGCGCCCGTAGACCCGGCTGCTGGAACCGTAGCCGGCGGCGTGGATCGCCTCGGTCACCGAGCCTTGTCGGGCGATGAGCGCCTGCTGCAGGCGCCGCGCTCGACAGGCGTCGGCATAGGCTTTGGGGGTCAGGCCGGTATCGGCCTTGAAGCGTCGCTGCACGTGCCCGACGCTGAGGCCGAACCGCGCGCTCAACGCGTGCAGCCCGAGCGGCACCTCATCGGCCTCGAGCAGGCGGCACGCTTGGGCGACCCAGTCTGCCGGCGCCTGGCAGGGCCAGCAGCGCTGGCAGGCCCGGTAACCGGCTTGAGCAGCGGCGTCAGGATCATCGAAGAACACCACGTTGTCGCGCCTGGGCGTACGGGCCGCGCAACCAGGCAGGCAGTAGATGCCGGTGCTGAGCACGGCATAGACGAACTGCCCGACAGCGGCCTGGTCACGGGTGACCACCGCCTGCCAGCGTTGGCTATCGGTCGAATAGGCAGAGGAAGATGGCATGCCGGGCACCTCGGGATGTCGAGGGTGACAGTCTGGCAGGCCCTGACAGAGCGGGCACTCCGATTCTGGCGTGGCAATTGGAAAAAGACGCCGGCTTTCGCTCAGGCGATCAGGCCCGCCACAGGTACCAGGCCGCCACGGTCCGGTAAGGGCTCCACGCCTGCCCCAGACCGCGCATCTGCGCAGCTGTCGGGGCCTTGTCCAGCCCCTTGAGACGACGGTAGCCCTCGCGCACCCCGTAGTCGTCCACCGGCAGCACGTCCAGACGCCCCAGGCCATAGATCAGCAGCATCTCGACCGTCCAGCGGCCGATACCCGGCAGCGTGACCAGGCGTGCGATCAACGCCTCGTCGGTCAAGGCCTGGGCCTCCTGCCGGGTCGGTACCTGCCCCGTCAACCGCGCCTCGGCCAGCGCGTGCAGCGTCGCCAGCTTGCGCGCCGAGAAACCACAGGCGCGCAGGCGCTGCGGGTCGGTCGCGAGCAGGGCCTGCGCACCGGGGAACGCCACGTCGGGAAACAGGGCCAGCAGGCGAGCGAGAATCGCCTCGGCGGCACGCGCATGGAGCTGCTGATAGGCCACCGACCTGACCAGCGCCTCGAAGGGCTCGCGGTGCAGGGTCGCCCGGTGCCTGCAAGGGCCGATGGCGGCGATGTGCCGGGCCCAGTCGACATCCTGTGCGGCCAGGTGCAGGCTGGCCTGGCGATAGCCGTCAGGCTCGTTCGCCGTCGGGTCGCTGTCGTGCTCAGGCATCGCTGCCCTCCCCGACCTCATGCGTCAGGCTCGAGCGTCGTTCGGCGCGCCGGTAGGCCGGCCATGCCGCGCACACGAACAGCCCAGCCATCGCGGCCAGGGCCATGGGCAGCCCATGGGGCGCCATGTCCATGGCCATGCCGCTGACCAACGGACCGATCAGGCTACCCACCCCCCAGAGCAATCCGACGCTGGCATTGGCGGTCACCAGGTCGCGGCCCTTGAAGCGCTGCCCGATCAACACCAGGGCCAAGGTATAGATACCCCCTGCCACGGCCCCGAGCAGAACCAGCAGTGGCCAGAGCAGTGCCTGGGCCTGCATCAGCCACGGCAGGCCCACGCCGATCGCCAGCACCACCAGGCCGCAGGCCAGGTGCAGGCCCGTGCGTTCCACGCGGTCGGCCAGCCAGCCCAATGGCAACTGGAACAGCATGTCGCCAGCGAACACCACGGTGACCATCAGGGCCGCCACGCCGACCGCGAAGCCCAGGCTGGTGGCATACACCGGCAGCAGCGACAGCACCACGGCGTCGAAGAACGAGAAGAACAGCACGCCGATGCACAAGGCCGGCGCCACCCGCAGGAAACCGCCCAAGGTGAAGGTCTTGGTGTCATCGCCCTCGTGGCGCACCCGATCGTTCGGCACGGTGAACACGATGCACACCAGCGCCAGCAGGTAAGCCACCGAGACGATCGCGATCAGCCAGGGGCCGTGGGCGCCGAGCAGCGCCAGCAGGGCCGGGCCGAGCACCTGGAAACCGGTGAAGCTGGTGGCGTACAGCGCCATGATCTTGCCGCGGTTGTGCTCGGGGCTCAGCTCGTTGACCCACGACTCGCCCAGGATGATGGCGATGCCCATGCCGAGCCCGAGCGCCAGGCGCAGGGTCGCCAGCCAGGCGATGGAGGCGAAACCCCACTCCAGCAAGGCGATGCTCGCCGCACAGAGGCTGAAACAGCCCAGGTAGATGACCCGTCGGGTCAGGTAGCGGCAGCAGGCATCGACCAGAAAGGCCGACAGCATCATGCCCGCCGCCGGGATCGCCGAGACGATACCGATCTGCAGCGTGCTGGCGCCGGCATCGAGCAGGCGCAGCGAAACCAGCGGCAGGCTGGCGCCCAGACTGAAGCCGACGACCGAGACGGCGAACAGCAGGCCCGCCAGCAAACGTGTGTTCATGTCCACTCCTGAAGGTCGGGACGCCCTGGCGCCTGCTCGACCGTGATCCTGCGACCGGCAGGACCCTAAGCCAGTCCCTTGGCGTCGTCAATCGACCGCTCAGCGCTTACCGGTGGACGGCAGAAATACCGCCAACACGCCGAACAGCGGCAGAAACGAACACAGACTGTAGACGTACTCGATGCCCCGCAGGTCGGCCAGGTAGCCCAGCAGTGCAGCGCCGATCCCGCCGAAACCGAACATCAGCCCGAAGAAGATCCCGGCGACCATGCCGACGTTGCCGGGTACCAGCTCCTGGGCATAGACCACGATCGCCGAGAACGCCGAGGCCAGGATGAAGCCGATGATCAGGCTGAGCACCGTGGTCCAGAACAGGTCCGCGTAGGGCAAGGCAAGGGTGAACGGCGCCACGCCGAGGATCGAGAACCAGATCACCGCCATGCGCCCGATCCGATCGCCGATCGGCCCGCCGAAGAAGGTCCCGGCCGCCACGGCGCCGAGGAACAGGAACAGGTGCAGCTGCGAGCTGGCCACCGTCACGCCGAACTTCTCGATCAGGTAGAAGGTGTAGTAGCTGGTCAGGCTGGCCATGTAGAAATACTTGGAGAACACCAGCAGCCCGAGCACGCCCAGGGCGAGCACGACCCGCTGGCGCGACAGGCCATGGCTGGCCTGCTGGCCCTGACGGGCCTTGAACTGGTTGAGGTGATCCTTGTACCAGCGGCGCAGCAGCAGGGTCACGCCGAAGAAGAACAGCGCGGCCAGGCCGAACCAGGCCACGTGGGTCTGCCCGAACGGAATCACGATGGCGGCGGCCAGCAAGGGGCCGAACGCGGAACCGGCGTTGCCGCCAACCTGGAAGCTGGACTGTGCCAGGCCGAAGCGGCCACCGGAGGCCAGCCGGGCGATGCGCGAGGTTTCCGGGTGGAAGGTCGACGAGCCGATGCCGACCAGGGCCGAGGCCAGCAGGATCATGGGGAAACTGCCGACGAAGGCCAGCATGACGATGCCGACCAGGGTGCACAGCGTGCCCAGGGGCAGCAGGTTGGGGTTGGGCCGCCTGTCGGTGTAGAAGCCGACCCAGGGTTGCAACAGCGAAGCGGTGATCTGGAACGTCAGCGTGATCAGGCCGATCTGGGCGAAGCTCAGGTCGTAGCTGGCCTTGAGCATCGGGTAGATGGCCGGCAGCACCGACTGGATGAGGTCGTTGATCAGGTGCGCCAGGGCACAGAAGGTGATGATGCGCATCACCAGCGGGCTGGCGGCGTTCGCCGTACCAGTGCTGGCGGTGGAGGTGCTGCTGGTGGCCATTGGCGTGGATTCCCGGCGCAGGTGTGGAAGCGGATTATCGGGAATCGACTGGAGACATCGCTACTGTTTTCTCGCGTGCGCGGCGCCCCGGCAGTCGCACGTGTCCCCTCTAGAGGGTGCCCGGCCCCGTGCTGCTCGTCAGCCCGTCCCTGCCCAGGCCGCTAAGCATTTGAAACCGTGCAAATTTTTTTGAGATGAGTGTTGACACGGGCCCCGCGCGAGGGAATAATGCGCGCCATTGGCTACATAGCTCAGTTGGTTAGAGCATAGCATTCATAATGCTGGGGTCCGGGGTTCAAGTCCCTGTGTAGCCACCAAATCCGAAAAGGGCTTGCCGCAAGGTAGGCCCTTTTCTTTTGCCTAGAAAAGCTGCACGACTTAAGCTCACACGATGGTGCGATCCTCAAATGCGTCAGACAAGGGCAATCAATACGTCTTTGGCATGAAGGGCTCGTTGGCGCTGACGTGGAATCAAGCCTGATGCACTACGTTCACGTTACTGCCACCAACGTCGCAAACATCATCTAGGTGGCCAGACCGCTGCATGGCGAGGAGTCCGACGCCGGTTAGCCGAGGTTGAGAAGCGAGAAGGGGCACCTCGGGCGAGAAATGATCGAGCAGCGTGCAGCGCGACGCAGTACCTATTCGATCCTTTCCAAACACAGCTTGCTTTTTCAAAAGTAAGCGGCGCATCGAGCGCGCCAAGGCGTAGACTCGAGCAAAGGTCGAATACCCGCTCGAGTCATCAAGCGCCAGTTCGGCTTTGTGAGAACCCAGCTTCTTGAGCGGAAGAACACGGCGCAACCGACGATACTGTTCGCCTTGCCCAACCTGTGGAGGATTCAAAAACAGGTGACTGGGACGGGCGAGTTGCGCGCTTGCCACAGAAACCCGTGGACCGAAGCCCCTAAGCCGGATAAATCGCTCGCTTTCCGGCGCATAGCGCTGCCAACTAAGAAAAACGTTGGCTTGTCGCCATTTAGGGGGCTGCTTGATCGAGCGTCCCTAGAAAACCTATTCTAGACAGACGCCCAGCCACCATCACCGGCCATTTATCTTGTAGCCACAAATTGGAAGATCTTCTGTACGCCTATATAATGGCACATCGCTGAACTCAGCTTCTTCTAAAGCACATGTATCCCAGTGTTTTTTCTTGATTGCCAAATACAACATACCTACCCTCAGCGGTATATTTCCGCGCCTATCCTTAGCGCGCCTAAAAGAAAATATATTATAACCTTCACCCACAAAATATCGATAAGGATCGTAATCATCAAGCTCGACGGAAAATCTTCGAAAGAACTCGACCATCAGCTCATTAGCATCATCGCCATCTATACCTAAATCTCTTGCGACATCGGTCATCAAACTGAAGCTTTCAAATGCCTTTCTTCCAAAGCCTACAGTGTCCTGGATGCATACGACGATGCCATCCACTATCTTGTAATCAAGGGCTTCATTCATCGTCAAAAAACCTGGTCTTCGCTGCTCACAATCGAATTGTAGATCACAACTGTTTTGTAGCCTACCAAACCTAGTTCCGCCGCCGTATAAGCCCAACCAACCACAGGAATAGCGCGCGCGATAAACGCACCCACACTTGGTGTCCTACGAATGCTTGGGGGAAGCCAGCCCACTACTGACGGCGCTCTATAGCCTCCAGGAAATCGCCGCTTCTTAAGTGCGCGCCTCATTAGCAAGGATAGAATAGATGTATTTTTTATTGCACCCCCGGCTTTGCACGAGTTGGCATTATGTTTGCTCCGGTTACGATACTTAGGGCAGCCGCAACGTCATCAAGCCCCAGCTCTTCCATTGCAGTTTCAGATGCGATTATCCAAAGCAACTGATTTGCAGTGAAGCCACAGTCTCCGTCATAACAATATATTCTAGCCACTTCCACTATCCCTATGCGTAAGCTTTATTGCCAACCTGATCCCAGCCAGCAGAAATTTGACCAATCAATAGCCCGGACATTCTGCTTTGTTGCGAATAAATTAGTTTCACCCGAGCATAGTCGAAGCGAACGACTTCCTCCGGGAATGCGGAAGGGGATCTATCGAAAAGATTTCCTGACTCAACCCCACTGATTATGACCTCCTCAAATGTCACTTCCATGTACTTTTGCTTTTCTCCGCCCGCACGATAAATACTTAAAACCACTTTCTTCAGGTGCTGGCCGGTGCAGCAGGCTTGAAATATTTTTGGTGTCGACGAATCGACCAGCTTCACTATTCCGAAATCACTTAAATAGACACGACCTACGGTGGCGCCACCAGAGGAACTGGCAGTCCTAGAGACACCTTGTGTTGCACATAGGTTAAAAGCAGTGGCCTCAATCCAGTTTTTGTGATCTAAATCCCGGGATTCTCCGGGGATACCTTCGATCCAGACAAATGCATCGAATGCCATTCCTACTCCTTAGAATTGAATTTACGATCGAGATCGAGCAAAGCTCCCACCATGTTAACGCAATTAATTTCTACTTGCACCTCGCTTCAGGTTTTTCATGTGCCACATCGCTCTCTGCCCGCGGCGTTTTCCCATTATTTAGTGGCTAGGCATTTCAATAACGCGCCTTATCCATCAGGCCCTACAGCAGGGCGCATTCTGATCAGCCTTTTTGCAGTAAACAAGCGATAACGCCGGCATGCGTGTTCTACTAACGCCCTACTGGTCTCGCCTTACCCACTCAAAGGGCTCCTTCATCTATGATCATCATCTATCGAATACTTCACAAAAAATCCTCAGTTTTTCTTATTTTCTTGTAGGCAATTTCCCAAAGAGACCCTACCCCATTTCCTGTTGCGATCACTCCCGCCAGGTCCCTAGGGATCCTCCGATTGATTAAAGCTAAGCCTTCTCAGAGGTCGTAAGGCGTGTAGGCGACCTTGTGGGCACCCTCCGCCGCATTCTGCCATATGCCAGGAGAGAAAGGCGCTGAGCCTTTCTGTCGGTTCTGCATTCGGCAAGTGGTGTAGACGCATTCTTGATCAACATAGTGCGGCGATCACTGTACAGCATAGTACGCACGGTCTCTCCTTGATGATAAAGCCAAGTATCCCTGGCAGCCTTCATGGTGGATATCCCTCCTTGCATGAAACGAATACTTGACCTCCACTGACATTCAAAAACTGGCATAAATGCCAATTCGTATGGATCTATCCCTCACGTCACTGAAGGACGGTGACTCTGGCTTGCCATGGAGGATGACCTTGCTCATTACCATGGTCAGTTGATCCTCTTGCTCTTTGCACCGAAACACGCCCTGCCTCACTATGCGCACGGCTGCCCAATCGGACGGTCACTGACAAGGAATCGAGCATGAGAACAACCGCCTTATCGGGCCTCGCCGCCCTCGCCCTCTGCGGCCTGGCCATGGCCGACGCGGACATCGACCTGGGCGACCCCCAGCGTGTCACGCGCCTGTTCGGCTTTCCCAACAATTGCCATGTGGTCTGCTACCGCGACTGGACACTCGAGCAGACCGTCGAGCACTACCTGACCCAGAGCGTACGCCGCGACGGCTATGCCAATGCCCAGGTGCAGGTCCGCCGTGACCATGACCGACTCCACGCGGCCATCAGTGAGGTCCCCGCCAGTTATGCCGAGCCACTGCGCAGGCTGCTCGACAGCGGTGAGCTGGCCTACGACGGCGCCACCCGGCTGAACAAGGACGGCAAATGGTCCTATGACTGGTACCTGTTCCTGCCGTTGGGCATGGCCCTGCAGAATCGCCGCAGCATCGAGCTGTTGCATTTCCCGCCCGACTATTCGCTGACCCAGGCCCAGGACTACCTGCGCTCCAGCACCACCGACCGCTGGGCCGAGCTGTTGACCTTCAACGGCGTGGAGGCCGAGCAGACGCCGGCGTACCAGACCATCGTCGACATCGCCCCGATCGCGGCGCCCGCCAGCGCAGGTGCCGCCCTGGCGGACACCTATGGCTACTTCAAGGACTATCAGGTGCGCATGGTCCGCGAAATGACCCTGCAGAGCGCTGCCCACCCGTTGCCGATGGTCGCCTTCGGCGCCCCGGTGCACACCTGGATCGAGCAGCAGTACGGGGCCAAGGTCGGCGTGCTGGACCTGGTCAGCATCAGCCCGCAGCCCGGTGCGCAGGTGCCGGTGCTGGGCGCCAATCACCCCAGTGCGATCTGGTATGCGACGAACAAGAACAGCCACGGTGGCGATCAGGACGCAGCCGACGTGGCGGGCCTGAAGATGATGGGGCAGGACCTGACCGCGGCCTGCTGGCAGGCGGGCCTGGGGCGCGACCCCCAGGCCGATGCCAGGCAGACGCTGGAGGCCTGCTCGACCCGCTGGCAGGTCACGCAGAGAAAACAGACGTGCGAGCTGTTCTTCCGCACGGTGCGCACGTACACGCCCGAGCAGGCGGCGGCCAAGTGCAACACGGGGGAGATGACGCGACGCCTGCGCGAGCTGCGCAAACCGATCTAGCGTCCGGTCGCCCTGTGGACAGCGAGGCTTGACCCAGACACGTCAAGCCTTCGCGCCTGCCTACACCGGCCGCAACCGGTACTGCGCAGGCACTTGGGCGATCCCCTCGATGGTCGTGTCCAGGCTTTTCCAGCGGCCATCCTTGATGCCGTAGATGCACCCGTGGATCGACAGGGGCTGACCGCGGTGCCAGGCGTTCTGGACGATGCTGGTGTGCGCCACGTTGGCCACCTGGCGGATCACGTTCAACTCGCACAGGCGGTCGACGCGGGCTTCCTCGCCCTCGAGCGCCGCCAGCTCGCCGCGCTTCTCGTAGTACAGGTCGCGGATCGAGCGCAGCCAGCCGTCGATCAGGCCGAACTGGCGATCCTGCATCGCCGCACGTACGCCTCCGCAGCCGTAATGCCCGGTCACCAGGATGTGTCGGACCTTGAGCACGTCCACCGCGTACTGGATCACCGACAGGCAGTTGAGGTCGGTGTGCAGCACCACGTTGGCCACGTTGCGGTGCACGAACAGGTCGCCTGGCAGCATGCCGACGATCTCGTTGGCCGGCACCCGGGCATCGGAGCAGCCGATCCAGAGAAATTCCGGGGTCTGCTGGCGCGCCAGCTTGGCGAAGAACTCGGGGTCGCGCGCGTTGATCGCGTCGGCCCAGCGGGCGTTGTTGTCGATCAGTTCCTGCAGGTCATGCATGGTCGTGCCTCGTCAGTGCAGCGGCATCATCGGATCAGGCTTCGAGCAAGGTGCAGGCCATCACCAGCGCATCCTCGCGGCCACCTGGCGCGGGGTAGTAGTCGCGGCGGCGCCCGATCTCGTTGAAGCCATAGCGTTCGTACAGGCGGTAGGCCGACTGGTTGCTGGCCCGGACTTCGAGAAAGCACTCGCGCCCGTTCAGTGCCCAGGCCCGCGCCATCAAATGCTCGAGCAGGCGCAGGCCGAGGCCACGCCCCTGGTTCTCGGGCTTGACGGTGATGTTCAACAGGTGCGCCTCGTCGATGATCACGTTGATCACGCCGTGCCCGACCTGCTGCTGGCCATCGAACATCAGCCAGACCTCGTACGACTTGAGCGCATCCTGGAAGATGCCGCGGGTCCAGGGGTGACTGAACGCGGCATATTCGATCTTCAGCACGGCATCCAGATCCGCCTCGGTCATCGGGCGGAAACTGATCGATTCACTCATTCAATGGCATTCCAGCGCGCCATCAGCTGGCGCATGGCTTTCCAGACGTCCGCCTTGCGCTGCGGCTCGTCCATCAACACTTCAAGACCCGGCAAGGCCCAGGCATCGCCCAGGCCATCGATCGGTACTTCACGGTAGTACGCCTGCTCGTCCGCCTGCCCGGCGAACCGGATCGCCGGCAGGCCGATCAGCCACAAGCACGCACAGGGCGACTCTTCGAGACGCGCCTGGATGAATCCTTGGACGAAATCCTGCGCCGCCTCCGGCCCCTGGTCGAGGTTGCCGCGCATCAGCAGCGGCCAGCGCACCGGCTCGCCGATGATCTGCGGGGCGTCCGAGAGGCCGGCGGCGCGCAGCATGTCCTTGAGCAGCAGGTAGGACGGGTCGCGACTCTGGAACGGCTGACCGGTGGCCAACTCCACCAGCAGCAGGCAACGCCCTGCCCGCAGCAATTGCAGGGCGAACCGCGGAGGCGGCGCCTGCACCGGGCGCGGCGCGGGGCTGGTGGCCTCGGCGGGCGTGGCCACTGCGGGCTTGGCAAGCGCGGCCGGGCGCGGGATCTCGATCTTCGGCCGCTCGCTGCCACGGGCCTGCGACGCCGCAACCGGGCGCGGCGCAGGCGACGCCACTGGGGAAGGCTCGACGCTCGGCAAGACCGTGACGGTCGGCGGCGCCACCGGCTGCAGCAGTTCGGGCCGCGAAGGCGCCGCGAACGGCAATTCGGCGCGCGGCAGCCAGTGCACCACCTGCATGGCGTTCAAATAAGCGCGGCGGCGAGACTCGGTCAGCACGGCACGGGTCATCCAGGGTCAGCGAACGGTCGGCCATTCTACCGCCGTTGCCGCGCGCGCGCCGCACTGGATCGATGGGAAACCCGCCGTAACGACCAGGGGGTGAAATCCTGCCCCTGCGATACAGTACAATTGGCGCTTTTGACCTGGCAGCGAGCCGACCGTCGATGATCGAACCCAAGCGCGTCCTGCGCGCCCTCGCCGAGCACTGGGCCCTGCTCGAACCGCTGTGCGCCCGCTTCGACCAGGGCACCCTGAGCCTGGTGGAACTGCGCCAGCACCTGGCTCGCCCGCCCAGCGAGACGACGCCACAGGACATCACCCAACTGCTGGACCTGTGGATTCGCCTGGACATCCTGGTGCCCGTGGCGAAAAGTCCCAATCGCTTCGAGCTGAACGCGCAAATCCATGATTTCCTGGCCTACCTGCGCCGTGAGCACCGACTGGGCCTGTGCCTGGAGATCGAGGCTTACCTGCGTCACCTCGAGCGCCTGGCCGGGCACATCCAGGACGCTTTCGAGACCCGCGATCGCGACGACCTGGCCCGGCAGCTGCGCCTGCTCGACATGCGCGTGCGCGACGTGCTGAAGAAGCTCGACAACGACGAACAGGCGCTGGTGGCGGTGGCCGAGCGCGCCAAGACCCGCGACCGGCAGATCCCGCTGCGCCAGCGTTATGCCGAAGTGCTGGCGACCTGGGACGAATACGTCGAGCCGATGATCCAGCTGGTCAACGCCGACGGCGCTTTCGAGCAGGGCGTGCGCAAGGTCGAGACGGTGCTGCTGCACCTGCTGAGCGAGCAGGCGCGTCTGGGCCAGCTGGTCGACGATGACCAACTGCTGCGCACCCATGCGCGGATCCTGGAGATGCAGACCAGCGCACAGCTGACCCTGCGCCATGCCCGCGAGCTGCTGCTGCCCCTGCGCGAGGAAGCTCGCCGGCACAACACCGTGACCCGCGGCGCGGCGCTGGCCCTGGCAGTGATCCGGCGCAAGGGGCTCGACGCCCTGCCCCATGCTGCCCTGCCGTTGTTCACCCGGCCGCAGAGCACCTTTCTCGGCAGCGCCAGTCAGGTCGAGGCCTACGTCTATGCCCTGGCACGCTTCGAACCCAAGCCGGCGCGCTTTCCCAAGGCGCACAAGACCGACAAGGACGCCCCCTCCAAAGCACCGCGCACGGTCAAGGAAATGCTCGACCGCTGCGAGCAGGCCCTGCCATTGCCCGACCTGATGAGCTGGCTGCTCGAGCAAGAGCCGGAGGGCGAAACCGACGAGCTGCTGTACTGGTTCTCGCGCCTGTCGCGCGAAAAGCGCTTTCAGCGCGAGCGGCTCGAGCGCCGCGACTACTTCACCCATGAACACAAGGTCAGCCTGCGCTCGTTCGCCCTGACCTCCCGTCGCGCACCTTCGCCCGACGCCACGCCAGGCCCTGCCCATGCATCTTGATCTTTCCGAACTGTCCCAGCTCGCGCCCTTGTTCCGCGAGCTGTACAAAGGCTTCCACATCAGCCGCCGCGACCCGGAGCTGTACGCCCAGCTGTCGACGTTCCAGGACGCCTACCGGACCCTGTTCAAGGCCCTGGGCTTCGAGCTGGTCTGCGACACGCGTGGTTTCTACTACTTCGTTCCGGAACAGGCTGCCGCCCATGTCAACAAGACGGCCCAGCGCCTGTCGCTGATGACCTTCATCCTGGTCGAGCACCTGGCCGACCAGGGCCGTGACCCCATCGCCGTGCTCGACGGCGGCAGCCTGGGCCGCGACGAGCTGCCCGCGCTGCTGGACAAGTACCGCGACCTGTTCGTCCAGGCCGAGGTCCAGAGCGTCGACGACCTGGAAGAAAAGATCCTGCGGCGCATGACCCAACTGGGTTTCGCCCATGAAGAAGGCGGCCTCTACCGTTTCCTGCCGCCGATGCACCGCTTCCTCGACGTCTGCCTGTCGGTGCAGCAGGACCGCGACCTGGCGGCCACGCTGCACAGCGACCTGCCGTTGCCGACCCCGGCCTTGGCCGAAGACGACGGGCCGAACGGCTTCGACGCCCCCGATGACGAGGAAGACGCGGCCTTGGCCCGTGTCATCGCCGAAGCACAGCAGGAGACCTATCCATGAGCCAGGAACGCTACGGGATCCGCCGCTTCGCCCTGCTCAACACCGCCGGCTACAGCCTGGGCGTATTCCCGCTGGAGGAACCGCTGTCGGTGTACGGCGCCAACAACCTGGGCAAGTCAGCGTCGATCAACGCGCTGCAGTTCCCGATCCTGGCGCGCATGTCCGACATGAGCTTCGGCAAGTACAGCCTGGAACAGTCGCGCCGCTTCTACTTCGCCAGCGACACCAGCTACATCCTCTGCGAACTCAACCTGCCCCATGGCCCCCATGTGATCGGCGTGGTCGGCCGCGGACCCGGGGGCGGTTTCGGCCACCAGTTCTTCGCCTACGCCGGTGAGCTGGACCTGGCCCACTACCAGCGCGACGATACCTGCCTACGGCAGAAGGAGCTGTTCGCCAACCTCGACCGCCACGGCCTCAAAGCCTACGAGCTCAAGCCCGACGAGCTGCGCCGCCTGCTGGTGGGCGGGCACACCTCGGTGCCGCTCGACCTGACGCTGATCCCGCTGCGCTCGACCAGCGAGCACAGCCTCAAGACCTTCCGTGCGCTGTTCATCAACCTGCTGCACATGCGCGAGATCACCGCCGCCAAGCTCAAGCAGCTGTTCCTGGACGCGTTCGAGCACAGCCTGCGTTCGGGCAGCATCGACTACATCGCGGCCTGCGAAGAGGCGTTCCGTGACGTGCGGCGCATGGAGCAGGACTACAACGCCCTGGTCGTCGCCGGGCCGCTGGTCGAGTCGCTGGCCAGTAGCGTCGCCCAGCGCGATGCCCTGCGCGGCAAGCTGCACCGGCTCTCGCCGCTGCTCGACCACCTGCTGGGCACGTGGCAGGACTACGCCACCGCCCGCAAGGAAGAGCTGGTCATCCAGGCCGAGCACTACCAGCAGGAACAGGACAACCTGCAGAACACCCAGCGCAACAGCACCCAGGAGCTGATGCGCCTGGAACGCGAGCTGACCGGCGTGCAGCGCTGGCTGGGCGAACTGTCGGCGCTCAAGCATCGGTTCGCGCTGGTAGACGACGTCAGGGTACTGGAGCAGCAGTTGCTGGCTGCCAAGGACGCCCACGACGAACTGGCCGGCGCCCTGGCGCAGTCGCGCCAGTTCAGTGCCGAGGACCTCGACCAGCGGGTGCAGGATGTGCAGACGCGACTCAAGTCCGTCAGCCAGCAGCTCGACCATGCCGACAACAACAGCTACGCCCGTCTGCGTGAAGCATTTTCCCAGCAGGACCTGGAGCGGTTGATGCGCTTGTTCAACGGCGCACTGTTCAGCCTGCCCCTGGGGCCGTCCGGCCTTGCGCTCGATGCCGACGATCAGTGGGTCAGGACCCTGGAACGCGTGCTGGAGGGCTTCAAGGGCAAGCGCTTCGAGGCGCCCGGTCTGTCGCTCGACCTGTCGCACATCGACCCGCCGGCCCTGCGCGCACTGGTCGACCGTGCGGCCTTGCGCGAGCAGAAGGACCGCCTGGACAAGGAACTGCGCCAGTTGCAGACCCAGCAGTCGGTCAGCGCCGACCGGATCGCCAGCAAGACCCAGAGCGAAGCCTTGTACCAGGCGGTGCTGGATGCGCAGAAGGCCCTGGAGGACTATCGCCGCGCCCAGACCCTGGGCGCCGAGGAAGCCCAGAAGCTGGAACAGCTGGCCCAGCTCGAGGCGGCCCAGGACGAACTCAAGCGTTCCAGCGATGCTTTTACCGAGCGCGTCCAGCAACTGTCGGCCAAGTTGCAACTGGTCGGCCGCCAGCTGGCCGACCTCGAGGCGCGCCAGCGCACCCTCGACGACGCCCTGCGCCGCCGTCACCTGCTGCCGGCCGGCCTGCCCCTGGGCACGCCGTTCATGGAGCCGGTCGACGACAGCCTGGACAACCTGCTGCCCTTGCTCAACGACTACCAGGACAGCTGGCAGGGGCTACAACGGGTCGACAACCAGATCGAGGCGCTGTACGCCCAGGTGCGCCTCAAGGGCGTGGCCAAGTTCGACAGCGAGGACGACATGGAGCGTCGCCTGACCCTGCTGATCAACGCCTACGCCCACCGCGGCGACGAGGCGCTGACCCTGGCCAAGGCCCGTCGCGCGGCGGTCACCGACATCGCCAGGACCCTGCGCAACATCCGTAGCGACTACGACAGCCTCGAACACCAGCTGGCCTTGTTCAACCGCGAGATCAACAAGCGCCAGGTGTCCAACCTGCAGAGTTTCCGCGTGGTATTGGCCCCGAACAAGGAGGCGCTCAAGCACATCGACCAGATCATCCACAGCGCCGGCCAGTACGAGGAAGGCGAGACGCTGTCGGTGTTCGACCTGAGCCAGACGGCCGAGCAGGATCACAAGAACGAAGAGGCCAAGGAGTACCTGGCCCGCCTGGTCGCGGCCAACCACAACCAGCTGGGGCTCAAGGACCTGTTCGAGCTGGCCTTCGAGATCACCAAGGTCAACGGCCAGCCGGTGATCCACGCCGACATCGACGGCGCGGCCTCCAACGGCACCACCATGACCATCAAGGCGCTGACCAACATGTACCTGTTGCTGCACCTGATGGACCGCGACCTGGCCGGGCGCGTACGTCTGCCCTACTACCTCGACGAGGCTGCGGACATCGACGAGCGCAACCAGACGGCGCTGCTGGAGACCAGCCAGCAGCTGGGCTTCGTGCCGATCCTGGCCAGCGTGAAGCCGCAGGTGTCGGCGCGGGTGGCGATCGACCTGGAAGGCGGCAGCGGGCCGAACGGGATCTATATCGATGAGGCGGACTGGAAGTACATCAGTCGCCTGGAGGCGCAGGCGGACGAGACAGCGGACGTGCGCGACGTTGAAGCGGAGGCGATGCCGGGCTGAGGGGATTCAGGCGCCTGAGAGGGCGTCGTTCTTCTGAGTGATAGAGTGGTCGATCGTGCAGGCCCTGGCGGGCCCAATCGCGGCACGGGGGCCGCTCACCCACCGCAGCGATGCAGGCGATCACGGCCCATGCGGCCCCTGTGCCGCGATCGGCCCGGCCGCGGCCGTGGAATCGACTGCCTCGATCTAACCCGATACGCTCACTGCTGCGGCCACGGCGCGATCGGAATCGCCGTCACGGCGTTCTGCGGGCTGCCTTCGACGACGCGGTCGCTGTACACCAGGTACACCAGCGTGTTGCGCTTCTTGTCGAGGAAGCGCACCACCTGCATGGTCTTGAACACCAGCGAGGTGCGTTGTTTGAAGACTTCGTCGCCGTCCTTCAACTCACCCTTGAAACGAATCGGCCCGACCTGACGGCAGGCGATGGACGCCTCGGCACGGTCCTCGGCCAGGCCCAGCCCGCCCTTGACACCGCCGGTCTTGGCCCGCGACAGGTAACACGTCACGCCTTCCACCTTGGGGTCGTCGAACGCTTCGACCACGATCCGGTCGTTCGGCCCGACCATCTTGAACACCGTCGAGACCTGGCCGATCTCCTCGGCACCGGCCATTGATGACACACCGGCCAACAGCGCCAGGGCAAGCAGGGATTTACGCATGACGGCCTCCTCAGACCAGGACCAGGTTGTCACGGTGCACCAGTTCCGGTTCAGCCGCGTAGCCGAGCACGGTCTGGATGGCATCCGACGGCTGGCCAATGATCTTCTGCGCCTCGACGGCGCTGTAGTTGGCCAGGCCACGGGCGACTTCCAGTCCGTCGCCATCGACGCACACCACCATCTCGCCCCGGCGGAAACTGCCCTGCACGCCTTTCACGCCGACCGGCAGCAGGCTCTTGTTGGCTTGGCGCAGCGCCTGTACGGCACCGGCGTCGAGCACCAGGGTGCCGCGTGTCTGCAAATGCCCGGCGAGCCATTGCTTGCGCGCCGCGAGCATGCCGCGCTCTGGCGACAACAGCGTGCCCAGGCGCTCGCCGGCCTTGAGACGATCGAGCACGCGCTCGATCCGCCCGCCGACGATGAGTGTATGGGCACCCGAACGAGCGGCCAGACGCGCAGCGCGCAGCTTGGTCTGCATGCCGCCGCGCCCCAAGGCGCCGCCCGTGCTGCCAGCCACCGCATCCAGGCTCGGGTCGTCGGCACGGGCTTCGTGAATCAGTTGGGCATCGGGGTTGTGGCGCGGGTCAGCAGTGAACATGCCGTCGCGGTCGGTGAGGATCACCAGCAGGTCGGCCTCGACCAGATTGGCCACCAGCGCCGCCAAGGTGTCGTTGTCGCCGAAGCGGATCTCGTCGGTGACCACGGTATCGTTCTCGTTGATCACCGGCACCACGCCCAGCTCGACCAACGTACGCAAGGTGCTGCGTGCGTTGAGGTAGCGCTTGCGGTCGGACAGGTCGTCATGGGTCAGCAGGATCTGCGCGGTGTGCTTGCCGTGTTCGCCGAAGCTCGATTCCCAGGCCTGCACCAGACGCATCTGGCCCAGGGCGGCGGCGGCCTGCAATTCGTTCATCGCGCTCGGTCGCTGGGTCCAACCCAACTGGCTCATGCCGGCGGCCACGGCCCCGGAAGACACCAGCACCAATTCGACGCCCGCTTCGCGCAGGGCGACCATCTGTTCGACCCAGACAGCCATGGCGCCGCGGTCCAGACCCTTGCCATCGGCGGTCAGCAGGGCACTGCCGATCTTCACGACCCAGCGCTGCGCGCCCGTCACCTTGTCTCGCATCTTCTTCCAACCTATGTCGTGTAGATACCAAAACGCCGCGCCTGGACGTGGTGCCGGTGCGAGGATTCGAACGGCCTGCCCTCGCGGATACATTCCGCAGGGCCAGCCCACCTCGACCGAGCACCACGCACCAGGCGCGGCGTTCAGTGTACTGCAACCGGTCAGTCGCGCACGTAAATGATTTCCGGGCCGTCCTCGTCGTCTTCGAAGTCATCCCAATCGTCATCGTCGCCGATGTCGTGCACGCTCTTGACGCCCGTGCGGCGCAGGGTACGGGCGTCGTCCAGCGCCTGCAGCTGGGCACGGGCCTCGTCTTCGATGCGCTGATCCAGCTCGGCCATCTCCTCGGCATAGGCCGGGTCGTTGGCCAGACGGTCGGCACGGTCTTCGAGGTAGCGCATCAGGTCGTGGCTGAGCTGCTCGGTGCCCTGCTTGGCGATGGCCGAGATCACATAGACCGGACCTTCCCATTGCAGGCGTTCGACCACGTCCTTGACGCGCTCGTCGCGCTCATCGTCCATGATCATGTCGGCCTTGTTCAGCACCAGCCAGCGCTCGCGCTCGGTCAGCGACGGACTGAAGCGGGTCAGCTCGTTGACGATGACTTCGGCGGCATCGGCCGGGCTGCTCTCGTCGAGCGGCGCCAGGTCGACCAGGTGCAGCAGCACGCGGGTACGCGCCAGGTGCTTGAGGAAGCGGATACCCAGGCCGGCACCGTCGGACGCGCCCTCGATCAGGCCGGGGATGTCGGCGATCACGAAGCTCTTCCAGCGGTCGACACTGACCACGCCCAGGTTCGGCACCAGGGTGGTGAACGGGTAGTCGGCAACCTTCGGCTTGGCGGCCGAGACGGAGCGGATGAAGGTGCTCTTGCCAGCATTCGGCAGGCCCAGCAGGCCGACATCGGCCAGTACCTTGAGCTCCATCTTCAGGTCGCGCTGATCGCCTGGCTTGCCTGGCGTGGTCTGGCGCGGCGCACGGTTGGTGCTGGACTTGAAGCGGGTGTTGCCCAGGCCGTGCCAGCCGCCCTGAGCGACCATCAGCTTCTGCCCCGGCGCGATCAGGTCACCGATCACTTCCTGGGTGGTGGCGTCGATCACCGTGGTGCCGACCGGCACGCGCAGGAACAGGTCCTCGCCCTTCTTGCCAGTGCAATCGGTGCTGCCGCCATTGGAGCCGCGCTGGGCCTCGTGGTGACGGGTGTAGCGGTAGTCGACCAGGGTGTTAAGGTTTTCGTCGGCCACCATGTAGACCGACCCACCATCACCGCCGTCGCCCCCGTTGGGGCCGCCGTTCTCGATGAACTTCTCCCGACGGAAGCTCATGCACCCATTACCGCCGTCACCGGCCTTGACCCGAATCGATACTTCGTCAACAAACTTCATAAAAACCGCCTCTCGTCGGTGGACGAGGTGAAATGACTCAAGAACATGAGGCTCTTGCAAAAATGAGCGCGGCGACCCCCGTCAACGACCGTGGTGGCCTGTGTGGTCACACTCAGCGCCGGCAGCCCATACAAACAGCTTTGCAAGAGGCTCCGCAGAAACGAAAAAGCCCCGTCGCGTGACGGGGCTTTTCCAGCGACAACGCGATCAGGCCGCGACGACGCTCACGTAACGACGATTGAACTCGCCTTTCTTCTCGAACTTGATCACGCCTTCGATCTTGGCGAACAAGGTGTGATCCTTGCCCATGCCAACGCCGTAGCCAGCGTGGAACTGGGTGCCGCGCTGACGCACGATGATGTTGCCGGCCTTGATGACCTGGCCGCCGTACATCTTCACGCCAAGGCGTTTCGATTCTGAGTCGCGACCGTTACGGGTACTACCACCAGCTTTTTTGTGTGCCATGGTTCAATTCTCCAAACAATTCAGGGTTCGAGGCGATTAAGCCTGAATACCGGTAATTTTGATCTCGGTGAACCACTGGCGGTGGCCCATACGCTTCATGTGGTGCTTACGACGACGGAACTTGATGATGCGAACCTTGTCGTGACGGCCTTGCGAAATGACTTCGGCAACGACCTTGGCACCGGCGACAACGGGTGCACCGATGGTGACGTCGTCACCGTTGGCAACCAGCAGAACGCGATCGAAGGTCACGGATTCGCCAGTGGCGATCTCGAGCTTCTCGATCTTCAGGTATTCACCTTCGGCGACTTTGTATTGCTTGCCACCGGTAACAATTACTGCGTAAGACATGGTATTTCTCCGATAATCCTGCTCACCCAGCGCTTTATAGGATAAGTATTGGCTGGCATGGCTGCACGGGGCTGGAACGACCCGGTGCAATTGCGTAAGGCAGGTGCTGCCCAGGAAAGTTAGGGTGCGCGATTGTACGCAACCGGCGCGTGCCACGCAAGCCTCGCCCCGCCCGCCTACCCCGCGTGCCTTGACACACCGGGACCCGCGACCTAGCATGCCGCGCAACCTCAATGGAGCAACCGATGCAACCCCAGACCTTCTATCGCGCGGTGGCCGAAGATTTCAGCGCCGTCGATGAGATCATCAAGCAGCAGCTGACGTCGCGTGTGCCGCTGGTATCGAAGATCGGCGACTACATCACGTCGGCCGGGGGCAAGCGTCTGCGGCCCTTGCTGGTGCTGCTCTGCGGCAAGGCCCTGGGCCGCGAAGGCGACGACCTGCGCCTGCTGGCGGCGACCATCGAGTTCCTGCACACCGCCACCCTGCTGCACGACGACGTGGTCGACATGTCCGGCATGCGCCGTGGCCGCTCCACCGCCAATGCCCTGTGGGGCAACGCACCCAGCGTGCTGGTCGGCGACTTCCTCTATTCGCGCTCCTTCGAGATGATGGTCCAGCTGGGCTCCATGCCGGTCATGCAGATCCTGTCCCGGGCGACCCGGGTGATCGCCGAAGGTGAAGTGCTGCAGTTGTCGCGAGTACGCGATGCCAGCACCACCGAAGAGGTCTACATGGAGGTCATCCGCGGCAAGACCGCGATGCTGTTCGAGGCCTCCACCCACAGTGCCGCCGCGTTGGCCGGCGCCAGCGCCGAGCAGTGCGAAGCCCTGCGCACCTTCGGCGACCACCTGGGCGTGGCCTTCCAGCTGGTCGATGATCTGCTGGACTACAAGGGCGATTCCGACACCCTGGGCAAGAACGTCGGCGACGACCTGGCCGAGGGCAAGCCGACCTTGCCGCTGATCTACACCATGCGTGAAGGCTCGCCCGAACAGGCCGCTCTGGTCCGGCAGGCGATTCAGAAGGGCGGCATCGAGGACCTCGAGCGCATCCGTGCTGCGGTGGAAGCCTCCGGCGCCCTGGACTACACCGCACGCATGGCGCGTGACTACGTGGCCCGTGCCATCGCCTGCCTCGAAGTGCTGCCGGCCAGCGAATGCCGCGATGCCCTGGTAGCACTGAGCGAGTTCGCCGTCGCCCGTACGCACTGACCCTCCTGCGGCCCGGCCTCTCCGGGACCGCACCCTACGCCTGGTCCACCACGACGGACGTATCGCTCCACGGTCAAAACCTCATATAATGTGCGCCTTTTTTCGCCCACCCCTGAGGAACCCCTGTGAGCACCTTGCCACCCTGCCCCCGCTGCAACTCCGAATACACCTACGAGGATGGCACGCAGCTGATCTGCCCCGAGTGTGCCCACGAATGGTCCGCCGTCGCGTCCGACGAAGCCTCTGACGAGGTGGTGAAGAAGGATTCGGTCGGTAATGTGCTGCAGGATGGCGACACCATCACGGTGATCAAGGACCTCAAGGTCAAGGGCTCGTCCCTGGTGGTCAAGGTCGGCACCAAGGTCAAGAACATCCGCCTGTGCGACGGCGACCACGACATCGACTGCAAGATCGACGGTATCGGCGCCATGAAGCTGAAATCGGAGTTCGTGCGCAAGGTCTGAGGCCTGCCCGCCAAGGCCGCCAAGCGGTGGCCCTTGGCCTGCCTGCAACGGGCACCGGGCATGGCGAGATGAAAACCGCCAATAGGTACTTGCTATTCTGATAATAAGAATTATTCTCATCGAAATGCACTTCGAGGAGAACTCCATGACGTACTTGATCGACGCCTGGCTGGACCGCCCCCACCCTTACCTGCGCATCCTGCACCGAGAGACCGGCCGCGTGTGCGCCGTGCTCGAAGCGGAAGCGCTCGACGAACTGCGCGATCAGGGCGACCTGGACCTGGGTTGCCTGAACTCCAGCGAACCGAGTGTCCTCAAGGAAATGGTCAGGAACCTGTTCCTGTTCTGCTATGCCCGGGCATTGCGGCCGGGTGGCCATGAATGGCACTGAAGGCAATGGCGAGCCGTGAGCGGCACGCCGAAGCGAGTCCGCACTGCCTGTGCGTTCTCGCTCGGTGACTCGCCGTACGCTGCGTTTGCGTGAAGCTTGCCGCTTACAGAACGTCGAGCAGCTCGACGTCGAACACCAGCACGCTGTGCGGTGGAATGCTACCCGCGCCCTGGGCACCGTAGGCCAGCTCGCTCGGCACGTGCAGGCGCCATTTGCTGCCAGCGTTCATCAGTTGCAGCGCTTCGGTCCAGCCCGCGATCACGCCCGTGACCGGGAATTCGATCGGCTGACCGCGCTCGTAGGAGCTGTCGAACACGGTGCCGTCGATCAGGGTGCCGTGGTAGTGGGTGCGCACGGTGGCCTCGCGGCCTGGCTTGGCGCCGTCGCCGGTGGCCAGCACTTCGTACTGCAGGCCCGATGGCAGGGTAGTCACCCCTTCACGGGTGGCGTTGTCGGTCAGGTACTGCTTGCCCACGGCGGCTGCGGCTTCGGCCTTGGCAGCGGCTTGGGCTTGCATGACTTCGCGAATGACCTTGAAGCTGGCCGACAGATCGGCTTCGCTGACGCGGCTGTCCTGGCCATTGAACGCATCGGTCAGACCCAGGAGGATCGCCTCGAGGCTCACGCCCGGGGGTGGGTTATCGCGCAGCTGGCCACCCAGCTGACGGCCGATGCCGTAGCTGACGCGGGATTCGTCGGTGGACAGGTTGATTTCGGACATGAACGTGCTCCGCTGCGGGGCGTCAGCACGCTGCGCCCCTGATGAAATGGGTCCGCAGCCTAGCACACTGCGCAAGGCGCATCAGCTACCAGGCCGAGCGCTGGGAGATCGGCACCTTGAGCACGTTGCGTGGGTGTTCGCCCAGGCCGCACATTTCGTCGTAGGCCGACGGATGGATCAGGTGCATGGGCACATCGGGAAGCGTCTGCACCTGCTGACGGATGTGCTCGACCGAGCGCGCACGCAAGCGTGTGCCGTCGGTGTCCTTGATCGGGCAGACGCGCTCGCCGATCAGGGCTTCGAGCAGGTAGTCGCCGCCTTCGATGGAAATCACGTTCAGTTCCTGGACGCGACCGGCCTGGATCTCGAGGTCGAGTTGCTGAAGATTCATGGGACGCCCTCGCTGGATGGAGAGGCGCATTGTGGCCAGGATTCGCGGGAAAGGACAACGGGCGTGCGTGTTGCAGTGGGCGTCCGCCCGGGATCGCTCCCCCCTGCCCATACCGCAGTGAAGCCAGCTGCCCACAAACCTTGCAGGGCTTGCTGATGATGCAGACAGCGCCTGACAAGGCCCTATCGCAGGCAAGCCAGCTCCCACCCAGACTTCTGCAGCCTGCCGGTATGACCACGGCTGCGCAAACATCCTGTGGGCGCGGGCTTGCCCGCGATGCAGGCGGCGCCTGACAGGGCCTTATCGCTGGCAAGCCAGCGCCCACCCAGCTATGTGCAGCCTGTCGGTATGGCCACGGTTGCGCAGCGGTGTGCTCAGTGCTTGGTCAGCTTGTCCAGATAACCCATCACGAACGCCGAGACCACGAACGTCATGTGGATGATCACATACCACATCAGGTAGTCGGTGGTGATGTTCTGGGCATCCATGAACACCCGCAGCAGGTGGATCGAGGAGATGGCCACGATCGAGGCAGCGACCTTCATCTTCAGCGAGGACGAGTCCATCTTTCCCAGCCAGTTGAGCTTTTCCTTGCTCTCGTCGATGTCCAGTTGCGAGACGAAGTTCTCGTAACCGGAAATCATGACCATCACCAGCAGGCCACCGACCAGCGACATGTCGATCAGCGACAGGATCACCAGGATCAGGTCGGCCTCGCTCAGGGCGAACACATTGGGCAGGACGTGGATCACTTCCTGGAAGAACTTCAGCGCCAGGGCCAGCAGGCCCAGGGAAAGACCGAAATAGATCGGTGCGAGCAGCCAGCGCGAGGCATACATCGCGTTTTCGAGGATACGTTCCATTGCAGCGTCATACTCGTCGGAGGGCGAAAAACGAGCGCGAGTATAGCCACCCCGTCCGCTCCAGAGAAAGCCTGCGCTGCTGTGCCGCAGCCGTCGGGGCTCACGCCTCGGGATGGAACGGGTAGTCACCCCGGTGACGGCAGCGCCCACCATTGAGGCGGCGCAACTGGGCTTGCAGGTGCGTGCACCAGATCTGCGGCCCCTCGGCGACCTCATAGCCATGCACGGTCAAGCTTTCGAGAATGGCGTCGAGTACCGACTCGGCCACCTGGGGGCCGTGGAACGGACCTTGGGCCTTGATCGCCGAAGGTTGCTCCCCGGCCATGCCTGCGGCGAACAGCAATGTCCACAGCCCGGTGTCACCCGCCAAGGGACGGATGCTGCATTCGATGCGGGTCACCAGGCCAAGGCACTGGCGGGTCAGGCTGAGGTTGCGCATGGTCGCGTCTCCCTCGTTCAGGCCCCGTGTCCAGGGCAGGGGACAGGTGGCCTCCTTCCTGAAGGCCGCGGACATCCTGACCTGAGCATAGAAGACGCCCGCCAAGGTCGCGAGCCCGGCGCCAGACGGCCGGGCCGTCGGCGTCTGGGCGCGTGCCCTGGAACTACTGGGGCTGGGCCTGCGCCAAGGCTTCTTCGAGCCGGTCCTTCTCGGCTTCCTTGACGTCTTCCTCGCTCACCATCTCGGCGATGACGCGCAGGCGCTCGACCACGCGAGCGTTGATGCTGCCTTCGGGAAACTCGCCCTGCTCGTCCGGCGTCCCGGCCGGCTCGCCCACCAGCAGGCTGAGGGCCTCGTCGGCCTGGCTGACCGCATAGACATGGAAGCGCCCGGCCTCCACCGCCTGCAGCACCCGCTCGTCGAGCATCAGGGTAGCGACGTTGGCACGCGGGATGATGACCCCCTGCTCGCCCGTCAGGCCACGGGCCTCGCACAGGCGGAAGAAGCCCTCGATCTTTTCATTGACGCCGCCGACCGCCTGGACTTCACCGAACTGGTTGATCGAGCCGGTAATGGCGAAGCATTGCTTGAGCGGCGTCTTGGACAACGCCGAGATGAGCGTGCAGACCTCGCCCAGCGAGGCGCTGTCGCCGTCCACATAGCCATAGGACTGCTCCAGCGCGATGCTGGCGGAGATCGCCAGCGGAAATTCCTGGGCATACCGGCTGCCCATGTAGCCGGTGAGGATCATCACACCCTTGGAGTGGATCGGCTGCCCCAGGTTGACCTCGCGCTCGATGTCGACGATACCGCTGCCGCCGGGGTAGACGGTGGCTGAGATGCGCGCAGGGACACCGAAGGCCGAATCGCCGACCTCGAGCACGGTCAGGCCGTTGCACTTGCCGATGGCCGCGCCGTCGGTGTCGATCAGGATGATGCCGGCGAGCATGTCGTCGAGGATGCGTGCCGACACCCGCCCCGTGCGCGTGGCCTTGGCGCGCAGGGCACGGTCGATGTGTCCGGCGTCGGTGGTGGCGTCGTTGGCCAGTTGACGAATGAAGTCCGCTTCACTGACCAGTTGGAACAGGTCGCCGATCCGCGCCGACAGACGCTTCTGGTTCTCCGCCAGGCGCGCGCTGTAGGTCGCCAGGCGCGCGACCGCATCGGCGGTCAGCGGGGCCATGCCTTCCTCGTTGGTGCGCGTGCGCAGCAGCTGGGCGAACTGCTCGAGGTTCTCGTCGAGCATGGGCATGTCTTCGTCGAAGTCGACCAGCACCCGGAACATCTCCTGAAACTCCGGATCGTGGTCCTGCAAGGCGTAGTACAGCTGCCGCGAGCCGATGATCACCACCTTGACGCTCAGCGGAATCACCTGCGGCGCCAGCGTCACCGTGGCGACCCGGCCCAGCTCGCCCAGCGGCGACTCCATCTTCAGCTTGCGCGATTGCAAGGCACGCTTGAGCGCGTCCCAGACGAAGGGCTCGCCGAGCATCTTCTCGGCTTCCAGCACCAGAAAACCACCGTTGGCCCGGTGCAGGGCGCCTGGCCGCAGTTGTCGGTAGGAGGTCGACAGCGCGCCCTGGTCGGTGCTGTATTCGATGCGCCCGAACAGGTTGTCGTAGGTCGGATGGGGCTCGAACACCACCGGCGCGCCGCCCTTGGCTGGATGACCGACCACCAGGCTCGGGGCGTACTGGTCTTCGAGCAGCTTGCGCGCCTCTGCGTCGGTCTTGCTGTCATCGACCAGTTGCTCCACCACGGTGCGCAGCAGGTTCAGTTGCATGGCCTGCAAGTAGGCGCACACGGCGGCGTTTTCCGCATATTTCTCGGACAGCGGCGCCAGCAGCGGCTGCAGGGCCAGGGTGATGGTTTCTTCGTTAAGCTCGCGCAGCCGGTTGTTCGATTCGCGCTTCCACTGGGGCAGGCTGGCCAGTTCTTCGTTCAGACGCTCTTCGAGCGCCGCGATGTCCTGATGGAATTGCTCACGCACCGCCTCGGGCAGCTGGGCGAATTCGGCCTCGTCCAGCGCCTTGCCCTCGCTCATCGGCGTGAAGGCGACGTTGCTGGCGTCGCGGTACAGGGCCACGTCCTTTTCCAGCGACGCACGCTCGATGATGTCCAGGGCACGGTCGTAGCGCTGGTTGAAAGCGCGGTCGATGGCGCCCTTCTTCTGCTGGTACGACGGGTGCTCGAAGACAGCGGGAAAGGTCGCCACCAGGTTGCCGATCAGCGCGTTGATGTCGGCGATGAAGGCATGGGCGCTGCCTGCGGGCAGCTCCAGCGCACGTGGCTCGCGCAGGTCGTCGAAGTTGTTGACGTAGACGTGGTCGGCGGGCGTCTGCTGGCGCTTGCCTTCGGCGTTCAGATAGCGTTTGACGAAGGAGAAGCGACCGGTACCCGGCTCGCCCATCACATAGACATTGTACCCAGGACGCGGCATGGCCACGCCGAACTGCAAGGCCTCGACCGCACGCTCCTGGCCCAGTACTCCTCGAAACGGCTCCAGGTCGTCGGTACTCGAAAAAGCAAACTGGTCGGCGGAAAAACGCCGGGTCAGGGCATGGGGTTCAAGACGCAGGCTCGCAGCGACGGAATCGGGCATTGGGCTTCCTTGGTTCTCGGGCAGATGACGGCATTCTGGCGCCGCATGCGCGCGCCTTGCAAGGTGGCGAGACGCTTTATGTCCATCTGCGTCAGGACGGTGCGCCCAAGGAAATTTTCACACGCCGTTACGCAACCTTTGTAGAGCGCCTAAACTCCAACCTGCGCGGGAAGGCGAATTGCTTGCCCCATCCGGCAGCCGATGTTGTCGGGACCATGACCTTTGGCATGTTTACTGATAAAGAGAACAAAGCTATGAAACGGATTCTTCTGGGTACGCTGTTTACCGTCGTTTCGATCAACGCCATGGCTGAAGCGCCAGGCGGCCCGAACTGCGGTTGGGGCAACATGTTGTTCGAAGGCCAGCGTGGCACCCCTGCCCACTTCCTGGCCTCCACCACCAACGGTACCTCGGGCAACGCCACCTTCGGCATGACCTCCGGCACCAACGGCTGCTCGACCAATTCCGCGCTGACCTACGGCGGCAAGTCCTGGCTGGCCATGAATGGCATGATGAACGAACTGTCCGAAGACATGGCCCAGGGCCAGGGCGAAGCCCTGACCACCTACGCCGTGGTCATGGGCGTGGCCCCTCAGGATCGCGAGCGTTTCGCGGCCGTGACCCACGACCACTTCCAGCAGATCTTCAGCAGCGCCGATGCGACCGCTGAAACCGTGCACACCAACACCCTGGCTGTCCTGAAGAACGATCCGCAACTGGCCAAGTACGCGACCGAGGCCTGAGTCCTGCCCGACCCGCCCTGCACGACAGGGCGGGTTCGCGCATTCTATCGGCACTTTCCTGACTAGTTGCCCGACATGCTCAAACGCCTTTGCCTGCTGGCGCTCAGCGTCAGCCCCTCGCTGCATGCCGCACCTTCCCTCGACCACGCTCGCCTGCAACAGCTCGCCGCCCTGCCCTACTGGGTAGCCCTGGGGCATTACGAGAGCGGCAAGCTCGGCGGTTGGCGCAGTTATGTCGATGACCCCAAATTCTTCCTGGCCGAGGATGGCGCTCATCACCCTGAGCGCGAACTCGCGGCCACGGTTCAGGCCCTCTATGCCCCGGCGGACCTGGGCAACCGGCACGCCCAGTGCGTGTTTCCGGCGCGCACCCGCTGGCTGCGCGAGCAGCTCGACCTGCGCGACCTGCCGCAGCCGGTGTGCAGCGACTACCGCACCTGGTACGACGATGTCGCCCCCCACAGCGCTGCGCTGATCTTTCCGGCAGCCTACCTGAACAGCCCGTCGTCGATGTTCGGTCACACGCTGCTGCGCATCGACCAGGCCGACACCCACAGCAACAAGACCTCGCTGCTCAGCTACGCCATCAATTTCGGCGCCTACATCGAAGGCAACGACAACAGCATCCTGTACGCCTGGAAAGGCCTGGCCGGCGGTTACCCGGGGCTGTTCGCCCTGATGCCCTACCAGGCCAAGCTGTCCGAATACCGCAGCCTGGAAAACCGTGACCTGTGGGAGTACCAGCTGAACCTGACGCCCGAAGAGACCGGGCGCATGGTCGAACATGTCTGGGAGTTGCGGCAGGTGCAGTTCGACTATTTCTTCTTCGACGAGAACTGCTCCTACCGCCTGCTGGAGCTGCTGCAGGTGGCACGCCCCAGCCTGGACCTGACCTCGCAGTTTCCGCTGACCGCCATCCCGACCGACACCGTCAAGGCGGTGAAACAGGCCGGGCTGGTGGCCGATACCCGCTATCGACCGTCCCGCGAGCGCGAGCTGCTGGCACGCGCCGAGCCGCTCGATGCCGACGAGACTCAACAGGTGTTGGCCCTCAGCGCCGACACGCAACATCTGCAGACGCCTGCCTTCACGGCGCTGCCCCGGGAGCGCCAGGCCTTGATCCAGGATGCGGCCTATCGCCTGGAGCGTTACCGTGCCAATGGCCAGGAGCGCGATCCAGCCCAGGCAGCGCGCAGTTTCGAGCTGCTGCGGGCGATCAACCGCAATCCGCCACCGCCGCTGGAGGTCGAAAGACCGGGGCTGCCGGAAGAGGGCCACCAGTCGCGCACCTGGCAACTGGGCGCTGGCACGCGTGATGACCGCGCCTATGCCGAGTACGGCCTGCGCATGGCCTACCATGACCTCAACGACAATGCCTATGGCTTCCCGCTGGGTGCACAGATCGAGATCCTGCAGCTCAAGGTGCGCCAGTACGAAGGCAACGAGTGGCAGGTGCAACGGCTGGACCTGGCCACGATCCGTTCGTTGACGCCGCGCAATGACCTGCTCAAACCGTGGTCCTGGCAAGTGGCCGGCGGTCTGGAGCGGGTGCCGGGCAAGCACGACGACGAGGTGCTGGTCAGCCATGTCAATGGCGGCGCCGGGGGCACCTGGCAGTTGGGCGAGGATGTCTTGGGCTTCGCCCTGGGCACGGTACGCCTCGAACATCACAACGACTTCGCCGAATTCGTCTCGCCTGCCGCCGGCTTCAACGGCGGGATGCTGTGGCGCAACGGTCTGGGCAACCTGAGCCTGGAAGCCAAGGGCGATTTCTTCACCAATGGCGAGGTGCGTCGCAGCCTGAGCCTGAACCAGCAGTGGGAACTCTCCCGTAACCTGGGCCTGCGCCTGAGCGCCAAGCGCGAGTTCAGCCACCTGGCGTCGGCGCAGAACGAGGTGATGCTGGAAATGAAGTGGTATCACTACTGAAGCACACGGCCGTGTCGGGGTGTCCAACGAACGAAGCGCATCGCCCACGTCAGGGGGTGCGCCCTGTCGCTCGAAGGACCAGGAGATCACCATGAGTCGCGCATTCGTCAACGAAGACCAGGCGGCCGCCCAGGCCAACCCGCCCGTGGAGCGACGCATCAGCGATCAGCCCAACCACGTGACCGCCAGCGGGTATGCCCAGTTGCAGCAGCGTGTGGCCGAGCTGTCGGCGCAGCGCAGCGAACTGCTGGCGCAAGGGGATGCGGTAGATAAGCAGCGGGTGGCCGACAGCGAGCGCGACCTGCGCTATTTCACGGCGCGCCTGCAGAGTGCCCAGGTCGTCCCTGCAGCGACACCGGGCGGCAAGGTGCAGATTGGCAATCGGGTGCGTTTCGTCGATGAAGACGACGTCGAGCATGACGTGCAGCTGGTCGGCGAGGATGAAGCCAATGCCGCGCAGGGGCGGATCAACTGGGGGTCACCGCTGGGGCGGGCGCTGCTGGGCACGGCCGAAGGGGATGAAGTGGTGTGGCGCAGACCGGCGGGCGACCAGACGATCGAGATCATCGCCATCGAATAGAAGGCAGGGCTTAGAAGCGAGCAGCCGAGGCAGCCGACGTCCTGGGTTCAGGCGAGTTCGGCGTCGGCTGCATCGCGGGCAAGCCCGCTCCCACAGATTGCGGCTTCATGTGTATGACAGCCTGAGGCTTGCCCCCTCTGGGGACTTGCCCGCGACGGGGCCATAGAGCGGCCCCTGGTCCTGCATGCCTCGCCTCTGGGATCAGACCACACCCTGCGCCAGCATGGCGTCGGCCACCTTGACGAACCCGGCGATGTTGGCGCCCTTGACGTAGTTCACGCGGCCATCGGCCTCTTCCCCGTAATGCACGCACGCCTGGTGGATCGACTGCATGATGCCATGCAGCTTGCTGTCCACCTCGCCGGCGCTCCACAGCAGCCGCATGGCATTCTGCGACATTTCCAGGCCCGAGACGGCCACCCCTCCTGCATTCGACGCCTTGCCCGGTGCGAACAGGATGCCGGCGTCGATGAACAGGTCCACGGCCTCGAGGGTCGTCGGCATGTTTGCGCCTTCGGCGACGCACAGGCAGCCATTGGCAAGCAAGGTACGGGCGGCTTGGACATCGAGCTCGTTCTGCGTGGCGCATGGCAAGGCGATGGTGCACGGCAGCGACCACGGCGTCTGCCCCTGACGGAACTCCAGGCCGAGCTCCGCAGCCAGGGCGCTCAGGCGTCCGCGTTTGACGTTCTTCAACGTCATCACCGCGTCCCATTGCGCTTCGGTCAGGCCCGACTCGCAGTACAGCGTGCCTTCGGAATCGGACAGCGAGATCACCTTGCCGCCCAGGTCCATGACCTTGCGCGCGGCGTACTGGGCCACGTTGCCGGAACCGGAAATGGCCACGCGCTGGCCCTCGACGCTCAGGTGCCGGCGCTTGAGCATCTCTTCGGCGAAATACACGCAGCCGTAGCCCGTGGCTTCCGGGCGGATCAGGCTGCCGCCGTAGCTCATGCCCTTGCCCGTCAGCACCGAGGTGAACTGGTTGGCCAGGCGCTTGTACTGACCGAACAGGAAGCCGATTTCCCGAGCGCCGACGCCGATGTCGCCAGCCGGGACGTCCAGGTCCGCGCCGATGTGTCGGTACAGCTCGCTCATGAACGCCTGGCAGAACCGCATGACTTCGCCATCGCTCTTGCCCTTGGGATCGAAGTCCGAGCCGCCCTTGCCGCCGCCCATGGGCAGCGAGGTCAGGGCGTTCTTGAAGACCTGCTCGAATGCCAGGAACTTGAGCACGCTCAAGTCCACCGAGGGGTGGAAGCGCAAGCCGCCTTTATAGGGTCCGATGGCGCTGCTCATCTGGATGCGATAGCCGCGGTTGACCTGGACCTTGCCCTGGTCGTCGACCCAGGACACGCGAAACAGCACGGCGCGCTCGGGCTCGACCAAGCGCTCGAGAAGACCGGCGTTCAGGTATTGAGGGTGGGCTTCGAGAAACGGCCAGAGGGTGCGCAGCACCTCTTCGACCGCCTGATGGAACTCAGGCTGGACAGGGTCGCGCCGCTTGAGGCGGGCCAGGAAATCGTCGACAGATTCAGTCATGGATGCATCTCACCACGTCGGGATTGTAGTTGTTGGTTTGCTCGACTGTAGCAAGAACCTTTCGCACCGCAACAGGGCGCGATGTCGTTTTTATGAAATTTTTTGGTGCATTTATGTAACTGTATGCCAGAAGAGACGTCAAACGTGCCGGATCGGGTCGTATTCGGGCACAAAAATGGGGCCATCAAGGCCCCATTTCCGTACAGGACAGGCTGGCCTTACTGCGCCAGCTTCTTGTGACGCACGCGGTGCGGTTGCGCTGCAGCATCGCCCAGTCGCTTCTTGCGGTCGGCTTCGTACTCGGTGTAGTTGCCCTCGAAGAACACCACGTTGGAATCGTCCTCGTAGGCCAGGATGTGGGTGGCCACACGGTCGAGGAACCAACGGTCGTGGGAAATCACGATGGCCGCGCCCGGGAAGTCCAGCAGGGCTTCTTCCAGCGAACGCAGGGTCTCGACGTCGAGGTCGTTGGACGGTTCGTCGAGCAGCAGGACGTTGCCGCCCTCCTTCAGGGTCAGGGCCAGGTGCAGACGGCCACGCTCACCGCCGGAGAGGTCCTTGACGAACTTCTGCTGGTCGCCGCCCTTGAAGTTGAAGCGGCCCACGTAGGTACGCGACGGAATCTCGTAGTTGCCGATACGAATCTGGTCGGAGCCATCGGAGATCTGCTGGAACACGGTCTTGCTGCCGTCCAGGTCCTCGCGGCTCTGATCGACGCAGGCCAGCTGCACGGTTTCGCCGATCTCGATGCTGCCGGAGTCCGGTTGCTCCTTGCCCATCAGCATGCGGAACAGGGTCGACTTACCCGCGCCGTTGCCGCCGATGACGCCGACGATGGCGCCCTTGGGCATGGCGAAGGACAGGTTCTCGATCAGCACGCGATCGCCGTAGCCCTTGCTGACGTTCTTGAACTCGATGACCTTGTCGCCCAGGCGCGGGCCGGCCGGGATGTAGATCTCGTTGGTTTCGCTGCGCTTCTGGAATTCCTGCGACTGCATTTCCTCGAAGCGGGCCAGGCGCGCCTTGGACTTGGACTGACGGGCCTTGGCGCCTTTGCGCACCCATTCCAGCTCTTCCTTCATGGCCTTCTCGTGGGCGCTTTGCTGCTTGGATTCCTGCGCCAGACGATCGGACTTGGCTTCCAGCCAACCCGAGTAGTTGCCTTCGTACGGGATGCCGGCGCCGCGGTCCAGTTCGAGGATCCAACCGGCGACGTTGTCGAGGAAGTAGCGGTCGTGGGTGATGGCCACCACGGTACCGGGGAAGTCGTGCAGGAAGCGTTCGAGCCAGGCGACCGAGTCGGCGTCCAGGTGGTTGGTCGGCTCGTCGAGCAGCAGCATGTCGGGCGCGGACAGCAGCAGGCGGCACAGGGCCACACGGCGCTTCTCGCCACCGGACAGGTGTTCGATCTTGGCCTCCCAAGCCGGCAGACGCAGGGCATCGGCAGCCACTTCGAGCTGACGCTCGAGGTTGTGGCCATCGGCGGCCTGCAGGATCGATTCGAGCTTGGCCTGTTCGGCGGCGAGCTTGTCGAAGTCGGCGTCCGGCTCGGCGTAGGCGGCATAGACCTCGTCCAGACGCGCCTGGGCGTCCTTGATCACGCTGACGGCCTCCTCGACCACCTCGCGCACGGTCTTGCTCGGGTCCAGCTGGGGCTCCTGGGGCAGGTAGCCGACGTTCAGCTCGGGCATCGGACGGGCTTCGCCGTCGAATTCCTTGTCGACGCCGGCCATGATGCGCAGCAGCGTGGATTTACCCGCGCCGTTCAGGCCCAGTACGCCGATCTTGGCGCCTGGGAAGAACGACAGGGAGATGTTCTTCAGGATTTCCCGCTTCGGCGGCACGACCTTGCTCAGCCGATGCATGGTGTAGACGTATTGAGCCAAAACCAAGCCCTCTTTCAGATGGGTGAAGACATCGACGACGATCCCGGCCCGGTCACGGGCTCGCGGGAAAGGTCGTGTACGAAAATATCGATGGACAAAGTCGCCCATTCTACGCCAAGACGCGCCGTTGCACAGGTGGGCGCGCCGGGCGTGATGGTCAGACCTGACGCTGGCCCGTCTTGCCGCGTGGCAGGCGGCAGCGGTCGCGCTGGGCCGCCAGTTTCTGCGCCCAGGCGGCCTTCACGCTGAGGCCGGCGGCCGACGTCGAGCGTGCCGCGTCGACGGCGGGCGCCTGGACAACGGGATTGGACTTGGCGGTGATCGCCGTGGTGCGGCTCGACACGGCTGCGGGTCGTGCGACGGTCGGTACAGCCGAGGGCGCTTCACGGCCCACGGACTTGCGCAGGTCGGCCAGCGAAGGCGACTTGCGCACGCTGGCGGTACTGGCGCTCGGCCGCGCCAGGCTGCGCTGACACGACTTGCAGGACACCGAAGCTGCGTCAGACGTGCCAAGCAGGGTCGCGCTGCTGCGACCGCAGGCGGCGTCGAGACCGTTGAGAGAGTAATGAGTCACCAAACCGTGCATCTCCAAGCATTCATGAACAAAGCAGGTGAGGCGGCGACGCCCGAGGCTGGGGCGATGCCCGCCAGACGGCCGCAGCACCGAAAGCGCGCGCATTTTCGCACAAGTCTTGCCTCATCCCGAAACCCGCACCCGACGAATGCCATGCGTTGACGCAGGCCAGCCACTGGCACTTTGCCACAATTGCGGGCATGCTAGCGCCCCGGCCGGGCCGGCAGTCGACCGTCCGCGAAACCCGCCTTGCCCGATCTTTCCCTGCCCCGCTCGCCAATCGCAGGATCGACGCGTGACCAACCTCAATCAACCGCTTCCACCGCGCTCGGTTGCCTCCACGGCCGTGGTGCCGCTGCGTGGATCGCTGAAAAGCGTCCTGGCTGCGCTGGCACTGATCCTGCTCGGGCTACTGGTGTGGCAACTGTTCAGCCAGTTCCAGCAGACCCAGCAGACGTTGCGCGAACAGGTCGTGGCCGAGACGTCGGAGCTGGCCGATCACGTGAGCTTGAACCTGGCGCTCAAGGCCCAGCAGGCGATCAACCTGATCCAGCCCTACAGCCAGGCGCCCACGTCCTCGACCCTGCCTACGCTGCTGGGCGGTTTGCAGACACGCCTGCCACGGCTGCGGCACATGGCCTGGCTGGACAGCAGCGGGCGCATCCAGACCGACAGCCTTGATTCGAGCGACGACCTGCCCCAGGTACGCGAGTACTTTTCGCGCCTTCAGGGACGGCAGTACTTCTATGGCAATTCCCAGGACACCGGCCTGATCTATCTGTTGCTGCGTCAGCCGACCGGGCATGGGCATGGTTATTGGCTGTTGCGTTTCGAAAAGGGGTATTACCAGGAACTGACCCGCCCCCTCGAACGCCCTGGCCAACCGACCTGGCAGCTCGAAAACGCTCGGACGGGCCAGGTACTGGGCGGCCACAAGACGGGCATGACTCCGGACGCGCCGCTGCAGAGCGTGATGCTGGCCTTCATCGACAACAGCGCCTGGCAGTTGCGTGGCCTCCACGATGCGGCAGCCATTCGCCAGCAGCTGTTGCCGGCCCTGATCGCCAAGTGCCTGTTGGTACTGTGCTGTGCATTGTTACCTCTGCTGGCGCTGATCAAGATGCGTCGGCGCCAACTGGCGCTGCACGAAGACCGGCGTCGCTACCAGGCGATCTTCGAGGGCACGGGGGTCGCACTGTGTGTCCTGGACCTGTCCAGCCTGCCCGGCCTGCTCGAGCGTCATCACGTGCGCAACCCACAGGCCCTCAAGCAGAGCCTGGCGCTGGACCCTGAGCTGCGCCACACCTTGCTGCGCGAACTGAAGGTCACCGAGATCAATGCGGTAGCCCGCCAATTGCTCAATGTCGGCAGCCCTGAAGGCGCCTGGAGACGCCTGATCGATGGCGGTGGCGAAGGGCGCGGCAGCGTCGGGGCGCAACTGCTCGAAGCGCTGATCGACCAGCGGGCCCAGCTGGAACTCGAAGTGCGCCTCACCGCGCCACGGGGGGGCGAGCTGCACCTGTGGCTCACGGTTCGCCTGCCGCAGACGCGCACCGATCAGGCGGCGGTGATCCTCAGCATCAGCGACATCACCAGCCGCAAGCAGGTGGAGCTGTCCTTGCTCGAGCGCGAAAGTTTCTGGTCCAACGTGGTGCGTACGGTGCCGGACCAGCTGTACGTCCAAGATGTGCACACTCAGGCGATGATCTTCAGCAACCGCCACCTGGGCCACACGCTGGGCTATGACCGGGCCGAACTGACGCAGATGGGCGATCGCTTCTGGGAACTGCTGCTGCACCCGGACGATGCCACCGATTTCAGGCTGCTGCGTCAGCGCCAGCATGACAGCGGCCACGACGAGGCCCTGCATTGCCAGTTGCGCTTCCGCCACCGGGACGGCAAATGGCGCTGCTACGACATCCGCGAACACGTGCTCACCCGCGATGGTGCGGGCCTGGCCACGCGGATCATCGGCGTGGGCAAGGACGTCACGGTACAACTGGAGGCCAGCGAGTCGCTGCGCCACAGCGAGCGTCGCTATCGGATGCTCGCCGAAAGCATCAGCGACGTGATCTTCTCCACCGACCCGGCCTTGCAGCTCAACTATGTCAGCCCATCGGCCACGACGGTGCTGGGGTATTCGCCCGAATGGATCTTCGAGCATGGCTGGCAATCGACCATCGCCAACCCGTCCCAGCTCACCGGGATCTTCACCTTCATGGCGCAGGTGCATGCCGCGCTGGACGACGCCGAGCAGTTGAGCCAACTGCGCGCGCAGTTGCCGACGCCGCTGTACCTGTTCGACTGCCTGCGCGCCGATGGTCGCAAGATCCCGATCGAGCTGCGCCTGGTGCTGGTCTGGGACGATCAGGAGCGGTTCGAGGGCATTCTCGGGGTCGGCCGTGACATCAGCCAACAGCGGCGCGCCGAGAAAGACCTGCGCATGGCCGCCACGGTCTTCGAGCATTCGACCTCGGCGATCCTGATCACCGATCCGGCCGGCTACATCGTCCAGGCCAACGAAGCGTTCAGCCGGGTCAGCGGCTACACGGTGGACGACGTGCTGGACCAGCGCCCGAGCATGCTGACCGTGGACGATCAGCAACAGGCCCACCTGGGCTACGTGCTCAAGCAACTGCACCAGCGTGGCAGTTGGGAAGGCGAGGTGTGGCTCAAGCGCCGCAGTGGCGAGCATTATCCGGCCTGGGTCGGCATCACGGCCGTGTTCGACGACGAAGGCGACCTGGCCAGCTACGTGTGTTTCTTCACCGACATCAGCGAGCGCAAGGCCAGCGAACAGCGCATCCATCGCCTGGCCTACTACGATGCCCTGACGCACCTGCCCAACCGCACCCTGTTCCAGGACCGCCTGTATACCGCCTTGCAGCAGGCCGAGCGGCACAAGTCGTGGGTGGTGCTGATGTTCCTCGACCTGGACCGCTTCAAGCCGATCAACGATTCGCTCGGCCATGCCGCCGGCGATCGCATGCTCAAGGACATGGCCGAGCGCTTGCTGGGCTGCGTGGATGACGACGACACCGTGGCGCGAATGGGGGGCGATGAATTCACGCTGCTGCTGCAACCGCGCGCGACGCGGCAGATGGCCCTGACCCGTGCGATTCACGTGGCCGAGCACATCCTGGGCAGCCTGGTACGGCCGTTCGTGCTGGAGAACCGCGAGTTCTTCGTCACCGCCAGCATCGGGATCGCTCTCAGTCCGCAGGACGGCAGCGAGCTGAGCCAACTGATGAAGAACGCCGACACGGCCATGTACCACGCCAAGGAACGTGGCAAGAACAACTTCCAGTTCTACCAGGCCGACATGAACGCCAGCGCACTCGAACGGCTCGAGCTGGAAAGCGACCTGCGCCATGCACTGGAGCAGAACGAGTTCGTGCTGTTCTATCAGCCGCAGTTCAGCGGCGATGGCAAGCGCCTGACCGGCGCCGAAGCGTTGCTGCGCTGGCGTCATCCCCGGCGCGGCCTGGTGCCGCCCGGCGAGTTCATCCCGGTCATCGAGGAGCTGGGCCTGGTGGTGGACGTCGGCGACTGGGTGCTGCGCGAAGCGACCCGTCAGCTCAAGGCCTGGCGCCAGGCCAACGTGCGCGTGCCGAAGGTGTCGGTGAACATTTCCGCGCGACAGTTTTCCGACGGCCAGCTGGGCACCCGGATCGCCCACATCCTGGAAGAAACCGGAGTACCCCCTGGCTGCCTGGAGCTGGAGTTGACCGAAAGCATCCTGATGCGCGAGGTCAACGAAGCCATGCTGATCCTCGACAGCCTCAAGCAGCTCGGGCTGAGCATCGCGGTGGACGACTTCGGCACCGGCTACTCCTCGCTCAACTACCTCAAGCAGTTCCCGATCGACGTGCTGAAGATCGACCGCACCTTCGTCGACGGCCTGCCCGAGGGTGAACAGGATGCCCAGATCGCCCGTGCCATCATCGCCATGGCCCACAGCCTGAACCTGGCCGTGATCGCCGAAGGCGTGGAGACCCATGAACAGCTCGAGTTCCTGCGCGAGCATGACTGTGACGAAGTGCAGGGTTACCTGTTCGGCCGACCAATGCCGGCGGCGCAGTTCGAGTCGCAGTTCAGCAACGAGACGTTGTTCATGCTGGGTTAGGGGCGCGACGAGGCAGGTGGCAGATGTGCGAGGCGTCGAGCCCTGCACAGAAGGTCACGTCGGACGTGGCTGTTCTTGTGGCCTTGCCGCTCACCCGAAACATGAATCCCATTCATATGCCACCTGGGAAGCAATGGGGTAGAATGCCCGCCCAATCCAGCCCGATCCTTGAGGACCGCCATGTTCAGCCGTGATTTGACCATTGCCAAGTACGACGCCGAGCTCTCCAACGCCATGGAGCAAGAAGCTCTGCGCCAGGAAGAGCACATCGAGCTGATCGCTTCGGAAAACTACACCAGCCCGGCTGTCATGGAAGCGCAGGGTTCGGTCCTGACCAACAAGTACGCCGAAGGTTATCCGGGCAAGCGTTACTATGGCGGTTGCGAATACGTCGACGTGGTCGAGCAACTGGCCATCGACCGTGCCAAGCAGCTGTTCGGCGCCGACTACGCCAACGTCCAGCCCCATGCCGGTTCCCAGGCCAACGCCGCGGTCTACCTGGCCCTGCTGTCGGCAGGCGACACCATCCTGGGCATGAGCCTGGCTCACGGTGGTCACCTGACCCACGGCGCCAGCGTCAGCGCTTCGGGCAAGCTATACAACGCCGTCCAGTACGGCATCGACGGCAACGGCCTGATCGACTACGACGAAGTCGAGCGCCTGGCTGACGAGCACAAGCCGAAGATGATCGTCGCCGGCTTCTCCGCCTACTCCCAGGTGCTGGACTTCGCCCGCTTCCGCGCCATCGCCGACAAGGTCGGTGCCTACCTGTTCGTCGACATGGCCCACGTCGCCGGCCTGGTCGCTGCGGGTGTCTACCCCAACCCGGTACCGTTCGCCGACGTGGTCACCACCACCACCCACAAGACCCTGCGCGGTCCACGTGGCGGCCTGATCCTGGCCCGTGCCAACGCCGACATCGAGAAGAAGCTCAACTCCGCCGTGTTCCCGGGCGCCCAGGGTGGCCCGCTGGAGCACGTCATCGCGGCCAAGGCGATCTGCTTCAAGGAAGCCCTGCAGCCTGAGTTCAAGGCTTACCAGCAGCAAGTGGTGAAGAACGCCCAGGTCATGGCCGAGGTGTTCATCGAGCGCGGTTTCGACATCGTCTCCGGCGGCACCCAGAACCACCTGTTCCTGCTGTCGCTGATCAAGCAGGACATCTCGGGCAAGGACGCCGACGCGGCCCTGGGCAAGGCGTTCATCACCGTGAACAAGAACTCGGTTCCGAACGACCCGCGCTCGCCGTTCGTCACTTCCGGCCTGCGGTTCGGCACCCCCGCCGTCACCACCCGTGGTTTCAAGGAAGCCGAATGCCGTGAACTGGCCGGCTGGATCTGCGACATCCTGGCCGACCTGAACAACGAAGCGGTCATCGACAGCGTGCGTGAGAAGGTCAAGGCGATCTGCAAGCGACTGCCGGTGTACGGCCAGTAATTCGCACCGCGTAGTGCCTCGAGGCCTGTGAGCCTCGCCAAACCCCAAGGTCGTCGTGGCCTTGGGGTTTTTTCATGGCCGTCTGTTCCAGACGCCTCGCCAGCGGAAGACCCTCCTCGTTCCGCCCCTGCACCCCGTAGCGCAGCATGCCGTCGCGTGTATCCGCACGCCTCGCCGACTACAGGAGCCACGATCATGCCCACCCATCGCCAACAATCCTTCATCGGTACCTTGACCCTGCAGGGGACGCCACTTCATACACTGGACACCTTGTTGGGCAAGCCCGCCTGGGTCAACTGGTTCGGCGGCGGCGGTGTCCTGCCCGGCCTGGTCAGTACCGTCAGGAACGACTCGCACTTTCTCAGCTGCCAGCCAGGCGTGACCGATACCCCCATCGCGTTGTACTTCCGCCACACCGAGTCGGGCTATGCACTGTACGTGCGCGAGCCCGGTCGCCACTTCGGCAAGGGGGTCTGCCTGTTTGGCGACTACCTGGGGCTGGGCGCAACGGCGGACAGATCACCCAGCGTACTGACACTCGAGAATGCCGCCGGCGTGCCCTTCGGTCCGCCTGACCTGTCGAGCGACACGCAAGCGGTCCGTCTGGCCCTGAACGGCAGGTACATGACCCCGGTCACGCGCCAGAACACGCACCACCTGTACCTTGCGTTCGCGAGCGACCTGGCGTCTTACTGGACGCTGAAGATCCTCGAACGGCACGTTCCCTGGCTGAGCACGCCTGACGAGCAATGACCCGGACAAGCGCCCCTGCCCTCGTCATGATGCCCCTTCACGCTTGGCTCAAGGCCTTGAAACCTGCCTGAATCTGCGCTTCGGGCAGGTCATCGCCGATGAACACCATCACGCTTTCGCGGGGCTGGTCGGCCGGCCACTCCGTGTCCCAGTCGAAGCCATACAGCTTCAGCACCCCCTGGAACACCAGCCGCCGCTCATCGCCCGCGATGTTCAGGACACCCTTGTAGCGCAGCAGCTGCTTGCCATGGTCTTCCAGCAACGCGTTCATGAAGTCGCTGAGCCGGTCGATGTCCAACGGAGCCTCGGTGCGCAGTACCAAGGTCGCGATACGGTCAGGGGTCGCCGGCTTGAGCAAGGGTCGCAAGACCGGCTTGAGGCTGCTCCCCACGTCCGTGTTGAGGTTGAAGCCGCGCACATCGAGCAGCTCGGCCAGGTCGATACGCCCCTGCTCGACCACACGGATCGGTGCACGGCCGTTGATGCGGCCGAGCCGTTCGCGCAATGCCTCCACGGCCTCGGGCGTAGCCAGGTCGGTCTTGCTCAGCAGCAGGCGGTCGGCGAAACCGACCTGGGCCTGGGCGATGGTCTGGGCCAGGTGCGTGTCGGCATGCGCCGCGTCCACCAGTGTGATGATGCCATCGAGCAGATAGCGCTCGCGCAGGTCTTCGTCGATGAAGAACGTCTGGGCCACCGGGGCAGGATCGGCCAGGCCGGTGCACTCGATGACCAGACGGTCGAAGGCGATCTCGCCCGCGTCCAGACGCTCGAGCAGCAGGTACAGTGCGCGCGTCAGGTCACCATGAATGCTGCAGCAGACGCAGCCGTTGGCCAGCGTCATCACCTGCACGGGTTCGTCCCCAAGCAGCTGGCTGTCGATGCCTGCCTCGCTGAATTCGTTCTCGATGACCGCCAGCTTCAGGCCGTGCTCGGCCTTGAGCATGTGCTTGAGCAAGGTGGTCTTGCCGGCGCCGAGAAAACCGGTCAGCACGGTCACCGGGATAGGGTTTGCCATGGACATTGCGACTCCTGAAATGAACGCGCCACGACAAGCGTGGCGCGTGGTGTGGCGGTGGACTCAGCAGCAGCGGGTCGAACCGTTGCCGCCGCCGTAACGCGCTTCCTGACGTTCGCGGAAGAACACTTCGTAACTCATCACCGGCTTGTCCGGGTGCTTGGTCTGCATGTGCTCGACATAGGTGTCGTAGTCGGGCATGCCGACCATCAGGCGGGCTGCCTGCCCCAGGTACTTACCCAGTCGACCAAGATCGTTGAACATCAGTAGCCACCTCTGGCGTTATGCATCAGGCAAGGCCTGGAACGGGGTTTCCTTGTCGCTGCGCTCCGAACGACCCAGGGCGGCGTAGCCGACCTTGAGGGCGAAGAACAGGATGCTGAACACCACGACCAGGAACAGCACGGTCAGACCGGCGTTGGTGTAGGCGTTGAAGATCACGTGCTGCATCTGGCCGATGTCCTTGGCCGGGGCCAGGACCTGACCGGCTTCCAGCGCGGTGCTGTACTTGTTGGCCAGGGCCAGGAAACCCACGGCCGGGTTCGGGTCGAACAGCTTGATCAGGCCGGCGGTGGTGGTGCAGATCAGCAGCCAGACGGCAGGCAGCAAGGTCACCCACACATAGCGCTGGCGCTTCATCTTGATCAGCACGACCGTACCCAGCATCAGGGCGATGCCGGCGAGCATCTGGTTGGAGATGCCGAACAGTGGCCACAAGGTGTTGATGCCGCCCAGCGGATCGATCACGCCCTGGTACAGCAGATAACCCCACAGTGCCACGCAGCCGGCGGTGGCGATCAGGTTCGCCGGCCACGAATCGGTACGCTTGAGCGCCGGCACGAAGCTGCCCAGCAGGTCCTGCAGCATGAAGCGACCGGCACGGGTACCGGCATCGACCGCGGTGAGGATGAACAGCGCCTCGAACAGGATCGCAAAGTGGTACCAGAAGGCCATGGTGTTCTCACCCGGCAGGACCTGGTGCAGGATCTGCGCGATGCCCACGGCCAGGGTCGGTGCGCCACCGGCGCGGGCCAGCACGGTGTGCTCGCCGATGTCGCGGGCGGTGGCTTCCAGTTGCTCGGGCGTGATCAAAAAGCCCCAGCTGCTGACCGTCTGCGCCACCGACACGACATCGGCACCGACCACGGCCGCCGGGCTGTTCATGGCGAAGTACACGCCCGGTTCGATGACCGAGGCGGCGACCATCGCCATGATGGCCACGAACGATTCCATCAGCATGCCGCCGTAACCGATGTAGCGGGCGTTGGTCTCGTTGTCCAGCAGCTTGGGCGTGGTGCCCGAGGAGATCAGCGCATGGAAGCCGGAGACCGCGCCACAGGCGATGGTGATGAACAGGAACGGGAACAGCGTGCCTTTCCACACGGGACCGGTGCCGTCGGTGAACTGGGTCAGGGCCGGCATCTTCAGCTCGGGCGCGAGGATCAGGATGCCGATGGCCAGGGCCACGATGGTGCCGATCTTGAGGAAGGTCGACAGGTAGTCACGCGGGGCCAGCACCAGCCAGACCGGCAGCACCGCGGCGACGAAGCCATAGCCGACCAGCATCCAGGTGATCTGCACGCCGGTGAAGGTGAAGGCAGGCCCCCAGGTCGGATCGGCGGCGACGACACCGCCCAGCCAGATCGACAGCAGCAGCAGGACCACGCCGATCAGCGAGATCTCGCCGATGCGGCCCGGCCGGATGTAGCGCATGTAGATGCCCATGAACATGGCGATCGGGATGGTCGCCATGACCGTGAACATGCCCCAGGGGCTTTCCGCCAGCGCCTTGACCACGATCAGCGCCAGCACCGCCAGGATGATGATCATGATCAGGAAGCAGCCGAACAGCGCGATGGTGCCTGGAATACGCCCCATCTCCTCGCGCACCATGTCGCCCAGCGAGCGACCGTTGCGGCGGGTGGACATGAACAGCACCATGAAGTCCTGGACCGCACCGGCCAGTACCACGCCAGCGATCAGCCACAAGGTGCCGGGCAGATAGCCCATCTGCGCGGCCAGGACCGGGCCGACCAGGGGGCCGGCACCGGCGATGGCCGCGAAGTGGTGACCGAACAGGATGTGCTTGTTGGTCGGCACGTAGTCCAGACCATCGTTGTTGAGGACCGCCGGGGTCGCGCGACGGGGGTCGAGCTGCATGACCTTGGTGGCGATGAACAGGCTGTAGTAACGGTAGGCGACCAGGTAGATGGCCACTGCCGCGACGACGATCCACAAGGCATTGATCGCTTCGCCACGGCGCAGGGCGACCACGCCCAGCGCACCGGCCCCGAGGACCGCCAGCAGTAGCCATGGCAGATGGCGTAGCAGGCTATTATTGTTGTTCATGGTTTACTTCCACTGATGGATTGGAAAAGACCGCCCAGCGAGTCTAGGGCGAGACTTGGCGCATTGCCACACCTGCTTTGGTCAAAGCCGTGCGCCGCTCTATCGAGCGCCCCTGGGGCCGATCCGTTCATTCCTGCAGGAAACCCTTCGGAGGGTCCGCTCCATGTCATCCCACGACGAACGCCGCCGCTTCCAACGCATCGCCTTCGACGCCACCACCCACCTGCGCCAGGATGGCCGAACCTGGGACGTGCATCTGCTGGACGTGTCGCTTCATGGCCTGCTGGTCGAGCGTCCGGCGCAGTGGGACGCAGACACGACCCGCGGATTCGAGGTAGTGATCGAACTCAGCGACAAGGCGCGCGTGGTAATGCAGGTCGAGCTGCGCCATGAGGAAGCCAACCACCTGGGGTTCGCCTGCGAGACGATCGACGTGGACTCGATGACCCATCTGCACCGCCTGGTGGAGCTGAACCTGGCGGATCGGGAAGAGATGATGCGCGAGTGGGGCGCGTTGATCGAAGGGCATCGAGCGCGTGGCGGGGTGGTGTGAGCTACGGGCTAGGAGCTTCAAGCTTCAAGCTTCAAGCTTCAAGCAAAGCGACCTGCAGGGCTTTGGGTGCCGCGCCTGATGCGTGGATCACGTTCGCTGAACTTCAGCCCTGCACATCCGCTCGTAGCTCGTAGCTTGCAGCTCATTCCTCGAACAACGCATCCAACGCCTGCTCCAGCCGCGTCACGGCGATCACCTGCAACCCGGCGGGGGATTCCTTCGGCGCATTGGCCTTGGGCACGATGGCGCGCTTGAAGCCGTGCTTGGCCGCTTCCTTGAGACGTTCCTGACCGCTGGGCACGGGCCGTACCTCACCCGACAGGCCGATTTCGCCGAATACCAGCAGGCCATGGGCCAGCGGCCGATTGCGCAGGCTGGACATCACCGCCGCGAGCAGGGCCAGGTCCGAGGCGGTCTCGAGCACCTTGACGCCGCCGACCACGTTGAGAAAGACATCCTGGTCATGGGTCGGGATGCCGCCGTGACGATGCAACACCGCCAGCAGCATGGCCAGGCGGTTCGGGTCCAGGCCCAGGGTGACGCGCCGGGGGTTGGCCAGGTGACTGTCGTCCACCAGCGCCTGGACCTCGACCAGCATCGGCCGGGTGCCTTCCCAGGTCGCCATCACCACGCTGCCCGCCACTTCTTCCTGGGTGCGGTTGAGGAAGATCGCTGAGGGGTTGGACACTTCCTTGAGGCCACGATCGGTCATGCCGAACACGCCCAGCTCGTTAACCGCACCAAAGCGGTTCTTCACGGCGCGCAACAAGCGCAGGCGTCCGTCGGACTCGCCCTCGAAGTACAGTACCGTGTCGACCATGTGCTCGAGCACTCGCGGGCCGGCCAGCGAGCCTTCCTTGGTGACATGACCGACCAGGAAGATGGCCGTGCCGCTTTGCTTGGCATAGCGTACCAGCAGGGCGGTACTCTCACGGACCTGGGCCACACCGCCCGGCGCCGACTGCAACTGCTCGGTGAAGATGGTCTGGATCGAGTCGATCACCATGACCCGGGGCTTTTCCTGACGAGCCGTGGCGATGATCGTCTCGATGCAGGTCTCGGTCATCACCTTGAGCTGGTCCTGGGGCAGCCCCAGGCGCCGTGAGCGCATCGCCACCTGCTGCTGGGACTCCTCGCCGGTGACGTAGAGCGCAGGCATGTGCGTGGCAATGTTGCACAGGGTCTGCAACAGGATGGTCGACTTGCCGATGCCCGGGTCGCCGCCGATGAGCACCACCGAGCCATCGACCAGGCCGCCTCCCAGCACGCGGTCCAGCTCGGTGCTGCTGGTGGTGAAGCGCGGGATTTCTTCTACGCTGACTTCTGCGAGGGTCTTGATCTGGGCCTGCTGACCGGTCCAGCCGGCACGCCCGCTGGGCGCCGCTGCCGCGCCACTTTCGAGCATGGTTTCCACCAGGGTGTTCCAGGCCCCGCATTCGCCGCATTGGCCGGCCCATTTGGGAAAGGTCGCGCCGCATTCCGTGCAGCCATACAAACGCTTGGCTTTGGCCATGGTCGATCTCCCGGGAAAACCGCCATGATAACCGAGCCGATGTGCCGTGAATGCGCCAGGAGGCGACAAAACTATTCGGTCTGTGTGCAGTCATTAACTGCTCAGCGGCGCATGACGCGTGTGCAGTCCGTCTGAACCGCCTTACCCTTTTCACTCGTCACAAGGAACACACCATGGGCATGCTCAAGGAATTCAAGGCCTTCGCGGTCAAAGGCAACGTCGTGGACATGGCCGTCGGCATCATCATCGGCGCCGCTTTCGGCAAGATCGTCTCCTCCTTCGTGGGTGACGTGATCATGCCACCGCTGGGCCTGCTGATCGGTGGGGTCGACTTCAGCGACCTGGCCATCACGCTCAAGGCTGCCCAGGGCGACGTCCCTGCGGTGGTGCTGGCGTATGGCAAGTTCATCCAGACGGTGATCGACTTCATCATCATCGCCTTCGCCATCTTCATGGGCGTCAAAGCGATCAACCGCCTCAAGCGCGAAGAAGCCGTCGCCCCGAGCGCGCCGCCCACCCCTACCCCGCAGGAAACGCTGCTCACGGAGATCCGTGACCTGCTCAAGGCGCAGAACCAGAACCGCCTGCCTTGAGGCATGGATGACGCCGGGGGCCCGGCCCGCACCGCAGGCCAGCCGGGCCCGCGTTACCAGTAGGTCTCGACCGCCACCTGCCCTGGCCGACGGCTCAGCGCCAGCTGCAAGTCACGCGCCTTGAGCACCTGACGCGTGTCATCGATCATCTCGGGGTTGCCGCAGAGCATGATCCGCGAGTGTTCCGGGTTCAACGCCACACCGGCCGCAGCCTCCAGCTCGCCCGTCTCGATCAGCGTGGTGATGCGCGTGCCCAAGGCGCCTGGGTAGGCTTCGCGGGTCACCACTGGAATGAACTGCAGTTTGCCCGCGTACTCGGCCAAGTAATCGCGCTGCTCGAGCCCGTCGATCAGCGCCCGGTAGGCCAGCTCCTGCGCTTCGCGCACCGAATACACCAGTTTGATCGACTCGAACCGCTCCCAGGCCTCGAAGTCCTGCAGGATCGAGACGAACGGTGCGATGCCGGTCCCGGTGGCGAGCAGCCACAGGTCGCGACCGCCGATGAAGCGGTCCAGGGTGAGGTAACCGAAGGCCTGGCGATCGACCAGGACCGTGTCGCCCACGCCCAGGCGGCTCAGCTCGCTGGTGAACTCGCCCCCTGGCACGACGATTGAAAAGAAATCCAGAAACTCGTCATGGGGCGCCGAGACCATCGAGTAGGCACGCCAGACGATGCTGCCATCCGCCTTGGTCACGCCGAGCCGTGCGAACTGACCGGCGCGAAACCGAAAGCCAGGATCGCGCGTCATCCGCAGGCTGAAGAGACTGGGCGTCAACGTCTGCACGTCGAGCAACGTCTGGCAGGTGAACTTGTCGGCACTGGCAGTCATGGGGGTCTCCATCGGTCGGGCGGGTAGTGTCGCGTAATCAGTGCACGATGAACACCGACAGGGTGCGTCCCGAAGCCAAACAGAATTAAAAAACGCAGCCTAATCGCAAATTTTTCCTGCTAAAGCGATAGTCTTTTCCTACACTCTTCACACCCTGTGTAGAACTTGGATCCTATCGAATATGCGGAGGGAGCCTCACCATGCAACATTGGAGCACGGAGCAGATACGGCGCTTGCTCGAAGAGCGTGAACCGGCTCGCCTGTTCGAACAGGCGGTCAGCTTGTCCCAATCGCTCGGCATGCCGTACATCAGCTGGACGTTCTTTTCGAACACGCCTGGCACCAAGCAGCAGATCACGTTCTACAACAATTTTCCCGAAGCGTGGGGGCTGCTATACGAAAAGCAGTTCTTGGCGACCGACCCGGTCGCCCATGCCTGCCGCCATACTACCAGCGCCGTGCTCTGGGACGACGCGCTGTTCGAGAGCGTGCCCGACCTGCGGGAGCAGGCCAGCGCCCATGGGCTGCGCCATGGCTGGACGCAGGCGGTGCATGACCTGCACCACAACGAAAGCCAGATCAGTGTCGCCCGGCCGGAACGCAAGATCTCGATCACCGAGTTCTACGACAAGAGCGTGCAGATCGGCTGGCTGGGCACCACGTTGCACCGGGCGCTCACCGAGCACCTGCTCGCCCAGCGTCAGCCACTGCCCAAGCTGAGCCATCGTGAGCTGGAGGTACTGCGCTGGTCCGCGGCAGGCAAGACGGCCGCCGACATCGCCATGATCCTCTCGCTCTCGCTCAGCACGGTCAATTTCCACATCCGCAGCATCATCAGCAAGACCAATGCCACCAACAAGGCTGCGGCCATTGCCATCGGGGTCACCTATGGTCTGATCTGACGCACGCGCCGCGCCCTTGGGCAAACCTCTGTAGAATCGCGCACCATGACCGATCCCACGCGGGATCAGGTGTCCTCGCACCAGAGTGTATTTGCCATGCCCTTGCTGAACAGCCCCTTCGCCGAACTCGACCTGATCCGCCAGCCGGAGCAGGCCAATGATCCTCTTCAAGCCTTCGATGCCGCCGACCAGTACCTGCTCGAACAGTTGGCGCAGCAGCGTCCGGATGGCGCCTGCCGTGTACTGGTACTCAACGACAACTTCGGCGCCCTGGCGGTGAGCCTGGCCGGCCACGTGCAGGTGACCAGCAGCGGCGACTCGCATCTGGGCCGTCTGGCACTGGAGAAGAACCTGGTCCGGCATGGCAAGGCGTTCGACAGCGTGCCTTTCGTGCCCGCCAGCGAGGCTTGGCACGGCCTGTTCGACCGGGTACTGATTCGGGTGCCCAAGACCCTCGCCCTGCTGGAAGAACAATTGATCCGGCTGCACGGGCACCTGGCGCCAGGCGCCCAGGTCATCGCTGGCGCCATGGTCAAGCACTTGCCGCGGGCGGCAGGCGACCTGCTGGAGCGCTATGTCGGTCCGGTGCAGGCATCGCTGGCCTCGCGCAAGGCGCGGCTGCTGACCGCCACGCCTGCCGGGCGAGCCTTGGCCGTCTCGCCCTACCCCTCGCGCTATCGTCTGGATGCGCCTGCCCTGGAACTGGTGAACCACGCCAACGTATTCTGCCGCGAAGGCCTGGACATCGGAACGCGCGCTTTCTTGCCGCACCTGCCTGGCAACCTGGGCGCGGCGCGGGTCGCCGACCTGGGCTGCGGCAACGGCGTGCTGGCGATCGCCAGCGCCCTGGCCAACCCGGACGCGCACTATACCCTGGTGGACGAGTCCTACATGGCGGTGCAATCGGCGCGGGAAAACTGGCAGGCCGCCCTGGGCGAACGCCCGGCGGTCATCGAGGCCGCCGATGGGCTGGACGCGATCGAGCGGCAGTCGCTGGACGTGGTGCTGTGCAACCCGCCCTTTCACCAGCAGCAGGTGGTCGGCGACTTCCTGGCCTGGCGCATGTTCCAGCAGGCCCGCGAAGCGCTGGTGGTCGGCGGCGCCTTGTACATGGTCGGCAATCGCCACCTGGGCTATCACAGCAAGCTGGCGCGCCTGTTCCGCGGCGTCGAGCAGGTGGCGGCAACGCCGAAGTTCGTGGTGCTCAAGGCACGCAAGTGAAGCCTTCAGTGCGTGGTCAGGCCAGCCGCGCTCATGAACAGACGCATGCCGTAGGCGGCCACACCCAGCGCCGCCACGCTGAGCGTCCAGATCAACGCCAGCCAACCCAGACGCTGCCAGAGTGGCGGCGTCTCGTGATCGTGCTCATGCCGGTTCATCACGGTTTCCTCAGGTCAGTGGTAGCCGTCTTCATGGGTCACCTTGCCGCGGAACACGTAGTAGCTCCAGAAGGTGTACCCCAGGATCAACGGAATGATGAACAACGTTCCCACCAGCATGAAGCTCTGGCTCTGCGGCGGCGCTGCTGCTTCCCAGATCGACACGGAAGGCGGGATGATGTTCGGCCACAGGCTGATGCCCAGGCCACTGTAGCCGAGGAAGATCAGCGCCAGCGTCAGCAGGAACGGCGCATAGTGCGCCTCCTGCGCCACGGCACGGATCAGCCCGTACAGCGTGGCCAGCACCAGCAGCGGCACGGGCAGGAACCACAACAGGTTGGGCATCGCGAACCAGCGACCGGCGATCTGCGGGTAGGCCAGCGGCGTCCACAGGCTGACGAGGGCGATGACCGCGAGCAGGGCGATGGCCAGCGGCCGGGCCAGCACGTGCATCTGCCGTTGCAGCGGGCCTTCGGTCTTCATGATCAGCCAGGTGCAGCCCAGCAGCGCGTAGGCGACGATCAGTCCGGCGCCACAGAACAGGCTGAACGGCGTCAACCAGTCCAGCGCGCCGCCGGCGTAGCTGCGATCGACCACCTTGAAACCTTCGATGAAGGCGCCCAGCGCGACACCCTGGAAGAAGGTCGCCACCAGCGACCCACCGATGAAGGCCTTGTCCCAGACATGACGTCGGTCGGCCTTGGCCTTGAAGCGGAACTCGAAGGCCACGCCTCGGAAGATCAATCCGATCAGCATCAGCATCAAGGGCAGATAAAGGGCCGACAGCACCACCGAGTAGGCCATCGGAAAGGCGCCGAACAGCCCGGCGCCCCCCAGTACCAACCAGGTCTCGTTGCCGTCCCAGACCGGGGCGACCGTGTTCATCATGACGTCACGGTCATGCTCGGCCTTGACGAAGGGGAAGAGCATGCCGATGCCAAGGTCGAAGCCGTCCATCACCACGTACATCATGATGCCGAAGATGATGATCATGGCCCAGATCAGGGGAAGGTCGATATCCATGGCTCAGTTCCTCTCGCTCGGGGTGACGGACGTGTCGTCCTGGCCTTCGACGGCGGCCGACAACGGCCGTGCCGGGGTACGCGGGCGCCCGGGACCGCCTGGCTTTTGCGCGTGTCCCTCACCGCTGTGCGGCCCCTTGCGCACCAGGCGCATCATGTAGGCGAAGCCGACACCGAACACCGCGAAGTACACCAGCACGAACATCACCAGGGTGAACCCTAGCTGCGCGTAGCTGTGGTTGGACACGCCGTCGGCGGTGCGCATCAGCCCGTAGACCACCCAGGGCTGGCGGCCGATCTCGGTGGTGAACCAGCCGGCGAGGATCGCGATCAATCCGGCCGGCCCCATCCACAGCGCCAGGTGCAGGAACGGGCGCGAGCTGTACAAGGTGCCGCGCTTGCGCAGCCAGAGGCTCCACAGGCCGGTGGCGATCATCAGCATGCCGAGCCCGACCATGACCCGGAACGACCAGAAGATGATGGTCGAGTTGGGCCGGTCCTCGGGCGGGAAGTCCTTCAGTGCCGGCACCTGCTTGTCCAGGCTGTGGGTCAGGATCAGGCTGCCGAGCACGGGAATCTCCAGCGCATAGCGCGTGGTTTCGGCCTGCATGTCGGGCAGGCCGAAAAGGATCAGAGGCGTCGGCTCGCCAGGCGGGTTGTCCCAGTGTCCTTCGATGGCGGCGATCTTGGCCGGCTGGTGCTCGAGGGTGTTGAGCCCGTGGAAGTCGCCGATCACCGCCTGGACGGGCGCCACGATCAAGGCCATCCACATGGCCATCGACAGCATGGTGCGCACCGCCGGATTGTCGCGCCCACGCAACAGGTGCCAGGCCGCCGAGGCGCCGACGAAGAAGGCCGTGGCGACGAAGGCGGCGACGGCCATGTGCATCAGGCGGAACGGGAACGACGGATTGAAGATCACTGCCAGCCAGTCCATCGGGACCACCCGGCCGTCGACGATCGCATGGCCTTGTGGGGTATGCATCCAGCTGTTGGAGGCTAGGATCCAGAAGGTCGAGACCAGGGTGCCCAAGGCCACCATGAGCGTGGCGAAGAAGTGCAGGCCACGCCCGACGCGGTTCCAGCCGAACAGCATGACGCCCAGGAAACCGGCCTCCAGGAAGAAGGCGGTCAGCACCTCGTAGGTGAGCAGCGGGCCGGTGATGGCGCCGGCGAAGTCGGAGAAGCGGCTCCAGTTGGTGCCGAACTGGTAGGCCATGACCAGGCCGGAAACCACGCCCATGCCGAAGTTGACCGCGAAGATCTTCGACCAGAACGTGTAGAGGTCGCGGTACACCTGGCGATCGGTCTTCAGCCAGAGGCCTTCGAGCACCGCTAGGTAACTCGCCAGGCCGATGGTGATGGCCGGGAACAGGATGTGGAACGAGACGGTGAAGGCGAACTGGATACGGGCCAGATCGAGTGCTTCGAGACCGAACATGCTGCCTCCTGGATGCGTGAACCTTGGCCGGGCCTGTGCCCTGCCGTCCACGTCTATCGAGTGCGCACCCTGCGGATTGTTCGATCGGGCTTCGTCACCTGGGCCGAGCGATCAGATTCCGTTGGGACATTCTTTGATACACGTCAATGCGTGCCAAGAGCATAGCCCCATACGGGTGCCCTATTGATGCGGTGCGTTGCCACAGGTCGGTTGTCCTTCGTGCAACCCGTGACGAACCCGGTATCTTGCAATCCTTTGTTACACTCCAGGAGCGTTCGTCACCTGTGCCTTCTTTCAGGATTCCCAGCCCCATGCCTGCCTCCGCCCCTCGACGCCTGCGGCACCATCGCGCTTTCGTTGCCTTCTGGTTCGCCCGCGTCTTCACCGCCAGCGGCTTCCAGATGCTCACCGTGGCCATCGGCTGGCACCTCTACCAGCTGACCGGCAGCGTGCTCGACCTGGGTCTGGTCGGCCTGGTCGAGTTCGCACCCCGGGTGCTGTTCATGCTGCACACCGGCCATGTGGCCGACCGTTACGACCGGCGCCGCGTCGCAGCGCTGTGCCAAAGCCTGCAAGGCGTGATCGCCCTGTCGCTGGCGGTGGCCAGCGCGAGCGACAGTGTCAGCCGCGAGATGATCTTCATCCTCGCCTTCATGCTGGGCGCGACGCGCTCGTTCGAAATGCCAGCCACCCAGGCGCTGCTGCCCAACGTGGTGCCGCCCGGACTGTTTGCGCGCGCCGTGGCGGCTTCAGCATCGGCCACCCAGTCGGCGACCATCGTCGCGCCTGCAGTCGGGGGCATGCTCTATGCTTTCGGCAGCCTGTGGGTCTACGGCCCTACCGTCGTGCTCTACGCCATCGCCTGCACGCTGACCCTGGGCCTGGACGCTCGCCAGCACGTCGCCCAGCGCGGGCGTGCCACCCTGGAATCGCTACTGGCGGGCGTGCGCTTCATCCGCAGCCGCCAGGACATCCTCGGCGCGATCTCGCTGGACCTGTTCGCGGTCCTGCTGGGCGGCGCCACCGCCCTGCTGCCGGTCTTCGCCAAGGACATCCTGCTCACGGGCCCCTGGGGCCTGGGCCTGCTGCGCTCGGCACCCGCGGTCGGAGCGTTGCTGATGTCGGTGTGGCTCGCGCGCTTCCCGGTGGAGCGCAAGGTAGGGCGGGTGATGTTCAGCGCCGTCGGGGTGTTCGGTGTGGCGACCATCGGTTTCGGCCTGTCGACCTCGTTCTGGTTCTCGCTGGCCGTGCTGGTGGTCCTAGGCGCGGCCGACATGATCAGCATGGTCATCCGCAGTGCCTTCGTGCAGCTGGAAACCCCTGACGAGATGCGCGGCCGGGTAAGCGCGGTCAATGGCCTGTTCATCGGGGCCTCGAACCAGCTCGGCGAGTTCGAGTCAGGCATGACCGCGCACTGGTTCGGCACGGTGCCGGCGGTGGTGCTGGGCGGGGTCGGCACGCTGGTGGTGACCGGGGTCTGGATCATGCTGTTCCCGACCCTGGCGGGCCGCGACCACCTGCACAGCAAACGCCCTGACGCCTGACCCAGGTGGCTAGAGCGGCAGCGTCATCGCCCACTCGTGGTGGACGCGGGCCCGGTAGCCCTTCCCACTGTGCGACCAGCCACTGGCCCGGTACAGGCCGATGGCGGCCTGGTTGTCCGGATCGACCGACAGCTGCAGCATTCGGGCCTGTGGCCACAAGGCTCGTACCAGCGACGGCAGCGCGCCCATGCAGAAACGCCCCAGGCCCTGCCCCTGGCACTGCCGATCGACCTGGAAGGCGTTGAGCGTCACCGCGTCAGGCCTGGCCCACGTCGGCAGGTGCGCCCCGCGCTCGAGCAGCATGAACGCCTTTGGCACGTCCTCCACCAGCAAGACGATGCCGCGCCGGTCGTCGCTGTCCACGCTGAGCAGGACGTACAGCGCGTTGGCAATGTCGCCGGCAAAACGCACTTGCTCGGGATAGACCTGAAGGTCGTTCAGTTGCTCGCGCTGAGCCCGCGACAGCTGATGGTAATCGATCAATTGCATGGGACGCACCGCCAAGGCGCGCGATGGAGGTGGCGCAGGGCTGGGAATCGATCAAGTGTACTGCAACACGCGTTACCGCGTGGCGACCATGCTGGTATGATGCGCGGCTTTTTTCACCCCGGATAAAACCACGGGCCCTGATAGGGCTGTGCTTTGCTGATGGGGTCGACACATTTTCAAGGCGCTGGAGCGTCCTGAGGAGCGGGCATGCTGGAACGGCTGTTTCAACTGAGAGCACACAACACCAACGTGCGCACCGAGATACTCGCGGGCATCACGACCTTCCTGGCCATGGCCTACATCCTGTTCGTCAACCCGAGCATCCTCGGCGAAACCGGCATGGACAAGGGCGCGCTGTTCGTCGCCACCTGCCTGGCCGCGGCCATCGGCTCGGTGACCATGGGCCTGATCGCAAACTACCCGATCGCCCTGGCGCCGGGCATGGGCCTGAACGCCTTCTTCACCTACACCGTGGTCCTGCACATGGGCCACACCTGGCAGGTGGCACTGGGCGCGGTGTTCATCTCGGCGGTGCTGTTCTTCCTGCTGTCGATCCTGCGGGTGCGCGAGTGGATCGTCAACAGCATCCCCTTGCCGCTGCGCTCGGCGATCGCCGCGGGCATCGGCCTGTTCCTGGCGCTGATCGCCCTGCACAACGCCGGCATCGTGGTCGACAACCCGGCCACCCTGGTGGGGCTGGGCGACCTGCGCGAACCGGCACCGATCCTGGCGACCCTGGGCTTCTTCCTGATCGTCGGCCTGGAAGCGCTGAAGGTCCGTGGCGCGGTGCTGATCGGCATCATGGCGGTGACCGTGGTGGCGATCCTGCTGGGCGTGACGCCCTTCGCCGGCGTGGTCTCGATGCCGCCGTCGCTGGCACCGACCTTCCTGCAGCTGGATATCAAGGGCGCCCTGGACGTCGGCCTGATCAGCGTGATCTTCGCCTTCCTGTTCGTCGACCTGTTCGACAACTCCGGCACGCTGATCGGCGTGGCCAAGCGGGCCGGCCTGATGGACAAGGACGGGCACATGCCGAAGATGGGCCGTGCCCTGATCGCCGACAGCACCGCCGCCATGGCCGGCTCGCTGCTGGGCACCTCGACCACCACCAGCTACATCGAGTCGGCCGCCGGCGTCAGCGCCGGTGGCCGCACGGGCCTGACCGCCATCGTGGTGGCCGTGCTGTTCCTGCTGGCCTTGTTCTTCGCGCCTCTGGCCGGTAGCGTGCCGGCCTTTGCCACGGCCCCGGCGCTGCTGTTCGTCGCCGTGCTGATGGCCTCGGGCCTGGCCGAGATCAACTGGGACGATGTGACCGAAGCTGCGCCGGTGGTCATCACCGCGCTGGCCATGCCGCTGACCTATTCGATCGCCAACGGCATCGCCTTCGGTTTCATTTCCTGGACCGCCATCAAGCTGATTTCCGGCCGCCACCGCGACCTGAACGCTGCCTTGGTGATCCTGTCCATCCTGTTCGTGATCAAGCTGGGGTGGCTGCAAGCATGACGACCGTTCTGGACACCGCATCCTACGACGCGCAGCTGGACGCCAAGGTGCAGCGCCTGAACACGCTGCTGGCTCCATTCGATGCACCGGCACCGGCCGTGTTCGACTCGCCGCGCGAGCATTACCGGCTGCGCGCCGAATTTCGCCTGTGGCGCGAGGACGGCCAGCGGCACTACGCCATGTTCGCGCCGGGCGAGAAGCACACGCCGATCCTGATCGAAGACTTCCCCATCGCCAGCCTGCGCATCAACGCCCTGATGCCACGCCTGAAGGCCGCCTGGCAGGCCAGCGAAGCCCTGGGCCACAAACTGTTCCAGGTGGAGTTCCTGACCACCCTGGCTGGCGATGCGATGATCACCTTGTGCTATCACCGCCCGCTGGACGAGGCCTGGGAAGCGGCTGCGCGCCAGTTGAGCGCCGACCTCGAGGTCAGCGTGATCGGCCGCTCCAAGGGCAAGCGCTCGGTGATCGGTCGCGACTATGCACGCGAGCGCCTGGACGTCGCCGGCCGCACCTTCAGCTACCGCCAGCCGGAAGGCGCCTTCACCCAGCCCAATGGCACGGTCAACCAGAAGATGCTGGGCTGGGCCTTCGAGGCACTCGGCCAGCGTGACGACGACCTGCTCGAGCTGTACTGCGGCAACGGCAACTTCACCCTGCCCCTGGCCACCCGCGTGCGTCAGGTGCTGGCCACCGAGATCAGCAAGACCTCGGTGAACGCGGCGTTGAGCAACCTCGACGAGAACGGCGTGGACAACGTGCGCCTGGTGCGCCTGTCGGCCGAAGAGCTCACCCAGGCCCTGAACGAGGTCCGCCCGTTCCGCCGCCTGGAAGGCATCGACCTGAAGCGCTACGACTTCGGTACCGTATTCGTCGACCCGCCCCGCGCTGGCATGGACCCGGACACGTGCGAGCTGACGCGGCAGTTCGAGCGCATCCTGTACATCTCGTGCAACCCCGAGACCCTTGCGGCGAACATCGCCCAGCTGCACGACACCCACCGCATCGAGCGCTGCGCGGTGTTCGACCAGTTCCCTTATACGCACCATATGGAAAGCGGCGTGCTGCTGGTTCGCCGCTGAGCACCAAACGGCCGGGTGTCAGGGCGCCCGGTCGGCTCGGTTCGAGGTCGGTCCTGGATTTGTGCGTGTACCGATGGATAGCCACACCCGTTCGGTTGTCCATCACTACAGTGTTATGCCCACGGGCACTCCACGCAGACTACATTCCTTGAACTACCTTCCTCGATACGATCGAAACGCCCTGGAGAACCGACATGGATTGGCGAAAAGGCCGACGCAGTGACAACGTGGTGGACGCACGCGGCAGCGGCGGTGGTGGCATGCGCTTCGGCGGTGGCAAGGGCCTCGGACTGGGCGCCATCCTGCTGATCGTGGGGATCGGCTGGCTCACCGGCCAGGACCCGTTGCGCCTGCTCGGCGAGCTGACCGGACAGAGCAGCCAGGCGCCCGTCGCGACCCAGGGCGAGACCAAGGCGCCCCCGGCCAACGATCAGCAGGCCGCCTTCGTCAGCGCCATCCTCGGCGATACCGAGGACACCTGGAAAGCCCTGTTCGCCCAGAATGGCAGCCAGTACCGGGAACCCAAACTGGTGCTGTTCAACGGCCAGATCCAGTCGGCCTGCGGCTTCGCTTCCTCGGCGGTCGGCCCCTTCTATTGCCCGGCCGACCAGCGCGTCTACCTGGATACCAGCTTCTTCCGCGAGATGGAAACCCGCTTCGCCGCCGCCGGTGACTTTGCCCAGGCCTACGTGATCGCCCATGAGATCGGCCATCACGTGCAGACCCTGATGGGTATCTCGGATCAGGTCGATGCCGCACGCCAGCGTGGGCAGAAGCTCGAGGGTGCCAACGGCCTGCTGGTTCGCCAGGAGCTGCAAGCCGACTGCTTCGCCGGGGTGTGGGCCTATCAGGCACAGAAACGCCTGAACTGGCTGGAACCAGGCGATGTGGAAGAGGCCCTCAACGCCGCCAACGCCATCGGTGACGACCGTCTGCAGCAGCAAGGGCAAGGCCGCGTCGTGCCTGATTCCTTCACCCACGGCACATCGGCGCAGCGGGTTCGCTGGTTCAAGGCAGGCTTCGAAAACGGCGAGGTAGAGCGCTGCGACACCTTCAACGCGCGACAGCTGTAACACCCTTCCCCACACGCCCTCCCTCCACCAGGCCGGCTTGAGCGAAACGACGCTGAAAAAGCGTTTCAGCTCTAGCCGGTCTGGCCGATACAGCCTGCACGAACGGCGGGTGACCAAGCAGAAAAACAAAACCCGTGGATTTTTTACCCAAAGGATTTTTCGGGAGCGCGTGCATGAACGCTTGGTTTGCCAACATCGGCATCAACCTCAAACTGGGACTGGGCTTCGGCCTGGTGCTTCTACTGACGGGCCTGCTGGCCCTGACCGGCTGGATGAGCCTGTCCGGCCTGATCGACCGCAGCAACTGGATGAGCGACATCACCCAGCTCAACAGCGACCTGACCAACCTGCGCGTCGTGCGCCTGCAATACATGCTGACCAATGGCGACGACGCTGCCGCCCAGGCCATCGTGCCCAAGCTCGATGCCTTCAGTGCCCAGCAGCAGAAACTGCTGTCGACCTTCAAGAGCCCGGAAAACATCGCGCTGCTGCGCAAGCAGGCGCAGTCGATCAGCGACTACCGTGTCTCGCTGGACAAGATGCGCACAGGCTACAAGCAGGCCGCGGCAGCGCGTGGGGACATGCTGCGCACCATCGGCCAGGCCCGTGACACCCTGGAAGCGATGCGCGCCCAGGTCCTGGCCCGTGCCGTGGACGATGGCACACGCCTGGCGTACTACCAGGCCGTCAGCACCACCGAACAGCAACTGCTGCAATCGCAGGTCGATACCCGAGGCTATGTGGCCAACCCCACCGACGCCAGCGAACAGACCGCGCTGCGTCAGATCGAAGCGCTGCTGGCGCAGGTCGGCACCTTGGGCGCACGCGTGCCCGGTGAGGCGGCGCGCTTCCAGGTGCTGGAGACCGCGGCGACGGCCTACCGTGAGGCGGTCCGCCAGTGGCGCGATGCCATGGCCCAGGTCAAGGAAGCCCGCCAGGAGATGACCGTACAGGGTGCGGACATCGTCAAGTCCAGTGAGGCGCTGTACCAGATCCAGCTCGACCGTCGCGACGCGGAGAGCACCACTGCGCGCACCTGGCAGATCACTGCGACCTTGCTGGCGCTGCTGGTGGGCATCGCCGCGGCCGTGATCATCACCCGCCAGATCACCCGCCCGCTGCGCGAGACCTTGCAGGTGGTCGAGCGCATCGCCCAGGGCGACCTGACCCACAACGTGCGGATCACCCGTCGTGACGAGCTGGGCGAACTGCAACAGGGCATCGCGCGGATGGGCACGACCCTGCGCGAGCTGATCGGCGGTATCCGTGAAGGTGTCTCGCAGTTGACCAGCGCGGCGGAAGAGCTGTCGGCGGTGACCGAGCAGACCAGCAGCGGCGCCAACAGCCAGAAGGTCGAGACCGACCAGGTGGCCACGGCCATGCACGAAATGGCGGCCACGGTGCAGGAAGTCGCGCGCAATGCCGAAGCCGCCTCGCGTGCGGCGACCCAGGCCGATGACGAGGCCAAGAGCGGCGATCGCGTGGTCAACGAGGCCATCGCCCAGATCGAGCGCCTGGCCGAGGAAGTGCACCGTTCCAGTGCCGCCATGGGCAGCCTGCAGCAGGAAAGCCAGCGCATCGGCAGCGTGATGGACGTGATCAAGTCGGTGGCCCAGCAGACCAACCTGCTGGCCCTCAACGCCGCCATCGAAGCTGCGCGTGCAGGCGAAGCCGGACGCGGGTTCGCGGTGGTGGCCGATGAGGTACGTGCACTGGCCCAGCGGACCCAGCAATCGACCGAAGAGATCGAGGCGCTGATCGCCAGCCTGCAGGACGGGACCCAGGAAGTGGCCACGGTGATGCTCGACAGCACGCGCCTGACCGACAGCAGCGTCGAGCTGGCGCGCAAGGCCGGTGTATCGCTGAGCAGCATCACCGGGACCGTGGCCAGCATCCAGGCGATGAACCAGCAGATCGCCGCCGCTGCCGAGCAGCAGGGCGTGGTCGCGGAAGAGATCAGCCGCAGTGTGCTGAACGTGCGCGACGTGTCGGAGCAGACTGCCACGGCCAGCAACGAGACGGCCGCCTCGAGCATCGAACTGGCCCGACTGGGCGCGCGGCTGCAGACGCTGGTCAGCGAGTTTCGGGTCTAGTCGATTTCGCCTGGGCCGGTGCCGGCGTTATCGCCGGCAAGCCGGCTCCCACAGGAATGGCGGTGACCTGGCAGGTTGACGATGCCGGTAATGCGGGCCCTGGCGGGCCCGATCGAGGCACAGGGGCCGCTCCTACACCCGTCGTCACGCCACGGTGTTGCACGTCATCGCGCTCACCTATGGGAGCGGCCCCCGTGCCACGATCGGACCCGTCAGGGCCCACCCCCTGCGTCTGTGGTAAAAACCCTAGGGTCTCCCACATGAGCCTGCGACGGCCTGTACGCCTGGGGCGTGGCTACCGGCGCAGGAGCCGGCTTGCCGGCGATGACGGTCGCGCCGGCCGCCTCGTCCTCACCGTTCGGTAGGCTTTACACCCAACCGTGGATCATTTGACCACCACCCCTACCCCACGGCCACGAGGGTCGGAGGCGGTCTCCAGCTTCTCGCCGATCACGCGGATGGCCTGGACGTCGCCCATTTCCCAGCCCTGATCCTCGAGCACGTACCCCATCGCCTTCAGCTCATCGGCCACCTCACCGGTGAGCGGCGCATAGCTGTCGAAGTAGATCGTGTCCTTGGGCAGCAACTGGTGGTGCACGCGCTGCGCACCCACGGCCTTCTCCAGCGGCATGTCGTAGTCGTACAGGTTGTTCATCACCTGGAAGATCGAGGTGAAGATCCGCGAGCCGCCTGGCGTGCCGAGGACCAAGGTCACCTTGCCGTCACGGGTCACCAAGGTCGGGCTCATGGACGACAGCATGCGCTTGCCCGGCGCGATGGCGTTGGCATTGCCGCCCACCACGCCGAAGGCGTTGGCCATGCCAGGTTTGGCGCTGAAGTCGTCCATCTCGTTGTTGAGCAGGAACCCGGCCCCTTTGACCACCACGCCATTGCCATAGTCGAGGTTCAGGGTGTAGGTGTTGCTCACTGCGTTGCCGTCCTTGTCGACGATCGAGAAGTGCGTGGTCTGATGCGATTCCAGGCCTGGGCGAACGCCGTCGGTCGCCGAGATGGCGGTCGGGTTGACCTGGGCGGCACGGCTGGCCAGGTAGGCCTTGTCGATCAGCTTGTCCACCGGGACCTTGGTGAAGCCCGGGTCGCCCAGGTAGTCGGCGCGGTCGGCGAACACGCGCTTCTCGATCTCGGCCAGCAGGTGGATGTAGCGCGCGGAGTTGTGCGCCACGCCCTTGAAGTCGGCGGCGCGGTCTTCCTTGATGCCGAGCAGCTGCGCCAGCGCGACCCCGCCCGAGCTGGGCGGCGGCGCGGTATAGACGGTGTTGCCCCGCCAGGCGATGGCGATCGGGTTGCGCCACACGGCCGTGTAGTCGGCCAGGTCCTGCTTGGTGATCAGGCCTTTGTCGGCCTGCATCTGCGCCACCAGCAGATCGGCGGTCTTGCCCTGGTAGAACTCGCTCACGCCCTTGTCAGCGATACGCTCCAGCGTCTGCGCCAGCTCGGGCTGGGTGAAGCGCTGACCGACTTTCATGCTGCCGAAATAGTCGTTGAAGTTGGTCGCGCCCTTGAACAGCGACTGCACGTCATCGCGGTACTGGTACTGCTTGGCGGCGATGGTGAAACCGTCCTTGGCATAGCCGATGGCCGGTGTGAGCAGCTCGCTCCAGGGCAGCTTGCCGAACTTCTGATGCGCCTCCCACAGCCCCATGACCGTGCCCGGCACGCCCGCCGCGCGTGGGCCGACCAGGCTCAGGTTCTCGACCACCTCGCCCTTGTCGTCCAAGTACATGTCACGCGTGGCAGCCTTGGGAGCGACCTCACGGTAATCGAGGAAATAGGGCTTGCCGTCGACATAGAGGGTCATGAAGCCACCGCCGCCGATGTTGCCGGCCTCCGGGTAGGTGACCGCGAGGGTGAAGGCTGTGGCGACCGCGGCATCCACCGCGTTGCCACCCTTCTTGAGGATGTCGGCGGCGACCTTGGCCGCGTACTCATCGGGCGCGGCGACCGCACCGCCTTCCAGCGTCGTGGCGAACACGCCCGAACTGGCCAGGATCGCGGCACCGAAGGCCAAGGACTGGAACATGACGATTCGCATCTGGGTTTCCTTGTTCTCGTTCTTGTTGGACCATTGTGTCGGCGCAGGCATCGGCCAGCACCGGTCTACAGCGTAGGAAATTTCCGAGGGCTATGACAAAGGATTCTTTCGGCGCCCGTCCTCTGGCGGTCAGCCGTTGACCAGCAGGTGCAGCCCCAGCAGCCCCAGGCCGACGAAGAAGCACCGTCGAAACACGGTGGGGCGGATGCGCTGGCGCAACCACTGCCCGGCGAACAGACCCAGCACGGCAGGCGCCAGCAGCAGCGTCGAAGCGCCCAGGGCCTGGACGTCGAGCGCCGACTGCCCGGCCAGCCCGAGGGCCAGCGCCACGGTCGAGACGGTGAACGACAGCCCCAGCGCCTGCACCAGTTCGTCGCGTTGCAGGTCCAGCGCCTGCAGGTAGGGCACGGCAGGCATCACGAACACACCGGTGGCCGCCGTGATCAATCCAGTGACCCCGCCCACCACAGGCCCGGCCCACCCTTGATGCCGTGGAGGGATGTACAAGGTCGGGCCCAGCAGGCCATACAGGGCATACACCAGCAACGCCCCGCCCAGTGCATGTGCCGCCCAGGGACCACTGTCGATGCCCAGCCAGACGCTGCCGAGCACGGTGCCGAGAAAGATCATCGTCAGCAGCGGCCAGAGGCGGCCCAGCAGCGTACGCAGGTGTCCGCCCAGGGCGAGCTGCCACAGGTTGGTCACGGTGGCGGGCACGATCAGCAGGGCTGCGGCCTGCGCCGGGGGCATGGCCAGGCCCAGCAACCCCATGGCCACGGTCGGCAGGCCGAGCCCGATCACGCCCTTGACCATGCCGGCCAACAGGAACGTACCGACCACCAGCAGCGTCAGGGCAATGCCCAGGTCGTGGTACAGCAGTGTGAACATCGACATGGCCATCCGTTGCCTCGAGCCGTGAGAGAGGCCCATGGTGGCAGTTCCTGGCACCTGAAGCGACAGGTCTCTGCGTACCGCCCTAGCGCGTACAGACAGCTTAGGGTCGAACCTGGACAATCGAGCGGGTCAGGTTCGGCCTATGGTGGCGGCTCTTCGAACCCTTTGCTGGAGCCTTGCATGTCCGACTTCATCACCGTTCTGCGTGAAACCTGCCCGACGCCCGTGGTCGACGCCACCAAGTGGAAGCGCATCGGCGGCGATCCGCATACCGTGAACCTCAACGCCTACCAGTCGCAGGATGGCAGCAAGATCATGGGCACCTGGATCTGCACACCTGGCACCTTCGAGGTCAACTACGACAAGTGGGAGTTCTGCCACTTCCTCGACGGCTACTGCATCATCACCCCCGAAGGTGAGACGCCCAAGCACCTCAAGGCCGGTGACGTGTTCGTCATCGAGCCGGGGATGAAGGGCACTTGGGAAGTGGTCGAGACCGTGCGCAAGTACTTCGTCTTCGCCTGATCGAATCGGCGGGTCGCTCGCACGGGCGACCCGCCCGCGCTCAGGACGACGCGCGATAGCTTTCGATGATCGCGGAGAAGTCCTTACCGCCCTCCCCGCGCTGGCTCATGGCCTGGTACAGCTGCTGCGCCAGCGCGCCCATCATCACCGGTTGCCGGGCCTGACGGGCGGCCTCGGTCGCCAGGCCCAGGTCTTTGAGCATCAGGTCGGCGCCGAAGCCACCGGTATAGCCACGCGATGCCGGCGCGGTCTCGACGATGCCAGGCCAGGGGTTGTAGGTCTCGGAACTCCAGCAGCGCCCGGTGGAGCTGTTGATGATCCCGGCCAGCACCTGCAGGTCGATCCCCAGCGCGCTGCCCAGGGCCATGGCTTCCGACACGCCGATCATGGAAATGCCCAGCAGCAGGTTGTTGCAGATCTTGGCGATCTGCCCAGTGCCGACCTCGCCACAGTGCACCACGTTGCGTCCCATCACCGCCAGCACCGGCTTGAGGGTGTCGAACAACGCCGGACTGGCACCGACCATGAAGGTCAAGGTGCCCGCCGCAGCCCCGCCGGTGCCGCCGGACACGGGCGCATCGCCCAGCTCGACGCCCTGGGCAGCAGCGGCCTTGGACACCTCGCGTGCGGTCTGCGGGTCGATGGTGCTGCAATCGAGCGCCGGCGTGCCCGGACGGATGCCGGCCAGCACGCCGTCCTCGCCCAGGTAGACGCTGCGCACATGCGCCGCGGCCGGCAGCATGGTGATGACCAGCTCGGCGGTCGAAGCCGCCGCCTTGGGCGAGGCGCTCACCTGACCGCCAAGCTCGGCCAGCGCGTCCAGCACCTGCCGGTTGAGGTCGAACAGCGTCAGCTCATGCCCTGCGGCCAGCAGGTTGCGGGCCATGGGCGCACCCATGTTGCCCAGGCCGATGAATGCGATACGCATGATGAGTTCCTCAACGCAGGCTGATGGTGGTGTTGACGCCGCCGACGCTGTCGTCGTCGAACCAGCGGGCAGTGACCGTCTTGGTCTGGGTGTAGAACTGCACCACCTGCTTGCCATACGGCCCCAGGTCGCCCAGCTTCGAGCCCCGCGAGCCGGTGAAGCTGAAGAACGGCACCGGGACGGGGATCGGGATGTTGATGCCCACCTGGCCGACGTCGATACGGTTCTGGAACGTCCGCGCTGCCGCACCACTCTGGGTGAACAGCCCGGTGCCGTTGCCGAACGGGTTGCGGTTGACCAGTGCGATGGCCTCCTCGAGGGTGTCGACCTCCAGCACCACCAGCACCGGCCCGAAGATTTCTTCGGTGTAGAGGCGCATGTCGGTGGTCACGCCAGAGAACAGCGTCGGGCCGACGAAGTTGCCGTCCTCGTAGCCTGGCACCTCGACGTGGCGACCGTCGAGTTCGAGCACGGCGCCCTCGTCCAGGCCGCTTTCGATCAGGCTCAGCACACGGGCCTTGGCCTTGCGCGAGATCAGCGGACCGACATCGGTGCCCGGTTCGCTGCCGGCATTGACCGTGAGCTGGCGCGCCGCGGCGACCAGGTCCGGCAGCCAGTCGCGGGCCGAGCCGACCAGCACCACCACCGAGGTGGCCATGCAGCGCTGCCCGGCAGCGCCGAAGGCCGCACCGACCAGTGCATTGACGGTCTGCTGGCGGTTGGCGTCGGGCAACACCACGGCGTGGTTCTTCGCGCCCATCATCGACTGCACCCGTTTGCCGTGGCGGCCGGCCAGATCGTACACATGGGTGCCGACCGCAGTGGAGCCGACGAACGAGACGGCCTTGACGCTCGGGTGGGTGCACAGCCGGTCCACCACCTGCTTACCACCGTGCACCACGTTGAGCACCCCGGGCGGCACACCGGCCTCCAGCGCCAGCTCGACCAGCATCAGCGTGGACAGCGGGTCCTGCTCGGAAGGCTTGAGCACGAAGGTGTTGCCGCAGACGATCGCCATCGGGAACATCCACAACGGGATCATCGCCGGGAAGTTGAACGGCGTGATGCCGACACAGACGCCGATGGGCTGGCGCAGCGTATAGGTGTCCACGCCACCGGCGACGTTCTCGGCGAATTCGCCCATCTGCAGCGAGCCGATCGAGGCGGCATGTTCCACGACCTCCAGCCCGCGGAAGATGTCGCCTTCGGCATCGGCCAGGGTCTTGCCCTGCTCGGCACTGAGGGTCGCGGCGATGCGCGGGCTGTGCTCGCGGATCAGGGCCTGCAGCTTGAGCATGATGCGCATGCGCGCGCCGATCGGTGTGTCGCGCCAGCCGGCATAGGCGCGCTGGGCCGCGTCGATGGCCGCGTCGACCTCGTCGGGCGTGGCGAACGGCACGCGGGCCAGGACCTGCTGGGTGGCCGGGTTGACCACGTCGTGCCATTCGCTCGCCTGGGACTCGACCCAGCGGCCTTCGATCAGCAGACGGGCCTGTTGGACCTGGGTCCGCTCGGCGGTCAGGGGTGCATTCATGGGCGCTCTCCTTGGTGTTGTTCTGGGCGCGTGACGGCCAGCGTCGGGCAGTGCACGAACGCTTGGGGCCTGGGGTGGATTGGAGTATAGATAGGCAAATATCCGACATGCCCTGACAAAAAAGCCGGTCGATCATGCAAAAAGACCCCACTGCCCTCGGCACCCTGAACTGGGACGACCTGAAGTTCTTCCTCGAGGTGGCGCGCACCCGCAAGGCCAGCCGCGCAGCCCAGCGCCTGGGGGTGGACTACACCACCGTCTCCCGGCGCATCGCCTCGCTGGAGCGCAGCCTGGGCACCTTGCTGTACGAGAAGTCCCGCGCCAACGGCTTTACCCTCACCGCCGAAGGGCAACGCCTGCTGGGCTTCGCCGAAACCCTGGAAAGCACGCTGCATGCGGCCTGCGAGCAAGTCTCAGGGTCCGGCATGGCGTTGTCCGGCCACATTCGCATGGGCTGCACCGAAGGCTTCGGCAGTTTCTTCGTCACCCCGCAACTGAGCCATTTCGTCGAGCGGTATCCGGCCATCTCGGTGGACATCCTGCCGCTGCCGCACTTCATCAGCCTGTCCAAGCGCGAGGCCGACCTGGTCATCGCTCTCGAACGCCCGGAGCATGGCCCTTACGTCTGCTGTCGGTTGTGCGACTACCGGCTGCGGCTGTACGCGACCCAGGCCTACCTGGACGCCCATGCACCGATCACGTCGGTTGCCGACCTGGCCCGGCACCGCTTCATCAGCTACGTCGATGACCTGGCCTTCAGTGCCGAGCTGCTGTACCTGAACCACCTGATTCCCGACGCCAACGTGCACCTGCGCAGCACCAGCGTGGTGGCCCAGTACACCGCGACGCTGCAGGGGCATGGCCTGGCGATCCTGCCATGTTTCCTGGCGGCGCAGGACCCACGGCTGGTGGCGCTGTTGCCGGACGAGGTGGTGATCGATCGGCAGTTCTGGATGTACTGCCGGGAGGACTTGAGAAAGCTCAAGCGGATCACGCTGCTGTGGGACTACATCCGGCAGGTGACGGAGTTGAATGCGCCGCTGTTGCAGGGGGAGACGCGTGAGATGCGCGTTGCCGAGGGGTAAGCCTGCCGGATGGCCCGCTGCTCCGATCACCGGGCGGCGGACGCCCTCTCACGTCAGACCCTGTGCTTGCTTGCCGGTAGAGACCGTCAAGGCCATGCCCAGGCGACGCAGCACGGCCAGGAAGGTGTCCAACGGCAGCTCGGCGTGAACCGGCACATGCGCCAGGGCCGCTGTCACGGCCTCGGCCGCCGACGGGTCGCCCTGGCGGGCCTTGGCCCGCGCCGCCACGGCCAGGGCCTGGATCAGGTGGCCGATGTCCTCGGTCGCCAAGGCATCGGACAGAAATGCAGCCAGGGCCTCGGGGGTCTCCAGCGCTTCGGCAGGGTCGTACGGGTGAAGGCGCTCGATCATCGTCTGAGACTCCTGCGTCATGGCGTCAGCATTGCTCCAGCATCAACCCGGAAATGCGCCTGACCTTGCGGGTCACGGCCTCTTCGAAGATGCCCTGGCGCGGTTCGATCAGGCTGAAGCACTGCTTGGCCCGGGTGATACCGGTATAGACCAGTTCCTTGGTCAGCACCGGGTTGAGCACGTCGGGCAGCACCAGGGCGGTGTGGGCGAACTCCGAGCCCTGGGACTTGTGCACGGTCATGGCGAACACGGTCTCGACGTCGTTGAGGCGGCTGGGCAGCACGAAGCGGATGCCACCCTGCCCGTCGTTGCGGGCGAAGGCCACGCGCAGGATAGGTTCGCCCTGCTCATCGGGCAGACGCAGGGCGATGCCGATGTCGCCGTTCATCAGACCCAGGCCATAGTCGTTGCGGGTCACCAGCACGGGCCGCCCTTCGTACCAGAGCTGCTGGTTGTCGATCAGCCCGGCGCGGTGCAGCACCGCTGCGACGCGCTGGTTGAGGCCTTCGACACCCCAGGGGCCACGCCTGACCGCGCACAGCAACTGGAAGCTCTCGAACTGGCGCAGCACTTCCCCGGCCCAGGCGGTCCAGCGGGGGTCGTCCCAAGGCGTGTGCGGCGGTGGGCGACGGCGGCCCAGCTGGTTCAGGTACAGCCGATAACCCTGCGGCCCGTCCGGGCCTTGCTCGAGCCCGTCGAGCAGCAAGCGGTCGAAGGCGCGGTCCTGTTCACCGCGCACGGTCAGGCAGAACAGGTCGTGGGCGCCCTGGCTGAGCAGCGCGCGTGCCGGCCCGGCCTGCTGGCGGTTGACGCACCGGGCCAGCTGGCCGATGCCGCTGCCCTCGCCGAAACGCCGGGAATGGCGCAGCATGACCACCTGCTGCGCCAGCGGATGCCGCTCGACGCTGCCGACCTGCAAGCCGGCTTCATTCAGGGCCTCGCCGCTGACGCGGTGCAGCCAGTCGAGGGTCGCGGGCGAATAGAATCCCTCCTCGGCCTCCCGGCACAGATCGCCCAGCACCGCGCCGGCCTCCACCGAGGCGAGCTGGTCCTTGTCCCCGAGCAGCACCAGGCGAGCCTGAGGCGGCATGGCGTCGAGCAGGTTGGCCATCATTTCCAGGTCGATCATCGAGGCTTCGTCGACCACCAGCACGTCCAGCGGCAGACGGTTGCCGGCGTGGTGCCGGAAATGCCGCGACCCCGGTCGACTGCCGAGCAACCGGTGCACGGTGCTGACGTCGGTGGGAATGTGCTCGCGCACCGCGGCGTCCACGTCCAGGCGTTCGACCTGCTGGCCGATGGACTCGGTCAGGCGGGCGGCCGCCTTGCCGGTCGGTGCGGCCAGGCGGATGCGCAGCGGGCGGCCCTGCTCCACCGCCGGGGCTTGCAGCAGCGCCAGCAGGCGCACCACCGTGGTGGTCTTGCCCGTGCCGGGGCCGCCGGTGACGATGCTGAACGCGGCCCGGGTCGCCAGGGCGCAGGCCAGCTTCTGCCAGTCGATCTGCCCGGGTGGCGCGCCGTCGGCGAACAGCCGCGCCAGGTCCGTCGCCAGCCCCGGTGGCAGGTGCTCCTCCACACGCAGGCGCTCGCGCAGGGCCTGATCGATACGCCGCTCGTACTGCCAGTAGCGGCGCAGGTACAAGCGCTGGTGACGCACCACCAGCGGACGCTCGCGGTGCGTGGGGGCGTCGCCGTCGGCCACCAGGGTGCTGTCGCGCAAGCGCTGCAGCCAGGTCGCTGCATCCAGCGTGCCGAGCAGTTGCGACGGCAGCAGCAGGGGCCCGGCCAAGGCATCGCCTTCCGGCGGCAGCGACAGGGCGAAGTCCGGCTCTTCGAGTGTCTGGATCAGGTCCAGGCAGACGTGTCCATGGCCCAGCTGGTGGCTGGCCAGGGCAGCGGCCAGCAGCACCAGCGGGTCGCAACCGGGCTCGAGGGTGGCCAGAAAGCCGACGAAGGCACGGTCCAGGGGCCGTAGCCAGCCGCGCTCCACCCAGCGATCGAGCAACACCTGCAGGTCTTCGCTACGCTGCAAGGGCGCCAGGGCGGCCAGGTGCGCGGCCTGCAGCGGCGTGGGAAGCAAATCGCTCAGGGTGCGTCTCATGGCAGGTCATCCTGGAACAGATCGGTCTGGTGTGGGCGATAGACCCCCTGGAACAAGGCGTCCAACTGCTCGATCAGCGCGCGCGGCGGCTTGACGAAATACACGCCTTGGCTTGGCGCGTCCAGGCCGCGCAGGAACAGGAAGATCGCACCGCCGACGTCCCGGTCGTAGTCGTAATCCGGCAGTCGCGCGCGCAGCTGACGGTGCAGGGCCAGCAGGTAGAGCACGTACTGCAGATCGTAGCGGTGCTCGAGCACGACCTGCTCCATGGCCGCCTGACTGTAGGCCGCATCGTCCGGGCCGAGCCAGTTGGACTTGTAGTCGACCACGTAGTATCGGCCCTCGTGCTCGAAGGCCAGATCGATGAAGCCCTTGAACATGCCATTGAGCCGTGACGACTCGATGGCCAGGCGCGGCCTGCCGGCATGCACGTGCTGGCCGACCAGGTAATCGAGGGTGGACACCTCGACCTGGTGGCTGGCGAACCAGAACTCCATCTCGATCTGGTACTGGCTCAGCGTGCTCAGGGCCACGGGCGGCTGGTCGGGCGCCAGCGGCATGGGCTGGACCAGCAGGCGCTGCAACCAGTGGGTCAGGGTCGGGATCCAGCCGGTCCAGTCGCGGCGGTTGCAGCGCTGGCCGACGGTGCGCTCGATCTGCTCGGGGTCGGCACTGACCTCGGCGAAGCCCTGCCGACCGGCCCACTCCAGCAAGCCGTGGAGGAAGGTCCCGGGGTTGGGCCCCCGCGGGAAACGGTGGATGTCGCCACTGTCGGCCGCCACGCTGCGCGGCTGCACGTCGGCGCGTTCATCGTCGAGCAGTTGCTGGGCAAGCGAGGTGTCGGCGGTCAGCTCGAGCGCCTGGGTGCCGACGCGCAAGGCGCTGTAGGAGGCGATCCACCAGGCCTCGGCCGCAGACCGGCGCGGACGGCGGGCGGCGCTCACCTCGCTGCGCTCGGCCCGACCGGCATAGCGCCGGGCATCCGCCTCGGGCGGTGCCATGACGGCGATCGCCTCGGTCTCGCCGCGCAGGTTCGCCAGCCAGTCGCCCAACGCCGCGGAGGATGGCAAAGGCTCGCCACCCCCCAACAGGTAGCCGATCCCTGACAGGTGCAGGCGTGACGCCTTGCTGGCGCCGCGCTTGAGGTCGGCGACCCCCAGCCAGCAAGCATGCTGGGCACGGGTCAGCGCCACGTAGAGCAGGCGCAGGTCTTCGGCCAGGCGTTCGTCGTCGGCGCGGGCGATCTGTTCGCGATCCGGAGTCAGGGTCAGGTGCGCCTGACCTTCGTCGTCATGCCAGATCAGCGGCAGGCGCTGGCCGTCCACCGGTTTGCTGGTGCAGACGAAAGGCAGGTAGACCAAGGGGTACTCCAACCCTTTGGACTTGTGGATGGTCACCACCTTGACCAGTTGCTCGTCGCTTTCCAGCCGCAGGATCTGCTCTTCGCCGGCCTGGCCCGAGTTGACCAGTTGCTCGGCAAGATGACGAATCAACGCCTGCTCGCCGTCCAGTTCGGTGGCCGCCTGTTGCAGCAGCTCGGCCAGGTGCAGCAGGTTGGTCAACACCCGCTCGCCGTCGCTGCGCCCGAACAGCGTGCGCGGCAGGGCAAAGTCGTGCAGCAGCCGGCGCAGCATCGGCAGTACGCCCTGCAGGCGCCACAGGTGACGGTACTGGCGGAACTGCATGACCCAGCGTTCCCAGATCCGTTCGTCACGGTTGAGCGCTTCCAGGGCGTCCAGGCCCAGGTTCAGGGTCGGGCTGGCGAGGGCGGCCTTGAGCAGACGCTCCACGTCCGGCTCGGCGCAGGCCTTGAGCCAGGCCAGCAGGTCACGCGCCTCCTGGGCGGCGAATACCGAATCCTTGTCCGACAGGTAGACGCTGCGCACATCGCGCACGGCCAGGTGTTCGCGCACGATCTGCGCCTCGCGCCCGTCGCGCACCAGGATGGCGATATCCGACGGCTGGCAGGGCCTGAGCGTGCCATCGGCCGTCTCGAAGCCGGTACGTCCGGCCAGGGCGCCGGTCAGCAACGCCACCACATGGCTGGCGCAGCTGGCCGCCATGGCCTGGCGGTACTGTGTGCCTGATACCGGCTCGTCGCTGCCGAGGTGCCACACCTGCAGGGCGGGCGTGCCCTCCCCGTCGATCAGCAGGCGCTCGTCACGCCCCTTGGCGTTGACCTCGAGGAAGGGCAGCGGGTTGTACGCGCCGCGACGGAACAGGAAGGCGCCGCGCCCCTGCTCACGCTGCTCGGCCTGCTGGAACACCCGATTGACCGCGCTGACCATCGCCTGGCTGGACCGAAAGTTGGTGTCCAGACTGTGCAGCCGGCCGGCCGTGGCCAGGCGCGCGGCCAGGTAGGTGTGGATGTCGGCGCCGCGGAAGGCGTAGATCGCCTGCTTGGGGTCGCCGATCATGAACAGGCCGGTGGCCGGGCGGTTGTCGGCAATATGGTAGATACGCTCGAAGATGCCGTACTGCACCGGATCGGTGTCCTGGAACTCGTCGATCATGGCCACCGGGAACTGCTCGCGGATCAGCGTCGCCAGGCGCTCGCCGGCCTCGCCCTGCAAGGCCTGACGCAGGCGCAGCAGCATGTCGTCGAAGCCCATCTCGGCACGTCGGCGCTTTTCCGCCTCGAAGCGCTGGATGACCCAGGCAGCGGCATGCTCCAGCAGACAGGCATCGGGCGCTGGCAGGCGCTCGAGCTTCGCGGCCAGGGTCTCCATGGCTTCAAGACCGGGGTGTTCCGGGGGCACGCCGCTCTTCCAGGCTTCGGCCAGGCCGCCGCGGGTCAGACGGGTGAAGCCGGTCTTGAGGTCGAGTTCCACGGCCTGCTCGTCGTCGGCCCACTGCTTGAGCGTGGCGAACCAAGGCTCGAAGTAACGGGCCTGCAGCTTGCCGTTGACCTGCTTGGCGGCGGTGGCGTCGCGGCAGATCTGCAGCAATTCGTCGGCCCACTGCCGCCACGGTGCCTTGATTGCCGCCAATTGCTCGGCACGCTGGCGCAGGACGGCGTCGATCAGTTGCTGCGGCTCTTCCTCGCGGCTGTCGATGCTGCGTCGGCCGAACAGGGGGCGAACCTTGACCAGCAGGGCATCCGGGCTGATCCAGTGGCCGCGCACCCAGGCCAGGGCGTCACCGCTCATGGCATAGCAGAAGCGACGCCAGTAATCGCGCATGACCTGGGCCAGCAATTCGCTGTGGTCGGTTTCCAGGTTCTGGGTGAACAGGCTACCGCTGTCGAAGGCATGCTCGCGCAGCATGCGCTGGCACCAGCCATGGATCGTCGAGATGGCCGCCTCGTCCATCCACTGCACGGCGATGTCCAGGCGGCTGGCGCAGCGCGGCCAGGCCTCGGCCGGGTAGTCGTCGCGCAACTGGCGCAGCAGCGGGTCGGCCTCTTGCACATCGCCGCGAAAGAACCGCGCCGCTTCGGCCAGCCGGGTGCGGATGCGCTCGCGCAACTCCTTGGTCGCCGCGTCGGTGAAGGTCACCACGAGGATCTGCGGCGGCAACAGCTCGCCGGTGAACCCGTGCTCGCCCCCATGGCCCAGGACCAGGCGCAGGTAGAGCGCGGAAATCGTGAAGGTCTTGCCGGTCCCGGCGCTCGCTTCGATCAACTGGCTGCCGTGCAGGGGAAAGCGCAGAGCCAGGGGACGCACCAGAGTCATGCCATGTCGTCCTTGCCGAAGGTCTGCCAATCGGCCGCGTGGAGCGGTCGGTACAAGGTTTCGCACCAGCCGGTGAAGGTCTCGTCACAGGTCAGCGCGGCGAAGTCCGGGAACTGGCGTGACAGGGCCAAGTGCTCGGCGCGCTCGCCCGCACTGTTCTGGCCGTCGCCTTCGTACGCCTTGGCGGCCGCCGCCCACGCCTTGTCCGGGTCCTCCTGGGACAGCCAGGCGAAGGCGGTCTTGGCCGCGACCGGTAGCGGTGCGCTCATGCCAGCCTGGCGCGCCAGCAACAGTTCGCCGAGCCGCTCGCGGGCTTCGTCGACCGGCAAGGGCGCCAGCAGCAAGGTGACATCGGCGGCCACCACGGCGCTGTGCAGCCGCAGCCCCGAGGCCGCGGCGGCCAGGTGGAGCGTCCAGGTAGCGATGAGACGGTGCCATTTCAGGCTGGCCTTGCCCGCCTGCAGAGTGTTGGGCACCGTGCTGATGCTCAGCAGGCTGCCGTCCATGGCTTGGTAGGCACGTCCCAGCCAGCCCTCGAGGCGCAGCCCGGCGTGGGCGAAGCGCAGCGGCAAGGCCTGCTGGAGGTCGTCGGGCCAACGCTGCAGCAACTGCCGGTAGCGGTGCAGGATACCCGGCAGCGGCTCGACCAGCTCGGCTTGCAGGCACTCGCCGAAACCGGCCAGGGGCAGCAGACCGCTGGCTTGCAGCCGCTTGGCACCGCGCTCGAGAACCTGCTCGGCGCGCGCCGGCTCGACCAGTGCCGCGTTCAGGAGGGTTTCGCTGAGCACATAGCGTTGCAGACCATCCAGGGTGAAGGGTTCCTCGTCGGCGATGGGGTCCTCGAAGGTCTCGAAAAACACCTTCAGCCGTTGACTGAAGAAGTGCCGGACCGGATGACGCATGAAATCCTGCAGCTGCGCCAGGCTCAAAGGTTCGTCGCTGACGTGGGGCTCGAGCGCATCCGCCTGGGGCAAGGCGACGGTCTCGGCCTGGTGCAGCGCGTGCCATTCCTGGGCAAAGCTGAACAGCGCGCTGTCCTTCTGGTAGTAGCGCCGGCTGAACGGCTGCAACGGATGTTCCTGGGTCAATGCCTCGACCAACTGGATGCCGCTGTTCTCGAACGCGTCCGGCGCGGACGATGCCAGTCGCCAGCCGCTGGCCAAGTGATCGCGCAGCTGGCCGATCAGGACCGAGGACGGCCGCTCGCTGTTGTCACGGATGCTGCGACCGACCCAACTGACGTACAAACGCTCCTGGGCCGAGAGCAAGGCTTCGAGCAGCAGGTAGCGATCGTCTTCGCGGCGCGAACGGTCACCGGGCCGGTAGTCCGAGGCCATCAGGTCGAAATCCAGCGGCGGTTGCGCACGCGGGTAATCGCCATCGTTCATGCCCAACAGGCAGACGGTGCGGAACGGAATGGCACGCATGGGCATGAGCGTGCAGAAATTCACCGAGCCGGCCAGGAACCGCTGCGACAGCTTGCCGTCATCGAGTCCGGCCAACCAGGCCTCGCGCACGACGGTCAAGGGCAGCTCATCCTGCAGGCCGACCGATTCGCAGGTTTGCAGCCAGGTTTCGCGCAGGGTCTGCAACTGCACCAGCAGGTAGTCGTCGTGTTCGTCCTGGGCCAGGAAGAACACCTGCAGCAAGGCGTTCAAGCGCTCGCCCCACTCGGTGGCGGTGGCAGGTTGCGAGAGGCTGTACAAGGCGACGTCCAGGGCGTCGAGCAAGGCCACCAGCGGGCCGATCAGGGTGGCGTCGAGTCCGCCGATTTCATCGAACGGCTCGATGTCGTCCCACCCTTCACCCTTGCCTACCGCGTAACCCAGCAGCATGCGCCGCAGGCCGAAACGCCAGCTGTTCTGCTCCAACCCTTCCGGCAGACCGAGCGAGGCGCGTTGCGGGGCATCCAGCCCCCAGCGGATGCCGGCGCCTTCGATCCAGCGATGCAGGGTCGGCAGGTCGCCCTCCTGGATACCGAAACGCGCACGCAGCGCCGGTACGTCCAGCAGGTCCAGCACTTCGCTGACCGCGAAACGGCTGTCGGGCAGCTTGAGCAGGTGTTCGAGAGCGATCAGCAGCGGGTCGCGGCCGCGCTGGCCTTGGTCGGTCAGGGTGAAAGGGATGTAGCGCGGGTCGGTGCGGTCGATCTGACCGAAGACCGCGCGTACATGGGGCGCGTAGGTGTTGATGTCCGGCAGCATGACGATGATGTCGCGCGGGCGCAGTGTAGGGTCGTGGCTGAAGGCATCGAGCAGTTGGTCATGCAGGATCTCCACTTCGCGCTGAGGACTGTGGGCCACGTGAAAGCGGATGGAGGCATCCGTGCGCGGGTCGACGGCTGGCCAGAGGGCCCGGGTCTCCGTCAGGGGGCGCAGCTCGAGGATGTCGTCCTGCAATTGATTCAACAACGTCTGGGTGCTCGCCTCGCTGAACAGATCGATGCGACCTTCGCTGAAGATGCCCTGATAGACGCTGGGATCATCGTGGCTGTCGAGCAGGCTGATGTAGTCGCGCCCTTGCTTGCCCCAGGCCGCGAGCAAAGGATGCGCGTGCTGGTGCATGGCCTCGGGGTCGAGATCCTGGGGCATGCCCTGTTTGCGCTGTTGGCGTTTGTAGTGATGCCGTAGCAGGTCCTTGTCGGCGACGATGTCGGCCCAATGGTGGCGACAGGGATTGTGCACGCACAGCAGTACCTGGCTGAAACGCGAGAGCGCGGCGAGCGCTTCGAGCACCTGGGCGGGCAAGGAAGAGATCCCGAACACGATGACCCGTGAAGGCAGCCCCTTGGGACGCACCTGCAGGGTTTCCATGCGCTGCATGAACCGCAGGTGCACGCCGGCACGGCTCTGCGCCATGCCTCGTTCGCCCACGTCATCGAGCAACGCCTTCCACAGCTCGGCCTGCCAGCAGTTGCCAGGCGGCAGTGGCTTGCGCTCATCGCGAGCGGTGTGCAGGACGTGATTGCCCTTGGACCAGTCGTCGAGCCAGTCGGCACGATAGACCTGGTACTGGTCGAACAGGTCGGCCAGTCGCTCGGCCAACTGGTAGCGTTTGCGCAGGTCGCCGTCGTCGGTCAAAAAGCGTCGCAGCGGCTCGAAATGCGGGCGTTCGATCAAGGCAGGCAACAGGCGCATGAGCCGCCAGGTCAGCGGTGCCTTGTCGAGCATCGACACCTCCGGGATCTCTTCGCGACCCATGACCTTGCGGTACAGCTGCCAGATGAAGCTGCCCGGCAATTGAACATCGATGGCGGCGGCGATACCACAACCGCCCTGGTCGTCATCCAAGGGGTCTTCGGCCAGGGCCAGCTTCAGCCACTGGGCGATCCCGTTGCTTTGCACCAGGGCGATCTCGTTCTCCAGGGGTGCCAGCGGCATCCGACGCATCCAGCTGACGACCAGGCTGCGCAAGTCGTCCAGTCGGTTGCCGTGGACGATCATGAAGCCAGGTTGCGGGCGGACGGTGGTGGGCATCGGGTCATCCTGGTGGAGCAGACGGGCGAAAGAGAAACCTTACCATGGGGACAGCGTGCATTTTTTCTACACGCGC
>JBKYML010000010.1:0-112046 GCA_046940335.1 Enterobacterales bacterium AN_CKDN230030167-1A_HGKHYDSX7
ACGGGAGGCGAATCATACAGCGTTACAACCTGCTGTCAACCACCTTTTTTCACCGCTTCCGGTCGAAACCGAAGCCCTTCCAGCGCTATCTCGACTCACGCAACCTGTTGATTAACAAGGCGTTTATCGTTCCGACTGCGTTGGAAGTGGTGCGCATTATAAGGGGATCTGAAACCTCGTCAACCCTTTATTTCTAAAAACCTACATGCCCGTCATGCGACCCGACGGTTTGCCTTCTCGCGCCAGCCGGCACTATATTGCCTGCCCTGTCTTGAAGAACGCTTTTCGCTCATGAGCCTCACCTCCACGCCCACTGCTCGTCTTCTACTACCTATCGGCATGCTGGTGTTCGCCATGGTGTCGATCCAATCTGGCGCCACCTTGGCCAAGTCCATGTTCCCGCTGGTAGGCGCCCAAGGCACGACCACGCTGCGCCTGTTCTTCGCTAGCCTGATCATGCTCGCACTGCTGCGTCCGTGGCGCGCACGCCTGAATGCCAACGCCTGGCGCAGCGTCATCATCTATGGCATTGCCCTGGGCGGCATGAACCTGCTCTTCTATATGGCAGTGCGCAGCATCCCGCTGGGCGTCGCCGTCGCCCTCGAATTCACAGGCCCCCTGGCCGTCGCCCTGTTCGCCTCACGCCGCCTGATCGATTATGTGTGGATCGTACTGGCGGTCGCCGGCCTGTTCATGCTCATCCCTCTCGGCGCAGGCGAAGGTAGCATGGACCTGTTCGGTGCAGCCTGCGCTCTGGGCGCTGGTGCCTGCTGGGCGCTGTACATCCTGTTCGGGCAACGCGCCGGTGCCGAACATGGCGTGCAGAGCGCAGCCCTAGGCGTCGTCATCGCCACGCTTTTCGTAGCGCCCATTGGCATTGCCCACTCCGGGATGGCGCTGCTGAATCTGTCCCTGGTTCCCGTGGCGCTGGCCGTGGCGGTTCTGTCGACGGCCCTGCCCTACAGCCTGGAAATGATCGCCTTGACGCGCATGCCGGCGCGTACGTTCGGTATCTTGATGAGCGTCGAACCTGTCGTTGCGGCCCTGGCCGGCCTGGTCTTCCTGGGCGAGGTGCTCAGCACCCTGCAGTGGATCGCGATCGGCGCGATCATCACCGCATCCATCGGTGCCACCTTGACCACCAAGTCGCCACCGCCCCCGCCCGTGGCGGTCGATTGAGGGACCGGATTTGTCATTTGAAAGCGCGTGAGTCATTGTAGAACCCTGACGGTCTACCCAAACGGTCACAATGTCGTCATCTTCGAAGGCTCTACTGACCGCGCACGGATGCCCAGGTTTTTCAGGGAGAACGATCATCCACGAACGCCAGGCCACAGGTTGGGCCGGGTAAGGACAGGAATGAAGCGGATTGTTATCGTCGTGGCCATGCTGGCGATCGCCGGATGCGCCGCCACGGCCAAGACAGAAGTCAAACGCGGCAAGAAGGGCCTGCATATCAACTGCAGTGGCCTGTCATCCTCCTGGGACCGCTGCTATGAAAGAGCCGCCACCGCGTGTAGCAAAAAGGGTTATCGGGTCGTCGCACGATCGGGCGACACCGACCAGGAGGACGGTGACTACCTCTTCGGCATCAACCCGGCGGGTTACACCAGTCGCAGCATGATCGTCCTCTGCAAATAGCCAACGGTTCGGCTGACCTACGACGCCACCGAGCCGCCTCCCGCTAGATCGCCTGCGTGCGCGTTTCGAGCCATTGTTGCGCCGCGCCCTCCACCCACGGCTGCAACCGCGCGCGCACCTGCGCATGGTAGTCGTTGAGCCACTGCTTCTCCGCAGCGTTGAGTCGCTCAACCAACAGGCAGCGTGTGTCGATCGGACATAGCGTCAGGGTTTCGAATGCCAGAAACTGGCCGAATTCACTCTCCCCCGCTTCGCGGTTGACCACCAGATTCTCGATTCTCACTCCCCATTGCCCAGGCCGGTAGGTTCCCGGTTCGATCGAGGTGACCATGCCCGGCAGCATCGCCATGTGCGCGGCGGCACGAGCCTGATAGGCGATGACCTGCGGCCCTTCGTGCACGTTGAGGAAATACCCCACTCCGTGACCAGTACCATGCCCATAGTCCACCTGGTCCGCCCACAGCGGCGCCCGTGCGATGGCGTCGAGCGCCGGAGACAGGATGCCCCGCGGGAAGACCGCACGCGACAATGCGATGACGCCCTGCAATACCCGCGTGCAGTCGTGCTTTTGCGCCTCGCTCGGTTGACCGAGCGGCACCATGCGTGTGATGTCCGTGGTGCCGCCCACATACTGCGCACCGGAGTCGATCAACAACAGTCCATCGCCCTCGATCACTGCATGGGCCTGCTCGGTAGCCCGATAATGCGGCATGGCGCCGTTGGCATTGAAGGCAGCGATGGTGGCGAAGCTGGGGGACACGAACCCTGGGCGCTTGCGTCTGGCCGCCATCAGTTGGACATCGATGTCCAGCTCCGTCACGCCACCTTGCCCTACCTGCTCCTCGAACCAGGCGAAGAACTCACACAGCGCCGCCCCATCCTGCTCCATCGCCCGTCGAATCTGCTGGCATTCGAGTTCGGTCTTGCAGGCTTTGGCCAGGGTGGTCGGATTGAGCGACTCGACCTGGCCCACGGCTTCGCCCAAGCCATCCAGCCATGCACATGTGGTCTTGGCAGGATCGAACAGCAGACGGCTGCCCTCCGGCAAGGTCGCCAACGCCTTCGCGGCCTGTTCATAGTCCTGAAGCGTGATGCCGTCTTCCGTCAAGCGCTGGCGCAGGGCTGGATCGATCTTGTCCTGCGCGACGAACAGTACCGCCTGGGTGCGTCCGATCAGCGCAAAGGACAGGAACACTGGATTATAGGGCACATCGCTGCCACGCAGGTTGAACAGCCAGGCGATGTCGTCGAGGGTCGCGATGAAATGCCAATCCGCCCCATGATCATGTATCGCCTGCCGAAGCGACGCCAGCTTCTGCCGCCGCGATGTGCTGGCCTCAGGCGGCAGGTGCTCGACGATGGGTGCACCAGGCAGCGCAGGACGATCGACCCATGCTTTGTCGAACAGGTCATGGTGGGTCATCAGCCTGGCCTGATGCTGCGCCAGACGCTGACGTAACTGGCGCGCCGAGGTGAGCGACAACGCCCTGCCGTCCACAGCCACTACCTGGTCAGGCACCGCATGCGCCACGAGCCAGTCCAGTGCATCCGCCTGACCCGAGGTCCACTTCATCAAGGTCACACCGCTGCCCAGCAGCTCGCGGTGCGCCTGCTCCCAGTACCGGCTGTCCACCCAGACGCCAGCGAACGTGTGCGTGACGACCAGGGTGCCCACTGACCCGGTGAACCCTGACAGCCAGCGACGACCCTGCCAGTACTCAGGCAGGTATTCGGAAAGATGAGGATCGGACGAAGGCACCAGCAAGGCCTGTACGCCTCGCTGACTCATCAACTCGCGAACCCGGGCGAGCCGGGCGGGGATGGCAGAAGCGGTGACAGCCTCGGTATTCATGGGGACTCCTGAGCCAGATCGAAAGGTCGCCCACAATAATGGAACAGCGCGGGCGTCGTCGCAACGCAGGGTCGCCATGGCCTGCACGAATGAACCTCACAGGCGCTGTTGAGTCAGCATTGAGTGGCCTGCACGCGAGCGCAGAAAAACGCGAACCACAGGCACGAAGCCATGTACTTGAAATTAAATGTTATAAAAAACCCCGTCACCCCTACGTATTTACACGCTTGCCATGTCGCTGGCGGGTTGGTGATGGCTGCCGCCGCACGTATGATTCTGGCAAACCTTTTGCAGGCTGGGACGCTATGTCTTTGATAGTGCTATTGCTTCTGCCCTTCGTTGGCAGCTGCCTGGCGGCTGTCTTGCCGCACAACGCGCGCAACACAGAATCACTGTTGGCCGGTGCGGTTGCCCTGGCAGGTACGGTGTATGTGGCACTGCTTTATCCGCAGGTCGCCCATGGCGGCATCATTCGCGAGGAAATTCTCTGGCTTCCTAGCCTGGGGATGAACCTGATCCTGCGCCTGGACGGCTTTGCCTGGTTGTTCACCTTGCTGGTCCTGGGCATCGGTACGCTGGTCTCGCTGTATGCGCGTTATTACATGTCGCCCCAGGACCCGGTGCCGCGCTTCTTCGCGTTCTTCCTGGCCTTCATGGGCGCCATGCTTGGCGTGGTCATCTCCGGCAATCTGCTGCAGATGGTGTTCTTCTGGGAGCTGACCAGCCTGTTCTCGTTCTTGCTGATCGGCTATTGGCATCACCGCAACGATGCCCGGCGCGGTGCCTACATGGCGCTGATGGTGACAGGCGCGGGCGGACTGTGCCTGCTGGTGGGCGTGCTGTTGCTGGGGCATGTGGTCGGCAGCTATGACCTCGACCACGTTCTGGCGTCTGGCGAACAGATTCGCCAACATGCACTGTATCCGGTCCTGTTGCCGCTCATCCTGCTGGGCGCGCTGACCAAAAGCGCGCAATTTCCTTTCCAGTTCTGGTTGCCCCACGCCATGGCCGCGCCGACCCCTGTGTCGGCCTACCTTCACTCGGCAACCATGGTCAAGGCAGGTGTGTTTCTGATGGCACGCCTGTGGCCTGCACTGTCCGGGACCGAAGAGTGGTTCTGGATCGTCAGCGGCGCCGGTGCCTGCACCCTGCTGCTGGGGGCCTTCGCCGCCATGTTCCAGAACGACCTGAAAGGCCTGCTCGCCTACTCGACCATCAGCCATCTAGGCCTGATCACGCTGCTGCTGGGACTCAACAGCCCACTGGCTGCCGTCGCGGCGGTGTTTCACATCCTCAACCATGCCACGTTCAAGGCGTCCTTGTTCATGGCCGCTGGCATCATCGACCATGAGAGCGGCACGCGCGACATCCGACGCCTCAGCGGACTGTTCCGCCTGCTGCCCTACACCGCGACCCTGGCCATGGTCGCCAGCGCTTCCATGGCCGGGGTTCCGTTGATGAACGGTTTCCTGTCCAAGGAGATGTTCTTCGCCGAAACCGTGTTCATCAGCGCCACGGCCTGGGTGGAAATCGCCCTGCCGATCATCGCGACGCTGGCGGGGATTTTCAGCGTGACCTACGCCTTGCGTTTCACGGTCGACGTCTTCTTCGGCCCGCCTGCCAAAGACCTGCCTCATACCCCCCACGAACCGCCCCGCTGGATGCGCGCGCCGGTCGAACTGCTGGTACTCACGTGCCTGGTCGTCGGGGTCTTCCCCGCCCAGTCGGTCGGCCCCCTGCTGGCCGCCGCTGCGCTGCCCGTCGTCGGCGGGACCTTACCCGAATACAGCCTGGCGATCTGGCATGGCTGGAACCTGCCCGTGGTCATGAGTCTGCTGGCCATGAGTCTCGGGGTGGTGCTGTACCTGGTGCTGCGCAAACAGTTCCGACGCGGACGCCTGGCCTATCCACCCTTGATCGAGCGCTTCAATGGTAAACGCTTGTTCGAGCGTGGTCAGGTTCACCTGATGCTGCTGGCACGGCATGTCGAAAACGCGCTGACCAGTCGCCGCCTGCAGATGCAACTGCTGATGGTGGTGATCGTGGCGTTTCTCGCTGGGTTCTTCCCCTTGCTCGACAGCGGTCTGACCTGGGGCGAGCGACCAAAGATTCCGGGTTCGAGCGTCTTCGTCGCCCTCTGGTTGATCGCCATTGCCTGCGCAATCGGCGCTGCCTGGCAGGCCAAGTACCACCGTCTGGCCGCCCTGATCATGGTCGGCGTGTGCGGGCTGATGACCTGCATCACGTTCGTCTGGTTTTCCGCGCCCGACCTTGCCCTCACACAGTTGGTCGTCGAAGTGGTGACCACCGTGCTGATCCTTTTGGGGCTGCGCTGGCTGCCACGGCGCCTGGAGGGCGTGCCACGCATGACCGCACAGATCGACCGGCCCCGCTTGCGTCGCCTGCGCGACCTGCTGCTGGCAGCACTGGTCGGCGGCGGCATGGCACTGATTTCCTATGCCATGCTCACGCGGCCGACGCCCAATGACATTTCCTCGTTCTACCTGAGCCGGGCTCTGCCCGAGGGAGGTGGCACCAATGTGGTCAACGTCATGCTGGTGGACTTCCGCGGCTTCGATACCCTAGGGGAAATCACTGTTCTGGTCGCCGTGGCACTCACGGTGTTCGCCTTGCTGCGTCGTTTCCGACCGCCCAAGGAGAGCATGCAGTTGCCCTCGCAACAGCGGCGCATGGCTCCGGATGTGGTCACCGATCTGGTGAACCCGCGCCAAGCCACCGACACTGCGCTGGGCTTCATGATGGTACCGGCGGTCCTGGTGCGCCTGCTCTTGCCGATGGCCTTGCTGGTCTCGATGTACCTGTTCATGCGCGGCCACAACCAGCCCGGCGGCGGGTTCGTGGCAGGCCTGGTGATGTCGGTGGCGTTCATCCTGCAATACATGGTGGCCGGCACCCAATGGGTCGAGGCCCAGATGAGCCTGCGCCCTCTGCGCTGGATGGGCACAGGGTTGTTGTGCGCCACGCTGACGGGCATGGGCGCCCTGCTGCTCGGCTATCCATTCCTCACCACCCATACTGCCCACTTGCATCTACCCCTGTTGGGGGAAGTGCACTTCGCCAGCGCGCTGTTCTTCGATGTCGGCGTCTACACGGTGGTGGTCGGCTCGACCCTGCTGATCCTGACCGCGCTGGCCCACCAGTCGGTGCGCGCCTACCGCCCAGGGCTCACCGCCAAATCCCGTCCTGCAGGAGCTCGTTGATGGAAGAAGTCATCGCCGTCGCCATCGGTGTTCTCGCCGCCTCAGGGGTCTGGCTCATCCTGCGCCCGCGTACCTATCAGGTCATCATGGGGCTCTGCCTCCTGTCCTATGGCGTCAATCTGTTCATCTTCAGCATGGGCAGCCTGTTCATCGGCAAGGAGCCCATCATCAAGGACGGCATCCCGCAGGACCTGTTGCATTACACCGACCCCCTGCCCCAAGCACTGGTCCTGACGGCCATCGTCATCAGCTTCGCCATGACGGCCTTGTTCCTGGTGGTCATGCTCGCCTCGCGTGGGCTGACGGGTACCGACCACGTCGATGGCCGGGAGCGCGAGGAATGATCGACATGAATCACCTGATCGTCGCGCCCGTGTTGTTGCCGCTGCTGACCGCCGCCCTGTTGCTGCTGATCGGTGAGAAGCACCGGCCTCTCAAGGCCCGCCTGAACCTGCTCTCGACCCTGCTGGGCCTGGGTGTCGCCATGACCCTGCTGTTCTGGGTACGTGCACATGGGCAGGCCGAATCGATCGGGGTCTACCTGCCGGGCAACTGGCCGGCGCCGTTCGGTATCGTACTGGTGGTGGATCATCTATCGGCCCTGATGGCCACATTGACCGGCGTGATCGCCGTGTGTGCACTGTTGTTTGCCCGCGCTCGCTGGGACGCGGCCGGCGCCAGCTTCCACGCCCTGTTCCAGATTCAGCTGATGGGCTTGTACGGGGCCTTCCTGACCGGCGATCTGTTCAACCTGTTCGTGTTTTTCGAAGTGCTGTTGGCCGCCTCTTATGGGTTGCTGCTGCACGGATCGGGACGTGCCCGCGTCAAGTCGGGCCTGCACTACATTGCCATCAACTTGTTCGCTTCCTCTCTGTTCCTGATTGGCGCAGCCATGCTGTACGGGGTGACGGGGACCCTCAACCTGGCCGATCTGGCGGTAAAGATTCCCTTGGTGCCAGAGGCCGATCGTGGCCTGCTGCATGCGGGCGCGGCCATCCTGGCCACCGCCTTCCTCACCAAGGCAGGTGTCTGGCCGTTGAACTTCTGGCTGGTGCCGGCATACGCTTCAGCGAGTGCACCTGTGGCCGCCTTGTTCGCCATCATGACCAAGGTGGGGCTGTACGCGGTGCTGCGCGTCTGGACCCTGCTGTTCTCGGCGCAAGCCGGCGCCTCGGCATTTTTCGGTGGGCAGTGGCTGGTGTATGGCGGGCTGGCAACGCTGGCCGTGGCGGCCGTCTCGATGCTGGCAGCGCAGCGTCTGGAGCGCATGGCCGCCCTGAGCATCCTGGTGTCGGCCGGCACCCTGATCGCTGCCATCGGTTTCGGGCAACCCATCCTGACCGGCAGCGCGCTGTTCTATCTGGTCAGCTCGACTCTGGCCCTGTGCGCCTTGTTCTTGCTGGCCGAGCTCATCGAGCGCTCACGCTCGGTCAACGACATGCCGCTGGATGAGGAGGAAGGCCCGATCCCAGCATTGCTCGAGTCCCTTCACCCCCCCAAGGGCATCAACCTGGATGACGAACAGAAAGCCGTAATCGGCCAGGTGATTCCGTGGACGATGGCCTTCCTGGGCTTCGGTTTCATCGGCTGCGCGCTGTTGATCATCGGCATGCCGCCGCTGTCCGGCTTCATCGCCAAGCTCGGGCTGATCAGCGCACTGTTCAACCCGGCCGGACTGGGCATGCCCACCCCCACCCCCTTGAGTGTCAGTGGCTGGATGCTGGTGGTCCTGCTGATCCTTTCCGGCCTGGCGTCGTTGATCGCTTTTGGCCGCATCGGCATTCAACGCTTCTGGAAACCGGAAGAACGACCCTTGCCCGTCCTGCGTCGGTTCGAATGCCTGCCGATCGCCATCCTGCTGGCGCTGTGCATCGGCCTGAGCCTGAGAGCCGAACCCTTGCTGCGCTATACCCAGGATGCGGCAGCGCAACTGAGCGCACCGGAGAACTACATCAAGGCGGTCATGAGCACTCGCCCGATCCCGGGCCCCACCTCACTCGATGCGCAGGCCTTACCATGAAGCGGCTGTTTCCTGCACCTCTGCTCTCGCTGGCACTGCTGTTACTGTGGCTGATGCTCAACGTCTCGATCAGCCCTGGGCAGATTCTGCTCGGCATCGCTCTGGGCGTACTCTCGCCTCTGCTGCTGGCACCGCTCCGTCCGCAGCAGGCGCGCATCCGTCGCCCAGCGGTCATCCTGCGCCTGCTGGGTCGCGTCGGGCTGGATGTCATCCTGTCGAACCTGCAGGTCGCGCGTGGCGTGCTGCGCATGCGCACACGCCCGCCTCGCTCGGTGTTCATCCATGTTCCGCTGGATCTACGCGACCCCCATGGACTGGCCGCATTATCGATGATTACCACGGTGGTACCGGGCACCATCTGGTGCGAACTGGCACTGGACCGCAGCCGACTGCTGATGCACGTGTTCGACCTGAGCATGGACGAGCAGGTGTTCATCGAACACTTCAAACGCATCTATGAACGTCCACTCATGGAGATCTTCGAATGATCGGCTTGCTGCCCAGCGCCCTCATCGTCAGCCTGTTCATCTTCATCATCGCCATGGCGCTGGCCCTGGTCCGGCTGTTCCGTGGCCCATCGGCGCAGGACCGGGTACTGGCTCTGGACTACCTGTACATTCTGGCGATGTTGACCATGTTGGTGCTGGGCATACGTTATGCGAGCGACACGTATTTCGAAGGCGCCTTGTTGATCGCACTGTTCGGCTTCGTCGGTTCGTTCGCCCTGGGCAAGTTCCTGCTGCGCGGAGAAGTGATCGAATGAATGAACCTACCGTACTGCCCTTCTGGCTCGACCTGACGATTTCAGCGCTGCTGGTGACCGGTAGCCTGTTTGCACTGATCGGCGCCTTTGGCCTGGTCAGGCTCAAGGATTACTTCCAACGCATGCACCCACCCGCCTTGGCTTCGACCCTTGGCGCCTGGTGCATCGCACTGGCCTCGATCCTGTATTTCTCCTGGCTCAAGGAAGCGCCCGTACTGCATGCGTGGCTGATTCCCGTGCTGCTGTCGCTCACGGTCCCTGTCACCACGTTGTTGTTGGCACGCGCCGCACTGTTTCGAAAGCGTGCGGCCGGCGACGACGTGCCTGCTGAAATCAGTGACGGCGATCGCAGCGGTAACTGAGCGCGGTGTGCCGCGCTCCATTGCCGCATCGGTCTATTCGCTGGCCTTGAAGGTCGTCAGTTCACCCTTGCGCCATTTGGCGACCTTGCCGGTCACGGCCTTGAGGGTCTTGGCCAGCCCCTCACGCAGCTGGTCATGTGCCGCGAACACCAGCACGGCGGTGTGAGCCTCGCGAAACACGATGCCCTCTCCTTCCGGCGTGGAGACGTAGGCATAGTCGCCCACGCCGTACACGCTCATCTTGATATCGCGGAAGCGGATATCCAATTTGCCCCCGTCTCGACTTGGCAACACGGCCGCACGGAAATGGTCTCCCACCTTCAATTCCAACCGTTGCTTGTCGTCGACCACCAGCGCGCTGTCCGTGTCAATTTCCGCCATGTAGAGACCTTCGGCATTCTGCTCGGTCACATAGACGTAACGCCCTTGAAACTGCTTGACCAGTTTGGCCCGCAAATCACCCAGCACGAACAGCGCATGGGTATCCAGAGTACTGACTGCCAATGAACAATTCCTCACATCAGGTCTATTCCGGGCCTCGCGAACAGAAGGACGCGAAAGCGACGGCGCTTCAATCGAAGATAAGGGGTCGGCGTCCCATCGTCTGTACAAATCGGCAACAGCGGACGCAGGAAAAGTGACTGGTGCCAGCAAACGTTGCCCATGACCGAACGATCGTCGAATGCGTCGCCCGTGATTATCCAGTACGACAGCACACGCGCTGAAAAAGCTGCATCAGGCGGGGCACTTGGGGCTTGTCGAAAGCGCCTGGCCCTTCCACATGCGCAGGCAAGGAGGAGAATATGCACGAAAACCAAGCGCCTGTGAACTGCGCAACCGACAGGCTTGTGCGCCCAGAGACGTCGACAGCGGCGCGCGGTCCAGCCAGAGGAAGGCCCCTTGGTAGGCTTCGTTACCGATGGACCTACGGCCTGCGACGGGCACAAGCCGCTGCGGATCAGATCTGACGCTGGTGACGATCCAACTGCTCGTGCCGCTCCTGGGCCTCGATGCAATACTTGGTCGTGGGGCTGATCAGCAGGCGTTGCAAGCCGATCGGCTCGCCGCTATCGTCACACCAGCCAAAGCTTTCGTCCTGGATCCGGCCCAGCGCCATTTCAAGCTGTGGCAGCAGGCGCTGATCACGCTCAATGGCATTGACCAACCAGTGACGCTCCTCTTCGACTGAAGCCACGTCGGCCGGGTCGGACGGCGTGTCGAGGCTCTCGATGGTGGTGCGGCTCTGTTCGATGCGCTCATGGGTATCGACTTTCATCGACTGCAGCAGCTCGGTGAAGAACGCGAGTTGCTCAGCGTTCATGTAGTCATCGGCCGGCATGGCCAGCAACTGTTCCTTGGTCATCGACTTCTCTATGAAAATACGTGCATTTAGGCATTGCGGATGCCGTCGGGAACCGCGCCCCGCCAGCGGAATGAGTCGAGCATCGTACGACGCTCGTTTACAGGGGGCGGCAGTCTAAGACGCCACGTCGTGCTGGGCAACAGAAATGAAGGGGAAATCGACCGAAGTGACTGATGCGCCACGCGTCTGTCGTGGATCGCATGGCGCGCTTGGCTGCTTAGCACTCAGGATAATCCGAACCTGAAGCGGTCACTTACCGATGCTTGAACTCAGGCTCGCGCTTGGCCATGAACGCTTGCATGCCTTCTTTCTGATCCTCGGTGGCAAACGCGGCATGGAACACGCGCCGCTCGAATCGCACACCCTCGCTGAGCGTCCCCTCGAAAGCACGGTTGACGCACTCCTTGATCATCATGGTCACGGGTAGCGACTTGCTGGCGATGCGTTGCGCGGTTTCCAGAGCGTCTTCCAGCAAGCGTGCCTGGGGTACCACCCGTGCGACAAGGCCTGCACGCTCGGCCTCTTCGGCCCCCATCAATCGACCTGTCAGACACAGCTCCATCGCCTTGGCCTTGCCGATCGCACGGGTGAGCCGTTGCGTACCCCCCATGCCCGGCAAAACCCCCAGGTTGACTTCAGGTTGACCGAAACGCGCCGTGTCCGCTGCCAGGATGAAGTCGCACATCATCGCCAGTTCGCACCCGCCCCCCAGCGCGAAACCACTGACCGCTGCCAGGATGGGCTTGCGCCGGTTGGCGACCTTGTCGGACTCGCTGAACAGGTCGTCCAAGTAGATGCGCGGATAGGCCAGGGTCGCCATCTCCTTGATGTCGGCACCGGCCGCGAACGCTTTTTCAGAACCGGTCAGCACGATGCAACCGATACTCGGATCACGCTCGAAGCGCTCAAGCACCTGATTGAGCTCTTCGATCAGTCGCGCGTTCAGGGCATTGAGCGCCTGAGGTCGGTTCAGGGTGATCAAACCGACTCGGCCTTGGGTCTCGACCAACAGGGTGTCGAACGTCATGTGCAGACTTCCTCTACAGGTTACGCGCAATGACCATGCGCTGAATGTCGCTGGTGCCCTCATAAATCTGGCAGACCCTTACGTCCCGATAGATGCGCGCCAGCGGGAAATCATTCAGGTAACCATAGCCGCCCAAGGTCTGAAGCGCGTCCGAACACACCCGCTCGGCCATCTCCGAGGCGAACAGCTTGGCCATGCAGGCCTCGGTCAAGGCCGGACGACCCGCATCGCGCAAGGCAGCGGCATGCAGCACCATCTGCCGGGCGACGGCGATGCGCGTGGCCATGTCAGCCAGACGGAAGGCGACTGCCTGATGCTCGAACAGCGGCTTGCCGAAACTCTGCCGCTCACGTGCATAGGCATGTGCTACCTCGAAGGCGGCACGGGCCATGCCGACGGACTGGGCCGCGATGCCGATACGGCCACCCTCGAGATTGGCCAAGGCGATACGGTAGCCCTCACCTTCCTCACCCAGGCGATTGGCGACCGGGACACGCAGATCCTCGAACACCAAGTGGCAGGTATCCGACGCATGTTGGCCAAGCTTTTCCTCGACCCGCGCCACGGTATAACCGGGCGTGTCGGTCGGCACGATGAATGCACTGATGCCGCGCTTGCCGGCGCTCGGGTCGGTGACCGCGAAGACGATGACCACCCCGGCTTGCTGGCCTGAGGTGATGAACTGCTTACTGCCATTGAGCACGTAATGATCACCCTCGCGCCGTGCACGCGTCTTCAGGCTGCTGGCGTCAGAACCGGCGTGCGGCTCGGTCAGGGCGAACGCACCGATCATGGTGCCTTGGGCCAGTGGCGTGAGGAACCGCTGTTTCTGGTCCTCGTTGCCGAAGGCCAGAATCGGCACGCATCCCACGGAGTTGTGGACACTCATGATCGTCGAGCAGGCTCCATCGCCAGCGGCTACCTCCTCGACGGCCATGGCATAGGCGACATAGCCTGTGTCGCTACCGCCCCATTGCTCGGGCACCAGCATGCCGAACAGGCCAAGCCCGGCCATTTCCTCGATCGTCTCGCGAGGGAAGCGGTGCTCGCGGTCCCACTGCTCGGCGAAAGGCTTGAGCCGCTCCTGGGCGAAGTCGCGCACGGCGTCGGCGATCTGTTGTTGTTCTTCACTGAGCAGCATGAGGTTCACCTCGTTTCAATACAGACACTCGACGGCCATGGCCGTGGCCTCGCCGCCGCCGATGCAGATGGCTGCGACTCCACGATGCAGGCCGTTCTGGCGCAGCGCCGACAGCAGGGTGACCAGGATGCGCGCGCCCGAGGCCCCAATAGGATGCCCCAGGGCGCAGGCACCCCCATGGATGTTGACCTTCTCGGCAGGCAGCTGCAGGTGCTTCATGGTCGCCAGCGTGACCACCGCGAAGGCCTCGTTGATCTCGAACAGGTCCACCTCTTCCAAGGCCCAGCCGGTGCGCTGCATCAACGCACGCACGGCACCGATTGGCGCCGTCGGGAACAAGGCCGGTGCATCGGCGAAGGCCGCATGGCCATGAATGACGGCCACAGGTTGCAGGCCCAGCTGTTCGGCCTTGGAGCGGCGCATCAGGACCAAGGCGGCGGCACCATCGGAAATGGAGCTGGCATTGGCGGCGGTGACGGTGCCGCCCTCGCGGAAGGCCGGGCGCAGCTCGGGGATCTTTTCCAGGCGCGCCTTGGGCGGCTGCTCGTCATGCTCGACCCGCTTGGAACGCTTGCCGTCTGGCGCATCGAGGGCCACGATCTCCGCCGCGAAACGCCCTTGCTCGATCGCCGCCTGGGCACGCGTCAGCGAAGCGATGGCGAAAGCATCCTGGTCCTGCCGAGTGAAGCCATGGTCGCGGGCACAGTCTTCGGCAAAGGTGCCCATCAGTCGTCCGGTGTCATAAGCGTCTTCCAGGCCATCCAGGAACATGTGGTCCAGCACCCGGCCATGGCCCATGCGATAGCCCGCACGCGCCTTGTCCAGCAGGTACGGGGCGTTGCTCATGCTTTCCATGCCACCGGCGACGATGATATCGGCACTGCCGGCCCGTAGCGTATCGTGCGCCAGCATGACGGCTTGCATGCCGGAGCCGCACATCTTGTTCAGCGTCGTGCAACTGGTATGCCGGCCCAAGTCGGCACCCAGTGCAGCCTGTCGCGCTGGCGCCTGGCCTTGCCCGGCAGACAGCACGCAGCCGAACAACACCTGGTCGACCGTCTCGGGCGCCAGGCCCGCGCGCTCGACGGCGGCACGAATCGCAGCGGCGCCCAGTTGCGGCGCAGTCAGCCCGCTCAGGTCGCCCTGAAGGCCGCCCATGGGCGTGCGCACGGCGCTGACGATGACGATGGGGTCGGTTTCATGGGTCACGTTGACAGCTCCTGTTCGATCAGCGGGCAGCCATGCGCAAGGCACCGTCGAGGCGGATCACCTCGCCATTGAGCATGCTGTTTTCAATGATGTGGCGCACCAGTGCCGCGTATTCGCGCGGCTGGCCCAGACGTTGAGGGAAGGGAACCCCAGCGGCCAGTGACGCACGGACATCGTCCGGCATGCCGGCCATCATGGGGGTTTCAAAAATGCCCGGGGCAATCGTCATGACACGAATGCCATAACGTGCCAGTTCGCGGGCCGCAGGCAAGGTCAGGCTGGCGACGCCGCCTTTGGAGGCCGCGTAGGCCGCCTGGCCGATCTGCCCGTCGCTGGCCGCGATGGAAGCGGTGTTGATGATCACGCCCCGCTCACCGTCATCGCCTGCCGGCCCCTGCGCCATGGCCTCGGCCGCCAGTCGCAGCAGGTTGAACGTACCGATGAGGTTGATGCCGACGATCTGGGAAAAACTGTCGAGCCGATGCGGACCTTGCTTGCCCAGTATTTTCTCAGCGCCAACGATGCCCGCGCAGTTGACCACACCCTGCAGGCTACCAAACGCTTCCATGGCCGCCGCGATGGCCGCTCGGACTGCGCTTTCATCGCTGACATCGGCCACGGCGAAGCGCACCTTATCTCCCAGCCTCTCGCACTCACGCGCCAGTGCCTGGGCATCGCGATCGATCAACATGACCCTGGCGCCAGCCTCGACGAGCATGCGAGTGGTGGCCGCCCCCAGCCCGGAAGCGGCGCCGCTGACGACAAAGTGCTGGTGTTCGATCTGCATGGGGTAGGCTCCGCCGACGACTGATGAGCCATGGTCGCGCCGACGTTGCCTTGAAACAATGGCCAAATCCGCCAATCGTACTGATCGATTTGGCCAGTGGTCACTCAGCCCAGCGGGTGGCGCACAAGGGCTTCCTCGGTCAGTCGCAGGACAATTGCCTGGAGCGCCGCCTCGCGCTCGTTGTCGAGAAGCCGCCAACGCTCGCGATACTGCTCACTGGTGAGTACGTCCATCTGATCGTCGAGTTCACTCCCCAACGTTGCGAATCTTTCACGTACGCTGGCAAACGCGGCAGGATGGTTCTCTTCCAGATAGTTGCGCCAGAAGGATCGCCGACTCAGGTTGTCCGCCAGTTCCCACGAGCGCTCGGCAGCGCGAACCGTTTCCACCGCGTCATCGAGATCGACCAGACTCACATTGGCAATCTGTTCGAACAGCATATGCTCAGGCTGGCCAGGAAGCTCCAGCTCCTGGGCCAGGTTGATTCTGTAGGCCAGGCTCACCTCGACTTCGTCGACATCCCGTCCTGAAGCAAGACGTAAGGCGATGTCGGCGCGAATGAATTGGTTGAGCCGATCTAGCCGGAACAAACGCCTACCCAGGTTCACCAGTGTCTGTTCTCGTCGCGGGCCCGTGACTCGGTGCGCATCGAAGACCATCACCAGCAAGCGCAACTCGGCGAATCGGTCGGCCGAGCAATCAGCGCAGGTACGCTCCTCACCGGCGCGCGCGAACAGATCCTCTCGCAGATCACCGTCGGTATCGACCCGCTCGAGCAACTGCCAGACCTGCGACCGGAGCTCTTCACGGGCTTGCGAATAGTCCGCCGAGCGGCCCAACTCGCCCAGCAACGTGATAAATCCCGAACTACCAGGCAAGGCACTCACTCGGTCCCATAAGGCAATCCGCTGCGACTGATTGTCGCTGGAGAGCCCGCTCAGCCACAACGCACGCGTGGCCGCTGCATCGTGTGCGGTTTCCAGGTCCTGGCGCACGGCTTCGGGAGCGCGTGCGGCCAGTCGCTCCACATCCTGCGCCGAGAGTAGATTTTCATCGACCTGGAACGCACGACGGTAACTGAGCCGCATGCCCAGTATCCCGGATGGCAACGCCCTGATCTGGTTGAACCGCAGATCGACGAACTCAAGATACGCACACTCCAGCAAACCACCGGGCCACTCCTGCAACTGGGTATGCGCCAGCAATAGCGTGTTCAGGCGCACGTGCGGATTGTAACGCCACCAGAATCGCCCCAGTGGGTTGAAACGCAGATCGACAAAGCGCAGGCTGCGCAAGCCATACAAAGGATCGGTGAGCTGTTCGGTGTAGACGATGCGGTTATACGCCAGGCGCACGCTGCGCAAGGCCGGCAGACGTGCCAGGCCGGTGGGTATTTGAGTCAGCCGATTGCTCGACAGGTCCAAATGCTGCAGTGCTATGAAGGACCGCAGGAACTCGCTGGGAACGTCTCTCAAGTTCATCCGTGCCAGCGTCAACTGCGAGACATGGCCCATATCGGTCCGCTCGGGCAATTCTGGAAGCGCGCCAGCCGCATACTCGCTCAGGTCCAACGCCATGCCTTCGACTTCCCCACTGGCGGAAAACACCATGGTGCCCTGCAAACGCCAGCAACGTCGCAGCGCCTCGCTCAGGCTGCGGCGTACTGCACGGACGCTGGGTTGGCCCGACGCAGCCGCCCACGTATTCAATGCATCGTCCAATTGCTGGTAGTTGAGCTCCTGAGCCAGCAGGATATCGAACGAGGAGCCTGGCGAGCGCATCAGCATGTTCAAGTAACTGTCTACCTGCTGCTCCGTGAACCCCCAGTAAAGTCGACGTATGCGCTCGCGCAGCATACGTCGCGTGCTGCTCCCGGCAGGTGCGCGGCCGCTCAGCGCATAACCGACACGACCATCAGGCAAGCGTTGGCCTGGATTGAACCAGGCAGGCTCAGGTGTCCACCCGGCCAACTGACGAACCCGCGCTTGCTCGGCCGGCAGGTGTTCGAGCAACACCCGTCGCAGGTCCTCGGCTGCGGTCTGTGCCTGACAACCGAGCGCTTCCAGCTCTTTGGGCGACAACAGGGCGACCAGCGCCTGGAAGATCGTGCGCGGTGCTTGAACTGGCGCTTCGTGCTCCAGGCCCCGCTCGTCGTAAAGATGAAAGCCATCCTCCTCTCGTGCCATCACGACCAGCGCTTCCTGTGGCGCTGCAGGGTCGAGCCTGGCAAGCAGTGCACCATCGCGGCCATCGCGAAGCTCCAGATTGAGTCGCCTCGGCCAAGGCACACGCCGTAACAAGGCCATCACCAGATCGCCCGTCTCTCTGACATAGGTATTGTGAAGATACAACCCCGCCAGCGCTTTGTTCAGCCTGGCCAGTTGCAAGAGCGCACGGGCTCGTGTGGCCCAGGCGAGTGGAAGGCGCTGCTCGGCGTTGGCCAGCGTCCGTTCGGCATCCAGGGCTGGCTCGAGTACCGCCTGGACGTAGAGATCCGGCAAGCCGGGAAAGTCACGCTTGACCAGTGCATGCAGGGGATCGGAAGAAGGCTGGGATGCGGTCAGATGCTCGAACAGTCGAAGACGCATCCCGCTTTGCCTTTCGATCAGCACATCGCGCAGTTCAGCGTCTCCCAGGTGCGCCAGTCGAAGATGGACTCGGCACCAGTCCAGCAGTGCGGTGTCGCTGGGACGCTCGACATGCGCCAACTCATCGTAGAATGTCTCGATTCGCTGGTCTGCAGCACACCCTTGAAGCGCCCATTTCAGGTTACAGGGCGTTCGTCGGTGCTCGACCAGCAGTCCGCGCAATTCATCCTTGTCCATGCCAGCGATACGCAACGTGCGCTCGGCACGCGCTCCAGTCAATGGCGGATCATGTGGCCACAAGGTGTCCAACATCTGCGCGGTGTCGTTCCACTCCAGGGGACGATGATCACGCAAGCGCCAGGAGCGCTCGCCATTGAACTCTACGATGGGTTCGAAGGCGCCCTCGCCAAGCGGGTGCTTCAACCGCCACGCGCGTCCGGGCTCAGGCTGGTGAATCCGGTAGAAGCGACCCTCGACCCGGATCCAGTAGCGCTCGCCATCACCGAAGCGACCGTCTGCCTGCAGTCTGGCCGCGTCGGGTCGCTCGACGAAAGGTTCCAGATCGCGGTGCCACAACCGTTGACGTTGATCCTGCGTGAGCACCGGCTCAAGCCCATCGACGAAGACGCTGCGGGTGAAGCCTCGTGCGATGACGGTGACGCCCACCGCCGCCGCCGCCGTGACCGCTACGGTTTCAGCCACCCCCAGTAGATGCTGCAAGGCCTCGTGCTGATGGCCGCGTCGCCAGTGCATGATGCCCTCGTAGGCTTCAGAGGCCGTCTGCACCACAAGCTGCGTCAGCAGCACAGCGCCAATGGCCGGTACGAACAGACCTGCCAGGTTGAGCAGGTCCAGCCCCAGCGTTTCCCAGCGCTTCAAACGCGCTGCCGAGGCAGCACTGTCGGCATCGGCATTCGCGACCAGCAGCAGACCAGCGTCTGCCTTGACACGCTGCGCCTGTTGCGTGGCCATGTGTGAAAAAAGGTTCTGCGCAACCGTGACGCCTTCGATTTCCAGATCGCTGTGTGCATCCTTCAAGCGCAGTGCCAACCGTTCGAGAAAGGCGCCCCGCTGCGCAAGCCCAACCCGCTGACTGAACCGACGCTGATAGACAGGATCCTTCAGCTCGGACGTCAAGGCAGCATTCATTGCTTGCGAAGTGGTAAATCGGCGCAAGGGTTGGTTCGTATCCTGTGGCAAGTACAGAAGTACACCCTGGTCCTCCCCCTCAGGACCGCGTAACTGGATCGTCAATCCATCTTCGATCGATGCGTCCAGCATCTTGAGCGTACCTGGGTAGGCGGTCACGGCAGCGTCATCGCCAGGCAGTGACGCCCCCAACAGCCGCTGCAGCGCGTTCGCCTCAGCGGCGTTAAGAACGCCCCTCATCCATGCCATGTGCGCGCACAGCGCGAACGCTGCGTGCTTTTCCTGGCCCAGTGCATTCAGTGTTTCGGCCGTGAACAGTGCATTCAGGTGGTCTTGATAGCGAGCACCGATGTTCAGTGCGCGAACCGAAGCCGCCAGCGTATCGGCATCGCCCGACAGGATAGGCGTCTGTCCTGCGCGTGCCAGCCCAGTGCCTTCGTAAAAGGTGGCGCCCTCGTGGAAGTTCTGCATCAAGCGCAACAACGCGGGCTGCCGCACCACATGGAAGGTGTCGCTGGGCAAGCCGATACCCAGATCGGGCTTGAACGAGCGGCGCACTTCGCACCATTCGAGCTCCGCCAGGGCGACCGGCTCGGACAGCCATCCTGCCACGGCGGCGCTCAGCCGTGTCTCGGCGAAGCGATCGATGGGTACCAGTCTGGCCAAACGCTCCTGCACGTGGTTCTGCGCAGCATGATGCGCTGCGAAGCGATCACGCAACAGATTGATTTGTGCGGGGGTCGCCTTGCGCAACCAGTCGGGTAGACGATCCCGAATGAAGTGGTCGGTAGCGTTGTTGATTTTGTCTTCGGTAGCAGCCGTAGGCCCGATGGGGACGGGCGATAACACAGAAAGGATGGACATCGTGGCACTCCTATCACGTCGAAGCAGCTACCTTCGGCTACCAGTGGAGCCACTGGCAGAGGGAAAGCGAGTGACAGGAAGACGGTCGACATCGACCCTTTCACGAGCGTCTCGCGAGCCGCCCTAGGCGCTCTCGTGCCTCGTCGAGCATGCCAGTGCCCGATAATGGCCTGGCTTGCATCCAAACCATTTGCGAAAAGCCTTGTAAAACGAGCTGGCATCGGCGAACCCGAGTCGTTCTGCCAGTTCGCTCATGCCTTGTCGACCTTCGCCCAACCAGGCAATCGCCAACTCGCGACGCACGCTGTCCTTGAGGCTTTGGAACGAAGTGCCTTCCTCTGCCAGTCGACGCCGCAGGGTGGAGCCGGACAGATGCAGCTGATGGGCCAAACCATCGGCATCCGGCCAACACCTCGGTTCAAGTTGCAGCAGTTGCCTGCGCAGCCGCCGGCCCAGACTGTCCGGATCGCGATATTTGACGAGGATGTTGCCCGGTGCCTGTGCCAGAAACCGTTGCAGTTCCGCCGTGCCACGACGAATACCCGCTTCCAGGCAGTCTTCGGCGATCAGCATGCGTGACTGGCTCCGCTCGAACCGCAGGTTCTCGGAGAACATCACCCGATAATCCTCGCAGAACGCGGGTTCGGCACAGCGCAGGTCGATGGCCAGGATCGGCAAGCGGCGCCCTGCCAACCAGCACAGGACGCCATGAATGAACATCCAGAGCGTGAAGTAGGTGAACGCCCGGCGCGGCGAGGTCAAGGGTTCACCGAGCACGATTTCGATCACGCCGGCGTGGCGCACCAGGTCTGGACGCAGATCGGCCAGCATCAACCGGAGAAACGCCAGGAGGGTTTCGAGCCCTGCGCCCAAGGTCGGCTGGGTCATGCTGGCGCGGCAGATGAACGCCAAGCTGCCATGGCGCAGGCCACGACGGTCCATGCCGAAGAATTCGTCATCGATTTGCCGTGCCAGCAGCCGCCACAGGCTCGAATAAGCCTGTACCGACACCCGGGCTGTCGAACGCTCGAGCAGCGCAGGGTCGATCCCGGCCTGCCGCAGGAGCGCTTCAACGGACGTCTGCACGGTGCAGGCCTGCTGCAACGCTTCGCGGACCAGGTGGATCGAAATGGTGTCTTTGTCACTCATGGGTACGGTTCAAGCACGTGCCAGGGTGGCCCTATCCTCGGGCGTGATTGCGCGCCACCCAGTCGGCGAACGTATTCATGAAGCCTTGCAGGAAAGGACGGGTCTTTTCGCTCAGATTGTCCTGTTCGTCGAACAGATCGGCCACCCCACCTATGTAGGCCTCCGGCATCTGCATGCACGGCATGTCGAGAAAGACCAGAGCCTGACGCACGTTGTGATTGGCGCCGAAACCACCCAGCCCCCCTGGCGAGGCGCTCACCACGGCGCTCGGCTTGCGGTTCCAGGCACTGTCACCATAGGGGCGCGAGCCCACGTCGATGGCGTTCTTCAAGGCACCGGTCATGGTGCGGTTGTACTCGGGTGTCACGAACACGACCGCATCGCTGGCCTTGATTGCCTGGCGAAAGACCGACCAGGCTTCGGGTGCCGAGTCTTCGAGGTCCTCGTTGTACAAGGGAAGATCGCCGATCTCGACGAGCTTCAACTCGAGGCTGGAGGGAGCCAGCGACATCAGGGCCTTGGCCACCTTGCGGTTGTAGGAAGCCTTGCGCAAGCTGCCGACGATCACTGCTACGGAATATACCTGGCTCATGGAAGGGCGCCTCTACGAACGAAAGGAAAGAAGTCGTTATAGCTGACCGTTGCGGGCCTGCTTAAGTTTTTTTCCGCCGCCGGAAAACTTCCCACGGCGACCGAGGGTCTATCGCTGCAGAAATTCAATTTATCTCGTAGAGGTTGTACGCTAAATGGCAGCAGTATTGGTCGGTCGATTCCACGCACGGGACGCCGAAGGACGCATCTACCCGGTCCATCAATTCGAGGAATCGCCTGTAGCCGCTGAAGGCGCCGCGTTGGTATCGCCTGTGACCGTCTACCGCCTGGCGATCGGCGACCGCGTCAACCACCTCGGAGACGATCGTTTCGAACTGGCGCAGACAGGCGTCGAGTTGGTTCGCGTCCCCTGACACGGGGCCGCATCCTGCGGCTTCCTCCCGCCCCCTGACTGACCCAGGCAACGGCGCGATGCCCTACCCTGCCAACGTCTGCCAGATCGCCGGTCCACCGGCCGCCTTGGCGATGGCCTCCAGCCGCGCCAGATGCGCCTGTTCTTCGTCAGCGGTCGCCTGGATGATCGGTCCCGGCGTGCGACTGGCTGGTAGACGACGAATCTCGCTCGCCCTGTCTTGCCTGCCCGACGAATCATCTTCGTTGCCGTGTCCCGCCAGGGACAGGCTGGTCTGGCCACCGGTCATCGCCAGGTAGACGTCGGCCAGCAATTCCGAGTCGAGCAGGGCGCCGTGCAGCTCGCGGCCGGAGTTGTCGATGCCGTAGCGCTTGCACAGCGCATCGAGGCTGTTGCGCTGACCCGGATGGCGCGAACGCGCCATCATCAAGGTGTCGAGAATCTCGCAATGCTGGCTGATCTCAGCACGATCCTGCTGCCCGGCCAAGGCGAACTCGTGATTGATGAAGCCTACGTCGAACGCCGCGTTGTGGATGACCAGTTGGGCACCTTGGATGAACGCGAAGAACTCGTCAGCGACATCGGCGAAACGTGGCTTGCCGATCAGGAAGGCATCGGTGATGCCGTGCACGCCGATGGCGCCTTCGTCACTGTCGCGATCAGGTTGCAGATAGACGTGAAAATGCCGCCCTGTCAGGCGGCGACCCATGATCTCGACACACCCGATCTCGATGATGCGGTGACCATCGCCAACCGGCATACCCGTGGTCTCGGTATCGAGAACCACCAACCTGCTCAACTGCTGCTCCATCTAAGACCTCCGTCGACGGCAAGGAATACGATCAGGACGTGATGCGGCGTTGCGCACGCACTTCATCGACACCCCGATTGGCCAACTGGTCGGCACGCTCGTTGCCTTCATGGCCGACGTGACCGCGCACCCACTGCCAGGTCACCTGATGGCGGTTGACCTGCTCGTCCAGCAGCTTCCACAGGTCGGCGTTCTTCACCGGCTCCTTGGCAGCGGTCTTCCAACCGCGCTTCTTCCAGTTGGCCATCCACTCGGTGATGCCTTTCATCACGTACTGTGAGTCGGTGACCAACAACACCGCACACTCACGCTTGAGCGCCATCAGGCCCTGAATGGCAGCCATCAGCTCCATGCGGTTGTTGGTGGTGTTGGGCTCGCCGCCCCAGAGTTCCTTTTGCGCCCCCTTGTAAACCATCAGCACGCCCCAACCACCAGGGCCCGGGTTGCCCTTGCAGGCGCCATCGGTGTAGATCTCGATGCTATCGCTCATGTACCGCTCAGTGTTCGATTGAAAAGTCAGGCCGTGGCCAGGTCAGGGCTCGCTGGAACGGCGATTGGCCTTGGCCAGCGGCAAGGGCAACAGTTTGCCCATGGGTTCGCGCCGTGGCCGACACAAAGGCCGCAGGCCGCTCACCATCTTGCGGGCGACGAGCAGGTAGACGCCGCCACCGGCACATTGCCAGCCCCCAGCCGTGCGTTCCCACCCTGCCAGCCGATGCTGCCAGAGGGTCGAGGCAAGCGGCGGACGATAACACCCGAAGCGCCGTTTCTCCAGCGCGAACCCCAGCAGGCCCAGCCAGTCGGCGACCCGCGAAGGAGAGATGCAGCGGGCACGCCGCAAGGCACCGCGGGCGAACAGATGACCTGCGCCCCAGGCACTCCAAGGATTGATCCCCACGATCAGGACGTGACCGCCAGGTCGTACGGCCTGCGCGGCTTCGCGCAGCAACCCGTGGGGCGAAAGGCTGAAATCCAGCCCGTGCTGCAGCACGACCAGGTCGGCAGCGTGCTCGCCCAGCGGCCAGGCCTGCTCTTCGCAGACGATGTCCACGCTCGGAAAGGGTGCGCCCAGGCGCACGTTGCGCTGGATCCGCGACGCGCCCGGGGAAGGCTCGGCGCAGGGTCCATAATGGATGGAAAAGCCGCCGAAGTAGCGCGAGAGCTCGTCATCGAGCAAGCGCTGCTCTTCGCGCAGCATCAACTGCCCCTGCGGCCCCTCGAACCAGTCGCGCGCCATCGCGATCAGCTCGACCCACTCGCGGTCGGCCTGGGCGAATACCTGGTCGGTCATGGTGATCTCCTCGGATCGATTGTCTGGCCCACGCCATCTGTGACGCAGCGTCTGTCGACCGCCCCTGGCCGATCTTGGTGGCCTGGACCTGTGACAGGGCAAACTTGGCGACCACCCGGGCGGTCCATAAGATGAATGCCCTGCTCACCACCCGGCGAATCGGAATTGGCTCATGATACAGATCGACGCGTTACCTGCTTTCTCGGACAACTATATCTGGCTGTTACAGGATACGGAAACGCGCCGATGCGCGGTGGTCGACCCCGGCGATGCCCAGCCAGTGCTCGACTGGCTCGCCGCACACCCAGGCTGGGTGCTGGAATCCATCCTGATCACCCACCATCACCATGACCATGTCGGCGGCGTCGAACGCCTCAAGCAGGTGACCGACGCCCAGGTCAGTGGCCCGGCCAGGGAAACCATTCCAGCGCGCGATCGGGGCCTGGTCGAGGGCGACCGCATCGAGGCCCTGGGGCTGACGTTCACGGTCATCGAAGTCCCCGGCCACACCTTGGGTCATATCGCCTTGCACGCCGTCAATGGCCAGACGCCTGTCCTGTTCAGCGGCGACACGTTGTTCGCCGGCGGTTGCGGCCGACTGTTCGAAGGTACCCCGGCCCAGATGCATGCCTCGCTCCAGCGGCTGGCTGCGCTGCCCGACGACACGCAGGTGTACTGCGCCCACGAATACACGTTGAGCAACCTGCGCTTCGCCCAGGCCGTGGAACCTGAAAACCCTGACATCGCCCAACGGCTGGCGGAGGTCGAACGGCTGCGCGCCGCAGACCGCATCACCCTGCCTTCCACGCTGGGCCTCGAGCGTGCGACCAACCCCTTCCTGCGCTGCTCGGAAACATCTGTTAAACAAAAAGCAGACGAACGGGGAGGCGCGACCGGCAGTGATGCGAGCACCGTGTTTGCTGCGTTGAGGCGTTGGAAAGACAGCTTCTGAAAGCCTTAAGTTCCATCGGGTTATTGGTCAAAGGTTGACCAGGCGGGGAGCGGTTTCTAGAATCGCCGAAATTTTTTGCCCGGAAACCCGTCCCCGCCGATGTCTACTCGAAGCCGAAGGACCGTCCAATCCGCCGCCCTGACCCGCCTGGCCCAGGCCGCTGCCCTGGCGCTGGCCGCCACCCTGGTGGGCTGCCAAAGCACCTCGCGGGTCAGCGAGGCCGACAACGTCCAGGTGCCCAACTACCAGGCCAGGATCAAGCACAAACCGGTGGTCATGACCGCTGCGCCCAAACCGGCGGAGCAGGCGCCCCAGGACGTCTGGGAGCGCATGCGTCGCGGTTTCGTGCTGCAGGACAGCATCGGCGTCAACCCACGCATCGAGCAGCAGCGGCTGTGGTTCTCCAGCAACCCATCGTTTGTCGAGACGGCTGGCGAGCGTGGCAGTCTGTACATGCACTATATCGTCGAGCGCCTCGAAGAACGCGACATGCCCTTGGAACTGGCGCTGCTGCCGGCGATCGAGAGCGCCTACAACCCCATGGCCTACTCTCGCGCCCATGCCGTCGGTCTGTGGCAGTTCATCCCTACCACGGGCAAGTACTTCAACCTGCGCCAGACCAACTTCTACGATGGCCGTCGCGATATCACCGCATCGACCAATGCGGCCCTGGACTACCTGAGCAAGCTGCACGACATGTTCAACGGTGACTGGCTGCTGGCCCTTGCGGCGTACAATGCCGGCGAGGGTACGGTCAGCCGGGCCATCGAACGCAACCAGAAGCTTGGCCTGCCCACCGATTACTGGAACCTGCCCCTGCCGCAGGAAACCCAAAACTACGTGCCCAAGCTGCTGGCCCTGTCGCAGGTGGTCATGACCCCCGAAGCCTACGGGGTCAACCTGACGCCGATCGCCAACGAGCCCTACTTCGAGGCCGTGGTCATCAACGACCGCCTGGACCTGACCCGGGTCGCCGCCTTCGCCGCCATCGACGAAGACGAACTGATCCAGCTGAATCCAGCCTTCAAGAAGCGCATGACCGTCGATGGTCCGCAACGCCTGCTGGTGCCGACCGCCAAGGCCGAACGGCTCAGCGCCAGCCTGTCGAACCTCAAGCCCGAACAACTGGTGTCGCTGCAACCCAGAAAAGGCGCCTTCGAAGCGGCACTGGCCGAGGCGTCCGCGCCGGTGGCCAAGACGCGCAGCTACCGCGTCAAGCGCGGCGACAACCTGGGCGCCATCGCACGCGCCAACAAGGTGTCGGTCAAGGACCTGCAGCGCTGGAACCGCTTGCCAGGCAACCGTCTCAAGGCAGGCCAGGTACTGGCACTGCGCGGAGGCAGCGCGCCGTCGGCGGCGGCCAATCGCGTCGCGGCGTCCAAGCAGCGCTCAACGCAATACAAGGTACGCAAGGGCGATTCGCTGTACATGGTCGCCAAGCGTTTCAACGTCGAGATGAAACACCTCAAGCGCTGGAACCCCCGCAGCGGCCAGGCGCTCAAGCCAGGTCAGACACTGACGGTCTACGTCAGCCGCTAGATGGCAGAGGCCTGGTGGCACGCCGCCTCCAGGCCCGCCTCGTACGCCGTGTGAAAGCAGTCTTTTTCGAGGCTGGACAAGCTGTTACTGTAGCCCGATCGAAGCCCAAGCTGCCTGGATCGGATCGCCGACTTGATACGCCCTCTCCTGCTGCTCATCAGCCTGGCCTTGAGCTTTCCCGTCGTCGCGACCGTCAGCGAAAGCCACGGCTACGCGCAATTCGGCACGCTCAAGTACCCGGCCAGTTTCACCCACTTCGACTGGGTCAATCCACGCGCGCCCAAAGGCGGCACCCTGCGGGCCATGGCCTTCGGCACGTTCGATACGCTCAACCCGTATACCTTCAAGGGCAGCAGCCCGGTCACCACACCGAATTTTCTGCAGTATGGCGTCAACGAGTTCAACGAGCCGTTGATGATCGGCACGGGCCAGTACGATCCATCGGGCGACGAACCCACCTCCAGCTATGGCCTGATCGCACGTTCGGTGGAATACAGCGAGGACCGCAGCTGGGTCGTGTTCAATCTGCGCCCAGAAGCGCGCTTCCACGACGGGCACCCCATCACCTCGGCCGACGTGGCGTTCTCGTACCGCACCTTGCTCAAGGACGGCCATCCGACGTATCGCACCAACCTGCAGGAGGTCCAGCGAGTCGATGTACTCGGCCCGTTGCGCATACGCTTCGTCTTCAAGCGTGCGGGCAACCCCCTGCTGATCCTGCGCCTCGGTGAAATGCCGGTCCTGCCCAAGCATTACTGGCAAACCCGTGACTTCAAGGCGACCACGTTCGAGCCCCCATTGGGCAGTGGCCCTTACCGCATCACCGAGGTCGTGCCAGGGCGCCGGCTGGTGTTCGAGCGGGTCAAGGACTACTGGGGCAAGGACCTGGCGGTCAACCGCGGCAAGTACAACTTCGATCGCGTGGAATACGAGTTCTACCGGGATTCGACCGTCGCCTTCGAAGCCTTCAAGGCCGGAGAATTCGACCTCTACATCGAGCACCAGGCCAAGAACTGGGCCAATGGCTATCGGTTTCCGGCCGTACGACGTGGTGAGGTGATCAAGGTACAGATCCCGCACCGCATCCCGACCCAGACCCAAGGGCTGTTCATGAACAGCCGTCGCGACGCGTTGGCCGACCCCCGGGTACGCCATGCCCTGGGGCTGATGCTCGATTTCGAATGGACCAACCGGACCTTGTTCAGCGGTGCCTACCGACGTGCCACCAGCTACTACCCCAACAGCGAATTCGCCGCCACCGGCCTGCCCACGGGTCAGGAATGGCTGCTGCTGGCGCCTTATCGCGAGCAGTTGCCCGATGCGTTGTTCACCCAGCCCTACCAGGTCAGCGCGACCCAGGGGCGCGGCATCGATCGGGCAACACTGCGAAAGGCCATTGCGCTGTTCGCCGAGGCCGGCTGGACGCTCAAGAACCAACGCCTGGTCGATGCGAAGGGGCGGCCGTTGCGCCTCGAGCTGTTGCTGGTCAATCCCAATCTCGAACGTATCTTTCAGCCCTACATGGAGAACCTGGCCAGCATCGGCGTGCAGGCGCGTCTGCGCACCGTCGATCGCGCTCAGTACAAGCAGCGTCTCGACCAGTTCGACTTCGACATGATCCTGATGACCCTGAATCAGACCCTCAGCCCAGGGCTCGAACAATGGCAGTACTTCCATTCCAGCCAGGCCGCGATCAAGGGCAGCAAGAACTACGCAGGCGTACAGGACCCCATCGTCGACCACTTGCTCGAAACCCTGCTCGCCGCCCGCACCCGTGACGAGCAGGTCGCTGCCGCCCGGGCGCTCGACCGTGTCCTGTCATGGCACGACTACATGATCCCGAACTGGTACCTGGACACTCATCGCCTGGCCTACCGCAACCGGTTCGCCTTCGTCGCCACGCCGCCCTATACCCTGGGCCTGAACAGCTGGTGGCTCAAGCCTTCGGAGAACCCTCAATGACGCCCCTGCACCGTCTGCGCCAGCTGGCCGGCAGCCTGTTGCTCGCCTGCCTCGCTCTACCGACGCTGGCCGCGCCCCAGCACGCCCTGACGCTCTACGACGAGCCGCCCAAGTACCCCGAAGGGTTCAAGCACTTCGACTACGTCAACCCGAACGCACCCAAGGGTGGCGTGTTCCGCCAATCCGGCACGGGCAGCTTCGACAGCCTCAACCCGTTCAGCAACAAAGGTACTCCGGCCGAGGGGCTGGAGCTGGTCTATGACACCCTGATGCGCCAGAGCCTGGACGAGCCATTCACCGAGTACGGGCTGCTGGCCGGCAAGATCGAGAAAGCCCCCGACAACAGCTGGGTGCGTTTCTACCTGCGCCCCGAAGCCAGGTTCAACGACGGTACACCGGTCACCGCCGAGGACGTGGTGTTCTCCTTCAACACGCTCACGACCCAAGGCGCCCCGCTGTACCGCATGTACTACGCCGACGTGGCTGAGGCCGTGGCCGAAGATACGCACCGCGTACGGTTCGTCTTCAAGCACAAGGGCAACCGCGAGCTGCCGCTGATTCTCGGCCAGTTGGTCGTGCTGCCCAAGCATTGGTGGGCCAACCGTGCCTTCGACGGCACCAGCTTCGAACCGCCCCTGGGCAGCGGGCCCTACCGCGTGGCCGAGGTCAAACCAGGCCGCTCGATTCGCTATGAACGGGTCGAGGATTACTGGGCCAAGGACCTGCCGATCAACCGCGGCACGTACAATTTCGGCGAAATGACCTTCGATTACTACCGCGACAACGCCGTGGCGCTCGAAGCGCTCAAGGCCGGGCAGTTCGACTACTGGTTGGAGATGAGCGCCAAGAACTGGGCCACCGCCTACAACGTGCCCGCAGTACGCGACGGCCGGCTGATTCGTGAAGAGCTGCCCAATGGCAACCCGACCGGCATGCAGGGCTTCGTCTTCAACCTGCGGCGCCCGGTGTTCCAGGACGTGCGGGTACGCCAGGCGCTGAACCTGCTGCTGGACTACGAATGGACCAACAAGCAGCTGTTCAACGGTGCCTACACCCGCACCAGCAGCTATTTCGAGAATTCCGACATGGCATCCCGGGGCTTGCCAGGCCCCGAGGAACTGAAGATTCTCGATCCGCTGCGTGGGCAGGTGCCTGAAACGGTGTTCACCACCGCATTCAGCAACCCGGTCACCGATGCCAGCGGCATGATCCGCGACCATCAGCGCGAGGCCTACCGACTCCTGCTGGAGGCCGGCTGGAAGATCGTCGACGACAAGATGGTCGATGCCCAGGGCAAACCCGTGTCGATCGAGTTCCTGCTGGTGCAGACCGAATTCGAGCGCGTGCTGCTGCCGTTCAAGCGCAACCTGGCCGACCTGGGCATCGACCTGAGCATTCGCCGGGTGGACGTGTCGCAGTACATCAACCGCATGCGCTCACGGGACTTCGACATGATGGTCGGCAGCTTCCCCCAGTCCTCCTCGCCGGGCAACGAACAGCGCGAGTTCTGGTCCAGCAGCAGTGCCGACAAACCTGGCAGCCGCAACCTGATCGGCCTGCGTGACCCAGCCATCGATCATCTGGTCGAAGGCCTGATCAATGCCGATTCGCGCCAGAGCCTGATCGCGCACACCCGTGCACTCGACCGTGTGCTGCTGTGGGGCTATTACGTCATTCCCAACTGGCACATCAAGACGTGGCGCGTCGCCTACAGCAATCGCGTCGGCCATCCCGAGCAGTCGCCACCCTACGACGTCGGCCTCAACACCTGGTGGATCAAGCCTGATGCCAGGGCCGCGTCCGTGGCGCCGCCGGTAGAGGGTACCGCCACCGCTGCCGGAGCGCACTGACATGTTCGCCTACATCCTGCGTCGCCTGCTGCTGATCGTGCCGACCCTGTTCGGCATCCTGATCATCAACTTCATCATCGTCCAGGCCGCGCCTGGCGGCCCAGTCGAACAGATGATCGCCAAGCTCGAGGGCTTCGACGGCGCCACCAGCCGGATCGCTGGCGGCGGCGGCGAGGTGTCGGTCGCCGGGTCCAACTACCGCGGCGCCCAGGGCCTGGACCCGGCCCTGATCGCCGAGATCGAGCACCTGTACGGCTTCGACAAGTCGGCACCCGAACGGCTGTGGATCATGATCAAGAACTACGCACGCCTGGACTTCGGCGAAAGTTTCTACCGGGACGCCCGCGTGATCGACCTGATCGCCGAAAAACTACCGGTGTCGATCTCGCTGGGCCTATGGAGCACGCTGATCATGTACCTGGTGTCGATTCCGCTGGGTATCGCCAAGGCCGTGCGCCATGGCAGCCACTTCGATGTGTGGACCAGTTCGGCGATCGTCGTGGGGTATGCGATCCCGGCCTTCCTGTTCGGCATCCTGTTGATCGTGGTATTCGCCGGCGGCAGCTACCTGGACTGGTTTCCCCTGCGCGGCCTGACGTCGAACAACTTCGACGAGCTGTCGCCCCTGGGCAAGGTGCTCGACTATTTCTGGCACTTGGTGCTGCCGATCACCGCCCTGGTGATCGGCAACTTCGCCACCATGACGCTGCTGACCAAGAACAGCTTTCTCGACGAGATCAACAAGCAGTACGTGGTCACTGCCAAGGCCAAGGGCCTGAGCCGCTCGCGGGTGCTCTACGGACACGTGTTCCGCAATGCGATGCTGCTGGTGATCGCCGGCTTCCCTTCCGCCTTCATCGGCATCTTTTTCACCGGCTCGCTGCTGATCGAGGTGATCTTCTCCCTCGACGGCCTGGGGCTGCTGAGTTTCGAGTCGGCGATCAACCGCGACTACCCCGTGGTGTTCGGCACGCTGTTCATCTTCACACTGCTGGGGCTTCTGGTAAAACTGATCGGCGACCTGACCTACACCCTGGTCGACCCTCGCATCGACTTCGACAGCCGGGAGCACTGACATGGCCCTTTCTCCCCTCAATCGACGTCGCTTCGAACGCTTCAAGGCCAACCGCCGAGGCTGGTGGTCACTGTGGCTGTTCCTGATCCTGTTCGGGCTGAGCCTGGGCGCCGAGCTGATCGCCAATGACAAGCCGATCGCCGTGCACTACGACGGGCAGTGGTATTTCCCGGCGTTCAAGCGCTACCCGGAAACCACCTTCGGCGGTGAATTCCCGCTGGAAGCCAACTACAAGAGCCCCTACATCCGCGAGCTGCTGGCCGCCAAGGACAGCTGGGTGCTATGGGCCCCGATCCCGTTCAGCTACCAGAGCATCAACTACGACCTCAAGGTCCCGGCCCCGGCCCCACCCTCGGCGGACAACCTGCTGGGCACCGACGACCAGGGTCGCGACGTGCTGGCACGGGTGATCTATGGTTTTCGCATTTCCGTGCTGTTCGCCTTGACCTTGACGGCACTCAGTTCGGTGATCGGGGTGATCGCTGGCGCGTTGCAAGGCTTCTATGGCGGTTGGGTGGACCTGGCCGGGCAGCGCTTTCTGGAGATCTGGTCCGGGCTGCCGGTGCTCTACCTGCTGATCATCCTGGCCAGCTTCGTGCAGCCGAACTTCTGGTGGTTGCTGGGCATCATGCTGCTGTTCTCCTGGATGAGCCTGGTGGATGTGGTGCGGGCCGAGTTCCTGCGCGGGCGCAACCTGGAATACGTGCGCGCCGCCCGGGCGCTCGGCATGCGCGATGGGGCGATCATGTACCGGCACATCCTGCCCAACGCGATGATTTCGACCATGACCTACCTGCCGTTCATCCTCACCGGGGCGATCGGTACGCTGACCGCGCTGGACTTCCTGGGCTTCGGCCTGCCACCGGGCGCGCCCTCGCTTGGCGAGCTGGTGGCGCAGGGCAAGTCCAACCTGCAGGCACCCTGGCTCGGCATCAGCGCCTTCGCCGTCCTGGCGATCATGCTCAGCCTGCTGGTGTTCATTGGCGAATCCGCCCGCGATGCGTTCGACCCGAGGAAATGACATGCACGACCGCAACCTGATCGAAGTCCGTGACCTGTCGGTCGAATTCGTCGGCGGGGACCGTGTGCAGCGGGTGGTCGAGGGCGTGAGCTTCGACATCCGCCGTGGCGAGACCCTGGCCCTGGTCGGTGAAAGCGGCTCGGGCAAATCGGTGACCGCCCACTCGATCCTGCGCCTGCTGCCCTACCCGCTGGCCCGTCACCCCAGCGGCAGTATCCGGTACGACGGGCAAGACCTGCTGAGCCTGGGCGAGAAGCCTCTGCGACAGATTCGTGGCGACCGCATCGCGATGATCTTCCAGGAGCCGATGACCTCGCTGAACCCGCTGCACAGCCTGGAGAAGCAGATCAACGAGGTCCTGTTGCTGCACAAGGGCCTGAGCGGCAAGCAGGCAACCGCCCGCACCCTCGAACTGCTCGACCTGGTGGGGATTCCAGAGCCGGCCAAGCGGCTCAAGGCACTGCCCCATGAACTCTCCGGCGGCCAGCGGCAACGGGTGATGATCGCCATGGCCCTGGCCAACGAGCCGGAACTGCTGATCGCCGACGAGCCGACCACGGCGCTCGACGTCACCGTGCAGTTGAAGATCCTCGATCTGCTCAAGGACCTGCAAGCCCGTCTGGGTATGTCGCTGCTGCTGATCAGCCACGACCTCAATCTGGTCAAGCGCATCGCCCACCGCGTGTGCGTGATGCAACAGGGGCGTATCGTCGAGCAGGCTGAGTGCCAGACGCTGTTCAGCGCGCCCCAGCATCCCTACACGCAGATGCTGATCAATGCCGAGCCCACGGGTGGCCCCGCCGATACCGTGGCCGGCCCGCCCCTGCTGGAAGTGCGCGACCTGCGCGTCTGGTTCCCGATCCGCAAGGGCCTGCTACGGCGCACGGTGGACCACGTCAAGGCGGTCGAGAACATTCACTTCAGCCTGCCCCGGGGACGCACGCTCGGTATCGTCGGCGAGAGCGGCTCGGGCAAGTCGACCCTGGGCCTGGCGATCCTGCGACTGATCGCCAGCCAGGGCCAGATTCGTTTCGACGGCCAGGACCTGCAGGGTATGGACGCGAACCAGGTCCGCCCCCTGCGGCGGCAGATGCAGGTGGTGTTCCAGGACCCGTTCGGTAGCCTGAGCCCGCGCATGAGCGTGGCGGACATCGTCGGCGAAGGGCTGCGCATCCACGGCATCGGTGACGCCCAAAGCCAGCAGGCGGCGATCATCGCCGCTTTGCAGGAAGTGGGCCTGGACCCCGAAACACGCCATCGCTACCCCCACGAGTTTTCCGGCGGGCAGCGCCAACGCATCGCCATCGCCCGCGCCCTGGTGCTCAAGCCCGCGCTGATCCTGCTCGACGAGCCCACCTCGGCGCTGGACCGTACCGTGCAACGCCAAGTGGTCGAGCTGTTACGCTCGCTGCAGCAGAAGTACAACCTCACCTACCTGTTCATCAGCCACGACCTGGCGGTGGTCAAGGCGTTGAGCCACCAGTTGATGGTGATCAGGCAAGGCCAGGTGGTGGAACAGGGCGACGCCGAGACCGTGTTCGCCACGCCGCAGCACCCTTATACCCGGCAGTTGCTCGAGGCGGCGTTCCTAGTGCCGGAGGCGGCAGCAGCACCGGTGTGAGGGTTGCTGCCTGACGGTGACGATCAGGAGGGCGAGGAAGGCGGCAGCGATCGACCGTCGCGGCTCCAGTCCAGTAATAGGCTATACGCCACCGCCAGCAGCGTCGGCCCGATGAACAGGCCGATGAATCCGAAAGCGAGCAGGCCGCCGAACACGCCCAGCAACACGATGACCAGGGGCAGGTTCCCGCCCCGGCTGATCAGGTAGGGCTTGAGCACGTTGTCCACGCCGCTGATCACGAACGTCCCCCAGATCGCCAGGAAGATGGCCATGCCGTAGTGCTCCTGCCAGACCAGCCAGGCAGTGGCCGGGATCCAGGCCAGCGGCGGCCCCATGGGCACCAGGCTGAGCATGAAGGTGACCAGACCCAGCACCACGGCCCCCGGCACGCCGGCGATCAGGAAGCCGATCAGAGCCAGCAGACCCTGGGCAGCCGCCGTGCCGATCACGCCGTTGACCACGCGCTGGACCGTGCCGGCCACCAGCGTCAGGTAGTACTCGGCACGCTCCCCGATCAGCCGCTGCAGCAGGCGCAGCACGAATGCCGCCAGGCGCGGCCCGTCGCGGTAGAAGAAGAACACGAACACGATGCTCAGGGTCAGCTCGAGGATGCCGCCGCCGATCTGGGCACTGCGCGCCAGCAGCCAGTTGCCTACCTGTCCCAGGTAAGGCTTGAGCGACGCCAGCAGCGCCGCGCCTTGCTGGTCGATGGTGTTCCAGCCGTCGACCAGACGCTCGCCGATCAGGGGCATGCGACTCATCCACGGCGGTGCGGGCGGCAGCCCCTCGACCCGGATGTCGCGAATGAAGAGCGTGGCATCGCGGATGTGGTCAGCCAGGTTGAAGCCGAGCCAGACCAGCGGCAGCACCACCAGCAAGGTCCAGAGGCCTGTCAGCAGTCCGGCTGCCAGCGTCTCGCGACCGCCCAGCCAACGGGTCAGCACGCGCATGGCGGGCCAGCTGGCGAAGGCCAGAATGGCGCCCCACAGTAGCGCGGAAATGAACGGTGCCATGACCCAGACGCCTGCGCCGAGCAGCGCCAGCAGCAGGATCTGGACCAGCAGGCGGTCGTTGTTGGGCAGCAGGGGCGTACTCAGCGGATCAACTCCACGTGCAGGCCCTTGTCGGCCGTTCGGTTGGCTTCCAGGCGCGTACCGCGTACGCCAGCGTCGATCAGCTGCTGGCGCCAGGCCTCGGGCTGCTCACCGCTGAGCACGACCCGCAGTGTGCTGTCGAGGTTGAGGCTGCGCGCCAGCAACGCTGCCCAGGTCGGGCGCACCTCGCCCAGCTCGGGATAGTCCAGTTGGCCGATGTCGCGCAACTCGCGCAGGATCGTCGCGGGGGTCGGCAACAGCTCGCCCAATGGGCTGTCGGCGACGAATTCCTCGACATGCAGGTAGGCGCGCCCGTTGCCCCGCGTGACGCTGTACAGCGACACCAGCGCATCGGGCTGCTCGGCGGAGCGGCGTAGCAGGATGAACGCCTGGCGCTCGTCTCCCCCGTTGAGGCGCGCGTTCTTGAACACTTCGTTGGCCCACAGGCTGGCTTCGCCGCAATCGCGGCTCTGGCACCAGAACAGCGGGTAGCCGCCTTCGCGCTGTAACTGTTCGCGTGCGGCAGTGAACGCTTCGCGGGCGGTACGCTCCTGGGGCAGCTCATAGGTGATCGAGCTGACCTGGCCACGGCCTTCGACCTTGCCTTCCATGCGCAGCCGACCGCTGATCTTGCGCAGCGCGCCCAACGGGTAGACACGCTCCTGCTGCACGGCGGGCCGCTGGTCCACGATGCGTGCATCGGCGGGTGCGGGCAGTGCGTCCGCCTGGCACACCGCGGCGGACAGGGTCAATGCCAGGCCTGCTGCCAGGGGCGTTACGCAGCGCCCGCTCATCGACGGCCTGCTGGTTGCGACTGGCCGCTCGGGCCGTATGGACTGTCTGGCATGTACATGGTGGTCTCCCTGATGAACCTGGCAAGCCTCGGCACTTGCCTGGCTCAAGTCAAGCAAACCGCAGGAATCGATTGAAACAGTCTGCAACAAGGCCTGCGCCGGACTCGTCGTTCAAGTGCAGATGGTGCCCGCCCGGCAGCGTCACGCGCTCGAACGGCAGCTGGGTCAGCACGTCATGCTCGTGTGCCAGCAACCCTTCGGTCGCGACGATCAACTGGGTCGGGCAGGCGATGCGCTGAACGAACGACAGCGCCTGGTCTCGAGTGAGACGAACGGGCGAAGGCAGGGTCAAGCGGCTGTCGCTGCGCCAGCTGAACCCCTCGAGCACGGGTTCGAGACCGCGCAGCGCCAGGCACTCGGCGGCGTCGCGACTGACCGGCACCTGACCGTTCATGCGTGCCTTCACGCCCTCCTCGAAACTGGCATAGACACGCTTGCGACCCGGCTGCCGACGCAGGCGTGCCTGCAAGGCCATACCCAACCGACTGGCCGCTTCCTGCGCGTTCGCCAGGGGAGGCAGCACACCATCGATCAGGGCGAGCCGATCGACACGTTCGGGCAGCGCGCCGGCCAGTTGAACGGCGATCACGGCACCCAGCGAGTGGCCCAGCAGCCCGAAGCGCTGCCAGCCCAGGCAATCGGCGACGCCCAGCACGTCCTCCACGTAGCCTGGCAAGTGATAATCGGCACCCACCGGTCGATGCCCGGAGCGGCCGTGCCCGGCCAAGTCGAGTGCGACGATGCGCAGACCTTCCAGACGCGGCGCCAGGCGGACGAAGCTGTCGGCGTTGTCCAGCCAGCCGTGCAGCGCCAGCATCGGCACACCGTCTTCAGGTCCGTACACCCGCGCGGCCAAGGTCAAGTGGCCAAGGTCCAGGCTCAGCTCGCTCGATACCAGACTCATGCCTGACCCCAGCGGTCGCACACGCCCTTGATCAGACTGGCCGTGTCGTCTGGCCGCTCCAGTGGGAACATGTGCCCGCCTGGCACCGTGTGGTATTCACCCTTGGGCATCGCACGCACCGCTAACGCGTGGCGACGCCGCACCACACGGCTCTGCCGTCCGCCGATCATCGCCACCGGCACCTTCATCTGGTGGCTGGGCATGGGCAGCTCATGGGGTACGCTTCGGTAGATGCTGATCTCGGTCGCAGGGTCGAACCGCAGGTGCCAGCCCTGCGCGGCCTGCGCCAGCCCATGCTCCAGGTAGGCGTCCAGGCACTCTGGATCGAAGCCTTGGAACAGCGCCTTGCTGGCGAAATAGCGGCGGGCGGTTTCAGGGTCGGGGAACGACGCCCGTCGGCCCAAGGTCCGCCCTGCAGGCGTGATGCGATCGATCAGGCCGACCTGCTTGGCACCTCGAATCAACCAGCGCTCGACACGGGTGAACAGTGGCGAGTCGAGCATGATCACGCCTCGGTACAGGTCCGGCCGGCGCATGGCCGCGTGCAGGTGCAAGACACCACCCAGCGAATGCCCGACGCCCCACACCGGTGCTGGCTGATCCTGCACATGGTGCAACAGCTCATCGACCAGGCCACGCCAGTTGTCGTCCACCGGAAAGCGCGGGTCATGCCCCTGGCAGGCCACATGGCTCACGCTGTAGTCCGGCGCAAGGGCGGCGAACAGCTTGCCATAGGTCGCGGAAGGGAACCCATTGGCATGGGCGAAGAAGATCGGCTGAGGCATGACCATCTCGGTTGTCGGCAACGAAGCGGTCATTGTCGAAGGAGCGCTCGACCCGAGCAACGTCTGGACAAGTCATCGTCAAGGGCGATCAGGTCAGGTCGATGATTTCACAGCCGAGAGGGAACGGCGCAGACAAGCCTGCAAATACACCATCTGCTGGTCGAGGGCTTCGTAGGCCAGCCGACGCTGCTCGGCCGACATTTCAAGACGCCGCACCAGCAGGCAGCTGGCTTGCAGGGACTGCGCCATGCGCTGGGTCGCCTGGTGCAGTGCTTCGAACTCGCCATGCGTGTGGAACGCACGCACCAGTTGGTCGAGCCGAGCAGCAGCGCTGTCGCGCAGCACGCCATACTCGGCGAAATCCAGCACGGTGTCGTCGCGCACCTTGTCCTTGGTGGTCTGCAGGCTTAGCGAGCGTACCAGCCTCAGGTCGTGAATGGTCATCCTCAAGCCCCCCGGCTCATCATCCGGCTCGAACGTTAGCAAGGGGGAAAGTGCCACCACAACTGACAGAAGTGTCAGGTTGCTTTATCAGCCAGGTTGATGCAGCGCCCGCAAGGTCATGCCGCCGGCCATTGCCCACGCCCCTTCCAGCTCGGCCAGGCTGGCCGTGGAAAAACCTACGGGCTGCTGCACATGACCGTGCTCGAGCAGACTGACCAGCTCCCCCACCAACGGCTGATGGCTGACCAGCAGCACGTGCTCCAGGGCAAGTCCGTCGAGCTGGTCGAGCACCTCGCGTGGGTCGCTGTCGGGCGTCAGCCAGGCCCCGGTGCGCACTGACAGGGGTGCTGCCAGGGCCTGCTGGACCAGGGCAGCCGTTTGCTGGGCACGCACGTAGGGGCTGGCGATGATCGCCTGCAACGGCTGACCGATCAGGTGCGCAGCCGCCCGCAAGGCCTGCGCCTGCCCATGCGCGGTCAACCGGCGTTCGGCATCGCGCGCGGCATGCGGCTGGGCTTCGCCATGGCGCAGGATCCAGACCTTCACGGCTTGGGCCGGTGGCTGGACGTCGACGCGGCAGGCTTGTGCGGCGCCTCACCCTCTGGCGCTCGCGGTGTCGGCCAATCGGCGAAGGGCCAGGGCTTGCTGTCGGTCTGGAACATGCCGAAGCGGCCGATCTGCGCCAGGTACTGGCTCAGGCTGTCGCCCAGGTTCATCAGCCCGGCGTTAGGCGCGCCATACACCAGGCGGTAGATCAGTTGCGCCAGCACCAAGGCCGCCAGCAGCAGCTCGGCGAGCTGCCAGACGACGAGAAAGAGCAGCATCCACAGGACGCGCAGGAGGATCGATTCGTGCTGATCGGGTCGGGAAGATGGGTTCACAGGAAGGCTCCAAAGGTCAGGTGAAATCGCTGGTGGAGATGAAATCGACGTCGGTCTTGGGTTCGGCGCGCATCAGCCACTCGATCACCTGATCGAGCGTTCGACCCTCGAAGAGGATCGCATGCAGACCGGCGACCAGCGGCATGTACACCTCGAGCGCTTCGGCCTTGGCCTTGAGCACCTTGAGGGTGTTGACCCCCTCGGCCACTTCGCCCAGCCGGTTGACGGCCTCGTCCAGGCTCAACCCTTGCCCCAGGGCATGGCCGACCTGGTAGTTGCGGCTCTTGGGCGAGGAGCAGGTGACGATCAGGTCACCCACGCCGGCCAGGCCCATGAAGGTCATGGGGTTGGCGCCCTGGCTCACCGCGAAGCGCGTCATCTCGGCCAGCGCGCGGGTGATCAGCATGCTCTTGGTGTTCTCGCCCATGCCCAGGGCCACGGCCATGCCGGCGATGATGGCATAGACATTCTTCAGCGCACCGCCCAGCTCGACGCCATGGCGGTCAGCGCTGGCATAGACCCGGAAGGTACGCCCATGCAGCACGGCCTGGACGCGCTGGCACAAGGCGTCGTCTTCGCTGGCCACGACTGTGGCGGTCAGCGCGTGCTCGGCGATCTCGCGCGCCAGGTTGGGCCCGGACAACACGCCGATCCGCGCCTTGGGCGCGATCTCTTCGAGGATCTGACTCATCAGTTTGAAGCTGTGCGCCTCGATGCCCTTGGTCAGGCTGACCAGCATGCGTCCGTCGAGCAGGCCGGCGTGAGGCGCCAGCACGCTGCGCAAAGCACTCGATGGCAGGGCGACGAAGATCAGGTCGCAGGCCTGCAGGGTCGCCAACAGGTCGGTGACCGGCTCGACGCCGTCGCGCAGACGGATGCCCTTGAGGTAGCGCGGGTTCTCGCGGTGGGTGCGCATGGCCTCGGCTTGCGCGGGGTCACGCATCCATTGCTGCACGCGCGCGCCGTTTTCAGCCAACAGATTGGCCACCGCCGTGCCGAAACTGCCCCCGCCCAACACCGCTACAGCTTGCTGTCCAGTCATGTTCCATCCGTCAAAAGCGCTGTCGATAGGTGATGCAGGCATTATACGGAGCCTGCACGGCAGGGCCAGCGACAATCGCCGCTGGGCGGCGCTGGCAAAAGCCGCCGCGTCGGTTAACATGCCCGCCCTCCCACTGACCAAGATCACACCGTGCGCGCAGGTTTTCCTTCCCGATCCCTTCTGCTGGCCGCGGCCCTGTGCGGCACGACGCAGGCCGATGACCTGTTCGTCGACGATCAGGCCCTGCCCGAGGTCCTGACCGCCACCCGGCTGCGGCAGTCCCCGGCGACGGTGCCGGGGAGCATGACCGTGCTCGACAGCGCGCTGATCCAGGCCAGCGGTGCACGGGACATTCCCGAACTCATGCGGCTGGTGCCGGGCATGATGATCGGCTACGGCGCAGGCAACCAGCCGACCGTCAACTACCATGGCAGCAACGTCAGCGATGCGCGCCGCATGCAGGTGCTGATCGACGGTCGCTCGGTGTACCGCGCCGGGTTGGCGACGGTGGACTGGAGCGACATTCCCGTCGCGCTCGAGGACATCGAGCGCATCGAGGTCTTTCGAGGGCCGAACACGGTCAGCTATGGGGCCAATGCCCTGATGGCGGTGGTGAACATCCTCACCCGCCACCCGGCCGACAGTCACGGCACCCGGTTGAAAGTGACCCATGGCCAGAACGGGATCGCCGACTGGTACGCCAGCCAGGGCCTGGGCTGGGACGGCGGCGACGCGCGCCTGTCGTTGTCGGGCGCCGCAGACGATGGCTTCGACCACGACGCGCTCGGTCATGACTACCGTGACAGCCGCCGCCTGAGCCGCTTCAACCTCAGCGCCAGCCAGGCGCTGGCCCCTGGGCAACGTCTCGACTGGCAGCTCGCGGCCAAGCAGGGCAGCAACCAGCGGCCCTACACGTATCAAGCGGTGTTCCCCAACGTCGCCGCCGCCGGCAAGGACGCCGATGTCGAGGCTGACGACTACGCCGGCTCGCTGCGCTGGAACATCGACATCGACCCGCGTCACAGCCTGCACGTGCAGGCGTCCGCGCAGCGCTTCGAGCGGCGTCAGGTCTGGCGGGCCTGCGATGCGGCGCTGTCGTTCAGCCCGGAACTGACTCGCCTCTGGCAGCTGGACCCTGGCTTCGCCGAACAGGTGGCCCGTGGCATCGCCAACCCGCCCACCAGTACCGACCCGCTGCGCCAGGCGCTGCGTGATCAGGTCAAGGATCAATGGGACCATCAAGGCGGCAGCCAGGAGGTCTGTGGCGACGTCGACCAGAGCACCCGCGAGACCCGCTACGACCTCGAGCTGCAGGATACGCTGAGCCTGACCGACAGCCTGCGGCTGCTCAGTGGCCTGGGCTATCGCTATGATCGCGCCGACTCGCAGACCTACTTCAATGGCAGTGTGGACGACCAGACCTGGCGGGCGTTCGGCCAGCTGGAATGGCGGCTCGATGAACGCTGGATCCTGCAGGGCGGCGCCATGCTCGAGGACAGCCGCTTGTCCGGGGAGTCGCTCACCCCGCGCGTGGCGCTCAACTACCTCATCACCCCGCGCCATGGACTGCGCCTGGTGTACGCCGAGGCCGTTCGCTCGCCGGACATGTTCGAGAACAACGTCAACTGGAGTTACCGGGTCGACCACCTGACCCCCGCCGCGTTCGGTCAACGCCAGGCCGAGTACTTCGTCAAGACCCGCGGGCCAGGCGATCTGGAGCAGGAGCGCATGCGTTCGCGCGAGCTTGGCTACAACGGCTATTTCACCACCCTGGACCTGAACGTCGACCTCAAGCTGTTCCACGACGAAATCACCGGCATGATCAGCGAGCCGCTGCGCAACAACCAGTACATTGCCAGCAACACCAACCGCGCCCGTTTCACCGGCAGCGAAGCACAGCTCGACTGGCAGGCCACGCTCGAAGACCGGCTGCGCGTGACCTACGCCTACGTCGACACCTGGGCCAGCAACCCTGCCGATCGCCAGCTCACGGCGCGCAACAGTGGCTCGGTCGCCTGGCTGCGCGAGTGGGGCGATGGCTGGTCGAGTGGGCTGTTCTACCTGGGCGATGATGCACTCAACGGCTACCGTTACGAGCGTGCCGACCTGCGCCTGGCCAAACGCCTGCGCTGGCAGGGCACTCGCCTCGAGCTGGCCGCGCTCTGGCAGCAGCGGCTGGACGATGAACCGACCACGCTGGCACAGAACCGCTACGACAGCCGCCGACGGCTGAGCTTCAGCGCGGAGCTGCAGTTCTGATGAAGCGCTGGGTGTGCCTGGCCCTGCTGATGCTGATCTGCCCGCTGGGTTCGCTCTCGGCGCACGAGGTGCTGGTGGTAGGCGCTCGAGAAGAACCGGGCATGCGTGCGTTCGCCGATGCACTGCAGGCACGTCGCCCGGCCGACCACGTGCGCTTCGAGGCCGTGACGCAGTTACCCCGGCCTGCCCAGCTCACGTCAGAGACGCGGTTGATCCTGCTCGACGCCGATGCGCTGGAATGGCGGCTCGCCGATCAGGCCGGCCCCCCCGCCCTCGCCTTGCGTGTCAGCCGGGTCCAGGCGCAGCGTCGCCTAGGCACGGCACGGCCTGGCTTTCTCAGCCTGCTGTGGAGCGACCCGCCCCTGGACCGGCAGCTGCGCCTGGTGCGCTACCTGCTGCCGACGGCACGTCGAATCGGGGTCCTGCACGGCAACGACAGCAGCTTTCTGCTGGCCGAGCTCGACCGCGCCGCCGCGCCGCTCAACCTGGAGATCGTGGCCCGGGCCTGGCCACAGCCGACCGACAACCGTCCGCTGCAGCAGGTTCTGGCCGACAGCGACGTTCTGCTCGGCCTGGACGACATGGACGTCTACAACTCCACGACCGCCAAGAATGTGCTGCTGAGCAGTTATGGTCGGCAACGGGCCCTGATCGGCCCCAGCGCGGGCTTCGTACGCGCCGGGGCACTGGCCACCACCTACAGCGACCAGCAGGACTGGCTGAACGAGCTCGACCCATTACTGGACCGATCGCCAACGACCTGGCCGCGCAGCCAGTATCCGACGCACTTCGGGGTGCTCGGCAATCAGCAGGTGGCCCGGGCGCTGGGTCTGAGCCCCATCGACACACAGGCCGCTGAAGTGGCCCTGGCCGAAGAAGGCACGCCGCCATGAGCCTACGCCTGAACTGGAACATCCAGACGCGCACGCAGATCATCAGCCTCGGGCCTGCCCTGCTGCTGACCTTGATGCTGATCGGCTTCTTCACCTTCGTGCGCATCCAGGACCTGCGCCAGGAACTCAACCACACCGGACAGCTGATCGCCAGCCAACTGGCGCCAGCGTCGGAATACGGCGTGATCTCCGGCAACAGCCAGGTACTCGACAGCCTGATGCGCGCGACCTTGAGCATCCCGCACGTGCGCTTTCTGGAAGTGCAGGACAGCCGCAACCATATCCTGACCTACGTCGAACAACCCGGTGAAGGCACCCCACGGCCGCAACGGATCGAAGTGTTCCAGGCCCCGATCCGTCTACAGCGCATCGCCCTGGACAACGATTTTCTGGGCCAAGGCAAACCGCCTGCGCCCCAGGTCGGTGACGATTACCTGGGCCGGGTGATCGTCGGCATGTCGGACGATGCGTTCAACGAGCGCCAGCAAGAGATCGTCATCAAGGCGATCATCCTGGCGCTGTGCGCGCTGGCCTTCACCTTCGTGCTCGCACGGCGTCTGGCACGCAGCCTGGCCCAACCGATCAGCGATATGGCGCAGACCGTCAAGGCGCTCCAGCAGGGCGATTTCGATACGCCCTTGCCGGTGGTGGACGATAATGAGCTGGGCCGCCTGGCTCGCCACATCAACAGCCTGGCCAGTGCCTTGGACCGCGCCAGCCGCGAGCAGCAACAGGCGATCGCGCAACTGGTCCAGGCACGCGAGGAAGCCGAGCAGGCCAACCGTGCCAAGTCCGACTTCCTGGCCATGATGAGCCATGAGCTACGCACCCCCATGAACGGAGTGCTGGGCATGCTGCAGCTGCTGCAGACCACCACCCTGACCCACGAGCAGGTCGAATACACCACGGTCGCCAGCGAGTCGACGGGCCATCTGCTCAAAGTCATCAACGACATCCTCGATTTCTCTCGCCTGGAGCGCACCGGCGTGCAACTGGAGTCGGTCGTGTTCGCCCCGGGTGATCTGGTCAGGCGCTGTGTGCATGCGTTCCAGCACCTGGCGCGGGCGCGTGGGCTGCAGCTGGAAACACAGGTGGCCGACAGCGTGGACGCCTTGCAGGTCATGGGCGACCCGACCCGGATCCGGCAGATTCTGCTGAACCTGATCGGCAATGCCCTGAAGTTCACCGAGCAAGGGCGCGTCAGCGTCGAGGTGCAAGGGCGCAGACTCACGGCGCGGACCTTCGAACTGACCTGCGCGGTATGCGACACGGGGATCGGCATCGACCCCTCACGTCTGGAGGCGATGTTCGTGGCCTTCCAGCAGGCGGACAGTTCGATCTCCCGACGCTATGGTGGCACGGGCCTGGGGTTGTCGATCGCCCGCACGCTCGCCGAGCGCATGGGCGGTCGACTGCAGGCGCAGAGCCACGAGCATCGGGGATCGACCTTCACGCTGACGCTGCCCTTGTCCCTGGCAGGCGCCGACGTCGAGCGCACCGAGGCTACCGAAGGTGATACCGCCCCAGGTCAGGCGCTCGAGGTGCTGGTGGTCGAAGACAACGCCGTGAACCAGACCGTGACCCTCGCCCTGCTGCACAGCCTGGGGTACCGTACCCAGGTTGCCGGTGATGGGCAGCAGGCGATCGATGCCGTGGAGCGGCAACGATTCGACGCGATCCTGATGGACTGTCGCCTGCCGGGCATCGATGGTTTTGCGGCGACCCGTCGTATCCGACACCTGCCCCAGGGTCGGCACGTCCCGATCATCGCCCTCACGGCCAGTGCCCTGCCAGGCGATCGCCAACGCTGCCTGGACGCAGGCATGGACGATTACCTGGGCAAGCCGTTCCAGCGCAGCGATTTGCGACGCGTACTCGATCGCTGGACGCCCGCCGGGACTGTGCCGGGTGGCGATAAATGCTAAAGTGCGGCAGTCTTAAAGACTGGACAGGACGCACGTGGCGCCTGAAAATACGTCTTTTCAGTGAACACTTGTACTGGATCACCGATCCACTGTGACTTTCACCACAACGCAATAGTCTACCTGTAGGCTGCCGACCCGATGCTCATAGGCTCGGGCCAGGCCGGGAAGATTGCCCCCGCCACCTTGGGGATTATTGAGGAGCTCGCATGACCAAACAAAACGCCTTTACCCGGGAAGACCTGCTGCGCTGCAGTCGCGGTGAGCTGTTCGGCCCAGGTAATGCGCAACTGCCCGCCCCCAACATGCTGATGGTCGACCGCATCACGCACATCAGTGCCGAAGGTGGCAAGTATGGCAAGGGTGAGCTGGTCGCCGAGCTGGACATCAATCCTGACCTGTGGTTCTTCGCCTGCCATTTCGAAGGCGACCCGGTGATGCCAGGCTGCCTGGGCCTGGACGCCATGTGGCAGTTGGTCGGTTTCTTCCTCGGCTGGCAGGACCTGCCAGGCCGTGGCCGCGCGCTGGGTTCGGGCGAAGTGAAATTCTTCGGCCAGGTCCTGCCGACCGCCAAGAAGGTGACCTACAACATTCACATCAAGCGCGTGCTCAAAGGCAAGCTGAACATGGCCATCGCCGATGGCTCGGTCAGCGTCGACGGCCGCGAGATCTACACCGCCGAAGGCCTGCGGGTCGGCGTGTTCACCTCCACTGACAACTTCTAAGGGTTATTCGCATGCGCCGCGTCGTTATCACTGGTCTGGGCATCGTGTCGTGCCTGGGCAATGACAAAGCTACCGTCACCGAAAACCTGCGCAACAGCCGCCCGGGCATTCGTTTCAACCCGGAATACAAGGAAATGGGGCTGCGTAGCCAGGTGTCCGGCTCGATCGACCTCAACCTCGAAGAACTGATCGACCGCAAGGTCTTCCGCTTCGTCGGTCACGCCGCCGCCTACGCCTACCTGGCGATGGCTGACGCGATCAAGGACTCGGGCCTGAGCGAAGAGCAGGTATCGAACCCGCGTACCGGTCTGATCGCCGGTTCCGGCGGCGCGTCGACCCTGAACCAGATGGAAGCGCTGGACATCCTGCGCGAGAAAGGCGTCAAGCGCGTCGGCCCCTACCGGGTCACCCGCACCATGAGCAGCACGGTCTCGGCCTGCCTGGCCACGCCATTCAAGATCAAGGGCCTGAACTACTCCATCGCCTCGGCCTGCGCCACCAGCGCGCACTGCATCGGCACCGCCATGGAGCAGATCCAGATGGGCAAGCAGGACATCGTCTTCGCCGGTGGTGGCGAAGAAGAACACTGGAGCCAGTCGTTCCTGTTCGATGCCATGGGTGCCCTGTCGAGCAAGCGCAACGAGACGCCCGAGCTGGCCTCGCGCGCCTACGATGCGGACCGTGACGGCTTCGTCATCGCCGGTGGCGGTGGCATGGTCGTGGTCGAGGAGCTCGAGCACGCCCTGGCCCGTGGCGCGAAGATCTACGCCGAAATCGTGGGCTACGGCGCCACGTCCGACGGTTACGACATGGTCGCCCCGAGCGGTGAAGGCGCCGTGCGCTGCATGCAGATGGCCCTGTCCACCGTCGACACCCCCATCGACTACCTGAACACCCACGGCACCTCCACGCCAGTGGGCGACGTCGCCGAAATGAAGGGCGTGCGCGAATTGTTCGGCGACAAGGCGCCGAAGATCAGCTCGACCAAGAGCCTGTCCGGCCACTCGCTGGGCGCCGCCGGTGTGCACGAGGCGATCTACTGCATGCTGATGATGGAAAACAACTTCATCGCAGGCTCGGCCAACATCGACGAACTGGACCCGGCGGTTGCCGATCTGCCGATCGCGCGCACGACCGAAGAAAACGCCAAGATCGACACGGTCATGAGCAACAGCTTCGGTTTCGGCGGGACCAACGCCACGCTGGTACTCAAGCGCTGGCAGGGTCAGTAACAACCCTCCGGCCACACGCAACGCCCCGCCTGGTTCGCGACCCGAGCACCCTGCTCACGCGAACCAGGCGGGGCGTTTGCGTTTCAGCCTGCCTGCGACAGGTCACCTGGCCTTGGGCAGCAACGCCAGGAAGTTATCCTTGGCAACCCGGCGCGCCACGGACTCAGGCAGCGCGTCGAGAAACACGTCGAAGCCGTGCATCTGCTCGCCCAGGCTATCGAAGCGACCGACCACATCGGAACCCACCATGAAGCGATCCGGAAAGCGCTTGACCAGGTCGATCCAGGCCTGGCGAGGCTGGCCCTGCTCGTCCAGCAGATAGGGCTCGCGCACGCTCCAGGACAGGTCGATGAACAGGTTGGCGTGCTGCTCCAGCAACCGCGTGACCTCGGGCAACAGGAAGTCCATCTGCGTCTGATGACGATGGATCTCCAGGCTGGCTCCGGCATGGGCCCAGATGAACCGCGTATTCGGATGCTTGCCCAGCGGCTCTTCGATCTCGGCCAGGTACAGCGGGTTGCGCTCACGCTTGGAGGTGATGTTCGAGTGCACCAGCACGGGCAGGTCGCGCCTGGCGGCCAACGCGTAGATCAGGTCCATCGCCTCGTTGTTGGCGCGTGGCGTGTCGCCGCTGGTCAGGGCCGTCAGGTCGTCATGCCGCGTGAAGACCTCGCCCAGGCCCTGCCACAGACCTGGGTACAGGTCGAGCATGCGCTCGACATGGGCCGCCGCGTTCTTGTCGACCGGATTGAAACCACTCAGAAAGGGATGAAAGCGCTGACGCTGCTCGGGCGACAGCCCTTGCAGGGCAGCCGCCACGTACACGTCCGTGGCGCTGTACCAATACGCTGCGGCATCGTCCCCGGCGTAGTACCGCGGACGCTTGGGTTCGTCCTCGTGCCATTTCTTCGCCACTGGAATGCCCGAGATCATCGAGTGCTCGATACCAGCAGCGTCCATGGCTTTCAGCAGCGCCGGCATGCCTTCGCTTTCCTGAAAGAAATCCACGTAATGCAAGTGGGCGTCACTGTAGCGATATTCGCGCCCCAGCGCGGGCTGGCACAGCAGGATGACCAGCGTCATCAGGGTCAGGTTCTTGCCACGCATGCCTCGGTCCTCAGGGATCTACCGCTGGCATAGACCGAAGGGGACAGGCGTCGGTTCAGCGACGCCCGTGAGGTGGCTCGACAGCAAGCTCAGTCGACCAGGCCCGCCTCCTTGAGCGCGGCCAGGGCAGCCGACCAGCGTGGCTGCGCGCGGTAGTCGGTACTGGCCGTGCCGCGTCCGCGCATGCGTGCGATACGGGGCGAAGGACGCACGCCGAGACGCTGGGCAGCGGACAGGGCCAGCTCGGCCGCTGCGCGGTCATTGCAGACCAGCCCCATGTCACACCCGGCCGTGAGCGCGGCCTCGATGCGGCTGGCGGCATCGCCGACCACATGAGCGCCGGCCATCGACAGGTCGTCACTGAAGATCACGCCCTCGAAGCCCAGCTCGCCGCGCAGGATGTCCTGCAACCAACGGCGTGAAAACCCTGCTGGCAGCGTGTCGACCTGAGGGTAGATGACGTGTGCCGGCATGACAGCAGCCAACTGACCGCCAAGCCGGGCGAACGGCACCATGTCGACCGCACGCAAGGTCTGGAGGCTGCGCTCGTCGGTCGGGATGGCCACGTGCGAATCCGCCTCGGCCCAACCGTGACCGGGGAAATGCTTGCCGCAGGCTGCCATGCCGGCAGCGTCCATTCCGCGAATGAATGCACCCGCCAGTTCCACCACACGCTGGGGATCACCCTCGAAGGCGCGGCGACCGACCACGGCACTGCGCTGATGGTCGAGATCGAGCACGGGCGCGAAACTCAGGTCCAGGCCCACTGCCAGTACTTCGGTCGCCATCAGCCAACCACAGGCTTGGGCCAGTGCCACGGCATTGGCGCACTCGCCGATGTCGCGCATGGCAGGCAACCGCACGAAACCCTGGCGCAGGCGCTGGACCCGTCCGCCCTCCTGGTCGACGGCCAGAATCAGGTCGGGACGCACGGCGCGGATGGAAGCGCACAGCTCACGCACCTGCCGAGGGCTGTCGATGTTGCGAGCGAAGATGATCAGGCCCGCCACCTCGGGCTGACGCAGCAGGTGCCGGTCCTCGGCGGTCAGCCAGGTACCGGCGATGTCCACCATCAGAGAGCCTTGCAGGCCTATGGGCATGTTGAATCCTTAGCGCGAAACGCAGCGTACTAAAAAGGGAGAAGCGCCCGCCCCGAGGGGGGGTGATGAGACCGCGAACGGGGCGCGCCGCCGCGCAGCTTAGCCGAGGCGGACGAAGACGCCCAGCCTTGCGACGACACGCGGCGTGTGGCCCTCAGGCCTTGGCAGGGCTCGACTTGCTGCGCGGCCGCACTTGGGCAGCCGCCATGGCGGCGTCGGTCACCCCGCTGTCGGCGCGCATGCCGGCGGCCAGGAACGGCACCATCAGGCGCATCACCTGTTCGATGGAGGTGTCGACCCCGAACTCGGTTTCGGAGATGGCACGCAGGGCCTTGATGCCAGACATGCTGAAGGCGGCTGCGCCCAGCATGAAATGCACGCGCCAGAACAGTTCCAAAGGAGGAATACGCGGCGCGGCCTCGTTCACCAGCTGCATGTAACGGCGGAAGACCTTGCCGTACATGTCCTCCAGATAGCGGCGCAGATGCCCTTGGCTTTCGCTGAAGGCAAGGCCCAGCAGACGCATGAAGATCGACAGGTCATTATTGCTGCGCGGCTGTACGGCCAATGCCTGCTCGACCAGCATCTCGAGCAGCGCCTCGAGGCTGCCCTGACGGTCGGGGCGTGCCTGCCTCTGCTCGAGCTCGCGCTCGAGACTGGCGCAGAACGGGCCGAGAAAGCGCGAAAAGACGGCCTGGATCAGCGCCTTCTTCGAGCCGAAGTGGTAATTTACCGCAGCCAGGTTGACACCAGCCTTGCTGGTGATCAGGCGCAGAGAGGTTTCCGCGAACCCTTTTTCCGCGAACAGCTGCTCTGCCGCATCGAGGATGCGTTCGACAGTTTCCGATTGAGCCATGACCTTTCCGCCCGCAAACAGTTGTTTGAAACATACGTTTCATTCCCTGCTGCTGTCAAGGCCATATGACCGACAAGTCAGGGTTCCTCGATCCTACCCGACGAACCCTGCACGCCTCTCGCCTCAAGAATCGGACGACCGTTCGCAAGTTCGTGCTTGCAGCGACCTCACCCCTGTATATAATCCCAGTCACTGTATAAAAAGCCAGAGCCCACGCCATGCTGAAACTGACGCCCCGCCAAGCCGAAATCCTGGCCTTCATCAAGCGTTGCCTTGAAGACAATGGATTTCCTCCAACTCGCGCCGAGATCGCTCAGGAGCTGGGCTTCAAATCGCCCAACGCTGCCGAGGAACACCTCAAGGCCCTGGCGCGCAAGGGCGCCATCGAAATGACGCCCGGCGCCTCCCGCGGCATTCGCATCCCTGGAGCGGATACCAAGGAAGAGCCCGGCCTGCCCGTCGTCGGCCGCGTGGCAGCAGGTGCGCCGATCCTGGCCCAGCAACACATCGAGCAGTCCTGCAACATCAACCCTGCCTTCTTCCATCCTCGCGCTGATTACCTGCTTCGGGTACACGGCATGAGCATGAAGGACGTCGGCATCTACGATGGCGATCTGCTGGCGGTCCATACCTGCCGCGAAGCGCGCAACGGCCAGATCGTCGTGGCACGTATCGGCGACGAAGTCACGGTCAAGCGATTCAAGCGTGAAGGGACCAAGGTCTGGCTGCTGGCCGAGAACCCGGACTTCGCCCCGATCGAAGTGGACCTCAAGGACCAGGATCTGGTGATCGAAGGCTTGAGCGTCGGCGTGATACGTCGCTGACAGGAGGCACCATGCAACCCACCGCACAATCGGCCAGGCCTACACAATTGCCCTTGTTCGAAGCCTTCTTGGCACAACCGGTACTGCCCGGTTTCAAGACTCGGGAGCCCGTAGCGCCCGAGTACCGGCCCGAGCACTTCAGTGAACTGGCCCTGCGCGGTGCGCAGGCCCATTGCCAGAGCCTGCTCGCGCCGGTACTGCGCGAACTCAGCGAGGAACAGGATGCACGCTGGCTGACCCTGATCGCGCCGCCGGTCAGCCTGACCCACGCCTGGTTCAGGGAAGCGGGGCTGAACCGTGAACGCATTCTGCTGCTGCAGCCACGCGGCACCCAGAGCGCCCTGCAACTGGCCAGCGAAGCCCTGCGTCTGGGCCGCAGCCACACCGTGGTGAGCTGGCTCGGCAACGTCAACGCCGCGGCACGTCAACAGCTTGTACGCGCTGCCATGGCGGGGAATGCACAAAGCCTGAACATCCGCTTCGGCTGATGTTCAAGGTATGTCTTGGTCGCTAACGCTCTCGACGGGTTCGGGGCCTCCAGGCCCCTCACTTCAATGCAAAACGCGCGGGCCTTCTTCCTGCTCCAGCTCGCCTTCTACCAGGCGACCTGCCATCTGCACACCGACACTCAACATTGCCTTGGCCACTTCGACATGCTGACCTTGCAGAAAGACCTTGGCGTCCTCGGAAAAATCCAGAATGACCAGGGACCCTTCATCTTCGGCACGGCGCAGCTCGATTCGGCCATCCGGCAATTCGACAATTTCCAGAAACGACGTTGACATAAAAGACTGTTCTCCACGTAAGGCGGGCATTGTAGCAGTCAGTACTGCCCTCAGCACTCACTGAGCGCGTCGCGGAAACGTCGAACCACGTCTTTCAGGCTATGCCGCCACTGCTCCAGCTCCTCGCGCGACAACACCGCAGAGGCGGGCTCGTCCAGGTTGATCGCCTGAATCAGAGGTTGGGTCACATCCCCCTTGGGTGCCCTCTTCGCCTGTGCTGGCAGGTAGAAACCGTTGTAGGTGCGCAGCAGACAGGCCAGCCAGGTTTCGTGGTTGCGGGCCAACTCGAGCAGCTCGGCCACTTCGGGAATGGCAAGGTCACGCAGCGCCGGTTCGGCAAGCAGCGCTTCGACGCGGGGCTCTACGGACGGCGTCAGACGGTAGAAGCCGGCAATCTCCTGACACAATCCCAACAAGGCACCGTACAGGTGGAAAACGGCCGCTTCCCGCTCGGCCTGGACCAGGCCCTGTGCGTTCATGGCCTGACTCGCCTGTGCCTTGGCCATGGATTCCAGGGCCAGCCCTGCGAAGAACAGTTTTTGGTTGGTACGGGTATAGAGTTCCTGGGCCATGACGGTGCCCTCCTGGGGCCTTCGAACGATGAACCAGTGTCGATGATCAGGCGGCATGCAGGCAAGCGTGGATGCGACCTGTACAGGTCAAGTCGGCCCGGAATCAGGCGCAAGGAAAGCAGCCGGAGAGCAGGCGGTCACGCGAGCGTGACCGCCTGATGGGTTCAGCGTTTGTCTTCGACCTTCCACGCCCCGCCGTCGTAGAACGCCTTCCACCCGGTGGGTTTGCCGTCGACCTCGGACTGTACGTACTGCTCCTTGGTCTTGCGGCTATAGCGGATGACCGTGGGGCGCCCTTCAGGATCTTTTTGCGGCGCCTCGCAGAGGAAATGATACTTGGGATCGATTTCGTCCTTGTGCGGGACGATCTCCATCACCAGAGGCGCACGCGTCTCGCGGTTCTTCGGGAACTGGCTGGCTGCCAGGAACAGACCCGAGGCTCCGTCACGCAACACATAGGTGTCGTCGACCTTCTCGCACTTGAGCTCGGGCATCTTCACCGCATCCATCTTCGGCGGCGCCGCTTCACCACTCTTGAGCAGCTTGCGGGTGTTCTTGCACGCCGGGTTGGTGCAACCGAAGAACTTGCCGAAGCGGCCCGTCTTGAGCTGCATCTCGCTGCCGCACTTGTCGCATTCGATGCTTGGCCCTTCGTAGCCCTTGATCCGATAGCTGCCCTCTTCGATCTCATAGCCTGGGCAATCAGGATTGTTGCCGCAGATGTGCAGCTTGTGCTTCTCGTCGAGCAGGTAGGCGTCCATGGCCGTGGCGCAGATCGGGCAGCGGTGCTTGCTGCGCAGCACGCGCGATTCGGATTCACCCTCGTCATCCTCGGCGATCTCGTCACCCGGCACCAGGTTGACGGTGGCCTTGCAGCGCTCCTTGGGTGGCAGGCTATAGCCCGAGCAGCCCAGGAACACGCCCGTGGATGCAGTACGGATCATCATTGGACGTCCACATTCCTTGCATGGAATGTTGGTCAAGGTCGGCAGGTTGGCGCGCATGCCGTTCTCGGCGGACTCGGCGTGCTGCAGTTTCCTGCTGAAATCGCCATAGAATTCGTCGAGGACATTCTTCCAGTCGCGCTCACCCTGAGCCACGTCGTCGAGGTTCTCTTCCATGTCGGCGGTGAAACCGTAGTCCATCAGGTTGGCGAAGCTCTCACCCAGCCGCTCGGTCACGATGTCGCCCATCTTTTCCGAATGGAAACGACGGTTGTGCAAGGTCACGTAACCCCGGTCCTGAATGGTCGAGATGATCGCCGCGTAGGTAGACGGACGGCCAATGCCGCGTTTTTCCATTTCCTTGACCAAGCTGGCCTCGGTGAACCGCGCCGGTGGCTTGGTGAAATGCTGGCTCGGGTCGAGCTGAAGCAGCTTGAGCGCTTCACCTTTGGTCATTTCAGGCAGCACGTCGTCCTCGCCAGGACGGCTTTGCTGAGGCAGAACACGGGTATAACCGTCGAACTTGAGGATACGCCCCTTGGCACGCAGCTCGAAGTCACCGGCGGCCACGGTCACGCTGGTCGACAGGTACTGGGCCGGTGGCATCTGGCAAGCCAGGAACTGGCGCCAGATCAGCTCGTAGAGGCGCTCGGCGTCGCGCTCCATGCCGCTGAGCTTGCTCGGATGCGTGTTCACGTCGGACGGGCGAATGGCTTCGTGAGCCTCCTGCGCCCCTTCCTTGCTGCCATAGACCACCGGCGACTCCGGCAGGTATTGCTTGCCGAACTCCTGCTCGATGTACTCGCGCGCCATGCCCACGGCGTCGACCGACAGGTTGGTGGAGTCGGTTCGCATGTAGGTGATGTAGCCCGCTTCGTACAAGCGCTGCGCCATCATCATGGTCTTCTTCACGCCGAAGCCCAGACGGTTGCTGGCCGCCTGCTGCAGGGTCGAGGTGATGAAAGGTGCCGATGGCTTGCTGCTGGTCGGGCGGTCTTCACGCTTGACGATGCTGTAGCTGGACGCCTTGAGCTTGTCCAATGCGGCCATGGCCTGCGCTTCGTTCAGCGGCCGGAAGGCTTCGCCGTTCTCACGAGCCACGTCGAAACGCACCTTGGCGCCGCGCGCAGTGCTCAGGTCGGCGTGGATTTCCCAGTATTCTTCGGGGTTGAAGGCACGAATCTCGCGCTCACGCTCGACCACCAGCTTGACTGCCACCGACTGCACCCGCCCGGCCGACAGCCCACGGGCGATCTTCGACCAGAGCAGAGGCGACACCATGTAGCCCACCACGCGATCGAGGAAGCGGCGCGCCTGCTGGGCATTGACCCGGGCGATGTCCAGCTCGCCAGGTTGGGCGAAGGCCTCCTGGATGGCTTTCTTGGTGATCTCGTTGAACACCACGCGCTTGTAGCGACTGTCATCGCCCCCGATGGCTTCGCGCAGGTGCCAGGCGATGGCCTCCCCTTCGCGGTCAAGGTCGGTCGCGAGATAGATGGTGTCGGCGTCCTTGGCCAGGCGCCGCAGCTCGTCGATGACCTTTTCCTTGCCCGGCAGGATCTCGTACTTGGCTTTCCAGCCATGGTCCGGGTCGACGCCCATGCGATTGATCAGCTGCTTGCGCGCCTTCTCCTTCGGCGACAGGACCGGCCCTTCGGCCGCAGCCTTGCCGCGCTTGGCGGCAGGCTCCTTGGACGCGCTGGCCGAACCGCTGGTGGGAAGGTCGCGGATATGGCCGATACTCGACTTCACCACGTACTGGTTGCCCAAGTACTTGTTGATGGTCTTGGCCTTGGCCGGGGATTCCACTATGACCAGCGATTTGCCCATGGATCGGATAATTCCTGAAAAGCTGAAAAGAAAAACGCGCCAGGTGCTCGACGCGGCACCGCTATATATAGTGGCAACAGAGTGAGGTCAAGCGCGGGAGTTCAACCGGTTGCCCTGCCGAGCGTCGCCAAAGGACTCTCTTGCGCCTCGATCAGCGCGAAACGCGCCACCGACTCCCCGTCGACTTCGACCTGCTCCTGGAACATGGCCAAGGGGCGTACCCACAAGCCGAACTCACCATACAACGCCTGGTAGAACACCAGCCACTCTTCGGTTTCAGAGTGTTGCGCGGTGCCGAGCACGCGGTACTCGGGTCCTTTGTAATGACGATAGATGCCTGGCTGAATGTGCATGCTGCCTTCTCGTGAATCGGATCGAAAAAAAACCGGGGCATCGAGCCCCGGTCATGGTCACCTTGCGGCGATCAAACGCGTTCGAACACCGTGGTGATACCTTGGCCCAGGCCGACGCACATGGTCGCCACGCCCAGCGTGCCGCCCTTCTGCTTCATGACGTTGAGCAGCGTGCCTGAAATGCGGGCACCGGAGCAACCGAAAGGATGGCCCAGGGCGATCGCGCCACCGTGCAGGTTGACCTTCTCGTCCATCTGGTCGAGCACCTTGAGGTCCTTGAGCACCGGCAGGGCCTGTGCGGCGAAGGCTTCGTTGAGCTCGAAGAAGTCGATGTCGGCAATGGTCAGACCGGCGCGCTTGAGCGCTTTCTGGGTCGCCGGGACCGGCCCATAGCCCATGATCGCCGGATCCACCCCGGCCACCGCCATCGAGCGGATCACCGCCATCGGCTGGATGCCCAGGTCCTGGGCGCGCTGGGCCGACATCACGATCATGCACGACGCACCGTCGGTGATCTGCGAGGACGTTCCCGCGGTCACGGTCCCCCCCTTGGGGTTGAAGGCCGGCTTGAGTGCGGCCAGGCCTTCGAGGGTGGTTTCCGGACGGATGGTCTCGTCGTAGTCGAAGACCTTGAGGAAGCCCTGCTCGTCATGCCCCTGCATGGGGATGATCTCGTCCTTGAACTTGCCCTCGACCGTGGCCTTGTGCGCCAGCTGGTGCGAACGCAAGCCGAACAGGTCCTGCTGCTCACGGGTGATGCCGTGCATCCGGCCCAGCATCTCGGCCGTCAGGCCCATCATGCCCGAGGCCTTGGCCGCGTGCAGCGACAGGTGCGGGTTGGGATCGACACCGTGCATCATGCTGACGTGCCCCATGTGCTCCACGCCGCCGACCACGAACACATCGCCGTTGCCGGTCATGATGGCCTGGGCGGCGGTGTGCAGTGCGCTCATGGAAGAGCCGCACAGACGGCTGACGGTCTGCGCGCCGCTGGTGTGCGGGATCGGCGTCAGCAGCGAGGCCATGCGCGCGATGTTCCAGCCCTGCTCCAGGGTCTGGTTGACGCAGCCCCAGATCACGTCTTCGACTTCCTTGGGATCGACCTTGGCGTTGCGCTGCAACAGCTGGGTGATCAGGTGTGCCGACATGTCTTCGGCACGGGTGTTGCGGTGCATGCCGCCCTTGGAGCGGCCCATGGGTGTGCGACCGAAGTCGACGATTACCACGTCTCTTGGATTCAGGCTCATACGTTATCTCTCGCTCAGTCTCGAAGGGTCGCTCAACCAAAGAACCGCTGGCCGGTGCGGGCCATTTCGCGGAGTTTCTCGGTGGGTTGGTAAAGCGGCCCAAGCTCGGCATAGCGGTCGGCCAGGGCAACGAACTCGGCGACGCCAATCGAATCGATGTAGCGCAGGGCACCGCCGCGGAAGGGTGGGAAGCCGATGCCGTACACCAGGCCCATGTCGGCCTCGGCAGCGGTCTCGACGATGCCGTCTTCCAGGCAGCGCACGGTTTCCAGGCACAGCGGGATCATCATCCAGTTGATGATGTCGTCGTCGCTCAGCTCGCGGTGCTCGGTGATGATCGGCTGCAACACGTCGAGGACCGCAGGATCGGCGACCTTCTTCGGCTTGCCGCGCTTGTCGGTTTCGTACGCATAGAAGCCCTTGCCGTTCTTCTGACCCAGGCGCTTGGCGTCGTAGAGGGCGTCGATGGCGGTACGCTGGGTATCCTTCATGCGGTCAGGGAAGCCTTCGGCCATCACGTCACGACCGTGGTGGCCGGTGTCGATACCGACCACGTCCATCAGGTACGCCGGGCCCATCGGCCAGCCGAAGCGTTCCATCACCTTGTCGATGCGCACGAAGTCCACGCCCGCGCCGACCAGACGCGCGAAGCCGCCGAAATACGGGAACAGGACGCGGTTGACCAAAAAGCCCGGGCAGTCGTTGACCACGATGGGGTTCTTGCCCATCTTGCGCGCGTAGGCGACGGTGGTGGCAACCGCAACGTCGCTGGATTTCTCGCCGCGAATCACTTCCACCAGCGGCATCATGTGCACCGGGTTGAAGAAGTGCATGCCGACGAAGTTCTCCGGGCGCTTGAGCGCCTGGGCCAGCAGGTTGATGGAAATGGTGGAGGTGTTGGAGGCCAGGATGGCGTCGTCGCGCACCTGCCCTTCGACCTCGGCCAGCACGGCCTGCTTGACCTTGGGGTTCTCGACCACCGCCTCGACCACGATGTCGACGTGCCCGAAGTCGCCATAGGAGAGCGTCGGACGGATGGCGTTGAGCGCCTCGGCCATTTTTTCCGTGGTCAGACGGCCCTTCTCGACACGGCTGCCCAACAGCTTGGAGGCCTCGCTCAAGCCGAGCTGGACGGCCTCTTCGCGGATATCCTTCATCAGGATCGGCGTGCCTTTGACCGCCGATTGGTAGGCGATGCCGCCCCCCATGATCCCGGCACCGAGCACGGCCGCCTGCTTGACGTCACGGGCGATCTTGTCGTGGACCTTGGCCTTGCGCTTGAGCTCCTGGTCATTGAGGAAGAGCCCGATCAGGCTCTCGGCGACCGAGGTCTTGGCCAGCTTGGCAAAGCCGGCCGCTTCGATTTCCAGCGCTTTGTCGCGCCCGAAATTGGCGGCCTTCTGGATACTCTTGATGGCTTCGACCGGCGCCGGGTAGTTCGGCCCGGCCTGCCCGGCGACGAAGCCCTTGGCGGTCTCGAACGCCATCATCTGCTCGATGGCGTTGAGCTTGAGCTTTTCCAGCTTGGGTTGACGCTTGGCCTGGAAGTCCAGCTCGCCGCTGATGGCACGCTTGATCAGGTCCAGGGCAGCAGCGCGCAGCAGCTCGGGGGCGACCACGACGTCGACGGCGCCGACCTTGAGCGCGTCTTCGGCGCGGTTTTCCTTGCCAGCGGCGATCCACTCGATGGCATTGTCGGCACCGATCAGGCGCGGCAGGCGCACGGTGCCGCCAAAGCCTGGGTAGATGCCCAGTTTCACTTCCGGCAGGCCGATCTTGGCACTGCTCGACATGACCCGATAGTCCGCCGCCAGGCACATCTCCAGACCACCCCCCAGGGCGATGCCGTTGATGGCCGCCACAGTGGGCACCGGCAGGTCCTCGAAGGCATTGAAGATCCGGTTGGCGTCCAGGCTGCCGGCCACCAGGTCGGCCTCGGGCAGCTTGAAGTTCTCGACGAATTCGGTGATGTCGGCACCGACGATGAACACCTCCTTGCCACTGCTGACGATCACGCCCTTGATGGAAGCGTCGGCCTTCACCGCCTCGACGGCCTGGCGCAACTCTTCCAGGGTCAGGCGGTTGAATTTGTTGACGGACTCACCCTTGAGGTCGAAGCGCAATTCGACGATGCCGCTTTCGAGCGCCTCAACCGTGATGGCTTTACCTTCGTAAATCATCCACTGATCTCCAATATGGAAGCTGAACGTTACGCGTCGACCGCTGGTGGGGCGGGCCTTGCCTGCCGTGGCACCAGGTGCACCCATCGCCGCGCGGATCGGGTCATGGCGAGCGTCTCACCGACAAACGCTCAATTCATACGCCCGTTTGACTTGGGGTGCGCACACATTCTCCGAAATGCAGAGGCTTGTCAAATGCAGGCGGATGCAGACGGTTTGCGACCTTTTGGTCACATTGTGCCTGGTAGGACACGATAGCGGCTGAGGGACAATGTGCCAGCGTGCATGGGGGCAAGGAGGGTTCGCTGCCAGGTCAAGCAACGGTCTGCTTGCCCTGAAGGGTTACGTAGACCGGCGGGCCCTGTAGGCCCATGAAACCAGTCATACCGTGTCAGGCCAAGGTATCCAGCGCCCAAGCGATGTCCTGCAGCACCGACGCCTCGCCGCGCTCCGACCAGCACAAGGCGATCATGCGCGTATCGGCCTCGAACTTGTAGACACTCTCGGGCAGACGTGCCAACACCTCCATCACCCGCGGATCGGTGCACGGCTCGCGCCAGCGGTCGAGCCAGGTACCCGGCGTGACCTGCCAATAGCACCACTGATCCTGACGCCCTCGGCGACGTGCGCGGTGATACTGCGGGCACGGGCTCGGCGCATCCCGTTCCATCCAGTGCGGCCACGGCTGAGGCGCCAGCTGCATGGTCATCCCCCGGCGCCGGGCCTCCAGGCGCAGGCTCATCTGCTCGCTCTGCTTGCGCGAAGGACGCAACCAGGCGAGCGGGCTGAGAATCAGCGCGAGGATTGACACAACCAGCCATACCGTCATATCTGTACGTCCTACAATGCGTTGTGAATGAGCGGGTTAGCCGGCCTTGCCACGGTCAGCCGGACGCCGCCTCTACGGGAATCATTGCACTTGCCAGGAGCACCTACCATGTCCTACACCCACCTGCTGGTCGCGGTCGACCTGACCGAAGAATGCGATCCTGTGATCAAACGCGCGATGGCCCTCGCCCAGCCTACTGGCGCCAAGGTCTCCCTGGTCCACATCGTCGAACCCATGGCCATGGCCTTCGGTGGCGACGTGCCGATGGACCTGTCGCAACTGCAACAGCAGCAGTTCGACCAGGCCAAGGCGCGCCTGGATCGTCTGTTCGACAAGTACCCTGGTATCGGCCGTGGCGACTCGCACTTGAAATACGGGCAACCGCGTCAGGAAATCCATGACCTGGCCACCCAGCAAGGCTGCGACCTGATCGTGGTGGGCAGCCATGGCCGTCACGGCCTGGCTCTGCTGCTGGGCTCGACCGCCAACGACGTCCTGCACGGGGCGCCGTGCGATGTGCTGGCGGTGCGATTGCTGAAGGACTGAGGGCGCCCGGCCGACCCGACAGCTGTCGGGTCGGCGAACCCGGTCAGGCCTCGAGTTCGGCCCAACGCTCGACCAGCGCGTCCAGTTCGGCCTGCAGTGCCTCCAGACGTGCCAGTACCGCCGAGGTCTCGCCGATCGGGCGCTGGTAGAACGCTGCACTACCGACTTCTTCCTGCACCTGAGCGATCTGCTGTTCCACTGCATCGATCTGGCCTGGCAATGCCTCCAGCTCACGCTGCAACTTGTAGCTGAGCTTCTTCTTGGCACCCGTCTCGGCAGGCACCGGTGCCGGTGCCTCGGCCACTTCGGCCACCGGCTTGACCACCGCGCTGTTGAGTTCCGATTTGCCGGACTTGCTCTCGGCCACGCCCAGCAGCTTGGCCGAGCCGCCCTGACGGATCCAGTCCTCGTAACCACCGACGTACTCGCGCACGCGGCCCTCGCCCTCGAATACCAGGGTGCTGGTTACCACGTTGTCGAGGAAGGCCCGGTCGTGGCTGACCATCAGCACGGTGCCCTTGTAGGCCGACAGGACTTCTTCGAGCAGCTCGAGGGTCTCGACGTCCAGGTCGTTGGTCGGTTCGTCGAGCACCAGCAGGTTGGCCGGCTTGCTGAACAGCTTGGCCAGCAGCAGACGCGCACGCTCGCCTCCGGACAACGCCTTGACCGGCGTACGTGCGCGTTGCGGGCTGAACAGGAAGTCGCCCAGGTAGCTCAGCACGTGACGATTCTGCCCGTCGATCTCGATGAAGTCGCGCCCTTCGGCCAGGTTGTCGATGACGGTCTTCTCGAGGTCGAGCTGGTGACGCATCTGGTCGAAATAGGCCACTTCCAGACGCGTACCGCGCTCGACCTTGCCGCTGGTGGGCTCCAGATCGCCCAGCATGAGCTTGAGCAAGGTGGTCTTGCCGGTACCGTTGGCGCCGAGCAGGCCGATCCGGTCTTCACGCTGCAGGACCATGGAGAAGTCCTTGACCAGGTACGGGCCACCCGGGTGGGCGAAGCTCACGTGCTCGAGCAGCATCACCTGCTTGCCGGACTTCTCGGCCGACTCGATCTGCAGGTTGGCCTTGCCCTGGCGTTCGCGTCGCTGGCTGCGCTCGACACGCAGCTCCTTTAGCGCACGCACGCGGCCTTCGTTGCGGGTGCGGCGCGCCTTGATGCCCTGGCGGATCCACACTTCTTCCTGGGCCAGGCGCTTGTCGAACAGTGCGTTGGCGGTCTCTTCGGCGGCCAGCATGGCCTCCTTGTGGACCAGGAAGCTGGCGTAGTCGCCGTTCCAGTCGATCAACCCGCCGCGGTCCAGTTCAAGGATGCGCGTGGCCAGGTTCTGCAGGAACGAACGGTCGTGGGTGATGAACAGCACCGCGCCGTTGAAGCTGCTCAAGGCTTCCTCGAGCCAGGCGATCGCCCCGATGTCCAGGTGGTTGGTCGGCTCGTCGAGCAGCAGCAGGTCAGGCTCGGAGACCAGCGCCTGGGCCAGCAGGACACGGCGACGCCAGCCGCCGGACAGCTCGGCGAGGGTCTTGTCGGCCGGCAGCTGCAAGCGGCTGAGGGTGCTGTCGACCAGCTGCTGCAGGCGCCAGCCATCGCGAGCCTCGAGCTCGGTCTGCACGCGCATCAGCTTGTCCAGGTCGTCATCGCCCTGGATGTTCTGGCTCAGGTGATGGAACTCGGCCAGCAAGGCACCGACGCCATCCAGGCCTTCGGCGACCACGTCGAACACGCTGCGGCCATCGGCCACCGGCAGTTCCTGCGGCAGCTCGCCGATCTTCAGGCCAGGGGCACGCCAGACGTCGCCGTCGTCGGGCTTCTGCTCGCCCTTGACCAGGCGCAGCATGCTCGACTTGCCCGTGCCGTTGCGGCCGATGATGCACACCCGCTCACCACGGGCGATTTGCCACGATACCTTGTCCAGCAGCGGCATCGCGCCGAAGGCCAGGGACACATCGCTGAATTTGAGCAGGGTCATGATTCTCTCCAGAAACCGGGCGCGCATTCTACCTGACTTGGGCGCGCGAGGCATTACGCCACGCTGGACGGCCCGGCCTGCTGACACCTGCGGCAACACCATTGCGCCAGATACCGGCACAATGCTTTCTTCCAGCCTGGGCAACCAGCTAAGCTAAGGCCCGACCTATTCCACAGTGCTGGCCTGGCCGTCACTTTCCTGCTTTCCCTGCCTGGACGTATCATGCGCAGCCGTTTGCTCACCCTCGCTTCATGCCTGCTCCTGACCGCCGCCGCTGGTGCGCAGGCCGCAGACCTCACCCTGCAACGTCAGTACTATGACGAAGCCAAGCGCGCGCTGGCCAAGGGCGACAAGGGCCCGTACCTGCGCAATGCCCAGGCCCTGAGCGATTACCCGCTCACCCCCTACCTGGCCTACGACGAGCTGACCGCGCGCTTGAAAAGCGCCAGTAACGCGGAGATCGAAGCCTTCCTCGCGGCCCACGGCGACCTGCCCCAGGCCAACTGGATGAAGCTGCGCTGGTTGCGCTGGCTGGCCGAGCGTGGCGACTGGGCGACCTTTGCGCGGTATTACGATCCGAAACTCAACTTCACCGAACTCGACTGCCTCAACGGGCAGTACCAGCTCGGCCATGGCCAACGCGCCGAAGGCCTGGCCACGGCCGAGCGCCTGTGGAACGTGGGCAAGCCCCAGCCGGCCGCCTGCGACACACTGTTCGGCCTGTGGGCGGCCGAGGGCCAGTTGACCGAGGCACGTCGCTGGCACCGCGCCAAGCTGGCGGCTCAGGCGCGCAACTACGCGCTGGCCAACACCCTGGTCAACGGCCTGAGCACGCTTGGCCCCCAGGGTCGCCTGCTGATCGAGGTGGCGCAGAAGCCTGAGCTGCTCAACCAGCCTTCGCGCTTCGCGCCGGTCGACGAGGCCATGTCGGACGTCGTCGGCCTGGGCCTGCGACGCCTGGCGCGCCAGGATCCGCAACAGGCCATGAGCCTGCTGGACGACTACGCACAGCGCATGCATTTCTCCAAGGACGAACAGGTGGCCATCGCCCGCGAGATCGGCCTGACCTTGGCGCGCCGCTACGACCCGCGGGCGCTGGAACTGATGACGCGCTACGACCCGGAACTGCGCGACGACACCGTCACCGAATGGCGCCTGCGCCTGCTGCTGCGCCTGGGCCGCTGGGACGATGCCCATGCCCTGACCCAGCGCCTGCCCGCCTCGCTCGCCAGCACCAGCCGCTGGCGCTATTGGCAGGCGCGCACGCTCGAGCTGGCGCAGCCGAAGAACCCACAGGTGCCCCGGCTGTACAAGGCAGTGGCCGACGAGCGCGACTTCTACGGCTTCCTGGCTGCCGAACGCGCGCACACGCCCTACCAGCTCAACCACAAACCGCTGGTGCTGAGCCCGCAGCTGATCAAGAAGGTACGCACCACACCGGGCATCGAGCGCGCCCTGGAATTCCATGCGCGTGGCCAGATCGTCGACGGTCGCCGCGAGTGGTACCACGTCAGCCGCCACTTCAGCCGCGACGAGAAGGTGGCCCAGGCACGCCTGGCCTACGACATGCGCTGGTACTTCCCGGCCATCCGCACCATCAGCCTGGCCAAGTACTGGGACGATCTGGACATCCGCTTCCCGATGGCCTATCGCGATACCCTGGTGCGTGAAGCCAAGGTCCGTGGCCTGCACCCAAGCTGGGTGTTCGCCATCACCCGTCAGGAAAGCGCCTTCATGGAAGACGCTCGCTCCGGCGTGGGCGCCAGCGGCCTGATGCAGCTGATGCCGGCCACGGCCAAGGAGACCGCGCGCAAGTTCGACATCCCGTTGGCGTCACCGGCACAGGTGCTCAATCCGGAGAAGAACATTCAGCTGGGCGCTGCCTACCTGAGCCAGGTCCATGGCCAGTTCAACGGCAATCGGGTGCTGGCATCGGCCGCCTACAACGCTGGCCCGGGACGAGTGCGGCAGTGGCTCAAGGGCGCCAAGCACCTGAGCTTCGATGTCTGGGTGGAATCGATCCCGTTCGACGAGACGCGCCAATACGTGCAGAACGTGCTGTCGTACTCGGTGATCTACGGGCAGAAGCTCAACCTGCCACAGCCCTTGGTGGACTGGCACGAACGTTATTTCGACGACCTCTGACACGCTCGGTTCGACTTGACACCGAAGGCCTGCTGCGCAGGCCTTCGTGCCGTCTGGGTATCGCGTTCGAGACTCAGGCAGGCGCCTGATCGCGAAGCAGGCATTCGCGTACCACGTCCACCAGGCGATCGGGCTGGAATTTGGAAAGGAAGTTGTCGCAGCCGACCTTCTTCACCATCGACTCGTTGAAGCTGCCCGACAGCGACGTGTGCAACACCACGTACAGGCCGCGCAGGCGTGCATCGCCGCGGATTTCGGTGGTCAGGCGATAGCCATCCATTTCTGGCATCTCGGCGTCGGTGAACACCATCAACAGCTTGTCGCAGACGTTTTCGCCGGCATCGGCCCAGCCCTTGAGCAGGCGCAACGCCTTGAGCCCGTCACTGGCCATGTGCAGCTTGACCCCCAGTTGCGACAGCGTATCGCGCAACTGCGCCAGGGCCACACTGGAATCATCCACCAGCAGCACCTCGCGCCCACGGGCCCGTGCCAGGATCGGGTCCTCGAGCCGGGCCTGGGACACCTTGACGTTGTAGGGCACGATCTCGGCCAGCACTTTCTCGACGTCGATCACTTCGACCAGCTTGTCATCGACCTTGGTGATGGCGGTCAGGTAGTGCTGCCGCCCGGCGCTGGCCGGCGGCGGCATGATCGATTCCCAGTTCATGTTGACGATGCGGTCCACTCCCCCGACCAGGAACGCCTGCACCGAGCGGTTGTACTCGGTGACGATGATGGTGCTGTCAGGGCCCGGTTGCAGAGGGCGCATGCCGATGGCTTGGGACAGGTCGATCACCGGCAGGGTCTGCCCGCGCAGGTTGACCACGCCACAGACGAACGCGTGCCGCTGCGGCATCAGCGTCAGCTTGGGCAGTTGCAGGACTTCCTGGACCTTGAACACGTTGATGGCAAAGAGTTGCCGCCCGGCCAGGCGGAACATGAGAATTTCCAGACGGTTTTCGCCGACCAGTTGTGTGCGTTGATCGACCGTGTCGAGAATGCCGGCCATGGAGCCCCCAGGGTGTGGTAGCGGAGTGAAGGTGATACGGCTGTATCGGCGCGAGGGGGCAGAGCTTGATGGGAAATTGCAGGCTCTGCACTACAGGCAGGCGATGAGGGTACTTGGGGGCCTTCTGCCCCCGTGCTTCAGGTCGCGTCAGGCAGGCTGGCCACCTGAGACTGCCCCAGCAGCGCCGAGCCGGGCGGCAGGTGCAGGCGCAACGCCCCTGGACGTGCTTCGAAGCGCAGCTGTTGCGCCTGCAATGGCTCGCCGTCCAGGTTGATGTCGACCCCCTGCGAGCTGCGGATCTCGACCCACGGCAGCCGCGCACGCACGTACAAGCCCTCGCCCGAGAGCAACTCGCGCAGGGCGCCGACGACTTCCTGAGGCGCCGGCAGGATGCTGACGTCCAGCAGACCGTCGTCGATCACCGCCTCCGGACACAGCTCATGACCACCCCCGGCCTGACGCCCATTGCCGATGCCCAGGGCCAGCAACTGCCCCTGCCAGTGGAAGTCCGGCCCGGTCAGCTCGACCGACGCCGATTGCAGTTCGCTGAAGCGGCTCAGCCCGGTCAGCATGTAGGCAGCGGCCCCCAGCACTTTCTTCAGGTCCTCGGACGTGTTGGCGGTCACGGTGCTGCCAAAGCCGCCGGTGGCCATGTTGAGGAAGATCCGCTCCCCCGCCGCCCCCAGATCGACCGTCCTGGCTGGCTGCTCCAGCAGCAGCAAGGCTTCCTCGGGCTCCAGGGGCACCCCGGCCGCGTGGGCAAAGTCGTTGGCCGTGCCCAGCGGCAACAGCGCCAGGCTGGCCGAAGCGCCCGCCATGGCCTGGGCCACGTCGCGCAAGGTCCCGTCACCGCCCCCGGCGATGATGTGCGGGTAGCCTGCCGTCAACGCCTCCTGAACCAGACGCTCGGCGTCGCCGCCCTCCCAGGTCAGCCGCACGTCGAGCGTCCAGCCACGCTCGCGCATCTGCTTGACCGCTTCGCGAACCGCTTCATTCGTTGCCTGCTTACCGTGCAGCACCAACATGGCCTTTCGAACGTTCATCGTGCGTCTCCTCCGTCGAGCGTGCGCAGATCTCGACCACGGTTTTGGCCGATATACTCCGCGTTTCGCGAAAAACTGCCGTCAGCCCAGCAACTCGCTCAGCGGGATGAAACGCACCGGATCACCGACCTGCAAGGTGTGGCCCTCAGGCACCTCCACCAGGCCATCGGCCCAGGCCGCGCTGCGCAGCACGCCGGAACTCTGGTTCGGGTACAGGCGCGCCTGCCCGTTCTCCAGGCGTGCACGCAGGTACTCACGGCGGGTGCCGGCACGCGGCCAGTCGAAACCGGCCGGCACCTCGATACCCAACGGCGTGACGGCTTCAACGCCTTGACGACGCAGCAGGTAGGGCCGCGCCAGCAGCCCGAACGTCACCAGGGTGGAGGCTGGATTGCCGGGCAAGCCCAGCACCGGTACGCCTTGCCAGTGGCCGAAGGTCAGTGGCTTGCCGGGCTTGATCGCCAGCTTCCACAGATCCAGCTCGCCGGCCTCGCGCAAGACGATGCCCAGGTAGTCCGCCTCGCCGACCGACACCCCGCCGGTGGAGAGGATCAGGTCGATACCCCGGAGACCGGCGAGGCACGCACGCGTCTGGGCCAGGTCGTCGGCCAGGATGCCGACGTCCACCGGCTCGCAGCCCAGGCGCCACAGCCAGCTGATCAGCAGTTGCCGGTTGCTGTTGTAGATCTGCCCCGGCCCCAGCGGCTCACCGGGCTCGACCAGTTCATCACCGGTGGACAGCACCGCGACCCGTGGACGGCGCGCCACGGACAGCGTCGGCACGCCCAAGGTCGCGGCCAGGGCCAGTTCGATGGGCCCCAGGCGCGTACCGGCGGCCAGCACCTCTTCCCCGGCACGGGTTTCCTGCCCTTGCGGGCGGATGTTCTGGTCGGCGGCGGGCGCGCGGGCAAACCGCACGCGCCCGTCTTCCATCAGCTCGACGTTCTCCTGCATCTCGACGCAATCGGCCCCTTCAGGGACCGGCGCGCCGGTGAAGATGCGTGCACAGGTGCCTGGCTGCAAGGGCATCGGCGCCTGGCCTGCGAAGATGCGCTGACTGACCACCAAAGGCTCGCCCTCGGCCTCTGCGCGACGCAAGGCATAACCGTCCATGGCGCTGTTCGGCCAGGGCGGCAGGTCCAGGCTGGCCACCAACGGCTGCGCCAGGACGCGCCTATCGCACTGGGCCAGCGCAAGCGATTCGGTTTCACGGATCGGCGCGTCGACCGCGAACGTCAACAGCCGCTGGAGCGCTTCCTCCACCGGCATCAGGGCCCGGCCCCGGGCGGCCTCAGCCACGGCTTTCACACGGCGCGGCCTTTTTCAGGTGCGGCACGAAATTGCAAGGGCGGTGACGTGCGTCGAGCTGCTCGCCAAGGATGCCGTCCCAGCCCGTGCGCACGGCGTTGGTCGAGCCGGGCAGGCAGCACACCAAGGTGCCGTTGGCCAACCCGGCCAGGGCACGGGACTGTACGGTGGACGTGCCGATGTCGGCGACCGAGATCTGCCGGAACAGTTCGCCAAACCCTTCGACCTGCTTGTCGAGCAGGCAGGTGACGGCTTCAGGCGTGCTGTCACGGCCAGTGAAACCGGTGCCCCCGGTGATCAGCACGACCTGCACCACGTCATCGGCGATCCACTGCGCCACCTGGGCGCGGATCTTGTACAGGTCGTCCTTGAGCAGGACGCGCTCGGCCAGCGCATGGCCCGCCGCCTTGAGCCGGTCCACGTACAGCTGGCCAGAGGTATCGGTCTCGAACGTGCGCGTGTCGCTCACCGTCAGCACGGCGATATTGAGCGGAACGAAGGGCGTATCGGCCTTGGCTTTCATAAAGGGCACGGGTTCCATTGCAGGGAAGACAGGCCACGGGTTATATCACAGCCCAAGACGGATCGGCGGGCGTGCATGACGATCCGCACCACGCGCGGCCGAGCAAGGAACTTGTACCGTTCGTCCGCGTCTCAATGCCATCTTTCCACCTTCGCCTCGGAGAAACACCATGGCCCAACGTATCGTTCCCGCTTTCCTGCTCGCCCTCGGTCTGGCCACCCTCGCCGGTTGCGCCTCGCCGACCGTCATCACCCTGAACGATGGTCGCGAGATCCAGGCCACTGACAAACCGTCCTACGACGAAGACTCCGGTTTCTACGAATTCGAACAGCTCGACGGCAAGAAGACCCGCATCAACAAGGATCAGGTACGCACCGTCAAGGAGCTGTGATTCGACGGTTTAACCTGTCGCATCAGGGGCTTGCACGGCATTTTCGCGTCGAGTAAGATCCTGTCCATCGGAGTGTAGCGCAGCCAGGTAGCGCGTCTCGTTCGGGACGAGAAGGCCGCAGGTTCGAATCCTGTCTCTCCGACCAGTTCTGTCCTGTCAGCGATGTCCATGACGCCCTGACAGCATGAAAAAGCCCAGTGCCGAGCACTGGGCTTTTTTCGTTTCAGGCACCGCACCCTTTCACGCCTGGCAGGTGCGGCCGGAACCGCCCTGCCCTGCGCACGACTTAGAAGTCGTCCTCGACCTCGCCGTCCTTGACCCTGAATTCACGGTTCTGCAGGTAGGCGTTGCGGATGAAGACGTACTTGTCACCGGTGATCAGCTTCTCGGCCGACAGCAGGTTGGCCCGGGTATCGACCACATTCAACGCGAATACCGAATTGCGCACCGGCACGTCATCGACGTAGCGGTACGGCCGGGTGTAGGTGTCCGGGTACTTGGCCACGGCATCGCGCACCGTGCTTGGCCCCAGGAAAGGAATCACCACGTACGGACCGCTGCCGACACCCCAGTAGCCCAGGGTCTGGCCGAAGTCCTCATCGCTGCGGGTCAGGCCCATGTGGGTCCCAACGTCGATCAGGCCGCCCAGGCCGAACGTGGTGTTGACGATGAGTCGCGCGGTGTCCACGCCGGCCTCGTAAGGCTTGAGCTGGAGGAGGTTGTTGGCCAGGTTGGTGACGTCGCCCAGGTTGTTGAAGACGTTGTGGATGCCGTCTTCGACGAACTGCGGGGTAACGGCCTGGTACCCCTTGGCCAGCGGCTTCAAGGCATAGGTGTCGAGGAAGTCGTTGAATTGGAAGATCGGGCGATTGACCGCCTCCCACGGATCGTCTTCGGTCGCCGCCTGGCTCGCCGTCCAGGGCGCCAGGACGAGGCCGGCACACACGCAGGCCTGGGTGATTCGCTGCATCACGCCAGCAGCAATCGCACGCATAACATATCTCCATCGAGTCACGGATCACGCGCCGGGCGCGTGGCTGATAAGGCATCAGTATAAAGACTGCGAGGTTCGAGAACAGTTTTACCTGTACGTCATGATCTTCAGCGAGGTACGCACCTGCCCGACAGTCGCCTGGCGCCGGGCGAACGAGGCAAACTTCTCGGCCTTGGCATACGCTGTGAACAGCCGTGCAAGAACCTTTGCCCTGCCGGCGAGGTCCATGGCTCTGACCATTTCATTGAGGGAGACGCCCCATGCCCGCCCGCGAACTGCAAGAGCAACTCGATAGCCTGCGCGAGCAGCTCAAGACCAATGCGCCTCTGTCGTTCGAAGAACGCGACAACCTGCACCAGCTGATGGAGCAGATCGAGGCCCAGCTCGCGCTGGAGACGGAGACCCAGGCCCAGGACTCGAACATCGCCGACGGGGTCAACCTGGCGGTGGAACGCTTCGAAGCCGCCCATCCGGACCTGACCGCCACGCTGCGCAACATCGCGACCCACCTGCACAGCATGGGCATCTGACGCCGCGCCGGGCCCCTCACGGCCCGGCCAGCGTGTCCGTCACTGCCTGGCCAGTCGCCCGTTGTCGACCGCCAGGGCTTCAGTGCTGCGGTAGGGGTTGATGTCCAGCCCGCCCCGGCGTACGTAACGCGCATAGACCGTGAGCGATGCCGGCTCGAGCAGACGCTGAAGGTCCAGGAAGATGCGCTCGACGCATTGCTCATGGAAATCCGAGTGCTGGCGGAAGCTCACCAGGTAGGCCAGCAGGCTGGCCGGGTCCAGGCGACGCTCGGCCCGGTACTGCACCACCACGCTGCCCCAGTCCGGCTGATGGGTCACTGGGCAATTGGACTTGAGCAGGTGGCTGTGCAGCACGTCGTCCACATTCGCACTCGGCTCGCAGCGCAGCAGCGAAGGCCGGGGTTCGCTGTAGTCGCTGACTTCCAGGTCCAGTTCATCGATGCACTGCCCCGGCAGAGCGACGAACCCCTGCGCCTGCACGTCCGCCAGGCTGCGGATGCGCACTTGCACCGGCTTGCCGGCCACGGCCGACAGGTCCTGCTCGAGGCAGGCCTGGACGGCGGCCGAGGTGGCGAAGGCCGTCTGGTTCAGCGAGTTCAGGTACAGCTTGAACGACTTGGACTCGATGATGTTCGGCGAGTCGGCCGGTACGGCGAACTCGCCGATGGCCACCACTGGCTTGCCGGACGGCAGCAGCCAGGACAGCTCGAAGCAGTTCCAGTAGTCGACGCCCTGCCATGGCAGGGTCTGGGCAGTGACGCCCAGTTCGGACCACTTGGCCTCACGGGGAATCGGAAACAGCAGCGACGGGGTGTACGTCGAGATGTACTCGCTGGCTTTGCCCAGCGGGGAATGTTCGGCAGCAGGGTGCATGGCTCTGACCTGGTCAATCGAAACGTGCCATTCTACCGGGTTTCCCCCGGCGCTGGGACCTGCCGTCACTCGATGGTCACAGGGCCCACCATGCCCGCCTGGTAATGCCCCGGCACGTTGCAGGCGAACTCGATCGGCGCCGACCCACGGAACGTCCAGGTCAGCTCGGCGCGCTTGCCCGGCATGACCAGCACCGTATTGGCGGCATCGTGATCATGCGCCGTGCCGCCATGCACGTGACCTGCCATCGCCAGCATCTGCTTCTGGTGCTCGACGTGCATGGCCTTGTCGCCCAGGTTGAATTCGTGGGGCAGCTGCCCCTGATTGACCAGCACGAAGCGGACCGTCTCGCCCGCCTTGACCTGCAACCGATCGGGCTCGAACGCAATGTCCTTGAGCAGCACCTCGACCGTACGGTCGGCCTTGGCAGGGTCGCCCGGCTCGCCGAAGGCGTAGGTGTGCGCCGGGTCGGCAATGGCCGCCATGCAGGTCAGCGTCAGTGCACAGGCCAGTAGCGTGGACTTCATCGGAAACGCTCCAGAACGAAAGATGGCAACAGTCTGACAGGCTGGGCTGGCAGTGAGCTGACCGCTGCATTACAAGATTGTCAGCTTCGCCAGGTCACCCCTGCCTGACGTATCATGATGCCCGGCCGCATGGACCTGTAGTCGCTACTGCCCTCCCACCCACCGCCCTTGCCACGAGCGTTGCCATGAGACTGCTAGTCGTCGAAGACCAGCCCAAGACCGGCCACTACCTGCGCCAAGGCCTGAGCGAAGCAGGCTTCGTCACCGACCTGGCCGACGATGGCGACACCGGCCTGCACCTGGCGCTGACCGGCGAACACGATCTGTTGATCCTCGACGTGATGCTGCCCGGGCGCGACGGCTGGCAGATCCTCCAGGCCGTGCGCGGCGCCGGGCTGGAAACGCCCGTGCTGTTCCTGACCGCGCGCGATGCAGTGCAGGACCGTGTACACGGGCTGGAACTGGGTGCCGATGACTACCTGGTCAAGCCCTTCGCCTTCGCTGAACTGCTGGCGCGGGTGCGCACCCTGCTCAGGCGTGGCAGCACGCCCACCCAAGAACCCTCCTTGAGCCTGGCCGACCTGCGACTGGACCTGATCCGCCGCCGGGCCGAACGCGCCGGGCTGCGGGTCGAGCTGACCGCCAAGGAATTCGCGCTGCTCGAACTGCTGTTGCGTCGACGGGGCGAGGTGCTGCCCAAGTCGTTGATCGCCTCGCTGGTCTGGGACATGAATTTCGACAGCGACACCAATCTGGTCGAAGTCGCCATTCGCCGCCTGCGCGCCAAGATCGACGACCCCCACGAACACAAGCTGATCCATACCGTGCGTGGCATGGGCTATGTGCTGGAGGCACGCGCGTCTTGATCCATCGTCTGTCCCTCGGCAGCCGCCTGGCCGTGCTGTTCGCCGCCTGTACCGCGCTGGTGTCGCTGACGGCCGGCGTGCTGTTCAGCCGCGCCAGCGAACAGCACTTCATCGAGCTGGACCAGCAGTGGCTGTCCCCCCGTCTCACGGCAATCGTGACCCGCCTGGCAACCGTGCAGCAGCCCGAGGACCTTGCCGACTACCTGCCGGCGCTGCGCCAGGACCTGGGGCATCCGGCCGAACTGGCCCTGCGCATCCAGGCCAGTGATGGCACGCCGTGGTTCGACAGCCGCCCTGGCCTGCCCGCCACACCAGCAGGCGTAGGCTTGACGACCTTGCACGCCGACGGTATCGACTACCGCAGCCTCGCCATGCCCTTGCGCCCTACCGAAGCAGGGTCGCCCCAGGTGATGCTGCTACTGGACATCACGCACCACCAACACTTTCTGCAACACATGCAGCGCCTGATCTGGCTCACGGTCGGGCTGTCCGCGCTGGCCACGGCGTTGCTGGGCGCCTGGGCCGTACGCCGCGGCCTGCGCCCCTTGCGCCAGATCGGCCGGATCGCCGCTGGCGTGTCGGCCCACTCGCTGACCACCCGCTTGCCCGTGGCGCACATGCCCGAGGAACTGGCCCGCCTGGCCGAAGCGGTGAACGCCATGCTGGCGCGCCTGGAAAACGCGTTCGAGCGCCTGTCCGGGTTCTCCGCAGACATCGCCCACGAACTGCGCACGCCCCTGTCGAACCTGCTGACCCATACCCAGGTCACGCTGTCGCAGCCACGGTCCCTGGAAACCTACCGCGAGGCGCTGCACGACAACCTGGAAGAGCTGCAATGGATGGCGCAACTGGTCAACGACCTGCTGTACCTGGCCAAGTCGGACCATGGCCTGCTGCTGCCCCAGCGCCAGCCACTGGCGCTGCATGAGGAGCTGGATGCGCTGCTGGAGTTCTACGCACCCCTGGCCGAGGAGCGCGAGGTCGAGTTGCGACGCCTGGGCCGCGGCGACATGGCAGGCGATCGGCACATGCTGCGCCGAGCGTTTTCCAACGTGCTCGACAACGCCCTGCGCTTCACGCCCGCCCAAGGGCAGATCGTGGTGACGGTGGACAGCCTCGACGGTCTGTCATGTGTACGCATCGCCAACACCGGCCCGGCGATCCCGGCCGATCGGCTGCCGCACGTGTTCGACCGTTTCTACCGTGTCGACCCGGCGCGCCGGGAGGGTCAGCAGGAGCACGCCGGACTGGGCCTGGCCATCACCCGCTCCATCGTTCAGGCCCATGGTGGACGCATCCAGGCGCACTGCGAAGCAGGCTGGACCACGTTCGCCCTCGAATGGCCGCAGGTCTGAAGCCAACGCGCCTGCCGCCTCAGCCAAACACGTCAGGTTGCCGCTGCATGGCCTGCGTCAGGGCCTCCTCCACCTCCAGGCCGGCCCGGATACGCTCGGCGAACGCCTGCAAGTCAGCGGGTACGGTGGCACGCGCCAGGCTGGTGGTGACGAACCGGGTGGCCAGGGCCTCCAGCCGGGCCTCGGGCTCACCACGCTGGCCCAGCCGTGCGAACAGCGCCAGCACCTGATCACCCGTGCTGTACTCGTCGATGTCGAAACGTGCCAGGAACACCATGCCCAGTGCACCTGCGATGTGCGGCTCCGGTCGTGACCAGTGGTTGCGCAGTGTATGGCTGGGTTCGGCAAGCTCCAGTTGCTTGCGCAGCTTGCCCGGCAATGTCGCGGCGGCCTTGGCAGGGTTGTAGTAGCTGCGGCTGGCCAGTGCCGCGGCATCACGCACGATTTTCCAGCTCATGGCCCAGACCTGGGCGACGCTGTAGGTGTGCAGCGCCTGCCGGATCGTGCCGACCAGCTTGTCGACAGCCTCAGGTTCTGGCACCAGATTGTGCACATCGCACTGCCCTTGCAGATAGCGCAGTGCATCCTGGGTGGCGTAGTCCAACCACAGACGCACCAGCGCCTGCGTGTCGCACAAGGTGCGGTCGATCAGTGCGTCGAGCGCCTGCTCGGAGCGACCCAGGTCAGCATCGGGCGACAGCCGATAGCGTGCCTGGTGCTTCTTGACCCACACCTGGTCCCCTTTCAGGAAATAGGCACTGGGCATGACCGTGGGATCGTCCAGCAGCACGCCCTGTTCGCACAACCGATCGATGAAGTCATCCGCGCCCAGGGCGGTCAGCTCGCTGCAGTCCGCGCGGGTGAACGTTCCCTGGCTCAAGCGTGGGCCGATCAGGGCGCGGAGGGCCTGGAGCACCAGGACCGCATCGTCTGGCAGCTCGGCGTAACACACGGTATGGGTCTGCAGGTGCTCGAGGTAAGGCGCCAGCTTCTGGGTCAGGGCGGCGCGCTCCTCGGCTTCGCGCTGAAGGCGCGCGAGGTGCTCACGCGCCTGGCAATCCGGGCAGCCCGTGCGGGCAGGCTGGTACGTGCGGCGTGCCTCGCCACGCCCCTTGATCCGCACAGGCCCGTCGCAGTGGGGGCATGCCTGGTTTTCATCATAGGCCTCGCAGAACGTGCGCAGGTAGGCCGCCAGGCTACCGGCCTGGGTCACCTCGCGAAACGGCAGCAGGTCACGCACCCGCTCCAGGAACAGGCCCTCCTCGTCCATCGCCCAATAGCGTTTGGCCAATGCGATCTGTTCGGGGTCTGTGGTGTGAAAGTCCAACCGGACGGCCATGGGGTACCTCTTCGTGTTCCAGTGATCGATGTTCCCAGGGAGGTGGGAGGAACGAAGCCTAGGCAGCGTCAGCCGGCTGCACAATGCAAACAGGCCGCCAGGACGATCTTTGGGAAATGCCCTACGCCGGGCGAGGAAAAGCGGAAGCAGGATAGAGACAAAGCCGATGGACGGGCGCCGTCAATCGTCCTTGCGCCGAGCCACCAAAGGGGCTGAAGGACATGGATTTCTACTTCCGACCGGCACCGTTCAACGCCCACCGTCGATCAACACAAGGGCACTTAACCGTCGAGCGTGGTTCCAAGTTGAACGCGCGGATCCCCCTGCGCCCTTCACTGGAGGCCGTCATGGACATCAACCCCAACGCACCCGGCAACATCTCGCAAAAAGGCAAGGCAGGCGCGACCGACAATGAAACCGGGTTCGACCCCAACTCCGAAACCCATGTCGACCCTACGGTCGATTCGCGGCACCCGGCCGAGAACACCCGTGACCCGAATACGCACAAGTACGACGTGGATGACAGGGACGGGCCGAACCCGGGCGATGGCGCCATCTGACAGTTTCATCCCTGTCATTGGTTTGTGGGCCCGGGCTCGCCCGCGCCCACACGCTGGACTGCACTTCTGACCTGGCAAACGGGCGCGATCTTTCTGAAGCGGCCCCAGTGCCGCGGTTGGTCCTGGGGGCTTGTAAAACCACGTCCTCTAGAATCAAACGATAGCTTTTGCTCCTGAATGCATCAGGACCGGTCGAAACCGCCGCGCTTGAAGTGACTTGAGTGAAACGCGCTCAACCCGTCGTATTCCCGAGCGCATTGCAGCCCTGCTATTCGAGCCTGGTCATACGCCCTCGCCAATTCTCCCGCTCGCGCATCAGCCCGTGCGAGCAGGTCGGAGAGCACCAGGGCGGCGCGGGTGGCTGCCTGGCCTCGGGCGACAGCGGCGGGATCCGGGCCGGCGCAACTGACGGTGGCGGCGAGCTGGGCGGCGTCGTGTTGCAGCCGCTGGCCAGCAGCATCGGCGCCAGCAGCGCCAGCGTCAGCCACCTGGGTTTGTTCGTGTGCATGGGCTCTCGCCTCCTCTTGCGCCTGGGCACGTCGTTGTTCTTCCTCGCGGGCATCGCGCTGGCCCAGGGCCTCGGCCAGGCGGTCGCCGCTGTCGCGCTCCGCCGATGCGGCCAGGGCCTGGCTGCGCTCCACCGTCCGGCCGTGCTGGTAGGTGCCCCAGTACGACGCCAGCACCAGGGCCAGCAGGCCCAGCCGAACCGGCCAGGTCATGCCAGCGCCCGTCGTACGCCTTCGTCGATGACCGACGGCAGGTACGGGTTGCCGCCGTTCTCATGGACGATGATTCCCACCACCATGCCGCGCAGGGTGACGGGGTCCTGGATGTCGATTGGCTCCGTGGGATATACCCCGAGACGCGTGGCCACGGCCTGGGCGTAGGCCTGGGTATCGTTCTCGTTGCTCGGCGCCCAGCGGGCGATGGTCTCGAGTACCGTGTCGATACCCGGCCCACCGACACCGGGCAGGCCGTCCTTGCCGCGGTAGTTGATCAGCAGCTTGCCCAGGGCACGGATGCCGTTCTCCGGGGTGTCGAAGCGGGCGAAGCGCGGGTTGGCCACGCCCTCCTCCAGGCCGAGCTGGCCGACCCAGGCGTTGCGGGGGTTGTAGTCGATGTTGCCGGGGTTGTTGTTGCGAATGCCGCGTGCGGTCATGGGGGTTCTCCAGGTGTAAAAAAGCCCGCACGGGACGGGCTGGGTGGGTATGGCAGATTGTTGTAGGTCGATGCCTGTACCCTTTGCTGGTGTTGTCTTAACCAGCTTTCTGATCTTGGTCAAAGTCTTGATAGGGAACGCGTTGCATATTTGAGATCCATGCTACGCTAGCCATTCGAGGCACAATCATTTTTTTGGAAAGGCGATATTTATTTATGCAGCTTGAATTTAGAGAACAGTATTTGTCCATTTCCGCGTTTGACGATATTGATCTACCCAAACTTACGGTAATAACCGGGATCAATGGTTCCGGGAAATCACATTTCTTAACGGCCTTGGAGGAAGGAAAGATAGCAATCAAAGGATCTGGCAGCCCTTTGATCGCTAGATTTACGTCGGAGTCTTTTAAACTGGAACCTGAGCGGGCAACTAACCAGATAGAGCTGCACGAGCAAAAAGAACAGGTACACAGCTTTATCCAAAGCACTGGGCATCTCTTCAATCTGAACAACTATGGAATTCCAGAAGACATATTAGCCGACTGGGAAAAAATCAAACCTCCTCTGAAGGATTTTACCGATATACCCGAACCATGGCAAAGCAGCATCAAAGCCTTTCGCGACAACTTGACAAACCAGCTGGAATTTAGCTACAAAAATAACCCCTCCGCAAGCACCGCTATAAATTTAGCTCTATCCCTTAACAGAAACCTGCTTAAGCTTTCCAAACAAGAAATCCTTCAAGAACTCGAAAACGGTACAACGTCTTACAGAAAAACCTCTTACCTAGCCACTTAAGCAAGCTATACCTTTCTTACCATTTAAAACTTGACCTTAACAATTTCAATATTTATAAAAATCGGCAAGATGGTAAAAATCGGCCTGCGCTCGACGAGCAAGAATTTCAAGCGAAATATGGCCCCAAACCCTGGGATGTCATCAATCGAATTCTAGGCATGATTCCCGACCTCAAATATCGAACAACAGACCCCACCGCTATTGATCCACATGAGGACTTTCAGCTTAAGCTGTATGATGTAGAAGACCCAAGTATTGAATTAGATTTTTCTCAGCTGTCTTCAGGTGAAAGCACGCTAATGGCCTTGGTCGCAGCAGTTTTCAGCTTCTCCATAAATGAAAGATTGCCTGACTTAGTTTTGCTAGATGAAGTTGACGCCTCGTTACACCCAAACATGATGCGTAACATGCTGTCAGTTATAGAACAAATATTTCTGAAAAATAATGTAAACGTCATATTAGTAACACACAGCCCCACCACTATAGCCCTTGCACCTGAAAGCTCCATTTACATAATGAAAAAGCGCGAGAACCCTAGGCTTTCCAAGACAAGCAAATCTGAAGCATTACAGATACTTACAGATGGGTTCGCCACGCTGGAGGAAGGCATCCGCTTTTTTGACGAATCGAAAGGCAGCAAATTATCTATTTTTACGGAGGGTCACAATGCCGAGCTTATTGAAGCTGCATTAAACCACGCCAACGTAGATGGCGTATCTGTGATGCGGGGACTTGAAAATATAACTTCTGACTCTCAATTGAAAAATTTATTTGACTTCTTTACGAGAATACCTCACCAGAATGAGATCATGTTCATCTGGGATTGCGACTGTGACAAATATAGAAAGCTTACGCGAAAAAACAAGACCACGCCCTATGTCATCGAGCTCAACCCAAATAATAGTTTTTGCAAGCGAGGTATAGAAAACGCTTTCCCTGATAGCTTATTTGAGGGAATGAAAGTCACTATACAAAGAGCCAACAAACAAGTCAAGGAAGAATTTGACCCCGACTGCAAGCGGCAATTTAAAAACCTCGTTATTTCCAGATCCAATCCGGCAGACTTCACCCACTTTAAAGCCCTCATTACAGAAATTAAATCTATTTTAGAGTAATTAGCACCTTGAACATTATTGACCAAATTAGCCCATTACCTTCTATGTATTTGGGGTGCTTTGTCCAAACAATTCTATTTACACCAGGTCTTTTTAAAAATACTGGCGAAATCCAAGCCATGCCACGCGTGTCTTTACTACTAGGAGAATGCAGTCATTATTTTCCGTGCAGCGCGGCACACTAGCGATTAATGATTCAGTCAAATCTAAGGGCGCTTCATTTTTTACATATAATAGACGTGCTCTTCTTTTGATAGTCGCTATAAGGCTTGTCGCACGAGCCGCCATCAGCGACGGGCCATGAATTCCAATGCGCATCGATCCATCAGGCGCTGCCTCCTATACGCGGCCGCAGCCGGGCGATCTCTTCGCTCTGGGTGGTGACCTTTTCGGTCAGGCGCTCGACCTGGCCGGTCAGGGCCTCGATCTTGCCCTCCATGCGGCCTACGGCCGCGGCCAGCTCGTTGCGCTCCTTGGCGAACTGATCGGCACGCGCCTCGGCCTGCAAGCGTGCCTCGCGCTCGGAATCGAGCAGCTCGTTGAGGCGCCGCACCACGCCGATGTCGGCCGTGTCCATGGCCCGGTCGGCGGCATCCTTGGACAGGAACTTGCGCAGCCAGAGAAAGCCGCCCAGCAGAACGGTGCCCGTGCCGCCCAGCCAGGTGGCTGTGCCCGGGCCGAAATCGGAAGGGTCCATGGGGTCTGTCCAGAAGCAGGGACTGCGCTGGGCAGTCGAGAAAAAGAAGCGAACCTGTGGGCGCGCTCGAAGAGGTGCGCAACAACGAGCGGCTTAGCACCCCTCGCCTCTGCCACACGAAGGGGCCGAGCCTTTTCGCAGGCACAAAAAAACCGGCTCATCGGCCGGTTTCTTGATCCGCTTCGCGCTGGGCGAAACTTCGAAAGTGAGGAAATCTTGCCACCAGCCGCACCGGAGCGCAACCCCCTTCACGCACTTTTTTTCATGACCTGCAACGCGTCCATGACCGGCGCCAGCACCACGGCATCGAGGTCCTCGCAGCAAGCGAAGATCAGGCTCACGGCGCCGCCCCAGTTGCGCGTCCAGTTGGTCGACTCCAGCGCCACGCCGTAATGCGCATCCAGCCAGGCCCGGAAGGCTTCCGGCGCAGCCAGCGGGTCGGCGTTGGCCGACTGCCCACCCTGGTGCATGTACCGATAACGGGCCATGACCCCCTTGACCACGTATTCGAGCTGCTCGCGCTTGGCGGCCGTCATGCGCGGCGAGCGCTGTTGCACCAAGGTGAACACCACGTCCTGGGCGAGTTCCTGGGTGTCGATGTCCAGGTGCGGGCAGTACAGGAAGTCGCCAAAGGCCTTGAGCGGTCGGCGCAGGGTCGCGATGGCGGCCTGGACCCTGCCGGCCAGGGCCTGGTGAGCCGCACGACCGGCGCCGCGCTGCCCGGTGGTGACCTGCACGCGCGCGCCCAGCGCGCCGAGCCGTTCAAGGGCACGGCCCTGCTGGTCGGAAGGGGTGTGGTAGCAGTCGTGCCAGGCTTGCCGTGCGGTGTTCAGGCGCATGTCGAGATCTCCAGAGCTGGGGCGATTCGCTCGGGCGCAGGCGGCGTCGGGAGCGGAGGCCAAGAGGACGCCAAAGGCGTCGCAAGATGAATGGGGCTTATGGACAGGCACCGAAAGGCACCTTGATAAGCGTGCTTATACTCTAGAAAGAAGCGTGCTTATTAGCAAGAGGATAAGCAAACTTATACACTACCCCCATGAAGACACTCGCCGAACGCATCAAAGCTGCCCGTCAGCATGCCCAGCTCACCCAGAAGGCCCTGGCCCAGCAGGTGGGCGTGGAGCAGCCGGTCATCTCCCAGCTGGAAACGGGCAAGAACCTGCAGAGCGCCCATTTGCCCAAGATCGCCCATGCCTGTGGCGTGAGCGCGATCTGGCTGTCCGAAGCGCTCGGCCCCATGCTGCCCGAGCGCGCAACGTCTGCGCCGCAGTCCAACGTCGCGTCGACCGAGCAACCTACCCTCACCTTTCGCTACCCGGTGATCAGCTGGGTCGCCGCCGGGGCCTGGGCCGAAGCGGTCGAGCCGTTCCCGCCCGGGTTTTCCGACCGGTACGAACTGTCCGAATACGATGCCAAGGGCGCCGCGTTCTGGCTGGAGGTCAAGGGTGATTCGATGACGGCGCCAGTGGGCCAGAGCATTGCCGAAGGCACGCTGATCCTGGTCGACACCGAGGCCGATGCGCAGCATGGCAAGCTGGTCATCGCCAAGCTGGCCGACAGCAACGAGGCGACGTTCAAGAAGCTGGTCGAGGATGGTGGAAGGCGGTATCTCAAGCCGTTGAATCCGGCTTATCCGACAGAAATGTGCGCGGGTGACTGTCGGATCATCGGGGTGGTGGTGCGCGCCCTGATGAAACTCTAACGGCGAACGCCAGGCAGGTGGCGCTCTCGGCCACCTGGCGTCTTGACCTGTCTGGCGCGGGCCTTGCGCCTTGCTGGCGGCGTACCGTTTCCACACGCTGATTCGAGCGCTTAAACAGTCCTACATTTCCGTTGCCAATTTCCCACACCTTCACTACTGTACACATATACAGCAGTAGAAATGGAGGTTCACATCATGCTTCACCAGCCCGACTTCACCCAGACCAAGCCCCGCACCTATGAACAGATCGGTCACCGCGTCCAGCGGCTCATCGCCGACCCGCGCGTTCAGCGCATCCAGAGCATCACCGTGTCCAGACTGCCCAACGAAGACCCGGCAGACTGGCGACGTGTGTTGCAGGAGTTGACCGAGACTGCCGGCGTGCGTGTCGACGAAGTGGAGAATGGTGCGGTGAAGATCGGCTGGCGTGACTACTGCGAAGCCTGAAACGCTGCAGACTTCAGGCGGGGCGTCGGGACGGGGTCACACACTGCCCCGGCGCCCTGCCCTCGCACCTTGAACGTCCCAGCAAAGCTTGCCGCTGCTCGGCCGGGCGAGCCCATTGGCGACGGGTCGCCGCCGTCTGCCCGGCCTGCGTCGACACTGCCTGCACCGGGCGCTCGATCTCGCGACGGCCCTCAATGGCTCGCGGCATCCTTGCTGCGCAGCCGTTGCGGCAGGGCCCAGAACAGCAGGGCCGCCGCCAGCAGGCTGGTGACGCCGATCACGTACAGCGCCGGGGTGGTGCTGCCGGTGACGTCCTTGATGTAGCCCACCATCACCGGGCTGACGATGCCGCCGAACTGGCCCAGCGTGTTGATCAGCGCGATCCCGCCCGCTGCACCGGCCCCGGCGCCGGCCAGCAGCTTGGGTGGCAGCGCCCAGAACGCGGGAATCGAGGCGATGATGCCTGTCCCCAGCAAGGCCAGGGCGACGATCAGGAAGGTGGTGTGCTGGGCAAAGATGCCGGCGCTGAAGAAACCGATCGCGCCCAGCGTGACTAGGCCGCAGACGAACAGGCGCCGCTCGCCCGTGGCATCGGACAACCGCCCGATGACCACCATGCTGATCGCGCCACAGATGTAGGGAATGGCGGTGAGCAGCCCGATGGCCACCGGGCTTTCAGTGCCGGCACTGCGGATCAGTTGCGGCGCCCAGAAATTCAGGCCGTAGGAGGCGACCTGAATGAGGAAGTAGATCAACCCCAGCATCAGGAACCCCGGCAGCCCGATGGCCGCCAGCAACGAGCCGTGCGTGTTGGCTTCGTGGCGGGCGATGCGGCTGGACAGCAAGGTCTTTTCCGCCGTCGTCAGCCAGGGCGCATCGGCGACGCGGTCCTTGAGCACACCCAGCACCAGCAACCCCAGCAGCACGCAGGGGACGCCGCCGAGCAGGAACAGCCAATGCCAGCCACGCAGGTCGAGCCATCCGTCCATGTGCCCGAGCACCAGCCCGGACACCGGCGCGCCCAGCAGCCCGGCGAAGGCCGAGGCCAGGAACAGCGTCGAGGTGATGCGTCCGCGGTAGCTCTGCGGGAACCACAGCGTCAGGTAGTACAGCACCCCAGGGGCGAACCCGGCCTCCATGGCGCCGATCACGAAGCGCAGCACGTAGAACTGCCATTCGGCGGTGACGAAGACCATCAAGGCCGTGGCGACCCCCCAGGACATCATGATCCGCGCGATCCAGCGGCGTGCGCCGACCTTGTAGAGCATCATGTTGCTGGGCACTTCGAACAGCACGTAACCGACCACGAACAGCCCGGCACCCAGCCCGTAGGCCGTGTCGCTCAGGGCCAGGTCGGCCTGTAGCTGGAACTTGGCGAAGCTGATGTTGATGCGGTCGAAGAAGGCGAACAGGTAGCAGATCATGATCAGCGGCATCAGGCGCCAGGCCACTTTGCGCACGATCGCCTTTTCGGCGCTGACATCGTCGACGATGCCGCCGGTGGAGGTAGCGGACAGACTCATGTGATTCTCCAGAAGGCTTCCCCGTGGGGCGCCCGATTGTTGTTGTGTCTGGAAAGGACGCGGTGCCGACGCCAGGCAGGGGCTGCCCGGCGTGCGGCGTCACGTGTCCAGGTAGCGGGAGGCGTCGTGAAGGTCGCAATTACGCCCGGCCTTCGCCACCTGGCCAGGCAGCTCATGACCCAGCAGCGCCGGCAGCGTGCGCGACAGGGTGATCAGGTGGGCCAGGTCGATGCCGGTCGGGATGCCCGTTTCGTCGCACAGGTTGACCAGGTCCTCGGTGCAGATGTTGCCGGAAGCACCGGGGGCGAACGGGCAACCGCCCAGCCCGCCGAGCGCGGCATCGAAGCGCCGCGCGCCAGCCTCGTAGGCGGCCAGCACGTTGCACAGCCCAAGGCCGCGGGTGTTGTGAAAATGCAGCGTCAGCGCCGCTGCCGGTACCCGTTCGAGCACGCGCGCCACCAGGCGTCTGACCTGGCGGGGGTTGGCCATGCCGGTGGTGTCGGCCAACGTGACCCCACCCATGCCCAGCTCGAGGTAGCGGTCCACGATCCGGCAGACGTCGTCCTCGTCGATCGGCCCTTCGAACGGGCAACCGAAGGTGGTGGCGATCGAGCCGTTGAGGCGCTGCGGCATGCCATGGACCGCCTCGACGATGTCGCCAAAGGCCACCAGCGACTGCTCGCGGGTCATGCGCAGGTTGGCGCGGTTGTGGGTCTGGCTGGCGGACATCACCAGGTTCAGTTCGTCCGCGCCCGCCTGTATCGCCCGCTGCGCGCCCTTGAGATTGGGCACCAGGGCCACGTAGATCACCCCGGCACGCCGCTGGATCCCGGCGAAGACCGCCTCGCCGTCGCGCAGCGCCGGGATGGCCTTGGGCGAGACGAAGGAGCCGGCCTCGATGCGCGAGAACCCGGCCCGCGACAATTGATCGATCAAGGCGATCTTGTCGGCGGTCTCGACCCAGGTCGGTTCGATCTGCAGACCGTCGCGTGGGGACACTTCCTGCACGATCAGCCGTTGTGCGTCATCCGCAATCATTGCACCACACCCTCTTGTCTGAACCGTTGAATGTCCTCGTCGCTGAAACCCAGCGTGCCCAGCACGTCGTCGGTGTGCTGGCCCAATGCCGGACCTTGCCAGTTGACCTGGCCTGGCGTGTCCGACAGCTTGGGCACGATGCCTGGCATCTTCACCTGCGCACCATCCGGCAGCGTGGCCTCGAGCAGCATGTCACGAGCCTGGTAATGCGGGTCGGCGACGATGTCGGCTGCCGAGTAGATGCGCCCCGACGGCACTTCGGCCTGGGCGAGCACGTCGAGCACCTGGGCGATGGGCTGTGCCGAGGTCCACTCGGTGATGGCCGCGTCGAGCATTTCGCTCTGGGTCGCCCGGCCATCGTTGCGGGCCAGGTCCTCGCGCTCGGCCAGGTCGGACCGGCCGATGGCCTGCATCAGGCGCTTGAAGATCGGGTCGCTGTTGCCGGCGATGACCACGAAGGCACCGTCGGCGGTCGGGTAGGTATTGGACGGCGCGATGCCTGGCAATGCCCCGCCGGTCCGCTCGCGCACATGACCGGACAGGGCGTACTCGGGTACCAGGCTTTCCATGATGTTGAACACGCTCTCGACCAGCGAGACGTCCACGACCTGGCCGTCGCCCTGCCCGGTCTTGACCCGCAGTACCGACATCAGGGCGCCGATGACCGCGTGCATGGAAGCCAGTGAATCCCCCAGGCTCACACCGACCCGTGCCGGCGGGCTGCCAGGGGTGCCGGTGGTATAGCGAATGCCGCCCATGGCCTCGCCAATGGCGCCGAAGCCAGGCCGGTCACGGTAAGGGCCGGTCTGCCCGTAACCGGAAATCCGCACCAGGGTCAGTTTCGGGTTGAGCGCATGCAGGACATCCCAGCCCAGGCCAAGCTTTTCCAGCGCGCCGGGCCGCAGGTTCTCGATCAGCACGTCGGCGCCTTCGACCAGTTGCTTGACGATGGCGATGCCGTCCGCCGACTTCAGGTTGAGCGCCAGGGACTGCTTGTTGCGCGATTGCAGGTACCACCACAGCGACGTGCCATCGTGCATCATGCGCCAGGTGCGCAGCGGATCACCCGTCCCCATCGATTCTATCTTGATCACCTCGGCGCCGAATTCGCCCAGCAGGCGCGCGGCGAAGGGCGCCGCGATCAGGGTGCCGATTTCGATGACGCGAAGGCCACTGAGTGCAGTCATGGCTGCTCCCTCGTTGTTCTTGGAATGTGCGGCCAGCCTAGGCGAAATCGTGGGGATCGGACCAACCGTAAATCCGCAAGCCGCCTTCGCGAAACACGAAGGCTCGTCTCAGCCCTCCTGCAGGTGCTGGTAGAGCAGGCGGCTCACAGGCGACAGCTCGGCAGGGTCACGTACCACCAGCAGCAAGGTGCGCACAGCCCAGTCGTCACTCAGGGCCGCGGCGGTCAGCCCCAAGGGCCGGCCGATCAGCTCGAAGGCCTTGCGCGGCAGCACGCCGATGCCGAGGTTGGCCTGGACCATGCGGCACACGGCATCGAAACCGGGTACGTGGATGCGCAGCCGCAGCGGCTTGCCACAGGCGCGTGCGGCTGCCTGGGTGCGCAGGTTGATGAAGCTGTCGGCGTGCAACCCCACGTGGTCGAAGGCCAGGGTCTGAGCGAAGTCGAGCCGCGACTCACTGGCCAGGCTATGCTCGGGCCGCATCACGACCACCAGTTCGTCCTGGCGGTAGGGCACGGCCAGCAGCCCCTCGATCGCCGTGTCGGCCGAGCAGATGCCAAGGTCGGCGAAACCGTCGAGGATGCCCTTGACCACGCCGGCGCTGGGCCGCTCCTCGAGGTTGATCCTGACCTGCCCATGGTTGGCGATGAAGGCCTGCAGGTCCTCGGGCAGGAACTCGATGATCGCGGAAATGTTGGCCAGCATCCGCACATAGCCTCGTACCCCGTGCAGGTGCTCGCCGACATCAACGCTGATTCTTTCCAGATCGCCCAGGATGCGCCGGGCGTAGTGCAGCAGCGTCTCGCCCGCAGCGGTCAGCCGCATGCCCTTGGCATTGCGCTCGAACACCTCGATCCCCAATGCCTGCTCCAGGTCGTTCAGGCGCTTGCTGGCCGCTGACAGCGCGATCATCTCGCGGTCGGCACCCCGGGTGAGCGTGCCTTCCTCATGGACCGAGACGAACAGCTGCAGGGTGACGAGGTCGAGGCGACGGACGAGGTGGCGTGCAAGCATGGCGGCGGTCCCGCGTGAAAAAGGCCTCATCCTGCCACAGAGACGCAGCCTTGGGCGATTACCGCCCTTCACGGAACGACGAAGGCGTCTGGCACGGTGGCAGCCTTGTACAAACCCGGTCAGAAAGGCCAAAAGTTGTACAAACACGGCCATTGGTCCGGGCGAGACAACTGACGAGCGGTCTTCAGCTCAATCGTCTATCGATTGTCTGGCTCACGCTCATGGAAAACACGCTTGTACTGATCATCGAAGACGAGCCCTCGCTGCGCGAATTTCTGGTCACCCTCGTCGAGGACATCGGTGGCTGCGCCGTCGCGGTCGATACGGCCGAGACAGGCCTCAGCCTGTTGTCTGGACGACCCTGGGACCTGCTGGTCACCGACGTGAACACACCTGGCCGCAGCGACGGCTGGGACGTGGCCTGGGCAGCCTACAAGCAGGACCCTACCCTGCCGGTGCTGGTCACCAGCGGCGGCAATGGCGACCTCAATGGCACACTGCCGCCCACGGCGCTGTTCGTGTCCAAGCCATGGTCGCTCGAACAGATGACGGCGCTGCTGAAAAGCCGGCTGTCCAAGCTGAACGAATCGCGCGAACCGGCGTTCCACACGCCTGAGCAGTAAGGCAGCGTGTCGGATCCATCTTCGCTCATCCCTTCACAGGACCTCGATACGGCTGCGCGGCCGGGTCCGAAGCCAGCAGGCTGTACTGATGCAGGGACAGGAATCGCCCGTCCTTGATTTCCACGTCCCGGAGCGTGCCCTCCAGCTGGAAGCCGACCTTGCGCAACAACGCGCAGCTCGCCGTGTTCTCAGGCTCCACGTCGGCGTGTATCCGATGAATCTGCAAAGGGCCGAAGGCATGGCGCAGGATCCACGGCAAGGCTTCGGACAGCAGCCCCTTGCGCCAGTGCTCGGGCATCAGCCAATAGCCGATGTGGGCATGACGGTGGGTGTGCGACCAGTCATTGAAGCCACAGGCACCGATCACCACGTCTCGCTCACGCTCGGTGATGGCCCACCAGAGGCCGGTACCCTGCGCCTGGATCTGCTCGAACCAGCGCATCTGCTCGGCCGTGCTGGCAAGGTCCGGGTAGGACACGCCGTAGTGGGCGATCACCTGGGGATGGGAAAGCGCCGCGTAGACCTCGCCGATGTCGTCGGGGCGGAAGGCTCTCAACTGGAGACGGTTCAACACGGTACTGGGGAAAGCATGCGACATGGGGTACTCAGGCGGCAGTCGTCGGGCAGATCAGTGTGCCATCGCGGGTCGGCGCAGGGTATGGGATGGCTCGATATCCTGTGGCCGTTCGATGGCCATCGTAGTAGCGTGGCGCTTCAACGACTTCGAGGAGTGCGCCATGACCATCCGCAGTTTGGCGAAGCATCTGCCGCCCGATCCTGAACGCACAGGGTGGGTGCTGGGCTGGGGCGTGTTGCGGGACCGGCATCCCTGGCATTTCGTGGACGTGTACGCCGACCGGCAGACCGCCTGCGTCGAGGCGGACCGGCGCGGCGAGGGGTATGTCGTGGAGTATGGGTCGCATCGGCTTGGATCGACCGAGTTCATCTGTGGGGTGAGTCTGCCCGAGGGATGAGGCACGACCTCGCACTGCCAGAGGTGTATGGCTGAGGTGAAGCGGCCTTCTTGTCTTTCTGCCTGGGTCGACGCTGCGCTGAACGTTTCCACTGCAAGGACCGCTCAAACGCGTCCGGCCAGCGAGAGCAGAGAGAAAATCAGACCGCCGAACGTCATGGCGAAAGACGCGATGATCGCCAGCACGAGACCAAGCAGCGTCAAGGGCGGCACATGGGGCGCCACCTCCAGCTGATACGTCGCGCGTATCGTCTCCGGATTCAGGCAAGAAACCACGACATCGCCCGGCACCGTGCAGTCGAACGCGCCCAAGGGCATGGACTGGTTCCCGGACATGTCCGATCGCTGGACACTGAACAACGAACGACCGTAGGAACGGTACGCCAAGGGGACACCGCCGGGCGAGGTGGTGACGGAGAACCGGGCAGCAAAATGCGCCACCCCTGTGAAGAAGGTCAACGGCGGGATCACGAGGCTGATCACGTAGCGGCCTGGCTGCGGCAAAGTCAGCGTGTAAGGGGTGGCACTGGCTGAAAAGCGGATACGCACTGCCGGGAAGATGACCCGTCGCGCCCATGCGATGCAGCGCACCAGGCAGTAGACGCCGACGAGCATGATGACGGGGGCCGCCAAGTGGAGTACTGCGTTCGGGACTGCCATGGACAATCTCTGTAGAGAGGGATCGCCATCGTAGTGACGTCATTCGCTCGAGGCAATCACGTGCGAGCACGGCGTGACGGCCAATGGAAAACCTGGGAGACAGCCTGGGATAAAAACGACGGGCAAAGAAAAGCCCGCTGGGGAGGGCGGGCGAATGTGTTTCACGGATGTGGCTTCATCGTGCCAAGGCCCAGGTGAAAATGTCGTGAAGAGGGTGTCGCAAATGTCTGGCGTCGAAAAAAATCCATGGCGCCCTCGCCTTCTACTCCGCAAGGCGCATCTTGCCCGGCACATCGGCTTCGCCCTCGTACGCACAGTTGTCGTCCATGGATGAATGCAGGGGGCTCAACCCTCGAAGCTGATTACCATGCGACCCTTGATCTTGCCTTCCAGCATCTCATCGAAAATGTCGTTGATGTCTTCGATCGGGCGCAGCGTCACCTTCGGCACCACCTTGCCTTGCGCCGCGAATTCGAAGGCTTCGAGCAGGTCCTGACGCGTACCGACCAGCGACCCCACCACTTCGATGCCGTCGAGCACCAGTCGCGGGATGTTCAGGTTCATGGCTTCGGAGGGTAACCCGACGGCCACCAGCCGCCCTCCCGCCCGCAGCGCATCCACTGCCGAATCGAAGGCGTTTTTCGACACGGCCGTGACCACGGCGGCATGGGCACCGCCGGTCTTTTCCTGAACGATCTTCGCCACCGCCTCGCTGCGCGGGTTGAGCACCAGGTCTGCGCCCATCTCACGGGCGAACGCGAGCTGCTCGTCGTTCACATCGATCGCGATGACCCGGGCGTTGAAGACGTTCTTGGCGTATTGCAGGGCCAGGTTGCCCAGGCCGCCCAACCCATAGATGGCAATCCACTGCCCCGAACGGATGTTGGAGGATTTGACGGCCTTGTAGGTGGTCACCCCGGCACAGGTGATGCTGCTGGCCGCTGCCGAATCCAGGCCGTCCGGCACCTTGACCGCGTAGTCGGCCGACACGATGCAGAACTCGGCCATGCCACCGTCCACGGTGTAGCCTGAGTTCTTCACCTGACGGCACAGGGTCTCGTTACCGCTGTTGCAGTACTCGCAGTGCCCGCAGCCTTGGTAGAACCACGCCACGCTGGCCCGGTCGCCCGGCTTGAGCGAGGTCACCCCAGGTCCGACCTCGGCCACGATACCAATGCCTTCATGGCCAAGCACCACGCCGGTCTTGTCGCCGAAATCGCCATTTTTCACATGCAGGTCCGTGTGACAGACGCCGCAGCACTGCATTTTCAGTAAGGCTTCACCGTGCGCCAACGGCCGGAGGGTTTTTTCCATTACCTCGACGCGGCGATCTTGGGTAACAACTGCAGCTTTCATGGATGCTCCTTGCTTACCTGAGTGGGCTTGAGTTGAAGGCGTCAGCATAGAGGTGATTGAGACAAGGGGCTTGCTTCAGGTCAAAAGAGGGTTGTTCAATCCAAATCCAGTATCCAGGCCCACACCGCGCTTGGTTTCGTCAATGCTGCAGTCCTGCAACATGCGCCTGCACGCGAAGACAGTATTTCAAGGGGGCGTTTCAGCGGAGGTCAACTGGCATCTGCCCAACGACTTCACCCTCACATCCATCAGCGCTTACCGCTGGTGGGACTTCTCACCCAACAACGATGACGGGACCACTCTCGAGGTTTACCGTAACAACGGCGTAGATGTCCGCGACAATCAATACTCTCAAAAGATCAGACTCGCTTCACCGCGCGGCGATAAGTTCGATTACGTGGTGGGCGCTTACTGGTTCCGCCAAACCCTCGATAATCACAGTTTCACCTTGTACGGCGCAGACGCAGATCGATATTTCGGTGTACCTGCCAACACCTTGGCTGGCGTCGACAGTTTTACCGATGGCAGCATTACCACGGACAGCTATGCGCTGTTTGGACAAACGACGTTTCACCTGACTGATCAGACTGATCTTTCGCTTGGGCTGCGCGGTACGTATGAAGAAAAACATGCAGATGTAGAGCGTTACGCCCCCCAAGGGCCGGCTACAGGCAGCCCCATCGGCACGTTCATACGTAATGCCTACGTTGGAAGTTTCTCGTCGGGCGACCTAGGCCTGTACAGTTTCAGTCCCTCCGCATTGATTTCACTGAGCCATCATTTCAACGACTCTTTCATGGGCTATGCCAGCCTTAGCCATGGCGAAAAATCAGGAGGGTCAACCTTGCAGTCGGTGCGGCGCAGACGGCGGGCGCCGATTCGCTGCAGATCGGCACAGAGCGCATCAATAACGCAGAACTGGGGATCAAGAGTACCCTGCTCGACCAGCGTTTGCTGCTCAACACCAACCTGTTCTGGAGCGAGATCAGCGGCTACCAGGCAACCGCCTACGACCCGGCCGCGTTCACCTCGTACCTGACTAACGCCGGCAAGGTCCGCTCACGTGGTCTGGAAGTCGATGCCTCACTACGGCTGAACCGTCATCTGACATTGGACGGCAACGCTTCGTACAACGATGTCCGATACACCGATTACAAGAACGCCCCTTGTGCGCCGGAAGTGAGCCTGGCCAATGGCGCCACCTCCTGTGACCTGACAGGCGCGTCTTTGCCGGGTGCCTCGAAGTGGATCTTCAACCTCAATGGCCGCTATGAATGGGATCAAGCGGCAGGGCTTCAGCCGTACGCGACGGCGAGCTATGCGTTCCGCTACCGAACCACCGGAACCCTGGACAATTCCGACTATGGTGTGATCCCCTCCTACGCTGTGGTCAACCTCTCGACTGGCGTTCGTGGCGACTTCAACGATGGCACGTGGGATGTATCCGTGTGGCTGAAAAACGCCTTCGACAAAACCTACTACAACTATGTTGCGCCGAGCATGGCGGGTAGTTACAGCGGCTATCCCGCTCCGCCGCGCACGTTGGGCATGACCGCTCGCTACGATTTCTGAGCCTCGCCGCTCGGACGCCTCACACCCAAGGCACTGGCCTGATCCTGTCTGCATAGAGGTTTCTCATGAAACACCTTCCACGCGAGGGATGCGAAAGCGTGCCTGCTCGCACCTCCAGTTCCGGCGATACAACGCTGTCTCGGCGAACCCTGCTCAAGGCCATGGGTATCAGTGCCGGCGCCACGCTGCTGGGCTCCCCCCTGGCGCTTGCAGCCAGGCGCCCGGATATTCTGATGGTCGTGCTGGATGACATGGGCTTTTCCGATCTGGGAGCCTTCGGTGCTGAAATCCACACCCCTCACATGGATGCGCTGGCATTTGCCGGGCTGCGCTACAATCGCTTCGACACCTGCGCGGTCTGTTCCTCGTCCCGCGCGACATTGCTCACCGGGCGCAACAACCACACCGTGAACATGGCCGTGCTACCTCCGGCCAAAGGGTCCAAGGCACCACCTGCCGATATCCCGCTCGGCGCCGGCCCTGCCACCAGCGGCGAGATCCCCTTGAACGCACACAATATCGCCCAGACACTGCAGGCCAGTGGTTACGCCACCTATGCGCTGGGCAAATGGCACCTGGCTCCCGAATATGACGACGCACCGCAACGCAACCAGGCATTTTGGCCCTTGCAGCGTGGCTTCGGGCAGTTCCATGGGTTCATCAGCGGCCATACCGACCAGTATCATCCCCGCTTGATAGACGGCAACGATGCGGTGGGCCAGTCGCAGGATCCTGCCTACCATCTATCAGCCGACCTGGTGGACCGGGCCATCGAGCAGTTCACGACGCCTACGGCAAGGCCGAAATTTCTCTACCTTGCATTCGGCGCCGCCCACTCCCCTTTGCAGGTGCCTCCTCGCTTCATCGAGCGCTACAAGGGGCGTTATGATCAGGGCTGGGACCAGCTGCGTGCCGAACGCTTCGCACGGCAGAAGGCGCTTGGCATCATTCCTGCCGACACCACCCTTGCCGCCCGCGAGAACGGCGACGAAGCCTGGGCGCAACTGGATGACCAGCAAAAGCGCGTCTATAGCCGCTTCATGGAAACCTACGCGGGATTCATCACCCACACGGACGAGCAAATCGGTCGACTGATCGATGCGCTCAAGGCCAGCGGTCAATATGACAATACCCTGATCGTGCTGATATCCGATAACGGCGTCGCTGCCGAAGGCGGTCCACACGGTGGCTTCCATCGCGCCTATTTCGACCAGACGCCGGTAGCACAGATGGATCAGGAACTCGATCAGGCGGGCGGGCCGAGCACCGACATGCTTTACCAACGACCGTGGGCCTATGCCAGTTGCACGCCCTTCCGACGATACAAGTTGTGGCCAAACCTCGGAGGGGTGCGTACACCGCTGATCGTCACATGGCCAACGGTAATCCGCGATCCAGGCGCCATTCGCTCGCAGTACGTACATGCAGTGGATATCGCGCCTATGCTTGCCGAGGCAGCCGGTACGCATTTCGCAACGAGCATCGAGGGCGTTGCGCAGATCAGTCAGGCAGGTCAGTCTTTTCTCAAGACATTGACATCACCTGCAGCCGTCACCCATGACACCCAGTATTTCGAGCTCAAGAGCCAACGGGCGATCACCCATGGGCGTTGGCGTGCCGTGGGCATGCATCGGCCGGGTACGGACCCGGCCCAGGATTACTGGGAGCTCTACGATATCGAGCATGACTTTGCTGAAGCCCGCGACCTGGCGCGGCAACAACCACATTTGCTGGAACAGCTCAAGCGCCTATGGTGGGATCAGGCACGACGCTATAGCGATACTCCGATGGTAGAACCCGATCCGATGATCTATGACTACTTGCGCATGGGCGATGGAATGCCCCGGCACGGCTGACCCAGGCCTGGCCCTTCGCCGTTCGGTTCAGCGCTGCACCCGCACGGTCACGTGCGAAAGCGCTGCACGTGGCCATGCAACTCGTTGGCCAATCCCGCCAGGTTCGCCGAGTCCAGTCGCGCAGTCTGGGCGAGTTCCGCGACGAGCTGAGCATCTGCGTGGATCCGGCTGATGTGTTGGTTGATGTCCTCGGCCACCTGATGCTGCTGTTCAGCTGCAGTCGCAATTTGGGTATTCATGTCGCGGATGACATCCACCGATTCGCGGATGTGCCCAAAACTGTCACGGGCCAGGCCGATGCGGGTCACGGATTGCTGCGAGACTTCGATACTGGCATGCATCTGCTGGGCAACTTGGGCCGTGCGGTTGGCCAGATTACCCAGCAGGCCATCGATCTCAGCCGTAGAGTCGGCGGTACGCTTGGCCAACGCACGAACTTCATCGGCGACAACGGCGAAGCCGCGGCCCTGCTCACCGGCCCGGGCAGCCTCGATGGCGGCATTCAGGGCAAGCAGGTTGGTTTGCTCGGCGATCGATCGGATGGTGCCCAGAATCGACTGGATGGCTGTACTGTCGCGCTCCAGTTGCTGTATCGAATGCGCCGAACGCTCGATTTCCTGGCTCAGGTGATCGACGCTTTGCACCGCCGCATCGATCTGCTGCTGGCCGTGATGGGCTTGCTGTTGACCGCTGTCGGCAGATGTCGCCGCCTGGCTGCAGGACCGGGCGACCTCATTGGCGGTAGCCACCATTTCGTGGAATGCCGTCGAGACCATGTCCACGGCTTCGCATTGGCGGCTGGCCGCTTCGGCCATGTCGCTACTGACCCGGGTAGAGCTACTGGAGGTCTCCAGCATTTTACCCGCGACCACGCCGATCTGGCGGATCAGGCCACGAATAGCGCCCAGGAACTGGTTGAACCAGCCAGCCAGTCTTGCGGTTTCGTCAGCGCCACGAACATCCAGGTTGCGGGTCAAGTCGCCTTCGCCTTGCGCGATGTCTTCCAGCCCACTGGAGACGCTATTGATCGGACGCACGATCAACTGTGCGAACTTGGCCCCCAGCAGAGCGAAAAATGCGGCCAGGGCCAACGCCACGGCGCCGATCAACCAAGTCAGGCGAGTGGTGGCCCGCATCACTTCGCCTTCTTCGATCAGACCGATGAAGGTCCAGCCCAATCCAGCGTCAGCATGTACGTTGGCCATGAAACGCTGGCCGGCAATATCGACCTTAACGAAACCGTTGCCCGCCTTGGCCAGTTCGGCATAGCCATCGCCCAGGGCGGCAAGCTGTTTGAAATTGTGACCAGCCTCACGCGGGTCGACCAGGATATTGCCGCTGTTCTCCAACAGCATCAGGTAGCCGCTTTCGCCAAGCTTGATCTTCTTGACGATCTCGGCAAGCCCCTTGAGCGATACGTCGACATCGACGACCCCGCTCATTTGCCCGAACTGGTTCGAAACGGCGCGCACGGTACTGATCAGTACAGCGTCGTCTGCTGCCCAGTAGTATGCCTCAGTGCGCAGCGTCTTGCCTGGGTTGGCCATCGCCAGTTGGTAGAACGGGCGCGAGCGAGGATCGTAGTTGGCGAACTTCTGCCCCGGCGGCCAGGCCACATATCCTCCATCAGCGACTGCATAGGACATCGATGAATAGCTCGGATGCGCCGTGGCCAGCTGGGTAAACAGGTCAAGCAGCCTCGAAGCCTGGCCGGTCAGCTCGTAGGAAGGCGTGGCGCTCATGAATTTGTTCAGGTCCGTCCCTGTGGACGTCACCAGTGGGTGGGCCGACAGATAAGCCACGTTCTGGTCGATCCCGTCGAAAAAAATGCCCATTGCATTGGCAACCTGGCGGATCTCCCGGCCACTGCTATCGACAAAACCCTTTTGCGCCTCATCGCGTAACGTGGCGATCACCAGAATGGCCACAACAATGATCGGCAGGCTCGCAATCAAAGCGAAAGCCAAGGTCAGTTTCTGCTTTATGTTCATCCGCGCTCCAGATTGTTCTTGTATGAGAAACAGCGTCCCGATCGCCTGTTCAGCCGCACCGGGCACATGCCAGCGGGTAGCATCTTTGATCATCGCATGGGGTTCGGGCCCTAACCTGTCAACCTTGCCCTGGCAACTCCATCAGGCGGTGAACGGCCTTGAACACGGCGCTTTGGGTGTCACCCAGATCCAGCACGACATCGAAATGATTTCGCTCCGGGCTCACCAAGCTCTCCCCCAACAAGCCCATCGCCTGCCAGGCTGCCAGATACGCAGCGCTCTGGTGCGCGAACGCTTCGCTCTCAAGGCCGCCGTAACAAAGCAGAAGTTTGGTGTCGGACTGTGCGGGTACATGATGCAGCGGGCTGTTGCGCCTGGCGTCAACGTCGCTCAAACGCATCCATTCATTCACGAAGGTATGCATCAGCGGTTGCAGGTCGAACAGGCCGCTGATCGCGACCGCGCCTCGCAGTATCTGGGTCGATACGCCCAGCCGGGCCTGCCAATCGTTGCTCAGCAGCATCCCCAGCAGATGCCCGCCTGCTGAATTGCCTGCCGCGAACAGCCGGTTCGGGTCGCCACCGAATGCAGCGACATGGCGATACGTCCACGCCAACGCCTGTCGCACCTGTTGGACAATGCCGTCCAGATCAACCGTCGGCACCAGGTCGTATTCCACCACGACCACACAGGCTCCCGCCTGGGTCAACGCAGGCACCATGAAAGCAGAATCGGCTTTCGATAACGCGCGCCAATAGCCGCCATGAATGAAAAAGAAAACTGGCGCGCCGGCGGAGGCTGCAGGAAATATATCGACCGTTTCCTTGGCACCCGGGCCGTAGGGGACGCTCCGATGAACCGGATAAGTCGCCAGCGCGATATCGCTGAGTGCACGGTAGCGACGAAGATATTGATCAACGTCTTCGACACTTGCTCGAACATCGTATTGATGATCAAGCCAGACGCCATCTATCGCGCCACTCGGTAAAATAGCCATTATGCTGAATTCCTTTATTGTTCTGCGGATTTAATCCAGACATCAACACAATAAAGCAATGGCTATATTACTGAACCCAGGCAAAACTGTTAGCTTTTTATTTGCAATAAAGCGGTACCAGTTCCGCCAAGCGCCGGCTACGGTCGTTAGACCTCGACATTTGACGGATCGGCTTCAGGCTGCCTCGTTTCAGGGAAGCGGGTGGCCTGCCAACAGATCAACGAGCCTGCCGTGACCATCAGCGCGCCTTGCCAGAACTGCAGGCTCAGTGCAGTGCTCAGCCAAGCGGCCGAAAAAGCTGAAGACAACACCGGGGCGAAGTAGGACGCGGTCGCCAGCAAAGTGAGATTGCCTCTGGTGATGCCCGTATTCCACAGGGCATAGCCGCCTGCCACAGCCACAACGGCCAGGCCCAGCTCTGCCGAGTTAGCCAGTGTGAACGGGGCGAGGCGTTCGACGCTGAGCGCATACTTGATCCACAGCACAACCGCAGTGAAGAGAAAGAACAGCACGACCTGATTGCTTTTGCCGGCATAGCGTCGGGTGATGTTGCAATAGAGCGCGAAGGCGAATGAGCAGACCAGCGCCAGACCGAAGGCAAGCGGGTTGGACATCACACTCGCGCTCAATGCCTGCATTGACATGCCATCGCTGCAAACCACCCAGAGGATGCCAAACACGGCCAGCCCGGTACCCGGAACAATCAACCAGCTGCTGCGCTGAGCATTCATGATGATCGCCAAGACGACGGTCAGCGATGGCCACAGGTAATTCACCACACCAATTTCGATCGCCTGTTGATCAGAGGTGGCGTAGCCCAGCGACAATGACATACACACCTCGTAGAGCACGAACAGCCCCCCGCCTGCGCCCAGATAGAACATCGAAGACCCGCGCACCCGCGGTCGCCCGATCAACCCGATCAACAACATCGCGCCCAAGGAGTAGATCAGCGCTGCCCCACCAATTGCGCCGAATGTTTCGCTGATGCTTCGAATCAACCCTGCTGCCGTACTCCACATGACGATCGCCACCAGCCCACAGACCGTGGCGCCGCGTTTACTGCTGAACATTGCCTGACCTCTTGAAAACGGGCCAGAATTATACGCTCGCACGAGTGCGCCTTCATTAGGAAGTTAGACAAACGGCCTCGGCCGCAGCAGGTATGCAATAATCCGTCTCATTAACAGGTCTTCTTAAATCTGAAGCGGGTCGGTCAATGACACCTCAGCCTCGTTACATCCTGTCCATTCAATCTCACGTCGCCATGGGGCACGTGGGTAATGCTGCGGCAGTGTTCCCCTTACAGCGCCTGGGCTTTGAAGTACTGCCGGTGCATACCGTGCAATTCTCCAATCACACCGGCTATGGGCAATACCGTGGTCAGATATTCGCCGCAGAACATATTCGCGATGTCTTGACCGGGTTGCACGAGCGCGGGGTGCTGGGGCGGGTAGCGGCCGTGCTGTCGGGGTATCTTGGCGAGGCCGAGATCGGCGCTCAAATTCTGCAGACGGTCGACGAAGTTCGCCGCGTCAACCCAAGCGTCCGTTACCTCTGCGACCCTGTGATAGGCGATGTCGGACGCGGTGTGTTCGTCAGCCCGACGATACCCGAATTCATGCGCAGCCGGGCGATTCCGTGCGCCGATATCGTCACGCCCAACCAGTTCGAAATGGAGTTGCTGACCGGGAGTCGGCCGGCCAACGTGCAAGAGGCCGTCAGCCTGGCCCGGCAGCTTCGCCAGCGCGGACCTGAAACGGTAGTGATCACCAGCCTGGCCACCGCCGACATTCCCGTTGACCAGCTAGGTACACTGGCCGTCGATGGCCAGGGCGTCTGGCTGGTGCTCACGCCGCGCCTGGAGCTGCACCCCATGCCCAACGGCATGGGTGATGTATTTTCAGCGACACTGCTGGGCCGTTTGCTTGAGACCGAAAGCCTCGCCGACGCGCTCTCGCATAGCACCTCCACGCTTTACAACCTGGTCAAGGCGACCCGGCCCGGCTCGAGAGATCTCCCTTTGGTGCTGGCACAAGCACAACTGGTGGATCCCAACCCCATGTTCGCGGCTGAACCGGTATGAAAGGCTAGGCGCAGGCCGAGCCAGCCTCGACCTGCGCGCACAGCTTCAGGCGACTTCGCTTTGCTTCAGATGCGTATAGGTATCCAGGAAGCGCTGATACTTGTACTCCCCGCAAACGTAGGGGGCGTATTTAGCCGGGCGCTCTTGCGATACGCAGGTCGGGACCACTTCTACCACGGCGTCGTAATCCAGGTCGATGAAGAAAGGAATGGAATACCGCTCGTTACCACTGACATTGATGACTCGATGCACGGTCGCGATGTAGCGATCATTGGTGAAGGTTTGCACCAGGTCGCCGATGTTGACGATGAAAGCGTCCTCTACAGGTGGGGCGCTGACCCACTCCCCGTCTCGATTCTGCACCTGCAGGCCGCCGATGGAGTCCTGCGAGAGGATCGTGAGAAAGCCATAATCGGTATGCGCACCCGTTCCGATCTCACCTAATGTGATCTCCCCGGTTTGCGGTGGATAGTAGGAGAGCCGCTGAATCGTGATTGGGCGACGCTGCAGCTTCTCAAAATAGTCGGCGGGCAAGTCCAGGCTTATGGCGATTGCACTGATCAGTTTGCGCGCCAGGCCCATCATTGCGTCATGGTAAGCATCGAACACCTCACGAAAGCCAGACAGCTTCTCGGGTTGAGGGTTAGGTCCGAAAAATGGCGAAACCTGTTCTTCGTGCTTGCCGAAATCGAAGCACTCCTTGAAATCCCGGGTGTTGGCCGGATCGGCGTTCTCTGTGTACATCGGCACGTAGCCACGCAGCGTGGGCCCAGAATCGGCGATGTTGAGTTTGAGCTTTTCCTCCATCGGCAGGGCGAAGAATGCTTTGGACATGGCGTAGGCCGACTGGATCAAGGTTTTAGGAACCCCATGATTCCTGACATAGAGAAAACCAATGTTCTCGCAAATCTCGCCAATCTGCCTGGCTACCATCGCCGGGTCGCTACCATCGATCAGCGGCCCCAGGTCGACCAATGGGATCTCCTGAAACGAAGTGGTTTTAGTCTCCAGGCTACGATCGAAATTGCCTCTCATGCCAACATCCTCTTGTTATTGCATTCATGGAACTGCTCGTGGTTAGCGCGACGTTGCTGAACGGGGGCAGTCAGGCGGACGTCGCACCCACCGCCACGTGGTCATCCACGTGTGGCGTATGCAGACCATAAAAGAACCCGGCATGGGATGGAGCGTCGAGCTCCAGTGAATGAGGCCAAAACCACATCTAATCGGGACATGTAAGGCGCAAAAAAGCCCGGGATCATCCCCGGGCTTGCTGGCGGCTGTTGCGACGATTGTTCCGCTTCAGGTGCGCCTGGCAGGCATGTAGGTGGCGGGAATTGCCCCTCGGAACACCCGATCCATCACGATGGCCAACGCCACGATCGCCAGCGATGCGCGCAACCCGAGCCCAAAGTCCAGGCGCGTCAGACCACGCGTTACCTCTGCGCCCAAACCACCCGCGCCTACCAGGCCCGCCAGTACTACCATCGCCAGGGACAACAGGATGCATTGGTTAACTCCGACCAACAGCGTAGGCAAGGCCGAGGGCAACTCGATCTTGCGCAACATTTCGAAGCGCGTTGCGCCTACTGCCCGGCCCAGCTCGAGGCGCTCGCGCGGCACCTGCGTCATGGCGAGAATCGTCAGGCGCACCATAGGCGCCACGCCATAAACGATGGTCGAGATCAAAGCCGGCACGGTTCCCAGACCGAACAGGATGACCGCCGGCACCAGATATACCCAGGGCGGTAATGTCTGCATCAAGTCGAGCACCGGACGGGCCAGCATCTGCAGACGTTTGTTGCGCGAAATAACGATGCCCAGCGGAATGCCCAAGGCTATCGACAGCAGCACGGCCAACAACACCAAAGCGATGGTCTGCATGGTGGCCAGCCACATCCCCATCCCCAGGCAGATGACCAAGCCGAAAGCCGTCAGTACCCCCATGCGCCAACCCGCGATGAGCAATGCCCCCAAGCTCAACAGCGCGATCACGATGGCTGGGTCGAAGCCGTTGAGCAGCCCGGCGATGCCACTGACCCAGAAGTCGAAGAACCCGGCGATGGCGGCGAACACCCCATGGTGATTGACATTGAGCCAGGTCAGCGCCGGCGCGACGACTGATCCTGGTGAAACGATGACTTCAGCCATGAGTTTTCTCCGGCTCGAACTTAACCAGCCTTTGCGAGAATCGATCGAGGACGATACTCAGGACTACGATAGCGATACCCGCATTGATCGACTGATCGATCTGCAACATGCGCACTGCATCGTAGACCGACTGGCCCAGCCCGCCCGACCCGACGATGCCTGCGATCACGACCATGCCGAAGGCCATCATCAGGCTCTGGTTGACCCCGGCCATCATCGAAGGAAAGGCGCAGGGCACGAGAATCTTGTAAACAGTCTGCCAGCGGGTCATGCCCACCGCCGTACCCAGTTCGCGCAACGACACCGGCGCCATCTTGATACCGTGCGCGGTAAGGCGCATGGCTGGCGGGATCGCCACCAGGCTGGTCGCCCACATTGCCGTGGTGGGGCCATAGCCAAGCAGCGCGATGCCGGGGAGCAGATAGATGTAGGCCGGCATGGTCTGGATGAAGTCTAGTACCACATCGCTGGCTTTCGTCAGGCCCGAAGTCAAGCCGATAAACACACCTGCGGGTATGGCAATCAACAACGCGCTGAGCGTGGAGCTCAGGACCAGTGTGAGGGTACTCATCGTCTCGCTCCACAGGCCCATCGCGTGGCACAGCCACAGCCCGAGCGCTGCTCCAACGGCAAACAGACGGCCTACTGCAAACCAGCCAGCGACGAAGGCCGCCGCGATCACAAGCCAGTAAGGCGGCAACGCGAACAGCCAGTCCAGTGCGCGGAAAGCGGCATCCAGGGAAGCACGTACCCATTCGAACAATGTATTGGCATTATCGTTTAGCCACATCAAAGCGTCATTGACGTGCAAATCGAATGCATCGGTGAACTCACTCATCTTCCAACCCTCTCGCATTCGCCACCTGTCAGTTCACTTCAATGCCGCGCACGGCCTTGAGCAGGTTTTCGCGGGTAACCACCCCTAGCGTCTGGCCTTGCTCGACGATGGCCACCTGCTCGCTTTGCTGGGTGAGCGTGAGGTCGATGAGCGTTTGCAGATCCGCGCTCAGCGATGCCTGCGGTGCACCTGGCACTAACTTGTCGCTGGCTGGGGACATGATCGAATGTGCCTTGACCAGATGCAGGCGTGAAATCCCTTCGACGAAATCAGCGACGTAATCGTCGGCCGGGTTGAGCACTATCTCTTCAGGTGTGCCGATCTGGACGATGCGTCCCTCTTTCATGATTGCGATGCGGTCACCGATGCGAATCGCTTCCTCGAGGTCATGGGTGATGAAGATCGAGGTCTTGTCGAGCTTGGTGGACAGCTGCTTGAACTCGATTTGCAGCTGTTTGCGGATCAACGGATCGAGTGCACTGAAAGGCTCGTCCATCAACAGGATTTGCGGGTCGGTGGCCAGTGCCCGAGCAATGCCCACGCGCTGTTGCATGCCGCCGGACAACTCCGACGGATAACGCTGCGCCCAATTTTTCAGGCCGACCTTTTCCAGTGCCGACTGGCTGATTTCCAGGCGCTGTTTCTTGCTCACTCCCTGCACTTCCAATGGCAGCGCAACGTTCTCCACAACGGTCCGAAACGGTAACAGCGCGACATTCTGGAATACCATGCCGACGTGGCGCGAGCGCAACTGGCGCAGATCGTCCTCTCCTAGCTTGCAGATGTCCTTGCCCTGCACCACCACTTCGCCAACGCTCGGCTCGATCAGCCGGTTGAAATGCCGGATGAGGGTCGACTTGCCACTGCCGGACAAGCCCATGATGCAGAATGTTTCACCTTGGTACACTTCGAAGGACACATCGGCCACAGCAACAACACAGCCGAACTGGTCGAGCATTTGGTCCTTGTCGTGGTTGCCCTTGCGTGCGGCCTCGATCGCGGCAGCGCTTTCATTACCGAAGAATTTCCACACCGAACGGCATTGGATGGCGACAGGGCGAGTAACGCTGCTGACGTCGACCGGGGACAGTTTCATCATGTTCATGTTGCCTCCGAAAGCCCGGGGACGGCCCGGGCCCTCTTTCAAATGATCAGAAAGATGACGTTACTTACTTGGCCATCACCGACCATTTGCCCACGAGCTTCTGGTTCTTTTCCCACCAGGCATCAACCGCCTGGTCGATGGTCTTGCCATTGTTCATGTCTGCCGTGATCTGGGTCACATCGTCCAGTGGGACGTAGACGGTCGCCAGCGACTGACGAACACCCTCGTTCTTGGCAGCGAAACCTTTGTTGGCGATCCAGTAGTAAGCTTGCGAAGGAGCAAACACCCCCTTGGGATCCTTGAGAAACTTGACGTCGAACTTCTGCATCATCCAGGACGGCTGCCACAGCGTGGTGACGATGGTCTCCTTGCGTTCCAGCGCCGACTGCAGCTGAGCTACCATCGCCGCGGTACTTCCATCGATGACCTGATACTTGAGGTCATAGGCTTTCACAGCATCGCCCACTTCGCGCATGAGCCCGGAACCTGGCTCGATGCCGATGATCTTGCCGCCGGTCTTGTCGACGAGCGTGTTGAGCTGGTCGACCGAATCGATCTGGACATAAGCTGGCACGACCAAACCTTGCAAGATGCCGTACGAAGCGATCGAAAGTTTCTCCAGGCGGTTCTTGTACTTGGACCAGTAGTCCGAAGTCAGATAATCGACGCTGGACAGCAGTACATCGACATCACCCTTCTGCAAGGCGCCGAAGGCAATGCCCCATTCCGAGAACTTTACGAACTCGACCTTGTAGCCTTGCTTCTGCAAAAACTTCACCGCAGGTAAAGCAACCGCCATCTGGTCTTCCCAGGCGAGACTACCGACTTTCACCGTGCCCTCCTCTGCACGTGCGCCAAAGGCGACCAAGCACAACACCATCAACGAAGCGCACATCTTCAAGAAGCTTTTCATTTTTATTACCTTTTGTTGTAAAGCTTTTTGGTATCCAGCCTTGCACGGCTGTCCAGGGGCAAAGACTCAGTTGCGAATAATGTGCCAAAAAGAATATCCAGCTGCTGCTCGGCTATATCGAAGCAATCCGCTCTAGCACGCGGAATAGCGCTTGGTGAGCCACAGCGTTTCGCACTTCACGCGTGCCTTTACGACACACTCGGAGAAGAGCGCGACGAACAATCAGCCAGCGTCATTCGTGCCAATATGGGACGTAGGGAAACGGAAACCAGCCCCAGTGTCCCGTACTGACACGTTTATCCTCAAAAGATGTAGTCAGTGCTCAAGAAGCCGGATGTGCGTTGCGCGATGATCTCGCTGACCAGCCCCTTGTTCGCGGGGTCGAACCGCGTGGCCACCAAAGTGCGAATCGAGAACACCCGCAGCGCATCATGAACCGAAAGCGTGCCTTCGGCAGAATCCTTGCGCCCATTGAACGGATAGGCATCCGGCCCCCGCTGACATTGGGTGTTGATATTGATCCGCCCTACCTGATTGGCGAATACGTCCACCAGTTCGCCAAGCTGAGCCGGGTCGCGACCGAACAGACTCAGTTGCTGGCCGAAGGGCGAGCGGATCACGTAATCGACGACACTATCGATCTCGTCAAAAGGTACGATCGGAACGACTGGGCCGAATTGCTCTTCATCATAGACCCGCATCCCGGGGCCGACCGGATAGAGCACGGCAGGTGAAAAGAACGATTGGCTGACCCGCCCACCACCAAGGTTGACAACCTCGGCGCCCTTGCTGCGTGCATCGCTGACCAGTCCCGCCAGGTATTCGGGCTTGCCCTGCTCGGGCAGCGGCGTCAAGGCGACACCCGGCTCCCATGGCATGCCCTGCTTGAGCCCGTTGACCTTGGCGATGAATTTCTGCAGAAAGCCTTCGATCTGTGAACGGTGCACGAACAGGATCTTCAATGCGGTGCAACGTTGGCCGTTGAACGACAACGCCCCGGTCACCGCCTCGCTTACCGCAACGTCCAGGTCTGCGTCGGCAAGCACGATACCGGGGTTCTTCGCATCGAGCCCGAGCGCCGCGCGCAGGCGGTGGGGCTTGGGGTGGAGCTTTTTCAGGGCACTGGCGCCTTTGTTGGTACCGATGAAGGCGAAAATGTCGATCTTGCCGCTGGCCATCAGCGCACTGACTGTCTCGCGGCCTTTTCCGTAGATGACGTTGATCACCCCTGGAGGGAAGCTGTCGCGGAACGCCTGGAGCAACGGTTGCATCAGCAGAACGCCGTACTTGGCCGGCTTGAAGACCACCGTGTTACCCATGATCAGCGCCGGGATCAGCGTGGTGAAGGTTTCGTTCAACGGATAGTTGTAAGGCCCCATACATAAGGCTACACCAAGCGGCACCCGGCGAATCTGCCCCAGCGTGCCCTGCTCGAGCTCGAAGCGGCTGGACCGACGGTCCAGAGCTTTCAATGCATTGATGGTGTCGACGATGTAATCGCAGGTACGGTCAAATTCCTTGCATGCGTCCGGCAGATTCTTACCGATTTCCCACATGAGCAGCCGTACAACCGTGTCACGCTGCACGCGCATGTTCGCCAGGAATGTTTCGACATGCTGGATGCGCTCGGCCACGCGCAGTGTGGGCCAATGCCCGCGCCCGTTGTCGTACGCCTGAACCGCCGCGTCGAGCGCTTGCAACGCAGCCTCTGCATCAAGCAGGGGCGTACTGCCAAGCGCGACTTGCCGGTACGCGGCGCCTTCGCGCACGTAGATCGGGCTCCTCACCTCGGCCAAGGGGCCATTCCAGGTGCGCAGCTGGCCAGCGATCAGGTATTCACGCTGCTCGATCGGGCGCCCTGGCCGGTATTGTTCGGGGATCTGCTCGAACGCAGGAAACAGATCATTGACTGGATTATTCGGGGTCATAAGAGGTACCTGCGAAAAATACCCAGGCACAAGCCACCGCCAAGCTTTGGAGGCCTGGCGGTGGCTGCTGGGTTACAAGGAGTCGTGAAAGATCAGGAGGCGCGCTTGAAGGACGGCGAAAGCTCAGCCATCAACAGCTTGTACTCCCGCAGCATGCCCTCGTACAGCAGCAAGTGTTGCGGGTCTGGCGTGTATTGCAGATCGTACTCGGCGAACCGGGTGGCAGTATCCTGCACCGACCCCCAGACACCGGCTGCAACACCGGCAAGAATCGCCGCGCCCAGGCAGGCTGCCACATCAGTGGTCTGCATGGTACGCACCGGCAGGCCCGAAGCATTGGCTTTGATCTGGCACCAGGCGCGGCTCTTCGCGCCGCCGCTGAGCGAGCGGATTTCATTGACCTCCACGCCCAATGCGCGAGTGGCCTCGAGCATGCGCAGCAATACCATCGATACGCCTTCCATGATGCCGCGCGCAAAATGTGCCTTGGAGTGCGCCAGGGTGACGTTTAAGAACGCACCTTTGGCCAGGCATTCCGTGTCGGGCGGACCGGAGCCTTGCAGATGCGGCAGTACGCGCAGGCCATCGCTGCCAGGGGGTACGCTTTCTACCACGCAATCGATAAGGCCGTATGCGTTCAACCCGCAGGTACGCTCCACGTCCATTTCCGATGCGCAGAACGCGTCGCGAAACCAGCGTATCGCCATGCCGCCGGTGGAATAGGCATGCACCATGTACATCCCGGGAATGCCACTGGCAAAACATGGCATCTGCCCAGCCGGGTCAATGACCGGCGCTTCAGCCATCGCGACGGACGCCAAAGCGGCACCGGTGCTCTCCGAAAAGATGCCGGGGCGCACATTGCCCACGCCGATTGCTCCACACGCCTGGTCCAGCGCCCCGAGGCACACCAGGGTCTGCGGCGAAAGGCCGAATTCATTGGCGGCATCGTTCGTCACGTGCGCGATGGCGGTACCCGGATGGCATACTTCGGGAAGCTGGCTCTCCCGCACACCGAGCAAATCAAGCATCTGCGGCCAGTACTTGCGGGTATTGATGTCCCAGTACATGGTCGAACACAGCAGCGAATCCTCTGAGACGAAACGACCCGTCAGCAGATACACGAAGTAGTCTTCGATCAGTACGAAACGTGCGGTACGTTCGAATACCTCAGGCTCATTGTGCTTGACCCAGAGAATCTTCGAGGCAGGCCAAGTCGCCGACATGCCGACCTGACCGGTCGTTTCATGCACCCGCTCACGACCCAACTGCGCTTCGATCCAACTGGCCTGTTCAGTGGCGCGGTTGTCCATCCAGACAATGGCCGGGCGCAGCGGCTCGGCGTTTTCGTCCAGGAAGAACAATGTCTCTCCCTGGGCGGAAATACCCAGCGAGACGATCTCGTGTTTGCCAACCTTCGATTTGGACACAGCATTTGAAACGGCGACCTTGAAGGCATTCACATAGGTATGCGCTTCAAGTTCCACCTTGACTGGCGAAGGAGTCAGCAACGTGTACTCGCAAGTGTGGCTGCCCTGCTCCCGCCCGTTCTCGTCGAACACCGCCGCCTTGATCGCGGTGGTGCCGATATCGATGCCTAGTACATATTTCATGTGCAAGACCTTATTGGATTGCGCTGGTATCACAGCTCGCTGGGCGCCAGGCTCCAGGTCACCAGGGTCCGCTCGTCACCGATGTTGGTGAGTTGATGCGGCACGACTGGCGGTACCAGCACCGCATCGCCTTCGTGCATTTCGTGATAAACATCGCCGACCCGCAACAGGACGCTTCCGCGAGCGCAGAAGAACACTTCGTGGGAATGGGGGTGGCCTGGGTCGATTGCGCCGGTCTGACCCGGGCTGAGCTGTGAAGAGCCGAAGGTGATGCGCTCGGTCTTGAAATACAGACGGCAAACCTCATCACCTTCCATGAACACACGGGTGTCAGATTGTTTTTTGTGTTGACTTTCCATGGTTGTAGCCTCATCAAGAGCAGGGAGTGTTACAGCGAGTCCATGATTTCTACGACACGCGCCAGGTTCGCGCGGAAATCGCCATCGGCAACGAAGCGCTTGTCGAACAAGGCGCCGCCCATGGTGAAAGCGAATGGATTGATTTCTTTCATGATGGCCAGGCGTTCCTCACTCTGGATGCTGCCAGCGATGATGACCTGAGTCTTTGCTTTGGATACCAGCTCGCTCGCCAGCTCCACCGGATCTCCGTCGACGTAGCGGTACGCCACCAGGTCCAGGCCATGAACTCCAGCTGCCTCGAGACGTTGGGCGTCTTCGAGAATCGACTGCTGGGTGCCGGTGAGTTTGACGGGACTGCCGCCCACGTCGCCCACGAAGGGGTAGTAGCGGATCGGCTTGTCTTGCAGATACTGTGCAACCGAGGGGAAGAACAGCGTACCGGTGAGGTAGTCGAAGCCGTAGTCCACAGCCATTTTTGCGCAAGCCAGGCAGGCCTGCTCGTCGAAGGTCACGACTTCAAGAAAAGTGGTTTTGCCGGCGCGCTTCATGGCCGAGATGAGCTCGCGCATCTTGGCGTCAGGAATGCCAACGTCCTTGAAGCCCCAAAAAGGAATCGGAAGGTCTTTGCAGGCCTCGAAAAGTTCAAGCGCATTGTCCACCGTCAAGTCGTTGTGGGTGAGCATGACGATCAATTGGGGTTGCATAGTTCTTGTTCCATTGCTGTGGTTGTCGCGAGGCACCGCATGAGCAGTCCCGTATGGGATGTGTCAGGTCTGAACAACACACCTGTACACATCCTTGCAGCAGCCGTGCCAGAATAGAACACTGGAGATATGTATTTAACTTATTGTTTTATAAGGATTTAACAAAAACTGCAGAGAAAAATCGGCGTCTCATAATGAGACGCTCGTATGTCCTATTCACTGCTCGGCAAATCCGCAGCTGGCGAAAATGATTCAATTTGGCACACTGAACCTGACTTAAACCAGCGCTGTCGCTAAATGGCACACTCCTGTAAATGGACCACCGGCGAAGCCGAGCTTTTGGACGACAGGCAGGGCCCGGAAAACAAATTGCCCAGCCATATGGCTGGGCAACCGTCGCGACCGCGAAAAGCAGCAACGGGCTAGACCAAGGCGCTATCGCCTCTACGTCGAGCCCGGAAGTTCTCGACGTCTATGCCGAACTCCCGAACCTTGCGATAGAGAGTGCTGCGCGATACCCCATGCCGCTTGGCAACGGTGGTGAGGTTGCCATCGCATTGTTCGATGGCCTGGAGTAACCAGCGCTGGTAGTTCTCCTGCATCGATTCGCAGGGCGCAGCGGCGAACGGGTGCAACTCGTCATCCACCGCTCCGTCTACGGATGGCGGGAGATGCCGGCGGGTCAGGATCTCACCATCGCACAGGATCATCGCAGCCTCGCAGGCATGCTCCAGCTCACGTACGTTTCCGCGCCAGGCATGCTGCATCATCGCCTCCATCCACCCAGCAGAGATTTTCATGCGACGCTTCTGCAAGCGAGCGAACCTTTCGATGAAATGCTTGATCAGCAGCTCGGTGTCCCCCGCCCGCTCACGCAATGGAGGAATAGCTATCTCCACCGTATTCAGGCGATACAACAAGTCCTCGCGAAACATCTTGGTCTTGACCAGTTCGCGCAGATCTACGTTGTTGGCTGAAATGACGTTCACATTCACCGGAATCGGCACCTTGCCCCCGATCCGCACGATCTCGTTCTGCTGCAGTGCACGTAGTAGCTTGCCCTGGGCTTCAAGGGGCAAGCTGCCAATCTCGTCGAGGAAAAGCGTGCCATTCTGTGCCAACTCGAACTTGCCGATGGCGCCGTTCTTGTTGGCTCCGGTAAACGAGCCGGACACGTAGCCGAACAGCTCTGCTTCTATCAACTCACGAGGGATCGAGGCGCACGAGATGGCCACGAACGGCTGCGCCCGACGCGGACCTGCGTTGTGGATGCCCTGGGCGAACAGCTCCTTGCCAGTGCCGCTTTCGCCATTGATGAGTACACGGTTGGCCTTTTTTGCAATGCGCTTGGCCAGCTGCACGCATCGCTTGAGCTGCGGCGAAGCACCCTTGATGTCATCGAGCGTGTAATAAGCGCGGTTTCCGCCTACTTGGGTAAGGCCCTGCATGATCTGCTTGTCGGAGGCCAGGAACAATGCCATGCCTGTGAAAGCCTGGCTCGCCCCCGACAGAGGCTGCACCCGGCACAACCATTTGCTATCGGGATTGCCCTTGAGCGCCACGGACACGCTGTGACGCTTGTTGCCATCGATCAGGTTGGCCAGCTCTTGCAGGCTTGCGCTATCGAAATACTCCTCGATGTCATGCCCTTCCACCTCAGCGAAAGGTGCACCGAGGATCTCTTCGCCGGCCGCATTGACATAGGTGATACGGTGCTCGGCATCCAGCGCGATTATTCCGTCGGGCAGCACACCACAAATGGCATACACCATCGCACTGAGATAGGCCTTGGACTCGTACAACTGCTTGCGCTGCAATTGCGAGCTAATTGCATCGGCGGCAGCACAGACCATCGACAGTGTCTTCTGGTTACGATTACTCATCGAGGAAGCCAGCGATACGCAGGCGAGCACCTTGCCACTATGGTCCAGCACCGGTGCTGCGTAACACAGGGAGTTGTGAAACACCTCCAGATAGTGCTCGCTACCGCACACCGAGATGGGCTTCTTCTCCTCCAGGCACAGCGTGGTTGCGCGAGCGCTGAACAGCCTGCGGTCACAGTACACACCAGGCTGGTTATAGAAATTCTCCTGCACACTGAGGCTTTCAAGATTGCCGGTAACGTGCAGGATTACACCCTCGCTCGAGGTGAGCATGACGATGAACGGGGTGTCGCTGGTGGAAAACAGCACCATTTCAAGCACCGGCTTGGCGATATCCAGCAACCCCGCGTAGCGCTTGAGCAGCGCGACCAATTCATCATCCGGAAGGCACCGCATATCCAGTGTCTTACGCGGATCAACACTGTTATCCCGACAGGCTTTCCAGGCGCGGTAAACGTGCCCAGGCAAGGACTGATGATTGATTTCCTTACCCGCCACGAATTGCTCCCAGAGCTGGCGGGTATGAACAGTGCGGAAATCACCCAGCATCATGATGCACCTCTACGTGTCGACGTTTTAGTTATTTGATGGTCGTCTCACTGTGGAACAGCGCTTTCGATTCTAGGCGCGTTGGGCTGTAAGCTCAAAGCCTTCGACGAGAGAGTGAACCTGCACAATGATGTACCATATTGACACATAAGATACCACCAACGCCTGTCGCCGCGTCATTTTGGCACACAACGGTTTCCTGAAGGCAGGTACAGCAAATATCGGTGGTGCATATGATTCAGAATGACACAGTTTTTTTTTGCCTCGCGCCACCGATTCATTAGAGATCCCTTATAAATCAACTGGTTAGAGTCGGAAATCGTTCAAATCACGGCTGCACCAAGCTGGCACAGGTCCTGCAATACAGGAGTCAGATCACGGCTGTCACGATCTACAACCTGTACTGCATACCCATAAAGGATAAGAAAGACATGAATCCACTTCGCGGCGTCCATACAGTAGTGGCCACTCCGTTCAAGGAAAACGGCGATATCGATTTCGACGGTTTCGGTCGTAACCTGGACTTCTACGCCGAGAAAGGCGGCCAGGGCGTCTGCGTCGCAGGCACCCTGGGCGAATACAGCGCCATGACCATCGAAGAGCGCAAGCAATTGTTCGAATTTGCCGCCAAGCGCCTGGATGGCCGCTGCTCCCTCATGGCCGGCGCCATTGCCACCACCACTCGCCAAGTCATCGACCTCACTCGTCACGTTGGCGAGCACGGTGGCGCTGGCGTGTTGCTGCTGTCGCACCCGGGCCTGGGCCTGCGCCCGGATGAGCTGCGCACCTACTATCAAGAGGTTGCGGACAACACCTCGGTCAGCATCATGCTGTACAACAACCCGGGCAGCAACGGCATCGACATGCCGTTCGAGCTGGTCAAAGAGCTCAGCGAGCATCCGAATATCGTCGCAATCAAGGAATCGTCCAACGACGTCAAGCGCATCTCGCGTATCGTAGATGAACTTGAAGGTTCGCTGACCCCTATCTGCGGCTACGAAGACATGTATTTCGAAGCCTTCAGTGCCGGCGCCCGCGGCTGGGTATGCCTAGGCGGCAACTTCGCGCCGAAGATGGTGCGCGAGCTGCTTGAACTGGTCGAGGCCGGCAAGACTGAAGAAGCGCGTGTGCTGGCACGCAACTACCGTCCGCTGGCGCGTTATTTCGAGAACACCTCGAAATTCATCCAGGCGACCAAGTACGTCATGGACCAGGTCGGTCTGACCGGCGGCTTCTGCCGTCGTCCGCGCCTGCCGCTTTCGGCGGCGGAAAAAGCCGACATCGACGCTATCCTGCGCGAAACCAAGCTGTACTGACAGACTGTTGGGGGGGGGGGGGGGGGGGG
>JBKYML010000011.1:0-104936 GCA_046940335.1 Enterobacterales bacterium AN_CKDN230030167-1A_HGKHYDSX7
GCTATGACTGTAATAACCGGCTGGTGCGGACGGAGATGTTCCAGGGAGGCAGTTGGAGAGCACAGCGACATTGAGTGTGATAATTTGCACCGGTAGAGCCATGGAATACAAGGCAAGCTCACCAGTTGAATGCCCATGCCAAACAGCAGAAAGATCGTGGTGTTAAAGAATTCTTACGATACTTCAACAATAAAAAGATGGCTAGGTGGTTTGATTGGAAATATATAATTATAGGTGGGTTAGTATGAGTAAGTTGAATGCTTTGGCCATTTATGGGATAGAAGAAAATTCCCCGAGGCAAATCTATGACCTGGGGTTGATATTTTTTAGGGTGTTAGGTTTAACTATCACGGCTGCTTGCTATTACAAGTACCGAAAAGATAGATCGGAAGAAGATCTTGATCTCGTAGATATTTCTTTGAGTGATTTAAAGCTTGCAATTGATGCTGGTAGTGCAACCTCTTTCAGGCTTTATCATGAAAGTAGTGACGGGATTTTGTGGGATGCTGGTTTTGGGTATTCAACAGAAGACTTTGGAGGATTTTATCACATTGATGCTCAAGGATTGTCCTCATGTTTCAATCAAGAAAAATTTTTAGAATTCGCAAGTGAATTCCTCAAGTCGAGTTCAATGGATTACGCAATATTTTATCCTGCTGACGATGTTGCTGATGCATTCAGCTATGCAGCCGGTACGAACTTTGTAAGCGTGTATAGGTACGAGAGTCCAGAGCTTTTCTGTAAGGAAACAAGTTTATTTGAAGGGCTTGAACGTTACAAGAAAGAGAAGCTCAGGATGGTGTATTCTGCGAATATTATCAATGATGCGCATTTGGAGCAGCAGGTTGGCGGGTGTAGTTTGCGAGAGTGGATCTTAAGTGACGTATCACATGGATCTCTTAAGCAGAAGGCTAGCAACTTATGGTTTTGGGCTGTGAATGATCAGAGTTTGGAGGGGATTAATAATGAGCTGGGCGCTCAAGGTATTCTGATATCTTGGGAACCTCTGAAGCTATCTAGAAAACCCAAGAGAATACCATGAATGAACCCTGTCATCGTAATCTCATAAAGCCATGAGTGCGTAGAAGAAATATTTTCAATGTTAAGCTGCTGAGACGTGTACAGGACGTGCTTACCGAGTAGCCAGCATGACGCCGAGGGTCAGCGGGTTCTACTTACTGCACTTCATCCGCGCCCTCGGCGGCACGCTGACCGACATCAGCGCTACGGGCGGCATTCGCGTGCACCTGCACTACGACCACCCCCTGGGACGCCTGACCGACATCAAGCGCGTGGTGAACAACCAGGCGGTCGAGACGCTCACCCAGTACCGCTACGACGAACACGGCCAGCTCAACGCTGTGGTCAACCGCAACGGCGATACCGTGCGCAGCTTTAGCTACAGCGCCGGGCTGATGGTCAGCCACAGCAATGCGCTGGGCCTGATCTGCCACTACCGCTGGGACACCCTGGCGGGCCAACCCCGCGTGGTCGATCACTGGACCAGCGATGGAGAACACTACCGCTTCCGTTACAACATGGAGGCGCGTACCGGTTGTGCCACCGACGTGCTCGGGCGGGAATTGCAGGTACACTACAACGCTGACCCTCGCGTCACCGCCAGCCGCGACTACGGCGGCGAGCGCTACGCTGTCGAGCTGGATGAGCAAGACAACATGGTCGGCCTGGACCTGCCCGATGGCAATCGCCTGACCTTCGCCTACGACGAGTACGCGCGCCTGCTCGAGGAAGTCGATCCGCTGGGGGGCAAGATCACCTATGAGTACCCCCTTCGCAGTTTCTAGATCGGATAAAACACGACCAACCCTTTTCCCAAAAGGCGAGCATCCGGAACACGGGAATTGGTTACTTCATGAAGCAGAGAGAGGGCATGTAGATCCTCGGCAAGGTGACTTTAATGGTACTGATAATCAACTTTTTTCTGCCTACCGCGAAGCTTATAAAGACTTGGACCATATCAAGGTGGATGTGGCCTCACAGAACAAAGCTCACGTTCTAGGTGAGAATGTAGCGCCTCGTGCAGCGGTAGACTTGATAGAGAACTGGCTTAGAGAGAGTGGGCTTAGATGACTGAATATAAGTTTGATGATGTAGTTGCAATGACTAATAGGGAAAGATTTTTCGAGAAAATTATTTCCAGTGTTACTAGCTGGGATGATGCTTTAGATGATCGTGATGAAGATGACTTTGACGCTGCTTGGTCAAGCTCTTTTAAGAGGCTAAAAGATTTGCACTATCATAATGAAAAAGATGAGAGGGCTGCAAAAGAACTTCGTGAAAATGTTTTTAAAAAGGTATTTTCCCTGACTCAAAGTTCTGAAGTGGCTGCTCATATTTCAGATGACGTTGGTTTGATAGCTGATGCTGCCTTGAAGTCATGTCGCGTGAGCTGGGTCGATGAGTTGTTTTATAAGTATCGCTCAGGCGCTTTTCCCTGCTGATATCGTAACTGAGCACTATAGCGAACTAATTCAGCATTACCAGTATGATCCGGCCGGTGAACTGGTGCGCACGCTGGACAAGCTGCGTGGTGAGATCACGTACGAGCACGAAGCTAACGGTCAGTTGCGCAGTCGTAACACCGGATCAATGACGATCAGTGAGAGCTTCCGCTAGGACGCGGCGGCCAATCAGCTGTACCTCAATGCGCGGCAGTTCGACAAGGTCAAGCACAACCGGATTTGGCAGTGGCGGGATCAGGCGTATCGGTACTATCCGTGTGGCAGCCTGATCGAGAAGCGCTCGGGACCGAGCAAGGTGCAGTACCTCAGCTATGACTGCGATAATCGGCTGGTGCGGGCGGAGATGTTTCAGGGAGGCAGTTGGAGCGCGCAGAGACATGGAGTGTGATAATTTGCACCGGTAGGCTATGGAACCCAAGGCAAGCTCACCAGTTAAATGCCCACGCCAAACTGCAGAAAGAGCGTGGTGTTAAAGCATCCTTACGATGCTTCGACAATAAAAAGAGGGCTGGATGGTTTAATTGGAAACATATGGTTATAGGTGGGTTGGTATGAGTAAAGTGAATGCTTTGGCCATTTATGGGATAGAAGAAAACTCCCCGAGGCAAATCTACGAGCTGGGGCTGATATTTTTTAAGGTGCTAGGCTTAAAAATCACGGCTGCTTGCTATTACAAATACCGCGAAGATAGGTCGGAAGAAGATCTTGATCTTGTGGATATATCTTTGAGTGATTTGAAGCTTGCAATTGATGCTGGTAGTGCAACCTCTTTCAGGCTTTATCATGAAAGTAGTGATGGGGTTTTATGGGATGCTGGTTTTGGGTATTCAACAGAAGACTTTGGAGGGTTTTATCACATTGATGCTCAAGGATTGTCCTCATGTCTCAATCAAGAAAAATTTTTAGAATTCGCCAGTGAATTCCTCAAGTGGGGTTCAATGGATTATGCGATATTTTACCCTGCTGATAACGTTGCTGATGCGTTCGACTATGCAGCTGGTGAGAATTTTGTAAGCGTGTACAGTTGCGAGAATCCAAAGCTTTTCCGTAAGGAAACAAGGCTATTTGAAGGGCTGGAACGTTACAAGAAAGAGACGCTCAGGATGGTGTATTCCGCGAATGTCATCAATGGCGCGCATTTGGAGCAACGGGTTGGTGGGTGTAGTTTGCAAGCGTGGATCTTAAGTGACGCATCACATGGTTCTCTTGGGCAGGAAACCAGTGGCTTATGGTTTTGGATTGTGAATGATCAGGATCTAGAGAAGGTTAATAGTGAGCTAGGTGCTCAGGGCCTCTTAATATCTTGGAGGGCTTCAAGCTCATCTAATAGACTCAGAAAGATACCTTAAGTAAACACATTGTCGCACTTCACAGGACCATGAGCACGTACAGTAATTTTTATGGATTCGAGCGACTGCAGCCCACTACAAGGCGTGGGGGTGCTGGAAACGCTGCATGTGGGCGAGGCCGAGCAGAACCTGAGTTTCAGGGCCAGTACCTCGACGACGAAACGTACAACACCTTCCGGTACTACGATCTGGAGGTGGGGCGGTGTGACGCAGGGTTCGATTGGGTTGGCGGGTGGGTCCAACCTGTACCAGTACAACCTGAATCCTGTGACGTGGGTAGATGCGCTGGGGCTTGCAGGATGCGCACTTCCTAAATCGAGGTGCAGGGTCTAGCATAGGCAACATATTGTCTGATTTGCCAAACGGTACAAAGATCAAAGTGGAGATGTGTTAATGGTTGTCTCGAATCAAAAAGTTGATCTGCTCATCTCTCATAGCCAAATTCAGGTGCGTTCCCGCCCCTATGACGAGTCGGCTAGTCAGTGGGGACGAAAAAATCTTGAGCAAGGCGCAGTTCTACATAGTGACTACGTAGTATTTGATCCACTCCCGGATGATGCCTTTGGCGCCAATGTGAAACTGTATCTTCTCGAAAGCTTTTCACTGGATGAGTTGTCCCAGCGCTGTATTGTCGTCCCATTCAAGGTGACAGATTTGGATCATGTTGAACTCGCCTCAGCTACTGAAAAAGCCAAAATTACCCTGAGTTTGGAGCAACGACAGTATTCCTTATACTTCGAGGTCTGTGAGGGGGATGAGATTTTTTATAAACTAACTTTTGTCCCTTCAGTAACGAAGGTTGACGCGGAGTTTTTGATTGACGATCCGTGGGGCGGCGTAAAGAGTCGGCGGCTGGTGCAAGGCGTCGCTTGAACGTGGGCTTTGTGTTCATCCCAATAACAAGACTTTGTGTGGGCTACCGAAACAGTGGCTGTAGAATCTCTGTAGCCAGGGCGCCTGCGCCAACCGCTCTTTTACAATCTGCTAGGTAGGTGACTGACACCAAATCTCAGTCATCTCTCTTCAAGGGTCCCTGGTCGCCGAGGTTGCGATCGCTATTGGATCGGTCCCGCTACGACGAACACGGCCGGCTCAACACCGTGGTCAACCGCAACGGCGACACCGTGCGCAGCTTCAGCTACACCGACGGGCTGATGGTCACCTACAGCGATGCCACTGGGCCTGACCTATCACTAAAGGTGGGATATCTTGGCGGGCAAACCCCGCGTGGTCGATCACTGGACCGGCAATAGCGAACACTACCGTTTCTGGCACGGCATGCTAAAAGAGTTTCTGAATGAACTTGCCGAACTCAAAGGGCACCTTAATAGTGGTAAAGCGTTCGGCGTTAGGAGATAACCATGATCCCAGATAAATTCACGTGCCTATTAACCAAGGTGAAGTGTAAGTTCACAGCAGGCGTTGATGATCTGAAGAGTTTTAGAAATGTTAAGGAAGGCGCTGTAGAGTGGTCTATAGGTCCGAGCATTTCAATCGTGCCGTACGGCCTAGAGCTTGCAGGAGTACCTCCATCGCCTCTCACTAGCACGGAGCCAAAGAGCAAAAAAAACTGTGTTAAATATTATTATGATGATGAAACATTGGTTGGTTCTGACATATACGGAACGAGCGGAAAAGAAATAGAGTGGGAGGTTTTCCAGTTAGGTGGAAGTGAAAATTTCTGCTTGCGCTTTGATGACGATGATCAGGTGGTTCGTGTGTCTGGCGTAGTTTACAACGAAGGTCACCCAAAAATAGCGTGTCGTCTAGAGGAGGATGGAGAGTACTGGTGTTATGAGTATGAGTACGAAAGGGAACAGGCGGTTTCTATGCTTGTGTATGCCACTACTAGTGTTCCGGGTACAAGACTTTATATCGAGAAGAATGGTGAAGAGCTGGTTGGTCTTTACTTCTATAATGGGCCATCAAAGATTTATGTGTATGAGCGCAACTAGCTTTGGGCGTGAGTGATCTAAGGTTTGCCTGAACGTCAGCCTGTGTCCATGTAAACTATGGTGTGTATCATCCTCGAAGGTCTATTTGGTATTCAATATGGTCGAAGAATTTAACAAAAATGACGCAGAAAGCACCTTGCTTGCATTTATGGGCTTGATGAAGGATTGGGAGGGTGAATTCTTTGAGGTGCGGAAAGATAACTTGAGCAAAGGTATTGATGGTCGCGAAATTTACACTGATTACATCAATTGACTGGAAAATATACTTGAGAAATTTTTAGTCTGAGGAAGGCTCAACTGGGGCCGGCTTATTGATCTTGGGTGCACAAAGCCTGTGAGCTACGACCCGGCGAGAGAATCGGTGCGCGCGCTGGAGAAGCCGCATGGCGAGATCAAGTACGATGACGAGGCCAACAGCCAGTTACGCAGCCGTGACGCCGGTTTGATCAGGACCAGCGAGAGTTTCCGCTACGATCCGGCGGCGAACCAGCTGGAATTCGATGTCCGGGAGTTCGACACGCCCAAGGACAACTGGATTTGGCAGTGGCGGGGCCAGAAATTTTTTGTTGGAAATGGTCAGCCAGGGAAGATACTGCAAAAGGACTAAAGCAGAAAATATTCAAAGATAGAAATGGTTTTGAAGGGTGCGTCAAGCAGGCTAAACTCTGTTGGCATTAAAGCCCAAATAAAGACTGCTATCTTGCGGCTGCTGATAAGCATGGCGCTGAAACTAGAGTGAAGAAGTCTGGTGGGAAAGTTAAAGGAGCTGCGTCATGTTGAAATCGCTGAAGTGGCAAGAAGGATTGATACTTAGCTTCGAAATTGAGAAAGGAATTTACGCTATTTCGCAAATGCGGGAAAACTATCTGTTGGAGGTGTTTGATATATTTGCGGAAGACGATGAGTGGAAAGGAATAGATCTTAATAGCATTGACGTGCTGTTTGCGATATTTGTATCGATCAAAAATATCAAAAAAATCTTTTCGAGAGTGATTGATGGTGGGTCTATTAAGCCGAATGGAAGGCCGGTTGAAAAATATATGCTATCTGCAATATTCGGCACTCCAGGGAATACAGGTGCTAGATTGATAAGTCTATCAAAGCATTATTCGAATATTGGTGCGGACATTATAAAGAGCTCTTTATCGCCAGGCCATGATTTGGATGCAATTTATCGATATGAGCTGTGCGGCATGGTGGGGGATCCTGAAAAGATAATTTCAAGGATCAATACGTACAGGAAAACTGGCGTTAATTGGGATCCTTCCAAGGAGTTGTTGTTCCCTAATATCAAAAGGCCCGGTTAGCCTAGGGTTGAACCAGAATGTATGATGAAAGAAAATTATTACATTAAGCGGTGGTGTTGTAGATACAAGATTCTAGGTCTCCTGGGGCGCCACTGCGAGTTCGTCTGCATGTGTTACAGCAAGGCCTTCTGATGCTTTTCCTCAAGCTGGTATTTGACGAAAGCAGATGTTTTACATCGACGCTATCCATTAACAAGCTTTTACTGAAGCACAACGCAGCGAATTAAGGGAGCAAGCTGTGGCTAAAAATTTCATTTTGACCATCTCGAAAGATTACCCTGAAAGCTACTGGCTTAAAATGAAAATGCCTTCTGGCGGGGACAGAGCCATGTTCAAAAGAGGGCTTGTATTAGAGGAAGAGATGGAGTTGTTTTTTGAGGCTCCGAAAAAAGCAAGCCTCTCCAGGTTGCTAAGCTATGATTTTTTCTTTAGTGACGGTCCTAATCTGATCTCGCCAAGATTGTATAAGTTAATGGAGGGTGAGAAAATTTCTGGCGTCCAGTTTTTGGATGCAAGCCTGATATTTGGTGAGCAATCATTTGTGGGTTATAAAGTATTCAACGTTGTAAGTGTCTCGCGGGCTATGGATTTAGAGAGCTCTGTCAGTGAGCCTTTGATTATTACTATGCCGAATGGTCCCAGATGGTTCAGGAAAGTTGTCTTAGATGATAGTTTAGAACTTTCCAGCGATATTGTTAGGGCTGAAGAAGAGATGGCTAATATAATTGTCAAAGAGCGTGTAAAAATTATCTTTGAGCGTCACTCTATTCGAGGGCTGAGGTTTGAGTCTTCACAAATTTAAAAGTTCGAGCATGCTATCATGCGCCGGCGATCTGGCCGTCGGTAATGTGCTGGACTGCGGAGTCTTGCTGCGGCAAGAAAGCCTGCGTCGCCAAGCCAATTTCATCTATCTCACCGACAACTAAGGTCGCAAAGTGCCGTCATTGACTCTGGCTGTTGGTAAGCGCATCTATAACTCGTATGAGCGGGTGTAACTAGGTGCGCCAAAGGTTGCGGATGCTGCGGGAGGGGACCCCTGAGCAGAACATCGTGTGTCTGTATGAGTCGGGCAGCTACGCGCCGTTGACGCGAATCGATCAGGTGGCAGGAAAAGGCAAGGGGTCTACTACTTTCATACGGATCAGATCGGAGCGCCGCTGGAGTTGACCGCCGATAGTGGCAAAACAGTCTGATAGGCGACATTTCGAGCGTGAGACACATGCAGCAACTGAGCGTGACGGGTATCGAGAGAAATCTGTATTTTTAAGGTCAATATTTTGATGATGAGATAAGGCTGTACTATATTTCAATGGTTTATTGATTGGAGGTAAAGCCAGCGATACGCAGCTTGTGCTTGATATCGAAAAATATAAAGATGTGCACGGGCAGATCTTGACGTCAATGGATTTGCCATAGGTAAAATGGTGGGAGTGTTGTTATGAGTGCAAAAGAAGAATGCTATTACAAGGTGCAATCTAACGAAGACGATCACTGTCTTGTGAGTATGAGCGGGTTTTTCAATGTAGATGATTTTGAGTGGAAAGATTGCGAATATACGCCGTTGGGGTGCGAAATCAAAAAACTATATAAGCTTGCTCTGACTGGATCAGCTATTGACCTGAAGGACTTGGATTTCGATTTTTATAGCGTTAGTTTGAATTATGTATCCAAGAGATTCTTGGGGGTTTGCGATTCCTTAGGCGTGAAATATCGTGCGGTACCTATAGAGTTAGCTAAAGGTGATGAATGCCTTAAAGATAGGTTTTATATATTTTTAGCAGCTGAGAATATAGCTGTGATGGACAGGAATAAGTCTGATTACACGACGGCTAAAGATCTTGAGACAGGAGAGATTAGCGAGAGTCGAATTTTTCCTGGTCTGGAAAACGTTGATGCCATTAATCATCTTGTTATGATTGAGGGCATAGAGAGTCACCTATTTGTTTGCCAAGAAACCCTCGAGCTTTTTTGTAGCGATAAGTTTCGTCAAAAGGCTGAAGGTTTGAAAGGGATGGACTTCACGAGGGTTGACCGAGACTATAGATACGACCCTTGGGGCGAGTTGGAACGCCTATAGCTTGTTTGAATAGGTGGAGAAACTTGATGGTTGTTAGCTAAAATTCGTTTAATTGCTACGACAGTATAAGCGTGTTCCTATTCAGAATGAGATTTAGTGAGCTTGGTGAAGCAAGTGATTTTAGTTCGACAGGCCCTGGGAGGAGCCCCGGACAAGTAGATGCCTTCATGAGGAAACAGGTATTGGTTTGCTAGAAATTTTTAGAGAGGATGGGGTTATGGTAGCTCGCAGTTTGCACAGAGTACAAGAGCTAGTGGCCTCTGGCACTTACAGGGATTTAATGTATAAAATAAAAAGCATAGCGAACATTGATGTTGAGCCAACACATGAAGGCGTACTCGTCGATCTTGATCTGTCTAGAATGGCAAGAGCACAAATTGAATTTCGAGAAATACTCCGCGCTTTTAGTGAAAGGGGTGAGCAGATAATTAGCTATTCAGTCGCGAAGTTTGACTTTTATTCTGGCGATGATGAAAGTGATGGAGAGTACCCTCCTGGGGAAGAGCCGGGGCCGCATGACAGAAGCAAGACAGTTTCAGCTGGCACCTATTCCCAAGGTTTTCTGCTGGCCAATACGATTGAGTATATTTTGGGCACGGATTCCCGTGAAAGACTGCTAGAATATTTAAGGCTATCCAGAATTCCTCATGCAAAAAAATATGCTGATCAGGTATTGGGGCTACTTAATGTACATGGCGGTGAGTAAGTAGAATAACACATGTTGAAGGTAATCATTAGAGTGTGTGCTTGAGGTCGTGCTCAGTCCACGTTCAACATGAGTAGACTTGAGGCATGCGGCCCTACCAACCAAACAGTTTGATATGTTGACCCTGTCCGCGGGAATCCAGACGGCCAGCTGCGGAGCTGTGATGCCGGTTCGACTAGGACCAGCGAGAGTTTCCGATACAACCCAACAGCCAACCAGCCGAACTTCAATGCGAGGCAGTTCGATAGGGTCAAGTACAACCGGGTCCGGTAGTAGCGGGGTCAGGAATATGGGTACAACCTGGGAGGCAACCCGATCGAGAAGCACTCGGGTCTGGGCAATGTGCAATACCTTGCCGAGCGCCAAGCAATGAGAAGGCATTGTGCTGCATCATCCTTGAATGTGATTTAGATAAAAATGCGCTCAATGGCTTAGTCGAAAGGATAGGGATAGAGGTACGAGGTTGTGAGTGATACAAGTGGAATGGCGATGTACGGGATTGAGGCCAATCCCATTGGCTATATCTTCGAAATGGGTGTTTTGTTTTTCAAAGTCATAGGCGTGAGTATAACGGCCGCAGGATATTATAAATATCGAGAAGACAGGTCTGAGGAAGATATAGATTTCGTAGAGGCTTCTTTGGACGGCTTAAGGATTGCGATCGGAAACGGTGATGCAACGTCCTTCAGGCTTTTTCATGAACGTGAGGATGGGTACTTGTGGGGCGCGTCTTTTGGATATTCAACAAAGGATTTCGGAGGGTTTTATCATATTGATGCGCAAGGATGCTCATTGAACCTGACACAGGATAATTTTCTAGATTTTATTGGCCAGTTTTGTATGTCCGGCTCAATGGGCTATGCAATATTTTACCATACTGATGATGTGTCTGAAGCCATGGACTATGCAGCAGGTCAAAATTTAATAAGAATATATGGTTTCGAGAATCCAAGTCTTTTTAGCAGAGAGACAGGCGGTAGGTTTAAAGGGTTAGAGCGATATAGGGCTGAAAAGCTTAGGATGGTATACCCTGTGAATATTATCAATGATGCCCATTTAAAGCTAAACATCGGTGAGCGCTGCTTAAGAGAGTGGATTAGCAGTGACATGTCGCATGGAACTCTGGCGCAGGTGACGGAAAATTTATGGTGCTGGGGTGTAAATGAAAACTATCTTGACTTGGTCAATAATGAACTAGGTCCAGAGGGCATTTTGGTATCTTGGAAACCCTCTAGACCACGCAAAGCATCCAAAAGAATACCATGAGATTGCTGGTCTATTGCCTTGGCTCCGTAAATCAAATGGTGAGAATCAAGAGGGCTTTTTATATAGCTATGAGTCAAACAGTAAAAAGCCTAAGCGCTGAAGCTGGCTTTTAGGTAATGGGTTCTTGATAGTGAATGATTGAGTTGCGCAGCGGAGCCATCATCGTACTCGTTCGCAAGTTGCATCAGCACCTGAAGATAACCTCGAAATCGAATTTAAAGACAGTATATTGAAAGGAGCACGTTGATGAACGGCATCAAGCATTATGAGTGGGAGAAAAGACTCAAAACTAAGTTGAGTAAAGTGATTCCTGGAGATATTTTTTGTTTTAAGCTCGATCGTGATGGATATGGTGTTGGGAGGATCATGACGCGGAACAGTCTTGGGCATGTGGCAGAAATATTTAAAATGACCTTGAATTCACCCGGATTGAGCACGCTCCCTCTAAAACGTTTGGGTGATCCGATAATATTGGATTCTTACTCTTTGTTTGATCGTAAAACTGAGGGGGATTGGCGAATCATTGCGCATGACGATGGGTATGAAGCCCCGCTTGAAGAAGCTGTTCGGTTCGCATATGGAGTCGCTGATAATAAACGACTTGTCGATATATTTGATAACGAAGTTTTCTTAGCGGGAAGGGAAGAAGATTATCCTCGGTACGCTCCAATGGGGGATGAGAAAATAAAGAAGGTTTTCGGTCTGTAGAAATTCTTGATAAATCTGATTTGGTCAGTTTGCCAAATGGCCTCGATGCGAAGAACTTTGACCCTCATTGACCTGCACCGTGAGGTGTATCGCACCCAAGGCAAGCTCACCAGCTGCTTCGGCTACGACGCCGTGGGTTGGAAGGCTTGGCATTTCGCTTGGATGCCGCTCGTCAACAAGCTCTCGTAGGTGAATAACACAGGGATCCAGCCGGCGTTGTATGTGGAGCATGCCTATAACCCGATCTACCGTCGTTATCAGTACGACTCTAGGGGAGCTGAGGAGGCTGCGCAAAGAAACGCTTGGGCAGAACATCGTGTACCTGTATGAGCCAAGGACCTGTGCGCCACTGGCGCAGATTGGCCAGGTGGAGGGCAGGTGTTGCTCTTGGTCATATCTGGGAAATCCCCGAAGCTATCTGAAAACACCGAGAAGAGATACGCGCAGATACGCAGCCGTAGCACCGGCTCGATCACGACCAGTGATGGTTTCAGGTGTGATCTGGCAGCCAACCAGCCGGACTTCAATGCACATCTGGATCTGTAATGGCGAGGTCAGGAGTATCGGTATGATCACTTTCTATGCTTATGTACGCCGCTGATAGTATTCCAGGTACATGAGTGTATATCGTTTGGTTGCTGCAGCTCTCGATGGCGTGTGAGTTAATTAGCAGTATCTTGGTTTTGATTGGTTGGAAAATCAAGTTCAATTCAGGCATGATCGTGACTCGTATAGGACCAGCCAGAGCTTCCGCTACGGCCCGGCGACCAGTCGTTTCAAGCTGGGTGCACACAGTGGTTTAGACGACAAGAAGCCCATTGACGATAAGCTGCAGGCACAAAAATGTCTTCAAAGTAAAAAATAAATTCTATCGTAGTGTTGAATGACAGAGGAGGTTGGAGATGAAGGTTTTCAAGATAGTCCCTACTTCGGAAAGGGGTGCGTTTACATTTGGAGGTGACAAAGCCTATATTGAAAGTTGGCCTAAGAGTCCTGAAGGCAAAGACCTTGCGCTCATGTTCAGTTTCGATTGCAAAGCTGTCAGAGACATAATGCAGAGGAGCGACCTGCCCCCGGAAGGCTTTTTACATGTCTTCTCGACTTACGATCCTGAAGAGTATTTTCTTGATCTAATCACTTATGATCAAGTCAACCAGCAAAAGGATGTGCCTTCATACACTCTCGTTGTTCACTCGAATACAGGAAGAACTTGTCATTCGCCTCGAGCATCGATTCCGCTGCAATATGCGGATCTTGTCGAAGGGACAATTGGCGATGAGGAAATAAGCGTGGCCTCTCTGTTTGCTGATGATGCGCCGGTTGGCGCCATGATACCCCGAACCCTAGAAGATCATTACAGCTTTTTATGCCAGGTCTATGCTTCAGATTTCCCGAGTCCATACCAAGATGCGCTATATTTGACGGACGGTGTCGGGTATCTTTTGGTCAATAAAGATCTTGGTAATGAAAGGGCTGACGGGTGCTTTTTTGTTCAGGTGGCGTAGCGAGTGACAACAAGCGAGCAAACAGGGGCATTATGGGATCTGAAAATCGGTTGTATTTTGAAGCTGAACTGCTCAAGAAGCTGAAAGCCTTAGCCACAGAATTTGATGGAATCACAGCGACAAAAAACACACTAAAGTTCAAGCACAAGAAAAAATATGTTGCCAATTTGTATGTGGATCATATTGGACGTGCCGACTGCTACGTTCTAGCTGGGAGTGTCTATGGCGGTGATTTATATGAATGCATGTTGCATCATGAGCCTCCCTATAAAAGTAACCTTTCCCACGATGCCTGTTTTTCGTTTATTTCATCTGGAGAGAAAGGCAGGCCGTTCAGTGGAAGCATGTCTGGCTCCATAAGCACTCCGCCTCCCGAGCGAGTAGAGGACATATGCATTCATGTTGTTTCTGCGCTAAGAAACTTTTACATTCCTAAGATTTTTTCATGCATAACACCTACAGCTCAAACAGTTGAGGGGGTGTTGTCATCCCCTAGTGCCTATGCATATCCTGCGATCATCATAAGCTGCGCGGCTAGCTTAGGCAGCCCTTTCGACTATAGGGAGCAAATAAATAAAGCCATCGTCTCCAAGAAGATAATAAAAAATAAATCCTATGACATTCCGCTGCTTTCTGGGTTTTACAGAGGGCATGGCAGAACTGATTCTATCCCTGCCCAATCTAGTATGGGGGGAGCGAGGCGCTACGTGGTGCCCAAGACAGGCCCCCGTGGTTGAGTAGCAACCAAGCATAGTAAGGGCTATCATGATAGGAACGATTGATGAAAGGTAAGGTGAAGTTTTGCAGCGGGGATTATTTTTCCATTCCGATGAAAGATGGGCGATTTGCAATAGCTCAGGTGCTATGGCTAGGTACGGATAGTAAGGATCGAAAGTTTAGAAAGATTTTTGCTTTCGCCGTAAGATCAATCGGCAATGACCTGAAGGTTTTTGAAGAGAAGCGATATTTGAGCTTCAGAGACTATAAAGGTGAATTCGTAGTGATATTCACTTCCTTAGAAAATCTAGTGTCAGGGGAGTGGCCGAGACTACAAGAAGGTGCTGTTTCAGATGAAGCATATCATGCGTTAGAGTTCAATATGGCTGGGACGCTCTATCGAAAGGGGTTTCCGCTACGGCCACTTGAAATAGATGAGTACAAAGATCATCTGTTGATGGGGGTGTCAGGCTATGCTTTAGTTGAGAGCTACTTGCAGCAACACACAACGACGGGATGATGATAAGGCTGCAGTATAATCGAGGGTTGGGGTTAGAAGGGTACGCCCAAGATGAACGTTATAATGGGTTGTTTAGATGAAGCTGATGGTTGCAAGTGGACAGTATCCCGAGAAATACTGGGTAAAATACGATCGTGCGGTCAATCCGCGTCATGTTGATTTTTGCCAGGCGAAAAAATTAATATGACAAATGAATATGTTTTTGTTTTATCTCAATAGGAGGGTAAGTATGACAGCTGTCAGTAAATACGATTTTCTCTACAATGATGGTGCTGGCCTGGTCAGTGAAAAAGCGCCAGGGTCTTTTGTGTTTAGGGTTTTGGAAAGAAGAATCAGCATTATTTTGTCGGACCGACTTGCTCAGGCGCTTGAGGCTGTTTCAGTAAAACGTGTAAGGTTTGTGTAACAGCTTCAACTGAGTGTCTGATGATGGATGTGATTGACCGTGGGGTAGATATGTATATATTCGACGCTACAGATATAAAATCTTGCGAAGAAGATGACGTATTGATCGTGGCACTCTGTGATGACGCGGTCGATCCGCAAGCCTTTATCATCATCACGCGTTTGGATGAAGAAGATAATGCCACTGTCGAGGAGGGTGTTGGGCTTCAAACTGCAGAGACAGCCTATGAAGTGACGAATGCCATCCAGAGTGTAAGTGTTTCAGAAAACAGGTTGGAGGTTGAGATAAAGCCGGGTCATTGGCAGCACTTCAACGGTAAAGCCGTTGTCGTTGAGCTAAAAGGGAAGGCTGCAGATGACAAGAGCATTAGTCTTTTAAAGGGTTCGCTGAAAAAATTATTGGAAGGCAGTAGTATCTTGGTTGACTTATAGCCTTGCTTCTTCAGTTACACGCTTTGATGCTTCAGCTAACCGACGGTCCCTACGCTGGATGACGTGCTGGCTCGAGGCAATAAAGTATACCGGGCTGCGTAAGATTGGGACTTGGTAAGAAGTTGTTTGAAATGGATTCAATCACGGGGGGGTTGCTGTGATGAGAAGCAAGGATTTCTATGTTGTCGGCCCTGACAGTGTTGAGGGGGTGCCCCTTTTTTTCGATGCAACATGGTCTCCAGAACTTCCTGAATTCAATCAGGCCGAGGAGAACCCTCAAGGGAGTTCATTTGAACGTTTGAAGACGACAAAGGCCTTAACCTGGAAGACGATTACTTTTTGGCAGGCTATCCCAAGGTGGAAGACGATCAGGAGGTGTATCCTGAGTCTGTGAAAGCAGAAGGCTTGGACTACATGTTTTCGGGTCAGCATTGTGTCGATGTGGTGAGGTCAGTGTTGGAGCAAAAGCCCAAGGCTACCCACGAGGAATACAATGCTGCATTGAATTATTACGCAGATCACGACACCTTCATGGATGTGAAGGTTTGAGGGGCGCTGTCTAAACGCGAGGTCGACAATATGGATGCTTATGACATCGAGCGGTACCAGAAAATTCATGTCTGGGTAGGAAGCAATTTCTCTCCAGAAGAGGAGTATCTGAAATATTTCGAGCTGGACTATACAGCTGATCTGGGTGACCCGGATTACAAGATCTGTGGTTTTTGCAGGGATATCGGCACCGATTGGTACGATGAGGACTTTATCGGTATTATCCCTCGAAGAGAGCAAGAGGTAAGTCTGGATGAAATTCTTTCAGAGTCATCTGTCGATCCAGGTCAAATAGCCGCTTTGAAAGCCGCCTGCCTGGCGTTGGGCATAGACAAGGCCAACGCCATATTTTGGTATTCGGATGGCGGCACATTGGTTGCCGAACCGATCCGGGCTGAGTACAACGGGTTGCGCTATATTGGGCTATTTGAGGGAAATTGAATACGTCAAAGCGCAGGTCTTAGGTGCGCTGCAAATGGCGAAAAGCTGCCATATGCTGATAGTGACGGCCCAATGATCAATAAGGGTCGATGGTCTGTGAACCCGCTTCTCAGCGCAACAGCTAGTCTTGCAGGTCAGCCGGGTTATCGAGGGTACAGAGTCAATGCTCATGTGCCAGACGCTTGAACAGGCTTGCTCGATCATGATGAGCGTTTACGTTTGGAGATAAAAATGGAGCCCGAAACGCTGGAGCACTACGACAAGGTGCATGTATGGGTGGGTACGAATTTTTCGTCTGAAGAAGAATACCTGAGCTATTTCAAGCTGGATTATTCAGTCGACATTGATGACCCTAAATATCAGGTTTGCGGATTTTGCAAGGATATTGGCATTTCCTGGTATGACGAAGATTTCATGGGGATCATGCCACGCAAGCCGGAAGAGGTCAGCCTTGATGAACTGCTGGTCGATTCAGCTGTCGACCGCGACCGGTTGCCCGATCTCAAAGCCCAATGCATGGAGCTGGGTATTGTGAGGGCCAATGCCATCCTGTGGTACTCCGATGGGAGCGTAGAGGTTTCTGATATACCGGGCAAGCTCTATAATGGCTTGCAGTACATAGGCTTGTATGATGGAGAGTAGTGACGCAGGTTGAAAGGCCACACGTCGACGTGTCAATTCATGTCTGCGTTCCAGGCGATGAAACAAACTGATCACAGTCGCCTATCACCTGTCAGGTCATACGTGTGCATCTACAATGTCGCTTACCCTCGGAGAGTGCTTGAGGCAGAAGGGATAAGCTGGAGAAAAACCTTTGCAGGAGTATTCATGCACGACAGCAAAGTCCAGTACATCACCACCAACGATTGCAGGGTGATCGCGAATGCGGTCCTCAAGGTGGCGGACGTCGATATCGCTATGACAGATTTCGATGCTTCGGAGTTTGGCAGTGTGCAGAGAAAAGCTCTGCTCAGTTGGAGCAGGGAAGAAGAAGGTGTCTACTATGGAGCCGCTGTGCGTGGCTTGAAGATTTCAGAGCAGGCACTGGACATTGAAGTGCGGGTGCCAGGAGACGTCAGTATAGACCTTGGTCCAGAAGAACTGGTCTTGGACAGTAGCCTGATTGCTCGCGGTCGCTATGTGCTATCAGTCGACATCTACTTGGACCTCCCTCTGAAGCATTTCGGCGAGGTTCCGGACCATATAAAACCTCTACTAGAGTACTCCGAGATCTTCCACGTCATCATCAGGCTCAGGCGGGCGAGTAAACTGCCGTTGTGCATAGGGATGGAAAGAAACCCGGTGTATAACAGTTATGGCCAGCTCGGATTTTTCATGGCTGACCTTGAAAAGATGAACGCCTACATCATTTCCCGATTGGGCGAAGGCGAAGTCAACTTGAAAGACGCCTTTTGTGAAACTGAACTCGCTAACGAGCTGTTCGAAGAGGGGCTTTTGATACTGGTGTGGGGCATGACTCCTACGGCATATTACGTGTACGGGCTGGATTGTGCGGACGACAGGCGTCTGGTGCCAAGCGTGGCGCAGCCTCAATTCACCGGCACGTACAAGTTCAGGTCTGACGTACAGCAGCCGAGCGTCGTACCTGGGGAGTGCCTGCTCGACTGGCCCGCATGCCTGAATGCCAACTTCCCGACGATTACCCTCGCGGGCAAGTGCGAATGGGTCAGCGTCGACGTGCACGTCATGGGCTACTACTACATGGGTATTGGTACGGGTCCGAATTTCCCTGTCATAACGGCTTATCGAGATGAAGAGAGTGATGCTGCGCAGCCGTTGCTCATGGTCAATATGGCATATGTAAAGCCACAGTTGTGCTTTTGACTATGCTTCTTTCAAGGGTTATAAGATAAGCAGTTACGAATAATGCGAGACGGGTCGAGGCCGCTGTTGGATTGTACTCACATTAAAAGCAGGTACCCGGATGAAGCGATATACGCTGGCAGACGTAGAACAATGGCTACACAGCAAGGATGTTTTTGAGACCCTCGTGGCGGGCGTCGATGACTGGGACACGCTGCTCGCTCAGCGCGATGACGAACGTTTCGATGCCCAATGGTCTGCTTCGTACGAGGCACTGCTAAAGGTGCCATACCGCTCCCGCGAAGATGAGAAAACGTCTGCAAGGATTCGGGAGCATGTGTTCAAAAAGGTCTTTGCTCTCACAGGAAGCTCAGAGGTGGCGGGGTATGCCTCAGACGATTTCGGCTTGATCATGGATGCCGTTTTAAAGACGTCTGGCAGTGCATGGGCGAACGTGATGTTCAACAGTTATACCGAAGGTGTGTTCCCTTGTTGATTCTGTGCCTTGTCAACGGAATGCTGTGCAAGCCCAGGTCATGAGTTGCGCCCTGCAGACCACTGTGGCAACGTGTTCATTTCGACAGTTCCGGTATGCCCATGATCACGCTGTCACACTCCGATCCGCCAATTAGCGCTTCCGACATCGCAGCGCTCGAAACACAGATCGCAGCCCGCTTGCCTGCTTCATTCAAACACCTGTTCCTGTCATACAACGGCGGTATTCCCGACAGAGATTGCTGGGAAGGTAATGACGGCTATGAAGCGATTCAGATTAAAAAGTTCAAGGCCTTATCGCGATCTGACGCACAGGACGCGTCGGAAACCAGGTACCTTGACGGATGCTACGCCCTCATGACGGAACGGCAGGTCGTGCCGATGACACTGCTGCCTTTTGCGATCGATGGAGGGGGCAATTTTTTCTGCCTCGATTTGGTCGATGGAAGCGTGTGCTTCTATGCGACTGACTCGTTCGATCCTGATTCGACGGTTGTCGAGAATCAACGGCACGCCTACCGCTGGCTGGCTGAGACCTTTGACAGGTTCTTGTCCGGATTGAAAGAGGAGTCAGAAATCGATGCGTGGGAGTAGCGTCGACGCTTCAGCGTCGTGCTGGAGCGCCCACCTGCATCGATGCCTCGTTTTGAGAGAGGCATCGACGACGATGATCACGCCTGGATGCCCTCATGAGCTCAACTAACGTCTCTTATGTCACGCTGAACGATTCACGATTGATGGCTGAGGCGCGACTCATTATTGCTGGGCGCGACATTCCGTTGTCAGATTTTGATTTCGCAGAATTTGCAAAGGTGCAGCGTAAGACCTCATTGAGCTGGTGCTGTGCCAGCGAGGGTCAGCAGTATGGCCCAGCGCTTGGGAGTCGGAGGCTTTCTGCATGTCGACAGACGATACACATCGCGTCATCAGGGCCGGCAGCGCTTGTATTGAACGCGCAGACGCGTATAGGTCTTGGTTCCGAGTGGGTGGAAAGCGGCTCCTATACCTTGAGTGTCGAGATCTATCTTGAAGTGCCTTACAAGGCGCTGCAATCGGTGCCCGATCATATCAAGCCTATCCTGCACTACTCTGAAGTGGTCAATGTCAGGGTCGTCCTGCAGCCCGTCACAAGCCCTCTCACGACCCTTGTGAAAAAAAGCCCCCTGTACGAGACGTATGGTGAACTGGGCTTCTTCATGGCTGACGTGAACAAGATGAATGCTTACATCACGTCGAAGCTGGGAAAGGGCCGCTTCAATCTGGTCGATGTTTTTTGTGAAACGGAAATCGCCAATGAGCTTTTCGACGAAGGGTTGCTGATATTGGTTTGGGGGATCACACCCTGGACCTACTACGTCTATGGATTGGACTCCAAGGATGACCTGGCCCAGGTACCGAGCCTTGAGCAACCCCAGTTCTCAGGTGTCTACGCGTTACAGTCCGGTATCGACACGTTGAGCATCGTGCCGGGCGATTACTTGATGAGCTGGCCTGATTGCCTGGACATTGAGTTTCCGAAGCTTTCTCTGGGCGGTAAAGGCGAAACGGTGCATGTCGATGTGCATGTCATGGCCTATGGGGTGCCCGATTTCGGCATGGGACCGTACCTGACCGTCGTCACGGCCTATCGCGATGAGGTCCAGGCGGCAAGGCAACCCTTGTTGAGGTGCGACATCGAGCGTGTCGAACCTCCGTTTTGCTCTTGATCACGAAGGTCTGACCTTTCGATTCCCGTCGCGCCCTTGACTTGAAAGATAATGCAATCTCACTGGCAACGCGTAATCCAGCGCCCGATGCACCTTGAAGGAGATCAAGTGTTCCCATGGCCGACAAGAACATGATGCTCAACGCATTCCTCACCAGAATCGAACACCTCGAAGGCGATGACGAATGCCTCGAGCCCATAAAGCCCGTCCTCAGGGCACTGTCCAAGGACGTCTTGAACCCCCTCGACACGCCTGACAACGCCTTCCTGATCTCGCGCTTCGAGCACTGCATGCATGAAATCAACGCCTTCGAAGACTCGATCGAGACCGTCGAAAGGGAATCGATCCTCGAATTCCTGTATGCCCTAGGAGACGCCGTGGGCCTATCGAGCGACGACGACTACCTGGAAGCCTGGCGCGGCGATTGGTAGGCCCCCCTACGCCACCGCCTGGACGACACCTGCGACTGGTGGAGCCTTCGGCACGACGAACTGCTGGAAACCAACGCGGGCGCCATCGCCTTCCTGAACCTGCCGAGCGATGGCACGTATCAGGTCAGGGTCCAGGCGTCGCTGACGAACGCAGACGGCAGCGTCCACCTGCGGGTGCCCTCGGGTCAGGTATTCATCGGGGCAGGCGAGGACACCACCGGCGGCGGCCTGGAGCCTGATGGGTCGGACGTGATCCAGGGGCAGTTCATCACCCTCGACAGGGGCACCTACTGCATGCGCTACAAAGGGGAGGCGGGCATCATCTACCTGTCCTTTTCACCATCCACGACCTGCTGCAACCACCTGACCGACGCCATCAGGCTGCCAATGCCGCATTGACGGCCTGCGACAGCACTCTGTGGCGATTGCCGTCACACACTGTCCGGATCCCCGAAGAACACCTGGATCCGCGACCGCAACCACCGCTCCGCCGGGTCATTGTCCTGCGCCCCCCGCCAGGCCATGTGCAACTCGAACGTCCCCACCTCGATCGGCGGCTCTTCCGCCCGCAACCCGCCCGCCGCGGTCAGTACCTCGGCCGTATAGTCCGGCACGGTCGCCAGGATGTCCGTCCCCGCAAGCAGGCTCCCCAGCCCATTGAACTGCGGGACCGCCAGCACCACGTGACGCTTGCGCCCGATCGCCGCCAGGGCCTCGTCGATGAACCCCGACAGGTCCCCGGCGAACGACACCAGCGCGTGGGGCCGGGCGCAGAAGTCGTCCAGGGTGATCGCACCGGGCACGCTGTCGGCGCGCAGCAGCGTCGCCCGGCTGCGCCGCAGCACCTTGCGCTTGGCGTTGGCCGGCAGGTCGGCGGTGTAGCTCACGCCCACCGAGATCTCGCCCGAGGCGAGCAGGGCGGGCATCAACAGATAATTGACCCGACGCACCACCAGCACGATGCCAGGGGCTTCGGCACGGATGCGCTTGAGCAGCAGCGGCAGCAGGGCGAACTCGACGTCGTCCGACAGGCCGATGCGAAACACCGCGGTGCTGGTGGCCGGGTCGAACTCGGCGGCGCGGCTGACGGCGGTGGAGATCGAGTCCAGGGCCGGGGAGAGCAGGGCGAAGATCTCTTGGGCGCGGGCCGAAGGCTCCATGGTGCGGCCGGTGCGCACGAACAGCGGATCGTCGAACAGGTTGCGCAGGCGCGACAGGGCCGCACTGATGGCCGGCTGGCCGAGGAACAGCTTTTCCGCCGCGCGGGTCACGCTGCGCTCGTGCATCAAGGTCTCGAACACAATCAGCAGGTTGAGGTCTACACGACGCAGGTCGTTACGGTTCATCGATCGTTGGGCCTGTATGCCGGGGGTGGGGCAGGGGTGAATACTAAAGCCAAAGGCTGTTACCCTGCACCGCTTTCCCGCACGTCGGGTGCCCGGCCGATCGATGTCAGGCATGTCGACTATCGATGACCGCCCATGGCTTGGCGGGCGATGTCCCGATACAGTGCAGGGTAATACGAGGTTCACACAGGCGAGGTAGGCCATGTCGCGCATCATCCGTTTCCACAAGTTCGGCGCTGCCGAGGTGCTGCGCTGCGAGCAGCAGACCGAGCCGACGCCGACCGCGGGCGAGGTGCAGGTGCGTGTCGAGGCGATCGGCATCAGCTGGTACGACGTGCTCTGGCGGCAGAACCTGGCGCCGTCCAAGGCGCGCCTGCCGGCCGGTATCGGCCAGGAGATGGCCGGGGTGGTCACCGCCGTGGGCGAAGGGGTCGAGGACATCGCCGTGGGCGATCGCGTGGCCAGCTTCCCGGCGGCCAGCGCCAATGAGCATCCTGTCTATGGCGATGTGGTGGTGCTGCCACGTACCGCCATCACCCGCTACCCGGACCTGCTCTCGCCGATCGAGGCGAGCGTGCATTACACCCCACTGCTGATCGCCTACTTCGCCTACGTCGAGCTGGCCAAGGCCAAACCGGGGCAGACCGCCCTGGTGACCGATGCCAGCCACTGCGCCGGGCCGGCCTTCGTGCAGTTGGGCAAGGCCCTGGGCCTGAAGGTGTTCGCGGTGACCAAGCAGGCCGAGCAGCGTGCGCCGCTGCTGGCGTTGGGTGCCGACAAGGTGATCGTCACCGAGGAGCAGGACCTGCTGCTGCAGGTGGCCAAGTACACCGACAGCCGTGGCGTGGACATGGTCCTCGACGGGCTGGGCGGGCCGCAGATGTCGCTGTTGGGGGATGTCCTGGCGCCGCGTGGCAGCCTGGTGCTGTACGGCCTGCAGGGCGGCAACCAGACGCCGTTCCCAGCCTGCGCGGCGTTCCAGAAGAACATCCAGTTCCACGTGCACTGCATCGGCAACTTCACCGGCAAGCCGGAGCTGGGCATCGCCCAGGACCAGGCCGCCATGGCGCGGGCCCTGGACGCGATCAACCGCTTCACGGCCGACCGCCTGCTGACGCCGCAGATCGTCAAGGTGTACCCGTTCAGCCAGGTGGTCGAGGCGCACCGCTACATGGACGGCTGCCCCTGTGGCGGGCGTGTGGTGCTGGACATGGCGCTCGGCTGAGCCGCCCTGCACCCTTCGGTCAGGGGCAGGGGGTGCCCCTGATCGGCCGTCGTCACCGCGCGCTTTGATATAACGCTTAACGCGCCGCTCAACTTTTACTTAAGAAATTTCCTACAGCACAATAAGTAATTGCCGATAGGCTGATCGGCAAACTTTAAGTGCGCTTCTTGTTATTGTCGGCTCATTGAAAAACTCTGAATAAAAGTTGGTCGATAATACCCGTCTGAATGGTTTTTTTACCCTGATCTGTATCTGTTATTCCTGCCTCGAGAATCGATAATGGCTTCGTGATAGCCGTCGGCCGGACTGCGCAAGGCGCGGGCTGGGGCGAATGAAGGCTGCAAGCCGATTGCCGCTGCCTCGGGCAAGACGCGCCTGGCAATGGCCCGTTTTCGAAAAGCGCTTTCATTCATTGACGTGTCGCGTGAAGAGCGAGCCCAGCTGCCAAGGAGGTGGACGACATGGCAAGTACGATTCATGACCAGGCGATGCGATACATATACAAGCAAGTCCTCGAACGCGTGTTGGACGACATGAGTCGACCCCAGCGCGCCGCATTGCAGTTGTTGGTTCAGCGTCTGGTGATCGCAGCCGGCGGGCCCGACGAGATCGCACGCTTTCGCGTGTTCTTCCCGTACAGCGGTGACGACCGCGCCAGCCACGCCCTGGCGTGCCTGAGGGCAGCGCAGTTGAGCCTCGCCAGCCAGGGGGCGGCGACCTTCGCGCTGCGGGTGCTGCTGTTGCCCCGGGGTGGGCACCGGATACCGTCGGGCGAGCGGCTGGAGCGCTGTTTCAGCCGACTGTTCCTGGAGGACGACCCGCGCGCCGAGCTGTTGATGGTCGATGGGGGGCATGTCGTGCCGTTCTGCGCGCGTCGCCTGCTCGACCCGCAACTCGATGCCGTGGGCCGCGAGCGGTTGCTGACCCTCGGGCATCTCTGTCACGGCCGACCCGAACGGGTACTCGAGGGCTGGCACGTGCTGGCCCAGACCAGGGCGTGTCGGGCCGCGCTGGACCACGAGGGACCCGTGGATGTGCTGGCCACCGAACTTTCCCTGGCCCAGCAGCGCCGGTTGCTGGCCTGGAGCCAACGCTGCCGACGGGCGATGGGCCTGCCGGACGACCGCTGGGTGCGGTACTGCGCGCGCAGCCTGCTGGACAACCTGGCCCAGGTCTACGAACACCTGCCGGCTCATTGCCTGGGCGTCGAGCATGCGCTCACGCAAGGGGACGAGCCGGTGTCGAACGCACCGCGCCTGCAGGTGGTCGATCTGGCCGACCTGCTACCCGACGACCCTACGCAGGCCACCGCGAGCGACCCAGAGCCTCGTCACGGGTCGCTGGAACCGTCCCCGGCGAGCACAGCCATCCTGACGGACGACCCTTGGCGCGAAGAGGCCTACCGCGTGTTCCTGCGCGCCCATGCGCTGTCGCCCCAGCAGCTCGACTGCCTGCTCAGCGCGCCGTTCGTGGGCCGCGGCGCGGGGCTGGAGGCCTTCGTCAAGCGTTGCTACCCCGAGATGCGCGTGGCACTGCCCTTGTTGCATCAGACCTTGCAGGGCCGCCCTTGCCCGGAAGCGGCCGCCCGTTGGCTGACCACTGCCTCCGGGTTGCCCATCAGCACCCTGCAAGCGTTGTACGCCGATCCGGGCCGGCCGCAGGGGTGGCGGCACCTGTTCGCGCACCTGGCCTGGCGCCAGGGCGAGCTACCCGACTGGGCGCGCGGCGGTCTGGCAGTCGATGCGAGCCCGGGCTCGTGGGTGGTGGCCCGATGAGCAAGTCGAACCGGGGCGAGTTCGCCTACCAAGCCGTGTACCGTTATCTGTTGACGCTGACCCGGCACAACACGGCGTGCAACGAGCACAAGCTGCCTTCGCTGCGCGACCTGGCCAAGCGCCTGAAAGTCTCCCTCTCGACCGTGCAGCACGCCTACAACCAGCTGGAGCACGAGGGCTATGTGCGGTCGGTGCCCAAGTCCGGTTATTACATCAACCGTTCCGCCCTCGGCATGCAGCGTGCGCGTCCTGTTGTACCGGCAATCTCGGTCGGCCACCACGGCCTGCAAGGGCTCGAGCCGCCGCTGCCGGCCATGCCGGCGCTGGACCACGCCCTGCTCACCGAGGAGCGGCGCCTGGCACGCCAGGGCAGCCGCAGCGTGCACGAGCGTCGCCTGGCCGGGGAGCTGATGCTGCGCAGCGCTCTGGCCACGCGCTATACGCAGTCGTCGATGCATTGCTGGAGTGCCGAGGACGTCTACCTGGCGACCGACCTGCAGACCTTGCTGGAAACCGTGTTCGCGGCCCTGCACCTGGAGAGCGAAGCCATCCTGGTGCCGTCGCCCCTCTGCGCCCGCCTGCTGTGGCTGTTGAACCAGACCGGTCGCCGCGTCGTCGAGCTGCCGCTCGATGCCCGTGGCTGTCCGGATTTGGGCGCGCTGGCGCATTTGCTGCGGCACGAACGGGTCGGGCTGGCGGTGCTGCCGTCCTGCCTGGTCAGCCCGCTGGGGCGGGTGATGCCGGTGACGGCGCAACGCGCCGTGGCGGCGCTGCTCGATCAGCACCGGGTCTGGGTGCTGGAAAACGACCTGGACAGCGAGCATTGCTTCGAGGGCCCGCCGGCGGCGCGGTTGCGCGATGCGCTCGACCCGGAGCGCTTGCTGGTGCTCGGCTCGCTGCAGGCCTGCGCCGGCGCCGAGGCCCCCTACGTCTATGTGCTGAGCGATCACGAGCCGGTGCGCCAGGCCTTTGTGTGGCGCGACTTCCGCCTGCCGCCCCTGCGCCAGCACGCCCTGGCACGGTTGCTGGTCAAGGGCCAGGTCGATGCTCACCTGCAGGTGGTGCGCCGCGAGCTGGCTTCGCGGGTGGACGCGCTGTGCGCGGAAATCGTCCGTCAGGTGCCGGGGCAGCTGGCCTTCGAACGCCCGGCGGGCGGCCGCGGGCTGTGGGGCCGGGTCTACCAGGAAACCGATGTGCAGCGTGTGCTGCGCGAGTTCTCGGCCAAGGGCCTGCATGCCGCGCCAGGGTCGATGTTCAGCGCGCGGGGCTGGCACCGGCAGCACATCCTGTTGGCCTGGGAAGGCGGCCGCCTGAACGACCTGCGCCAGGCCGTAGGCCTGCTGCGGCAACGGCTGGCACGGCATCGACAGCCCGACCGCTGATCCAGCGGATTTGCCTGGTGGCTGTTTCTGTATGTATAACCAGTGCGTCAATCCCCTTGCCGCCTGTCTACCGTGATCGCCCATTCCGTCGAAGAACCCTTCTACTACCTGTACAACTTCCAACAGGTACTCGACTGGGTCGAGCTGCGCTACGCCGACCTGCTCGACGATCAGGAGCGCGCGTTCATCCGCACGTTCGCCGAGTTGCCACGCCCTGCACGGGCCTTGCTGGTGCGCATGGTCATGCGCAAGGGCGAGCTGTTTCGCACCGACAAGCTTCAGTACGCCGAGATCGGCTGCACGCACGCGGCCCTGGCCCCGCTGCTCGACACCGGCTGGGTGGCCGAGCAGGTCGACCTGGGTGTCGAGCAGCTGTTCGGGCTGCTGCGCAAGGACGAGCTGGCGCGGTGCTTCGCCGGGCAGTTGAGTCGGCCCAAGGCGCTCAAGCACGAGCTGCTGGCCGAACTGCTGGCCCTGGAACTGGCACCGCGCCCCCTGGCCTCGTGGTTCCCGACGTTTCCGGAACGTGTGGTGCAGTGGCGTCTGCAAGCGCTGTGCGATCGGCTGCGGCTGCTGTTCTTCGGCAACCTGTACCAGGACTGGTCGGAGTTCGTGCTGGCCGACCTGGGCTTCGCCCGCTATGAGCAGGTGGCCTTCAGCGCCGACTCCCGGGCCCTGCGCAGCCGCGAGGACGTGACCGCAGCCATGGCCCTGCATGCCTGCACCGAGCAGCTGGAGCAGGGCGCCACGCCGCAGCAGGTGTTCGCCGCGTTGCCGGCACTCGTGGCCGACAACCCGTGGCTGGCCCGGCGCCGTGCGCGCTTGCTGTTCGGCCTCGGCCAGCAGTGCGAGCGGCTGGGCGACTGGGAGCAGGCCATGGCCATCTACACCGAGTGCCAGCACCCGCAGGCGCGCATTCGTCAGGTCCGTGTGCTCGAGCGCAGCGAACGATGGGCCTGCGCCCATGCCTTCGCCACCCAGATGGCCGAAGCCCCGGCCAATGCCCTGGAAGTGCAGGCCCTCGAACGCATGCTGCCACGCCTGGCCCGCAAGCTGGGCGGCGCGCCCCGTGCGCGTCGCAAGGCGCCGGCGGCCAACCTGATCCATCTGGTGTTGCCGGCCGAGCACGCGAGCCTCGGGGTCGAGCGCGCGGTCGGCCAGTACCTGCACCAGGAGCACGGCGGGCAGGTGCACTACGTGGAGAACACCCTGTTCAACGGGCTGTTCGGGCTGCTGTGCTGGGAGGTGATCTTCTCGCCCGTGCCGGGTGCGTTCTTCCACCCGTTCCAGAGCGCGCCGCAGGACCTGCATGAGGCCGACTTCCAGTTGCGCCGCGCCGAAGCCTTCGAGGCCTGTTTCGCCCGGCTCGACGCCGGCACCCATGCCGAGGTCATCCGCCAGGTTCACCAGGCCAAGCAGGGCGTGCAGTCGCCATTCGTCTGCTGGCCGGCGCTGTCGCCCGAGCTGCTCGACCAGGCGCTGGGCTGCCTGCCGCCAGCGCACCTGAAGGCCTGCTTCATCCGGCTGTTGCAGGACATCCGCAACAACCGCACCGGCATGCCCGACCTGATCCAGTTCTGGCCCGACGAGGGCCGTTACCGCATGATCGAGGTCAAGGGGCCGGGTGATCGCCTGCAGGACAACCAGCTGCGCTGGCTCGAGTTCTGCCGCGAGCACGGCTTGCCGGTGGACGTCTGCCACGTGCGCTGGGACAACGCCGCTTCATGAGCTACACCGTCGCCGTGCGCGCCTTGTGCGAGTTCAGTGCCAAGGTGGGTGATCTAGACCTGCGCTTCACCCCGTCGCCCACCGCCCAAGAGGGCATCGACGGCCATCGCCGCGTGGTGGCGCGTCGGGGGGCAGGGTATGAGGCCGAGGTCGCGCTGGAAGGGCAATACCAGCATCTGCGGGTGCGGGGGCGGGCCGACGGTTACGACCCGGCGCTCAACCGCCTGGAAGAGATCAAGACGCACCGTGGTGACCTCTCGCGCCAACCGGACAATCACCGGCAACTGCACTGGGCGCAGGCCAAGGTCTATGGCTGGCTGCTGTGCCAGGCGCGACAGCTCGAGCGGATCGAGGTGGTCCTGGTCTACCTGGACATCGACAGCGACCGGCAGACGGTGATCAGCGAAGCCTGGCAGGCAGCCGACCTGGAGCGTTTCTTCGATAAAGTCTGCGGGTACTTTCTCGGCTGGGCCCAGGCCCAGGAGCAACGGTTGCTGGCGCGCAACCAAGGCTTGCAGGCGTTGCAGTTCCCGTACGCCGCGTTTCGCCAGGGCCAGCGACAACTGGCTGAAACCCTGTACAAGGCCGTCAGCACCGGCCGCTGCCTGATGGCTCAGGCCAGCACCGGCATCGGCAAGACCCTGGGCACGCTGTTTCCGCTGCTCAAGGCCACCACGCCGCAGCGGCTCGACAAGATCTTCTTCCTGACCGCCAAGACCCCTGGCCGCGCCCTGGCCCTGCACGCGCTGCGCCAGTTGACCGAGGCTTCGCCACAACCGGCGTTGAGAACCCTGGAGCTGATCGCCCGCGATAAAGCCTGCGAGCACCCGGACAAGGCCTGTCACGGCGAGTCCTGCCCGCTGGCCCAAGGGTTCTACGATCGCCTGCCTGCTGCACGCGAGGCAGCCAGCCAGCGGCCTTTGCTGGACCAGGCCGGCGTGCGCGAGGTGGCGCTGGCGCATCAGGTCTGCCCGTACTACCTGGCCCAGGAGATGGCGCGCTGGGCCGACGTGGTGGTGGCCGACTACAACTACTACTTCGATGCCCACGCCTTGCTCTTCGGCCTGGCGCAGGCCAACCAGTGGCGCACGGCGGTGCTGGTGGACGAGGCGCACAACCTGGTCGAGCGTGGGCGACAGATGTACAGCGCCAGCCTCGACCAGGGCCAGCTGGCCACCCTGCGCAAGCGCAAACCGGCGGGGTTGACCAGCGTACTGGACGGGCTCAATCGCGCCTGGAACGCCCTGTACAAGGAGCAACGCGCCCCGTACCAGGCCAGTGCAGTGCTGCCCGAGCCGCTTCTGCGCGCCCTGCAGCGCTTCGTTGGCGTGGTGCAGGAGCAGATGAACCAGGCCCCGGTCGGTATCGAGCCGGACCTGCTGGCGTTCTACTTCCATGCCTTGCAGTTCACCCGCGTGGCCGAGCTGTTCGACGAGCATTTCCTGTTCGACATCAGCGTACGCGAAGGGCCGGGCAAGCGGCGCCTGGCCACCCTGTGCCTGCGCAACGTGGTCCCGGCCCGCTTGCTGGCGCCGCGCATGAGCGCCGCGCGTAGCGTCACGCTGTTTTCCGCCACGCTCGGGCCGCGCCAGTTCTATACCGATTTGCTGGGCATGCCGGCCGACACGGCCTGGCTGGAAGTGGCCGCACCCTTCCGGGCCGAGCAGTTGCAGGTGCGCATCGCCAGCCACGTGTCGACGCGCTACCGCGAGCGACAGGCATCGTTGGCGCCGATCGTCGAGCTGATCGCCGAGCAGTACACGCGGCAGCCGGGCAACTACCTGGCGTTCTTCAGCAGCTTCGAATACCTGGAGCAGGTCTCGCGCCTGCTGGCCGAACGTCACCCGTCGATCCCGCGCTGGGAGCAGGCGCCGGGCATGGACGAGGCACGGCGCGAGGCCTTCCTGGCGCGTTTCGTGCCGGACGGGCAGGGGGTCGGTTTCGCGGTGCTGGGCGGGGCGTTCGGAGAGGGGGTCGATCTGCCGGGCACGCGGCTGATCGGTGCCTTCGTCGCCACCCTCGGGCTGCCCCAGGTCAACCCGGTCAACGAGCAGTTCAAGCAGCGCCTGGGGCGCCAGTTCGGGGCGGGGTTCGACTATGCCTACCTCTATCCGGGAGTGCGCAAGGTGATCCAGGCGGCAGGGCGGGTGATCCGGGGTGATCAGGATCAGGGCACGCTGGTGCTGATCGACGAGCGCTTCGCCGAAGCGCGGGTGCGGCAGATGTTTCCGTCGTGGTGGCAGTGCCCTGAGGGGTAGACGCGTCCGCCGAGGTGTCGCGGCTTGCATCCGTGCCGCGATTGGGCCTGCAAGGCCCACAAAACCAGCCCACTCCGATCCCCCCTCCAACCCCCCTCTCCACGCGACACCCACCCGCTTGCACCCTGCAAGACGGGCCAAGGCCATGGCCCGCGATGCACACGCCAAGCCCCTTGCTGCACATCACCTCGCCGTGCCCGAGAACTCTCAGTACACTGCGTGTTCCAACCCCCCAACACTCCAGAACACGAGGTTTTCATGACGCTCAGTCCCTTGGCAGGCAAGCCAGCACCTTCCAGTGTGCTGGTAGACATTCCCCGCCTGTTGACCGCCTATTACACCCACCGCCCCGATGCCAACGTGGCCGCTCAGCGTGTGGCGTTCGGCACCTCGGGTCACCGCGGCACCTCGTTGGAATCGAGCTTCAACGAACATCACGTACTGGCGATCACCCAGGCCATCTGCCTGTACCGCCAGGCCCAGGGCATCGACGGCCCGGTGTTCATCGGCGCCGACACCCATGCCCTGTCGGCACCGGCTGCCGCCAGCGCGCTGGAAGTGCTCGCCGCCAATGGCGTGCAGGTGAGGCTGTCCAAGGACGACGAGTACACCCCGACCCCGGCGGTGTCCCATGCGATCCTCTGCTACAACCGTGACCGCCAGCAGGGCCTGGCCGATGGCATCGTCATCACCCCGTCGCACAACCCGCCGCAGAGTGGCGGCTTCAAGTACAACCCGCCCAATGGCGGCCCGGCCGACAGCGACGTGACCAAGTGGATCGAGGCCAAGGCCAACGAACTGCTGGCTGCAGGCCTGGAGGGCGTCAAGCGCATGGACCATGGCCAGGCCCTGGCCGCACCGACCACCCAGCGCCATGACTACATCACCCATTACGTCGAGGACCTGCAGCACGTCATCGACTTCGACGTCATCCGCCAGGCCAACCTGCGCCTGGGCGTGGACCCCTTGGGCGGGGCTGGCGTCCACTACTGGCAGGCCATCGCCGACCGCTATCAGTTGAACCTCGAGGTGGTCAACACCGAGGTCGACCCGACCTTCCGCTTCATGACCGTCGACTGGGATGGCCAGATCCGCATGGACCCGTCCTCGCCGCACGCCATGCAGGGCCTGATCGGCTTGCGCGAGCGCTTCGACGTGGCGTTCGCCTGCGACCCGGACCATGACCGCCACGGCATCGTCACCGCCGACGGCCTGCTGGCCCCGAACAACTATTTGGCCGTGGCCATCGACTACCTGTTCCGTCACCGCCCGCAGTGGCGTGCTGACGCGGCCGTGGGCAAGACCGTGGTCAGCAGCGGCCTGATCGACCGCGTCACTGCGCGGCTGGGGCGTCGTCTGCATGAAGTGCCGGTCGGCTTCAAGTATTTCGCCCAAGGGTTGTTCGACGGCTCGCTGGGCTTCGGTGGGGAAGAGAGCGCGGGCGCGTCGTTCCTGCGGATGGACGGGGGCGTGTGGGCCACGGACAAGGACGGCCTGATCCCGGCGCTGCTGGCGGCCGAGATGACCGCCCGCACCGGCCGTACGCCGAGCCAGGCCTACGCCGACCTCACCGAAGCGCTGGGCCGCCCGTACGCCACCCGTGTCGAAGCCAAGGCCGATGCCCGGCAGAAGGCCCTGCTGAGCAAGCTGGCCCCCGAGCAGGTCACCTCGACCGAGCTGGCCGGCGAAGCCATCGAGCAGATCCTCAGCCACGCGCCGGGCAACGGCCAGGCCATCGGCGGCCTCAAGGTGATGACCGCCAATGGCTGGTTCGCCGCGCGGCCGTCGGGGACCGAAGACATCTACAAGATCTACGCCGAAAGCTTCATCGACGAGGCGCACCTGCAGCGCCTGGTGGCAGAAGCCCAGGTGCTGGTGGACGCCGCCATCGCCTGATGGCGTCAGCGGGCCGCTTCGGTCGAAGAGGCCCGCACCACCGACCGGCAGTCGACAGGGTGGCCGGGCCTCACGACCGCGCCGCCTTGATCGTCACCACGCCCTTGCCGGCCAGGGCGAGCCTGATCACCGTCTCGTGTTCGGCGCTGCATGGGCCGACCGTGACATGCAGACCTTCCTCTTCCGATAGTGCCTGCACACGTGCAGGGAGCGGCTGCCCGCTGGGGTCGATCAAGGCGTCGTAGGCCAGCAGCTCGACCTGTTCGATCAGTTGCCGACTGCGCTCGTCCGTTGCACAGAAGAACAGCACGCCGCTCAGGTGCGGATCGTCGTCCGGGTTGAGCAGGTCGTGATCGGCCAGGGCGCGCAAGGCAGTGCGCAGGGCCTCGAGGGCGGGGTCGTGGCTAGGCATGAGGGCAGGTTCTCACAGACGATGGACCCGGGCCGGGCCAGGGCCTGATCATGGGCAGGCCCGGTTGGTGTGGCAACCTTGTGGATTCCCAAGAGGTTGTAGGAAAAGGTTTAAGTGGGAGTGGGTAGCTGCAAGCTGCAAATGGTCATGGCAGTGCGTCAGGTATCAGGTGCAGGAGTGGCGTGGCTGATCTGACGGGCCCTGCGGGCCCGATCGCGGCGCAGGGGCCGCTCCTACAGGCGAGTCGCGCTGGTCTGCCAGATCAGCGATGCGATCCCACGTGTAGGAGCGGCCCCCGTGCCGCGATCGGGCCTGAAAGGCCCGCAAGATCAGCCAATCCTGCCTCGCCCCATGCACCACGCCCAACGCAACACCGTCCCAGCTTGCCACTTGCCACTCCCCCCGGCCCAACACAATTTTCACATCCCCTTGCTAGCATGCCCCCACCATCGACACATGAGGAGGGGTGAGTGGGCGTTCGTGCGCGACGTGTCAAAGGCGTCATGCTGGTATCAGCCGGCGTGCTGGTCAGTGCGCTGGGCTTTTTCGCCTGGCAGAGTTTCTACCCGGTCCAGGCCGCCAAGGGCTGGGCCGTGGAAGTGGTGCACAGGTCGGTCGACAAGGCTGCGTCGCTGGTGCCGTTGGCCGATGGCAGCCTGCTGGTCAGCCGTGAACTCAAGGACGGGCAGGGCAGCATCCTGCGCATCACGCCCGACGGCGGGCGGGAAGTGATGGTCAAGGGCCTGTCCAAGCCCGACGGCATGATCGCCGCACAAGGCGGCTGGGTGTTCAGCCAGGAGGGCGGCAAGGCGCCGGTCAGTCTGTCGCGTGACGGGCAGATCACCCACCTGTTCGACGGCGAGAACGTGCAGGGGTTGTGGAGCGATGCCCAGCACCTGTACGCGATCGAAGACCGCAAGGCCGATGGCCGTCTGATGCGCTACGACTGGCGCACGGGCGCCCTCGAGGTGCTGCGCTCGGGGCTGGACGAGGGGGAAGGCCTGACACGTTGCGGCGAGGGCCGGTTGCTTTACACCGAAAAGGCCGCGGGTCAGGTCCGTGCCTTGACCCCGGACAAGCGTGACCCGGTGGTGATCGCCGGGTTGCGCAACCCGACCTTCCTGATGTGCGACCGGCGTGGGCTGTGGATCAGCGAGGATTCCACCCACCGCGCACGGCTGCTGCGCATCGACCCGCAGGGGCACCAGCACACGGTGCTGACGTTCCTCAAGGCACCCCAGGCGATCGTGCCGGACGGAGAGGGCGGTTACCTGCTGGCCGAAGGCGGGCGTGACCGGATCCTGCACCTGACCCCGCCGACCGAGCAGCATGACGCAACGGCGGAGGCCGAAGGCAAGCCAGGGGCGTGATCCCTATCGCCGCCCGGGCATTACAGGCATCGCGGGCAAGCCCGCTCCTACAGGTTGTGTGCGCAGCCATGCCTGCATCGGCAGATTGCAGCGATCTGGGTGGGAGCGGGCTTGCCCGCGATAGCGTCCGCTCCATCACCGCCTGCATCGCGGGCAAGCCCCCATATAGGGGGTGAACCGCTCTGCCAGATCAGCAATCACTCTGTGCCCTAGACCCTGAACTGATCCATCAACCCCTGCTGCTGATTGGCCAGCCCATTGAGCGACTGGCTGACCCGCGCCGCTTCGCCGGCCTGTTCGGACAACGACTCGGTCACATCGCGAATGGTGGCGATGTTGTGGTTGATCTCCTCGGCCACCGCGCTCTGCTCCTCGGCCGCGCTGGCGATCTGCAGGTTCATGTCGCTGATCACGCTGACTGCCTCGCCGATACGCTGCAAGGCGCTCACGGCATGGTTCACCTGCTCGACGCTGTCCTGCGCCTGGCGGTGGCTGCCTTCCATGGCCGAGACCACCTCATGGGTGCCGGCCTGCAAGGCTTCGATGACCTGCCGGGTCTCTTCCACCGACTCCTGGGTGCGCCGCGCCAGGTTGCGCACCTCGTCGGCGACCACGGCGAACCCGCGGCCGGCTTCCCCGGCACGTGCCGCCTCGATCGCGGCGTTGAGGGCCAGCAGGTTGGTCTGCTCGGCGATCGAGCGGATCACCTCCAGCACGCTGCCGATCTGCTCGCTGTTGCGGGCCAGGCCACCGACCTGGTCCATGGCGCTGTTCATCTCGCTGGCCAGGGCATCGATGCCGGTGGTGGTGCGGTCGATCACCGCCAGGCCTTCGCGGGTCGCCTGGTCTGCCTCACGAGCCGCCTGCGCGGCCTGGGCGGCGCTACGGGCCACGTCCTGGGCAGTGGCGCTCATTTCCTGCGAGGCGGTGGCGGCCTGATCGACCTGGCGGAACTGCTGTTCCATGCCGGCGCTGGTCTGGCTGGCGATGGCCGCCGACTGCTCGGCGTTGCCACGGGCAGCGGTCACCGACTGCTTCACCTCGGCCACGATCGGCTGCAACTTGTCCAGGAAGCGGTTGAACCAGCCGGCCAACTGGCCCAGTTCGTCCTGCTTGGCATACTGCAGGCGACGGGTGAGGTCGCCTTCACCGCTGGCGATGTCTTCGAGCATCGCCGCCACGCCGAGGATCGGCCGGGTCACGCCGCGCGCCAGCAGCCAGACCAGCAGCAGGCCCAGCAGGGCCGCGCCGATGCCCAGGGCCAGCTCCAGCCAGGTGCCCTGGGTGTTCAACTGGTCGAGTTCCTGCTCCAGCGCATCGGCCGGTTCGGTCAGCACCTGCTTGGGCGCGTCCAGCATCACGCCCCAGCGCTTGCCACCCGGGATCGGCGCAAAGGTCGCCAGCACCTTGAGGTGATCGGCATCCTGCACCAGGCTCATCGGCTTGCCTTCGCCCAGCAGGCGCGTCAGCTCGGCGCCCTGGGCGGTGTCCACCTGGTCGAAGCGCGTGGCCAGCTTGCTGGCATCGCCACTGTAGCCGGCCAGCAGACCGCCCGGGCTGAGGATGCCGACCCGGGTGCGGCCTTCGTACAGGCCATGGCTGGCCTCTTCGCTGAGCGCTTGCAGGCTGTTCAGGTTGATGTCCACCGACAGCGTGCCCATCACCCGGTCGGCGACCAGTAGCGGGAACACGATGCTGGTCATCAGCACCTGCTGGCCTTCGACTTCATAGAAGTAGGGCTCGCTCACGCACACCGCGCGCGTGCGGTTCGGGCAGGCCCACCAGGTGTTGGCCGGCTCGCCGCTGGGGCCGACGCGCGTGTCGGTCATGTCGCTTTCCGGCAGGGTGGTGGCCGTCAGCTGGCCAGCCCGCGGTTGCGACCAGTACAGCGCGAAGCGCCCCTGGGGGTTGCTGCCCAGGGCGGCCTGGTCGACGAACCGGGCATCCTGGTTGTCCAGCCCATCGGGCTGGAACACCAGTGACAGGCCCAGCAGCTCCGGCTTGCCACGCAACGCGCCTTGCACCAGGGCGGCCAGTTCCTGGCGCAGCTCGCGGGCATCGACACCGCGCTTGCTGGCCTGCTCGCGCAGGAACAGCACCTGCCGCGCATACCCGGCGCCGTACTGGTACGCCTCGGTGAACTGGCGGCGGATGTTCTGTGCCTGCACTTCGCCCTGGGCTTCGATGCGCGCCTGGGCGGCCTGGGTCAACATCTGCGTACTGCTGGCCTTGACCAGGTCGCTGGTGTGATCCATGCGGTAGAGAGACAGGCCGACCAGCAGCGTGACGATGGCTGCCAGGCACAGCCCGGCCAGCAAGGTGATCTTCCATTGGATGGACAGTTGACGCAGTGGCATGAAGCGAGCCCCTTGGTGAGTTTCAAATCGGCATGACGGCGTATCGGCCACCTGACGCCAATCTTGATGGCCGTCATGACTTTGACATCCACGGTGCCCTGCTTCAGAGTGTGCGCCCTTCGTGAAACCCGTTCCTGGGCCTTGGCACGGTGCATCCAGAGCTGCACCTGCGCCTGGCCGGACCGTTTGCGGCCGGTCGGCCTCCTTCAGGCCGCTGACCCCTGTCACGGCCTATCGGCCCTAACGTTCGACCGGCCGCGCACGTCCAGGTACAGGCAACCCGTCGTTTTCCATTCGTCGCAAGAGGTAGATCCGTCCATGAATGCAGTCATTGCCGCGGTCAGCATCATGCTGGTGCTGAGCCTGTCCCGCGTGCACGTCGTCATCGCGCTGATCGTCGGTGCGCTGACCGGGGGCCTGGTCGGTGGCCTGGGCATCGAAGGCACGCTGGCGGCCTTCAACGGCGGTCTCGGGGGTGGCGCCACCGTGGCGCTGTCCTACGCGCTGCTCGGCGCCTTTGCCGTGGCCATCGCCAAGTCCGGACTGGCCCACGCCCTGGCCGATCGCGCCCTGCGCATGATCGACCTGCAAGGGCATGCCGAGGGCGGCAAGGTCAAATGGCTGCTCATCGGCCTGCTGCTGATGGTCGCCATCGCCTCGCAGAACGTGCTGCCGATCCACATCGCCTTCATCCCGCTGCTGGTGCCACCGCTGCTGTACGTGATCACCCGGCTGAAGATCGATCGGCGCCTGATCGCCTGCGTGATGACCTTCGGCCTGATCACCCCGTACATCTTCCTGCCGGTAGGCTTCGGCAACATCTTCCTCAATCAGATCCTGCTGGCCAACGTCAGCCGCGCCGGGGTCGACATCAGCGGCATCAACGTGACCCATGCGATGGCCCTGCCAGCGGCCGGCATGCTGGTCGGGCTGCTGGTGGCGGTGTTCGTCAGCTACCGGCGCAAGCGCGAGTACGACCTGTCGCGCATCGAGCAGGTCGAGCAGGTCGCCATCCGCTACAACCCGATGACCCTGCTGGTGGCCGGCATCGCCATCGTCTCGGCGTTCGTCGTCCAGCTCTGGCTGGATTCGATGATCATCGGCGCCATGGCGGGCTTTCTGATCTTCTCGCTGTCGGGGATCGTGCGCTGGAAGGACACCGACGACCTGTTCACCGAAGGCATGAAGATGATGGCCATGATCGGCTTCATCCTGATCACCGCCTCGGGCTTCGCCGAGGTCATGAAGGCCACCGGTGATGTCCAGGCCCTGGTCACCAGCGCCGCCGAGTGGATCAATCACAGCAAGGGGGTCGGCGCCTTGCTGATGCTGCTGGTGGGGTTGCTGGTGACCATGGGCATCGGCTCGTCGTTCTCCACGGTACCGATCCTGGCGGCGATCTTCGTGCCGCTGTGCGTGCAGCTGGGCTTCGACCCGCTGGCCACCGTGTGCATCGTCGGCACCGCCGGCGCCTTGGGCGATGCCGGCTCGCCCGCGTCCGACTCGACCCTCGGCCCGACCTCGGGGCTCAACGTCGATGGGCAGCATCACCACATCTGGGACACCGTGGTGCCGACCTTCATCCACTACAACGTGCCGCTGCTGGCCTTCGGCTGGCTGGCGGCGATGGTGCTCTGAGCGCGTCGTCAGCCGCGTGAAGGGGCAGGGGAGATGCGGTTGAGGACGGTGCTGCCGTCCTGGCTGCGGGTCAGGTAGACCGGCAGCACCTTGGGCAGGGTGCGTACCAGGCCCTCGACATCGTGGGTGCTGTAGGTGCCACTGACGCGGATCTGCCCCACGCTGCGGTCTGCCAGGCGCAGCGGCTTGGCCAGGTAGCGGTTGATCGACGGCAGGGCCTCGGCCAAGGTCAGGTCGTCGAGCACCAGACGCCCGTTGCGCCAGGCCAGGCTGTTGCCATGGTCCTGGGTCTGGCTCAGCTGCGGTTCGAAGTCGCCCGCCTGGTAGTGCGCCTGCATGCCGGGGTCCAGGCGATAGCCACCGGTTTCGCCGTCACTGCTGACCTGCACCGAGCCCTCGACCAGGGTCACGGTGACCTGGTCTTGGTACTTCCAGACGTTGAAGCGCGTCCCGGTCACGCGTGTCTGGCCGCTGCCGGCACGCACGATGAACGGGTGGGCACTGTCGTGCCTGACCTCGAAGAACGCCTCGCCCTTGATCAGCGCGACCCGCCGCTGGTCCTTGAAATTGAAGAAGCGCAGTTCGGTGTCCAGGTTCAGTTGCACCTGGCTGCCGTCACTCAGGCGCACGCTGCGGACCTGATCGGTGCTTTCCAGGTGCTGGTAGGCATTGGGCACCCAGCCTTGTTCCCAGCCGATCCAGGCGGCCAGCGGCAGCCCCAGCAGGCCGATGACGGCTGCGGTCGCCAGGCGGCGCAGTGGGGTCGCACGCGGGCGACGACGCGATTCGACCGGATCGGGTTCCAGCACGAACGGCGTGCGCGGCAGCAGATCGGTGGTGTGCCAGATCTGCTCCATGGCGCGATACTCGGCGGCATGCCGCGGGTCTTCATCGAGCCAGCGGGCGAACGCCTGCCGCTCGAGCCGGGTGCAGTCGGGCGCATGCAGGCGCATGCACCAGTACGCGGCGGCGTCGGTGATGGCGTCTTGTTCGCTGCAGGTCGGGCGGTCAGGGATCATTGGAGCTCCGTTTTTCGCGCATTCTACCTGGGGTGGATCACCCGGGAGAACCGAGAACGCAGCGAATTGCTCTCATTTGAATTCTTTTTGAGGGGCAGGGGGTACACGGCTGGCCCTGCCGAGCGCCGTCCATCGTCGGGTAGATAGCAAGCTAATCACCTGTTTGACATTCACTGCCTAAGCAGTAATATTTACACACATATTTCAGCGTGTTTCCGACACCCATGGGCGATGGGGCCGATTGACTTCATGCCCAGGCGCGTCCCGAACACGGTGCAGATCGGTAGATCGCTCCCGCTTCCGCCAGGTGCCCTTTGCCCCATTTCACACCCGAAAACTTCTCGCACTGCGCCATCGGCCTGCTGCTGGGCCGTGCCGCGCTGCTCAAGGACCGTGTCCTCGATGGCCACCTCGAGCCCCACGGCGTCACGGCGGCGCAGTTCAAGGTGCTGATCATCGTGACCCAGTACCAGGTCCACACGCCTGCCGAGGTGTGCCGTTACCTGGGCCTGGACAGCGGTTCGATGACGCGCATGCTCGACCGCCTGGAGCACAAGGGCCTGGTGCGACGGCAGCGCTGCCCCACCGATCGGCGTGTGGTGCGCCTGGAACTGACCGAGGACGGTCAGGCCCTGGCCGACCGCCTGCCAGAGATCGGCGCCGCGGCGATGAACGACCTGGTCGGCGTGCTCGAGATCGATGAGCTGCAGACGCTCGAACGTCTGCTGGCCAAAGTGCTGTGCAACGCCGGTGACCCATTGACCCTGCGCCGCTTCGGCGATCGCTGACACTCCCCTGATTCGACTTCTTCCCAAGGTATCGCCATGGCCACTCCCGCGGACACTTCTTCTACTCCTCCGGCGCCCCAGTCCTCGCGCAAGCGCAAGGTGCTGCTGCTGGGCCTGCTGCTGCTCGTGATCCTTGGCGCAGCCGGCTTCTGGGCCTGGTATTCGCTTGTCGGTCGCTGGTACGAAAGCACCGACGATGCCTACGTCAGCGGCAACGTGGTCGAGATCACGCCCCTGGTGACCGGCACCGTGACCCGCATCGGCGCCGATGATGGCGACCTGGTACAGGCCGGTCAGGTGCTGCTCGCCTTCGACCCGAGCGACAGCGAAGTGGCCTTGCAGTCGGCCGAGGCCAACCTGGCCCGTACCGTGCGCCAGGTGCGCGGGCTGTACAGCAACGTCGATGCGCTCAAGGCCCAGGTGCAAAGCCGCCAGGCCCAGCTGAAGACGGCCCGTGACAACTACACCCGGCGCAAGGAGCTGGCCTCCAGCGGTGCCATCGCCGCCGAGGAGCTGTCGCACGCCCAGGATGACCTGACCAGTGCGCAGAGCGCCCTGGACAACGCCCGTCAGCAGTTGGCCACCAGCACGGCCCTGGTCGACGATACCGTGGTGGCCTCTCATCCTGACGTGATGGCCGCCGCTGCCGACCTGCGCCAGGCCTACCTCGCCCATGCCCGTACCACCCTGGTGGCCCCGGTGACCGGCCACGTCGCCAAGCGCACCGTGCAGCTGGGCCAGCGCCTGCAACCGGGTGCGGCGACCATGGCGGTGATCCCGCTGGACGAGGTGTGGATCGATGCCAACTTCAAAGAGACCCAACTGCGTGACATGCGCATCGGCCAGCCGGTGGAGGTGACCGCCGACCTGTACGGCGACGACATCGTCTACAAAGGCACGGTCGAGAGCCTGGGCGCCGGGACCGGCAGCGCCTTCGCCCTGCTGCCGGCGCAGAACGCCACCGGCAACTGGATCAAGATCGTTCAGCGCGTACCGGTGCGCATCCACCTGGACCGCGAGCAGCTGCAGCAGCACCCGCTGCGCATCGGCCTGTCCACCGTGGCCGAGGTCGACCTGCACGATCAGAGCGGCCCGACCCTGGCCCAGCAACCGCCACGCCAGGCGCCGTTCGCCACCCAGGTCTATGACCAGCAATTGACCGAGGCCGATCAACTGATCGCCCGCCTGATCCGCGAGAACAGCGCCGCCAGCGGCAAGTCGGCGCCGCGATGAGCCAGAGCGCGCCGGCCCAATTCACTCCGCCGAGCCTGCTGCTGACCACCATCGGTCTGTCGCTGGCCACCTTCATGCAGGTGCTCGACACGACGATCGCCAACGTCGCCTTGCCGACCATTTCCGGCAACCTGGGGGTCAGCTACGAGCAGGGCACCTGGGTGATCACCTCGTTCGCCGTCAGCAACGCCATCGCCTTGCCACTGACCGGATGGCTCAGCCGACGCTTCGGCGAGGTCAAGCTGTTCCTCTGGGCCACCTTGCTGTTCGTGCTGGCCTCGTTTCTCTGCGGCATCGCCCAGTCGATGCCCGAGCTGGTGGGCTTTCGCGTGCTGCAAGGGGTGGTCGCCGGGCCGTTGTACCCGATGACCCAGACCCTGCTGATCGCCGTCTACCCCCCGGCCAAGCGGGGCATGGCCCTGGCACTGCTGGCGATGGTCACGGTGGTGGCGCCCATTGCCGGGCCGATTCTGGGGGGCTGGATCACCGACAGCTACAGCTGGCCGTGGATCTTCTTCATCAACGTGCCGATCGGCCTGTTCGCCGCCGCCGTGGTGCGCCAGCAGATGCGCGACCGGCCGGTGGTCACCAGCCGCCAGCCGATGGACTACATCGGCCTGCTGACCCTGATCGTCGGGGTCGGCGCCTTGCAGGTGGTGCTCGACAAGGGCAACGACCTGGACTGGTTCGAGTCGCCGTTCATCATCGTCGGCAGCCTGATCTCGCTGGTGTTCCTGATCGGCTTCGTGATCTGGGAGCTGACCGACCGCCACCCGATCGTCAACCTGCGCCTGTTCGCCCACCGTAACTTCCGCGTCGGTACCATCGTGCTGGTGGGCGGCTACGCCGGGTTCTTCGGCATCAACCTGATCCTGCCGCAGTGGTTGCAGACGCAGATGGGCTACACCGCCACCTGGGCAGGCCTGGCCGTGGCGCCGATCGGCCTGCTGCCGGTGATCATGTCGCCCTTCGTCGGCAAGTACGCCCACCGTTTCGACCTGCGCCTGCTGGCGGCACTGGCGTTCCTTGCCATCGGTGGCAGTTGCTACATGCGCGCCGGGTTCACCGACCAGGTGGACTTCATGCACATCGCCCTGGTGCAGATGTTCATGGGCATCGGCGTGGCGCTGTTCTTCATGCCGACCCTGAGCATCCTGCTGTCGGACCTGCCGCCCCAGCAGATCGCCGACGGCTCGGGCCTGGCGACCTTCCTGCGTACCCTGGGCGGCAGCTTCGCCGCCTCGCTGACCACCTGGATCTGGATTCGCCGGGCCGATCAGCACCATGCGTACCTGAGCGAGCACATCAGCACCTACGACCCGGCGACCCGGCATGCGCTGGAGACCCTGGGCGGCGCCAATGGTCGAAGCTACGCCCAGCTCGAGCAGATCCTCAATGGCCAGGCGTACATGATGTCGACGGTGGATTACTTCATGCTGATGACCTGGATATTCGCCGGGTTGATCCTGCTGGTGTGGTTCGCCAAGCCCCCGTTCAGCGCCAAGCCGGCGCCGGGGTCGGGAGGGCATTGAGGCGAGGGGCTGTTCGGGTGCGGGATGCCTGACAGGTGGAGGGACGGGTTTTGCGGGCCCTGCGGGCCCGATCGCGGCACAGGGGCCGCTCCTACACCCTGCGCAGTGGTGCAGGCAGTCGCGGTCCATGTGGGAGCGGCCCCCGTGCCGCGATCGGGCCCGCAGGGCCCGCACATCAGCCACCCGATGCCGTCAGTCTACCCGCACCTTGCCGCACCGTCCCTACACCATCGCCAACCGCTGCTTGCGCGTCGGCGCCGGAAACGCCCGGTCGATCGCCGCCAGATCCTGCGCATCGAGTACCAGCTCACCTGCGGCCGCATTCAATCGCACATGCACCGGGTCCACGGCCTTCGGTATGGCGATCACCCCATCCTCACGCGTCACCCACGCCAGGCTCACCTGCGCAGCTGTCACGCCATGCCGCTCGGCGATCTGTGCCAGTACCGGATGCCCCAGCAACTGACCCGCCTGGGCCAAAGGACAATAGGCCATGATCGGCAAGTGCCGTGCCCGGCTCCAGGGCAGCAGGTCGAACTCGATCCCGCGCTCCACCGGGTTGTACAGCACCTGGTCGGTCGCGCAGTCCGGGTTGTCCAGCTCTTCCAGATCATCGACATCGAAGTTCGACACGCCCCAGCGGCCGATCTTGCCCTGTTCGCGCAGCCGCTCGAAGGCCTCCACGGTCTCCTCCAGCGGGTAGCGGCCGCGCCAGTGCAGCAGGTAGAGGTCGATGTGCTCGGTCCCCAGCCGCCGCAGGCTGCGTTCGCAGGCCGCCGCCACGCCCTGGTGGCTGGCGTTGTGCGGGTAGACCTTGCTGACCAGGGTCACCTGGTCGCGACGCCCGGCGATGGCCTGGCCGACCACCGTCTCGGCACCGCCTTCGGCATACATCTCCGCCGTGTCGATCAAGGTCATGCCATACTCGATGCCCTGCTGCAGGGCGGTCACCTCGGCCGCGCGGCGGGCCGGGTCCTCGCCCATGTACCAAGTGCCCTGGCCGATCACCGGCACCGTCCGGCCGGCAAGCTTCACGTGACGCATGTCCACCTCCTGCAATCCTCTGTTGGCGTGGCAGTGGACAGCACGATACGCACGATGCTCCCTTCAGCGGCCGCGACGGCGCGACACACGGGCCTCGATGTTCTTGCGCCCGATCAACAGGGCAGGGGTGTCCACCACCGGGTCGTCAGCCAGCCACTTGTACATCACCAGGCCATCGACCAGCCCCAGCCGGGCATGCCGGAACACCCGCGGCAGGCGTCCGACGGTGTCGAAACCAAGCTTGGTCCACAGCGCCACCGCCACGTCGTTGGTGGCCACCACGCAGTTGAACTGCAAGGCCAGCAAGCCTTCCTGACGGGCCAGCTTCTGCGAGTGCTCGCACATCGCCCGAGCCACACCGCGGCCGCGCCCGGATTCGCAGACCATGTAGCCGCAGTTGCCGACGTGGGCACCAGGGCCGGCGGCGTTGCGCTTGAGGTAGTAGCTGCCCAGCAGCTGGCCGTCCGCTTCGGCGACCAAGGTGCGCAGAGGCAGCTCGAGCCACAGCTGTCGGGCCTGCTCGAACGTCATCGCCGGGTCCAGGGCGTAGGTCTCGCCGGCGGCGACGATGGCCTGGAAGGTCGGCCAGAAGAGCACGAAGTCGTCCTCGGTCATGGGGCGGATATGGATCATGGGGACTCCGTGGAGCGTTGAGGTCGAGGGGGCAGCGCGCCCAGGCTCGTGCCTGCCTGGGGGCGCCGTGCGAGTGGCCGCGGTTCAGTTGCCGGAAACGGTGCGGCCTTCGGAGAACGCCACCAGGCCATCGCCTTCCAGTCGGTAGCGGATCCACTCGTCCTGCGCCTTGGCACCGACCGCCTCGTAGAACCCGATCGCCGGGGTGTTCCAGTCCAGCACGCTCCACTCCAGACGGCCACAGCCATTGGCCACCGCTTCTCGGGCGATGTGCTGCAGCAGCGTGCGCCCGGCGCCGCCCCCGCGTTGCTCGGGCGTGACGTACAGGTCTTCCAGGTAGATGCCGTGGCGGCCCAGCCAGGTGGAGTAGCTGTAGAAGTACACGGCAAAACCGATCGCCTGGCCGTCGCGCTCGCAGATCAGGCTGCGGGTCGTGGCGCCTTCGTCGAACAGCGTGCGCTCGATGTCGGCTTCGGTCGCGATCACCTCGTGGCGAGCACGTTCGTACTCGGCCAGTTCGGTGATGAAGGACAGGATCTGCGCGGCATCGGCGCGGCGGGCGGGGCGGATGGACAGGCTCATGGGTCAACTTCCTGGTTGGACAGCCCGCCATGGTAGCGGCCTCCCTCGCGCTTGCCGAGAGCAGAGGCGCACATTGGCGCGCATGGAACAGGATTCGATCGGTACAGTGAAGTGTATGGCTTCGATTGTGTGCAACTGTATGGGTCCGGCGCGCCTGGCGTCCAGTACGGTACAACGACTCCAACAAAACGTTCTGGAACACGCCGCCATGCTCGATTCCTTCGACCTGCTCAGCGCCTTCGTGCTGTTCGCCTTCGTCTCCTCGATCACCCCGGGGCCCAACAACACCATGCTGTTGGCCTCGGGTGTCAACTTCGGCGTGCGTCGCTCGATCCCCCACGCACTGGGGATCAGCCTGGGCTTCATGGTGCTGGTGCTGGCGGTGGGCTTCGGCCTGGGCGAGGTGTTCAAGGCCTGGCCGCCAGCCTACACCGCCTTGCGCTTCGCCGGCGCCGCCTATCTGCTCTACCTGGCCTGGAAGATCGCCACCTCCGGGCCGATGGCCAACGACGCGCCCGGCACCCGCAAACCGGTGAGTTTCTTTGGCGCGGCGGCCTTCCAGTGGGTCAACCCCAAGGCCTGGGTCATGGCGATCGGCGCGATCACCACCTATACCCCGGCCCAGGGCTACGTGGCCAACGTCATCGTCATCGCCGCGTTGTTCGCCCTGGTCAACCTGCCCAGTGTGGGCATCTGGGTGATGTTCGGTAGCGCGCTGCGCAACCTGTTGCGCAATCCGCGCTGGTTGACCCTGTTCAACCTGTTGATGGCGGCGCTGCTGGTCATCTCGCTGTACCCCTTGCTGTTCATGGAGGCGAGCTTCTCCTGAGCGCCTGCCGCAAGGCGCCGGGGTTGGCCGGGCAGGGGAGTGGGGTATGATGCGCTCCCTTTCCTTCGAACGAGGCCCTGGCCATGTCCTTGAGCGCTGAACAGATCCGTGAGTACCGTGCCTTCGCCGAACGCCTGGCAGAGGCGGCCGCGGTGGCGATCCAGCCGTACTTTCGTGCCGAGTTGGCGGTCGAGGACAAGGGCGGGCGCCTGTACGACCCGGTCACCGTCGCCGACCAGGCCGCCGAAGACGCCATGCGCACCCTGATCCAGGCCCAGTATCCCGACCATGGCATCCTGGGCGAGGAGCACGGCGCGGTCGTCGGTCGCAGCCCGCTGACCTGGGTGCTCGATCCCATCGACGGCACCCGCGCGTTCATCACCGGCCTGCCGCTGTGGGGCACCCTGATCGCGCTCAACGATGGCACACGCCCGGTGCTCGGGGTGATGAACCAGCCGTTCACCGGGGAGCGCTTCATCGGCACGCCGGAAGGCGCCTGGCGGGGCGAGACCCTGCTCAGGACCCGGCGCTGCGCGGACCTGGCCTCGGCCACCCTGATGTGCACCACCCCCGACATGTTCGACACGCCGGCCCGCCGCCAGGCCTTCGACACGGTGGCCGGGCAGGCGCGGCTGATGCGCTACGGTGGGGACTGCTATGCCTATTGCATGCTGGCGTCGGGTTTCGTCGACGTGATCGTCGAGGCCAGCCTGCAACCCTACGACGTGCAGGCGCTGATGCCGATCGTCGAGGGCGCGGGCGGCGTGATGACCGCCTGGGACGGCGGGACCGCACAGCAAGGGGGGTGCGTGGTGGCCTGTGGTGATCCGGCGCTGCATGAGCAGGTGGTGGCGCTGTTGCGCGGGGCGTCGTGATGCGATGAGCAGCTGACAGTGCTCGGGGGCTGTGTCGTCGAGCCATGCCTAGGGCCGCTTTGCGGCCCCTCGCGGCACGGGGGGCGCTCCTACACCCGTCGCGGTGATGCAGGTTATCGCGGTCCATGTGGGAGCGGCTCCCGCGCCGCGATTGGGCCCGCAGGGCCCATAAAAAGGCCCGTGACCCTCGACCAGATGATCGTCCTATCGACGATCCGCCTTCATCCGCTCGATCACCGCCCACAACCGTTCATCCTCGAAATCGTCGATCACCAGGTCGGCCCCGGCTTCGCGCAGGTCCTCGGCGCGCTGGGTGGTGCACAGCGCCACGGTGAACACACCGGCCGCCTTGCCGGCCTTCACCCCCGGCAGCGAATCCTCGAACACCAGGGCCTCCCCAGGTTCGGCGCCGAGCCGGGCCAGGCCCGTCTGGTAGGGCAGCGGGTCAGGCTTGGGGCGGGCGATGTCCTCGGCGGCCAGCACGTGTTTGAAGCGTGCGCGCAGTCCCATGGCCTGGAGCATGTGTTCGGCATTCAGGCGCGGGGCGTTGGTCACCACGCACAGGCCGATGCCCTGGGCCTTGGCATCGTCCAGCAGGCGCACCAGCCCCGGCATCGGCGCCAGCTCGGGCGACAGTTCGCGGAACAAGGCTTCCTTGTGCGCGGCCAGGGCCTGCTGGTGCTCGGCATCGAGGTCGGGGAACAGGCGGGCGAACAACGGGCCGTTGCCCTGGCCGCTGATCTGCGCCTTGAACTGCGCCTCGCTGAGCTCGCGCCCGTCGTGTTCGTGAAGCAGGCGCCGGAAGGCCTGCAGGTGCAGGGTGTCGGTATCGGTCATGGTGCCGTCGAGATCGAACAGCAAGGCGCTCAGCATCAGCTCTCCAGACAACGTCAGGGATGGAAGGCCGACCATCATAGCGAAAGCGGCCCGTAAAGGGGCTGGTCAGCACGCCGCGAACACGGTACAACCGTGCGCCATGGATACCTTGACCCCCAAACGCCAGGCGATTCTCGCCTTCATCCGCGAGCGCATCGCCGACCATGCCCAGCCGCCGAGCCTGGCCGACATCGCCGAGCGCTTCGGTTTCGCCTCGCGCAGCGTGGCGCGCAAGCACGTCACCGCGCTGTGCCAGGCCGGTTTGCTCCACGTCACGCCGAACCAAGCCCGTGGCATTCGCCTGGCCGCGCCACTGCGCCGCCCGGAAATGCTCGAACTGCCCGTGCTCGGGCGGGTCGCGGCCGGTGCGCCGATCGGCCCGGACGTGGACCTCCACGAGCAGCTGCACGTCGACCCCAGCCTGTTTCGGCGCACCCCGGACTACCTGCTCAAGGTGCGGGGCGACTCGATGATCGGCGATGGCATCTGCGACGGCGACCTGGTCGGCATCCGCCAGCAGGGCGAGGCGCACGAGGGGCAGATCGTCGTCGCGCGCCTGGACGGCGAGGTGACCATCAAGCGCCTGCACCGTGGCCCGGACGGCTATCGCCTGCTGGCACGCAACCCCGACTACCCGCCCATCGAGATCGGCCCGGAGCGCGAGTTCGTCATCGAGGGGATCTACTGCGGTCTGCTGCGACGCGACTGACGGGCTTGCCGGTAGGCCGTCTCAGGCCTTGTCCAGCAGCGAACGGATGATCTGCCCGAGGGTCGCCATGGCCTGTTCCTCGACGGGGGTCCACGGCATGCCGTAGTTCAGCCGGATGCAGTGGGCGAACCCTCGGGTCGGCGAGAAGATCGGCCCCGGCGCCAGGCTGATGCCCTGGGCCAGGGCGATGCGAAACAGCGCGAGCGAATCCACCTGCTCGGGCAGCTCCAGCCACAGGAAGTAGCCGCCGCTGGGCTGGCTGACCCGCGTCTGCGGCGGAAAGTACCGCGCCACCGCTGCGCGCATGCTGGCCTGCTGGCTTTCCAGCGCATGGCGCAGGCGCCGCAGGTGCCGGTCGTAGCCCCCGTGCTGCAGGTAATCGGCGATGGCCGCCTGGGCCGGCATCGAGGCGCACAGCGAGGTCATCAGCTTGAGCCGCTCGACCTGGGGCGCGAACCGCCCGGCGGCCACCCAGCCGATGCGGTAGCCCGGCGCCAGGCTCTTGGCAAAGGAGCCGCAGTGCAGCACCAGCCCCTCGGTGTCGAACGCCTTGGCCGGCTTGGGCGCCTGCGCCGCGTAGTACAGCTCGGCGTAGACATCGTCCTCGATCAGCGGCACGTGATGCTCGCGCAGCAAGGCCACCAACGCCTGCTTGCGCGCCTCGGGCATGCTCGCGCCCATCGGGTTCTGGAAGTTGGTCATGCTCCACACCGCCTTGATCGGGTGGCTCTGCAAGGCCTGCGACAATGCCTCCAGGTCCATGCCTTCGCGTGGATGCACCGGGATCTCGATGGCCTTGAGTTTCAGCCGCTCCAGCACCTGCAGGCAGGCGTAGAAGGCCGGCGCCTCGATCGCCACCAGGTCGCCCGGCGTGGTGACCGCCTGCAGGCACAGGTTCAACGCTTCCAGCGCGCCGTTGGTGATCAGCAGCTCCTCGATGGGCAGCACCAGGCCGCCGACCATGTAGCGCAGGGCGATCTGCCGACGCAGGTGCGGGTTGCCCGGCGACAGGTCGGTGACCACCACGCGCGGGTCCATGGCTCGGCTGGCGCTGGCCAGCGAACGCGCCAGGCGCTGCAACGGGAACAGCGTCGGGCTGGGGAAGGCCGAACCGAAGGGCACGGTGGCCGGGTCCTTCATCGAATCGAGGATGGAGAACACCAGGTCGCTGACGTCCACCTCGGTGGACTGGCGGGTCGGTGTCGGCTGCGACGGTTCATGGAACGGCTGCGCCGGGTGCGCGTTGACGTAGTAGCCCGAGCGCGGCCGGGCGCGGATCAGGCCGCGGCGTTCGAGCAGGTAGTAGGCCTGGAACACCGTCGAAGGGCTGACCCCGTGCGCCTGGCTGGCATAACGCACCGACGGCACCCGTTGGCCAGGGCCGAGCACGCCGGAGCGGATCAGTTCGGCGATGTCGTCGGCGAAGCGTTCGTAGCGTTTCATGGGTAGGCTCTGAGGCGACGGGGCAGGGTGACCGCACTATGCCCCGTCGCGACCGCGCAGTACAGATGCAGCTGGCGATGCACAAAGCGGATCAGATGCCTTCTGCCCCTGGCCACGGACCGTAGCGCCACCCCGTCGGCGTCCAGACCAGTTGGTGCGTCAGCGCCAGGGCCTCGAGGAAGTCAGCATCGTGGGCGCTCACGATCAACGCGCCCTTGAAGTGTCTGAGCAGCTGTTCGACGGCCTCCAAGGCAGCAAGATCGAGGTGGTTGTTGACTTCATCGAGCAACAGCAGCTGCGTGTTCTCGGGGCCACCGGCCAGCCAGGCGAGCGCTGCGCGCAGGCGCTCGCCGCCACTGAGCTGGCCGAAGGGCGTGGCCATCTGTCGGGCGTCGAGCCCTGCATGGGCGAATACCTGCCGCAGGCGGCCTTCCTCGGCCATGCCCAGCGCCTGACGAAGCACCTGCTCGATGCACTGGTCGGCGGCGAACGTCTGCGCATGCTGATCGATCAGGTGCGTCCGCGCGATGTGCCGTGCTTCGCCACGGGCCGGCGCCAGTACGCCGGCCATGACCTTGAGCAAGGTCGATTTGCCGCAGCCGTTGGGCCCGATCAGGCCTACCCGCACCGGGCCCTGGAGGATGAGGTCGAGGCACCGGCTGGTGGCCGGGCCGTAGGGCAGCTCGCACTGCGTCAGCGCGATCACCTGGGCCGCGTTGGCGACCTGCCCGGTCGGCGTGGCCAGCTGGCTCGGCCGTAACGGCTCGACGTTCGCGCTGGCCTGCTCGACCCGTTCGTGCGCGGCCTGACTGAGGCGTGCCTGCTGGATGCGCTGATGACCGCTGTGCTGCTCGGCGCGCTCGGCCTGCGCATTGGCGACGATGGCCGGGGTGCCGGTGGCACGCGCTACCTTGCGCCCGTGGCTGGCGCGTTGGGCTTCGCGCTGACGCGCACTGGCAATCTGCTGCTCGACGCTTTCACGGACGGTGCGCGCCTTGATCAGGGCTGCCTGAGCGGTACGCTGCTCGGCCTGGCGCTGCTCACGGTAACGGCTGTAGCCGCCGCTGTAAGTCACCAGGGCGTCGCTGCGCAGTTCCAGGATACGATCGGCCTGCTCCAGCAAGGCCCGGTCGTGGGCGATGACGATACGGGTCTCGTTGCCTTGTGCCAGTTCGTCGTTCAGTTGCTGGCGCGCAGCGCGGTCCAGGTGGTTGGTCGGTTCGTCCAGAATCAGGACGCGCGCACCGCCGAGGCGCAGCCCTGCCAGCATCAGGCGCACGGTCTCGCCACCGCTCAGGGCAGCGCTGGGCCGGTCCAGCGGCAGATGGACCAGACCAAGCCGCGTCAGGCAGGCCTGAATGTCTCCAGGCAGGTTCCAGCGATCGTCGAGCAGGTCGAACAGTGCCGGGTCGCACGCCCCTGCTTCGATCCGCGCCAGGGCTTCCAAGGCCGTGCGCACTCCCAGCAGGTCCGCGACGGTGCCGCCGATCGGCGTCAGCCATTGCGGCAGGTAGCCTATGCTGCCGGCGCACTGCACGCTGCCCTCGCTGGGCGTCAGGCGTCCTGCCATGAGCGCCGCCAGCGTCGACTTGCCGCTGCCGTTGGGGCCGACGATGCCGGTGAACTGGCGGCAGAAGGTCGCGTTCAGGCCTGAGAACAAGGCTCTGCCGTCAGGCAGGCGCAGGGTGAGGTCCTTGACGATCAAGGTGGCGGTGTCGTGGCTCATGGAGGCTCCCGATCCGATGGGTGCTGGCGCCGCGTCGTGCTGTGTTCGTGACAGAGGGAAACAACGTGCGGTGGGCATGTCTCTGGCCGAGGGGCGTGCCTGGCCAAAGATGCCGGGTCGATGCTAGGACATCAGCGCTTCAGAGGGAAGTGAGTCGTGGGGACCTGCGGTTTCGGCGCAGCGGAATTCACGGCCCTCGGCAGGGCCGCCAGCTCAGCACAGGCGTCCATGCAGGCTCGAACAACGCTCACGCAAACTGCCCATACCGCCCATTGGAATAGAGCAAGGGCGCATGCGCCGAGTGCCAGCAATGCTGCACCTCGGCAATGATCACCAGGTGCGAACCGACCTGGGACAGCTCGCGCACCTCGCAGTCGAAGCCCGCGCTGCTTGCCTCCAGCGCCGGGTTGCCACTGGGCAGGCGGTGCCAGGCATGCTCGCCGAAGCGCTGTTCAGGCGGCAGACGCCCGGCAAAGTCGCTGGCCAGTTCCTGGGCATCGGCGCGCAGGACGTTGACGCAGAAGCGTCGCTGCACCAGCAACTGGGCGTGCAGGCTGGCCGACTGGTTGATGGCGATCAACACGGTCGGTGGGTCGGCGGTGATCGAGGTGAAGGCCGTGGCGGTCATGCCGTAGTCGCCGTCTTCACCGGCGCAGGTGATCACGTTCACCGAGGCTGCGGTATTGCGCATGGCCTGTTTGAAGGCGGCAGGGTCGAGCAGCGGAGCGGTCGGGCGTTCGAGGGCATGGACAGTCATGGGAGGACTCGTGATCGGGGGTGAAGGGCGGCGCACGCGGCGGTGCCCAGGACAAGGTAGGCACCTTAGGACGATTTGAAACACTTTGTAAAATGCCTATCGGACCTATGCTGATAACCATCGTGTGCAGAGAAAGGGGTGAAGACCATGTGTCGTGAATTCAGTCCGAACCCGTGCTGGCTTCCCAGGTTCCAATGGGTTGGCATCTCACAGAACAGGACAAGCCCATGAATCCCGAAACAGCCGGAACCGAAGAGCAAGGCCCGAGTGGCGTTCCCTTTATCAACGACCCGGAAAAACCGGCCTCGCGCCGGCAGGTCGATGAGAATGAACCGGAGGACGATGACGTACAGGATGAGATGCCATCCTGAGGTGGATCTGATCAAGGGCAGGGGATGAGCAGGTCGCTGCGGCATGCTTGACATGCGGCGGTGCCTGCACTGACGTCATCGCTGGCAAGCCAGCTCCCACAGGAGGGCTGGGCGATCGCGGATCGACAGGTGAGTGAAGGTGGCCCTGGCAATCAGGCCGGTGTGGGAGTCGGCTTGCCGACGAGGAGGGCCGGGTCTGCACCGCTGTCATTGGAGTGAGGGTCGAGGCTGTCAGAAGGTGACGGCAGACTGTGCACGAGGCAAGGCGCCATGGCCCCAAGGGCCGCATGGCGCACGGGCATCAACGGTTGAGCTTGCGTTCCACCTCGGCCGTCTTTTCGTTGAGTGCCTCGGTGTTCTGCTCCATCACCTTGGTGCCCACGGGCGGTACCACTTCACCGGCGGTCCTGACCGGGCCACGGTCTTCGCGCATCACGCGTTCGGCCACGTTGACCTCGTTACCCTCGGCATCGGTCGGGACGGCGTCGTTCGGACGTTGCGGGGTGTCTTTGTCATCGCTCATGCTGGCTCTCCAGTGTTCGGTTAAGCGTTAGAGACGCGCATGCGCGGCAGAGTTCAAGCGCCGGGCCTGTCAAGTGCGCCTCAGTGCGCACCACCGTGCACCCAGGCCAGGTAGTCATCGCACAGGGCTTGCGGCAGCTTGGGCAGGCACTGCTCGGCTGCACGCAAGCCATCGGCGGTGCGGGTCCATTCGGCGATCCATGCGTACAGGCGCATCTGTGAAACCGGGCAAGGCGCCAGTTGGCGTTGCAGCTGTTCGGCCAGGCGGGCGATACGGGCCAGGTTGTCATCCACTGTGCTTATCGGGTCCATGGCAGCATTACCCCTGTGTGGGTGAAGAGGGCGGTGACCGCGTCGGCGAAGGCTCCAGGGGCTTCGTGTGGAACGTTGTGGCCGATACCCGGCAGTACCCGTCGTTGCAGCACCTGGCGAAAGCCGCGCCGGGCATCGGCGTCGCCTTGGGGCGGGGCTACGCCGTCGTCGGCCCCCGCCAGCAGGACGCTGGGTACCTCGATCGTCGGTTGCAGCGCCAGGTGCGCCTCGATGGACGAATAGGCCGGGTCACCTGCCACCAGGCCGAACCGGTGGCGGTAGGAATGGGTTACCACCTCGACGAAGTCCGGGTGTTCGAAAGCCTGGGCCGTCGCGGCATAGGTGGCCTCGTCGAAGGCCCACGACGGCGACCATTGATGCCAGAGCAGCTGGCAGAAGGCGCGGCGATGGGCATGCAGGCCTGCCTTGCCGCGTTCGCCGTGCAGGTAGTACTGATACCACAGGCGGTGCTCGGCTTCAGGCTCCGTCGGCCAACCTGCCGCCGCGATGTTCTGGATGTTGTAGCCAGGCTCGGCACTGACCAGGCCCACGACCCGCTCGGGCCACAGGGCCGCGACCACGCAAGCCGCCCGGCCGCCCCAGTCATAGCCGGCCAGCACCGCCTGCTCGATCGCCAGCGCGTCGAGCAGCGCCAGCAGATCGGCCCCCAGGGCCGCTTGCTCACCGGAGCGCATGGTGCCAGGGTCCAGGAACCGCGTGCCGCCATACCCGCGCAGGAACGGCACCACACAGCGCACGCCCTGCGCGGTCAGGCGCGGCACGACCTCGTCGTAGGCATGGACATCATAGGGAAAGCCGTGCAGCAACACCGCCACGGGTGCATCTCGTGGACCTTCGTCACGGTAGGCAACGCTCAGCACGCCGGCCTGGATCCGCTGCAGGTTTCGCCCGGTCATCACGCCTTGCCTCGGAATCGATCCAGGCCTTCCACCACCGGCAGCCTGACCGGCTGACCGGTACGGGCGCTTTCGTAGATGGCTTCCATCAGTTTATGGTCCTGCACCCCTTCTTCACCCGGTGTATGCGGTTCGCGGTCGTGCAGCACACAGTCGGCCATGTGATCGAGCTCCTGGGTGAACTGGTTCTTCGGCGGCAGGGTGATCTCGCCATTGCGCGTGGCATCCTGGGCGCGCTCGATGACCGACAAGCGCTGGCCTTGATAGGCAAAGGCATTGGGCATGTCGAGCACGGCGGTTTCCAGGTTCAGGCGCTGGTACTTGTCGTCGCGACCGCCATAACTGGTCAGGCAGTTGGCGACCGTGTGCGACGGGAAGCGCAAGGTGAACTGCACCGTTTCCTCGACGTCGGCAAAACGCGGATCGCCTGCGGGGGAATACAGGCTGGCATAGACCTCGATCGGCTCTTCGCCGGTGATGAAGCGTGCCGTATTGAGGCAGTACAGGCCGATGTCCACCAGCGAACCACCGCCGGCCATGTCTTTCTTGTGGCGCCACTGACGCTCGCCATCCTGGGCCACGGTCTGTGTGTTGACGCCATGGTAGGCCACCAGCCGGCCATGGGTCTTGTCGCGCACGAGCTGTTTGACGTGCAGGTTGTAGGGCTCGTACTGGATGCGGTAGGCGACCATCAGCTTGACCTTGGCCTGGCGACACGCCTCGACCATCGCCTGGCCCTGTTGGGAACTGATCGCCATCGGCTTTTCGGTCAGCACGTGCTTGCCGGCCTTGGCCGCCCGTTCACAGAACTCCAGGTGCATGGCGTTGGGCAGGACGATGTACACCACCTGCACGTCGGGGTTGTCGCGGATGCGGTCGAAGTCCTGATAGCTGTAGCAGGCTTCGGGCTTGATGCCGTACTGCTTGGCCACGGCCTGCAGCTTGTCCGGGGTACCGGAGACCAGGGCCACCGGCTTGGCATAGAGTGACTGGGCAAACGCCGGAAGAATCTCTTCGAGCGACAGCCGACCCAGCCCGACGATGGCGAACCCGACACGCTGCTCGGGAGGCAGCGGCGCCGGCGGCGGCGAGGAGGGCGAGTCGGCAGGGCCGCGCCAGGCTGGGAACTTCACCTGTCCTCCTTCCACCGTGCCGACGTCCACCGGTGTCGGTGGCGTGTAGGCCTGGGCCATGACCTGCGGCGCAAGGGCCGCGGTGGAGGCACCGACGGCCATCCATTTGCACAGGCTGCGGCGATTGAGTGCTGGGGGTTTGCAGGTCATGTGGGCGTCCTCGCGGGTGTATTCCGTGGCCACGGCGCGGCCTGGGCTGGGGGCGTGCTTATGCATGCCGACCGGTGGGCGAGAGGACAGGTTTCACCGAATGTAGGCAGTGGCGATCAATGGCGAGGAAGAGGTCTTTCGAAGGACGAGCGCCCTCGATCAAGCATGAACGTCCTGCGCGTCAGCGTGATGGATGCCACGGCCCTGGCGAACGCCGGGCCTGACCGTGGACCGGCGCTGCGTTCAGCACCGGCCCCCAGGGGCTCAGGTCGCGACTTGGTAGCACGGCACATAGGCCGCACCACCGGGCAACTTCATGCGGTGCTGCTCGACGAACGCCTGCAGCAGCCGGCCCAGTGGATCGAGCACGGCGCTGTCACCCCGGATCTGGTAAGGCCCGTGCTCCTCGATCAGGCGGATGCCCTTGTCCTTCACGTTCCCCGCGACGATCCCGGAGAACGCCCGGCGCAGGTTCGCGGCCAGCTCGTGGGGTGGCAGGTCGCGGCGCAAGGCCAGGTTGGCCATGTTCTCGTGGGTCGGGTCGAACGGACGCTGGAAGCTCTCCTCGATCTTGAGCAACCAGTTGAAGTGGAACGCGTCGTTGCGCTCGCGGCGGAACTGCTTGACCGTCTTGAGCCCTTCGACCATCTGCCGCGCCACCTGGGCCGGATCGTCGATGACCATGGTGTAGTGTCGCTGCGCGGCCTCGCCCAGCGTCGCACCGATGAAGTCGTGGAGCTGGCGCAGGAAAGGTTCGGCGCTGCGCGGGCCGGTGAGGATCACCGGGAAGGGCAGGTCGTGGTTCTCCGGGTGCATCAGGATGCCGAGCAGGTACAGGAATTCCTCGGCCGTGCCGGCGCCACCTGGGAAGATGATGATCCCGTGGCCCACCCGCACGAAGGCCTCCAGGCGCTTTTCGATGTCCGGCAGGATCACCAGCTCGTTGACGATCGGGTTGGGCGCCTCGGCAGCGATGATGCCCGGTTCGGTCAGGCCCAGGTAACGGCTGCCGTGCATGCGCTGCTTGGCGTGGGCGATGGTCGCCCCCTTCATCGGGCCTTTCATCACGCCCGGGCCGCAACCGGTGCAGATGTCCAGCTTGCGCAGGCCCAGTTCGTGACCGACTTTCTTGGTGTACTGGTACTCCTCGCTGCTGATCGAGTGACCGCCCCAGCACACCACCAGCTTGGGCTCGACCCCTGCACGCAGGGTGCGGGCATTGCGCAGCAGGTGGAAGACGTAGTCGGTAATGCCTTGCGAGCTCTCCAGGTCGATGCGCTGACTGGCCAGTTCGCTTTCGGTGTAGACGATGTCGCGCAGGGCGCAGAACAGCATTTCCCGGGTGCTGGCGATCATCTCGCCATCGACGAAGGCCGCCGCTGGGGCATTGAGCAGCTCCAGGCGCACGCCGCGGTCCTGCTGGTGGATACGCACGTCGAAGTCCTGGTAGGCCTCGAGGATGGTCTTGGCGTTGTCGACGTGGGCGCCGGTATTGAGGATGGCCAGCACGCATTGACGGAACAGCGTGTACAGACTGCCACTGCCGAACTGACTCAGTTGCTGGACTTCACGTTGTGACAAGGTTTCCAGGCTGCCCTTGGGGCTGATGGAGGCATTGATGACGTTGCGTTGGAGCATGCTGGGTTTCCTGTGCGGATGAACATCCTTTCTTTCCATGGCTTCACCATACCGCTAAATCCCCGCGACAACGAGGGGGCAGGTAAAAACCGCGCAGTGCCACTGGCCAAGTCGTCAGAACGTTTGCCCGGCCGTGCCGTCTAGAGTCTTGGACAAGGTCATTCGCAGACACCGGAGGGGTTAGATGACGGCACCGGACAAGGCATACGTGGAGTGGCTCGAAGGCCAGTCCATGCTCAAGGCGGCCCAGGACAGGGCCCGGACGTATTCGGGGCAGTCCCGGCTGTGGATGAACCCCTACGCCGAGGCCCGGCCACGGCGCGCCATCGAGATCGCCTCGGTGTGGTTGACGGTCTATCCCGATTCGATCATCGCCGCCGAGGGCGACAGCGTGCTCCAGGCCCTGGGCCACACCGAGCTGTGGAAGCGGCTGTCCGAGGTCGGCGTCCAGGGCATCCACACCGGCCCGATCAAGCGCGCAGGCGGCATTCGCGGGCGCACGTTCACGCCCAGCGTGGACGGCAATTTTGACCGTATCAGCTTCGACATCGACCCGTTGTACGGCACCGAGCAGGAACTCATCCAGATGAGCCGCATCGCCGCCGCGCACAACGCGGTGACCATCGATGACTCGATCCCCTCGCACACCGGCAAGGGCGCGGACTTCCGTCTGGCCGAGCTGGGCCATGGCGCGTACCCCGGTATCTACCACATGGTCGAGGTCCGCGAAGAAGACTGGGGCCTGCTGCCCGAGGTGCCGGAAGGCCGCGACGCCGTCAACCTGTCACCGGCGGCGTGCGACGAGCTCAAGGCCCGGCACTACATCGTCGGCCAGTTGCAGCGGGTGATCTTCTTCGAGCCGGGCGTCAAGGAAACTGACTGGAGCGCCACACCGGTGGTCGTCGGGGTCGACGGCAAGCCGCGGCGCTGGGTCTACCTGCACTACTTCAAGGAAGGCCAGCCTTCGCTGAACTGGCTCGACCCGAGCTTCACCGCACAGCAGTTGATCATCGGTGACGCGCTGCATTCGATCGATTGCCTCGGCTCCCGTGGTCTGCGCCTGGACGCCAACGGCTTTCTCGGGGTGGAGATCCGCGCCAACGACACCGCCTGGTCGGAGAGCCACCCCCTGTCGCTCACGGGTAACCAGATCCTGGGCGGGATGATCCGCAAGGCCGGTGGCTTCAGCTTCCAGGAGCTGAACCTGACGCTGGACGACATCGCGCAGATGTCCAAGGGTGGCGCCGACCTGTCCTACGACTTCGTCACGCGCCCGGCCTACCAGCATGCCTTGCTGACCGGCAACACCGAGTTCCTGCGCCTGATGCTGCACGAGATGCACCGCTACGAGATCGACCCGGCGTCACTGATCCATGCGCTGCAGAACCATGACGAGCTGACCATCGAGCTGGTGCACTTCTGGACCTTGCATGCCCACGACATGTACCTCTACAAGGGCCAGACCTTCCCCGGCAGCATCCTGCGCGAGCACATCCGCGAAGAGATGTACGAGTTGCTCTCCGGCGAGCATGCGCCCTACAACCTGCGCTTCGTCACCAACGGCGTGTCCTGCACGACGGTCAGTATCATCACCGCTGCGCTGGGCATGCGTGACCTGGAGGCCATCGGGCCCCAGGACCTGAAACTGATCCAGAAGATCCACCTGCTGCTGGTGATGTACAACGCCATGCAGCCAGGGGTCTTTGCCTTGTCCGGCTGGGACCTGGTGGGCGCCTTGCCGCTGGCACCCGAGCAGGTCGCCGAACGCATGACCGACGGTGACACCCGCTGGATCCACCGCGGTGGCTACGACCTGGCAGGCGCGGCGCCCCAGGCCGAGGCCTCGGTGATGGGCATCCCACGCGCACGCGCGCTGTACGGCAGCCTGGAGGCACAGCTGGCCGAGGGCGACTCGTTCGCCTGCATGGTCAAGAAGGTGCTGGCGGTACGTCAGGCATACGGCATCGCCAGCAGCCGACAGATCCTGGTGCCGGACGTGACCAGCCCCGGCCTGCTGGTGATGGTGCATGAATTGCCGGCCGGTCGCGGCATCCAGATCACGGCGCTGAACTTCAGCAACGAGACCCTCAGCGAGCCGCTGACCTTGACCGGCTTCACGCCAGGGCCGGTGGTGGACATGATCAACGAAACCGTGGAAGGCGATCTGAGCGAGGATGGGGTGGTGCAGATCAATCTGGACCCGTACGAGGCGTTGTCGTTGCGGATCGTGAGCAGCACCGGGCATTTGTGAGGAGAGGAGGCGGGGCTGTGCCTAGGCGGTATGGTTGACAGGCTGAAGTTGCTGTTTTGTGGGCCCTTTCGGGCCCACAAAACAGCCCCACCAATCGCTCAGATCTCCACACCTGGCCCAGCCCCTCACCCAAACCACCCCGGCCAGGAACTGCGCTGTCGCCCCTCCACCTCCACACAGGGAATCAGCCGGTCGGTCAGCACCGCCGTCTGCCGGGTCGACACCGCGATCCGGTATTTCACCCCATGCACGCACTCCCGGTCGCCGAACTCGCAGCGGTTGAGCTGCGTTCCGCCACACGGGCCGTTGGCCAACCCCTTGGGGCAGGTTTCCGGGCACACGTACAAGGTGTCATGCAGCCGACAACTGCCACAGGTGTCGCAGCCTACCACCGGCCGCTTCACGCTTCGCTCGAGCCGATGCAGCCACTGCGCGCCCGTGGCTGTCTTCCACACGGGTCGACCCAGCGCCCAGCCTGCCATCCTGCCCACCAGCCGCTCGGGCAGAAACACGTGATCGTGCAGGCCGGACAACAATCGGTAGCGCCACCGTTCGCCCGAAGAGGCCGTCACCCGGCGCTCGCCCAATCGCCAGTGGGCGCCCGGTGGATGAAAGGTGACCTCTGGCAGGTCGGGCATGCGCCAGCTGGCCTGCCAGGCATCGGCCCACTGCTCACGCGTGGTCAGTGCATCGAGGGCCAGCGTCAGTTGCCGGTCCAATGCGGCCAGCTGTGGCGCATCGTGGATGCCGGACAGGTGGATGCCGGCGTAGCCCATCAACTTCAGCCCCACGATCTGGATCGCCAGCCGCTCCACGCTGCGCGCCTGGGCATAGGCCTTGGACACCGCGTCCTCGGCTTCGAGCACTGCCTGCATCGACGGGGTGAGGACCACGCCGGCCACGTGCTCGAGCATCTTCGCACGACCCAGGGTCAGGCCCATCACACAGGCCAGTAACGGCTTGGGCGACGGCTGGCTCGCCATCCAGGTCAGCGCTTCGAGGTGCTTGTCCGCATCGAAGCCCAGTTGCAGGGTCAGAAAATCCGCCCCCGCCTTGAGCTTCTTGTGCGCCTTGAAGTACTGCGCGCCGCCTTCTTCCTCGTGGTACTTGAACGGGTTGAGCGCCGCGCCGAGCAGCCAGTCGGGACGGGCCTGGCGCACCAGCTGCAGGGCCGCCACCGATTCCAGGTAGCGCACCGGGTGGCCGCCAGGTTCGTGGCCCGGCAGACGATCACCGGTCAGCACCAGCAGTTGGCTGAGACCGGCAGCGTCCATCCGTTCCAGCTGCGCCAGCAGGTCATGGCGCTCACGGTCCTTGCCGGAGAAGTGCACCAGGGACGGAATCGGCGGTTCGAAGGAGGCGACCGTGTCGAGTGGCGACAGGTCCAGGCGCCCGCCGACGCGATCGGCCACGGCGGCCAGCATCGGCCAGCCACAGAGCCGCTTGCCGGCCATCAGGCGCTGGAACGTGGCGAAGCGTGCCGCCGAGGGTTTGGGGACGAATTCCATGATGCACGCGAAGGTGCCGTCATGCAGGGCTTGTTGCAGTACGCTCATCGATCCGCTTCCTGGCCAGGTTGCCATGGGGGGAGAGGGCGGACGCTTCGCTGTGCGGCGCCCCGACCGAACGCATTGTCGCGCGTTGGTCGGTGGGCGCCCATGTCAGATTACGTACTCCAACCGTTCGAAACGGACATCGCAGGGCGGCGGTGCGTCAATCCTTCTGGGTGCGGCCCGGCAGCACGCTGCTCAGGACCTGTTTGGCGGTCTGCTTGAGCACCCCTGCCTCGTTGGGGTCGCCCTTGAGCAGGAACGAGGTGAACTGCTTGGCGTTCTCCAAGGTGATGTGCGGCGGCAGCGGCGCCACGTCCGGGTCGGTGCGGAACTCGATCACCACCGGCACGTCGCTGGCCAGGGCCTGCGCCCAGGCGCCGGCGACATCCTCGGGCTTGTCGACATAGAGGCCCTTGAGGCCGATGGAGATCGCGAACAGGTGATAGGGCACGTCGGGCAGGTCCTGGGAGGCGGAAAACTTCGGATCGCCTTCCATCACGCGCTGTTCCCAGGTGACCTGGTTGAGGTCCTGGTTGTTGAACACCGCGCAGATCCAGCGGCCGTTGGCCCATTGCTTCCAGTACTTGGCCACGGTGATCAGCTCGGCCAGGTTGTTCATCTGCATGGCGCCGTCGCCCACCAGTGCCACCACCTGACGCTCGGGGTGGGCGAACTTGGCCGCGATGGCGTAGGGCACCGCCGCGCCCATCGACGCCAGGCCGCCGGACAGCGAACACATCATGCCCTCACGGATCTTCAGGTCACGGGCGAACCAGTTGGCGCAGGAGCCGGAGTCACTGGTGATGATGGTGTCGTCCGGCAGCTGCGGCGACATCTCGTGCACCACCCGCTGCGGATTGATCGGGTCGGCGCTGGTGAGGGCACGCCTGGCGATCTTGCGGTCCCAGTTCTCGCGCCAGGCCTCGATCTTGTGTCGCCAGCTGCGCGAGGTCTTCTGCTCGATCAGGGGCAGCAACGCCTCCAGCGTATCGGCCGCGTCACCCACCAGGTTGACCTCCATGGGGTAGCGCAGGCTCAGCATGTCGGGCGCCAGGTCGATCTGCACGCCACGGGCCTGGCCTTCCTTGGGCAGGAATTCGGCATAGGGGAAGCCCGAGCCGATCATCAGCAAGGTGTCGCACGCCTCCATCATGTTCGAGCTGGCCTCGGTGCCCAGCAGGCCGATGGTGCCGGTGACCCAGGTCAGGTCATCGGGCAGCACCGCCTTGCCGAGCAGGGCCTTGGCCACGCCCGCGCCGAGTTTTTCGGCGATCGCCTTGACCTGTTCGCCTGCCTTCAGCGCACCGGCGCCGACCAGGATGGCGACCTTCTTGCCGCTGTTGAGCACGTCGGCGGCGCGTTGCAGGTCCTCGTCGTAGGGCACCACTTTCGGACGGCTGTAGCCGACCCCCGAATGCAACGTACCGTGGGCACGGGCGGGCGCCTCGTAAGGCAGCTCCTGCAGATCGTTGGGCAGGATCAGCGCGGTGACCTTGCGTTCGCCGACCGCCGTGCGCACGGCCCGGTCGACCAGGTGGCGCACCTGGGACGGCTCGGTGGCCTGCTGCACGTAGGCGCCGGCCACGTCCTTGAACATCGACACCAGGTCCAGTTCCTGCTGGTAATGCCCACCGAGCGCGGTACGCGCCTGCTGGCCTGTGATGGCCAGGACCGGCACATGGTCCATGCGGGCGTCGTACAGACCGGTCAGCAGGTGCGAGGCGCCCGGGCCGGACGTCGAGATGCAGACACCCAGCTCCCCGGTGAACTTGGCATGGGCGCTGGCCATGAACGCGGCCATTTCCTCGTGCCGACACTGGATGAACTCGATCTTGCCGGAGCGGCGCAAGGCGCCGAACACGCCGTTGATCCCGTCGCCCGGGTAGCCATAGATACGGGTGACGCCCCATTGGCTCAAGCGCTCGACCAGGAAGTCGCCTACGGTGATTGCCATGTGTCCTACCTCGTTCTGCAAGGGTTGCTGGTGAAGGTACGACTCGGGCGCGGCAATGGGCGTTCAGATGAATTGGAAGGCTCAGGAGGCGTGCGTTGATCAACCCAGCTCGCGCACTACCCGAGCGAACGTGGCCCGCTCTCCGACCGCAGAAGACGGCGCAGCCTGAGGCGTGTCGGCGATGGGTCGACTGGCCGCAGGCTCCAGCGCTGTCGATGTGAAGACCGTGTCGTACAGCGCCCCGAGCACGGGCAGGATGCGCGGATCGGCGATGGCGTAGAAGATCGATCGGGATTCCCGGCGACTTTTCAGCAGGCCCTTCTGGCGAAGCTCGCCCAGCTGTTGCGACAAGCCAGGCTGACGCAAGCCGAGCGCTCGTTCGAGCTCGGCCACGGCGCATTCGCCCTTGGCGATATGGCACAGCAGCAGCAGGCGCGTCGGGTTGGCCATCACCCGGAAAAGCTCGGCCAGGTCCGCGCTGCACGCCATCAGGGCATCGAGCTGCGCCGGGGTCAGTTCACGCATCAGGGCCTCCACCGGAAGTACCAGGTTTCTTCGGGTCCGGGCTCGATCGTCAGGGCCTCCTGGGATTTCAGCGCAGCCGGTTCGAGCACGCGCCCGCCAGGCTGCCAGCCCTCGGGGGTCGAGGCGCTTTCCCGGTCGGCCGTCTGCAAGGCCGCGACCAGGCGCAGGAGCTCTTCGACCGAGCGACCGACGTTCATCGGGTACCAGCTCATGGCGCGAATGATGCCCTCCGGGTCGATGACATAGCTGACCCGCGTGGTCGAGCTGTCGGCAGCGTCCGCCGCGAGCATGCCGTAGCCCCGGGCGATGGCCATGGACGGGTCCTCGATGATCGGGAATTCGACCGTCACGCCGAAGCGATCGCGAATGTCCCGCAGCCAGGCGAGGTGGGAGTAGAGGCCGTCGACAGAGAGCGCCAGAAGTCCGCAGTTCAGGTCGTCGAACCGCTTCTGCGCCTTGGCGAAGGCGATGAATTCACTCGTGCAGACCGGGGTGAAGTCGGCGGGGTGAGAGAACAGGAGAAGCCAGCGTCCTCGGTACGCTTGCAGTGAAATGTCACCGACGGTCGTGCGCGCCTGGAAGTCCGGGGCGGGCTCGTTGATGCGCAAGGGGGGCATGGAAGACGCGGCGCTGGCAGGGGCGTGCACGGTAGAGATCCTTGGTTGAACAGGGGGTCATGCTAGCGCCGTGACAGCTGAGCGTCGATGGCAGCCGCTTGAAAACATATACTTTATCAGTTAGCTTAAGTGCTTATGTAATAATCTGTGACGTCCAAGAGGGTAGCGCCATGCTCGATGATCGTCCCGACCCAGGGCTCGCCACGGCCGAAGCCATCGTGCAGGGAGCCTTGCGGCAGGCGCGGGGTGCGCCGCTTGTGACCTCGTTCTTCGATAAGGCGACCTCGACCGTCACCCATCTGGTGAAAGACCCCAGCAGCGACAGTTGCGCAATCATCGATAGTGTTCTGGGTTTCGAGGCGGCCAGCGGGCGCACTTGTCAGCGGTCCGCCCTGGCGCTGGCCGAAGTCGTTCGTCAGCAGGGACTGAAGGTGGAGTGGCTGCTGGAGACCCATGTGCACGCGGATCACCTGTCTGCGGCGCCGGTGCTGCAAAGACAGATCGGCGGCCAGGTGGCCATTGGCGCTCACGTCAGTGACATCAGGGCCATGCTCGGTCACCTCTTCAACGATCCGGCCGCTCGGGGCGATGACGCCATGGGGTTCGATCATCTGTTTCAGGATGGCGAAACCTTCCAGATCGGCGCCCTGCAAGGGTGTGCGCTGCATGTGCCCGGTCACACGCCGGCCTGCATGGCCTATGTGATCGGCGATGCCGTGTTCCCCGGCGACACGCTGTTCATGCCGGACTACGGGACGGCCCGCTGTGATTTTCCAGGCGGTGACAGCGCTTCGCTGTACCGCTCCATCCGCCGGCTCCTGTCGCTCCCGCAACCGGCGCGGGTGTTTCTCTGCCACGACTACAAGGCCCCAGGCCGTGACACCCATGCCTGGGAAACCACCCTCGGCGCCCAGCGAGCAGGCAACGTCCATGTGCACGATGGGGTCACCGAGGCCGAATTCGTCGCCTGGCGCGATGCCCGCGACGCCACCCTGGCCATGCCGGCGCTGATGCTGCCTTCGCTGCAGGTGAACCTGCGCGGCGGGCATCTGCCCGAACCGGAATCGAACGGCGTGCGCTACCTGAAGATCCCGCTCAATCAGTTCTGACCTGGGCACATCGTTTGGTGCCAGTCCTCGCCCAACCCCTCCAGGAGAATGACCATGCCACGTGATCCCGATTCACAGCGCTACGATGTCGTGATCATCGGTGCAGGCGCAGGCGGGCTGTCCGTCTGCTCGAGCCTGCTCAAGCGCCGCGAGCGCCTGAGGATTTGCCTCGTGGACCCGGCCACTTCGCACTATTACCAGCCCGGCTGGACGCTGGTGGGGGCGGGGGTGTTCGAGCCGGCATTCACCGAACGGGCCATGGCTTCGCTCATTCCCGCGGGGGTGACCTGGGAACAGGCCTCTGCCACGGCCTTCGAGCCCGAGCACAACAGGGTGGCGCTCGATAACGGGCGCCTGCTCGCCTACGACGTGCTCATCGTCGCGCCTGGCATCAAGCTGGACTGGGACGCGATCCCTGGTCTGAGCGAGACGCTCGGGCGCAATGGCGTCACGTCCAACTACCGCTTCGACCTGGCGCCTTACACCTGGTCGCTGGTGCAGGCGCTTCGTCGAGGCCGTGCGCTCTTCACGCAGCCGCCGATGCCGATCAAGTGCGCGGGCGCTCCCCAGAAGGCCCTGTACCTGTCCGCCGACCACTGGCGCCGCACCGGGGTTCTGGGCGACATCGACCTCGAGTTCCATACCGCTGCCCCAGCCTTGTTCGGTGTTCAGGCCTATGTACCGGCGCTGATGGCCTATATGGAGCGCTACGGTGCGCACCTGAATCTCGGGTCGACCCTGGTGGCCGTCAATGGCGCGGACCGCGTGGCGACCTTCAGGCAGACCGACGCCACGGGGCGCACCGTCGAGCACACACGAGGCTTCGACATGCTGCACGTGTGCCCGCCGCAAACGGCACCCGATTTCATTCGACGCAGCCCTCTGGCGAACGAAGACGGCTGGGTGGACGTGGATCGAGAAACGCTGTGCCATGTGCGTCACGCCAATGTGTTCTGCATAGGTGACGCCAGCGCCACCCCCAATGCCAAAACGGCAGCCGCAGCACGCAAGCAGGCGCCTGTCGTGGCAGAGAACGCCCTGGCGCAGCTCGACGGCAAACCGTTGACGGCTGTCTATGACGGCTATGGATCCTGCCCCCTCACGGTGGAGCGCGGCAAGATCGTGCTGGCCGAGTTCGGCTACGGCGGCACGCTGCTGCCGACCTTCCCGCGCTGGTTGCTCGCCGGTGAGCGACCTTCCCGGCTGGCCTGGCATCTCAAGGCCGAAGCGCTGCCTCGGCTCTACTGGGACGGGATGCTCAAGGGCCGCGAGTGGTTGTGCGCGCCTGGGCGGCGCACCCCGCACGTCGCCGGGTGAGCGCCTCCACATGATGCCTACGCTCACCGTCATGCAGTACGTGCTGGGCGCCTGTGCCGGGTCGTTGGTCGGGCTGACCCTGGGGCTGGTGGGCGGCGGCGGCTCCATCCTCGCCGTGCCCTTGATGGTGTACCTGGTGGGTATCGGCGACCCGCATGTCGCCATTGGCACCAGTGCCTTGGCGGTCGCCGTCAATGCCGCGGTCAACCTGCTCAACCATGCCCGGCAAGGCCACGTGAAGTGGTCCTGTGCCCTGGTGTTCACCGGGGTCGGGCTTGCCGGGGCCTTCGTGGGGTCCACCGTGGGCAAAGCCATGGACGGGCAGACGCTGCTGACCCTGTTCGCCCTGCTGATGCTGGTGGTGGCGGCGTTGACGTTGCGCCACCGGCATGCGCTCGAGGACCCTGCCGTCACACTGGGCCGAGGCAATGCCGTTCAGCTGTCGACAGCAGGCGCCCTGACCGGCATGGTCTCCGGCTTTTTCGGCATCGGCGGCGGATTTCTGGTGGTGCCGGGCCTGATCGCGGCCACACACATGCCGGCGCTCATTGCCGTGGGAAGCTCACTGGTGGCGGTGACTGCATTCGGCTTTGTGACGGCGTTCAACTACGCCCGCTCGGGGTTGGTGGACTGGCCGATGGCCTTGAGCTTCATCGCCGGAGGGGCGTTGGGCGGTCTGATCGGCGCCTGGCTGGCGTCCCGCCTGGCCCAGCGCAAGGGTGCGCTGAATGTGCTGTCCGCTGGGATGATCGCGCTGACAGCCTTCTACATGCTCTACCGGAGCGTGCCGGGCTGACCCCGAGTGATCGGTGTTCACGCGGGGCCAGCCCTGTCACGGGCGTCCAATACGGAGGTGGCGGTCAGGCCACGACCCACGTCCCAGACGAAGAGGTGGGCAGGATCACGGCTTGCCTCAACGCAAGTCCGCCTTCAGGCGCTGGCCTGCATACGCCTGTGCCTCTTGCGCCTTCTTCACCACTGCCGCCGTGCCGAAGAATTCGTGCGTCACGCCCGAGTACAGCTTGCGCTCGACGCTGACGCCTGCACCGCGCAGCGCCTGTTCCAGTTGCGCGCCGTCATCACGCAGCGGATCGATCTCGGCGTTGACGATCGTGACCGGCGGCAGCCCTTGCAGGTTGGCATGGACCAGGTCGATGCGCGGGTCCTTCACGTCGGTCGGCGTGGTGCTGATCTGGTCGATGAACCACAGCATCATCGGCCGGTTGAGCGGGATGGCGTCGGCGTACTGCTTGTAGGATGCGGTCTGGGTGTCGTTCTGCGCGACAGGATAGACCGCCAGCACGTGCTTGGGCATGGTCACACCGGCCTTGTGCGCGGCCACGGCGGTGGCCACGGCCAGGTTGCCGCCGGCGCTTTCCCCGGCCAGGGCCAGGCGCGTGGGGTCGCCCTTGAGCGAAGCGGCGTTGCGGCTGACCCAGCGGTAGGCGGCCAGGGCGTCATCGTGAGCGGCGGGGAACTTGGCCTCCGGCGCACGGCGATAGTCGACCGAGACCACGACGGCATTGGCCTGCTTGGCCAGGCCACGGGCCCCTGCATCGTAGACCTTGCGATCAGCGAACACCCAGCCACCGCCATGGAAGTAGACGATCACCGGGAAGGGGCCAGTGCCGTCCGGGGTATACACGGTGGCCGGCAGTGCACCGGCGGCGCCTGGCACGGTGGTGTCGCGGGCGGTGACGCCAGGCACCAGCGCCTCGGGGCTGCTGTCGCGCTTCTCGTCGGCCAGCACGCTCTTGACGGCGTCGGCGATGGTCGGCTGCTGACGGGCTTCGGCGGGCGTGATCTTCTCGACGGCCTTGGCGTCGAAGCTGGCGTACTTGTTCAGCACGGTCTGCATGTCCGAATCGGTGCGCAGCAGGCTCTTGGTGCCGCTGACCGCCAGTTCCGACACCGAGCGCTTCTCGGGATCCCGGGCGCAGCCGGCCAGTGCGGTAGTCACGCCTACGACGGCGAGGGCGATCAGTGTCATGCGATTGGGTTTGATCATCGGTCGTCTCCTGATGATGACGTCTGTGATGCGGCATACAGGGAAACCGACATGGCCTGCCCCGGCTAGGTGGGCGAAAGTCACCCTACCTGCATGAGGCGTCCGGGGATGTGAAATCGTTCCAACGGGATGGTGATGGAGCGGACGCCATCGCGGGCAAGCCCGCTCCCACACCCGTAGTTCCATCACAAGGGCGCAGGCCATCGCCGCTCATCTGAAGCGACACTGCCAGGGCGGCGAACCGCCCTCTGTGGAAGCGGGCTTGCCCGCGATGGCAGGCGACGCATGACCCATCTTGATCGCCGGCAAGCCGGGCCCCACACCTGTCATCATGACGCGCAGCAACGCCCGACCAGCAGCCCTGAAACGAAAAGAGGCGCCCTTAGGGGCGCCTCTCGACAGAGCATCAACGCGACGGGATCACGCTTCGGCGTCCCACGGACGGTCGCCGTGCGCGTCCTTGACGCGGGTCGGCAGGCCCATCACGTCCAGCGCCTTGAGGAACGGCTCGGCTGGCAGCTCCTCGACGTTGACCATGCGCTGCACGTCCCACTGGCCGCGGGCGACCAGCAGGGCGGCGGCCACGGGCGGTACACCGGCAGTGTACGAGATGCCCTGGCTGTCGGTCTCGGCGTAGGCTTCCTCGTGGTCGGCCACGTTGTAGATGAAGACTTCGCGCGGCTGACCGTCCTTGGTGCCCTTGACCAGGTCACCGATGCAGGTCTTGCCGGTGTAGCCCGGCGCCAGCGAGGAGGGGTCGGGCAGCACGGCCTTGACCACCTTCAGCGGGACCACTTCGAGGCCTTCGGCGGTGCGCACCGGCTGCTCGGAGAGCAGGCCCAGGTTCTTCAGCACGGTGAAGACATTGATGTAGTGCTCGCCGAAGCTCATCCAGAAGCGCACGTTCGGCACGTCGAGGTTCTTCGACAGCGAGTGCACTTCGTCATGGCCGGTCAGGTACAGGTTCTGCTCGCCCACGACCGGCAGGTCGTCCGTGCGCTTGACCTCGAACATGGTGTTGCTGGTCCACTGGCTGTCCTGCCAGCTCCAGACTTGACCGGTGAACTCGCGGAAGTTGATTTCCGGGTCGAAGTTGGTCGCGAAATACTTGCCATGGGAACCGGCATTGACGTCGAGGATGTCGATCGAATCGATGCGGTCGAAATACTGCTGCTGCGCCAGTTTGGCGTAGCTGTTGACCACACCCGGGTCGAAACCGACACCGAGAATGGCCGTGATGTTCTTCGCCTGGCACTCGTCGAGGTGCTTCCACTCGTAGTTGCCATACCAAGGCGGGGTCTCGCAGATCTTGCCCGGCTCTTCGTGGATCGCGGTGTCCAGGTAGGCCGCGCCGGTATCGATGCAGGCACGCAGCACCGACATGTTCAGGAAGGCGGAACCGACGTTGATCACGATCTGCGATTCGGTCTCGCGGATCAGCGCCTTGGTCGCCTCGACATCGAGGGCATTGAGCGCAAAGGCCTGGATGTCGGCGGGCACCTTGAGGCTACCCTTGGCCTTGACGCTGTCGATGATGGCCTGGCATTTGGAGATGTTCCGTGACGCGATGGCAATACGACCGAGTTCGTCGTTATGCTGCGCGCACTTGTGGGCCACCACCTTGGCGACACCTCCTGCACCAATGATAAGAACGTTCTTTCTCAATTTATCCCTTGCTCCTCGTTGAAGCCTGTCGTCAGGACAGGCTGGACACGTAGTCGTCGAAACCGAACTCGCGCACCACCTCGACGTTGCCGTCGAGCTGCTTGACCGCGATGGCCGGCATCTTCACCCCGTTGAACCAGTTTTTCTTGACCATGGTGTAGCCCGCTGCGTCGATGAACGACAGCCGATCGCCGATGGCCAGCGGACGGTCGAAGCGGTATTCGCCGAAGATGTCCCCGGCCAGGCACGATTTGCCACAGACCATGTAGCTGTGCTCGCCGTCGCAGGGCGCCATCTTGGCGTCCAGGCGGTAGATCAGCAGGTCGAGCATGTGCGCCTCGATGGAGCTGTCGACCACGGCCAGGTGCTTGCCGTTGTACAGCGTGTCGAGCACGGTCACTTCCAGCGAGGCGCTCTGGGTGATCGCCGCTTCGCCGGGCTCGAGGTAGACCTGCACGCCGTAGGTGTCGGAGAAGCGCTTGAGCCGCGCGCAGAACGCATCCAGCGCGTAGCCTTCACCGGTGAAGTGAATGCCGCCGCCCAGGCTGACCCATTGCACCTTGTGCAGCAGGTGACCGAAGCGCTCCTCGATGTGTGTGAGCATCTGGTCGAACAGGCCGAAGTCGCCGTTCTCGCAGTTGTTGTGGAACATGAAGCCGGAAATCTGATCGATCACGGTCTCGATCTTGGCCGGGTCCCATTCGCCCAGGCGGCTGAACGGGCGCGCCGGGTCGGCCAGCAGGTAGTCCGAGCTGCTCACCTGGGGGTTGACGCGCAGGCCGCGGGTCTTGCCCTCGGAGGCGTCGGCGTAGCGCTGCAGCTGGCCGATGGAGTTGAAGATGATCTTGTCGCAGTGCTCGAGCATCTCGTCGATTTCGTCGTCCGCCCAGGCCACGCTGTAGGCATGGGTCTCGCCTGCGAACTTCTGCCGGCCGAGCTTGAGCTCGTACAGCGACGACGAGGTGGTGCCGTCCATGTACTGCTCCATCAGGTCGAACACCGACCAGGTCGCGAAGCACTTGAGTGCCAGCAGGGCCTTGGCCCCGGACTGCTCGCGCACATAGGCGATCTTCTTCAGGTTGACCAGCAGCTTCTGCTTGTCGATGAGGTAGTACGGCGTCTTGATCATCACAGGCCTCCCGGCCAGGCCGGCCAAAAAAAGATGCGCATTGTGCCTGCCCTCGGCCCAGATCGAAAGGGCGAGCCGCGCATTTCGTCTGCGTGGTCGTCGAGTGAACCGCAAGAGCTCGCCCGTCACGAACCGGACGTTGTCCGCGCAGCGCTCGCCGCCTTCGACGCGAGGGAATCTTCTCGTGACTGCCGGACTCAGTTGAACAGAACCACATGACCATTGTGTGGTGCCACTGACCGCTCCATCGTCGGAGCCAGGGAGAGAGCGATGAGTTCGAAATACAAGGTGGGCGATGCCGTGCGCTGGAATTCCGAAGCCGGCGTGATCCACGGCAAGGTCACCAAGGTGCATACGCGCGACGTGGAGTTCGCCGGCCGCACGCGCCACTGCTCGAGCGACGAACCTCAATACGAGGTCAAGAGCGACAAGACCGGGCATCTGGCCATGCACCGCGAAGACGCCCTCGATCGCGACTGAACCCAGGTGGCGCTCTGCCAGTCCTACAGATCACCTTCATGCAAAAAGGATGTTTCCCGATGAAAGCACTGACTCGACTGTTCACTGGTCTGGCCCTGGTAGGCTCCCTGGGGGCGACCGCCGCCTGGGCCGATCAACCTGGCGCCGACTGGAAGGTCAACATCGAACAGGCCCTGCAGACCGCGAAAAGCGCCGGCTACAACTCGATCACCGAAATCAAGATCGACGACGGTCACTGGGAAGGCAAGGGCACCAAGGCCGACGGCATGAAATACGAGTTCCACATCGACCCGCGCTCGGGCGCGATCGTCAAGGAACAGATGGATCACTGATCCTCGCATGCACCTGAAGGCCGGGCCTGTCCGCGCGACAGGCCCGGCCTTTTCACGTCTGCCCGGTCACCTGGCCACGGCGTGGTGCCCAAGGCGCCGAGCCCTGCGATAGACTGTGCGGCCCATGCGCCGACCGTGGCGCCCACTCCCTTGCGCAGGATGCCCATGTCCGATTCTCCTTCACTCGCTTCTCCCATCACCGTCTTTCCCGGTGCCGCGTCCCTGAGCACGGCCCACGAACAGGTCGCCCAGGCCGAGCGGCAGTTGCAGCGCCGCCAAAGCCAGGTCATGCGGATTTTCGTGGGGGTGCAGACGGCCTACTGCGCCTACCTGCTGCTCAAGTGGGTCTGGCAAGGCCACTACATCGGCGGACCGATCTACGCAGTGCTGATCTGGTGCCTGTTGTGGCTGCTGGCTGTGCCGTTGTCGCTGCTCTGGCGGCCGCAGGTACGCGCCCTGGAACGTGCCCAGGCGGCGCTGAGTTCGGCACGGCTGGAAGCCGGCAAGGCGTTTCTGGCCAGCCAGTCGCTGGGCGCCTATCGCTGGATCTGCCGCAGCGGTCGTATGCTCGGCGTGTTTCCAGAGCGCCAGGCGCTCTACGTGTCCGGCGGCGACCTGGGCGACCGGCAGGTGCTGATCGACGCACCGCATGCGGTCAAGCAGGTTCACGTCGACGAGAAGACCTTCACCCAGAGCACGTCCCAGACCACCACCACCCATGGGCGACGCAGCGTGTTCGCCTTCAACAAGCACATGGGCATGATCGGCAAGGGCACGTCGCACTCGACCACCACCACGACCGACCGCACCTCGCGCAGCTTCACGCTGAACGTGCAGATACAGGCCGCCGGGCAAGACCCGTGGTGGGTGCAGCTGCCGTTCGGAGCGGACTGGCAGGAAGCGCTGAACTGGAAACTGCTGGTCGAGCAGGCTGCAGGGCGTCAGTGAGCCCGCACGGCGAGACGGTGCGCGAACGCGCCGTCAGCCCGCCTTGCGCAGGGTCAGGTTGATGCGCCGCTCGCCCAGGCGGGGGTGGTGCCCGGCCTTGATCGGTAACACGCCATGGAAGCGCAACCGGTCCTCGCCTCCCCAGACCAGGACATCGCCATGGCTCAAGGGTACTTGCGCGACCCGATCGGCGCGCTGCGACCCGCCCAGGACGAAGACCGCCGGCAGCCCGAGCGACAGCGAGACGATCGGCTGCGTGAAGTCGTGCTCGTCACGGTCCTGGTGCAGGCTCAACCGTGTGCCGGGCCGATAGTGATTGATCAGGCAGGCGTCCGGTACGAAACCCTCGAAGCCGGCCAGGGCGGCCGCACGCGAGGCCAGCGTCACCAGCAACGGTGGCAGGGCCGGCCAGGGCTGGCCGCTGAGCGGGTCGAGAGGCGTGTAGCGATAACCCTGGGCATCACTGATCCAGCCCAGCGCGCCACAGTTGCTGGTGCCTACGGCCATGCGCCGCCCCCCGGGCGTGTACAGGTGACGAAAGGGCGCCGCGCGCAGCACCGTGCGCAGCGCCTCGAGCAAGGGTTCGACGCTGTCCAGGGCGAAACCCGGCAGCAGGACCGTGCAGGACGCCAGACGCTGCGGTGCCGGGCCGAACAGGTTCAGGTCCGACTGGATCAGAGGGGCGGCCTCGGAGGATGGAAGAAGAGGGCAGTGTAAGTGGGGCGGGGGTGAGCCACAAGTCGTCAGCCAGGAGCGGCAAGCGACTGGCTGTAGCGCTTGCCGAACCCTGCAAGAAGGGGCGGCCCCTGTGTCGCCTGCACCGGCGTGGGCCGTGTCCTGGCCCTGACGTCTGAAGCCGTCGACGCAGGCCATGCCCATGCGCCGATGCCGCACGGCTTGCCGCTCACCGCGTGGCCACCAGCCCCGCCAGCACGCGCTCGAAAGCAGCGTCCCAATTCAGTGCCGAAGGAGGCGCCTGCAACACCGCCAGGCCTTGCGCCGTGAAGGTGCCAGGCGTGGCGATCGCCGCGCCCAATGCCTGAAGCGGACGCTCGGGCTGGGCGCGGACGCTGGTGAGGCAGTCCTCCAGGTTGCCCAGTACAAGTGCCCGGGCCTGTTCGGCGGGCAAGCCTTGGTCGAGGAACCAGCGCTGCAGGTCGCTCAGCAAAAAATAGAACCAGCCATTCATGCAGGCCGCCACGGTGGCCAGTTCGAAAGCCGGCTCGTCGCGCAGCGCCACCAGCGTTCCCAGCGGTTCGAGCACGGCTCGCACCTGGTCGTCCGGTGGGCAGAGTACGACGGTGGTCGCGGTGTACTGCGCTGCGTAGGACAGCATCCCCCGCAGGCAGCGCGCAGTCGGGAAGGCTTGTTGCAGGCGCGCCAGGTCCACACCTGCCAGCAACGACACCAGCGGCTGGCCTTCACGCAGTCGTACCTGTGCGGCCAGCGTGTCCAGCGCATCGGGTCGTACGCCAAGGATCACCAGGTCGGCCGCGTCGACCACGGCCTGGTTGCTGTCCAGGACCTGGCAGCCTTCCTGCTCGGCCAGCGTGGCCGCACGTTCGGCGTTGCGCGGGGACAGCAGGAGGGTGCCGGTGTAGCCACTGCGGCGAAGACCGCGCACCACCGTCTCAGTCAGTTCGCCGACGCCCAGGATGCCCAGCGTGTCCATGTCGTCTCCTTCGTGGGGGCGGCCTGCCTGACGCAGAGCACCCGGGAACATGAGCGAAGGCTCAGTGGCCGCCGCAAGGCCTTTCACTCTACCCATGGCAGGTCTCTACCGACCAGCCCACGCGGCCCAGGGCGCTGATTGGGCAACGACGTTGAAAGTCCTGCGCCCAGGGCTCACAGGCCCTGTGCCAGAGCACTCATCACGATGGCTGTCCACCTTGCAGTGATGTGCGACCAGGAAACCAGACCCTTCGCGCGCTTGTCAAAGGCTGCGGCCAAGCCGATAGTGGGCCGTTTTCAATAAAAATGCAGATGTCCTGACCGGGCAGAGGTTCTGATGACACACGATACGACGACCGAGCCAGGGCTTCCCTGCCCGCCGGTCAAGGACATCCTGAGCGCGCCAGGCGAGTGGGTCGAACCGCCGAACGTGCGCCGAGGGGGCGAAAGCGGCGTATTGCGCGTCGCCCTCGGTGGCTTGACGTTCTACAAGAAGCAGCAGGTAGGCCATGTCTACCGAAGCCTGCTGCATCCCTTCGGCTACCCGACGGTCGCCCGTGAGGTCAAGGCCATCCGTGCGGCCGGCGCCCTGGGCGTGACGACACCGTCGCTGATGTACAGCGATGTGCACAAGCGGTCGGGACAGTGGCAGGCGGTGATGGTGACCGGCGCCCTGGAAGGCTACCTGTCGCTGGAGGACTTCTATGCGCAAGGGCTGGACAAGACCTTGGGGCACGCGCTTCACCACGAGATCCTGGAAGCCTACGGGCGTACGCTGGCGAAGCTGAACCTGGGGCGCTGGCAACATGGCTGCCTGTACACCAAGCACGTGTTCATCGACGCGCGCCAGCCCGGTATCAAGGTCGCGTTGCTGGACTTCGAAAAGGCCCGCAAGCGTCTTACCGCCAGGAAGGCCAGCCGGCATGACCTGAGACAGGTCAAGCGTCGCTCCGGATGGCAGGAGGCCGAGTGGCAGGCCTTCTGCAACGGCTATCGCTACGTGTTCGGTGCGGTGGCCTGAAGGCGGACTTCGCCGAACGCGACAGTCGCCTGCCTGACCTTGACCCGCGCGGCCTGGCTGCTTTTCGGCATCGCAAGGCCGCGTTTGTGTCCACCCGCCGCTCGGGCCTGCCTTCAAGGCACGGGGCGGCCCTTCATCCATCCCGTCTTCTCGTCGCTGCCGCCCACCTCATCGTGCAGCGAGATCCGCGACGTCTCCGGTAGCCCAAGACCGCCCGCCAGCGCCACCAGCGCGATGACCACGAGGTAGAACGCCGGGGCCAGGCTGCTGCCCGTCACACCGATCAGCCAGGTCGCCACCAGCGGCGCAGTACCGCCGAACAGGGTGTAGGCCACGTTATAGGTGATCGCCGAGGCGGTATAGCGGGTGCGTGTCGGGAAGGTTTCCGACAGCAGGGCGGCGGTGACCACCCCACTGAGCAGCGCACCGATGGCCAGCAGGATCACGCCGACGATCGCCGCCGCCACCGACCCCGAACTGGCCAACCAGTACGCCGGGAACACGCAGAGCATCACCCACAGGCAGGTGAAGCCGATGGTCCTGCGTCGGCCCACGCGGTCGGAGAAGGCGCCGGCCAGCGGGCAGGCCAGTGCGGCGAACAGCAGCGCCACGGTCGAGACCAGCAGCGACTGCGCGCGGGTTAGGTTGCCGACCAGCTGCAGGTAGGTCGAGAAGTAGGTGGTGAACATGTAGAACGACAGCGCCGTCAGCGAGATGAACGCACCCAGGTTGCGCATGGCGCGGCCGTGGTGGCGCAACGTGTCCTTGAGCGGCGAATGTTCGCTCACGCTCCCTTCGCTCATGGCTTCGCGGAACGCCGGGGTTTCCTCCATGCGCCAGCGCAGATACAGGCCCACGATGCCCAAGGGGGCGGCGATCAGGAAGGGAATGCGCCAGCCCCAGCTGGCCATCGCCTCGCTCGACAGGCTCGCCTCCAGACCGAAGGCCAGCACGGCGGCACAGGCGAAGGCCGAGAAGGTCGATACCGGGACGAAGCTGCCATAGAACGCACGACGGTCACGCGGTGCGTGCTCCATCAGGTAGGCGCAGGCACCGGCATACTCGCCGCCGGCAGAGAAGCCTTGGATGCAGCGTGCCAGGGTCAGCAGGATCGGCGCCAGGATGCCGATGCTCGCGTAGGTCGGCAGCAGGCCGATCAAGGTGGTCGAGCCGGCCATCATCAGGATGGTCAGCGACAGGATGCGCTTGCGGCCCAATCGATCGCCCAGCGCGCCGAAGACGATCCCGCCCAGCGGGCGCAGGGCGAACGCCACCGCGAAGACCGCGAAGGTCTTGAGCAGGGCCACGCTGGCGTCACCGCTGGCGAAGAACTGGCTGGCGATCAACGTGGCGAGAAAGCCGTAGACGGCGAAGTCGAACCATTCGACGAAATTGCCGACAGCGGCTGCGGCGATGACCCGGCGCAAGGTGGCCGGTGGTACGTCATGAAGCGTGGACATGGGTGTGCTCTCCCGATTCTTGTGCATGCCATGGGCCGGCGAGGGCCTGGGGCGTGTTGTTGTGATGAGACGGATCAGTGAGGCAGTGGTGGGGAAGGAGGGGGGGTGCTTATTATTGGGAGCGCGCTGGCCAGGGCAGGACTGCCCCGGCCAGCATGCGCGAACCATCATAGGAGCAGGGTCCGGAACAGGTCCATGCCTGACAGCGACCGACGGTGTCGCATGCGCGCCCAGTGCGCGCCGACGCGAAGTCGGCGCCTGCGGCCATCAGGGGCGACCGACGCTCCAGGGCGCGTAGTCCAGCTGCACTGCGCCGGCCATCCGACCGTCGTCATCGCGGGCCAGGCCCGGCACCTGGCTCAGGTCCAGACCCGTGCATCGACGCACCAGGCGTGCCTGCAGGTCGGCGTCAGGCCGAAACGCGTCGGGCCGTGCGGCCAGCGGGGTGAGGTTGACGACGCACGCCTCGACCGAGCCGTGGGCATCGGTGCGGTACAGCAGGCTCGCCTGGCCGATGCTGTCGACCCGTTCGCCCACCAGCACCTGCTGGCGCACGAAGGTGTGCAGCGCATGGCGCGTGCGAGCGTTGGCTTTGTCTGCCTCGGTCCAGTTCGCCGACATCATGACCAGCGGTGCGACGATCTCGACCGTACCGTCTGCCTCGCGCAGGGCTGGCGGCACGCGCGGATACACGCTCTTCCAGCACTGATCGAGCACCACACGCCTGAGCGCGGCGGAACTGGCCGACTTGCCGGTCCGGTTGGCGGCCAGCAGCAGCGACGCATCGCGCACGCGGTCGACGGGCTGCAGGCCACACCCCGTGGTGCTGTTGTCGGTGGCCAGACGGATCTTCAGGCGCACCACGCCTGGCAGGTTCCGGGCGTTGGCGTGGGCCATGTCGCGCATCAGGATCGCCTGGGTCTGGCGCGTGAACAGGTCGGCTGCGGCGAGGTCGGCGGCGGAGGGGGGCGGCTTGGGCCGGGACTGGCAGCCGCTGAGCAAGGGGGTCGCGCACAACAGCGAGGCGGCGAAAACGAGGCGGGTAGTGCAGGGTGGCAAAGCGAACATAGAGCATCCTTGGCAAGGGGCGTGTGAAGCGATGGAGCGATTGCATGGGGAGCCTAAAGCATCGGCCCATGAACCAACACGCTGTCTCGTAACGTCTTTTTTCCTGTGGAGGATCCTGAACGCATTCACGTTGCGTGACGAGAATTTCTGAACTCGCCTGTCGTGCGTTTGCCCACATGCCTAGAGCCTTACATCCTATGACGAAGGAGCAGCACATGCCCAATTCAGATGGCAAGATCCGTTACGCGGTGGTGGGCGGTGGGTCGATCTCTCAGGGGGCCTTCATGCCAGGCGTCGGCCAGACCGACAACTCCGTGATGACGGCCCTGGTGACCGGCGACCCTGAAAAAGCCGACAAGCTGGCCGGGCTGTACGGCCTGAAGAGCTACACCTACGAGCAGTTCCCCGACCTGTTGCAGTCCGGTGAGATCGATGCGGTCTATGTCGCTACGCCGAACTTCCGCCATACCGAATTCGTGGTGCCGGCCCTCGACGCAGGCATCCACGTGCTGCTGGAAAAGCCCATGGCCGCCACGCTGGAAGACTGCGAGCAGATGAACGCCGCAGCCAAGCGTTCGGGCGCCAAGCTGATGATCGCCTACCGGCTGCATGCCGAGCCCGGCACGCTGGACATGATCGAGCGTGTCAACAAGGGTGACTTCGGCGATGCCCGGCTGTTCACTTCCACCTTCACCCAGACCGTGCGCCCGAGCAACCACCGCGCGCAGTGTGGTTTCGCCGCCGGCCCGGTGCCGGACATGGGGCCGTACCCCCTGAACATGGTGCGCCAGCTGTTCAACGCAGAACCGATCGAAGTGAGTGCGGTGGGCGTGCGCTCCCCTGGCAGCCAGATCAACACCTGGGACACGGTGACGGTCTCGCTGCGCTTCCCCGATGAGCGCCTGGCCCAGTTCACCGTCAGTTACACCTTGCCCAGCTCCGAGCGTTTCCAGCTGCTGGGCACCCAGGGCGAAATCGAGGCATCGCCGTGCTTCGGCTATGGCGAAGGGGTCGGCATCGCTTACCGCGCCACCTTCGACGATGACACCAAGGTACACACCTTCCCGGTGGTCGATCAGTTCGCGGGCGAGACGGCCTATTTCTCCGACTGCATCCTGCAGGATCTGCCGGTCGAACCCTGTGGCGAGGAAGGCTGGCGCGACGTGCGCGTGATCGAGGCCATCGAGCGCGCGCTGGAAACGGGCACACCGCAGCGCCTCGATCCGTTGGCCTCCAAGCCCCACGCCCGACGTGACCAGCAACGCAAGTTCCCGTTGGCCAAGGTGCCCGAGTATGTGGACACCGAGGACCCTACGCAGTAAGGGCCGCTACGCGCTTCAAGCCTCAGGCGGATCGGCACCGTGGCGCGTGTGGCGTGCCGCCTTCCGGGCGAGGTCAGTGCGGTCGGGCACCGGCCAAGTCGGCAGCCACATCGACATCGCGCACGATGCCTGCGTCCTCCACCTGCACGTGCAGGCAAGCCTGCCGGTGCTCGGCAATCACTGCCTTCCCGCCTTGATCGCCATGCAGGGCGGCCAAGGCAGGCCAGAACCGCCGACCGAAGATGACCGGCTGCCCGCGCTCCCCGGCATGCCAGGGCAGCACGATGCGCGCGGGGTCGGCGTGCGCGGTCAACAGGCGGAGGGTCGGCTCGGCGATCCATGGCATGTCACCCAGCAGGATCGCGGCGCTGTGTGCCTTGGACGTCTCCAGCAACTGCCCGATGCCCGCAGCCAGGCTGGCGCCCATGCCGCACGCGGCATGAGGGCTGCGGATGACCGAGACGCCCTCGGGTACGCCAAGCGCCTGGGGGTCGTCCTCTTCGCGCAACACGACCCACAGGGTCTGAAAGACCCTCGCTGCACCCGCCAAGGTCGCCGCCAACAATGTCTGCGTGTCGTCCAGGCGTACGCGGCGCTTGTCGGCGCCGAAGCGCCGTCCGAACCCGGCGGCCAGTACCAGCCCGGCGCAACCGCCGGTCCGTGGGATGATTTGCTCTGAACACATGGCCAAACGCTCCGGTCGTATCTGGAAGATGCAGCTGACTGCACATTCGCCTATCCACCGTGAGACTGTTTCCCATGAGCGAGTTCAATCCGGCGTCGCACGCCGCTTCACCGGGCCAGGCGATCAGCCTGACCATCAATGGCCAGGCCCACCGTGTGCAGGTGCAGCCCTGGATCACCTTGCTGAACCTGCTACGCGACCAGCTCGACCTGGTCGGCAGCAAGAAGGGCTGCGATCACGGCCAGTGTGGCGCGTGCACCGTGCTGCGCAACGGCAAGCGGGTCAATGCCTGCCTGACCCTGGCGGTCATGTGCGACGGCGACCAGCTGACCACCATCGAGGGGCTGGCCGAGGGCGACCACCTGCACCCGTTGCAGGAGGCGTTCATTCGTCACGATGCCTTCCAGTGTGGCTACTGCACGCCCGGCCAGATCTGTTCGGCCCTGGGCCTGGCCCACGAGGGCAAGGCCCGTACCCGTGCCGAGATCCAGGAGCACATGAGCGGCAACCTGTGCCGCTGCGGGGCCTACAGCAACATCGTCGATGCCGTGACCGAGGCCTTGCCGCTGATCCACGGAGGGCGCGCCTCATGATCCCGTTCGCTTATGAAAAGCCCGGCAGCATCGAGCAGGCGGTTCGACTGGCCGACGCCAACAGCCGCTACATCGCCGGCGGGACCAACCTGGTCGACCTGATGAAGGAAAACGTCGAGCGGCCCGAACGGCTGGTCGACATCAACGGCCTGGACGCGCTGCGGGGCGTGCGCGAAACCGCCCAGGGCGGTGTCTGGATCGGCGCGCTGGAAAGCAACGCCGACCTGGCCTGGCACCCCGTGATCGAGCAGCGCTACCCGTTGCTGTCCCAGGCCATCCTGGCAGGTGCCTCGCCGCAGCTGCGCAACATGGCCAGCACCGGCGGCAACCTGCTGCAACGCACCCGTTGCTACTATTTCTACGACACGGCCGTGCCGTGCAACAAGCGCGAACCCGGCAGTGGCTGCCCGGCCCGCGATGGCCTGAACCGCGCCCATGCCATCCTGGGCGCCAGCGAGGCCTGTGTCGCCGTGCACCCGTCGGACATGTGCGTGGCCTTGGCTGCCCTAGACGCCAGCGTGCATGTGCATGGCCCGCAGGGGGCGCGGCAGATCGCCTTCGCCGACTTCCACCGCCTGCCAGGTGATACGCCGCAATACGACAACCAGTTGAAGACAGGCGAACTGATCACCGGCATCGAGCTGCCTGCGGTGACGTTTGGCCGACATGTCAGCTACGTCAAGGTGCGTGATCGCGCCTCCTATGCCTTCGCCCTGATTTCCGTGGCGGCCGCCCTCGACGTGAAGGACGGCAGCATCCACGACGTGCGTGTCGCCTTGGGCGGCGTGGCGCACAAACCCTGGCGTCAGGCAGCGGCGGAAGACGCCGTGCGTGGCCAGCCTGCCAACGCGAAGACCTACGCCGCCTTGGCGTCGCACCTGCTGTCAGGCGCTCAACCGCTGTCGCAGAACGCATTCAAGATCGAGCTGGCGCAGCGGGCCATCGTCCGTGCGCTGACCACTGCCGCTGAAGGGGGCGCTCAATGAAACCTGTCGAACTGGCCTGTGGCCGCCCACTCGATCGCGTCGACGGCCCGGCGAAAGTCACCGGCAAGGCCCGCTACGCCGCCGAATTTCCCCAGGACGGCCTGCTCTATGGCAGTGTCGTGTCGAGCCACGTGGCCCGTGGCCGTGTACGGCACATCGACTGCGAGGCCGCGCTGAAGGTGCCGGGCGTGATCGACGTGCTGCACCACCGTCACCGGCCCCGGCTGGCAGGCGAGGACGAGCAGTACAGCGATGACGATGCCGCCGACGGCTCCCCGTTCCGCCCGTTGTACAACAGCCGTGTGCTCTACAGCGGCCAGCCGCTGGCGCTGGTGGTGGCCGAGAGCCTCGAACTGGCACGCTACGCAGGCTCGTTGATCCGTATCGAGATCGATGCCGAGCCGCACGAGACGGACCTGCTGTCGTCGCTCGAGCGTGCCCATGACGCCCCCGCCGAACTGCCCAAGGCACGCGGTCATTTCGAGCAGGCGTTCGCCAGCGCACCGTTCAAGGTCGATGCCACCTATACCACCCCCATCGAACACCACAACCCGATGGAGCCCCATGCGTCCACGGTGATCTACAAGCCTGATGGCAGCCTGGAAGTGCATGACAAGACCCAGGGCACGCAGAACTGCCGTACCTACCTGCACACGGTGTTCGGCATCCCCGAAGACAAGCTGCGGGTACTGGCCGCCTACGTGGGCGGTGCCTTCGGCTCCGGTCTGCGACCGCAGTACCAGCTCCCTCTAGCGGTCATGGCGGCACTGCAGCTCAAGCGTTCGGTGCGTGTCGTGCTGACCCGTCAGCAGATGTTCACCTTTGGCTACCGCCCGCGCACTCAGCAACGTCTGCGCCTGGCGGCCGACGCCCAGGGGCACTTGCAGGCCATCTCCCACGAGGCGACCGGCCAAACGTCGCGGTTCGAAGACTTCTCCGAGCATGTGGTGGAATGGAGCGGCATGCTCTACCGCTGTGACAACGTGCGGTTCGGCTACAAGCTGGCGCCATTGGACGTCTACACCCCGCTGGACATGCGCGCCCCCGGCGCGGCCCTGGGGCTGATCGGCCTGGAGTGCGCCATGGACGAGCTGGCCACTGCGGTCGGCATCGATCCTGTCGAACTGCGGACCGTCAACTTCACCGACACCAACGCCAACGAGGGCAAGCCGTACACGAGCAAGGCCCTGCTGGACTGCTATCGCCAGGGCGCTGAAGCCTTCGGTTGGGCTCAGCGCGATCCGCGTCCGGCCAGCCGTCTCGAAAACGGCCAGCGTATCGGCTGGGGCATGGCCGGCGGTGTGTGGGAAGCCATGCAGATGAAGGCCAGCGCCAAGGCGTCTCTGGACCTCGACGGTCACTTGACGGTCAGCAGCGCCACCACCGACATCGGCACCGGCACCTACACCGTGATGACCCAGATCGCTGCGGACGCCATGGGCCTGGCGCCTGAGCAGGTCACGTTCAAGCTGGGCGACTCCTCGCTGCCGACCGCGCCCTTGCAGGGCGGCTCGTTCACCGTGTCTTCGGTCGGCTCGGCGGTACGCCAGGTGTGCGAGGTGCTGCGCACCAAGCTCATCCAGGCCGTGCGTGACCAGCATCCGGAGCTGGGCGAATTCGGCGTCGAGTCCTTCGTCATCGATGGTCAGCAGGTGTGGGTCGGCGAGCATCGCCTGGCGCTGGGCGAGGTGCTGCGGCAGATGCCGGAAGAGGCCCGCGAGGCGCTGATCGACAGCGAACCCAGTGCCCGTCGCGAAGGGTTCTCCACGGCGAGCCATTCGGCCGTCTTCGTGGAAGTGCAGATCGACGAAGACCTGGGCACGATCCGCGTCACGCGGGTGGTCAGTGCCATCGCGGCCGGGCGGGTGATCAACCCCAAGACCGCGCGCAGCCAGATCCTGGGCGGTGTGGTATGGGGGCTGGGCATGGCCTTGCAGGAAGAGACCCACACCGACCATGCCTTGGGTCGATACATGAACCACAACCTGGCCGAGTACCACATCCCGGTGAATGCCGACATCGGCGACATCGAGGTGATCTTCGTCGATGAACCGGACGAGATCGTCAATGCGCTGGGGTCCAAGGGCGTCGGCGAAATCGGCATCGTCGGGGTCGCTGCGGCGGTGGCCAATGCCATCTGTCATGCGACCGGCAAGCGGTTGCGCGACTTCCCGCTGACCCTGGACAAGGTGCTGCAAGGGTAGCGGTGTGGGCACAGGGGCAGACATCTGTCCCTGTGCCTTCAGTGGGGCTCGGGACTCAACCTTTGGCGGCCATCGCCGTGACTTCGACGCGCATGCCCGGCACGGCCAGGGCGGCGACGCCGACGGCTGCACGGACCGGCCAAGGCTTCTTGAAAAACCGCTGGTATACCTCGTTGAAGGCGGCGCGGTCGGCCATGTCGGTGAGGTAGATGGTCAGGTGCAACACGCGGCCCAGCGAGCTGCCAGCCCCTTCCAGGGCCTCCTTCAACGCTTGCAGGGTGCATTCGCTCTGCGCGGTGATGCTGCCCAGTTCCAGGCTGCCATCGGCGCGGGTCGGAATCTGGGTGGTCACCAGCAGGTCGCCGAAGCCGGCCACATCGGAAGAGATGGATTCAGGGTCGGCATCGGGCTTGAATGTGAGGTTGGCCATGGGCATTCCTTGTGCGTAGGATCGTCGAAAGACAGCGCAGCCTACGCGAGCGCGCCGACCGGGTCGAGCGCTGGCGCGTGCCGGTGAGGTCGACCGGCAAAAGAAGGCGGCGCGCGTTGTGAGCGGCAACAGTGCAGGGCGCGTGACGATGGCCGGCAGGGCGCAGGAACTTCATGGCTGTTCGATCTCCAAGATCGCTCAGCCACGGCCATGCGCAGTGGGACCGGCTGTCGTGGACCTTGGGAGCAGCTGTCTTTTCCTATTCGGTACATGCCCGACCGCATGGGCTGATGTGTGGGCTTACCCGCGACGCAGACGGCGCCCTATCGCTGGCAAGCCAGCTCCCACAAGCTGCTTGCGCAGCCATGCCTACATCGACGGCTGTGGAGGCCTGGGTGGGAGCTGGCTTGCCAGCGATAGAGCCCTGCCAGGCGCCGCACCGGTCGCGACCGGACCACTGGGCGCCCATGAACGCTGATCGCGTTGGTGGGCGCGCAGACCGAGGCGCAAAGAAAGCGGTCCGCTCAAAAAGAAACGGCCCAGACGCTCATCCCGACCCTCACTGCCCATACGTCCCCACCAGACTCTGCGCGCCCAGCGCGTGCCCTTGCAGCGCCTTCATCAGACCTTCCCGATCCAGCCCGGAGGGCAGTTTGCCCGGTGCCAGGTCGGTGGCGATCAGCGTCAGCACGTAGTGATGGGGGTTGTCATCCTGCGGCGGGCATGGGCCACGGTAGGTTTCGGCGCCGGTGGCGTTGCGCCCGACGGTCAGCGAGGTGGAGTTGAACCGTGCCGCGCCGGCATCCAGCTTGCGCATGCGTGCATCGATGTTGTAGGCCACCCAGTGCACGACGCCCAGGCCCTTGTTGCCGTCGGGGTCGACCATCACCAACGCGACCGAAAGCGTGCCCTGGGGCAGGTCGTACCAGCGCACCGCAGGCGACCAATCCTTGCCACCACCGCACGACGGCCCCTTGCCCACCAGCTCGAGGGGCAGCTTATCACCACTGTCGAACGACGCCGACTCGATCCTCAGCGAATCGGCGTGGACGGCGGTGCTGGCGGCGAGGGTCAAGGCGATCACGCAGGAAGGCAAGATGGATTTCATGAGGGCGACATCTCCGATGACGATCGTAGGGGCGGACAGGCTGCATGTGCCTGCCCCCGTTTCTCATACGGTAGACAGTTTTCGTGCCGTCCGCCGTCTGCCCTTCGATATTCGTCGCCCCCGAAGCATCCCGTGCGCTGGAGAAGACCTCGGGTCAATGGACGAGGTCGGCGTTCTCCCGGCGTGTCTCGTGCCCGGACCCCTGCACCTCTGCAGGTGCATCGGCACTGGCAGGTTCGCTGTGCTCCATGGCCGCGTGCATCAGGTCTTCGGTCACGCGCAGCTCGGCACCCGTGAACGAGGAGGTCGTCGCGGGCGTGAATGGCGATGCCACCACCGGAGCAGGCCGCTCGGTGCGACGCCAGAGGAAGAACGCGACCATGGCGGCATTGATGCCCGCAAAGGCCCAGAACAGCCCGGCCTCACCGAAGCGGTTCATGACCGAGGAGATCGCCAGCGGGCTCATCGCCGACCCCAGCGAGTTGATCAGCAGCAGGCCCTGGATCATCGGTACCAGTTCCTCGGCCGGTGCGCGGTCGGCGGCATGGCTCACGGCGACCGGGTAGATCGCGAAGATGCCGCCCCCCAGCAGGAACAGTGCGCCCATCAGCAGGTGAGGCGAGGGTGGCATGACCAGGATCGCCAGCGACAAGACCACGCACAAGCTGCCCAGGGCGATCAGCACGGTCTGCCGGTCGCGGCGGTCGGACCAGCGTCCGACCGGGTATTGCAGCACCATGGCGCCCAGGATGGCACAGGCCATCATCTGCCCGACCTCGGTGATGCCCAGGCCGATGCGTTGCAGGTACAGCGGCAGCAAGGTGTAGACCGCCGCGATGGCCACGCCGGAGCCGAAGCAGCCGATCAGGCCGGTCGGGGTCACGCCCAGCAATTGGCGCGGCTTGAGCGGCTCGACCTTCTCCAGCAGCGGCGAGGCACGTGGCAGGATCACGATCGGCACCACCGAGAGCGACGCCAGCATGGCCGCGACCATGAACGGCGCCGTGTCACCCCAGCCGGCCAGTGCGCCCAGCTTGAGCTGGCCCAGCATGCCCGAGCCGTACAGCGCGATCATGTACAGCGCCAGCAGCCGTCCGCGCACCTTCGGGGCCGCCGCCAGCAGCAGCCAGCTTTCGATCACCAGGAACACCCCGACCGTGGCCCAGCCACCGATCAGGCGCAGCACGGCCCAGGCCCAGGGGTCGTAGAACAGGCTTTGCAGCAGGATGGTTACGGCGATCAGCGAGGCAAAGCTGCTGTAGGCGCGGATGTGGCCGATGCGCAGGATCAACCGGTCGTTGAACAGCGCGCCCAGCGTCAGGCCGATGAAGTAGGCCGACGAGACGATGCCGATCATGGTGGCCGATTCACCCGCGGCATCCAGGCGCAAGGTGGTGAGGGACGACAGGAAGCCATAGCCGAGACCGACGATGAACAACCCGAGCAGCGGTGCCAGCGCCATCGCCAGCAGATGCGGAGACATACAGACCTCAAATGAAATAGGCAGACAGACGCCTGTCCAGAAGCACCCGGTGTCTTCAGGAGGAAGACCGAGAAGGGGCCGGTCGAGGCGGGGGGAGCCGCTGGAAAGGTGCGCGGATTCTAGGCCAAATCGCGCCCCCATGGGGATGGGGTGAGCGGTGTTTTTCGCAGGGTCGAGGTGCGACCGGATGCCGCAGATAGCGCCTTGCCATGCCGTAGACGCGAATCGGTTGCCGCCGCGGGCGATCACGTCCTAGGATGAACGGTTTCCAGGAAGAGACTCTGCCATGCTGGCTTCGCTGATCGCCATCCTCTCACCCGTGTTCATCGTCGCCGGGCTCGGGTTCGCCTGGATTCGCAGCGGGGCCGACTATCCCACCGCATTCGTCGCCCGGCTGGTGATGAACATCGGCACGCCCTGCCTGGTGTTGTCCACCCTCAGCCGCACTCACCTCGACCCCCAGGCCTTTACCAGCATGGCCCTGGCCTGCACCGTCGGGCTGGCGGTCATGGGGGGGCTGGGTTGGGCGATCAGCCGCTTGACGGGCAGGCCCTGGCGGGTGCTGGTGCCGGCGTTCATGTTCCCGAACACCGGCAACATGGGCCTGCCGATCAGCCTCTATGCCTTCGGCGATTCAGGGTTGGCCCTGGCCGTGGCGTTCTTCCTCACCTTGTCGACGTTCCAGTTCACCTTGGGCATCGTGCTGTCGGGCGGCGTCGCCTCCTTCCGGTCGCTGGTGCGCAACCCCATCGTGATCAGCCTGGTGCTGGCGCTGCCCGTGATTTTCTTCGATCTGCACCTGCCGCGCTGGCTGGCCAATACCGTCGACCTGCTCGGCGGCATGACCATCCCATTGATGCTGTTGACCTTGGGCGTGTCACTGGCCAGCCTGCGCCTGCGCCAGGTCGGCAGCGGCCTGTTGCTGGGTGGGTTGCGGATCGTGCTGGGCGCAGCGGTGGGCTGGGGCGTTGGGCAGGCTCTGGCGCTGCAACCGCTCGAGCAGGCCGTCCTGGTCATGCAGTCGGCCATGCCGGTGGCCGTGTTCAATTACCTGCTGGCGATCCGTGCCAACCAGTCCCCGGAGCAGGTGGCCAACCTGGTGATGTGCTCCACCGCCCTGTCGTTCGTCCTGCTGCCGGTGATCCTGGCGTGGTTGTTGTAACGGGGCCTACCAGCAGCCGCCGTGCCGTGCCCAGGGCCGGCTTTCCGGCGAGAACCCTTCGAAGAAAGGCTGGGTGCACTGTGCAGGCAGGTCGGCCAGGGTAGGTGGGTTCCAGCGCGGGGCATGGTCCTTGTCCACCAGCAACGCGCGCACGCCTTCGAGCGCATCGCCTTGCTCGAACCATTGCTCGATCAGGTGCAGTTCCAGGGCGAAGCAGGTTTCCAGCGGCAGTTCGCGGCCGTAACGGATCAGCTCGAGGGCGACTGCCATGGCGGTCGGTGAGTGCGTGTCCAGTAGCCGGGCGGTCTTCAGGGCCCAGTCATGGCTGTCGCCGATGCTCACCGCACGCAATTGCTCGAGCATGCTCGGTAGGTCAGGGAGCCCGAAGTAATGGTCGATCACCGGGCGTAGCCCTTTGAGTGGAGCGTCGGGCAGGATCTGGGTGCCAAAGCGGGCCAGCACGCCCTGCAGGTCTTTGAGCGGCACCGTGCCGAAGGCCAGGCGGTCCAGACGGTCGTCCAGCGCAGCCAGCTTGCGGCTGTCCAGGTACCAGTCGGCCAGCCCGCAGAACAGGGCGTCGGCCGCGCCGATCGTGTGGCCGCTGACGGCCAGGTAAGTCCCCAGCTCGCCGGGTAGGCGTGACAGGAAATAGCTCGAGCCGGCATCCGGGAAGCCGCCGAGGGTCACTTCCGGCATGCCGATCCGGCTGCGCTCGGTGACGATGCGCAGGTCCGCCGCCTGGGCCAGGGCCATGCCGGCGCCCAGAGTGTAGCCGTCCATGAGCACCATCACTGGCTTGCGGTAGCGGTGGATGGCCAGGTCCAGGGCGTATTCTTCACGGAAGAAGTCGCGGTGCACGCTGTCACCGGCGGTGTAGCTGTCGCAGAGCATGCGCAGGTCACCCCCGGCGCAGAAGCCCTTGTTGCCCGCCCCGCGCAGCATCACGGCCACGATGTCGGGGTCGTCCGCCCAGGTGTCGAGCTGGCGCCGCAGGGTGCGCACCATGCTCAGGGTCAGTGCATTGAGGCCTTGAGGGCGGTTGAGGGTGAGATGGCCGATACCGTTGCGGACATCGATCGATACATTGCCTGCATGCAGCGCAGAAACGGCAGCGCTCATTATTATCTCCCTGTCGTCTGATCACGTTCCTTCGGCGAGACGGCCAGGCGCGTGGCGCGCGCGGCCGTTCAAAAGTTCAGACAGCAACAGGTAGAGGAATGCTTAGTCGATTACCGCGCCGGTGGCGAGTGCCAAGGACACCCCGCGTGTGGGCAGGCCCTCACACGTGACGTTTGACGATATAGCTGTCAGCGTTATTGGCCTGAGTCAGCAGACGGATGCCGTCCTGATGCACGTAAAGGCCGTCGCCGCTTATCATGCCGTCGGGTCCTAGCGCATACCCGCCATCGCCAAACCCCGTATCCAGCGTGCCCGACGCTCGCAGACGTACCACGCACAGGGATGATTCGATGACCCCCGAATCGGCCTTGCCCTGAGCGCCTGCCAGCACGATGTTGCCTTGGCCGTCGAAGGCTGCGCGGTAGAGCCGAAGGGTGCTGGCTGGTGTGGACGGCGCCACCTTCAAAGGCGTGCCACCATTGAAGTCCGGGTCGAACTGGCCTTCTGACGTGTAGTGGTAAACGGTGGAGGCATAGCCGGCCGGTTGCCAAGGCGGGGCTTGGGTCACCACGATACTCTGGCCGCTCGTGGCCATGCCGAGGTAGCCTCCGCCGGGTACTTCAACCAGCCCTTGCATCCCGAAGGTCTGGTCGATCGTGCCGTCGGATGCAAGGCGGGTCAGGTAGGCGGTAGGCCCCACCTGGCCTAGCAGCAGGATACGGCCGTCTTCAAGAAAGGCAGCATCGTAAAGCAACGGTGACTGCTCGTCGATGACGATCCTGTGGCACTGGAGGAGCCTGCCTGAGTCCGCCTCGAAGTGCGCCAAGTACGTGCTTGCGATCACGCTGCCGAAAGCGTCTGACGCGGTTTCCCTGTAGATCACCTTGAGCGTGTCGTCGATGAGTGCAGCTCGAGGCAAATCCAAAGGGGTGACGGCGTGCGTAAAGTCTCGTCGATGGGCCCTTCGCCAAGGCTTGATGTCGGCGCAAGCCTGCTTGAGGGGGTGTGGGGCGTCGGGTGCCGAGCTGTGTGCCACGAATTGAATGCCGTTGTCGCCGAATCCCGCTTTTGGCTTCAGTTGCCTCGTATACCGTCCAATGGCAAGGCTTGAATACAAGTAATCGTCGGTCACCTGGATCGGTAGCGACAGCGCCAGCGTGTCGTCTTCATGGGGCCTGCCGAGGTGAACCAATTCGATGAATTGATTCAGGCCAAACGTCGCGGCCGGCGGTTGGCACATGGAAGGGATGTCGACGTGACCCAGGTCACTGGCGAAGTGCCCCTGGCTGTCGAGCTGTACGAATACCGGACGCTCGAGGTCACCATAACTGTAGCCACAACACAGGATACTGCCGTCGCCCCCTGCGGTCGCGTTCACCACCTGGAGCAAGCGGTCCGGATGCTGCGGGTTTTGTCCTGGGACAGGTGCCTGTCCTTCGCCTGCGTAGCTCGTGTCGAGCGCGCCTGGATGGTCAAGTGTCTTCATGAGGGTGCTCCAGCGGTGGGCGTTTCAGCATAAAAACTCGCCACCCTCGGCGAAACTGGCAGTATTGCTAGCCCCAGACTCCGTTCGTTCGCTGTCTCAGCGCGGCAGACGTCCACTGACGAAGTGCGCCACATCATTGAAGCCCGGCGTCGAAGCATGCCCAGGCGTGACCAGCGAATCGATGAACGCCTCGTCTTCGGCCGTGAGGGTGACGTCGAGCGCGCCGGCATAGGTATCCCACTGCGCCTCGGTGCGCGGCCCGACGATGGCCGAGCTGACCAGGCGATTGTTCAGCACCCAGGCGATGGCGAACTCGACGATCCCCACACCCTTGGCCTCGACATGGGCCTGGATGCGCTGGGCGATGGACAGCGACTCCTGACGCCATTCCACCTCCAGGATGCGTTTGTCCTGGCGGCCTGCGCGGCTGCCGGCGTCGGGCGTGCTGCCAGGGGCGTACTTGCCGCTCAACACGCCGCGCGCCAGAGGGCTGAAGGGAACGATGCCCAGGCCATGGAAGGCGGCGGCGGTGAACTGCTCCGGCTCGGCCTGGCGGTTGACGATGTTGTACAGCGGCTGGCTGACCACGGGCTTTTCCACGCCCAGGCGCTCGGCCACATGACACAGCTCGGCGATACGCCAGCCACGGAAGTTGGAGACGCCCCAATAGCGGATCTTGCCCTGGCGCAGCAGGTCGCCCATGGCGCGCACGGTCTCTTCCAGAGGCACCTGGTGGTCTTCGCGGTGCAGGTAGTAGAGGTCCAGGTAATCGGTACCCAGGCGCGACAGGGTCGCGTCGATGGCATTGAACACATGCTTGCGTGACAGACCGCTGGCATGGGGCCGGTCCGCGGCGCCGTAGCCGACCTTCGACGCAACCACCCAGTCCTCGCGCCGACGGGCCACCGCCTGACCGACGATCGTCTCGGAGCGGCCGCCATTGTAGACGTCGGCAGTGTCGATGCTGTTGACGCCCTCGTCCCAGGCCTTGTCGATGATGCGCAGGGCCTCCCCGTCCGAGGTCTGCTCGCCGAACATCATGCTGCCCAAGGTCAGGGCGGACACCTGCAGGCCGCTTTGGCCCAGTGCGCGGTAGATCATGTCGAAGGTCCTTTTTCGGTAGGCGTGATGACGAGTGGCGGGCGATGAGCAGCCCGTGTGGGCTGCTGTTACGTTAACACAGTGCAGGAGGGTCCTGGCACGTCGCAGCCTGACCAATCCATCGCCATCAGCCACACAGGCCAGGACGATCCCCGCCGGTGACAGGCAAGATAACCGAAGGGTCTATCGGCCTTTTCTTGCCAGCAGGACGGCTAGCGTAATGCCGCCTGCTATAGCACCTACTGTCACCAAGGTTGGGATTGGGTAACGCCTAGCGAAGTTAAAGGGGATGTAAAAGATATTCTGTGCCCTGCGCGCGTTGTTGGAGGGCTGTTCCAACCAATAACGTAGCCGACTGCCCGGTTGAGGTAACGCTTCGGGTTGATTGAGTGCTGCAGCGCCTAGGTGAGTGTTCGCTGGAAGCGTGGATGAACCCGAGGCCTCGAGCAACGATGGCCTCGGGCTAGACGATGGGGCATCATTCAGCGGTATAACGTGGAAGTAGACGCCTGCATGCGAAGAGTCAATCGAAGACAAGCTGGAGCGGGAATCATCCGCCGATGAAAAATGTGCCCTGTTACCAAGCCTTCGAGGAGCAGGCGATGAGGGCGTAGGTCCAGGAGAGCCGCCAGACCGAACAGGTGGACGTAAGATGACGTTAGGCCTTCTACTCGACATAGACCGCAGGGAAAGTACAGGGCTGCGCATGAACCCTGTAGGATCTTCATAATTGACCGGGTCACCCTTACAGTAGGCATAAGCATTGATGCCCCCTTCGCCAAACGGACTCAAGGGGTCTGGGCTGCACATCGAACCTCGCTGCGGCGCGTACAGCCGTCTGCCTTGTCCGAGCACATAGCCTCTCGTGGGCAGGTCGAGGTATTGCCCATTGAAACCCGTCAGCACGCTTCCCGTGGTATCACGCTGATAGCCCTGAGCAGTATAGGATCGCCGCTCGCCGGGCGAGTCCGAGCCTGAGCCCAAGATGGAGTGGTGACGGTCGACCTGCAAAAGCTGGGTGGAAGCCGGGTGGCCATAGGTCAATTGTGCGACCTGGGGGCGGGTGTGCATCAGCCGTGTGGACATGTTTCCAATGACCGTTGCGAGGGCTTTGCGTTGATAAAAGTAGCGCTGCGCTGCCATGGAGGCGTTCCTCTCGTTCGTCGTATCCCGTACAGGCCAGAACTCTAGTGCGCGATCAGACTCTGAACCACTGGCAGATTTGCCAGGCGCACGCCGTGGGCGCCTTGCGTAAGCGGGCTGTTGGGTTATGCCCAGGCCGTGGGCAGCCACAGCGGTGGATGACGCCAGTACGCCTTGGCAGGTCGAGGAGACCCTAGCGTGGCAGCGTGGCAATCGGCGTTCACCGTCGTTCGCCAAGAGGCAGGCCCTGGTACTGCGCCCGTCACGCGCAGCCTGCACCGCTCACCAGAGGATCGACCGTGGATTCATTGACACAGGCAGTACTCGGCGCCGCGCTCCAGGGAACGGTGCTCGGACGGATACAAGGACGGCGCTCGCTGATCTACGGCGCCGCGTTGGGCACCTTGCCGGACCTGGACGTGGTGATCCGCTACGCCGATCCCGTTTCGAGCATGACCTATCATCGCGGGTTCTCGCACTCGATCTTCGTGCTCACGGCCGTTGCGCTGGGGCTCGCCTGGCTGGTGACCTGGCTCGGGCAGCGCTACTGGCCGGACATGCGCTACCGCTGGCCCCGGCTGTTCCTGGCCTTCTGGATGGTGCTGATCACCCACCCGGTGCTCGATGCCTTCACCGTGTATGGCACGCAACTGCTGTGGCCGTTCGCCGTCACGCCGCAGAGCTGGTCGGCGGTGTTCATCGTCGATCCCGTCTATACCCTGCCCATGCTGGGCGCCGTTCTCTACGCCGCCTGCAAGGGCATGACCGCCCGGAGCACGACGTGGCTGCTGGGTACCGTCCTGTTCGGGGCAGCCTACCTGGGTGCAGGCACGGCGGCACGGTGCCTGGCCGAGCATCGCTTCGAGGCCTCGCTGCAGCGCCAGGGCATCGAGGTCACCGAGGTCAAGGCCATGCCGCTGGCGTTCAACTCGCTGGTCTGGCGCATCCTGGCCAAGACTGGCGACGGGCATTACTACGAAGGGGTGAGCAGTGTCTTCGATCGCGACCCGCCCGAGCAGCTGCGCCAATCCCGTCACCTCGAACAGGCTGCCGTGCTGCAGGGCACGCCCTTGCATGAGCGACTGCGCTGGTTCACCGGCGATTGGCTGCGCTACGACGTGATCGGTGATCAGCTGGTGGTGACCGACCTGCGCATGGGCATGCCAGGCAACTACACCTTCCGCTTCGTCATGGCCCGGCGCGACGCCCGGGGCGTCTGGCAACCGATCGTGCCGACCCGGGCGCCCGGCGGTGGCGCGCGTTCACTGTTGCGCTCGAACGTGCTGGAGCAGGTCGGGCGCCGCATCTTCGAACAGCGTCCGCCCTTGCCACTGGCGCGCTGGGCTTTGCAGGATCAGGCGGAGCAGGGCGGTTGAATCCTCGCGTCGCGGGGCTGGACTTGGTCAAGTGGGTGGCCGTGCTGACCATGCTGGGCGACCACCTGCGCTATCTCTGGCCCGGCCTGCACGGCCTGGCCCTGACGGGTCGCCTGGCCTTCCCGCTGTTCTGCCTGGCCATCGCCTGGCACGTGGGGCGAACGACGCCAGGCACGTTCCGCACGGCGCGGCATGGGCGTTATCTGGCCTGGATGGTGGCCTTCAGTCTCATCTCCGAGCCCGCTTATCGTTGGCTGGACACCGGTTCGACCACGCTCAACGTCATGCCGACGCTGACCCTGGGCCTGCTGGTGGCCTACGGCGTCCAGGTCCGTGAACCTCTGGCACAGGTCGGTGCAGGCATGGCGCTGCTGTTCGCGCTGCTGGCCAGTCCTGTGTTGATGTACGGTCTGCCTGGGGTGCTGTTGCCCACCGGGTGGTGGCTGGCGCTGCGATTCGGAGGACTCAGTGTGGCGATACCTGCTGTTCTGGCGGTCGCTGGCAATCTGACCAACGACTGGTTGCTGGCCCATGCGCTGACGCCCCAGGGGATGATGGTGCTGGCGGCCGCGGCCTGTTCCGTTCCGGTGGGGCTGGCATTGCTGCGCCAGTCAGGGGGCAGGATCTGGCCAGTAGGGCGCTGGGCCTATGGGTTCTACCCGGCGCATCTGGTGGCCATCCGGTTGTTGCAGGGGATCGTCTGAGGCGGGCGCGAGCATTGCAAGGTGGAGACGGGCCGACGGGGGTGTTGGCATGTGGCCAGGGGGTACGCCATCCCCTGACCACATGCGCTCAGCGTGAGCGTTTCACTCCTTCGGGGCTTCCACGATCGCCAACGCATCCGGCTCCGGTCCGGCCGGCCAGCGCTTGGCCACCGTCCAGTTGGACGTGTCGATCACCGCGATCTCATCCCCGCCACTGATGGCCACATAGGCATGTTTGCCATCGGTCGAGACCGTCGCACCGATCGGCAGGGCTTCGGCCCCCAGCTGGGTACGGCGATACTGCGCGCCTTCCTTGGCCAGGCCGATGCGCTTGATCTCGCGCTGGGCTGCCACATCCATCACCGCCAGCTCGGCGGACTTGGCACAGGTCACCAAGGCGTACTTGCCGTCCGGGGTCATCGTGATCCGGATGGGGAACACACCCGTGCGAATCCGCTCGGTGACTTCCAGGCGCTTGGCATCGATGATGGCCACGTCGTTGCCGTCGCGGTTGCTGACCCAGATCTGCGTACCGGCCGGGTTGATGGCGATCCCTTCGGTGCCATTGCCGGTAGGCACGGTGGCGATCTTGCGTTTGGCCTGCAGGTCGACCACCGACAACGTACCGCTCTCGACGTGGGTGACGTAGGCCCGCTGGCCATCGGGCGACAGCACCACCATGTGCGGTTTGCCACCGCCGACATCGATCTTGTCCAGGACCTTGCCCTGCATGACATCCACCACCAGCAAGCGCTGGCTGTCCTCGGTGGTCACCACCACGCGCTGCCCATCGGGCAGGAAGCGGATGCCGTGGGGCCGTGCGTTGTCACCCAGGTCGATGGTGCGTGCCACCTTGCGCCCTGGCCAGTCGAGCACGCTCAGGCTGTTGTTGGGCTGGTTCGGTGCACCGTAGTTGCCGACCACGGCCAGTTGACGGTTGCCGGAAACGGCGACCTCATGGGGGCCGGTACCGACCGGGAAGGTCAGCACCGGGTGGCCGTCTTCGGTGTTCAGCGCCGACACCGTGGCGCCCGCCTTGTTGCCGACCAGCAAGACGTCATCGGCCTGAGCCAATGGGGCGCAGGCGAGCAACAGGCCGGCGAGCGCCAGGGGGCGCGCATGCAGGCAAAGCAGTGGGAACGAGAAGCGCATGTCCAGTCTCCTTGTGAGGCACGGGTATCCAGTGCAGAAGCACTGATCGTGTGACTGGGCAAGGGATTTTGGAGTTCGACTGGATCGAGGCAGGCTGTAACGGGAGAGGGACAGGCTGACGGCTGGGTCTCAAGGCCGACTGAGGGGCATCACCGCATGTGCAGGCCCCCCAGAGAGATCGTCACGCCTCGGCGTGAACCCGCCGAGGCATGCAGGTGGGGCGGTTCAGCTACCCGCGCCGCTGGAGCCGCTGCCCATGCCCGAGCCGCTACCACCGCTGCCGGTACCGACGCCGTCACCGGTCGGGTTGCCGATGCCTTTGCCGCCATCGGTCTTGCCGCCGACACCCGAGTTCGAGCCGGGTGCAGTGCCTGCGCCGCCCGAGGTGTCGGAGCCCATGCCCGCGCCGGAACCGGTGGCGCCTTCGGCACCGGTGTTGCCGGTGTCGTGGCTGATGCCGCTACCGGTGGAGCCCGTGCCGCCATTCATGCTGCCGGAGCTGGAGTTGTCGACACCGCCGCCGTTACCGGCGCCGGCAGCAGAACCATTGGTGCCGGGTGCGGTGGCAGGGCTGCCGGGCGCCTGGGCGCCGGTGGTGGCCGCCATGGCCATGGGCGCTGCGATGCCGAGGCAGAGTGCAAGAGCGATATGTTGTGGACGAATTCGCTTCATGGTGAGTCTCCTGGATGGGATGGACCTACTGAAGATGGGGCAACGTCCAGGCGCAGGCGTGCCCTTTAACGGACGGACGGTCGAGTCGGTGCGATTGGGCAGAGGCAAAAGGCTAAGGGCAGTAGGGGGCGCCGGGGAGGACAAAGGCGGAGCGGCAAAGCCAGGCAAAGCGTGGAGCGTCGGACGTCGATCGGCCAGCGCGAGCGCGACTGGCCGGCCGATGTGCGGGCCTTAACGGCTGGCGACGCTTTCGTCGTGCGCCAGGATCGCCTTGGCCAGGTCTGCATCACTGGCTTGCAGGCCAGGATTGGACTGACGAACCTGCTGCAGAGCCGACTCGACGTAGGCACCGCGGATCGCGCCATCGCTGGCCACGAACGCGGACAGTTCGTCCTGGGCCGGAATGATGCGTTTGTCGTCCTTGAAGGTCGAGTACAGGGAGGCCGAGATACCGGCCGATGTCGCCACGTGACGAACGGTGTTGTCGGCCAGTGCCGTGCCGACCGGCAGGCACAGCAGCAGCGAAGGAACCAGCAATAGATGGCGCATGACGTATTCTCCGAGAGCCTGGAGCCAATGTGGGTACCACTGTCGCTTGAGATCGAAGGGGCGGGGGGGAGTTCAATCGCGGGCGCTCATCGGCGCGCTGGACGGCCCCATGCGTCGCAGACTGGCTGGAACCCGTCGCTCGATGGCGTGCTCCACCTTGGACCTGAACAGGAGACGGCTGATGATCTTTCTCGGAACCGCAGGCTGGGCCTTGTCGCAGCCCCATGCCGACCATTTCCCACGTGAGGGCAGCCAGCTCGAGCGCTATGCCTCGGGCCTGAACGCCGTGGAAATCAACCGTTCGTTCTACCGCCCCCATCGCCCGACCACTTATGCACGTTGGGCCGAGGCAGTGCCCGCGGACTTTCGCTTTTGCGTCAAGCTGCCCAAGGCCATCACCCATGAACGGCGGCTGGTGGCGTGCGACGCCGCCCTGGAGGCGTTTCTCGACGGCTGCGGCAAGCTGGGGCAACGGTTGGGGTGCCTGTTGGTCCAGCTGCCGCCCTCGCTGGCGTTCGACCCGGCCCTGGTCGAGGCCTTTCTTCGTGCCCTGCGTGCGCGCCATGAGGGCGGGGTGGTCATCGAGCCGCGCCACCGGTCCTGGCAACAGGCACAGCCCTTGCTCGACGACCTGCGCATTGCCCGTGCGGCGGTCGATCCGTCGCGGTTCACCGGTGATGACCGGCCATCGGGCTGGCCCGGGCTGGTGTACTGGCGTCTGCACGGCACGCCACGCGTGTATTACAGCGACTATACGGCCTGCTGGCTGGACGCCTTCACCGGGCGTCTGCTCGATTCGGCAGCCGTCGGCGTACCCACCTGGTGCATCTTCGACAACACCGCCGCCGGCGCCGCCCTGGGCAATGCACTCAGTGTGCGCTTGCGCCTGCAGGCGCAGCCCGATCAAACTTTCGTGCCGCCGCGGCCTCTGCTTTAGCACAGGCGACGCTCAGGGGTCGCACCATCCGTGCTCAAGGAGGACACCATGCCCATCACCAGACGTTCCCACACCACCGTCATCGCCGGCCTGGGGCTGTTGTGCCTGGCGCTGCAGGGCTGCGCCGGCCGTGACACCGGTTCGCCCGTGGACGTGCCGGGCGCACCCAAGCAGGCCGACACCCGCCTGCTGGAGCTGGGCGCACAGACCCTGCAGAGCCAGGCGCCCATCGACCAGCTCAACACGTACCTCGATGGCTTCCACTTCTACAACGGTCACCCGCACGTGCAGATGGAGGCTCATCACTACTGCGCCATCGTCAACGAAGAACTCATCCAGTGCGTGATCTATGACGGCAACCAGCGCGACGCACGCCTGATGGGGGTGGAATACATCATCAGCAAGCGCCTGTTCGCCCAGTTGCCGGCCAAGGAGAAGGCCTTGTGGCACAGCCATGCCCACGAGGTCACCTCCGGCCAGCTGATCGCACCGGGCGTGCCGCTGGCTGCCGAGACACGCCTGATGACCAAGCTGGCCGACACCTACGGCAAGACCTGGCACACCTGGCATACCGACCAGGACAAGGCGTTGCCCCTGGGCGTGCCGCAGTTGATGATGGGCTTCACCGCCGATGGCCAGGCCGATGCCGAAATGGTCCGTCAGCGTGACCTGCGCATGCAAGTCGACACCCAGGAACACCGCCGCGCCCGGGCCAAGATCCGTCCGGCACCGGTGGAGCGGGGCGCCGATGCCTGGCAGAACGGGAACGTCGTGCAGATCCCCGACCCGACCGGGCATGACCATGTGAAGCCACGGCCAGCGACGCCGCAGGACGAGAATGCGCGGTCGGACGGTGCGCGCTAGGTAGGTGGCGGGGCGGAGCCAGAGCCGACATGATCAGAGCGTCGGTCGTCGATGCGCATGCGAGGTGTGCCGGAAAGAGCGAGTGAGAGGTCTTGTGGGCCCTGCGGGCCCACACCATCAGCCCTACCAATGGCCCGAGCCACTACCGCAGTTCAGCGACAACTCCAAAAACCCCAAGCACCCCCGCCTTTTCATGAATCATGCACCACCTCGCTACTTGGCAGAAAAACCCGCCAAATCAACGACCTCGACACTCCTCACAAATCGTTTTAGCTAGCTGTCAAGCCATCAACTATGACAAGATGTTAGCTAGCTATGAACCATCTTGCGCGCAAACAGTCGACTGCCTGACCCCAGGGATGTGTGGCAGATCGCCGCAGTGTTCATCTGCACCAGCTGACCGACAGAAGTCAGCGCGTATTCCCGGTCCCTAGTGATCAGCCATAGGTGAATCCACAATGTTGTCGAAGCAAACCTCACGGAGGAAGTTTCTGCTTTCTTCGCTCATCGCACTGCCTGCCATCGGGGTGACGATCCAGGGCCTGAGCGCCGCCGATGCCGCCGAGATGATCGCGCCGCAGCTCGATGCCTACCAGCCGACCTTCTTCAGTGCCACCGAATGGGCCTTCGTCATGGCGGCCTGCGACCGCCTGATCCCCGCCGGTGGGCGTGGCCCGGGCGGCCTGGAAGCCAACGTGCCGGTGTTCCTCGACCAGCAGCTGGCGGGTGATCTGGGCAGCGAGCTGTACCTGGAAGGGCCGTTCGACGTGAACGCACCGCCCACCCTGGGCTACCAGCTGCCCTACACGCCGCAGGAGATCTACCGCAAGGGCATCGCTTGCACCGACGCCTGGTGCCAGTCCACCCACGGCCGCGGCTTCACGGCGCTGGACGCGGCTACCCAGACCGCCGTGCTCAAGCAGTTGCAGGCCGGGCAGGTGGACTTCACCACCGCTGGCGAAACCGCGCTCAAGTCCAAGCTGTTCTTCACCGAGCTGCTGAACAACACCAAGCAGGGCTACCTGGCCGACCCGATCTACGGCGGCAACCGCGGCATGAAGGCGTGGATCGCCATCGGCTTCCCCGGTGCCCGCGCCAGCTACCTGGAATGGGTCGCTCAGCACAACGTCCCGTACCCCCTCGGGCCGGTCAGCCTCAGCGGCGCGCGCGGTTGAACCCTGTACACGCGGCAAGCAATCAAGGATCGCACCATGGCACACATCACCAATGACGAAGTCGACGTCGTCGTCGTCGGCCTCGGCTGGACCGGCTCGCTGATGAGCATCGAGCTGGCCCAGGCCGGCTTGAAAGTCCGCGCCCTCGAGCGCGGCGAAGATCGCACCAACGCCGAGTTCGCCTACCCCAAGCCGGCGGACCAGTACGCCTACGGGCTGCGCAACAAGATCATGGTCACGCCCAAGGCGGCGGCCCTGACCGTGCGTCACAACATGAACACTGTGGCCCTGCCCACCCGGCAGTGGGGCGCCTTCGTGCCCGGCACCGGCGTCGGCGGCTCGGGCCTGCACTGGACCGGCGTGCTGATTCGCCCGACGCCCACCGACCTCAAGCTCAAGACCTACGCCGACCAGGCCTACAAGCCTGGCCAGCTGCCCGAGAACATGGAAATCGGCGACTTCCCCTTCACCTGGGAAGAGATGGAGCCGTACATGGACAAGTTCGACAAGATCTGCGGCTTGTCGGCCAACACCGGTAACCTGCAGGGGCGCATCATCGAGGGCGGCGACCCGTTCGAAGGGCCGCGCTCCAACCCGGCGCCGCTGCCACCGCTGCAGGACACGCTGAACAACACGATGTTCGCTCAGGCGGCCCGCAACCTGGGCTACCACCCGTTCCCCAACCCCTCGGCCAACGTGTCGCGGGCCTGGAAGAACCCCTACGGCAACCAGATCGCCCCGTGCAACTACTGCGGCTTCTGCAGCAAGTACCCATGCCTGAACTACTCCAAGGCCTCGCCCCAGACGGCGGTGATGGATTCGCTCAAGCGCATGGAGAACTTCTCCTACCGCACCGGCGCCAACGTGCTGCGGGTCGACCTGCACCCGGACGGCAAGACCGCCCGCGGCGTGACCTATGCCGACAACGATGGCAACGAAGTCTTCCAGCCGGCCAAGATCGTCGTGCTGGCCGGGTTCCAGTTCGTCAACGTGCGCCTGATGCTGCTGTCGGGCATCGGCAAGCCCTATGACCCGATGACCAACGAAGGCGTGATCGGGCGCAACTACGCCTACCTCAGCGTCGGCGGCAGCACGCTGTTCTTCAAGGACAAGCGCTTCAACCCGTTCGCCACCGCCGGCGCCACGGGCCAGATGTTCAACGACATCTCGCCGGGCAACTTCGACGGCCCGGGCCTGGGCGTCATCGGCGGCGCCAAGATCCACAGCTCCCAGGCCACCGGCGCGCCTATCGGCACGGCGCTGCCGGCCGGCACCCCGGACTGGGGCGATGGCTGGAAGGAAGGCCTGCAGGACTGGTACGGCCACTCCATGAAGGTCAGCATCTCCACCGGCTGCATGTCCTACCGCGAGCACTTCCTCGACCTCGACCCCAACTACAAGGATCCGTGGGGCCAGCCGCTGCTGCGCATCACCTTCGACTGGAAGCCCAACGAGCTGAAGCTGCAGCAGTACCTGCGCGGCATCGTCGGCGACATCACCAAGGAGCTGAACCCGGACAGCTTCAGCGAAAGCTACCTGACCATGGAATCGCACTGGGACATCACCCAGTACGTCTCCACCCACAACGTCGGCGGCGCGGTCATGGGTGAGTCGCCCAAGACCAGCGCGCTGAACCGCTACCTGCAAAGCTGGGACGTGCACAACGTCTTCGTGCCTGGCGGCAATGCCTTCCCGCAGAACTTCCAGGCCAACCCCACCGCGCTGATCGGCGCCCTGACCCTGTTCGCCGCCCAGGCGATCAAGGACCAGTACCTGAAGAACCCTGGGCCACTGGTGCAGGCATGAGGCGCGCGACGATGAAGACTCGATTCCGCTCCATCCTGTTGGTCCTGGTGATCCTTGGCCTGCTGGCGGTGCTGCTGGGCTGGGCGGTGAGCCTGCTGCTCAACCGCTCCGGCGACGCCACCGCGCAGATGACCCAGCCGGTGACGCCCGAACTGATCGACAAAGGTGCCTACCTGGCCCGTGCCGGCGACTGCGTGGCCTGCCACACCAGTCATGACGGCGGCAAGCCGTTCGCTGGCGGCCTGGGCATCGCCTCGCCGATCGGCACCATCTACTCCACCAACATCACCCCGGACAAGGCCACCGGCATCGGTGACTGGACCTATGGCGAGTTCGAGCGCGCCTTGCGTCGCGGCATCGGCCACGACGGCGGCGCCCTGTACCCGGCCATGCCGTTCCCGTCCTACGCCAAGGTCGACGACCAGGACCTCGAAGCCCTGTACGCCTACTTCATGCACGGCGTCGCGCCGGTGGCCCAGGAGAACGTCGCCAACGACATCCCCTGGCCGCTGTCGATCCGCTGGCCGCTGGCCTACTGGCGCGCGCTGTTCTCGCCGAGCGTCGAGGACGCGTCCAAGCCTTCGCCGGGCGTGGCCGACGATGCCCAGCTGGCGCGTGGCGCCTACCTGGTGCAAGGCCTCGGCCACTGCGGTTCGTGCCACACCCCGCGGGCCCTGACCATGCAGGAGAAGGGCCTGGACGACAGCGCCAGCGACTACCTCGCCGGCGCCGAACTCAACGGCTGGGCCGTCCCGGCACTGCGCGGCATGAAGCACTGGACCGACGAAGAGATCGTCGACTACCTGGGCACCGGCCGCAACGCCAAGGCCTCGGTCGCGGGCGAGATGACCGACGTGGTCGCCAACAGCACCTCGCACATGACCGACGACGACCTGCAGGCCATCGCGGCCTACCTCAAGTCGATCGACGGCGAAGGCCACCGGTACCGTCATGAGCCGGCGCGCAGCGAGGCCACCACCGCCAAGCTGACCGCCGCCAAGGACCTGACCCTGGGCCAGCGCCTGTACCTGGACAACTGCAACGCCTGCCACTTCGTCTCGGGTGAGGGTGCCTCCCAGGTGTTCCCACGCCTGGACGGCGCCACCATCATCAACGCCGAGAACGCCACTGCGTTGATCCACGTGATCCTGGCCGGCGCACAGACGCCATCGACCGAACGTGCGCCGTCGGTGCTGCCGATGCCGGGCTTCGCCCAGCGGTTGAGCGATCAGGAGGTGGCGGAACTGGCCAGCTTCCTGCGCCAGGGCTGGTCGAACGAAGCGTCGGTGGTCAGTGCCGAGGCGGTGGCCAAGGTACGGGCGACGCTGGATACCCATGGGGACAAGGTGCTCAAGCCGAGTGACAAGGAGTGAGCCGTTAAAGGTTAGCTGCATGCTGCAAGTGGTCAGCGGCGTTGGGTGAGCCGGGGGCTGCGAAGGGGAGGGGCGTATCGCGTGAGCGGTACGCCCCTTTTTTTGTGTGCAGGCGGAGACTGGTTTACGCGAGCAGTCAGCGATGTTCGAAGCAGAACCGTGTTGTCGGTAGCGTTAAAGCGCTATCAACGTGAGGTGCGCTCTTGCTGGGGCCTATGTCGTTTAAAAGATGCATGACAGCCAATCTGAATGTCCCAATAGAGGGAGTCACAACAACAAAGCGATAAAAAAGTTGTCTGTCCCTTTGCAGTTTTCTCGCTCTTGGGTTCACACGTTGTGTAGAGCAAAAGCGCGTGCCGGTTTTTTTGCAAAGCTCGATCATTTGATGCAATTAGACACAATTTCGAGTTCTTCTTTCGCAGGCCAGATTGCATAAGGGCTTCTTACCGCATCGAGATTGAACGGTCCTCTTTGGATGGGATCCAACCCATTGACGCGCGTGTTTCGGCACGCTTTCATAGGACGGTTTTCCACTTGACGCAGGATGCAGTGATATGTTGATGGACGCGCTGGAGTCGATGTTTTCCCAGCATAAACGGCTGTTCACCTTTGACTCGCCACTCCCGCTCGAACAGGAACTACATCTCCTGAGTGTCTCCGGCCGCGAAGCCATCTCCGAGCTGTTCAGCTTTCAGGTGAGCCTGATTTCCCAAGTCACACGCATCGTCGAGCTCAAGAAGCTGATCGGCAAGAATGAGGTGAGGGGTGTGTGATGAATAAAATGAAGGTTGGATACGATAACAATAGTGCTGAAAGTATGTTGTTGGCTTTCATGCGCGACCTGAATGCCTGGGAAATGGAGTTTTATGCTGTCAAACGTGAGAACTTGAGCAAAGGGGTGCTCAGGCTAGATATCTATTCGGAGTATGTGAAGCGGTTAGAGGGTATATTAAGGGAATATGCTATAGAGGGTAAGGTGAATTGGGGGCGTCTGAATGACATGGGGTGTATGTGGCCTGATACCTACGACGTCAAGAGGGATAGTC